>DASRAU010000035.1:0-40393 GCA_035638075.1 Verrucomicrobiia bacterium
CGTGACTTTGCCGGGGACCACCATCACCGTCATCGGAGACGGCCACAAGGCCTATGACCGTGCCGTGCGTGACCCTTCGCTCGGACGCGCCATCGTCCTCGAGCGCCATCCGAACCCGGAGCGCGGTCCGAAGGGATCACCGCGAAGCGAAGCGGCCCGGCTGCGCGACGAGAAGCTCTTCCCGGTGGACCTGCTGCACAAGATCCTGCGACATTCGCTGGCGCACCAGCGGCGCGAGACGATCGCCTTCGGCCGCCGGCTCAACGCGCTCATGGAACAGATGTTCCTGACCGCCGTGTGGCGCAACTTCGTCAAGAAGAGAAGCGAGCGGGTCTCAAAAAGCGGCACCCCCGCCATGCACCTCGGCCTCACAAGCGAGCGCTGGCCCTGGTCCAGGGTCTTCTCGCGGCGCCTGTTTCCCGCCCGCACTGCGACCCCGCCCCTCTGGGCGCACCTCTACCGGCGGCTCTGGACCACTCCTCTCTACAAGAACAACACCCGACACCAATTGAAGCTGGCCTTTTAGGCCGACTCAGGCGTCAGTTCGAGCCGCTTCTTCCGGTCTGCCGGGAATCCACATTCTCGGAGGCACGTTGAACGGTGCTAATGTTCCCGCTCCATGCGCCCGCGCCACGTCGAAAGGCATCGCACCGGACGCGTCGGCTGGCTGCGCGCCGCCGTCCTCGGCGCCAACGACGGCATCGTCTCGACGACGAGCCTGGTGGTCGGCGTGGCGGCCTCGGGCGCCGCGCGGCACGACGTCCTCGTCGCGGGCGCCGCCGGGCTCGTCGCCGGGGCGATGTCGATGGCGGCCGGCGAGTACGTCTCGGTCGGCTCGCAGAGAGACGTCGAGCAGGCCGAGATCGAGCGCGAGAAAGCCGAGCTTTTAGCCAGCCCGGAAGCCGAGGAGACCGAGCTCGCCGGCATCTACGCCGAGCGCGGGCTCGAGGCGGGCCTGGCGCGCCAGGTGGCGCGCGGGCTGATGGCGCACGACGCCCTGGGCGCGCACGCCCGCGACGAGCTGGGGATCACCGAGGCGCTCACGGCGCGGCCGCTGCAGGCGGCGCTCGCATCCGCGGCATCGTTTGCGGTCGGCGCCGCGCTGCCGCTCATCGCGGCCGGGATGGCGCCGGACCAGCGATTGGGGATCGTCACCTCGGTGTCGACGCTTCTCTGCCTCGGGCTTCTCGGCGCGCTCGCGGCGCGGGCCGGCGGCGCGCCGATCCTGGCGGGCGCCGGACGCGTGCTGCTGTGGGGGGTGCTGGCGATGGCGGCGACCGCCGCGGTCGGGAGCCTGTTCCACACCTCGGCCTGAAGCCCGGCCGTTCCGGCGACTCCGCATTTCTACCGGTAGGCGGTCGCCGTTTGCATCCGCTAATCTGCACTCAGAAACCACCCATGGGAAGGGTGATAGGATGCCTTTGTTCATCGAACAGTTCGATTGAGGCGCTCCGGACCCCGCTTTCCGCCGCGGAGAATGGACATGCACGACATCATCGTCGTGGGGGGCTCGGCCGGGGCGCTGGAAGGACTGACCGTCCTTCTGGAGGATATGCCGCAGACCCTCCGTGCTTCGGTCTGCGCCGTGCTGCACGCGTCGGAGTCGGGTCTCGCCTTCCTTCCCAGCCTGCTGCAGCGCCGCACCCGGATGAAGATCCGCATCGCCGCGGACGGCGATCCGGTGCGCCGGGGCACGGTGTTCCTTCCCCCTCCCGATCACCACCTGCTGCTGCGACCGGGGCGGACGATCGTCAACCGCGGGCCGAAGCAGAACCGGTTCCGTCCGGCGATCGATCCGCTGTTCGTCTCGGCGGCCGCCGCCTACGGCCCGCGGGTGGTCGGGGTCCTGCTGTCCGGACTGCTCGACGACGGGGTGCACGGGTTGGCGGACATCCAGAAAAATGGCGGCGTCACGGTGGTGCAGCATCCCGAGGACGCCCCGATTCCGATCCTGCCCGAGAACGCCCTGCGGGCGATGCGCATCGATCACGTCGTGCCGGCGGTCCGAATGGGACAGCTCCTGCAGGAGCTCAGCCGCACCCCTTCGAGGAAGGCCGCCGCGGGCCGCAAGCATCGGACGGCGGAGCGGGAGACCCGCCTGCTGGGGCCGGGTCCGACGCGCATCCCCAGGTCCTCTCCTTCCCCCTTCACGTGCCCGGAGTGCGATGGGGCGCTGTGGATGACGAGCGAGGCTCCCGCGATGCTCCGCTGCCACGTCGGCCACGCCTTCACCCCGTCTTCCCTGCTCGCCGGGCAGCGGGAGGTCGGCGACCAGCGCCTGTGGGGGGCGGTCCGCTCGCTCGAGGAGCAGGCGGAGATGCACCGCCGCTTCGTGCCGGCCGGCGCCCCGGCGGCGCGGCGGCAGGATTTCCGGCGGCACGCCGAAGCGCTGGAGCGCCGGGCGCTGGTCCTGCGGCGCATCCTGGTCGAGGCTTCCCCGGGCCCGCGTCATGCCGCGAAGCCGCGGCCGCACCACACCCGGCGTGCCGCGGGCCGGCGCGCGAGCTGAGGCGAGACGATGCCGAAGAGGTCCACGAAGAAGAAGGGGCGCACCGCCACGGCGAAGCCCGCGTTGCCGCGGGGCGAGCGGCGTCCGGCCGGAAACGGCCTGGTCGTCGTCGGCGTCGGCGCCTCGGCGGGCGGGCTCGAGGCCTTCACCCAGCTCCTCGAGGGACTGCCGGACGACACCGGCATGGCCTTCGTCCTGGTGCAGCATCTCGCCCCCAGGCACGACAGCGCGCTCGTCTCCCTGCTCGGACCGGCCACCGGAATGAAGGTGGAGGAGGTGCACGAGGGGACGCGGATGCAGGCGAACCACGTCTATGTCATCCCCCCCAACTCGCAGATGGAGGTGGACGGCGGCAGGCTGCACCTGAAGCCGCGTCCGGCCGGCCCGGCGCAGCACAATCCGATCGACCACTTCTTCCGCTCCCTGGCCGAGGCCCTCGGCAACCGGGCCATCGGCGTCGTTTTGTCGGGCACGGCCTCCGACGGGGCCGTCGGGCTGCGGGAGATCAAGGCGGCCGGGGGGATCGCCATCGCCCAGGATCCGTCCACCGCCGCCTACGGCGGAATGCCGCATGCCGCGGTCGCCACCGGGGTGGTCGATCTCGTGCTGCCGGTGAAGGAGATCGCCCGCTACCTGGTGGAGTTCCCGGATCATCCCTATGCCGCTCCACCTCCTTCATCAAAGGAGGAGGAGGAGGAGGAGGAGCGTCGCGCCGCCGGGATGGCGGCGAACGACGCCCAGCTGCAGAAGATCTTCACCTTGCTGCGCAACGCCAAGGGGGTCGATTTCTCGCTCTACAAGCCGCCGACCATCCAGCGGCGCATCCAGCGCCGCATGGCGCTCCACAAGCTCCAGGAGATCGACCGCTACATCGGCTACCTCAGGGACACGCCGGCCGAGGTGGACGCGCTGTACCACGACATCCTCATCCAGGTGACCCACTTCTTCCGCGAGCCGGAGGCCCTCAACTCGGTCGTCAAGGAGGTCTTCCCGCGGCTTCTGCGGGGGCGCCCCGCCGACACGGCGCTGCGCATCTGGATCCCCGGGTGCGCCACCGGGGAGGAGGTCTACTCGGTGGCGATCCTGCTGCTCGAGACGCTCGAAACCGACACGCCGGCCCTGCCGATCCAGATCTTCGGCACCGACGTCAGCGAAGCGGCGGTCGACTACGCCCGCAACGGCGTCTACCCCGAGGCGATCCGCGAGCACGTCTCCCCCGAGCGGCTGCGCAAGTTCTTCACCCACGCGGACGGGACCTACCGCATCACCAAGAGGGTGCGCGAGCTGTGCGTCTTCGCGCGCCAGGACCTGTCGCGCGATCCCCCGTTTTCGCGCCTCGACCTGGTGGTCTGCCGCAACGTCCTGATCTATCTCGGGGCGCCTTTGCAGAAACGCCTGATGAACGTCTTCCATTACGCCATCAAGCCGACCGGCTTCCTGGTGCTGGGGAAGGCCGAGACGGTGGGCCTCGCGAGCGACATCTTCACCGCCCTCGACAAAAAGCAGCGCATCTACGTGCGCCGCGCCCAGGAGATGTCCCCGACCAGCCTGTTCAGCTCCGACCTGGAGCGGCACCGGATCGCCCCGGGCGGGCGCAAGCCCACGGTGCCGGAGCGCCACGAGCAGAGCGTCATCGGCCAGGCGAACCAGTACCTCCTGGAGCACTACACGCCCCCCGGCGTGCTGGTGGACGGCAACCTGCACATCCTGCAGTTCCGCGGCCAGACCGGCGCGTATCTCGAGCCCGCCCCCGGCAGCGCCAGCCTCAACCTCCTGAAGATGGCGCGCGAGGGGCTCATCTACGGCCTGCGGACCGCCCTGCACACGGCGCGCAAGCGCGGCCAGCCCGTCTCCAAGGAAGGGCTGCGCGTCCGCTCCGACGGCGCCTACCGGACCGTGGACCTCGAGGTCACGCCGATCGGCGGAGGCGGCCGGGACACGCATTTCCTGATCGTCTTCCACGACAAGGACGCAAGCGACCGCAAGGTCCAGGCCAGGAGCGCCGCGGCGCCGCAGCGGCGCACCGCGCGGGAGGAGCGCGAGGACGGCCGCGTCGCCCGGCTGCAGCAGGAGCTGGCGGCCAGCCGCGACTATCTCCAGAGCATGATCCAGGACCTCGAGGCCGCCAACGAAGAGCTGCAGTCGGCCAACGAGGAGGTGCTGTCGAGCAACGAGGAGCTGCAGAGCACGAACGAGGAGCTCGACACCGCCAAGGAAGAGCTGCAGTCGATCAACGAGGAGCTCAACACCGTCAACGAGGAGCTGCACGCGCGCAACGACGAGCTGAGCCGGGTGAACAGCGACCTGATCAACCTGCTCGGCAACGTGCAGATCGCCATCGTGATGATCAACTCGGAGCTGCGGGTGCGCCGCTACACGCCGATGGCCGAGAGGATGTTCAACCTCATCCCGGGCGATCTCGGCCGGCCGATCGGCAACATCTCCCCGGCGTTCGAGGGCCCCAGCCTGCACGACCTGATCACCGAGGTGGTCGACACCGTGAACAGCCGGTCGGTGGACGTGCGCGACCGCGACGGGCACTGGTTCACTCTCACGGTCCGCCCCTACAAGAACGCCGCCAACCAGATCGACGGGGCGGTGATGGTGCTGTACGACATCGACGCCGTGCGGCGGGAAGAGTCCCGGACCCGCTTCCACCGCGAGCTGGCGAAAAGCGCCCTGAACCTGGCGCCGGAGCCGGTGCTGATCGTCGACGCCGATCTCCGGGTCAAGGGGATCAATCGCGCCTACGCCCGGCGGTTCCAGCTGAGCGACGACGAGGCGGCGGGGCTGCCGATCGCCGAGCTGCCGGGAGGCCCGTGGAACACCGAGGAGGTCACGGCCGCGCTGCGCGATCTCCTGGAGCAGGCGGAGGGTTCGGCCGAGCTCCCGATCCCGGCCGACGGCGGAGTGGGCCGCACCACCCGGGTGACGGCGCGCCGCATCGCGGGCGAAGACGGGCGCGGCGCCATCGTCGTCGTGCTCACCGACGGCGACGACGGCGGCGGCGGGAACGGCCGGAAGCGCGCGGCGGAGGGGCGTCGTGTCCCGGCGCGCTGAGAAGCCGCGGCGACCCCCGCGCCGGCCCGCGCCGCCGGAGCAGGACGTGGCGGCCCTGCGCCACTCCACCCGGGAGCACGGGGCGCGCCTGCTTGACGCGCTGGAATCCAGCCGCGCCTCCTACCTGACGGTGTTCGATCTCTCCCCCATCGGCTACGCGGTGATGGACGAGAACGGCCGGCTGGAGTCGATCAACCTGATGCTCGCCGGCATGCTGGGGCAGCTGCGCGCCTACATGGTCGGTCTGCCGTTCCTCCTGTCGGTGGCGAACGAGCACCGCGCGCGCTTCCTGCAGTACCTGCAGGAGTGCCGGGAAGCCGGGAGCGAAGGGAAGTGGTGCGAGCTGCACCTGCTCGGCAGCGCCGCCGTCGGCACCATCCCGGTGCGGCTCATCACCCGGCGCATCAAGACCCCCGGCGGCAACACCCGGCTGCTGATGGCCGCCGTCGACCAGAGCAAGCACGAGCGCGCCATCGCCGAGCTCGAGGAGAACGGGCGCCGGCTGCACCTGCTGACCAAGGAGCTGGAGGCGCGCTCCCACGAGGCGGAGGAGGCCTCGGCGCGCCTGCGCGGCATGGCGCGCGAGGTCAACCGGGCGGAGCAGCGCGAGCGGCAGCGCATTGCCCGCCTGCTGCACGACGACCTGCAGCAGCTCCTGGTGTCGGCGAAGATGCGCATGCGCCTGTTGCAGACCGGAAGCGGCAACGGCCGCGGCCTGGACGAGGTCACCGACCTCATCGACGCGGCGATCAACTCGTCGCGGCTGCTGACCTCGCAGATCAGTCCGCCGCTCCTGGAGGACGCCGGGCTCGAGGCGGGGCTGCGCTGGCTCGTCCGCTTCATGCAGGACCATCACAAGCTCGCGGTGGACCTGGAGGTGAACCTGGGGTCCGAGCCGATGGACCTCAGCGACCGGGATTTCCTCTTCCAGGCGGCCCGCGAGCTCCTGCTCAACATCGTCAAGCACGCCAACGTCCGGTCGGCCCGCGTCCGGGCCTCCGCGCGTCATCGGCGGGCGGTTCTGGAGGTCATCGACCAGGGGATCGGCTTCGATCCGGACGTGGTCAAAGGCGACGGCCAGGAGATGGGGCTGCGCACCCTCTGGGAGCGGGTGCGGCTCCTCGGCGGCACACTCGTCGTGGACACGCACCCCGGGGAGGGTTCCCGCATCCGGCTGAACCTGCCGCTCGACGAGGCCGATGCATCCGGCGAGAAGAAGAAGAAGAAGAAGAAGAAGGAACTGCCCACGCCGGTGCGCCAGTTGGCGGCGGCCGGCGCCTCGGAGCGGGTGCGCGTCCTCATCGCGGACGACCACCGCGTGGTGCGCGAGGGGCTGCAGAGCCTTTTGAACCGGGAGGACTGGCTGGAGATCGTCGGCCAGGCAGCGGACGGCCGGCAGGCGGTGCTGATGACCCGCGAGCTCGATCCCGACGTGGTGATCATGGACATCTCGATGCCGGAGCTGAACGGCATCGAGGCGACCCGCATCATCACCGGCGAGAACCCGCACGCCAAGATCATCGCCCTGTCGATGCACCAGCAGGAGGAGATGGCTTCCGCCATGCTGGCGGCCGGCGCCAAGCGCTACTTCACCAAGGGGGGGCCGACGGAGGACCTGGTGCAGGCGGTGCGCGAGCTGGGGGCCGCGGCCGCCGCGGACGGGAACCGCACCGCGCGCCGGCCCGCATGAAACGCGTCGCGGCCTACCTCGTGATCGGGCTCGCCACCGCGGCGGCGATCGTCGGCCGGCTGCTGCTCAATCCCCTGCTCGGCGAACGCCTGCCGTTCATCACGCTGTTCGGCGCGGTGGCGCTGGCCGTCTGGATCGGCGGCGCTTTCCCGGCCGTCCTGGCGGCGATCGCCGGGTACGCCTTCATCGAGCGGTTCGTCATGCGGCTCGATCCGACGGCGTCGCTCTCCCCGGCGAGCCCCGCCGGGAGGGTGGCGCTTCTCGCCTACGCCTTCACCTGCCTGCTCATCGTCGCCCTGGGCTCGGGGATGCGTCGCGCCCGGCGCCGCGCCGAGGCGGCGGCGCAGGAAGTCGGCAACCAGAAGGTGCGCCTCGAGTACGAGGTGGCCGAGCACCGGCGCACCGAGAGCGCCCTGCGCCGCAGCGAAGCCGACCTCGAGATGGTCGCCGACCGGACCCCGGTCGCCCTGACCCGCTGCAGCCGCGACCGGCGCTTTCTCTTCGTCAACCGGGCCGCCGCCGATCTGCTGGGCCGTTCCCAAGCCGACGTCGTCGGCCGGCCGGTCGAGGAGGTCCTCGGACCGGAGGGCTACACCGCCATCGCGCCCCACGTCGAGCGCGTCCTTGCCGGGGAGCCGGTCGAGTTCGAGACCGAGATTCCCTACGCCGGAGGCCGGCGCTTCGTGCAGGTCGCCTACACCCCCGACCTCGACGAGGTGGGTGAGGTGGCCGGCTGGTTCGCCTCGGTGCAGGACGTCTCCGGGCGCAAGGAGGCCGAGACGGCGCTCCAGGAGCGGGAGCGGCACTTCCGGACGCTCGTCGCCTCCACCAGCCAGTCCACCTGGCAGTACCGCCCCGACGGCGAGCCGGTCCGGCAGATCAGCGAAGAGGCCGCCGCGTGGTGGCGTGCCTTCACCGGCCAGACGGAAGAGCAGCGCCTGGCCCGCGACGGCACCGGCTGGCTCGACGCCGTGCACCCGGACGATCGCGACGTGGCGTGGCGCCACTGGACGGAGATCCGCGCGGTGAAAGGACCGACCGCCGCCGTGTTCCGCGTGCGCCGCGCCAGCGACGGCGCCTGGCGCTGGCTCCAGGTGCGGGGCGTGCCGATGCAGGGGCCCGACGGCGTCGTCAACGCCATCGGCGGGACTCTCACCGACATCACCGAGCAGCGCGAGGCCGAGCAGGCGCGGCGCGACAGCGAAGGGCGCTTCCGCCTGCTCGCCGACGCCGCCCCGGTCCTCGTCTGGCTGTCGGGGCCCGACAAGCAGTGCACCTGGTTCAATCGTGCCTGGCTCGAGTTCACCGGCCGGACGATGGAGCAGGAGGTCGGCAACGGCTGGTCGCAGAACGTCCACCCCGACGACCTCGAGCGCTGCCTTGCGACCTACGTCGAGGCGTTCGACGCCCGCCGCCCCTTCTCGATGGAGTACCGCCTGCGGCGGCACGACGGCGAGTTCCGCTGGACCCTGGACCACGGCGTGCCGCTGCACGATCCGGACGGATCGTTCGCCGGGTACATCGGCTCCTGCATCGACATCACCGACCGCAAGGCCTCGGAGGACTCGCTGCGCGAGGGGGATCGACGCAAGGACGAGTTCCTCGCGACGCTCGCCCACGAGCTGCGCAACCCGCTCGCGCCGGTGCGCAACGCCATCGAGGTGCTGCGCCTCAAGGGTTCCCCCACCCCCGAGGTGCAGTGGGCGCGCGAAGTCATCGATCGGCAGATGCGCCAGATGGCGCGCCTCATCGACGACCTGCTCGACGTGTCGCGCATCACCCGCGACGTCCTCGAGCTGCGGCGGGAGCGGGTCGATCTGGCGACCGTGCTCAACGCCGCCATCGAGACGAGCCAGGGGCTCATCGAGACCTCCGGACACTCGCTCGAAGTCACCCTCCCCGGCCACCCGATCTTCCTGCACGCCGACGTCACCCGCCTGGCGCAGGTCTTCTCCAACCTGCTGAGCAACGCCTCGAAGTTCTCCGATCCCGGCAGCCGCATCACGCTGCACGCCGCGCGCCAGGGGGACCAGGTGGTGGTGCGGGTGAAGGACGACGGCATCGGCATCCCGCCGGAGATGCAGCCGCGCATCTTCGACATCTTCGTGCAGGTGGACCGCTCGCTCGAACGCTCGCAGGGAGGGCTGGGGATCGGTCTGACGCTCGTCAAGCGCCTGCTCGAGCTGCACGGCGGGGCCATCGAGGTGAAGAGCGACGGGCGGGGCAAGGGGAGCGAGTTCATCGCCCGGCTGCCGGTGGCGCCGGCCGACGCGGTCGAGGCCCCGGCGCCCCGTTCCACGGTGGAGCGCAAGGCGCCGGCGCGCGGTCGCGTGCTCGTCGCCGACGACAACCAGGACGCCGCCGCGAGCCTCAGTGCCCTGCTCGGCCTGCTCGGCTACGAGACCCGCACCGCCAGCGACGGCGCGGCCGCCGTCGCGGCGGCGGAGGAGTTCCGCCCCGCCGTGGCGCTGCTCGACATCGGCATGCCGAAGACCAACGGCTACGACGTCGCGCGCCACATCCGCCGCCAGGACTGGGGCAAGGACGTGGTGCTGCTCGCCGTGACCGGCTGGGGGCAGAAGGAAGACCGCGACCGCACGCTGGCCGCCGGCTTCGACCACCATCTCGTCAAGCCGGTCGATCCCGACGTCCTGGCGAACCTGCTCTCCGGCGTCCCCCCGGGAAAACGGCAGGAGACCTGATCGGTGCGCCCGGCCCCTCCGGGGGATGACGCCGCGGATGACGCCGCGACGCTCCGCGCCCTGCGCGAGCGCGTCCGGGCTCTCGACGCGGATCTCGTCGCCCGCATCGCCGAGCGCATCGCCCTCGGCCGGCAGATCGGCGCCCTCAAGCACCGGCAGGGGCTGGGGGCCGCCGACTACGTGCAGGAGGCGATCGTCCTCGAGCGGGCGCGCGACGCCGCGGCGGCCAGCGCCGTCGATCCTGCCCTGGCCGAGGAGATCCTCGCGCGCCTCATCCGCGCCTCGCTGACCGCCCAGGAGGAGGACCGGCTGAAGCTGACCGGCCTCGGCGAAGGGCGGACCGCGGTGGTCGCCGGCGGCGCCGGGCGGATGGGGCGCTGGGTGCGGCGCTTCCTGACGGCGCAGGGCTACGCCGCGCTGCCGCTCGATCCTGCAGCCATCGCTTCCGAGCTGAACGCGGCGCGCACCGCCCTGTCGACGGCCGATCTCGTCGTCTGCGCCGCGCCGCCCGCCGCCATCGCCTCCCTGTACCGCGGCTTCGCCGCGTCGCCGCCGCAAGGCGTCGTGGTGGACATCGCCAGCATCAAGACGCCGCTCCTCGAGCCGATCGCCGCCCTGCGCGCGGCCGGGGGGAAGGTTGCCTCGATCCATCCGATGTTCGGGCCGGCGGCGCTGCTGCTGCGCGACGCCGACGTCGTCGTCTGCGACACCGGCGACGCGGAGGCGACCGCCGCGGTGGAGCGGCTGTTCGCGCCGACCACCGCGCGGCTGGTCCGCGTTCCCCTCGCCGATCACGACCGGGTGATGGCCGATCTCCTGAGCCTCGCCCACGCGACCGCCATCGCCTTCGCCCTCGCCCTGCCGGAGTCGGCGCACCCGGTGCGCAGCACCACCTTCCAGGCGCTCGAGCGCCTCGCGGCGACGGTGGTGCGCGAGAGCCCCGAGGTCTACTACGAGATCCAGGCGAGCAATCCGCACTCGGCGGCGGCGCTGACGCGCCTGCGGGAGGCGATCGACCGCATCGTCGCGGCGGCGGGTGCGCCCGATGCCGGCGCGTTCCGGGCGCTGTTCGAAGCCGGCCGGGCCCGCACCTCCGCCACGGCGGAGGATCCGGTGGCGGCGAAAACCCCTCAGAAAGCGAACTGAAAGCCGACCTGCAGGCGCCGGCCGAAGCGGCGCTCGGCGTCGAGCTGCACCACGCCCGTGGCCGCGCTGGTCAGCGCGTCGCTCGTTCCCGCGCTCGGATCGATGGCGGTGCCCTGCGGCTGCGCGCCGCGGCCCGGCTCGTAGGAATGGATGGTCAGGTCGTCGCTGTTGAGCACGTTGAAGGCCTCCAGGAAAACCGCCCCGGTGGTCCGCCCCAGCACGAACGACTTCTTCAGGCGCAGGTCGATGTTGGTGACCGCATCGTTGCGGCGCGAGTTGCGCGGCTCGCTGTGGAACGTCCAGCCCTCCCCCTGCCGCTCGAGAAAGCCGTAGCGCGTGCGCAGCTGGAGGTACTCCCCGCTGTCGTAGGCGAAGAAGCGCGAAACGATCGAGTACGGCAGCCCGGAGGACCAGGTGGTGCTGATCCCCGCCTGCCAGTCGTGCGGCAGGTACACGACGCCGTTGAGCTTGACGACGTGCCGCTGGTCGTAATCGAGGTAGCCCGTCGCCGGCTCGATGGTCGAGGGGTCGTTCCCCTGCCGCGACTGGAAGTCCTCGGCGTCCCCGGTGGCGCGCGAGTAGACGTAGGAGGCGTCCATGCCCCAGCGGCGTGACAGGCGCTTCGACGCCTGCACCTCGATGGCGCGGTAGCGCGCCTCGTTGAAGTTCCCGACCCGCAGCACCTGGTTGAAGAAGGGATTCTCGAGGTACAGGTCGGGCTTGCCGTCCGGGATCGGCAGGTCGGAAGCGGTGCCCAGCACGTCGTGCAGGATCAGCCCGAGCTGGTCCAGCAGACCTCCGCGCACCGGATCGGGCAGGGTGTGATGATTCAGGTCCACGTCCTGGAGCTGGTCGCGGTAGCTGCGCTGGATGTAGCGCACCCCGAGCCGCACCTCCGGGGCGACCTCCCGGTCGACGCCCAGGGTGAACTCGTCGCTGAACGGGGTCTGGAGCGCCCGGTCCACCTGCGCGATGGTCGGCGCCGAGGCGGCGAGGGTCAAGCCGGCGTGATCGTTGGGGGACCCTCGTCGGCCCTCGAGCGAGGTCGCGTCGACGCCGGTCAGTCCGTCCGCGTCGAACTCGTAGTAGCGCTGCAGCCAGTCGGGGCCCTGCTCTCCGACGATGGTGCTCAGGAAGAGGCGATCGTAGAAGCGGCCCCAGGTGGCGAAGAGCTTGGTCCGACCGGTCGAAACGGGATCCCACGACACCGCGAGCCGGGGCGCCAGGTTGTTGTTCGTGAGGGTAAAGGTTTCCGCCGTCTGCACCGGCACCCCCGCCTGCCGCAGGAACTCGTCGGTGAGCTGGTCCCCGTTGGAGACGCCGGGCAGGAGCTGCGGCAGGAGGCTCGGATCGAACGCGAGCGAGTCGTGGTGGCGCGTGAACCGATCGACCGCCGCGGTGCGCAGCGGTTCCAGGATCGGGGCCGCCACCTGCGCCCCGCCGGCATAGAAGGGATCGCCCAGGATCCCCAGTGACATGGCGCCGTTGTTGTCGGCCTGGTAGTCCCTCAGGGTGGTCTCGGCGCCCATGAGCCCCAGGAGCCGGCCGACCGTGGCGCTCTGGGCCACCGGATCGAATGGCGCATAACCGGCGCTCTGGGTGCGCTCGCGATCGAAGCGCACGCCGAGGCTCAGGCTCAGGTTCGGGCGGGGCTTCCAGCTGTCGGTGACGTAGACCCCGGTGCTCGTGCCGATCGCGTCCCCCTCCGTCACCGGCCTGGTCGGGAGGATCACGTTCATGGTCGGCTGGGTCGGCAGAAGGGTGGACTCGTTGGTCGGCGCCCCTTCCGGGACGAGCGGCATGCAGATGCCGTGCTTGCAGACAATCGGGAACTCCTTCACCGCCCGCACCGCCGCCGCGTCGGTTGTGCGCGAGAACTCCTCGCGCTCGACCTGGTAGCCGAAGCGCAGGTCGTGGCTGCCGTGGAAATCGGGCTGCATGGCGCTCAGGTCCTGGCGCAGGGTGAAGCGGGCCCGCTTGTCGTTGAACTCGAGGTACGACGGGCCGCTGACGATCCCGGTCAGGAGATCGATCGTCTGGTCCCGGTCGGCGGCGAGCGGGACGCGGCGTCCGTACGGGTAGTCGCTGTCGGGGAAGGGGGTGTCGTCGAGGAGGTGGTTGCCGTTGCGATCCTCCGTCCCCGGGTCGAGGCGGCCGTCGCCGTCGCGATCCTCCCCCTTGTCGAGAAAGCCGTTGCCGTTGTCGTCCTCGTTCACCACGTCGAGACGGCCATCGCAGTCCCGGTCCTCGCGGTTGTCTCCCTCGCAGGCGCCGACGATGGTGAGCCGGCCGTCGCGGTCGAGATCCTCGCCGAACTCGAGCTTGCGATCGCGGATCTTCGTGTCCTCGAAGACATCGAACACACCATCGCGGTCGTAGTCCTCCCCCGGATCTCTTTCGTTCGCCTCGTTGAAGCCGTTGTGGTTGCGGTCGATGTAGAGCCTCTCGTCGCCGTTGGTATCCTGGCCGAGGGTCGGAATCTGTCCCGGGTGCGTGTCGAGGTAGCCGAGCGTCGTCTCGAGCGCCACCGCCGGGCTCAGGATGGCCGTGTGCTTGCCGCTGACCAGCGTGCCGCCCGCCCGCAGGGTGTAGCCGGTCTCCACCGCGGTGAACGAGTTGAGCCCCTGGTTGAGGAACTCCTGGGGGGCGCGGGTGACCGTGAGGTTGAGCCGGCCGTTGGTCGTCGCCTGCCAGGACAGCTTCAGGAAATCGCGCGACTGCCGCACGCCGGTGACGAAGGCCTGGGTGACCGCGTTGACCGGGATGTCCTGGCGGATGCGCTCGAAGGAGGCATAGTACCAGGCGTGATCGCGCACGATCGGCCCGCTCAGCGACAGGAACGGCAGCGAGTCGTGGAACTGCAGCGATGTCTGCCCTTCGGGGGCGAGCCCGCCGTGCAGCCGCGGGTCGTCGAACCCGGCGCCGTCGCCGTCCAGGCGCGAGGAGCGGTAGTAGTACTTGAACGTCCCCTCGAACTGGTTGCCTCCCGACTTGGTCTGGATGTCCACGAACCCGCCCTGCGCCCGGCCGTGCTCGGCGGAGGCGGCGGCGGTCTTGATCTCGACCTCCTGGATCGACTCGATGTTCAGCTCGATCCCGCCCTTGCCGGTGAGCGGGTCGGTCATCGACATCCCGTCGATGACGGTGCTGACGTCGGTGTCGCGCGCCCCATGGATATTCGGCGCGCCGTCGCCGTCCACGTCGGTCACCCCGGGGGCCAGGACGAGCAGGTCCTGGTAGTTGCGTCCGAGGATCGGCAGGGCGTCGATCACCTCGGCCGAGAAGGAGCTCCCCGCCCCGGCGTCGTCGAGCCGGACGGTCCCGGCGGAGGCCTGCACCCGGATCTCCTCGTGGACGCTCGCGGCCGGGTCCAGCACCAGCGTGACGGAGGTGGCGCGGCCGCGCTCGACCGCCACGCCGCGCATCTCGACCGCCGCATAACCTTCGGCCGAGACGAACAACGTGTACCGGGATCCGGGCGCCAGGCCCGGGAGGCGGAAGGCGCCCGCCTGGTCGCTGCGGGTCGGCTCGATCGGCACGCCGGGACTCACCGCTTCGACGCGCACCAACGCTCCGGCGACGGGATCGCCGTCCGCATCGACGATGCGTCCCTGGATGGCGCCGTACTCCTGGGCGAAAAGCGGTCGCAGCAACGCCACGAGGACACACGCCACCGGCGCAATCCTGGCGACCTTCACGATGTGGACCCTCGAGCGGCGAAGACGGCGACCCCCAGAATAATGCCTCGTCCGGGCGGCTTGTCAATCGCGCTACAATGCCCGGGTTTCCGGGATCTTCAGGGGGGTCGCGGCGTTGTTCCAGGTCGAGCCTTTGCTGTGGCTGCAGTCGTTCGCTTCCCCTTTCACCGTCTGGTTCTGGGGTTCGATCACCTGGCTCGGGACGGTGAAGTGCCTGGCCGCCGTCGTCTTCTTCCTGGCCTTCGCGGTGCGCTTCCGGGTCGGGATGGCGGTCCTCGTCCTCCTGCTCGTCAACAGCCTCGCAACCGATCTGCTCAAGGACCACTACGCCATCCCGCGTCCCGGTGACGTGGACCAGCGCGTCCGGCAGCTCGGCGGCGACGGCGTTCATCCCCTCGCGGCGCAGGGAGGCGCGACCGGCTTCTGGTCTCCCCTTCCCGACTCGACGCTCGCAGCGGCGCGCGACAGCGCCGACCTGTCGTACGCCTTTCCTTCGGGGCACGTGTCTTCGGCGGCGGCTTTGACCTTGTCGATGGCGCTGCTGCTGCGGGTGCGGCGCCAGGCTCGCTCCCGGCGCGGCCTGTGGCTGCTGGCGGCGGTGTGGATCCCGCTCACCGGGCTGTCGCGGCTCTTCCTCGGGCGGCACTACGTCGCGGACGTGTTCGGTGGCGCCGCGCTCGGCGCGGCGGTGGCCCTCTTCGGCTGGCTGCTCTTCGGCGAACAGGTGCTGGGGCTCGAGCGCGGCGCCGCGGCGCCGTGGAGGCGCGCGGCGCTGCTGGTCCTGGCGGGCACGGTACTGCTGCTCGCGGTGTTCGTGCCGGGAACCGACATCGTGGCCGTCGGCCGCCTGGTGGCGCTGGTGATGCTGTTCTTCCTGCTGCCGGCGCCGGCGTTCGACGAAGACGTCGAGCCGCTCTTTCGCCTGGCGCGCATGGCGGTCGCGATCGTGCTGCCCTTCGCCGCGGCGCCGGCCCTCAACGCCGCGTTCGAGGCTCTCGGCCTCGCCGCATCGCCGCGTGTCTCGATGATCTCGGAGGCCATCCTCATCCTGGTCGCCTTCGGCGGCGGCGCCCTCGCCGCCCGGTTCATCCCGATCGCCGGGCGCGACCGCGTCCGCCGGGCGACCGTCGGCGAGGCTTGACCCGGCTCTTCCCTGGAACACTCCTCGTCCTCCCCCTCCTCGCAGGGGGGGCGGCCCTTTGCGGCGCCGCGGCTCCGTCGCCCGCGACCTGGGTGGCGCCGGCCGGCGAAACGCTGTACCAGGATCTCGGCGCCGGCATCACGACGGTCGTGCTCTCCGATCCGTACCCCGACGGCGGGCGGGTGCTCTGGGCGTGCGGGACGAACGTCGTGGCGAAGCTCGACGCTTCGACCTTCGACGTCATCGCCACGCTGCGCCGCCCCGAAGGCGGGAGCGACGACAGCGGCCGGCGCGAAGGGGTGATCGCCGCCATCGACGCGGGCCCGCCCTGGGACGCTGCCGAAAAGGCCGCCGCCGCGGCGCCGGCGCCGGCGGCCGGGCCGGCCCCGCTGCTCGACGCCGACAATCGCCTGATCGTGTCCGAGGAGCGGGCTCTTGTCGCCTACGGTGACGCCGACCCGGGAGCGCGGCTTTCGGGAATCCGCGCGGTGCAGCGCTTCGAGCTGGCGGCGTCGCTTCCCGGCCGCTTCACCGGCCTCACCAGGGCTGCCGACGGGCATCTCATCGGCACGACGAGCGCCGGCCTCGTCGTCGCCGTGGCGCCGGGCTTCTCCCGCCTGACGACCGTGCGCCTCGAGCACGCTCCCTCGGGCGACGACAAGGACTGGTTCCGCGGTGGTCCGCTCGTCGACGATCGCGGCGGCGTCTTCGTCGCCACGGCCCATCATCTGCATCGCGTCGCCTGGGACGGCGCCAATCTCTCCACGGACACCCAGGCGGGCGCCTGGAGCGCGAAGGTCGATGACGGCTGCGCCCCGGGGGCGCCCCCGGTCCTCCCGGGCGGCGGGCCCGCCGGCGATCGTCTGGTGGCCGTCGCGACCGACGGCCGTCATGCGGCGATCGCCGCCTACTGGCGCGAGGCTCTGCCGGCCGCGAAGCCGGGCGCGGCACCGTCACGTCTGGCGGTGCAGCAGGAGATTCCCTTCATCGCGCCCCCTCGGGGCACCCAGGTTCGGGCCCGGTCGGAGGGCGGGGTCAAGACCGCGCGCCTGTTCTCCAGCCCGGATGGCCTGCTGGCGTACGACGGCGCTTCGGGCGGGCTCGCGGGCCTCCTGTGGGATTCGGCCCAGCGGCGGTTCGTGCCGATCTTCAGCTCGGAGGCGCGTCCGGGCGGCGGCGTGGTCCTGTCGGCGGATGGCAGGAGCGCGTATTTCCTGCTGACCGAGGAGGGCCGCACGGAGCTGCGCAGCATCGACACGAAAGGCACCCGGCCCGGCCTCGGCGTGCGCCGCGCGCTCGGCGGCATCCGCTTCGACCCGCGCGGCGCGACGCCGATCCTCGATCCGGCGGGGCGTCTCGTGTCGGGGTGCCTGTTCGGCGTGATGCGGGTGAAGGTCGAGCCGTGATCGGTCTTGCGGTCCGAAGCGGAGGAACGGAATGCCGGTGATCGTGCAGACGGTTCTGCTGCTGGTGCTTTCGAACGTCTTCATGACCTTCGCCTGGTACGCGCACCTCAAGGAGCTGCAGGCGCGGCCGTGGTACATCGCCGCGGCGATCTCCTGGGGGATCGCCCTGTTCGAATACATGGCGCAGGTGCCCGCGAACCGCATCGGCCATCGCGAGTTCAGCGTCGGTCAGCTGAAGATCCTCCAGGAGGTGATCACCCTGTCGGTCTTCGTGCCGATCGCGGTTCTCTACCTGAAGGAGCCGGTGCGCCTCAACTATCTCTGGGCGGCCCTGTGCCTGTGCGGCGCCGTCTACTTCGTCTTCAAGGGGTGACGCAATGAGCGACGTCCCGAAACGGCGACTCTTCCCGCCGCACTTCCTCCTGATGGCGATCCTCGCCATGGTGGCGCTGCACCTGGCGCTGCCGGGGCGGATCCTGCTGGATCGTCCCTGGACGTTTCTCGGGTTCGTGCCGTTCCTGTTCGGCGGGGTGCTGACGGTGCGGGCGGCGCGGCTCTTCGACCGGGAGAAAACGCCGGTGCGTCCGTTCGAGCGCTCGACCCGTCTCGTCCTCGACGGTCCGTACCGCTTCACGCGCAACCCGATGTACCTGGGGATGGTGCTCGGCCTCCTCGGCCTCGGCATCCTGCTCGGTTCGCTCACGCCGCTCGTCGTGCCTTTGGTCTTCGCCCTGTTCATCCAGGCCCGCTTCATCGTTCCCGAGGAGGCGATGCTGGAGCGCCTCTTCGGCGCCGACTTCGCCGCCTTCAAGGGACGGGTGCGCCGCTGGCTGTGAGGCGAGGGACCTCTGCCGCGCCGCGGTCGCGTCGCCCGCGGCCGCCGCGGGCCGAGCCGCTGCTGTCGTTCGTCAGCCTCGCGGTCGACGACCTGGGCCGGGCGACGCGCTTCTACCGCCAGGCCCTCGGCCTGCGCCCGCTCGACCGCACCCGCGCCCTGGCGACGTTCGCCCTGGGGGCGACGCGGCTGGCGCTCGTGCGGCGCCCGGTCCTGGCCGCCGTGGCCGGGCTTTCGGACCCGCGTCGCGGCGGGAGCGGCGTCCTCCTCTCCCGCAATGTCCGACGGCGCGGCGACGTGGCGGCGCTTCTCGCGCGTGTCCGGGCGCGCGGAGGCAGGATCCTCCGCCCCGCCGCAGCGGCCGACTGGGGCGGCGAGACGGGTGTCTTCGCCGACCCGGACGGCCACCGGTGGGAGGTGGCCTGGAACCCGCGCTTCAGTTTCGCGGCGTCGGGGCGCCGGCGGGGATCGCCGCGACCGGCTGGGCCGTCGCGGTGATGGAGGCGCTCGCTTCGAGGATCGCCGCCTCGAGCACGTCGAGCCCCTCGTCGAGCTGCTCGTCGGTGATGACGAGCGGCATCAGGGCCCGGAAGCAGTTGCCGTAGGTTCCCGCCGGGATGGTGATGAGGCCGCGCTCGTAGCAGAGACGCACCAGCGCCTGCACCATCTCCTTCGCCGGCTCCTTGGTGGCGCGATCCTTCACGAACTCGATCGCCATCATCGCGCCCAGGCCCCGGACGTTGCCGACCGCCGGACACCGCTTCCAGAGATCCTCGAAGCGGGCCCGCATGCGATCGCCGATGCGGCGCGCCCGCCCCGGCAGGTCGTGCTTCTCGAACAGCTCGAGGGTCGCCAGCGCCGCCGCGGCCGACACCGGGTTGCCGCCGAAGGTGCCGCCGAGGCTTCCCTCCATCGGCACGTCCATGATCTCGGCGCGCCCGGTCACGGCCGCGATCGGCAGACCCGAGGCGATCGACTTCGACGAGACCAGGATGTCCGGCTCGAGCCCGTAGTGCTCGCAGGCCCACATCTTCCCCGTGCGTCCGAACCCGGTCTGGATCTCGTCGGCGATGATGAGGATGCCCCGCTCGCGCGCCAGCCGGGTCAGGATCGGGTAGTACTCCGGCGGGGGCGTGACGAACCCGCCCTCGCCCTGGACCGGCTCGACCAGGATCGCCGCCACGGTGTCCGGCTCGACATAGCGCTTGAAGAAGTCGGTCAGGAAGTGCGCGCACTCCATGTTGCAGCCGGGGTATTTCTTGCCCCACGGGCAGCGGTAGCAGTAGGCGTAGGGCATGCGGTGCACCTCGGGCGTGAACGGGCCGAAGTGCTCCTTGTACGGGTGCACCTTGCTCGTGAGCGCCAGCGCCATGTTGGTGCGGCCGTGGAAGGCGTCCTCGAAGGCGATGATGCCGGGGCGCTTGGTGGCGTTGCGGGCGATCTTGACGGCGTTCTCCACCGCTTCGGCCCCGGTGTTCACCAGGAGCGTCTTCTTCGGGAACGCGCCGGGGGTGATGCGGTTCATCGCCTCGGCCAGCTTGAGGTAAGGCTCGTTCACCGTGACGTGGAAGCAGGAGTGCAGGAACTTCTCGGCCTGCTGCTGCACCGCCTTGACCACCGTCGCCGGCGCGTGGCCGGCGTTCAGCACGCCGATGCCGCCGGCGAAGTCGATGTAGCGGTTGCCGTCCAGGTCCTCGAGGATCGCCCCCTCGCCCTTCGCGATGGCGATCGGCGCGATGTTGTAGGCGCCGCGCGGCACGGCGGCGCGGCGGGTCTCGAAGGCGGCCAGCGACTTCGGCCCCGGGATCGGCGTCTTGAGGACGATGTGCTTCTTCATGGCGACTTCGCCTCCTTCAGCGGCGCGGGTGCCGACGCGCCTTGCGCCGGGGCGCCGGCGCGCCCGGCACGCCTTTCCAGCGGTAAGGATACCAGTACGGCTTCGCCTCGATGCGGTAATCCATGTGGACGTGCTTGGGCTCGCGGAAGGCGTCGAGGCCTTCGATGCCGAGCTCGCGCCCCATCCCCGACATCCGCATGCCGCCGAAGGGGCCGGCGTCGTTGTCGGTGAGCGGGTCGTTGATCCAGAAGGTGCCGGCGTGGATGTGCTCCATCGCGAACATCGCCCACTCCAGGTTGTTGGTGTAGATGTTCGCCCCCAGGCCGTACTCGGAGTCGTCGGCCAGCGCCACCGCCTCTTCGATCCCCTTCACCGGCACGATCGGGGCGATGGGACCGAAGGTCTCGCTCTTCATCAGCGTCATCGTCGGCGTCACGTCGGTCAGAACCGTCGGCTCGAAGAAGAACCCCTTCTTCAGCTTCGGCGGGCGGCGGCCGCCGCAGCGGATCGTCGCCCCCTGCGCCACCGCCTCCTCGATCTTCCGCTCGATCTGCAGCCGGTGGTTTTCGCGGATGAGCGGCCCGCAGTCGATGTCGGGCCCCATCGGGTCGCCGAGCCGCAGCGCCTTCGCGATGGCGATGAAGCGCTCGACGAACTCCTCGTAGACCCGCTCGAAGACGTAGAAACGCTCTCCCGAGGTGCAGACCTGCCCCATGTTGAGAAACGCCGCCCAGGCGGCGGCCTTCGCGGCGATGGCGACGTCCACGTCGTCGCAGACGATGAACGGGTCGTTCCCCCCGAGCTCGAGGTTGAGCTTCTTGAGGTGCGGCGCGGCGGCCATGGCGATCCTTTTCCCCGTCGCGATGCTGCCGGTGAAGGCGACGAGAGAGACGTCGCGGTGGGTGACGAGGGGCTCGCCGACCTCCGGCCCGTAGCCGGTGACGATGTTGACGACCCCCTTGCCGAAGAGACCGAAGTCCTCCGCCAGCATCAGCGTCGAGAGCGGCGTCTCCTCGGACGGCTTGACCACCAGCGTGTTGCCGGCGGCGAGCGCCCCGGCCGCCTTCCACGACAGCAGCAGCAGCGGGTAGTTCCACGGCACGATGCACAGCACCACGCCGTATGGCTCCTTGCGGACGAAGTTCACCTGGTGCGGGAAGACCGGGGCGATGACCTTCCCCATCTGGTCGCGGGCGATCTCGCCGTAGTAGTCGAAGACCCCGGCGCACCACTCCACTTCATCCAGGTTCTCGATGTAGGGCTTGCCGCCTTCGAGCGTGAGCTGGCGGGCGATGGCGACGTGCTTGGCGCGCAGGCGCGTGGCGAACTGGTGCATGAGGTTGGCGCGCTCCAGCCCGGAGACGGCGCGCCAGCGACGGAACGCCTCGGCGGCGGCGTCCACGGCGCGGTCGGCGTCGCGATCGTCGGCGCGCGGCACCCGGGCCAGCACGCGCTCGTTGGCCGGGTTGGTCACCGGGAAGGTGCGGTGCGAGACGCTGTCGGTGAAGCGTCCGCCGATCCACATGCGCGGCATCGAACCCCCTCTCGAAAGAGGGGGGATTATAGCGAGGGAGCCGCGGGCCCGAGCTTCGGTCCCGCCAGGTGGAGCGGCCGGCGGGGACGGTCGCCCGCCCCTCCGCCCTCGCCTTCGAGATCCTTCACGAAGCCGTCGGCCCACGCCTCGGCGGTGGACTCGAGCACCGTCTGCAGCAGGCGCGCGTGGCGGCGCTGGCGCTCGGCCAGCGGCATCTCGAGCGCGGCGGCGATGCCCTCCGCCACGTCGGCCGGCACGAAGGGATTGACCAGCACGGCGTCCTTGAGCTGCTGCGCCGCGCCGGCGGTGTGGCTCAGGATGAGCACGCCGGGGTCGGCGGGATCCTGCGCCGCGACGTACTCCTTCGCCACCAGGTTCATCCCGTCGCGCAGTGGCGTGACCAGCCCGACGTCCGCCTCGCGGTAAAGACGCGCCAGGAGCGGCCGATCGTAGGCGCGGTACAGGTAGCGGATCGGCGTCCAGTCGGGCTCTCCCAGCTCGCCGTTGACACGCCCGAGGGTCGCCTCGATGCGGCGGCGTTGCTCGGCGTACTCGGGAACCTGCGCCCGGCTGGGAGAAGCGACCTGCACGTAGACGGCGCGCCGCCGCCACTCCGGGCGCCGCCGGAAGAACCGCTCGATCGCCTGCAGCCGCTGCGGGATCCCCTTGGTGTAGTCGAGCCGATCGACGCCGAGGATCATGCGGCGGTCCTGCAGCCCGCGCAGCAGGCGGATGTTGGCGAGGCTCGCCTCCCCCACCCGCCCCGCGTGGCCCTCGCCGCCGTCGTCGACTTCATCGCTTGCGACGAGACCCGGCTTCGGCCGCCACGCGGCGGGATCGATCCCGACCGGGTAGACCGCGGCACGCTGCGAGCGGCCGGCCTGCGCCAGGCGCCGGCCGTCCCAGTCGGCGCCGAGCAGCCGCCGTGCGCAGTAGACGTAGTTGTCGAGGAAGCCCGGGACGTGGAACCCGACGACGTCGTACTCGAACAGCGCCTCCAGCATGGCGCGCGGCCGCGGCAGCACCTCCCACATCTCGAGCGGCGGGAAGGGCGTGTGCAGGAAGAACCCCATGCGCCCGCGCCAGCCGCGCTCGCGCAGCCTCTGCCCGAGCGGAATGAGGTGGTAGTCGTGCACCCAGAGCCGATCGTCCCGGCGGAGCAGGGGCATCAGATGATCCGCGAAGCGCGCCTGCACGCTGTCGTAGGTCGCCTCGTCCCGCAGGCGTGTGCGCACCCGTCCCTGGAAGCAGTGCAGGATGGGCCAGAGCGTCTGGTTGCAGAAGCCGTGGTAGTAGCCGTCGAGCTCGGCCGTCGTCAGCGGGAACGAAGCGAGGTCCACCCCCTCGCGCCGGTGATGCGCGAGCGGAGCGCTGCGGGCCGACGCCGAGGCGCGGCCGTTCCAGCCGACCCAGAGCGAGTCGCCGCGTCCCCGGAGCGCGCCGAGGATGGCCGCCGCCAGCCCGCCGACCGTGGTCTCGCGCGCCACGAGATGAGGACCCGTGGCCGGCGGCCCCGGAAGGCGGTTGGAGACGACGATGAGGCGGCTCACAGGTCGAGAACCCGCGCCAGGAGCCGCGCCACGGCGAGAGGGTCGGCGAGGTGCTGCCGCGCCGCGGTCGTTTTCGCGACGGGGCCGACCTTGAAGCCCCAGCCGGTCTCGCGCACCGCCTCCAAGGCGGGCTCGTCGGTGACGTCGTCGCCGACGTAGATGGCCAGGGTCTCCGCCGGCAGCACGGCGATGAGCCGTCGCACCGCGGTCCCCTTGTCGTGCCCGAGCGCGTGCGCTTCCGCGCCGCCGTCCAGGACGTCGAGCCGCAGCCCGGCTCCGTCCGCCACCCGTTCGTAGATCGATCGGAAGCCCGCGATCGCTTCGGCGCGGCCGCTCTCGTCGAGGGCGCGGGTGTGGATCGCGACGCCGGTCCGCTTGCGCTCCACCTTCGCCTTCGTTCCCTCGCGGGTCAGGGCGTCGAAGAGGCGTTCGAGTCCCCGGCCCGCCTCGTCGGCCAGAGGATGGAGGCAGGGCTCGCCGCCGGGCCGCCGCTCCTCCCAGCCGTGCTCGCCGACGAGGTGCACGGTGTCGATCGGCACGACGCGGGTCAGGTTCGGGATCGGCCGGCCGGAGACGATGGCCACCGTCGTGCCGGGGCGCGCCGCCAGACGCGTCAGCGCTGCGAGCGCCTGGGGCACCGCGCGGGCCTCGCGCGGGTCTTTGGCGTAAGGGGCGAGGGTGCCGTCGAAGTCGAGGGCCAGCAGCCGGTGCCGGGCCTGCGCCAGCCGGGTCCTCAGCGGCCCCGGCAGGTCGAGCTCGTCCGGGGCCGCGACCGGCTGCTCTTCGCCGCCCGTCACGCGACCTCCACCTGGTCGCCGCCGCCGGAGTCGATCGCCAGCATCACGGTCAGGTACTCGCGCAGGTGGCGGGTGAGGAGGAAATTCTCGCGCACGAAGCGGCGCGCCTTCTCCGCCATCAGCGCCACCGCGTTGGGCCGGTTGAGGAGGTAGCGCATGCGGAACGCGGCGCCTTCCGGCGTGTCCACGAGGAAGCCGGTGTGGTGGTCGACGACCTGCAGGACGATCCCGCCGGCGCGGCCGCCGATGACCGGCTTCCCCTTCCACAGCGCCTCGGTCACCGTCAGCCCGAAGCCCTCCTTGAGGGATTTCTGCATCACGAGCGAGGCGCGCCGCTGCAGGGCGTTGATCTCGCGGTGCGCGTCGGGCGGCAGGAGCAGGACGTGCACGTCGGGGTCGTCCGCGCGCGCCTCGCGCACCGCCGCGAGCACCGCGTCCCCTTCCGGGTCGTCGGTGGCGGTCCCGCCCACGAGCACGAGCTGGATCGGCAGGTGGCGCTTGGCGATGCGGTAGGCCTGGATGACGCCGATCGGGTCCTTGAAGCGGTCGAAGCGGGAGACCTGCACGACCACCGGCCGCGACGGGTCGAGCCCGTGACGCGCCGCCACCGAGCTCACCTCGGATTCCTCCAGCGGCCGGTTCTTGTCGCTCAGGGGATCGATGCTCGGCGCGATGATGTACTGCGGGTGCGGCAGGGGCTGGGCGAAGGCGGCCATCGAGTAGACGCTCGCGTCGTAGGGGGCGACGATCGGACGCAGGAACTTCCAGACCGGCCGGTGCGGGCGGCTGACGTCGATGTGGCAGCGCCACACCCAGCGGCCGCGGCGCGACGGAAGGTGCCGCAGGATCGCCGCCGGCTGCGGATCGTGGATGAAGACGAAGTCGGCGTCGGCGAGCGCGGGACCGATGGTCCGGGCCGCCTGGCGGTTCATCTCGTCGTACACCTCGAGCCCGCGCGGCGTCGGCGTCACCGGCACGCCCTGCAGCGCGTTGTGGAAGGTCTTGGTCACGCCGTAGAACTCCTGCGTCCCCTCGATCACCTCCCAGCCCGCGTCCATCCCCAGGTCGTTCATGAGCGGCACCAGCCGCGCGAGGATCTCGGCCACGCCGCCGCCGACGCGCGTGGAGTTGACGTGCACCACCCGGCGGCCGCGCAGCGGCCGCGCCAGCCGCTCGAGCGCGTCGATCACCTCGGGCCCGGCCGCGTCGGCGTAGTCGCGCAGCGCGACGCTCACGTCGCTCCCTGCGGCGATGCGTCGAGGCAGTCGACGATGCGCGAGCGGGTTTCGCCGAGCGACCACAGCTGGAAATCCACCTGCGCCAGGCGGTCCGCGAGGGTGCGCCCCTCGTCGCCGAATCCCATCAGCCAGAGGGAGTAGTCGTCCCGCTTCTGCGGCGAGCGGAAGCGCGCCTCGACGAAGTGGTAGAAGACGCTGCCGGTGGTCGTCCTGGGCAGCATCTCGCGCAGCTCCTTCACGGTGGTGGCGCGCACGCCGGTGTCGAAATAGACCATCTGCGAGCGCAGGAAGCGGAACTCCATGCCCTCCGGGACGTCGGCGTGGCGCGGGTCCTCGGCGAGGCGCTCCTCGACCACCTCGATCAGCCGGTCGCGCACGTCCTCGAAGTCGGCGCAGTCGAGCGGGTTGATGACCGACAGCCGCTCGGCGAGCGGCGCGTCGCGCAGCATGCGCCGCGTCCAGGCGGCGAAATCGTTGCGGTACTCGCGGTCGTCGAACGACGGGCGCAGGAAGGCGTCGTAGAAATGGTGCTGGATGCTGCCGACCGGCACCGCCGCGAGCTCGGCGCGCAGCTCCCTCAGGTTGCGGGCGATGCGGCCGAGCGAGACGATGGTCAGCGAGCAGTCGCGGAAGCGGAACGGCTCGGGGTGAGGAATCGCGCCCGGAGTCACGCACGATTCTGAACGAGCGATGCGCAGCCGGCAAGTCGCCGCCGCGCGATTCTGTCGGGCTCAGGCAGACAGCGACGTCAGGGATTCTCCGAGCGCGGCGACCAGGCGGTCGAGATACTCCTCGGGAATGTTGAGCGGCGGCTCGATGCGGATGACCTCCGGCTTGTTGAGCGCGTAGGCCACGAGGATGCGCCGGCCGTAGAGTGCCTCGGCGAGTGCTCCGCCCAGCGTCTCGTCGCGCATCTCGATGCCGAGCAGCAGCCCCTGGCCGCGCACCTCGCGGATCGCCTTCGGGTGCTTCTCCTGGAGCCCGCGCAGGCGCTTCAGGAGGTCGGCGCCGAGGCGCGCCGAGCGCTCCGGCAGGCGGTCGCGCACGGTGATCTCGATGGCCATCGCGGCGGCGGTCGCGGCCAGCGGGTTGTTCCCGAACGTTGAAGAGTGGAACATCGGGTTCTCGTGGAAGGCTTCGTAGATCGCATCGGTGGTCGTGAACGACCCGCACGGGATGACCCCTCCCGACAGCGCCTTGGCGAGGCACAGGATGTCGGGCACGACCCCGGTCAGGTTGACGCCGAACAGCGCCCCGATGCGGCCGAGCCCCGTCTGCACCTCGTCGGCGATGAGCAGCGCCCCGTGCCGCGTGCAGATCGCGCGCGCCTTCGGCAGGTAGTCGGCCGGGGGGACGATGACGCCTCCCTCCCCCTGCACCGGCTCGAGGATCACCGCGGCGGTGTCGCCGCCGACGGCTTTCTCCAGGGCCGCGGCGTCGCCGTACGGCACGAAATCAACGTCTTGAAGCAGCGGCGCGAACGGCGCGCGGAACACCTGGCGCCCGGTGACCGAGAGCGACCCCAGCGACTTGCCGTGGAAGGCATTGTGGGTGGAGACGAACTTCGCGCGCCTGGTGTGCAGACGCGCCACCTTGAGGGCCCCTTCCACCGCCTCGGTGCCGCTGTTGCAGAAGAAGGTGCGCTTCAGGTTGCCCGGGGCGACCGAAGCCAGCCGCCGCGCCGCCTCGGCCGTGATCGGGTTGACCAGGTACTGGCTGTGCAGGGGCATGCGGTCCATCTGCGACTTGACGGCGGCGATGACCTCGGGATGACGGTGCCCGAGCGAGAAGATCCCGTAGCCGCCGAGGCAGTCGATGTACTCGTCGCCGTAGATGTTGCGGATGATCGACCCCTCGCCGCTCCACTCGACGAGGTGGCGGTCCCGGTCGCGGTCCTTCTTCTTCGGGAAGCGGCGCAGGTACTCGTTCCAGTTGTCGATCCCCTCGGCGGCGATGGCGTCCTGTGCCGCGCGGTCGAGCGGTCCTTCGATGGGGAGCTTCACGTCAGGCTCTTGAGGGTGTCGTCGAGACGGTTGAGGACTTCGTCCACCTGCTCCTGCGGGATCGCCAGCGCCGGCTCGATGCGGATGGTCTTGGCGTTGAGCAGCGTCCCGGCGACCAGCACGCCGCGCCGGAAGAGCCCCGAGGCGACCGCGTAGCCGAACTCGGTGTCGTTGAACTCGACGCCGATGAGCAGCCCCTTGCCGCGCACGTCGAGGATGACGTCCGAGTAGCGCGCCTGGATGTCGCGCAGCCCCTGCAGGAACGCCGCTCCCCGCTCCGCCGCCTGCCCGGGCAGATCCTCGGACAGCGTCACGTGGATGGCGGCGATGCCGGCGGCGCACGCCAGGGGGTTGCCGCCGAAGGTCGAGGAGTGCAGGAACGGGTTCTGCTCGAGCACCTTCCAGATCTCCGGCGTGGAGATGAAGGCCGACAGCGGCATCACCCCGCCGCCGAGCGCCTTGCCGAGACACATGATGTCGGGCACCACGTCCCAGTGGTCGACGCCGAACATCTTCCCGGTGCGCCCCATGCCGGTCTGCACCTCGTCGGCGATGAGCAGCACGTCGAACTCGTCGCAGATCGCCCGCAGGCGCGGCCAGTAGTCGTCGGGCGGCACGATCGCCCCCGCCTCTCCCTGCACCGGCTCGGCCACGACGGCGGCGATGTCGGCCCCGACGTCGCGCGCTTTCTTGAGCTGCCACTCCACCTCGTCGGCGTCGCCGAACTCGACGAAGTAGACGTCCTGCAGGAGCGGCTCGAAGGCGATGCGGAACTCCGCCTTCCCCATCAGCGACAACGAGCCGTACGACTTGCCGTGGAAGCCGCGGATGGTCGAGATGAACCCCGACTTCTCGGTGTAGAGGCGGGCCAGCTTCATCGCCCCCTCCACCGCGTCGGTGCCGTTGTTGATGAAGAAGCACTTCTGCAGGTTGCCGGGGGCGACCTCCCCCAGAAGCTCGGCGAGCGCGCCGCGCAGCGGGTCGAGCAGCTCCTGACTCGACAGCGGCATGCGGTCGAGCTGGGCGCGCACGGCCTCGACGATCTTCGGATGGCGGATGCCGGCGCTGTAGATGCCGAAGCCGCCGAGGCAATCGATGTACTGCCGGCCGGCGATGTCCTCGAGCATCGTGCCCTGGCCGGTCCATTCGATGGAGGCGAACTGCTCGGCCTCGGCGACCGACTTGCGATAGGCCAGGAAGCCCGAGTTGAAGTAGGTGGAGAACGACTTGACGGTCTCCTTGATCACCCGTTTTTTCTGGGCGGTGGAGAGCCGGTCCCCCCTGGCGATGAGATCGAGCCAGCGGCCCGACTCGGCGATCACCTTCTCGACCGAGAAGCGCCGGGCGCTTCTCCGGGCCCGGGCCTTGGCGCGGGCGCGGCGGCTCGCCGGCACGGCCTGCACCTGGGGCTCGACCGCCTGCAGTTCTTGGCCTTCGTCCTCGCCCCCCGGGACGACCACCGGGCCGTTGTCCTTCCGGCGGGCCCGGATCGCTGCCTGCAGGGGATGAACGGGCGGGTTCTTGAGGGTCCCCCTCGGATCACGCCTGGTCCCGCTCTTCATAACGCAACCTCTTTCTTCACAACGATTTACTGCGATGCCAGTGGCGTCGTGTGAAGTCCCTAGAGGTCGAAGAGAAGGGGGTGATCGGCTCTGAGCATGGCGGAACCTCGGAAGGCGTCCGTCATCGTAGCAGAGCGATTTTCAGACGGTCAAGGCTGAGGGCGTCCTACGGTCCGCCCCGTGAACCACGCGATGCAGGGGGCTTCTGGGGGACAGGAGCCTCCACCATGCCGCGGCTCAGGGCGTAGCGGGTCAGCCCGGCCGCGTTGTGGATCTTGAGCTTGGTCATGATGCGGGCCCGGTGGGCCTCGACCGTCTTGATCGACAGGCGCAGCTCGGTGGCGATGAGCTTGTTGGTGTAGCCCTCCGACACGAGCTGCAGCACCTCGCGCTCCCTCGGGGTCAGGAGGTCGTCCCCGTCCGGCGGCTTGCCGCCGTCCAGGTACCCGTCCACCACGGGCCCGGAGATGGCCGGGTGCAGGTAGCAGCCCCCGGCATGCACGGCCCGCACGGCGGTCAGGAGCTCCGAGAACGGCGCCTCCTTGGGAACGTAGCCGCGCGCCCCCGCCCGCAGCAGCGCCCGGACGTGGTGCTCTTCCTGGTGCACCGTGAGGGCCACGATCCGCGTGCCCGGGCTGGCGCTGTTGATGCGCTGGGTCGCCTCGAAGCCGTTCAGCCGCGGCATGGAGATGTCCATGATCACCACGTCCGGCTTGAGGGCGATGACCTGGTGCACCGCCTCGCGGCCGTTGCGCGCCTCGCCGATCACCTTGATGTCGGCCTCCTTCTCGAGGAGGGATCGCAGCCCCTGCCGCACCAGGGTGTGGTCGTCGGCGAGCAGGACGCGGATCTTCCCGCTCGCGCTCACGATCGACCCCCTCCGGGGGTTCCGGGGAGAGGCTGGCGCGGGCGCAGCGTCACGACCAGGCGTGTGCCGCGTCCCGTCGAGGTGAGCCGCAGGGCGCCGCCGACATCGCGCACCCGGCGGCGCATGCCGGACAGACCGAGGCCGCCGCGGTCCCGCGTGACCGCCCGTCCGCCGGAGCGCACCAGCCCGATGCCGTCGTCGACGATGCTCATCACCATGCCGTCCTCCGAGCATACCAGCCGGACGGCCACGCTTCTCGCGCGGGCGTGGGTCGCCACGTTGGTGAGCGACTCCTGGAGGATCCGGAACAGCAGCGCCTGGGCGTCCTGGCAGAGGGGCAGCGCCCCTCCTTCGATGACGAAGCGGGTCGTCGCCCCGGTGCGCCGGGAAAAGACGCGCAGGAGATCGCGCATCGCCGGCTCGAAGCCCCGGGCGTCGATCGCGAACGGCTGCAGATCGGCGGCGATGCGGCGCGTCTCGGCGAGCGTGCGGGAGACGATCCGGCTGGTGTCGTGCAGGATGCGCCGCACCTCGCGCGGTCCCCCGCGGGCCCAGGCCTCGAGCAGCTCGAGGTTGTAGCGCGCGGCGGCCATCGCCTGGCCGATTTCGTCGTGCAGATCGGCCGCGATGCGGCGCCGTTCACGGCGCAGCGCGCGCGCCACGGCCACGGAGACGGAAGGAACACGTGTGCTGCCCGCGCCGCCCCGCCGGGGACGGCGCGCACGGGATGCCTCTGTTGAATCGTCGTCCGCTCTCACACGACTCCACGGGAGCGTCCGGCGCGGCGAAGCCAGAGCGAGTGGCGTCATTCTGGGGGGGGCGGCGCTCACCTGTCAATCCTCGCGGGACCGCTTTGGCGTGCCAGCACCGCGGCGATGCGATCGGCGGCACGCCCGTCCCAGAGCGGAATCGCGGGCGGCTTGCGGCGCCGCGCGCCGAGTGCTTTGCTCGCCTCGCGCACGATGCGCCCCGTGTCGGTGCCGACGAGCCGGTTGGTGCCGCGGGTCAAGGTGATGGGACGCTCGGTGTTCTCGCGCAGCGTCAGGCACGGAACGCCGAGGATGGTGGTCTCCTCCTGGATGCCGCCCGAATCCGTCAGCACGAGCGCGGCGTGCTTCTGCAGATGGAGAAAGTCGAGATAGCCGAGCGGCTCGACGATGCGGAGGCCGGAATCGCCGGAGCCGCCTTCCGCCGGCGCCAGCCGCCGCAGGCGCTCGGCGGTGCGCGGATGCGCCGGGAAGAGCACCGGGAGGCGCTGCCCGATCCGGCGCAGCGCCGTGAGGATGCGCCGCAGGGTCGGCTCGTCGTCCACGTTCGACGGGCGGTGCAGGGTCAGGAGCGCGTACGGCGGCTGCAGCCGCAGGCGCTCGAGCACGGACGAGGCGTCGGCGCGGGCCGCGAACGCCTTGAGCGTGTCGATCATCAGGTTGCCGACGCGGTGGATGCGGCGGCGCGGCACCCCTTCCCTGCGCAGGTTGGCGTCCGCGTCGGGCGAGGTGGTGAACAGGAGATCGGACAGCGCGTCGGTCACCAGCCGGTTGACCTCCTCCGGCATCTCCCGATCGAACGATCGCAGACCCGCCTCGACGTGCGCCACCGGGATCGGCGGGCTCAGCTTCGACGCCACCAGCGCGCAGCCGGCGGTGGAGTTGACGTCGCCGACCACGACGACCCGATCGGGCTTCGTCTCCAGGATCACCGGCTCGAACGCTTCCATGATGCGCGCGGTCTGCACGGCGTGGCTGCCCGAACCGATCCCGAGGTGCCTGTCGGGGGGCGGGATCCCCAGCTCGTCGAAGAAGACGTCCGACATCGCCTCGTCGTAATGCTGGCCGGTGTGGACGAGGAGCGGCTCGAAGCGCTCCGGACGGCGCCGCAGGGCGCGCAGGAGCGGCGCCACCTTCATGAAATTCGGCCGCGCCCCGGCGACCAGCAGGAGGCGCTGCCGCCGGCGTGGCTTCATGCCGCCTCGAGCGCCGCGCCGAGGGCCTGCGTCACCCGCTCGGCCTGGCGATCCTCGAGGTGCGCATGCATCGGCAAGGTGAGCACCTCGCGCGCCGCCCGCTCGGATTCGGGGAAGGAGCCCTCCTGGAGCCGCATGGCTTCGTAGGCCGGCTGCCGGTGCAGCGGCACCGGGTAATGGATCCCCGTCTCGATCCCCTGGGCCGCGAGCCGCTCGCGCACGGCGTCGCGCCGTCCCGGACGGCCGGGGGGGACCCGCACCGCATAAAGATGCCACGCATGACGCGCTCCGGGACGCTCCACCGGCAGGCGCAGGAGTCCCCGCTGCTCGAGGCGGGAAAGGCGATCGGAATAGAGCGCGGCGATGGCCCGGCGGCGCGCGTTCCAGGCCGGCAGGTGCCGGAGCTTGACGCGCAGGATCGCCGCCTGCACCGCGTCGAGCCGGCCGTTGTAGCCCTCCTCGGCGTGGCGGTATTTCTCCGACTGGCCGTGATCGCGCAGGCGCCGCACGCGCGCCGCGAGATGCGCCTCGTCGGTCGTCACCATGCCGCCTTCGCCGCAGGCGCCCAGGTTCTTCGTCGGGTAGAACGAAAAGCACCCGGCCGTTCCCAGGGCGCCCGCCATGCGGCCTCCGAGGGCCGCACCGTGCGCCTGGCAGGCGTCCTCCACGACGATCAGCCGGCGCTCACGGGCCAGGGGCTCGAAGGCGGCCATGTCGGCCGGATGGCCGTAGAGGTGGACCGGCATCAGGGCCGCGGTCCGCGAGGTCACGGCGGCGCGCACTTTCACCGGGTCCAGGGCGAACGTGTCCTCGACGATGTCGGCGAAGACGGTCCTGCCGCCGGCCTGGTGGATCGCCTCGGTCGTGCCGATGAAGGTGAACGGAGAGGTGATCACCTCCGCCCCCGCCTTCAGGTCGGCGGCGATGAGCGCGAAGCGGAGCGCGTCGGTGCCGGTGGAAACCGCCACGGCGTGCGCCACGCCGCAGAACGCCGCGAACTCGGCTTCGAGCCCTTCGATCTCGGGGCCGCCGACGTAACGCCCAGACGCCAGGACCCGCGCCACCGCCGCATCGATCTCGCCGCGGGCGGCGGCATACTCGGCCGACGGGTCGAGCGCCGGGACGCGCTCCTTTTCACCCGTCATGGCGTTCAGGAAAACGAGACGGAAGGCTGCGGGGTCGCGAGCATCGCCGTCGCCCCGGACCCGCTCGAGGGCTTGGACTCTTTCTTCGGCTTCTTGCCGGACGATTTCTTCTTGCCTTCCGGCTCGGCGCTCTTCGGGGCCGCGGTCGTCCCGCCGGGCACCGCGAGCGACGTGTCCGGGGTGGACACGGCCCCGGGGTCGGTGAACGACTGGGTCGCTCCGCCCTGAGCCGGCGCTCCGGGCGCGGCTCCGCCCTTCTTCTTGAGGGAGAGGGACAGGAGCAGCCGCTGGTTTTCGTGCAGGTCGATGAGGCCGTTGGTCACGTACAGATTCTCGTCCGGAGCGTCGATGGCGATGTCGTAGGTCCCCGCCGGCAGCCCGGCGATCTCGTAGGCGCCGTTCGCCCCGGTGTGGACGCTCGCGTAGCGCCGGCCGGTGCGGACGTTGATGGCGGTGACGACCGCCCCCTGCAGACGGGTGACTTCGTCGGCCCGATACAGGATGCCGTGGATGAGAGCCGGCGCTTCTTCCCCGGCCGCGCGCAGGAGCGCAGCCGGCCCGACCGCGACGATCGAGGCGGCGATCAGAAGCAGAGTCGGAAGAACGCGACGCGTCGGCATGAGCCTCGGACTGTAAAGGAACGGGACACGGCGGTCAAGCAAGCGCCGGCTAGGATTTCATCAGGGCGTTGGTGAGCAGGAGCCCCCAGACCGAGCGACACACCTGGAAATCCCCCATCTGCGACGCCTCGCACATCTCCCCCAGGGAGGTCGGCGTCCGGCACATGGTCAGAAGGGCCCGCTCCCCCGGAAACAGCGGCAGGGTCGCGGCGACGGCCTCGGCCTCGTTCGTGGCCAGGTACTCGGCGTTGAGCCCGCCGACCTGCTCGTAGACGCGCGACCAGGAGGAGAGCTTCCGGACCCCTTCGAAGGCGGCGGTTCCCGCCGGCAGCTCGAGGCGGATGGTCTCGGCCGCGACCGGCCCCGGCTCGAACGACCACTGGCCGGACGTCCGTTCGATCATGTTGAAGAGGATCCCGCGCACCTGCGCCCGGACCCATTTCTCCACGTCTGCGGGCTCGACCATCTTCATCCGGACCAGCACTTCCCCGAGGCGATCGCGGGTGGCGAGGGCGATTTCGAGGGCGCGGAGCAGCTCCTTGAGCTTGATGACCCCGGCCTTGATCAGGACCTGGTTGAAGCGGTCGTCCCGGTCGGTCGAGGCGGCGAACTGGATGCGGCCGTCCTGGAGCTGGGCCGTGCGCCGCACGGGGCCGGTGACCGTGACGAGCGTGCCCGTGGCCCGCCTCGCCTGCAGATCGGCGAGGACGACGGGCAGGGTGGCGCTCTGGATCTCTCCCCGGAGAGCGCCGTCGGATGGGTCCGGTGTCCGGGCGGGAACGCTCATGGTCCTGCACAACTTAGGTCCCGGCGCAGGGCCGGGCAACACCGCAGATCTGCTTACTGCAGCGACTGGAGGGCGCGGGACGCGGCCGCCGCGGCCGACGGGCCGTCGGGCGACTCGAGGGTGCTGCCGGCGGCCCTGGACGCCGCCTGCCACGCCGCCCGCGCGCCGTCGGCGTCGCCGCGGCGCTGCGCGCACAATCCGCGGTAGTAATCGACGGTGCCGGCGGAAATACCGCTCCCCGGGGGCAGCGAGGCGCGCTGCAGCCCTTCGGCCAGGGCCTTGTCGTAGGCCCGGAAGTGCATGAGCGCGAGCCCGGTGTTGAGCGCCGCGACGCCGCGCGCCGTCTCGTCCGCCGCCGCCCGCGTGCGCAGCCGGTACTCGGCCAGGGCGCGGTTGTACAGGAGCGACGGATCGGTGAGCGACAGGAGCGCCGGCGCCTCGGCCGGCGTGATGCGGGTCGTGCGCGCGCCCTCGGACGACTGCAGCGCCAGGACCACCGCCGAGCGGACACCTCCCGCGCGGGCGCTTTCCGACTCGAGGGTGGCGAGGGCCTCGCGCGTCGTCGTCACCTTCCGGCTGCCGACGCCGGTGAGCCGATCGCCGACCCGGACCCCCGCCTTGGCGGCCGGGCTGCCGGCGAGCACGCGCGCCACCACCGGACCACCGGGCGGAAGCGTCGTGTCGGCGAGGCCGAGCCCCCACAACGTGGCGTCCTCCGCCGGGGCGCTGTCGAGCCGGGCCACGAAGTCCGCGACCCCTTCGGGCTTGTCGAGCCGCAGGCGGACGATGTCGGCGGTGGCGTGGAGCGGCGAGTACAGGCCCAGCGTCCAGACGTGCTCCGGATCGTCGGAGAGCGTCAGCCCGGCGAGCACCAGGTCCGCGCCCGCGCGGTCGGCCGCATCCTTCAGGATGTCCGGGGGCAGGAGCGTGCCGCCGCGCGCCTCGCGCGGGTCGGCGATCATCCAGCGGACCACGGCGTCGCGGATCGACTGCTGCACCGACGGGACGCGCGCCACGTTGAGGGTCTTGAGTCCACGGCCGAGAGCGTCGAGCAGCGCTTTGTCCTCGTCGCTCCAGACCGCCCGGCCCCACTCGTCCAGCCGGAACGTGCCGACGTAGAGCAGCGTCGGCCGCAGCCGCACGTCGAGGGTGTTGACCTGGCCGGTCGCGAGGCGCACGCGCTCGCTCCAGCGGCCGACGCCGTCGCGCAGGACGGTGATCTCCCGGTCGCCGCCGCACAGCGAGGCGAGGGTCAGCGGGGTCGTCCCCTGCTTCTGGCCGTCCACCTGCACCTCCGCGCCGGACGGCACCGAGGTGATCTGCAGGCGGGTGCGCGACTCCTTGAGCACGACGGGCGCGAAGCGCAGCGGCCGGTTCTCCTCGTCGAGATCGACCCGCACCACCACCGACTGGCTCTCGTAGCAGTCGCGGTCGAAGCGGACCTTGTGCTCGCCCGGCGTCACCAGCGGCACCTGCAACGGGCCGGAGGCCTGCTTCGCATCGAAGCCGTAGGTCGCCGCCAGTCCCTCGACCTCCGGCGTCGCCGGGCCGGCCGTCGTCCCTTTCGCCGTGTCGTCCACGGTCACGGTGACGCCGGCCGGCACGGTGATGAACTCCAGGGCCCGCTTGTTGGCGCGCAGGCGGACATTCCGGTCGAGGCGCGTGCCCCCGGCCGCGGTGATGGTCTCGATGTGCGGCTCGTAGCCGTCCATCTCGATGCGCAGCTCATGGGTTCCCGACAGGACGCCGATCCCCTCCGGGCCCGTTTCGACCGGGTCGCCGTCGATGCGCACCCGGGCGCGCGGCGGATCCACCTTGAGATCGAGGATGCCGACGGTCCGGGTGCGGACGCGGTCGAACAGGTCCACCACCTTCGGCGACAGCGTCTGCCGGTCGATGGCGTAGGAAGGGTCGACGCGCAAGAGCGACGTGAAGTCGGCCTCGGCGGCGGCCGCGTTCCCGAGGTTGAACTGGGCCCGGGCACGCAGGTCGTAGGCGGCGGCGAGCAGGCGCGACTCCTCGAAGCCCAGGTCGGACGGACGCGTCTTGGCGCGCGGATCGATGACCGACCCCAGCTCTTTCACCGCGCCCTGGAAATCGAGCTCGTCGAGCCGCTCGCGCGCCCGGTCATAGGCGGCGCGCATCGCGGTCAGCTCCTTCGTCAGGTCCTCTTCCTCCTGCGCCGCCACCGGCACGAGGAACACCGGCGCCGCGACGATCGCGACGGCGCAGGCCAGGACGAGCAGGAACGCGCGCCGGAAATCCATGTCGGTCGCCCTCATTTGAGGCGCACCACGGCCCCCGACTTGCGGCCGGCGAGGTACAGGCGTCCCTGCGCGTCCACTTCGAGCGCGGTGATCGTCCCGGTGCGATCGGTCACCAGGCGCGATGGCTTCACGACGGCGAGGCGCTTCCCCTGCGCGTCGCCGACGAAGATCCAGCCGGTGCCGCCGTCGAGGACGAACAGGTCGCCGAGGCCGTCCACCGCCAGCGCCGCCGGGTCGGCGGCTCCGAGCGGGGTCAGGTCGATGCGTTTCACCTCGCGGCCCTGCGCCAGCACCACCACCGAGCGCGCCCGCGCGTCGAGCGCATAGACGCCGCCTTCGTCTCCCGCGGCGATGTCCACGAAGCGGCCGTCGCGTCCGGCGGGGGGACGCACCGCCCCGACCAGCCGGCGGGCGCGGTCGTAGATGAGCACGGCGTTCTCGCGCCGGTCCACCATGTGCACGATCCCGAGCGCGTCGACCGCGATCGGCCCGAAGTCACCCGGGGTGTGTCCATCGGCGTCGCGCAGGTCGGTGCCGCTCCAGTTGCGCGTGTTGACCGCGATCTGCTCGCGGCCGGAGATGAACACCGCCAGCCCTTCGGCCGCGGCGACGTGATCGGGTCCCGGATGATCGATGCGCTCCTGGATGCGGCCGCGGGCGTCCAGGCGGAAGACCGCCGGGGTCTTCGGCGACGCCGCGACGATGAGCCCCTGCGCATCGATGCTGAGGTCGCTGATGCCGCGAATCGGCTGGGCGTCCGCGCCTCCGGCCGCGGGGCCGGCGCCGTAATCGGGATCCGGGCGGTACAGCGGCGTCCCCTCGCTCGAGGGCGCCTCGGAGGAAACCGGCGCGCCTTCGCGGCCTCCCCCGGCCGCGGCGACCGCCGGCTGCAGGCGCATGCGGTGCAGGAGCGTGAGTCGATCGAGCGCCTGGGCGGCGAAGCGCGACTCGGGCGCCCGCTGGCGCAGCCGCTGCAGCATCAGCATCGCCTCCGGCGCGTCGTCGAGGAGCGACAGCGCCACGCCCTGGCGGTAGAGCGCCTCGGCGGCGAGCGGGCTCTCGGGATGCTCCTCGAGCATGCGGCCGAACATCTCGGAGGCGCGGGCCGGGCGGCCGCGCAGCAGATCGCACATGCCCGATCCGAAGAGGGCGTCGTCGGCCGCTTCGCTGTCCGGATAGATCTGCGCCGCGGTGGCGAAGCGCCCGCAGGCCTCGTCGAGGTTCAGGCGCGGCCCCGCCGGCTCGAACCCGAGGTAGCCCAGGCGCACGAGGGCGATCGGCGCCTCGCGCGAGGCGCGGTATTTCTGCGCCACCGTCTTGAGCAGATCGGTCGCCTGCTGCACCGACTGCGGCGAGGCGGAGCCCATCTGCCCGAAGCCTGTGACCGGGACGAGCAATTCGGCGGTTTTGAGCAGCGCCCCCGGGGCGAACGGGCTGTCGGGGAACTCCGTGGAGACGCGCTTCAGCGTGCGCGCCGCCTCGTCGCGGCGGCCGGCGCGCGCCGCGTCCATGCCCTGGGCGAAGAGACGCGCGTCGAGCGGCCGATCGTCGTCCTGGCTGCGGTCGGGGGCGGCGCCCACCGCACCTGTCACGAGGAACAGCGCCGCAACCAGCAGTGCGCCACGACGCATCAGAACTTCACCACGACCCGCTCGCTGCGGTCGGCGCGGATCGACACGCGTCGATCCTGCGTGGCGCCGTTGGGGACGAAGACCACCTTGATCGCGTGGTCGCCGGCGGCGATCGGCAGGTCGAGGATCGGCGTCACGTCCACGTAGGCGCCGTCCACGTAGACCTTGCAGTTGCTCGGCTGCGCCTGCACGGTCAAGGAGCCGAGCCCGGGGAACACCGCGGCGGGGCGGATGGTCTCGCCCCCCTTCACGACCACCGGGATCGACGTCTTCGCGAAGACCTTGTCGTTGCGGACCACCAGCGTGTAGTTCCCTTCCTCGAGGGTCACGGGCTCGCTCGTGCTCCCGACGCGCGTCGTTCCCAGGAACACCTCGCCGGTCCAGCCCTTCGGGCGCGGCAGCGTCACCGTCCCCCGCGGGATGGGAGCGAGCGCGACCGCCTTGAGCGCCTCCGCGACCTCGTCCCCATCTTGCCCCGCCGGGAAGGTTTTCGTCCACCGCCTGTGCCCGTCGAGGCGCAGCTCGACGGTGCGCTCCTGGCAGGCGTCCAGCTCGATCTCGACCGGGGTGACCTTGCCGGTGTCCCGGCCGTCGAGGCGCACGCGCGCGCCTGGGGGCTCGGAGCCGATGGCCACCACCTGGCGCCGCTCCCGCATCTCGAGGACGAGCGGTCCCGGGAGGGACGCGAGGTCGGCGGCGCTTCTCTCGGCAATGCCTTCGAGGCAGCCGGAGCGGGCGCGGATGGCATGCGTCTGCGGATCCGAGAGGGCCAGCACGACCTTGCCGTCCTGCACGCGGATGTCGTCGAGAAAGACGCTGCCGCCCGCGGGCTTCGTCTGCACGTCGACGCTGACGCGGGTGGTGCCGGAGGCCGGCCCGTCTGTGGCCGGGCTCGCGGGGATCGCGCCTCCGACCCCGGCGGCCTGCGCGGGTCCCGGCGCGGGCAGGCTGACATTCCCGGAACGATCCCCGAAGCGCCGGTCGCCGCGGTTGGCCCAGCGCGGGAAGACGGCCAGCCCCAGCAGCACCATGAACACCAGCACGACGATCTTGATCGGATGGTGCGCCAGGAAGGTCGGCTTCGGTTGCGGGCGCGGTGCGGGGACAGGTCCCCGCGACGCGCGCGCCGTCGCGGTCCCCGGCCGGCGGGCCGAGCCCATCGTCGGCGGTCCCGGGCGGGACGGCGGCAGGGTCGGGGCCGGACGTCCTCCCGGAGGACGCGACGGCAGCGGGAACGGCCGCGCCAGGGTTTCCGCCGGCAGATCGGAGAAGGCCTTGCGCAGGTCGGCGACCAGCGCAGCACCCGTCGGATAGCGGCGCGCCGGGTCCTTGGCGAGCGCCTTCTCGAGCACGGCGTGCACCGCCGGAGGCAGCGCCGGGTTGTGGGCGGTGGCCGGGCGCGGGTCCTCGTAGAGCACCCGGTAGATGATCGTCGAGATCGAGTCGGCCTCGAACGGCCGCACCCCGGTCAGCAGCTCGTACAGCACCACGCCGAGCGAGAAGAGATCGCTGCGGCCGTCGAGGTCCTTCCCCTGGATCTGCTCCGGCGACATGTAGGACGGCGTGCCGAGGAGCACCCCCGACTGCGTCAGGCCGGCGCTCGGGTTCTTCGCGAGGCCGAAGTCGGTCACCTTGAGGCTGCCGTCCTCCTGCACCATGAGATTGGCCGGCTTGATGTCGCGGTGGATCACCTTGGCCTGGTGGGCGTAGTCGAGCGCGCCCGCGGCCTGGGTCATCAGATCGAGGAGCCGCGCCGGCGGCAGCAGCGAGTCGGCGCGCGCGTAGCGCTCGAGCGTCATGCCGTCGATGTACTCCATGGCGATGAACGACAGCCCGGCGTCCTCGCCGACGTCGAAGATGGTGACGATGTGCGGGTGCAGGAGGCGGCCGGCCGCCTGCGCCTCGCGCACGAAGCGCTGGCTGGTCTCGCGCGCCTCCTCCTCGGAGATCGCGGACGAGGTGGTCAGGGTCTTGAGCGCGACCTGCCGGTCGATCTTCGGATCGTGCGCCAGGAGCACCTGCCCCATGGCGCCGCGTCCGATCTCCCGGACGATCTCGAAGCGCCCCAGCTTCTTCGGGATCAATCGGCCCCCTCGACGATCAGACGTGCGTGTCCGGATCGATGCGCGGCGTGAAGGAGAGCAGCGGCAGGCGCTCCTCCCGCCCGCTGCGCGGATCGCGGAAACGGATGCCGCCCTGCACGCGGTCGTCGGCGTCGTACAGCGCCAGCGCGGTGCGGTTCAATCGTGTCGCCAGCGCCTGGCCGAGCAGGATCGCCTGCTGCGCCGCGCCGGCCACCACGACCGACAGACCCACCGGCACGTGCACGCCCACCGGCCCGGTCTCGTCCCGCTCCGCGAGGGCCTTCTCCGCCTCGGCCTTCAGCGTGTCGAGCGCCTGGCTG
>DASRAU010000036.1:0-231737 GCA_035638075.1 Verrucomicrobiia bacterium
GGGGGGGGGGGGGGGGCGACCGGCGCCAGCGGGATGCGGGCCGCCACCTCGGTCCCGACGCCGCGGAGGGACTTGATCCGCAGCGTGCCGCCCACGCAGGCGATCCGCTCGCGCAGGCCGACGAGACCGACGCCGTTCCCCGGCGGGTCGAGCTCCGAGTTGAAGCCGACGCCGTCGTCCCGGATCGACAACGCGACCGCCGCGCCCTGGCGCCCGAGGCGCACGACGACGTTGTTCGCGCCGGCGTGCTGCTTCACGTTCCGCAAGGCCTCTTCCAGAATCCGGTAGAGCACCAGCTCGGCTTCGGCGGACAGTCCCGCGGGAGCGCGGGTGCAGACCAGCGTCGCGGCGATGCCGGTCCGTTTCGCGAATCCGGCGGACGCGGCGCGCAGCGCCGGGACCAGGCCCAGGATTCCCAGGACGCTGGGACGCAGGTTCTTCGAAATGCTCTCGACGATGTCGGCCGTGCCGCCCAAAAGTCCGCCGATCGCGGCCAGCTCGCCGCGCAGCACGGTCGCGCTGGCGGGGAGGGCCCGCGACACCAGGCGCAGCCGGATGAGGAGGGCGCCGAGACCCTGGGCCGCACGATCGTGCAGCTCGAGCGCGAGACGGCCGCGGTCGGATTCCTGCGACTGGAGCAGGCTGTGGGTCAGACGGCGGAGCGTTTTTTCGTTGCGCCGCGCCTCGGTCATGTCGGTCACCACCATGCTGAAGGCGGCGCCGCCCGAGCGGCTCCCGGCCAGCCGGTGAATGGAGATCTGCGCCGGGACGCGCGCCTCGTCCGCGCCATGCAGGAGGACCTGGATCGTCGAGACGGGCCTGGCGACGCGATGCAGGCGTCGTGTCAGCGTCGCGCGGTCGGCCTCCGACAGGAACTGGTGGAAGGAACCGCCCAGCACCCGCGACAGCGGATGGCCGACCATCGTGGAGAAGCGCCGGTTGGCGTAGAGGATCAGGGCGCCGGGGGTGAGCATCAGGGCCCCTTCGTTCATCGTTTCGATGAGCACCCGGTACGAGTGCTCGGCCCCCTCGAGGGTGAAGACCCGCGGACCGCTCCGTCCGGCGACGACGAGCGCATCCACGCCTCCGTGGCGAATGGCATCGAGGGTCGCCTCGGACTCCTCCAGGCGGGCCCGGAGCTCGGTGATCAGGTCGGACGGGACGGGTCGCCGGAGCGGGGCGCTGCTCACGGACGGACGACGGGGCGGCTCTTGAGGTCCAGCCCGACCACGATGCGGGCCGTGTCGTCCAGGGCGCCGATGAACCGGCGAACCGGCAGCGGGAATTCCTTCACCAGGGTGGGAGTCGCGACGATCTGGCCGTCGAGGGCCAGGATCGGCTGCTGATAGACGTCGATCACTTCCAGGTCGCACCGGCCCTTCAGCTCCACGTCGCACAGGTGGCGGGCGCGGGCGAGGGCCCGGCGCGATCGCTCGGTCGCTCCGGCCACGTACAGCCGGAGGACGTACCTCCCCGGTGACTTGGCGGCCAGGGTCCGCTCGAACGACCTGGTGGTGCTCAACTTGGATGGGCGCCGCATCATTCGTCACCCACCCTCACGCGGCCGGCGGCGGACGCAGGTCCAGTCCGACGAGCACGCGTTCGGTGTCCGACAGGTCGCCGATGATCTTGCGGACCGGCTCCGGGAGCCGGCGGACCAGCGTCGGGATGGCCAGGATCTGGTCGCCCCGGGAGAGCTTCGGCTGCACGATGAGGTCGACCACCTGGATGCGGTAGCGGCCCTTGAGGTGGTCTTCGCAGATCTGCGTGAGGTTCGCGAAGGCCGTCAGCGATCGTGGCGTCTGGCCCGCCACGTACAGTCGCAGCTCCCAGAACGCGGATTTCGAGCGGGAAGGGGTCGATGCGCGTCGTTCCGCCTTCGCCGGCTTCATCACTTTCAGGGCCTTCATCGCTTCTCCCTGCTTCCATTGCCGTGAACGGAAGCGGCCTCCTGCTCCTCGGCCTCGTAGTCGGCGAGCAAGGTCGCGATCTGCCGCTCGACGGCACTGTGCTTGCGCTCGAGCGTGCGCCGCACGCGCAGGGCTTCCTGCTGGCTGGCCACGGCGGCGGCCTTCTCCCGGGCGGTCTGCGCCGCGCGGGCCGCGCCGACCAGCATCCCGCCCGGACCGACGTACGCGTCCACCAGGTCGATGCCCCGGGAGGAGATCAGGAACTCGCGGATCTGGTTCGAGTGCGCCATGCCACGCGACTTGAGGACGTAGAGACCGCGATTCCGCTCGCCGTCCCCCTCGATGTTCTGCAGCAGCAGCCAGGTATCCATCAGGGAGGAGATGATGATTTCGCTCTGCTGCAGCGGGCCGCCGTCGATGGTCAGGCTGGTGAACAGCGAGGTGATCTGCTGGGCCTTCAAGGAGTCGATCAGCCGCGTCACCATCGCCCGGGTCTCGGATTCGCTGCCCGCGGCCAGCAGGCTGTTGATCGGGTCGACGACGACGACGTCCGGCCGGAAGGCGGCGATCTCCTTGAACATGGTCGCCAGGTGCATCTCCAGGCCATAGAGCGTCGGACGCGCGGCGTGAAAGCGCAGCACCCCGCTCTGGACCGGGGGGGCGAGGCTCATGCCGATGGAGCGCATGTTGCGGAGGATCTGGCTGGGCGACTCCTCGAAGGCGAAAAAGAGAGCGCGATCACCCCGCCGGGCGGCGGCCTGGACGAAGCCCGCGGCGACGCTGGTCTTGCCGGTGCCCGGCGTTCCGGTGAGCAGGATGCTGGAGCCCCGGTAGAAGCCGCGCCCGTCGAGCATGGTGTCGAGCCGCGCGATGCCGCTGGAGATCCGCTCGTTCGAGACCGGGTGATCCAGGGCCAGCGAGGTGATCGGGAGCACGCTGAGCCCCTCGTCCCCGATCAGGAACGGGTACTCATTGGTGCCGTGCAGCGATCCGCGATACTTCACCACGCGGAGGTGCCGGGTGGCGATCCGCTCGTGAACGCGATGGTCGAGGAGGATGACGCAGTCCGACACGTACTCTTCGAGACCCTTGCGGGTCAGCTGGTCGCGCCCGCGCTCGGCCGTGATGATGGTCGTCACGCCCTTGTCCTTGAGCCAGCGGAACAGGCGGCGCAGCTCGGCGCGCAGGATCGATTCGTTGGGCAGGGCGGCGAACAACCCCTCGATCGTGTCCAGCACGACGCGTTTGGCGCCGATCGAGTCGATGGCGTGGTTCAGCCGGACGAACAACCCTTCCAGGTCGTATTCGCCGGTCTCCTGGATCTCGCTGCGCTCGACCCGGACGTGGTCGATCAGGATCTTCTTCCGCCGCACCAGGCCGGGCAGGTCGAATCCGAGCGACGCGACGTTGGCCGCGAGCTCGGCTCCCGTTTCCTCGAAGCACATCAGCACGCCCGGCTCGCCGAACGTCACGGCGCCGCGCACCAGGAACTCCGCGGCGAGCAGGGTCTTCCCGCAGCCCGGGTTGCCGCACAAAAGCGTGGGGCGGCCGCGGGGGAGCCCTCCGCCGGTGATCTCATCGAGCCCTTGAATCCCCGTCGGACACTTGGGCAGACGGCGCGCCGGCAGGGCGCCGTTCTTCGCCGCGGTCCTGGCGCGATGCGCCGTCATCGACGCGGGTTCCCGGCGAGCGCTCCGACGCGCGGCGGGGAAGCGGGCAGCGCCCGGCTGAGGCGGACGCCGCGCGCCCGGCAGCCGGGGCTGGCGTGCGTGACGGTGACGCCGAACGGCCGCAGGACGGAGATCGTTCCGAAAATCCCGTAGCCCATCCGCCGGACCGAATTGAGCGAGCTGAAATTGTTGGACTCGACGTAGGAGACGAGCCCCTTGAAGCCTCTGTTCAAGTAGTGTTGAAGAGCCATGGTCATCCCGATGGCGTGCAGTCGTCGCCCCCGGTGGTCGAGGTGGGTGAATCCCTTGTACATGTAGACCGACCGGTCGCCGGGGTGGAACACCAGGCCGGGCGGATCGATCGGTGTCGGTCCGCGGGAGTACCAGCCATAGGCCGCCAGGGAGTCGCCGGCGAGGATCCCGAAGCACTCGTCGTGCTTGGCGAGGGCCTCTTCCAGGAAGCTCTCCGAAAGGTCATTCGCCGGATCGCGACAGAACTCGCGGAGCATCGGCGCGCCGAGGAACATCGCGCGGTAGGGCTCGGGGCAGTCGGCGAAGACGGGATTGATGCGCTCGATCGCCATGCACTTGAGAATCTTGAGCAGCACGACCCGGTTCGTCGCCTTGAGCGCCAGATCGTGCATGGTGTGGGAGAGTCCCCAGGTCGCGATGTTGCTCCGGATCCGGCGGGCGGTTGTCTGCAGCTTCATGGCTTGCCTCACGTTCGTGGCTGCGATGCTAGACAGGTCGTGGGCCTGTCTTGATCGGGATGATTCGGCTCCTGCTCGCCCTCAAAATCGCACAGCGGGCCGGGGCGGCCTATCGGGAGCCCCCCGATTCCCCGGTGCCCCGTTCCTGACGGCCGCCCGGGCCGGAGTCCCGCGTCCGAGCCGCCTGCAAGCGGCCGGCGATGTCGTCCCAATTCCACAGGCGCCAGACCGCCTCGAAGAACTCCGTCTTCCGGTTCTGGTACTGCATGTAGTAGGCGTGCTCCCAGGCATCGATCACCATCAGCGGTGTGCCACCCTGGACGATGTTCGACTGATGGTCGTCGATCGGGATGATCAGCAGGCGCCCGCCGGCCGGCTCCCAGATGAGCGCCGCCCAGCCGGAGCCCATGATCGTCGCCGCCGCCTCGGTGAGCTGCCGCTTGAACCTGTCGAACGATCCGAAATCCCGGTCGAGCGTTCGCGCCAGCTCCCCGCCGGGCCGGTCGCCCCCTTGCGGCACGAGGTTCTTCCAGAAGATCGAATGCAGGATGTGGCCGGAGAGGTTGAAGGCGAGGGCCCGTTCCAGCGCCGCCAGGCCGGTGAGCTTCTCGGCGGAGCGCGCTTCGTCGAGACGGCCGAGGGTCTCGTTCGCGTTCCTGACGTAGGCCGCATGGTGCTTGTCGTGATGCAGCTCCATGATCGTGCCGGAGATGTGGGGCTCGAGCGCGCTGAAGTCGTAGTCGAGATCGGGCAGGGAATACGGTGGCACGGAGGTCTCCTGCTGCGCTGCAACGGAACCGGCCCGGCTCACACGCTCACCGGGGACGGCGCCGCGGCGGGTTTGCCGCGATCGATCCAGTGAGACAGGTTGCGAGCCGTCTCGAGGAAGGGAATGAAGTTCCTGCGGTAGCTGTGGTGGGGGACCTCACCACCGCCGAACTTCCGGGTGAACCGGCTGGGCACCGGTCCGCCCCCGATGTTGAACAGGGGGATGCCCCGGCGGATCGCCTCCTTCATGGCGGTCCAGTGCAAAAGCTCGTTCGGACCGAGCTCCAGGTGGGCCGGATCCGAGGCTCCGTCCCAGTAGTACATCGAGCGCGCGTCGTGCGGGTAGAAGGCCGCCCCGATGACCCGCCCCCCGAATCGCACCCGGACGCTGATGAGCCGGTCGGCGGGAGTCAGGCAGGCCATCAACGACCGCGGGCGCTCGATCCCGTAGGGCGGCGGCAGCCCCCGGCGCTTCAGGGCCAGGGTCATGAAGCGGTGGAAGTCTTCGACCATCGCGCCGTCGTCGCTCAGCTCCGCCTGGAGCCCGCTCTTGATCGCTTTGCGGATCCGTGTCCTGCACGTCCCCTTCAGGGTCGCCCAGGCCGCGCCTTCGTCCCGCCCCAGGGGACAGAGATGGGTGACGCCCGGGGAGACCCTGAACCCCAGCCGGCGCATCAACTGCGGGTCCAGCCAGTCGTTCGCCAGATCCAGGCAGGCGATCCCGTTCGATCGGCAGGCTCTCACGAGCGCCTGCACGACCTCGGCCTGGGCCACTCCGTCACCGACCAGAGGCCCCATGGACATGCCGGACTCGGGCAACGGGCTGCCGTACACCAGGATCGACAGGACCTTCCTGATGCGCACGGCGCAGAAGAATCCCGCGGTCGCGTCACCCTGCATGAGCTCGAAGTACTCGATGCGGCCCTTCGGATGGATGGTCTGGACGAAGTCCAGCCAGGCGGACTCGTGGAACAGGGTCTTGGTGGGGTATCTCTCGATGCTCCGATCCCACCCGTCCGGCCGGCCGGGGAGCCGGACGGCAGTCAGTGCGTGCATCACCTGGAGACCTCCGGCACGGTCAGAACGTGCGCCGCGGAACGATCACGACATCGCCCACTTTGAGCGGGATGTCCTTCTGCTTTCCCTCTTCGATGGCTCTCAGGTTCACGGCGAGCTTGCGTCGCAGGTCGGGTCCCTCGGTCCTGAGGATTTCGATCTGCTTGCGGTTGGCGTACGCGGTGAATCCGCCCGCCTCGGCCAAAAGCTCGATGAGGCTCATCCTCTGCCTGAGGAGCTGACGCCCCGGCTTGTTGACCTCGCCGATGACCGTCACCCACTGGCTGCCGTATTCCTTGATGTTCACGCTGATCTGAGGATTGACGATGAAGTCTCTTCCCAGGGCGCGTGTCATCTCGCTGCTGATCTGCGACAGGCCGCGGCCTGCGACCGGGACGTCCCCGATCAGCGGAAAGCCGATCGTCCCGTCTCCCCGCACCTCCAGCACGCGATCCAGGTCGGTGTGCCCGAGGACGGTGATGTCCAGCTTGTCTCCGGCGCCGACCAGATACGCGGAGGACGCGGCGGCGGTCTCGATCGGCGCCGGGGCCGCCGCCGGGGCCGCCGTCGGGATCGGAGCCGCGGCGACTGCCAGGAACCGGAGGTTCACCCCTTGTCCGCCCAGTTCCACCGCGGCGAGGGCGCCCTCCCCGAGGGTGAGACGGATGCGCAAGGCGACGCCGGGCCCGGGCGCCTTTTCGACCTGCGCCTCGCGCACGAGGGGGTCGCCGAGCGCGTAGCGCTTCTTGAGGCGGCTCATGGCGGCCGGGAAGTCGATCACCACCTGGCGAGGATCGGACTTGTCCATCACGCACGTGAACCGCGGCACGGGAACCGACGTCACGAGCGTGATGGTGGTCCCGTCCTTCGAAGGCTGAACGCTGAGGGCCTGGACGACATCGCCGGGTGGCGCCGCGGCGGCCGCCTGCAGGGGGACTTGAGCCAGGCACGAAGCGAGGCATGCGACGAGGATCGATCCGGCGACTTTGATGGTCACATCCACCCCGCTTCAATGCGGAAAATGAAACGGTGCAACTGATAGTTGAAGGGATCCGCGCCCACGCCGCCGGTCATCTGCACGACATTCGATTCACGCTGTTCGACGTTGAACCCGGCATAGCCGCGCAGGTGGCGCAGGAACTCGTGTCCCAGGCCGACCTCGGCCCGCATCAACCGCTCCTCGCGGCCCACGCCCTGCACCGGGACGAAGTCGCTCTGCTGGATCGTGGCGGCGGCGTCCAGGTAGCTGCTGCGCCAGAGCTGTCGAATCCAGCGCACCTGCCCGACCGTGGCCAGGTAATAGTTGCTGTCGAAATAGATTGAAGCGTACGGCCTTCTCAGGACGACCACGTTGATCCGGTTGAGGTTCGCCACCTCCCAGGACACGTTCGCCTCTCCGACCGGCCCCGAGAAATCCTCGCCGACCCCGCCGTCGAACTGCATGGTCTCGTAGCCGACCGACACCTGCGTCACGACGAGCGCGTGCAGGGTCCGCGTGAGGCCGAGCCCGACGGTGTTCGACCGGATGGTGACATCCGGGGCGTCCGACACGGTCTGGAGGGTCCGGTCGAGGATGGAATACAGGTAGGCCGTCGCCGGTTCGGCGAGCCGGTAGTTGTAGCGTCCCTCGATCGCCTTCGTCGTGTAGCCGTAGTCGACGGCCTGGCCGAACCCGGAGACGAGTCCGCTGAAGGCGGAGTGCGAGTAGCTCGGAAGGATGGAGAACCCCTGCCGGAGTCCCACGCGCATCCCGAAGTCCAGGCGGGGATTGTGGACCTCGTAATGTCCCAGTCCGAAGGGGACTCCGTTCCTGACGACCTGCTCCTGCAGCGACAGGGTGCCCTTCGCGTAATCGTCCCGGAAGCCGATCGCGACACGGCCGCTCTGGTGGAAGGTTCCCTCCACGCCGAGGACCTGGTTGATCTGATCCTCGGGCACGAAGCGATCGTTCGTATAGCTGCGGAAGAAGGGGGCGTAGAGCATCCGGACCCGGCCGTCACGCAGCGGCAGATCCGCCAGGAAGCGCGCCCGCAGAACGTTGACGCCCGATGCGACCGGGACGCTCCCGGGGAGGTCGGTGCTCATGAAGAGGATGTTGTCGTCGTACATGTACTCGTAGGAGACGGAAGGATAGAGATTGAAGTGACCGGCCGGCAGTCCGGGGCCCAGGAGGTCGTAGACCGAGGTGGTCTGCGCCTGGGCGGATCCCGCCGCGGCCAGTGCCAGGAGCACACCGAGAGCGATGCTTTTCATTGTGGTGTTCGGGAGAGCGTGTCTTCGGAGAAACGTGGTGGACTGCAGGAACTCAGGGCTGGATGACGCCTCGACGGATGGCGTACCGGACGAGGCCGGCCGTCTCGTGGATGTCGAGCTTGTCCATCAAGCGCATCCGGTGCGTCTCGACCGTTTTGGGGCTGACGCCGAGAACCACGGCGATCTCCTTCGTCGTCTTCCCTTCGGCGATCAGCTGCAGCACCTCGCGCTCGCGACCGCTCAGCGGATTGACGCGGCTCGCCTCGTTTTCGAGGTAGGCCTGCAGGAGCTCGCGCGACACACCGGAGCTCAGGTAGAGCGCCCCGCGCGAAACCTCGTGAATCGCCTGGATCAGGTCGGCGGCGGCCTTGGTCTTCACGAGGTACCCGTTCACCCCCGCCCGCAGCGCATCGAGGATGTACTGCTCGTCGGTGTAGTTCGTCAGGAGGATCTTCTTGATCTTGGGCGACACCTTGCCGATTTCCCGGGCGGCGTCCAGGCCATTCATGAGCGGCATGGCCAGATCCAGGATGACCACGTCCGGGTTGAGCTTCTCGGCCATCTTGACCGCCTGGCGGCCGTCCGACGCCAGGCCGACCACGTCGAACTTCTCCGGCTCCAGGAGCACTTTCATGCCCTGGAGGAAGATCGGGTGGTCGTCGGCGAGGAGAACTCGAATGGACATGACTAGGGTGCCTCGCGCTTTCTGGGAATGGGCCTCATCATAGCACCGCAGGGGCCGCGAATCGGCGCCTGATGCGGCGTTTCGAGGAAATCGCCGCACTCAGGAAACTCGGCAATCTCTTGGGGGGAATTCCCGATAGTGTGTCAGGATGTCACTGACAGGTGACGTTGTGATGCAGACAGTCGCCGCCGCTCCTGCGCCGACCCCCCCGTGGGGACCGTGGCACCATCCGGCAAAGGGGATCTGAGCCCGGCCTTTGTTCTGCTGTTCCGCCCAGGTGACCGGTTCCATCAGGATCCAGGCTCCGCACGGGCGCTCTCCTTCTGATGGCACCACGCTTGCTGTGTAGCTCGCTTCCCACAACAGCTTTCTTCCGGGTGCAATAGGGGCCCTCCGAGAGATGCGGGATCGACCCGCGGCTCTCGTGGGGAAGAGGGGGGTGTCATGCGACGGATCGGCTTCAGTGTCGGCACGCACCATGCGCATCGGTTCCTCGGATTGTTTCGTGTCGCCGCCTTCGCGGCACTCGCGCTTCCGCCAGGCGGTTTCGTCGAGAAGACCAACAGCACCGATGTCCGGCCGCTCCTGAACGCGGCCCAGATCCAGGCCCTGCTTCCCGCCCGCGGCGCCTTCGTGTTTCCGTCCCCTTACAACACTCAAGGGGTGCGGATCACCAACGGCACCGACTGCGGCGGATCGGACTGCGTGCAGTCCGTGGGCTACTCGTACTGGCGCAACATGAACAACTCCGCGGGGAGCAGCACCATGCTGATCTTCCTCGGGCTGAACCGCTCTCGCGGGGGCGGGGGCCCCACGCTGTTTGCATATAATAAGGATACGGGCGTCATCAGCGTCGTGGGGCCGTTGTTCGATGCCGCGAGCCCCTTTTCGTGGTCGACGGGGGAAGGCTGGTACTTCAGCGCGACGCTGCCCACCGCGCTCTATCTCAACAACGGTTCCGCACTCCTGCGTTACGACGTCGTCACCCATCAGATGCAGACGGTGTTCGACGCCGCTCCCCAGTTCGGCAGCGACAAGTACATCTGGCAGGTTCACTCCAGCGGCGACGATCGGGTCCACTCGGCCACGCTCCGATCGTCGGCCACCTACGAAATGCTGGGTTGCCTGGCGTACCGGGAGGACACGAGGCAGTTCTCCTACTTTCCCCGCGTCGGCGATCTCGACGAGTGCCAGATCGACAAGAGCGGCCGGTGGCTGGTGATCAAGGAGAACGTCGATGGTCTGTACGGCGAGGACAACGTCATCGTCGATCTGCAGACGGGGACCCAGACGACCCTGCTCGACCAGAACGGCGCCGCCGGACATTCGGACAACGGCTATGGCTACATGGTCTATGCGGACAACTGGAACAACCTTGCCAACGCGTTCCGCGTCTTCCCGTTCGGCACGAACCCGCTCCAGGCGCCGCTCGTCCACAACAACATGGACTGGTCGGTGGCGGCGCCGGCGCACGTGAGCCACGCCAACGCGAAGCCGGGCACCCCGCTCGGGCAGCAATTCGCCTGCGGGAGCAGCGTCAACCGGGTCAATTCGAACCGCGCCAACGAAATCCTCTGCTTCCGGCTGGACACCTCCCTGGACGTCCTGGTCGTCGCCCCGGTGATGACCGACCTCAATGCCTCCGGCGGCGGGGATGACTACTCGAAAGAGCCCAAGGGGAACATCGATCCGACCGGCCAGTACTTCATCTGGACGACCAACATGGGGGGCAGCCGGCAGGACGCGTTCGTCGTCAGGGTCCCGTCGCAGCTTCTCGTGAGCGTCCCGTCCGGAGACACGACGCCGCCGGTGCTCTCCGCGGTCGTGGTCTCGCAGGTGACGTCCACGGGTGCTTCTTTGAGCTGGACCTCCGATGAAGCGAGCGATTCGCAGGTCGAGTACGGGACGACGACCGCCTACGGGAGCGTCACCACCCTCGACACCGGGATGGTGCTCGCCCACGCGCGGACGGCGGGCGCCCTGGCGGCCGGGACCCTGTACCACTGCCGTGCCCGGTCGCGCGACGCGGCGGGCAACCTCGCCGTTTCGCCGGACCGCACCTTCACGACCGCGGCTCAGCCGGTCCCGCTCTCGTCCGTCATAGTCGGCTATTGGACGCTCGACGAGACGTCCGGCTCGCTGGCCGCGGACTCCTCCGGCAACGGCGGCACCGGCACGCTCCTGAACGGTCCGCTCCACGTCGTCGGCCGCCTGGGTCGGGCGCTGTCCTTCGACGGCGGGGAGGCGGGGGTCCGCATCCCCCATGCGGCCGTGCTCGACGCCTATCCGATGACGGTGTCGCTCTGGATGAGCACGACGGCCGGCACGCTGGGGAGCTTCGTCAACAAGTACGTCCCCGCCTCGTTCGGCGGCTACCAGGTGTTCACCAACGGCGGCAGTCTGTGCGCGTGGTATTTCAGGGACGCGTCGAACTACATCTGGGATGGCAGTGGTTGCACGCTCGCCACGCCCGGGATCAACGACGGCCTGTGGCATCACGTGGCCTTCACCGTCGATGCGTCGGGTGGTCGCCTGTTCGTCGACGGCACCCTGCGCATGACGCAGTCCTGGACGGGGACGCCGGGTGCCACGACCACGACGCAGGACCTCAGCCTCGCCCGGTATCCGGGGACCGCGGTTCCCGGTCTGCGCGCCCGGATCGATGACGTCCGGATCTACAACCGGGCCCTCAGCGCGCAGGAGTTGTCGTCCCTGGCCACCGTCGCGAGGGTCCGTCCCCGCGGGGCGAAGGATGGCCGCGGGCGGCAGCGCCCGGGGCCGCTCGCCGATCCCGATCCGACAGGGACGCCCTAGGCGCCGCAGGGACCCGCCGCTCATGCCGGCGCCTTGTCCCAGGTCACCCGCTGGCGCGAGGAGAGGAATCGGAACGCACCGACGATCGCCGCCGCGTTCACGAGACAGAAGGTGTACGGCAGGCTGAAGAGGGGAAGCACGCCCTTCCTGCCGTGCAGCATCCCCCCGAGCACGGCTCCGGCATAGAAGGCGATCTGCGCCAGGAACGCGAGACGGTAGCCGGGCCGGCCGAGAAGGAACAGGTTCGACGCGAACGCCGCCACGAGCAGGCCCGGTCCCAGGAGGCGCAGGCCCTTGTGCGACACGGTCTGCACCCACAGCCGGTTGCCGAGCGGGTTCAACAGCCACGTCTCCCGGAAGAGGAGCTGGAAATTGCCCGCCAGCGTGCGCGCCTTGCGGCCGAACTCCTCCCGGGATGTCGCCGGGGCTCGATCGAAGGCGCGCGCCGCCGGCTCGAATAGCACCCTGAACCCGCGCCGGACGATGCGCATCGGGATCAGGACGTCGTCCAGGATGGTGTCTTCGGGAAGCGGCTGGAACAGGCCTCGACGCAGCGCATAGATCGCCCCGGTGACGCCCACCGTCGAGCCGACCCGGCTCTCGGAGCGGCGCACGAAGCTCTCGTAGCGCCGGTAGGCGCTCACCCCCGGGCCCACGGCGGTGTCCCGCCCGTCCTCGGTCAGGATGAGGTCGCCGCTCACGGCCCCCACCGCGGGATCGTGGAAGGAGGCCACGAGGGCCCGCACGGCGCCCCGATCGAAGCGCTGCCTGGCGTCCGCCAGGACCACGATCTCCCCACGGGCCTGCGGGACGATCTCGTTGAGGACCGCGGGCTTCCCGCGCCGCGTCGGGAAGGCGACCACCCGCATGCCCGAAGTCGCCCGGGCCAGCGCCCGCTCCGCGGTGCCGTCGGTCGATCCGTCGGAGACGATCAGGATCTCCAGGGACTCCCGGGGATAGTCGAGAGCGCTCAGGTTGTCGATCCGCGCCGCGATCTGCTCCGATTCGTCGTGGGCCACGACCAAGATCGTCACCTGAGGCAGGCGCGAGCCCTTCGGTGTGGGGTGCGGACGAAGCATGGCCCACGCGCCGATCAGCGCCGGATACCCCAGGTAGGCATGGAGCAGGAGCAGGAGCGCCAACCAGAAGATCACCACCGGGATCATGGCGCGGCGACCGACAAGGCGGGATGCGGCGCGGCAAGCGCCCCGCGGCGCGCGGTCCGATCGATGTGGCCTTCGATCTCCGCCACGCGCGCCTCCCAGCTCTCGGCCCCCATCGCCGCGGCGCGCGCCCGATCCGCCGCCGGGGAGCGCTCGCCGAGTGCGGTGGCGATCGCCTGCGTGAAGCCCGCCGTCCCCTCGGCGAGGTGCACGAGCGCGCGGTAGCGCGCCACCTCGGGAAGGGACGTCGACACCACCGGCAGGCCGGCCGCCAGGTACTCGCGCAGCTTGAGCGGGTTCGCGCGCAGCGTCAGGTCGCTCGTCCGGAACGGAATGATCCCCACGTCGAATCCGCGGCAATAGGCGGGCAGGAGCGCGTAAGGCTTCTGCCCGAGCAGATGGACGTTCGGCAGCCCGCGGAGCGCCCCGGTGCCGGTCGCCTGCTTCCCCACGAGGGCGAACGACCAGTCGGGGCGGCCCAGGGCGATGTCGCGCACCAGATCGAGATCCACCCAGTCGGCCAGGAGCCCGAAGAACCCGATGACGGGACGCGGGAGAGCGCGCAGCTCGGCGGGGATCTCGATCCCCCCGTCGAGTGCCGTGGCGAAGTGCGCGAGGTCCACGCCGTGGCTGACGAAATGCGTGTTCGGATTGAGCCCGACCCGTTCCGAGGCCAGTTGCGCGGACGAGGTGAGCACGAGGTCGGCGCGCCGGACAAAGTCGCGCTCCAGGCGCGCGATCGCGTCACGCGACACGCCGGTGAAGGCCGAATACTCGTCCACGCAGTGATAGATCGCCAGGCGCTCGCCGAGGCGGCCCAGCAGCCGCCCGACGTTCGGCAGGAAACTCCAGAGGATCGGATCCTCGAGCCCGCGCCGCCGGCAGAGGCGGCGCAGCGTCGCGGAGAGGATTCCCGCGTTGAGCCGGTCGGCCACGTTCCACCCGGGCAGGGGGATGACCAGCGGGTTGGTGACGAAAAGATTCGGCTCGACCTCCTGGCAGCCGCGCAGACCCTTCGCCACCTTGTCGAAAAGCCTCCGCAGGTCCCGGCCCGAAGCCGCCGGCCGGCGCATGGCGATCGAATTCACCCAGAGGACGCGATTCCTCCGGGCGAGGATCTTCATGATGTGCGTCTTGCTGGTCGGATCGCCGCCCCAGTCGTGGGCGAAGCACAGGATCGACGCCCCCTCCATCATCGGCGCGCCGCGATCCGGGCCGCCGAGGCATCCACGAGATCGCCGCGCAGCCCGGCGTAGACCCGGGACGAATTGGCGGGATCGATCGCCAGGGCGACGGGCAGGCGGAAGTCCAGTCCCGCGGACGCCGCCGTCCACGTCTGCGCGCCGTCGGTGCTCTTGAAGATCCCTTCCCCGTCGACGGCGGAATAGATCGTCGACGGACTGCGCGGATCGATCGCCAGGGCGCGCACCGAAACCGTCCCCAGGCCGGCGTTCGCCGCCGTCCAGCTCGTGCCGGCGTCGTCGCTCCGGAAGACCCCTCCTCCGCTCGTGCCGGCATAGACGATGGAGGCTGCCGGGTCGATGGCGAGCGAGTTGACGTCGTAATACCGCCCCGTGGGGCTGATGATGCCGCCGCTGATGAAGCTCCACCTCAGGCCGCCGTCGATGCTCTTGTAGACTCCGCCGCCGTTGGGCGTCGCATGGAACACTCCGGCATAGAGCGTCGACGGAGTCGCCGGGTCGACCAGGAGCGAAGTGACGGAGTCGCCTCCGACGGTCGAGTAGGTCCAGGTCGTCCCGCTGTCGACGCTCCTGGCGACCCAGACGGCGTCGGTCGCATAGCGGGTCGTGGAGACGACGGGGTCGATGGCCACGGAACGGAACACCGGGTTCGACAGGGTCGGTCCGACGGGGCTCCAGCTCGTACCGCCATCCCTGCTCTCGAACAGGCCGCCGGTCGTGGCGGCATGCAGCGTGGAGGGCTGCGCGCGGTCGATCCCGAGCGCGTTGATCGCCAGACTTCCCAGCCCGGCGTTCCTCGCCGACCAGGTCTCACCCCAATCGGTGCTCTTGAAGACTCCACCCGATCCCGTCCCGGCGTACAGGGTCGACGGGTTGACGGGATCGATGGCCAGGGCGTTGACCCCGAGAGAGCCCAGGCCGATGGCCTTCCAGGTCGCTCCGGCATCCTCGCTGCGGTACAGGCTCGCCTGGGTCCGGTTGTTTGCCAGGGGAGGGCGGGCCGCGGCGACCGCGAAGAGCGCGAGCGCGACGATGGACCAGGAATTGAATGCATGCTTCATGAAGGCCTTTCTCCGCGGAGCGGAAGGTCAGGCGCCGGAGCGCATCCGGATGGACTGCGGCCCCTCGCCATCGAGAAAGATGCGTTGCCAGATCTCGAGATTCACCAGCAGCCACAGGCGGCTGCCGTGGTCGGCGACGCCGGCGTGGTGCTCGTACGCCATCGTCCTGAGCGCGGCGGGACGGAAGAGATTGCGGCGCAGTGTCCGGGGGGAGAGGACGAACTCCTCGACCACGGACCGCCAGCCGTTGCGAATCCACCGGCCGAACGGAACCGGGAACCCCATCTTGCGGCGCTCGAGGATCGGCCGCGGGACGACGTCCTGCAGCGCGGCCCGGAGCACCGCCTTGGTGCGCCCGCCGCGCAGCTTGAAGCGCGCCGGCAGGGCGGTGACCTGCTCGACCAGTGGATGGTCCAGGTAGGGCACCCGGCTCTCGAGGGACGCCGCCATGCTCATCTGGTCCTGCTTCATGAGGAGCTCGACGAGGTACGTCTGGATGTCGGCGCGTCCGATCCGATCGAGCGTGTCCCCTCCGGCCGCCTCGAAGGACCGCAGCGTCTCCGCATACGGATCGCGGACGGCCCGCTGCATCCGGGCGGGCAGGAGGCGGCTCTGCAGGCGCTCCGGAAAGACGGCGTAGTTGTCGCAGAGCAGCGCCCGGGGACCGGGCTCGAGTCCGAGGAAGCTGCGCTCGGCGTAACGGCGGATCGACCGGGGAAGCGCCTGCAGCATCCCGCCGGCGCGTTCCCGCAGCGACGAGGGGACCAGATGCCGGTAGACCTTCCCCAGCCGCTCGTTCCACGCCGTGACCCGGTAGCGGTTGTAGCCGAGGAAGAGCTCGTCCGCCCCTTCGCCGCTCAGCACCACCTTGACGTGCCGCGCGGCGAGGCGGGACACGGCGTGCAGCGGCACGCTCGATTCGAAGGCGATCGGCTCGTCCTCGTGCCACACCAGCCCGGGCAGGTCGGCGAAGAAGTCCCCCGCGCCGAGGACGATCTCCCGGTGCACGGCGCCGGCCGTCCGCGCCGCCAGTCGCGCGAAGGGGAGCTCGTTCGCCTCCGCGTCGTCGAAGCCGACCGCGAATGTCTGGATCGGGTCCCGCGTCATGCGGGCCATGAGGACGGCCAGCCCGGTCGAGTCGAGGCCGCCCGAGAGGAACAGCCCCAGCGGGACGTCGCTCATGAGGTGGCTTTGCACCGCGTCCTCCAGCCGCGACCGCACTTCGGCCGCCTGCTGCCGCACCGTCCCGCCGGCCGGCTCGACCGGATCGGGAAGGTGCCACCAGCGCCGCTGGGTGACCCCCGGCTCGCGCGACCACGACAGCACCCGGCCCGGCAGCAGCTTGCGCACCCCGTGGAAGAAGGTCTCCTCCCCGGCGACGAAGCGGTTGGCCAGGAATTCCGGGAGGATGTCCTCGTTCAGCCGCGGGGTGATCCAGCCCGACGCCAGGATCGCCTTGATCTCCGACGCGAAGATCAGCTCGTGCTCGGTGAGCGCGTAGTACAGAGGCTTGATCCCCAGCCGATCGCGCGCCAAAAGGAGCCGGCCGCGCTTCCGGTCCCACAGCGCGAAGGCGAACATGCCGCGCAGCGACTCGACGCACCGATCCTCCTGCTCCTCGTAGAGGTGCAGGATCGTCTCGTTGTCGCTGTGCGTCCTGTACCGGTGTCCCCGCGCTTCCAGGCGCGGCCGGAGATCGGGATGGTTGTAGATCTCGCCGTTGCAGATGATCCAGACGCTTTGATCCTCGTTCGCCATCGGCTGCCGGCCGCCCTTCGGATCGACGATGGCCAGCCGCCGATGCCCCAGGCCGACAGGACCCTCGACGAGCAGCCCTTCCCCGTCCGGTCCGCGGTGGCGCAGGGTGTCCCGCATCCGCTCGAGGCGCTTCGGTTCCACGCCCTCGCCCGGGCGCAGCTTCAGGATGCCGACGATGCCGCACATGGAAGGGTCTAGAGCGAGTCGAGGTACTCGACGAGGTCGCTCTTCTCCTGTGCGCCGAGACCCAGCGCGAAGAAGGTGTCGTAGTGATCGACGACGAGGTTCAGGGTCGCGAACCGCCCGTCGTGATAGAAGCCGCCCTTCCGGTGCGTCCACAACCCTTTGAGCGGAGTGGTGCGATAGCGCCGGTCGGGAGAGCGGCTCGCCTGGAAGTCGTCGATGCCGATCTCGGAGGCCGCGTGCAGATTCCAGCCCGGCTCGGTGAAGATCGGCGGGACATGGCACGAGGCGCACCGCGCACTGCCGTTGAAGATCGCTTCCCCGCGTGCCGCGGCCGCGGCGTCGAACGAGCCCCTGGGCGGGCGCGGGGCCTCGAGGGCGAGCTGGTAGAAGTGCAGGGCGGCGAGCCTCGGCGTGATCCGATCGGAGTCGCTCTTCACGTGCCCGAAGCCATTCGCCGCCGCGATCGGGAACTGCGCCGCGTCATCCAGCCTCGGGTCGAAGAAGATCCCCTGCCCGTGCATCTCGAGGTTGGCGACGAAGGCGTTCCAGTGGGTCACCGACCCCCAGCCGGTCCAGGTGTGCAGGTTCACGCCGGCGAGGCCGAACGCCGGCGGCAGGAGCGTGGCGGCGGTGGCGCCGTCGGGGCGGAAGGCCTTGCCGTCCAGGAACAGCGCGGCGTCGAACTTCCCGGGTCCCCAGGAGGCCAGGACGGCACGCACCGTCTCTTCGGGGACCCCCAGCAGCATGACGACCGGCGTCAAGTCGGGCGACAATCCCACGATCGCGCCGACGTTGAGGTCACGGTTCGCCCAGCCGTCGAGCCGGTGGCCGATCCCCGGGGCGAAAGAGTCGTCGACCGTGGAGTGGCACAGGGCGCACTGCATGCCAATCGACGTGAGGGTCCCGCGGGTGTCGAAGAATCCGGTGAGGCCGACGATCGCATGCAGCTTCAACAGGGCGACGGTGGTCTTCGGGCTGCCGAGATCCACGTTGCCGCCCTTGAGCTGATCGAGCAGGGGCCTGGGAAGGGCATCGACATCGACCTTGAGGCCGGCGCCGAGCGCGGCCCTGGCTCCCAGACCCGGACCGACGCCTCCCAGGGCGGCGCCGGCGATCGCCCGGTGAATCCCGAGGGCATCGCCCCAGAAGTGCTCGTCTCCGAAGGTGTCGAAGCGGAACGTCTGCCGGCCTGCTTCGATCATCGCGCGCGCATGATTGGCGACCTCTCGATCCGATGCGCTCGCCTTGCCTCCCTCTTCCGCCGTCCCCGCCTGGGTCGATGGGATCCCCCGGAGCCCGAAAAGCAGCCCGAGGAGACCGAGGGCGACGAGCGCCAGGAGCGATTTCGGTGCGTGTGTCATGGTCTCCTTTCAGGGACCCTCGACCACGATGGAGGTGTCGAGGTATGGGAGAGGAATGGAGCAGGAGGCTGCCGTGGTGCCGTTGTTGTTGAGCCGCGTGACCCGATCGGAGTGTCCGATCTCCATCGTCCCGCCGGCCGACCCCGGATGAAACGTGGTGAAGCACTCGTACCGCGCGTTGGTGTCGCGGTCCAGATACGTCCAGGCGACGTCGCAGGTGACGTCCGCGACCGTCGCCGTGAGCCCGGTGGCAGTGATCCTGAATCCCGGCAAAGCCTCATCCCTGACGACGGTCACCGGGCCGAAACGGTTGGCCCTCGTGGTCGTCGCGAAGGGGACGCCTGCCGGACAGAACAGCGTCGCGGTGACGTGAGTGATGACCCAGGTCCCCTGGAGATCGGCCTGAGTCACCGTGCAGCCTGCGGCCCCTGCAGCTTCAGGAATGATGAGGTCGGGTCCCCCCTGGCACGCGGTCAGCAAACCGAGACCGAGAGCCACCAGGGGGATCAGGACCGCCGGAAGCGCGTGACGAGGTCGCCGGGAGATCCGCTGGTCCATCAGGCGACCGGCTCCGGAAATCTCCGGCCATTGACGACGACCGCGTCGTCCTCGAACCGCAGCGTGTCCCGGCCCTGGTCGAGGACGAGCCCGGATGGCCGTTGCGCGTCCGCGTCGAGGAGCGACACTTCGGGAGTCGCGCCGGGCTCGCCGGCCGCCGGGAGCAGCAGCGTGATGAGGCGGAGGGGCAGGCGCGTCTCGGCGGTGACGATCATCACCGGGGCCGGCCGGCGCTGTCCGTAATGGGGCGACACCCAGCCCTGCGGCGGGGCCTCGCTGCCCGTGACGATGCGGGTCGCCAGGTCGACGTTCGCGAAGGAGCGCATGATGAGCCCCCGCCCCCGGGGTCCGAGGGCGTGCACCCAGCCGTCCTTCTGCTCCACCCGCAAAGGGGCGAACTGGAACCGGGCGTCGATGCGGTGATCGGCGTTCCCCTCGAGATCGTCCACGATGATCAGCAGGCGCGGCTTCAGGAACAGCACCCGCCGCCGGTGCACGACCGGATCGGGGAGACGGCAGTACGCGCCGTGCTCGGCATCGGCGTAGCCGAGGGAGTCGTCGGAGGCGTGGCGCCGCAGCCGGGCGCCGGGCGTGTCGCGCCAGGCGAACGGGCCGTCCGGCTCCGCCTGTCCGGCGCCGTCCACCATCACGGTGCTGTGGGCCGCCGTGCCGCGGAACGCGTCACGCCACGAGCGGTCGGTCGCATAGAGGAACGTGCCGGAGTCCACGACGCACGGTTCCCCGAACATGGCGCACTGCACGCTCAGCAGATCGGCATGCGCGTGGCCCGCGGCGGCCGGGGGGCCCAGCGGCCCGACGTCGAAGATGATCTGGTGGTCGCGCGGCTCCCAGCCGCTGCGCATGACGACATACCCGCCGGTGCCGAACAGTCCATGGGACGAGCCGTCCGGCGGGGCGGGAGCGAGGGCGCGGAAGGCCTCCGCGCCCGACGTGCCGAGCAGCCACTCCGTCTCCGGGGCCAGGTCGCCGGCCGCCCAGGCGTAATCGGGCCGCCGGAACAGCGCCGCCGCGGTGGAGAAGGTGGCCCGCATGTCGTCCGGTTCCCGGCGGTGCAGCGGCAGGAGGCAGCCTCCGTCGCCGTCTCCCACGCTCGGAACTTTTCCGCCGGGCAGTGCGAGAGCCAGCAGGAAGTCGATCGCCTTGCGGATCCTTGCCGCGACCTCTTCCGGGACGGGACGACCGCAGCGCGACGCCAGGATGAGGTAGTGCAGGTAGATCTCGACCGTGTACCGCTGGTAGCAGGTCGACTGCTCGAAATAGACGCCGTCGTCCAGCACCTGGAGCGCGACCTGCTCCACCAGGATGCGCTCGCCGGTGCTCGTCCAGCCTTCCGCCCCGGAGAGCTCGGGGAACTGGGTGCCCGCGTAGAACAGGCCGAGGGCTTCTCCCGTGAGGTGGGTGTTGGGTGACGTGTAGCGGGACAGGTAGCGTTCGATGTGCGTCGCGTGGCTGCTGATGCCGGCCCGCATCTGCGCGAACAGATCGGGCGTGAGCGCGCGCGCGCCACGGAACAGGTGCAGGGCCCAGCACCAGGAGATCAGCCGCAGCGCGACCTCCAGACTGCTGGCCCAGTTGATGCCCCAGCCGACCGGATTGGCGCCCATCCAGCCCCGGACCGACGAGGCGAACGTCACGGCGTAGTTTTCGTCTCCCGTCAGGCGATAGGCCTGCCCCAGCGTCACCAGCCATTGGTGCCGGTTCAGCTCCCAGACGACTTTGGGGTCGCCCATCGACTCCGAGTCGAACAGGTCGAGACGGCTCCAGTGAGCGAAGCGCGTCCTCCGACCCGAGACCGGGTCGAGATGCCAGTCGATCGGGTCGCCGAAAGAGAGATCGCGATAGCCGAGCAGATCGAAGCGCCTGCGACCGATCGCCTCCGCCTCCGCCAGCAGCTGCGAGAGTGTCCTCGGCGCGGCCCGATCGAGGAGCTGCCTCGCCTCCGCCGCGTTCGCCGCGCCGTCGAAGAACCGGCCGGGCGCCTCCAGGTTGAACCGCTGCAGCGACCGGCCGAGCGCTTGTTCGAGCTCGTCTCCCGCGTGCCTCGCGGGGATCGCGCCCGCGCAGGACAGGAGGCGGCCGCGCCGCGCGGCGTCATCGGGATCCCCCGTGACACCGAGACGCTCCAGCCACTTGGAGACCTCCTGCCGGCCGCGACTGGCCAGCTCGTGGAGTCCCATCCCCGGCAAGCGCTCCAGCCTCATGCCGGCCGCCCCGCGTAGACCGCGAGCCAGGATTTCCGCACGTGCTCCCAGCTGTACTTCTCCGCTTCCTGCCGGGCGCTCCGGGCGATGGAGTGGGCGCGGTTCGGGTTCCCGAGGAAGTAGGACGCGGCGCTGGCCATCGCCTCCGGATCCGCGACCGGCACGAGCAGGCCGGTGGTGCGGTGGCGGATGATGTTCCCCAGGTCGCCGGTGGCCGTGGACACGACGGGGAGTCCGGCCGCGAAGGCTTCCAGGACCGACACCGGCTGGTTGTCCACGGCCGACGCGTTCAGGAGGATGTCGGCCTCTTCGTACAGCGCCGGCATCCGGCCCGGGGCGATCGCTCCGAGGAAGCGCACGTCGCCGGCGCCGAGGCCCCGGGCCAGGCCTCGGAGGCGTTGCTCCTCGCTGCCCGACCCGGCGACGGTCAGGGTGGCCTCCGGGTAGCGCTTCTTCAGTTGCGAGAACGCCCGGATCGTCACGTCCACGCGGTAGTGCGGCTCGAGATTGCGGGCAGAGAGGAAGCGCGGACGCAGAGGCGGCCGATCGCGGAAACGGAAGCGTCCGGTGTCCACGATGTTGCGGATGACGCGCGCCCGGTAGCCGTGGCGCGCGAACACCTCCCGAAGGTAGTCGGACGGCACGACGATCTCATCCACCCGCCGCAGGAAGGGATGCACCAGCAGGCCCCAGCGCGCCAGGTGCGTCTCGGCCTCGCCACTGTGGTAGTGCAGAACGACCCGCTTCCCGTAATGACGCGCGACGGCGATGGCCGGCGTCGGCGCGAGGAGGAACGACCAGAACGAGGCCGAGAAGGCGTGCGCCACGTCGACCTCGCGCAAGCGTCGCAGCGAGGGCACGTAGAGGGCCTGGTTGAGGAGGGTGCGGGCGTAAGGCCAGCGGCGCAGCCATGACAGCGAGGAGGGGAACGGCGGATCGATGGGGATCCGCGTCACCTGGTGCCCCTCCGCCTGCAGGTGATTCTGAAGCGCGGCCGCCTGCACCTCCTGCCCTCCCACGGATCCGGGTCCCGGCGCGATCAGAGCGACACGCATGCGACCTCCCTTTGCCGCGCGGGGCGGGCGTCGATGAAGGCACGGCACCACAGCTCGAAGGACAGCAGCGTCCAGACCTGCAGGTCGAGCGGACGCCCCGCTTCGTGGCTCCGCACCAGATCCTCGACGGCGGCCGGGTTGAAGAAGCCCCGCTCGCGACTGCGTTTCGTCAGCAGGAGATCGTGGACGAACCCGCCGAGCTTCCCCCGGAACCAGCGGCCGAGCGGGATGGCGAAGCCCTGCTTGCGCCGGTCGATGATGTCGTCGGGCAGGATGCCGCGCATCGCATCCTTGAGGATCCACTTCGTCGTCCCGTCGCGCAGCAGCATGTCGGGCGGGATCGCCGCCGCGAACTCGACCAGGCGGTGATCGAGGAGCGGCTCGCGCGCCTCCAGCGAATGCGCCATGCTCATCCGGTCCACCTTGGTGAGGATGTCCAGCGGCAGGGACGACTTGAGGTCGAGGTAGCGCGCCGCCGACAGCCAGTGGCCGCCCGCGTGCTCGAGGTACCTGCGCTCCGCGTGCGAGGGGTCGTGCGGCCCCATGCGGTCGAGGACCTCGGGCGGGAACAGCCGCTCCAGGTCGTCCCGGCGGAAGAGCGTCGATTCGTCCAGGTAGCGGTGCGCGCCGTCGAGCCCCAGGTTGAGGAGGAAGTTGCGTCCCTTCGTGCCCGGCCGAAGCCGTCCGGCCGCGCCGCCCGCGATCCGGCGCGCGAGGCGCGGCAGCCGGAACGCCCGCCGGCGCGCCTCGACGACATACCGCTCGTACCCGGCGAAGATCTCGTCCCCGCCGTCGCCGGAGAGGACCACCTTGACGTGCTCTGCCGCGAGCTTCGACACCATGTAGGTGGGAATGGCCGAGCTGTCGCCGAACGGCTCGTCGAGGTGCCAGACGATGTCCTCGATCTGGTCCGTGACGTCGGGCTCGAGGATGAGCTCGTGATGGTCCGTCCCGAACTGCCGGGCGACGCGCCGGGCGTGCGCGCTCTCGTCGTACGCCTGGTCCGCGAAACCGATCGTGAACGTCCGGAGCGGACCCTGCACGTGGGGCGCCATGGTGGCCACGACCGCGCTCGAGTCGAGGCCACCGCTGAGGAAGGCCCCCACCGGCACGTCGCTGACCAGGCGCAGACGCACCGACTCGTCCAGAAGCGTCCGCAGCTCCTCGATCAGGTCGCCGGCGCTGCGGCCGCGGTCCGGGTAGAACGTCACGTCCCAGTAGGGGTGGACCCGGGTCCGGTGACCGGCCGCGGCCACCAGGAGGTGCGCGGCCGGGAGCTTGTGGACCCCCCGGACGATGCTCCCGGACACGGGGGTGGTGAGGAACGTGAACAGGTGCGACGCGGCCGGCCAGTCGATCTCCGGCTCGACGTCCGGAAGCTCCAGCAGGGCCTTGAGCTCCGAGGCGAACACGAGTCGTCCGGCGATCTCCGCGTAGTACAGCGGCTTCACCCCGAGACGGTCGCGCGCCAGGAGCAGCCGCCGGAGCTTCTCGTCCCACAGGGCGAAGGCGAACATGCCGCGCAGATGGTCCACGCAGCGATCGCCGTACTCTTCGTAGAGGTGGACGATGGTCTCCGTGTCGGTCTGCGTGGAAAACGCATGTCCCCGGCGCGTCAGCTGCTTCCGGAGATCGCGGAAGTTGTAGATCTCGCCGTTCAGCACCACCCAGACGGTTTTGTCCTCGTTGTGAATGGGCTGCCGGCCGGTGTCGAGATCGATGATGCTCAGCCGCCGCATTCCCAGCCCGGCTCCGGCGCCCAGGTAGAGCCCCTCGTCGTCCGGTCCGCGGTGGCGCATGACGTCGCACATGCGTCGCAGCTCTCCCGGCAGGACGGGTCCGCCCCCGAGATCGACGATGCCGGCGATGCCGCACATGGCCGGGATTACCCCGCCTCGGCGCGCTGCGGCCGGAGCACGATCGCAGCGCCGCCGCCGGAGCCCTGCCGTCGCCTCAGTCCGGCGAGCGCCGCCAGGTAGATCGCCGCATAGGTCGTCCCGGCCGCCGCAATCCCCGCCAGCGGATGATCCTCGAGCGCTTTCATGACCATCCACGCGGGAGCGGCTGCGGCTATGGCCAGCCCGGCGGTCTCGGCCAGGCCGCGCCAGGGAAGGAAATCCCGCAGTCCGGTCTCCAGGCGCCGGCTCACCTCGAACAGCATCAGCCCCTTGGCGAGGAGCATGCCGGTCAGGGTCACCAGGACGGCCCCCATCATCCCGAAGGTCGAAAGGAACCAGGAGATCGACCCCAGGATCAGGAGCAGCCGGAGGACGTTCACCACCAGCAGGAAGCGGGTCCGCGCGAACACCCGCAGGACGCCGTCGGTCTGCAGCACCGGGAAGAGGATCGACAGGGACCAGACCAGGAAGATCGGCACGCTCGCCGCGTACGCGGGCGTGAACAGGGTGACGATCAGATCGCGTCCGAGCACCAGGAGCAGCGTCGTCAGCGGGAAGAAGATGAGCGCGAGGCGCAGCGTCGTCCGGTGCCAGAGCGGCAGCAGGGAGCCCGTGTCGCCCCGGGCGCGCGCCTCGCTCATGCGGACCATCATCACGTTGCCGGCCGGGCCCGCCACGAAGTCCACGAACGGGATCTGCAGGCAGCCGACGGCATACAGGGCGAAAGTCGCCGCGTCGAAGCGCGCCGAGACCACGTACTGGTGCAGGTTCCCCTGGATCGTGTCGATCAGGACCGCCGCGCCGAACGGCAGGGCATAGGAGAGCTGTTCCTTGAGCGCGCCGGAACCCGGACGCAGCGCCCCCCTGAATTCCGTCGCGAAGTAGCCGAGCGCCACCACCACGCGCAGGGCCGCGAACGCCACCGCCCCGTACAGCAGCCATTCCAGCCGGCGGGTGAGCAGCGCGGGGACGATGAACACCGCGGCGCGCAGCAGGTCCGAAAGCCCGTACGACGCCGCGGCCCAGGCGAAGCGACCGCGCGCGATCAGGACGATCTCGAGGCCGGCCGACACGAGCATGAGAAAGAGGAACGCGCCGATCCAGGGGAGCGAGTCGGCCAGGGCGGGGTTGTTCAGCCAGGCGCCGATCGCCGGCGCCCCCGCCCACAGCAGCGCCCCCGACAGGAGACCCATCGTCGTCAGGCCGAGGACGGCGTGCGCGACGTACGTCCCGCGGCGCCCCTCGGTCTTCGGGACGAAGTAGAAGAGGCTCTCGGCCAGGCCGGCCTGCGCGATGAAGTACAAGGTCGTGAACACGAGGAAAAGCTGCTTGTAGGTTCCGAACGTGGCCCGATCGAACACCCGCACCAGCACCACCGGGATGAAGAAGGTCGCCGCGAAGCCGACGCTCCGGCCGAGCGTCAGGACGATCTCGGGCCCGAGGAGCAGCGCGCGAGCCCGGGCGGGCAGGTTCGTCATGCCGTGCGGCTCCACTCGGCGCGCAGTTGCGGCCGGTCGTCGATTCCCGGCCCGTGGGTCTGGCGGCACGGCGACAGCCGGTCGAACAGGCCGCCGACCAGGCAGTCGAAGACCGGCGCGAAGAAGGCGCCGCGTCCGTCGACGGCGGCGCGCTCCCAGAGGATGCGGCGCGGCAGCGTCAGGAGCGGAAACGCCGCGTCGCGGTGCGCGCAGGCGGTGTAGGCGAAACGGTAGCCGGCCGCGGCCGTGGCGACGAGCGTGCCGGAGTCGAACCGCCCGTCGGGGTAGGCGAGATGCTCGACGGGAGTCCCCAGGCGCGCCTCCAGCATCCGGCGCGAACCGGAGATCTCGTCGTGCTTCCGCTCCTGGCTCACGTGCGTGAGCAGGGCGTGGGTCCTGCCGTGCGAGCCGATGCTCACGCCGGCCGGGGCCATCGCGTCGATCATCTCCCACGTGAGGGCCCGGTCTCCGTCGCCGCCCGGGACGCCGAAGCGGGACTCGAGCGTGGCGATGACCGCGAGGATGGCCGGCTGCGGCAGCGTGTCGAGGAACAGCCGCAGCGCCGTGAAGTTCGTCCGGGCGGCGCGCGCCAGGACCCGCGGATCGGGGACGCGCAGTCCGCAGGCGCGGTGCAATCCGCCCAGCATGCCGGCGGGGTCGGCCGTGTCCGGCAGGGCCCGGCCCAGGAGGGCGTACAGCCGATCGTGGGACAGCGACCGCGGCGTGCCGATCATCTCGCTGACGACGAAGATGGTCGCGGGAATCCCCTTGCGCACGAGGATCGGAAAGGCGTTCTCGTACACGTCGCCGTAGCCGTCGTCGAAGGTGACCGCGGCGGTGCCGGCGGTGCGTCCTTCCAGCAGGCGCTGGCCCATCTCCTGGAGCGAAACCAGCCGATAGTGTCCGCCCAGCCAGTCGAGCTGCTGCTCCAGCATCCGGGCGCTGATCAGCATCGAGGGGATCGCGCTTCTGGCGCTGCGGTCGAAGTCCTGCACCACCCTGTGGTATCCGACGATGAGGGGCGCATCGCCGCCATGCCGTCCGGAGGCCAGGCGCCTCGCGACGCCCGACGTGCTCAGTCCCAGCGCCAGAGTCGACTTCAGGAAACGTCGCAGCACGTGCGTGTCTCTCCCGATCTGCGGTTCAGGGCGGCGGCGATGCGGCCGGCCACGACGCGGGGCAGGGCGCGGCGCGCCAGCTTGCGTGCGTCACGGCCGAGCTCGTTCACGCTCCGCTGGAGGACGCCCCGGGCATGGGGCGGGTAACTCTCCAGCCGTCCGATCTCCCGGCGTTCCCGCGCCCAGAGCGACTTGTAGGTTTCATCCCCGTGCAGGAAGTCGAATTCCGCCGCCCCCGCCTCGAGGGCCTTCCGGATGGTCAGCCCCATGGCGACGAGACCGACGCTCTGCTTGCGGTACGCGGGGTCGAACCCCGACTGGTAGAAGGAGAACGTCGTGCCGTACTGGAACCCGTAGAGCGCCGCGGCCGGTTTCCGATCGAGACGCAGAAGGTACAGGCGCAGCCAGCCGCGTTGCCGCGCCAGCGCGCTGAACTCCTCGTGGAAGGCGAGCAGTCCCGGGCTATTGAAGGCATCCGATCCTCCGAGCTCCCGGCGGCGCAGAAGGTGCAGGTCGATCAGGTGGCCGAGGAATGTGCGGCGCTCTTCTTCGCTCGCCGCCGCGGTGAAGATCAGATCCGACGAGCGGGACAGGTTCCTCAGGCGGCGCTGCAGATTGGCGCGGTGCGCCGGGCCGAGTCCGGCGAGATACGACGCCCACGTCAGCCCCTCGAGATCGATGTAAGGGCACACGGAGGTCCCGGAGGCGGTCAGGCTCCAGCCTCGTCCCTCGATCCGCTCCGCCAGGTCGCGGGCCAGGGAGCCGCCCGTCCTGATCTGCGCCAGCTCGAGCATGACCTTGCCGCGCGCCAGGTGATCGGCCAGCACGGACAGGGCGACCGATTCCTGCCCGGCCCGGACGATCAGATCGAGGTAGTCCGATCCGGCGGTCCCGGTCCCCAGGAATTCCAGCGCGCGGAACGGCGCCAGGCGGCCGTAGTCCGGGGGGCGGAGGGCGAGCGGCGCGATGGCGATCAGCTCACCGGCGGAGCGGAGCGCCAGGATCGACAGGCGCCTTCGCCCGCCGAGGTGCTTCCACCAGGTGAACAGCCACTCCCAGGTCAGGAAGAGGCAATCGGATCGGCTCGAGGCCAGCAGGTCGTCCCATTCCGGGCGCAGCCGACGGAACCCCTCCACCTCCTCGATCGATTCGATCGAGCAGGGGAGGGACGGGGCGATTCCCGCGGGGGGGGAATTGAGCATCGAACGCGGCTACGGGTGCACGGCGCTGTCGTTGACCCGAAGGCTGGCGATCATGCGGTCGAACGTCTTGCCCAGCTCGCCGTAGTCCTCCCCGGGGGCGATGAAGAGCGCGTAGATCACGTCGTCATCGGGGAGCTCGCGGGTGAACAGCGTGATCCGCTCTTCCCGTTCGGTCACATTCGAGCGGCCGGACAGGACGAGGGAGAGTGCCGCCGTCCCGCTGACCGTGTCGGTGCGCTGGGAGTTCGGGATCACCTTGAGGTTGGGGTTGGACTGGAGGATCTGGGCGATGAGGTCGTTCGTGGCCTGGGCCAGGTTCGTGCGGCTGACCGGGCCGCCGCTGCCGTCGATGAAGCCGGTGCTGAAGTCCGCGGAGTCCACGCTTCCGAACCGCGTGGCGGCATCGCGATCGATCGGGTCGTAGTGATTGACGATCACGCCGTAGACGAGATTGCGCTCCGCGGCGCCGGTGTCGACGTAGCCACCCAGGGGCGCGAGGGTGACCCCGTACCCGTTCGACGGCTCGTAGACGCTCCAGTTCGCCGGGTAGTCGATCCGGAAGAACCCGCTGCGCTGGCCGAACGATCGGTAGCTCGTGGAGGGGCGATCGATGTTGATCTCGGCGGCGCGACCGCCGCCGCCGGTGATGATTCCTTCCGGGTCGGGTGTCGTGGTCGTGGTGCCCGCCTGGGCGATCTGCTGGGACGACTTGGCCGGGGACATCCCCTGGAGCTCGGACCGGGCCTGCTTGAAGCCGCCCACCGGCGCCGTCGTCTTGACGTTCAGCGATCGCATCTCGCTCCGGATGCGGGCGGCGCGGTCCTTGGGGGCGGGGTGGGTGGCGAAAAACTTCTCCACCTTGCCCGGATCGTGCGCCTGGGTGCTGCGCAGCATCTCGAAGAAATCGACCATGTCCTTCGGGTCGTAGCCGGCCCGGGCCATGATCTGCGCCCCCACCACGTCGGCCTGCTCTTCGTCCGTGCGGCTGAACTTCAGGAACAGCGTGTTCATCCCGAATCCGCCGATGGCGTCGAGCGTCTTGCCGGTCGAGCTGCCCTCCTTGCCGACGAGCCCGGCCATCACTCCGAGCCCCATCTGGCCGAGATAGGCCTTCGACGCCTGGTTGGTCCCGTGCCGCAGCGCCACGTGGGAGATCTCGTGCGCCATGACGCCCGCGAGCTGTCCTTCGGAGGTGGCCGCCTGGATGAGGCCGCGGTTGAAGTACAGGTAGCCGCCGGGGAGCGCGAACGCGTTGATGTCGGAGGCGTTCACGACCTTGAACTGCCAGGGGTAGTGCGCCCCGGGGGCGACGGCCGCGAGGCGCAGTCCGACCGCGGTGACGAACGCGTCGATCGAGCGGTCATGGAGGATCGGCAGCTGGCTCTCCGCCTCGGCGGCGGACTTCTGGCCGATCTCCTTGTCCTGATCCACGGAGAAGATGTTGAAGCCCGGCTTGATCTTCGTCTGGGCGGAGGCCGGGCCTCCGGCCGCGGCCGCAACCGCCAGAGCGCAGGCAACGGCCACGTACAAGCGAACGGTCCTGGTGTTCATGTCATGCACCTCTTTCAATTGATTCCGGCGGGATCTACGAACTCCTCGGGCGGACGATCAGCAGCGCCGCGCCGGTCGCGACGGCGCCGGCGCCGGCCCACATCGGGATGTTGACTGTCTTCTTGTCCTTGACCGACAGCTCCAGGCTGCCGATCTTGAGATCGTGGCTGTCCTGCGTGTAGGTGAAGCCGCCGTACAGAAGACCCAGGACGCCTCCCGCGATCAGCACGATGGCGAGGATCTTGATGGGGCTCATGCAAGTTTCCGGCCCCGCATCAGGCGGAGCAGGAGCATCACGGCGGCGACGACCAGGAGGACGTGGATCAGTCCTCCCATGGTGTACGAGGTCACGAGGCCAAGCAGCCAGAGAATGACGAGGACGATGATCAGGGTCTCGAGCATGTGCGGGTCTCCTTTCAGGGAACGGGCTGGTTCAAACGTTCAGTCGCGCGGGGTGTCGCATCTCCCTGCGCCGCCGCGCCAGGACGGCCGGCGGAGGCGACAGCGTCACGGGGCCTTCGGCCCGCGCGTCCGGGTCCATCGCGGCGCCGCGCTCGCCCCGGAGGAGCGCCCGGTAGAGGCTCTCGGTCTGGCGCACCATGGAGGACATCGAGAACCGGGTGGCCGCCCGCATGCGGCCGGCACTCCCCATGCGCCGGGCCATGAGCGGGTCTGCGAGCAGCCGTTCGATGGCGGCGGCCAGCGCCGGGGCATCGCAGGGCGGCACCAGGAAGCCGGAGACTCCGTCCTCGAGGATTTCGGGGATCCCGCCGACGCGCGTCGCCACGACCGGGACGCCGGCGGCCATCGATTCGAGAACGATGTTGGGCAGACCTTCGCTCAGCGAGGGGACGACCGAGACGGCGGCCTGCGCGAGGATCGCGGCGATGTCGAGCCGCGTCCCGGTGAACACCAGACGCCGCGCCAGCCCGAGCCGGCGCGCCTGTTCCTCGAGCTCCCGGCGGCTGGCCCCGTCTCCCACGATCACGAAGCGCGCCTCCGTGTGCCGGCCGGCCAGAAGCGCCAGGGCCTGCACGTAGTCGTCCAGCCCCTTCATCGGATTCAGACGGGACACGGCCACGACCAGGGGAGCGTCCGCCGGCAGGCCCAGGCTCTCCCGCAGCGCCGGGTCGGGCGGGCCCGGCGCGAAGCGCTCGAGGTCCACGCCGTTGCGGATCACGCTGATGCCGCGGCGCGCGTGCCCTCCCGCGCTGAGCCGATCGCGGACGGCGGTGGCGTTCACCAGGACGCCATGGGCCATCCGGCTGGCGCACATCTGGACCAGCCTCTGGGCGCGCGACCAGGGATCGCCGTTGTCGCGGATCGACGCCAGGACGACCGGCGCGCCGGCGAGCCGGGCGACCGGCACCGCGAACACGATGGGGTAGAAGCCGTAGGCGTGGACGATGTCGATGGCGTGCTCTTTCAGGTAGGCCGCGAACCGGAGCTGCTGCCGCAACGTGTCCAGGCGGAGGAAGCCCCGGATCGGGTAGGAGGTCAGGGGGAACCCGCTCGCCTCCATCTCGGCATACAGCGGCCCCGCCGGCTGCAGGCAGGCGAGGTGGACCTCGAACCGGGCCGGATCCAGCCGCGTCGCCAGATGCGCCACGTGCCGCTCGGTGCCGCCGACGTGGAACCCGGTGATGAACTGGAGCACCCTAGTGCGCGACAGGCAGCACCTCCATCCTCTTGTGGAGCATCCCGAGGGCCACGGCGAGTCCGGCGATGATGTAGAAGTAGAAGTTGTAGCCGACGGGGTGGAACATGCCGGCCACCGCGAAGGCGACGAGGCTGGCCTCGACCGCCACCCCGTGCTGGAAGAGGTCCTCGCGGCCCGGCACCCCCGCCGCATCCCGCTGCGCGCGCCGCGCGCGCGACCAGCAGGACCAGAACAGCGCCAGGAAGAGCACAAGGCCAGGCAGCCCGAGGTCGGCGCCGTATTCCAGGTAGACGTTGTGCACCTCTTTCCAGTGCGCCCCGTGCGTCTCGTTGAGAGCCAGGATGTTCATCCCCGCGCCGACTCCGAGGACGGGGTGCGCGAGCGCCAGGCCCGCGGCCGCCACCATGCCGCCCCAGCGCGCCTGCGACGAGCCGGTGTGGTCGGTGCGCATGTCCGCGATCGTTCCGATGCGGTCGAGATACGACCCGGGCAAAACCGCCACGAGCGCGACCGCGAGCAGGACCATCGCCACCGCCCAGTGCCGCCGGCTGCTGCGGGCGAGCTTCCAGAAGTACAGCGCGAACATCGCGGCGAGGGTCAGGAACCCCGCCCGCGAGAAGGTCAGGACGATCGCCGCGGTGATGAGCGGGAGGATCCCCGCCAGCATCACGCGCGCGAGGGCGCTGCGGGCGCGGAAAAGCGCAGCGACCGAGAACGGCAGGAGCAGGTTGAGCGTCAGGGCGAGGTCATTGGGATTCTCGGTGAGCGGCGCGCTGTAGCCGGTGATCCGCTGGAACGTCCCCTGGTAGCCTCCGGGCGTGAGGTCGCCGGTGACGAAGTGCAGGATCGCCACCACCGCGAGGGGGACGCTGGCGACCACCAGGGTCATGGTCACGGCGCGGAACCGCGCCGGCGTGCCGGCGATGTTCGCGATCAGCCAGAAGATCGCCAGCGACTTGATGAAGACATCGAGCAGCAGGGCGAGGCTTCCTCCGGGCCAGTACGAGAAGGGAACGCCCACGGCGGCCCAGGCGGCCAGGCACGCGGCGAGGACGATCTCGCGCGTCACGATGGAGACGGGCCGGTGCGCCAACAGGCGGTCCAGCGCGTGCAGCCCGATGCCGCCGGCCGCGGCGAGAAGCGCCACGCGGAAGGGCGACAGGACCGGAAACAGCGCCTGCGGCGCGAGCAGCAGGATGATGATGAAGGCCTCGAGCGCGACGAAGGAGGCGGTCCCGCCGCGCGACTCGCCCGCGGCGAAGGCGCCCGCGTCGAGCGAGGGAAGATGGACGCGCGGCGTCGGAGCCGGCCGCCACCACTCGAGACCGCGTTGCACAGCGCCGGCCGCCAAAGGCGTCATGCGGCCCGCGCCACTTCCGGTGCGGCGACGGCGGGATTCTCCCGGGTCGTCATCGCCCTCTCGGGGCGAAGTCCCAGCAGCAGGACGCGCGCCGTGCGGGCGAGAATCCTCAGGTCGAGCCACAGCGAGCGATGCTTGATGTAGTAGAGGTCGTAACGCATCTTCGCCGACTCTTCCGCGAGCGTGTTGGCGTAGCGGTAGCAGACCTGCGCCCAGCCGGTGACGCCCGGGCGGATCGCGGCGCGCAGGGCGTAGTAGGGGATGGCGGCGTTGAACAGGGCGAAGTTGGCGACCGGGTGCGGGCGGGGACCGACCAGGTTCATGTCCCCGCGCAGGACATTGAGGAGCTGCGGCAGCTCGTCGAGGTGGGACCAGCGGAGGAACCGGCCGACGCGGGTGATGCGGGCCGTGTTGTCGCGGACCCACGAGGAGCCGCCCACTCCTTCGGCGCACATGGAGCGGAACTTCAGGAGACGGAAGGTCCGGGTCGCGCGCCCGACGCGCTCCTGCCGGAAGATCGCCGGCCCGGGCGAATCGAGCCGGATGGCGATCGCGATCAGCGGCCACAGCGGGGCGGTCACGACGAGAGCGAGCGCCGACAGGAAGAAGCTCATGCCGCGGCTCGCGCCGCCGGCGAACCGGCGCCGGTAGAACCCGGCGGAGAAGATCAGGGAGCTCGGTCGGAGCGAATCGATCGCCAGCCGGCGGGTCAGGCGCTCGTAGAACTCGACCCCCTGCTCCACGGCGATGCCCCGCACGCGTGAATCGAGCAGCGCTTCGACCGGCAGCCGCCCGCGGCGTTCGTCGAGCGCGACGACGATGCGATGCGGACGCGCGGTGTCGACGATGCGGCCCATCTCGGCGATCGACCCCAGGACCGGGTAGGGCGACTCCGGCTGGGAAGAGCGCACGTCGGGAATGACGCCGACGATCGTCCAGCGTGAGCCGCAGGCCTTCATCTCCTGGATCAGCTCCTCGGCGAGTGTGCCGGAGCCGAGGATGAGGACGCGCTCCCCGGCGTGGGCGAGGCGCACGGCCCTGCCGACGGCGCTCTCCCGGATCCCCGGCACCAGGGCGCACACCATCCCCATCCCGAGGACGATGCCGGCCATCGACAGGACGAATTGCGACGCGAGGAAGTGCCACACGGGATTCATGGTTTGAATGTTCGATTCGGTCGAGCGAGGACGTGAGGCGGCGCGTCAGCGCGCCGGCGGCGCGCCGTAACCGCGGTAGTACGCGTAGGGTCCCGCGGGCGGCGGATCGGCGCTGTTGAACACCAGGCCGGCGATCTTGTCCTGGTCGAGCGCGTTCAAGGCCTCCTCCAGGTAGCGGCGCGGCGTCCGATGGGCGGCGACGACGAGGAGCAGACGGTCCGCCCAATGCGCGATGGCCCGGCAGTCGGGCACGGGCAGCACGGGGGGCGTGTCGACGATGACGTAGTGGTAGGCGCGCCGCGCCTGGTCGAGGAGGTCGCCCAGTCGCGGCGACCGGAGCGCCTCGTACGGCCCGCCGAGACGGCGGCCGGAGGTCAGGATGGACAGGTTGAAGCGGGGGTCGTGGTGCACGACCTTCTCGAGCGGGAGCTGGGCGTCGAGAATCGCGTCGGCCAGCCCCGGCCCGCCGCCGGGAAGCCCCAGCTGCGCGGCCACGCCGGGAAGGCGAAGATCGGCATCGATGAGCAGCACGCGCGACCCCTGCGACTGGGCCAGGGTCCCGGCGAGGTTGATGGCGGTCGTGGTCTTTCCCTCGCCGGCGCCCGGGCTGGTCACGGCGATCACCCCGCGGCCGGCGTTGGCGTCCGCGTGCTCGATCCGGTGCGTCAGGATCCGGTACATGTTGGCTTCGAACGACTCGCTGGAGCGGAGGCTGACGAGCGGCTCGCCCGGCTTGAATCCGGCCGATCGGGACGGCGACGGGACCGGCGGCCGCCGCGCCGACTCCGCGCGCGCCGCCTGGTCCAGGGTGCCCAGGGTCGAGGACATCAGGCGTGACCTCCGACGAGCATCGTCAGCACCGAGCCGCCCCGGTGCGCGACGAGCCAGGACATTCCGACGACGAGCAGCAGGCCGGCGGCCGCCAGGCAGAATCCGAGCATCAGTTGGAAACGGCGCCGCCAGGTCTCCCTCCTCGTGGCGATGCGCGAGATGCTCGCCAGGATCGGGACCCGCGTGAAGGCGCGCAGATCGTCCAGCGCGTGGAAGGTCGTGTCGAGGTGTTCCGCCGCCACGACGGCACCGAACGCCATCCCGATCGACAGGACCAGGCCTCCGAACAGGATGCGGAAGCGGTTGGGCGACGCGGGCCGATCCGGCACGACCGCCGGATCCAGGATGGCGAACTGGACGCCCTGCGCGTCCTGCTCCTTGCTCTCGTTGAGCCGCGCCTCCTCGTAGAGTTTCATCAGGGACAGGTAATGGTCGCTCGCGGTGGCGTAATCGCTCGACAGGACGAGGGCGTTCGTCTGGGCCAGCGTGTCCCTCGCCTGCTGGATCGCCTCGCCGTCCGCGCTCCGGCCTTGCGGCGCGGCTCCGGCGACCTGCAGCTCGAGCGCCTTGATTTCCCCCCGCATCCGGACGACCAGAGGGTGGGAGTCCTTGTACTGCGTCAGCAGCCCGGCCAGCTCCTGCCGGAGATTCGCCAGGCGCACGGCGTCCATCGACCTGGGGCTGTTGCCGGGCTCCATCGACGCCAGACGCTTGACGAGACCGTCGCGGCGCGCGACCAGGCGCGCCTGCTGCGCGCTGCTGTCGTCCAGGTGCGCCTTGGCCTCGTCGAGCTGGGCCTTGAGGAACGTGGCCGAGGACGAGGCCTGGCGCTCGCGGCTCTGGCGGTTGTTCTCGACGTAGCTGGCCGCGATCGTGTTGGCGACCGCGGCGGCGGTTCTGGGATCGTCTCCCCAGTAGCTGAGGGCGAAGGAGATCGTCGCGCCGCCTCCGCCGAGCGGGTCGACCCCTTTGAGCTCCAGGTGGGTGTCCCGGCGCATCTGCTCGACGATCGCCTCCGCGGAGGCTCCATTCGCTCTGGCGGTCTCGTAGAGATGGAATCGCCGGATCAGGGCTTCGAGCTGCGCGCGGCTGAGGATCTTCTCTCCAATCGTGCGCAGGCGCGTTTCCATCTCGTTGGTATCCGCGGCCGGCATCGAGGCCTCGGTCGCCCGGCGCTCGACCAGCACCGTGGCGATGCCCCGGTAGCGGTCGGGCAGGAAGGCGGCCACGCTGGCGGCGGCCGTGAGGATCGCGGCGAAGGTCGACAGGGCGAGCCATTTCCGCCTGCGCCAGACGGACAGGACGACCTCCGGTCCGAGCCTCTGTTTCATCGTGTCGGGCATGGTCACCTCAGTGGGCCGGCTCGACCGCGGTGCAGTCCACTTCCACCGCCACGCTGCGCTGCAGCAGGTTCAGCGACAGGACCAGCAGCCCCTGTTTCAGCTTGAGCTGCAGGAGAATCCCTTCGAGGCCGGCGAGCGATCCGCGCGTGACGCGGACGCGCCGTCCTTCCTTCAGGTAGGGATGCGCCGCCACCGGCGCCTTCGCTCCCACCATCCGTCGAATGGCGTCGATCTCGGAGTCGGGGAGCGCCGCCGGCCGATCCCAGCCGTCTCCCAGGATCGACACCAGACCGCGGGCCTTGCGCACCTCGACATAGCTCTCCTTGTCGAGGGCGTGGCGCAGGAACAGGTAGCCCGGGAACAGTGGCGTTCCGGCGACCCTTTGCGTTCCGGCGCGTCTGGTCCAGGCTTCGAACTTCGGCAGGAAGAGATCGAATCGCTTCCCCGCGAGCTGGTCGTGCACCAGCTGCTCGCAGTGGCTGCGCGTCCACAGGACGTGCCAGCGGGCGCCCTCATCGTGGACCAGGTCGGTCGGCATCAGGCTCGATCCCCCGGATTCGCCCGCGTTCGCGGCGGGCTTCGCCCCCTTCGCCCCCGGCCTCGACGCTCGAGGCGGAAACGACGTGGGTCTTTCGCTGACGCTTCCCGCGTCCGGATCGTCCCTGGACGCGTGTGCTGCCGTGCGAATGTCTTTGTACTCTGGCGGGGCGGGAAGCGACACTAGGAAGCCCCTTGATCGAAGAGGCCTCCTTTCCGACACATCGTCAGGAAGACCCTGAGGGACAGGGCATTTTGGCCGGGCGTGGTAGTCTGGCCGGCATACCTCGAGAGGATCATGGCGAGAAAGCCCCAGCGGGGACGGAATGCGCGCCGTCGCAGGCTCTGCGACGTCGTCGGAGTCGGCGCCTCCGCGGGCGGTCTGGAGGCGTTCTCGGCCGTGCTGGAGCACCTGCCGGCCGATACCGGGATGGCGATCGTGTTCGTCTCGCACCTGGATCCGAAGCACGAGAGCATCCTGACCTCCCTGCTCGCCCGCAAGACCTCCATGCCGGTCCGGGAGGCGAAGCACGGGATGGTCCTCGAGCCGGATCATGTCTACGTGATCCCGCGCAACACGAGGATGGGCATCGACAAGAGCACCTTGACCCTCTCGCGCCGGCTCGAGGCGCCGGCGAAAAACCTGCCGATCGATCATTTCCTCGCTTCGCTGGCGCGGGATCGCGGACCACGGGCGATCGGCGTGATCCTTTCCGGGACCGCGTCGGACGGGACGTTGGGACTGGCGGCGATCAGGAACGCCGGCGGCATCAGCATCGCCCAGGATCCCGGCACGGCGCGCTACGACGGCATGCCACGAAGCGCGATCCGGGCCAACGCCGCGGACTTCGTCCTGCCGCCGCGGGAGATCGCCGCGAAGCTGTCGCAGCTCGCGCGCAATCTCCGGCCGGCTGCGGGCGTCGCGGCGCCGGTTGAGTCCAAGGAGTCACCGGCGGGAGGGCTGGCGGAAGTCTTCGCGCGCCTGCGCGAGAGAACCGGGGTCGATTTCTCCGCCTACAAGGAGGCCACCGTCCAGCGCCGGCTGCATCGGCGGATGACTCTCGGCAAGATACGGAGTGTCGCGGACTACGCCCGCTTCCTGCGCCGGACACCCGCGGAGCTGGACGCCCTGTACGAAGACCTCCTGATCAAGGTCACCGGGTTCTTCCGGGACCCGAAAACCCTCGAGCGGCTGAAGACGAGGATCCTGCCCACGCTGCTGAAGAAGAAGCCGCCCCGGGAGCCGTTCCGGGTCTGGGTCCCCGGCTGCTCCACGGGCGAGGAGGCGTATTCGCTCGCCATCCTTCTGTTCGAGGTCACCGATCGTCTGCGCGTCGATCACCCGATTCAGATCTTCGCCACCGACCTGAGCGAGAAGGCCATCGCCACGGCCCGCGCCGGGGTCTACCCGTCGAGCATCGCGGGATCGGTCTCGCCGGCGCGCCGGCGACGGTTCTTCGTGAAACTGGGCAGGGGCTGGAAGATCGGCCAGCGTGTCCGCGAGGCCTGCGTTTTCGCCCGGCAGGACATCACGAGAGACCCTCCCTACTCCAAGGTCGATCTCGTGAGCTGCCGCAATGTCCTGATCTACATGGGGAAGCCGCTCCAGGAAACGATCCTGTCGATCTTCCACTACGCCCTGAGGCCGGACGGCTGCCTGCTCCTTGGGAAGGCCGAGACGCCCGACGGCTCCTCCGGCCGGTTCGCCCCGCTGGACGCGAAACACAGGGTCTACAGGAAGAAGCCGGCCCCCGCCGGAGAGGTGGCGGGAGCCACCGCCTGGCTGGCCGGATCCGGGAGGCGGCCGGCGGTCCGCGCCGCCATCAGGGAACGGACCGGACCGAGCCTCCGGGAGGAGGCGAACCAGCTGATCATGGAGCGGTACGCTCCGGCGGGCGTCGTGATCAACGAGAAGCTGGAGATGATCGAGATCCTCGGAGACCCGCATCCCTACGTGCGGTTTGCGCCCGGAACCGCCAACCTCAGCATCCTCCGGCTGGTCAGGCGCGACCTCATCCCGGAGCTGTCCGACGCGGTGGGTCGCGCCAGGAAGACGGGCGCTCCCGTCCGCAGGGAGGGCTGGCCGGCCCGCCGCGGCCACGGGCCCGGAAGGCCCGCTCTCGAGGTCATCCCGATGCCCGCGCGCACCGATCGGGGTGCCGGCCTCCTGGTGCTCTTCGAGACCGTCGCCCCTCTGTCCGCCGCCGCACCAGGCACGAAATCGCCGGCGAAGAGCAAGGCAGGAGGGAGCGTCGATGGACGCGAGGTGATCCGGCTGAGGAACGAGCTCAGGCTCCTGATCGACAGCCGCCAGTCCGCCGAGGAGGAGCTCAAGGCGGCGAACGAGGAGCTCATGGCGAGCATGGAGGAGCTGCAGAGCGCCAACGAAGAGCTGCAGACCTCGCATGAAGAGCTCGAATCGACCAACGAAGAGCTGACGACGGTCAACGACCAGCTGGGGATGCGCAACCGCGACCTGACGGAGATCGGCAACGATCTCGCCAACCTGGTCAAGAGCGTCGACGTTCCGATCCTGATCCTGACGGGCGATCTGAAGTTGCGCCGATCCACGCCCGCCGCGGACAAGGTGATGGGGCTGACCCCCGCGGATGTCGGGCGCCCTGTCTCCGATATCCGGCACACTCTCAGGTTCGCGGACCTCGAACAGGTCGCGGCCGAGGTGCTCAGGATGCAGGGGGCCAGGGACATCGAGGTCCAGGATCGGTTGAACGTCTGGTATTCCATGCGGCTTCGCCCCTACCGGACCGAGGACGGCCGGATCAGCGGTCTCGTCGTGGTGCTGTTCGAGATCGATCGCCTGAAGCGCAGCTTCCAGGAAGTCGAACGCGCCAGGAACTTCAGCCGGACGATCGTGGAGGCCGTCCAGGAACCCCTGCTGGTGCTGGGGGGCGACCGGCGCGTGCTCATGGCCAACCGTGCGTTCCTCGAGACCTTCCACACCTCGGCGACCGCGATGGAGCATCGGCTGGTGTTCGAGCTGGAGCCGAGCGGGTTCCGCTCCGCAGCGTTCAAGCGCATGCTCGAGGAGTCGCTGGGCCGCCGGTCGCGGCTCAAAGATTTCGAGATCGAGTTCGAGACCGGGAGCTCCTCTCCCAAGATCATGGCGATCGATGCGCGGCAGTTCGATCTGCACGGGGATGACGGGACGATCATCCTGATCACCATGAAGGACATCACCCGGTTCCGGCTCACGGAACGGCGCCTGGTCGCATCGCGCGACACGGTGCAGAAGGGCCGGCTGCGCGCCGAGTCGTCGCTCCGCGAAAGCCGGCAGGATCTCAGCGCCAGCCGTGCGGAGTTGCGCGTCCTCGCGGGGCGGCTGATCCGGGCCCAGGAGGACGAAAGGAAGCGCGTCGCGAGGGAGCTGCACGATGATCTGACCCAGAGACTGTCGGCGCTGCAGATCGGGTCGGCCGGGCTGGCGCGGCTGACTCCGGCGGGCGAGCCCGCCCGGGCGGGTTTCGTGGCGCACGAGGAGCACATCGCCGAGGCCGTCGAGGAGGTCCGGCGCCTGGCCTACGACCTCCATCCGGCGATCCTCACCCACCTCGGTCTGCGGGCGGCGCTGAAGTCGTTCTGCGTCAAGTTCTCGGGCCGCGAACAGATCGACGTCGATTTCAGCGCCCAGAAGGAGCCGGCCGGCCTGTCGGAGGAAACCGCCCTGTGCCTGTACCGGGTGACGCAGGAGGGCCTGCGCAACGTGGCGAAACACTCCGGCGCGAAGTCCGCCGGCGTCGTGCTCAAGACGGTCCGTGGCGTCGTGCATCTGACGATCCAGGATCGCGGCCGTGGCTTCGGCGCCGTCGGGAGCGGAGAGGGGCTGGGGCTTCTGGGCATGAAAGAGAGGGTGCGGCTGGTCCATGGCACGATCCAGGTGAGATCAAAGCCCGGCCATGGAACCCGGATCGAGGTCCGCGTGCCGGTCCGGCCCGGGAGCGCCTAGCGCCGGGAGCGCCGCGCGCCGGAGTGCGGCGAGGGCGGTGCGGCGCTTTGGGCTTCCTGCACGGACCGCGTCGCCAGGTACGCGTCGATCCGCGCCTCGATGTCGCCGGGGAAGCGGGGAGGCGGCCCCGCGATCCCGTCGTGGTAGATGCGCTGCATGATCTCCCGGAACACCGGGAGGGCGGCGCGCGCCCCGGTCTCCTTCTCGCCGAGCGTGCGGTCGTCGTCGAACCCGATGCGGACGGCCACCGTGATCCCCTGCGGTCCGTAGGTGGACCCGACGAACAGCGCGTCGCGGAAGCGGCTCGTCGTTCCTGTCTTGCCCATCACGGCGATCGGGAAGTCGGGGCTGTCGAGAGCGTGGGCCGTCCCGTCCGGCAGTCGGACCACGCCGCGCAACCCTTCCTGGATCAGGCTCAGCTCGGCGGCGCTCGGTCCGCCGGAGACCGACTCCGGCGCCGCGCCGGGCGCCGCGTAGAGCACCACCTCGCCGGAAGCGTCGGTCACCCGGGCGATGACGTGCGGCTCCGCCGGAAGGCCCGAAGCCATGGCGCGATAGGCGTTCGCCAGCTCCAGGAGCCGCACCTCCGAGGCCCCCAGCGCCGTGCTGATGTAGGGGTGCAGCGGCGAACGGATGCCCAGGCCCCGGGCGGTCCGGTTCACTTCGGAGATGCCCACCTCGCGGGCGAGCCACACCGCCACCGCGTTGCGGGACTCGGCGAGCGCCTGGCGCACCGGGATCGGACCCTTGAACCGGTGATCGTAGTTGGCGATCCACTTCACCGCGCCGTCCCCGCCCAGGGGAACGCTGATGGGCGCGTCGGGCACGGTCGTGTCGAGGTCCAGCCCGCGATGGAACGCGGCCAGATAGACCATCGGCTTCCATGCGGAGCCCGGTTGCCGGAGCGAGCCGGTGACACGGTTGAAGTCGGAGTACAGGTTGGAGCGGTCCTTGAACACCCGGCGGCCGCCGATCTCCGCCACGATCGCCGCGTCCGCGTTGCGCAGCACCACCACCGATCCCTGGATGAGTCCCTTCGATCGGCGATGTCTCTTCTCGTAGCTGTCCAGGCCGCGCTCCAGCGCCTGGTTGACGATGGCCTGGGCCCGGCCGTCCACCGTCGCGTGGACCGAGATTCGTCCCTGCAGCAGGTCCTCGACCGTGAAGCGGGCGCCGCCGCGAAGCGCCAGCTCGGCGAGCACGCTGGCGATGGCACCGGGCGCCTCGGTCTTGACCAGGCTGCGCTCCGACAGGCGAATCGGTTCGACCTTGAATCGCCGCGCCTGGGATTCGGAGAGGAAACCAGCGCGTGCCATGAGGCCGAGGATCGCGTTGCGGCGGAGAAGGGGCCGCGCCGCTCCGGGCGCCGGAGCGTATTCCCGGGGGGACTTGCCGATCCCCGCCAGGAGCGCCGCCTCCGCCGCGTCGTCCGGGGTGTAGCGCGACAGGGGCTTGCCGAAGTAGTACTCGGACGCGGCGGCGAAGCCGTAGCGGCCGTTCCCCAGGTAGATGAAGCTGGCGTACCGGGCGAAGATCTCGCGCTTGGCCCGTTCCCTGGAGCCGTAGCGCCGGCGCATTTCCTCCTCGATCCACAGGGACAGGCGGATCTCCTCCGTTTTCCGGAGGAGCTTGTTCGTGGCCCGAGCCCCCAGGATCGCCGCGAGGGTGCGCGGCGTCAGCCCCTCCTCGATGAGGAGATCGCTGTTCTCGCGGACCGTCAGGTCCTGGAGGAAGTAAGTGCGGACGAGCTGCTGCGTGAGGGTCGATCCGCCTTGCGGAAAGCGCGGCCTGAATCCGTCTCCCCTCCACCACCCCGCCAGCGAATGCGCCGCGGATTTCTCGACGACGCGCGGCAGCGCGCGGTATTCCACGCCGGAGTGGGTGAGAAAATTCCTGTCCTCGGCCGCGAGGATCGCCTCGCGCAGGACGACCGGCACCTCGTCGTAGGAGACGATCCGGCGGTACTCCCGCGCCAGCTGGATGAGAACCTTGCCGTGGCTGTCGTAGATCTCGCCGGTGGTCGGTGGCTCGAACCGGAGAAACGGCTCGAGGTCGGGGAGACCCTGCCGATCGAAGTAGACGTGGTGCACGAATCCCGCCGCCAGCAGCAGAGTCAGAGCCGAGGACGCGGCCAGGAGGAAGAGGGCGCGGTGCATCCAGGCGGGGCGCGGGCGGGTGGCCCGCGCCCCGTCGAGGGCGGGCGGGTTCGGGAGCGGCAGCGATCCGGTCCGGGGAGGGGGCAGCATCGGCGCCGCGCAGCCGAGGGCGGGTCTTCAGTCGATCCGGATGAAGACGACGCGCCGGTTGGTCGCGCGCCCGGAGGCCGTGGTGTTGTCGGCGATCGGATTGGTCTCGCCGAAGCCGTTCTGCCGCAGGCGCGACGAGGCCACCCCCTGGTCGACGAGGTATTCGCACACCGCCGCCGAACGCGCCCGCGAGAGAGCCAGGTTGGAGGCGCTGGTGTTCCTCGAGTCGGCGTATCCATTGACCTCGACCCGGGTGTCGGGCGACGAGATCAGCGACCCGGCGACGCGGTCCAGGACCACCCGGGCGTCGGGGGTCAGATGCGCCGTGCCGGTGTCGAACGTCACCCCTTCGAGATTCACGCTCCTTCTCCCGTCGAACAGGGAGTCGCGACGGGCCACCTCCTGGCAGCCATGCGCGTCCACCCGGGTTTCCGACCGTGTGTCCGGGCACCAGTCCAGGTCGTCGACCACCCTGTCCCCGTCACGGTCGTTCGTCCCGGCATGGCTCGAGAGCTGGGCCAGCGTCTCGTAGTTGACCGAACCGGTGGGGACCAGCCGGTGATGGGACTGGAAGCTCCGGAGCGCCGCCTGCGTCGTCGCGTCGTTCTCCCCCGCCTGGTATTCGTCCGGCGCCAGGTAGCCCGCGCGCTCGAGGATGGCCTGGACCTCCGAGATTTCCTGGGAGGAGCAGTCGGCCCGGACCTGGCCCGCTCCGGAGTTGGCGGAGGCGGTGGTGGCGGAGAGCGCGATCCCCATGAGGCTCAGCCCCAGGGCGATCGTCAAACCACGGCTTGTCAGTGTGGTCATCATGCTGTCTCGGTTTCTCCGGAGCTCTGCAGGAATGCAACCCTGGCACCTCGGGCGGGACCCGGCTCGGGGAAGGGGCCCGCCCTCGGCGATCCCCGGACGGGGGCGCGCCACCACGATTGCGATCGAGACGTTCGCACAGGACGCGGCGGGGAGATATCCGGCGGCCGCTGAATCTCGGGGTGAGGATCCCTGAGAGGCGCGAGGCTTGCGACGAGAGAAGGCCCCGCGCTGGTGGCCAGCGCGGGGCCCTGGGGGTGGGAACCTGGTGGGGCGGAGTGGTGGGTACGAACCGGGACCGTGGGGTCCCGGGGGTCAGTCGAGCTTGTTGCCCTTGAATGTGTAGGTCAGGACGGCGCCATCTTTCTTGGTCATGATCATCTTGCCTTCGATGTTGTGCTCGTGAATGGTCCCCGTCCAGACCGCCTGTCCCATGGACGTGCTGAACTGATCGGACTTGAAGGTCCAGTCCTTGTCCCCGGATTTCGCGAGATCGTAGGGCGCCGACGCGAATCCGACCTTCTGGCCTTCGTTCATGGACACCATCCCGTCCGCGAAGGTCAGGACCTCCTTGTAGGCCTTTTCGCCCTTTTGCTTCGCCATGGAGTCCGGCTCGACATCCAACTTCCAGCTCGTGCCATCGAGCGCCGCGACCTTCTCGCTGGCGAACGCCCCCAGACCGAACATCAATACCAGTGCCGCCACCCACGCGAACTGTTTCATTTCGCCCTCCCTCATGAATGTCGACCGGTTAGGCCCGGCCACGCCAATACAATCCGCCGCCGCCCAGGAGCATCACGATCAAGACAACCATCAGGATTGTCGTCAGGTTCATGGTCTTTTTTCCTCCTCACCCGGAGACGATTCCCCGGATTCCCTCGGTGACGGGGACCATGCTCGGCGATCGGCAACCCCAGCCACAATCGGAGACTCTCTGAATCTGCGGTCGGGCGCGCCCTGAAAAGGGAGGCGAGGGAAGCGTGCCCGAGAGCGCTGTCGATCCGGTGCTCGGGATCGACAGCGCTCCCCGGACCAGTGCTCAATTGTTCCAGGCAGTCCGGTACCCGTAGTAACTGTGCACGCTCTCTCCCCATGAGCGGTCCGCGAAGTTCGGCGCCTTCTCGGGGTCGAAGCCGGGAGCGTTCTTGAGCTTCTCCTTGTTCACGCCGAGGATGAGCTTGGACTCGGTGGCCGAGAACTCGAAGGCCTGCCAGGGAATGGCGAACAGCTTGTTCCCCATCCCCAGGAAGCCGCCGAAGGACAGGACGACATAGGCCACCGCCCCCAGCTCGGTGTCGATCACCAGCTCCTGAACCTTGCCGAGGTTTTCCTTGTCGCGATTGATCACCGCTTCTCCGATGATCTTCGAGGCCGAGACGACGGGGGACACTGCGGTGCTCTTCAGGCTCTTGTTCTGCATGCGTTCTCCTTTTCTCCAATCAGGTGACGTGTGTCACAGGGGCGCATTCGAGCACGCTTCGATCGGTCGTGCGCGTCGGGGCGTCCCTGAAACGGCGCGGGTCGCCGCCTTCAGGGGGGCCCTGAGTCCGAATTAGGGCGCGGCCGGATTGTGGCGGGCGGCGGCGCGGTCCCAGACTCCTGTCCTGGGATCGCCGCCAGCATCGCCACCAGCATCCAGGAAGCGCAGGGGGGATCGGACATGACCACCTCGACCGCAACGCACGTCACCAAGACCCGGGAACGGCGCTGGAGCGAGGAGGCCGCCTTCTTCGATCGCGCCGCGCGGCGGATCGAAGAGACCCACCTTCCGATCGATCCGCTGGCGCTGCAGCGCTACACGCGGCCGGTTCTGAGGAAGCGCTTCAACAAGGAGTATCGGTTCAGGATCCTCGGCTCTCTCGAGGGGAAGACGCTGCTCGACGTGGGCTGTGGGGACGGGCAGAACTCCGTGATGCTGGCGCGGATGGGGGCGCGCGTCACGGGGATCGACGTGTCCCCGGGCGCGATCGAGGTGGCGCGGCGGCGGGCTGAGGTGAACGGCGTCGCGGACCGGGTCCGCTTCCTGTGCTCCCCGGTCGAGCAGGCGGCCCTGCACGACGGGGAATTCGACATCGTCTGGGGCGAGGGGATCCTGCATCACGTGCTCGACGACCTGGATCGGGTCCTGAGCCGGCTGGCGCGGTGCGCCAGGCCCGAGGGCGTGCTCATCTTCTCCGAACCGATCAACCTGAGCCCGGCGCTCCGGAGCCTCCGGCGCATGATCCCGATCCGGACCGAGGCGACTCCGGGAGAGCGGCCGATGGTCGGGGCGGAGCTGGACCTCGTCCGCCGTTACGTCCCGGACCTCGTGATGCGCCCTTATTCCGTCCTGGGCCGGCTCGATCGGCTCATCCTGGTGCGATTCAACTACGAGCGATCCCCTGTCGTGCGGCGGGCCATCGTGAATGCCATGGCGATCTTCGACTGGCTCATCACGTCCCTCCCCGGCTGCGAGCGTCTGGCGAGCACCTGTGTTTTGCACGGGCGCCCCGCTCCGAGCGCCTCGTGACCAGGCGTGGGGGGCCGTTCCTCGCCGTGGTCGCGGCCGCCGTGCTCGCCCAGGCCGCGGCGGCTCGGACGGCGTGGTGCGGCGAGCCTGCACCTCCGGCCCTGCCGCGATCCTTCGTGGACGTCGCGGCGCCCCCCGTCACCGGCGTCATTCATCGGGCGCACAACGGCGACGAGCTGCGCCGGATCCTGGACGAGGCGCGCCCCGGCGACGCCATCGTCCTCGACGCCGGGGCCGCCTTCGCCGGGCCCTTCACGCTCCCCAGGAAGACGGGCAGCGGATGGATCACGATCCGGACGAGCGCCGAGGACAGGCTCCCGGCGCCCGGGAATCGCGTCGATCCCTCGCATGCGCCCCTCATGCCCCGGCTCGAATCGGCCGGCGAGTCGGTGATCACCGCGGAGCCCGGCGCTCACCACTATCGCCTCGTCGGCCTGGAGATCCGCCCGAAGGCGGGAGCGTTCCTCTACAACCTGGTCGCGCTCGGGACGTCCGAGCCGTCGCTTCAAGAGCTGCCCCACCACATCGTCGTCGACCGCTGCTACCTGCACGGCGACCCCAGGCGTGGCACCCGGCGCGGCATCGCTCTCAATGGCCGGGACATCGCGATCGTCGACTCCACCCTCGCGGACTTCAAGGAGGCCGGCTCCGACTCCCAGGCGATCGCCGGCTGGAACGGCTCGGGCCCGTTCAAGATCGTCAACAACACCCTGGAAGCGGCGGGTGAGAATCTCCTCTTCGGAGGAGCGGACCCGGTCATCCGGGATCTCGTTCCGTCCGACATCGAGATCCGGCGCAATCTCCTGCGCAAGCCGCTGTCCTGGAAGCAGGGGGATGCCGCCTACGAAGGGACGGCCTGGACCGTCAAGAACCTCTTCGAGCTGAAGAACGCCCGCCGCGTCCTCGTCGATGCGAATGTCTTCGAGAACAACTGGGCCCAGGCGCAGTCCGGGTTCGCCATCCTGTTCACCGTCCGGAACCAGGACGGCGCGTCCCCCTGGTCCGCGGTCGAGGACGTGACGTTCACGAACAACATCGTGCGGCACACCGGGTCGGGGATCAATGTCCTGGGAACGGACGATGCCGCGCCCAGCGGCCCCACGCGACGCCTCGCCATCCGCAACAACCTCTTCGACGACGTGGACGGCTCGCGCTGGGGAGGAGGAGGCCGGATGCTCCAGCTCCTGAACGGGGTGGCGGACCTGGCGTTCGAGCACAACACCTGCCTGCACACCGGGAACACCGTCACGGCGGACGGGGCGGCCCACACGGGGTTTTCGTTCCGCGACAACATCGTCCTGAACAACGAGTACGGCGTGACCGGCGCGGGGAAGGCCTCGGGCCGCAGCACCCTCGCCGCGTTCTTCCCGGGCGCGCGGTTCGACGGGAACGTCATCGTGGGCGGCAGCGCTTCGGCCTATCCCCCCGGCAACTTCTTCCCGAAATCCGTCGATCAGGTCGGGTTCACGGACCGCAGGCGCGGGGACTACCGTCTCGCGACCACGAGCCGCTATGCGCAGGCCGCGACCGATGGGAAGGACGCGGGGGTGGATTTCGCGGCGCTGTCCCGGGACGACGCTGCAATGGAGGATCGATGAAGACGATCGTGGGCGTGTGGATCGACCATCGCAAGGCCGTGATGACGAGGATCTCGGACCAGGGGGAGGAATCGAAGGTCATCGAATCGAACGTCGAGAAGCATGCGGGTCGGATCGCCGGCGTCCGCTCGACCACCCCTTACGAAGCGCAGAAGGTCCAGGCGGATGACCGCCGCCAGCGGGAATTCACGGTTCATCTCCAGCGCTACTACGACGAAGTCATCGCGGCCTTCGGGGACGCCGAAGCGATCCTGGTTTTCGGTCCGGGCGAGGCGAAGGGGGAGCTGCAGAGTCGTCTCGAGCAGGGCCGCCTGAGAGGACGCATCGTGGCGGTGGAAACGGCCGACAAGATGACCGACCGCCAGATCGCGGCGAAGGTGCGGGAGCACTCCCGCGCGCCGGGATAGTCGCTTCAGGCGTCCGTGCCGGACAGGACGTCGCGAACGCTCGCGGCGATCTTCTCCATGGTCGCGAGGCTCAGATCCTGGTGACAGGGGACTTCCATCATGCCCGTGCGGAGCCGGGAGACCTCCGGGAATTCGGCGGCGGGACAGGCGGGGTGAAAGTCCCGCCAGAAGTCGACCGCCTCGATGCCGCGGGCCAGCAGGCGCGCGACGGTGGCGCGATTGTCCTGCACCAGCATCGGGTAGAAGAGCGGGACCACGCCCGCGGGCAGGGTGGGGAAGACCGGCTCGGACAGGTCGCGCAGGCGGTCCAGCAGGAAGAGATAGTTGCGCCGGCGGGTGGCGATGATCGCCTCCGCATCCTGCCCGAGCACGATCCGCCGGCTCAGCCGGCTGAATCCCAGCCCCAGGTGCGCCCGATCGAAGTGCTGCGTGCCGGTCAGGACCGGCGTGATGTTCGCCGCCTTGAGTGAGCTCTTCCCCAGGCCGAGCGCGGCCCTGCGCAGGCGGCGGCCGGCCCTGCCCCCGCGCAACGCGACATTGCGGAGCAGGGACGAAGACAGGAGGCTCAACGTGCAGGAGAGCGGCGGCGGCCGGAGGTCGGAGAGGCCGGACGTCCCCGGACCATTGAAGACCAGGGCCCCCCCGTGCGGGACCGGCAGGACCTTGTAGAGGCAGAAGATGGCGACGTCGCCGGTGACGCCCAGCGGCCGATCGCCGTCACGCGAGAACAGCGCCAGGGCGCAGTCTTCGATCAGGGGCAGCGCGTGCTTCTCGGCCAGCCGCTTCATGTCGCGCACGGGTCCCGGGAAGCCGGCGAAATGCGTCAGGTAGAGAGCGGTGGTCCTGGAGGTGATCTTCCGTTCCACGTCGTCGAGATCCACTTCGAAGCGGCCGCCGATGCGATAGAACCTGACCTGGGCGCCGGCATCGAGAATCGATTCGATCTCGACCCCGTGGTGGTACGCGGGGACGAGGACCTCGCCGCGATCGAGGCCGAGCATCCTGACGGTGTTCCAGATGGCGTTGCGCGCGAAGTAGAAATAGTGGACGGTGGGGGAGGAGAAAGGGTGCTCGCGGCGTCCCGCGCCGCGGCGCAGGAACATCTCCGGGGCGAGCGTCGGGAACGCCGGGACGAAGACCGTCGGCTCAGTCGTCGCTTCCACGCCGTCCTCTCCAGCCCCGCAGGACCTGCTTCGCCGCCGGCAGCAGCGTGAACTTGGTCGTCCTCAGGGCCTGTCCGAATCGGGAGTCGCGGAAGATGTAGAGCCAGTTGTGCCGGCGCGTTTTCTGGCTCCACCGCGTCTTCCATCCTCCGGGCAGACCGAGGAAGTCGAAGCCCTTCACCCCGCGCGCGATGCAGTTCCGGATCCCTTCCTCGATGAGCAGCAGGCCGGGGCTGCACTCCTTGTACGCCTCGTCGTACCCGAGCTTCGGCACATAGCAGACGCCGCCATAGGTGAGGCCGTAATGAAAGGCGATCGACTTGCCGTTGAGCAGGAGGAAGCTCAGCGACAGGTAGCCGCGGGCGGCGGCGGTGTGGGCCAGCTCCGAATAGAACCCGTAGGTCTGCGCGCTCTGCGAGATCGCGGTTCCCTGCTTCCCCTTCCAGCCGCTCCGCTCGATGGCGAAGGCCTCGTCCAGGCGTGCCTGGAGGTCGGGGCCGCCGGTGACGTGATCGACGCGCACCGTGCCCATCGCCTCCAGTCGCCGCCGCTTGCGGCGAAGATTGGCTTTGAAGCCGGTGCTCAACCCGGTCTGCAGTTCCCGATAGGAGGACGGCAGCGGCAGGTAGGGGCTGTTCTGGGATTCCCAGGTCCCGACCGGAAAGCCGGCCTGCTCGGCCGCGCGATAGAGATGCCAGGCGTTGCCACCGTCCGGCACATCGGCGATCCGGAGCACGTCCCAGCCCTTGTCGGCCGCCAGGTGGGCGAAGAACGTCCTGCCGGCGGCGCTGCCGTCTTCGGCCAGCATGTCGAAGCGGCAGGAGTGGGTGTTGCCGGTCGAAGTCCCCAGGCGCGCCGGGAGTCCGCAGATGAAGCCCCGGGTCCTCATGAGGGGAAACGCCGCCGCCAGCTTTCCGTTCCGGTCCCGGGTCGTGAGGACCTCCAGCCTGCTCCCCGGGTTGAAGTGCTTCATCCAGACACGCAGGAATTCATGGCGATAGAACGGCTCGTCCCGCGTCGTGACGACGAGGTCGTTCCATTCCTGCTCCAGGGCCGGGAAGCCAGAGCGATCGACGACCTCGACGGCGTCAGTGGCTGCTGACGACCTGGGTGCCGGCATCCTGCCTCCGTGTCCATCGTCTCAGGCCCTCTTTCGCCGCCGGGATCCAGTCGAACTTGGCTTTCTTCAGCATCCGGCCCAGGCGGTTGTCGCGAAAGATGAAAAACCAATGGTGCGCCCGGGCGGTCGGGCTCCAGTCCAGCTTCCACCCCAGATCGCAGCCGAGAAAATCGAACTCGCTCAGGCCGCCCGCGACGCAGCGCTGCATCACCGTTTCCATCAGGAGGTTCCCGGGGCTGTACTCGCTCCAGGTCTCGTCGTAGCAGGTCATCAAGAGGGAATACACGCCCCGCCGCGCCAGCCCGTACTGGGAGGCGATCGCCCTGCCGGCGACATGCAGGGAGGAGAGCGACAGGTAGTCGCCGCGGGCCGCCCCGTGCGCCAGGCCCGTGTAGAAGCCGCGCGTCCGGCTGCTCTGGGCGGCCGCGGTCCCCTTGCGCCCCTTCCAGCCGCTGCGTTCGAGCGCGAAGTGATCCTCGAGGCGTCGCTCGAGCGCGCCGCCGCCGGTCACACACTCCACGCGGACGTCGCCGCGCTCTTCGAGCCGCCTGCGGCGGCGGCGCAGGTTCGCCTTGAACTTGGAGGACAGGCGGGCTTCCAGCTTGTCGTAGGAGGCAGGAAGCGCGAGAAACGGACTGCGCTGGGACTCCCAGGCCCCCGCGGGGAAGCCGGCTTCCAGGGCCGCGTCGTAGAGGTCCCAGGCGTTCCCCCCCGCCGGCACATCGGTGATCCGGATCATGTCCCACGTGTCGTCGTCGGCCAGCGTCCGGAGAAACGACCGCGCCGCCGAGCGGCGATCCGCCGCGATGAGGTCGAATCGGCCGGAGTGGACGCTCGTCGGCGAGACCAGCCGCCGGACGGGGAGCCCATAGAGGAAGCCGCGGTCGGCCACGAGCGGGAGCGCCGCGACGAGTGTCCCCGCGTGGTCGCGGCCCGTGAGGATCTTCAGCGTCGCGTCGGGCACGAAATGGTCCATCCAGCTTCGCAGGTACTCATGCCGGTAGAAGGGCTGGTCGGACGTCGTCTCGACGAGCGCGTTCCATTCCTTCTCCATCAGGATGAAAGCCGGGCGATCGACGATCGTGACGGCGGAAGGCACTCGTCATCTTGCGTTGCAAGCGCGGGATTCCGCAGTCGAGTGTTGGCCTGAATCGCGCGTCAGCATGGGCCTGACGCGGATCGGGAACGGCTCAGGCGAGCCGGGGGGTTGGCTGGGACGCGGGTGGTGCAGGCGGTGACGCGGGCCGGGGCACGAGAAGCCGATCCCCCTGGACGAGCCTGTGGACGTCGAGGAAGGTGCCGGGATCGGTCAGCGCCCGCAGCGCCAGCGGCGCCCGGGCGAGGCGACGGATCAGCCAGGGGGACTGGAACACCATCCGCAGGCATTGCTGCTGGGCCTCGAGACTGAAGCGGACCTGGTTGGCCGCGCGGAACACCCGGGCCACCTGCTCGTAGAACTCGCGGACGTCGAGCCGGGTCGGGGTCAGCGCCGTGAAGAGCGAAAACGCCGAGTGCGAGATGGCGCCCCGGTCGGCGAGCTCGGGCGACTCCTTCAGGGAGTCCTCGTACAGGTCGGTGCCCGGGAGCGGCGTCGCGATGGTGAAGTTGGACGTCCGAATCCAGCGCCGATGGACCTTCAGAAACCGGACCATCTCGTCGAAGTAGGCGCGGGTCGCATCGCACGGGATGACGAACTGGGCCGTGACGATGGCCCCGGCCTCCGCGGCACGACGGATGGCCTCGATGTTGCGGTCGACGGAGTTCCGCTTGCTGAAGCTCCGGAGCTGCTCGTCGGTCACCGCCTCCACGCCGAAGAGGATCCGCTTCAGCCCGCCGCGCTTGATCCAGCCATAGAAGCGATCCTCCTCGCGCAGATACAGGTCGGTGCGGGTCTCGGCCGTCAGCCAGAAATCGGGATGGCGCGGCAGGAAGTCGGAGGCCATCCACGCCAGGAGCGGGTCGTAGAGCTCCCGAAGCTGGGTCTCGCTGGCCTGCATCCAGATGTCATCCGCGAAGAAGAAGGCGCGCACGGACGGGGGGAGCGAATCGAAGTCGTGCTTCACGTTGGCGAGGGAGGCCACCGAGACCCTGCGGCCGTGCGTCTTCCAGACGGTGCAGAAGGTGCAGTCGTAGGGGCAGCCCTCGCTCGTCTGACCCATGCCGGTGGGCCGGAACCCCTGGAAGTAGCCGCGCCAGTAACGTTTCGGCAGCAGGTGCCACGCGTTGGGCCGGAGGCTCGCCAGGGGCGCGGCGGCAGGTCCCGGCTCGAGGACGAAGCGCCCGCCGTCGCGGTGAAAGAACCCGGGGAAGCGTGCCGGCATCCCTCCCGTCTCGCGCACCTCGGCGGCCAGGGCCGCGAAGGAGGCGTCGCCGCTCCGGTGGCAGATCAGGTCCGCCGCCGAGCTCCAGAACGACGCGGGGTCTTCCGAGGGGGCGGTGCCGCCGAAGACGATGCCGGTCGCGGGGGAGAGCCTCCGGATGGCCGCGGCCACCTCGATCGCCTCGTCGCCGTTGGACGTGAAGGTGAGGGAGATGCCGACGAGGGCGGGTGGATCCCGCCGGACGCGCTCGAGCAATCGCCGCCGCTCGCCCGCGATGCGCAGATCCGCGATCGCCACGCTCTCCCCGGGCGGGAGCTGGCCGGCGAGACGCACCTGGGGGAGGGGCGGATAGTTCGCGATGTTCGGAAGGCTGAAACGCCGCGCGACGGGATTGATGTCGGGCTCGACGAGAATGATTCCACGAGGCCGGGAAGAAATCATCTCCAAGTATGGATCCCTGCTCATCCGGTGCCGAGGTGGTCGGGGCCGGTCCCGGCTCCACGCTGCGCTCGGAATTGGAGAACGGGGGCACTCTTGGCCCGATTTGTCAGGCCGCTCCGGACACAGGATTCAGTCACGACCCGGATTGACCGGGATCTCTCCGAGCAGCACCTGGACGTGGTGCTCGCGGCCGTCGTCCGCGAGGGGAACGAGCGCGCCTCCCCGGAGCAGGGCGCCGTCGAGGCTGATGCGGGACACTCCGCAGCTGACCCCGTTCGGGTTCTCGACCGTGATCCGGTAGAGGCTCCGGCCGTGGCGCCAGGCGATCTCGAACCCCTTCCAGCCTCGTGGGATGCACGGGTCGATCGAGAGTGAGGCGCCGCGCTTGCGCAAGCCGAGGATCGACTCCAGGCCGGCGCGATGCAGCCAGCCGGCGGCCCCGGTGTACCACGTCCAGCCACCGCGTCCGGTGTGGGGCGGCTCGGAGTAGACGTCGGCGGCGACGACGTAGGGCTCCACCCGGTATCGGCGGAGTCTTTCGGCATCGTCCGCGTGATGGATGGGGTTGAGGAGATCGAACAGGCCGGCCGCCTTGTCCCCTTCGTTCAGGGCCGCGAAAGCCATCACCGACCAGATCGCCGCATGGGTGTACTGCCCGCCGTTCTCGCGCACCCCGGGTGGGTATCCTTTTATATACCCGGGATCGCGGGGGAGCCGATCGAACGGCGGGGCGAGGAGCAGCAGCAGCCGGTCGTCGCGCCGGACGAGGTGTTCTTCGACCGAGGCCATGGCCCGGCGCGCCCGCGCCTGGTCGCCATCCCCGGAGAGGACCGCCCACGACTGCGCGATGGAATCGATGCGGCATTCCTCGTCGGCGGCGGATCCGAGCGGCGTGCCGTCGTCGAAGAAGGCACGCCGGTACCAGGCCCCGTCCCAGCCCTCCTTCTGAATCGCGGTCTGGAGCGAGGCGACTTTCTGCCGCCAGCGATCGGCGCGTTCTCCTGCTCCGCGTCGCCCGGCGATGGCCGCGAACTGCCGCAGGTTCACGCACAGGAACCACGCCAGCCAGACGCTCTCGCCGCGGCCCTCGTGACCGACGCGGTTCATGCCGTCGTTCCAGTCCCCGGCGCCGATCAGGGGAAGGCCGTGCTCTCCCGTCTCGAGGCTCCGATCGAGCGCCCGCGCGCAATGCTCGAACAGCGTGGCGCGCTCCTCCGATTCCGCCGGCTGGAAATACGCCTCCTGCTCGTGCTCTCCGAGCCGCGCCCCCTCGAGCCAGGCGATCTCTTCGTCCAGCACGGACTCGTCCCCGGTGGTCTCCAGATAGTGGGCGACCGCGTAGGGAAGCCACAGGCGATCGTCGGAGATCCGGGTCCTCACGCCGCGCCCGGTCGGCGGATGCCACCAGTGCTGCACGTCCCCCTCCTTGAACTGCCGGGCCGCGCAGCGCAACAGGTGCTCCCGCACGAGTTCGGGGCTCGTCGCCGCGACCGCCAGAACGTCCTGGATCTGATCGCGGAAGCCGTACGCCCCGCCCGCCTGGTAGAAGGCGGAACGGCCCCAGAGACGGCAGGAGAGCATCTGGTACAGGAGCCAGCGGTTGAGCAGCAGATCCATGGCGGGGTCGGGGGTCGTGACCTGCACCGCTGCGAGCAGGCCGTCCCAGTGCTCCCGCACCTCGGCGAGAAGTGCTTTGCCGTCCGCCTGGCGATAGCGTTCGATGAGGAGCCCGCATTCCTCGCGGCCTTCCCCCTGGCCCAGCAGGAACAGCACTTCTTTGCTTTCGCCCGGCTCCAGTTCGACGATCGTCTGCAGGGCCGCGCACGGGTCGAGGCCTGACCCGATCCTGCCCGAGAGTCTCCTGCCTGGCTCGAGCGCGGCGGGGCGATCGGGGCCGGAGTTCCGGCCGAGGAACTCGAGGCGATCGGCGGTCGTGGCGGTCGGGCGGCGGCCCAGGGCGGCGAACGCGACGCGCGACGCGAACTCTCCGTTCCAGGCATTGCGCGCCAGGATCGCCCCGGTCGCGGGGTCGGTCTCGGTGACGACGTAAGGGGCGGTCCCGGTCCGGGCGACTCCGAGCACCCACTCGACGTATGCCGTCACGCTCAGGCGCCGCCTGCGGCCGGACAGGTTGCGCAGCGTCAGGCGGGAGATCTTGATCGGATCCGCCGGCGGCACGAGCTGCAGGAGATCGAGCCCGATGTCGTGCGCGACGTGCTCGAAGCGGCTGTAGCCCTGGCCGTGGCGGATGACGTACGCCCCGTTCTCCTCGCGGATCGGCAGGCAGGTCGGCCCCCACAACGCCCCGCTCTCTTCGTCGCGCACGTAGAACGTCTCCCCCGGCGGGTCGCCGACCGGATCGTTCGACCAGGGCGTGAGCTTGTTCTCGCGGCTGTTTTTGGACCAGGTGTGTCCCGATCCCGCCTCGGAGACCTGGAACCCGAAGTCCGGGTTGGCGACGACGTTGATCCAGGGGGCCGGAGTCCACTGGCCGCGGTCGAGCACGGTGACGTATTCGCGGCCGTCCGGCGTGAAGCCTCCGAGCCCGTTCCAGAAACGCAGATCGAGGACCGGGCGGATGGCCGGGCCGGGGCGGGGCCGCGCCGGGCGGCGCCGCGGCGGCATCGGCGCGGGGCTGGGCACGGTCTCCCGCACCACCTGCTCCGAGAGGGTGCCGCGGTTCGCCACGATCAGCAGGCGCGCCGCCGAACGCAGCACCGCCAGGTCGGGCGCGGGGAGGAGATCCTCCCGCAGCACGAAGACGCCGCCGTGCGTCGCCTGCGCCTCGGTCCCGGTCGCCGGCTGGTTCGCCCGCGCCATCGCTTCGATGGCGTGCTGCAGGTTCTGGGCATAGGAGGCGCCCTGCGCGTTCAGGATCACCAGGTCGGCGGGGATCCCCTTCAGTCTCCAGTATTCCTGGGCGCGCAGCAGCTGCCGCGCGATCTCCAGCTCGTCCTCACGCTCGATGCGCAGCAGCGCGATCGGGCGATCGCCGGAAATACCGTGCGCCCAGAGTCCACCGGGACCGCCGCGGCTCGAGGCGAGCTCGCGCGCCCCCGCGCGCAGGGTGCGATCGGCGTACAGGAGCCGGTTGGCCAGCCGCTGGAAGAGGTGCGCCTCGTCCTGGGTGATGCGCAGGTGCTGCAGCTGCACCTGCGCCTGCGTCCAGGCGAGGGCCGAGGCGCGCTCGAAGGTCGCCGGCTGGCCGTATTTCTCCGCGATCTCGAGGGCCTGCTCCCGCGAGGGGGCCATCAGCGTCGTGAACACCATGCGCACCATTCCCCCGGGGGGAATCACCATGCGGTGCCGCAGGCTGACGATCGGGTCGAGGACCGTCCCCGCGGTGTTCGAGAGCGGGCCGCCGTCGAGCACCGCGGACGCCGTCCGGACGCCGCGACCGCGGCCCAGGAAGCGGACGCGGTCGGTCTCGAACTGCAGCGGGCCGGCAGGCTCGGTCTCGGAGGCGGCCACGTGGGCGAGCCAGACGCGTGCCTCGTCCGCCGAGCGCGGCCGCCGCGTCGCCAGCAGGGCCCCGTGCGTGGCGACGAACTCGGTCTCGACGAACAGGTTCGAGAAAGCCGGGTGCGCCTCGTCCGCCGCCTGGGGCGCCAGCACCACCTCGGCGTAGGAGGTGATCTCGATGGTGCGGGCGCGGCTCTCGTGGTTGGTCACGGTGAGGCGGCGCAGCTCGGCGTCGTCCTCGTGCGACACCACCACCTCGAGCACGATCGACAGCGACGCGTCCTGCTGCGTGATCCGCACCCGGTCCTCGGAATAGACCACGTCGTACCGGTCCACCTCGGTGCCGCAAGGCTGGAAGCCGGCGGACCAGACGGCGCCCGTGCCCGCGTCGCGCAGGAAGACGAACGTCCCCCAGTGGTCGCGGGTGGCGTCCTCGCGCCAGCGGGTGACGGCCCTTTCGCCCCAGCGGCTGAATCCCGATCCGGCCGCCGTCAGCATCACCGTGTAGCGGCCGTTGGACAGCACGTGCGTGCGGGGGGGAGTGTCGTGCGGCGAGTCGAAGCGCCGCAGGGCGGGCGGGACCAGATCGCGGACATGCGCCGCCTCCAGGACCTCCTCGGCGCGCGGCCGGGCCACGGCCACCGCCCGCGGCGTCCGTTCCTCCAGGAGCAGCTCCGCCGCCTGGATCAGGGGATGGGAATGGAAGCGCCGCGGGGTCGCTTCGTCGTGGACCACGTTCCCCAGCGCGACGATGGTCATCCCCTGGTGATGCGCCATGAAGGCGCGGACGATCGCGACCGAGGTCCCTTCGGGCAGTCGCGCCGGGGTGTAGTCGAGCGCGTCGTAGAAGCCGCAGGGGCCCAGGGCCCCCGCCCCTTCGAGGCGTGAGAAGTTGTGCAGCGCCGCGCGCGGATCCAGCATGGCGGCCAGCGCCGTGGCATAGGGCGCCACCACCACGTCCTCGAACAGCCCCCGCTTGAGCCCCAGCCCCGGAACGCCGAAGTCCGAGTACTGGTAGGTGAGCTCCGCGTCGCGCACGTTGTACGCCGACTCCGAGATCCCCCAGGGGACGCCGCGCTCGGCGCCATAGTGGATCTGCCGCCGCACCACCAGGCGGCAGGTGAGATCCAGGAGGCTGCGCGCCGGCTGCCGCATCACCAGAAGCGGCATGAGGTATTCGAACATCGACCCGGACCAGGACAGGAGCGCCGCCCCGCGCCCCACCGGCGTGAGCGACCGGCCGAGGAGAAACCAGTGCTGCGGCGGGACGTCCCCCTTGGCGACCGCGACGAAGCTGGCGAGCCGCGCCTCGGACGCCAGCAGATCGTAGCTGCCGGGATCGAGCCGGCCGTCGGCGACGCTGGAGCCGATGGAGAAAAGTTTGCGGGTGGAATCGAAGAGGACCTGGAAGTCCATTTCCCCGACCAGGTCCTCGGCCCGCGCCGCGATCGCGGCGAGACGCGCCCCCGCAGAGGCCGCTTCGAAATCGCGGCGATGGCTCCGGACGGCGTCCTGCAGGGCCGCGGCCCAGGTCAGAAGCCCGGATCGGGCGGCGGCGTCCTCCAGGCCGATCGCCAGGCCGCGGGCGATGGTGGCGAGGTCGACCGCCCCGCTCTGCAGAGCGTCGAGCCGCCCGTGCCACTCGGGGAGACTCGCCGGCGCGGATGCGAGGAGCTCCGACAGGCGTTCGACCCGCTCGCGCAGCAGCCGCTCCGTCACCGCCGGAGTCCGCCTGGATCGCCCGGCCGCGGCGGCGGCGTCCTCGAGCAGGTGCAGGGCGTCGCCGATGCCGTCGAGCGCCTCCGGGCCGATGGGCGGACGGCGCGCCAGCTCGCGGCAGGCCTGGGCCAGGGCGATCAGGTGCCCGGCCAGGTTGCCGCTGTCCACGGTCGAGATGTAGACCGGTTCGAGCGGCCGCAGAGTCCGGGTGTCGTACCAGTTGACGAAGTGGCCGTGCACGCGGTGCAGGTCGGCCATCGTCCGAAGCGTCGCTTCGAGCCGTTCGAGCATCTCGAGGGTCCCGATCCAGCCGAAGTCGCGGGCGACCGTGGTGCTGAGGAGGTAGAGCCCCAGGTTCGTCGGCGAGGTCCGGTGGGCCGCGACCGGCTCGGGATCTTCCTGGAAGTTGTCCTGCGGCAGGTGGTGATTCTCCTGGTCCACGAACCTTTCGAAGAAGCGCCAGGTGCGCCGCGCGACCATCCGCAGGGCGCGGGTCTCGTCGGAGTCGAGCACCTGCGACGAGGCGATCTTCGGCGGCAGGCTGATGCGCCACGCCAGGACGGGAGCCAGGACCCAGAGCGCGACGAACGGGAGTCCCACCAGCCGGGCTTCCGGCTTGAGCAGGACCACGAGCAGGCCCGCGCCGGCGGCCAGAACCACCCCGGGGGCGAGCTGACGCAGGAAGCTCCGCAGTTTCAGGTCGGCGCCGGAGCCGGCCTGCGCGGCCGTCACCCACTCCAGCAGATGACGTCTCGAGAGGCCCAGCCGCCAGAGGGTGCGGACGATGGCGTCGACCATCAGCCAGGCCTGGTGCGCCAGCATGGTGATCGCCAGGAGCGTCTGCGCCAGGGCGGTCTGGATGTCGTTCCCCACGGCGCGCAGGTGGCTGCGCTTGGAGATCCCCCGGCGTCTCGGAACCAGCCCGTCGAGGATCGGGATCACCGCCGGCAGCACGATCGAGCCCAGGAACAGGGCGGTCCAGCCGAGGGGAGGAACGCCGGGCAGGATCCAGGCCGCCGCCGCGAGCAGGAAGGTCGACGGCGCGGCGAGGCTGCGGCGCAGGTTGTCGGTCATCTTCCAGCGGGCGTGGCCGGGCAGGCCGGCGCGCGGGTTCAGGATCCAGGGGAGGAGCTGCCAGTCGCCGCGGACCCAGCGGTGGCGCTGGCGCGCCGCGACCCCGTAGTGGGCGGGGAACTCCTCGAACAGGTCCACGTCGGTCGCCAGCCCGGCGCGGGCGAAGGCGCTCTCGAAGAGATCGTGGCTGAGGAGGGTGTTCTCCGGGACTCTTCCGGCGAGCGCCGCCTCGAACGCATCGACGTCGTAGATCCCCTTGCCGGTGTACGAACCCTCGCCGAAGAGATCCTGGTACACGTCGGAGATCGCCGCCGCGTACGGATCCACCCCTCCGGGGCCGGAGAGGATCCGCTGCAGGGTGGTGCTGTCCGGCCCCGTCGGCAGGCTGGGGGTGAGATGCGGCTGCACGATCGCGTACCCCTCGACCACGCGTCCCTTGCGCGGGTCGAAGCGCGGGCGGTTCAAGGGGTGCGCCATCGCCCCGACCAGGCGGCGGGCGCTCCCCATGGGCAGACGCGTGTCGGAGTCCAGGGTGATGACGTAGCGGACGCCCGGCGGCACCGCGGGCGCCCTCCCCCCGATCGGGACGAAGGTGGTGTCCGTGGCGCCGCGCAGCAGCCGGTTCAGCTCGTGGAGCTTGCCCCGCTTCCGTTCCCAGCCGATCCATTTCCCTTCGCGCGGGTTCCAGAGACGGCGGCGGTGCAGCAGGAGAAAGCGTGCCTCGCCGCCGGGGAGGCTGCCGTAGCGCGCATTGAGGCGCGCGATCCCGGCGCTCACCGCGTCGAGGAGATCCGCGTCGCCGGGGACCGTCTCCGCGGCGGCGTCGGTCCAATCGGTGAGCAGGGCGAAGTGGAGATGCCCTTCGGGATTGGCGAGGTAGTGCACCTCGAGGCGTTCGAGCTGCCCCGCGATGTCGCCCTGGTTCCGGATCATCGTGGGGACGGCGACGAGAGTGCGAAGCTCCGCGGGGACGCCCCCCGCGAGCTCGAGCTTCGGGAGCAGGCGGGCCGGGATGAGCCAGGGGACGAGGCGCTGGACGATGGCGATGGCGATCTCGGACGCCGGCACCAGGGCGAACAGGGCCAGAAGCGCCAGCACCCGGGGAGCGGCCCCCGCGGCGAAGGTCAGGAAGAGCGGGCTCGCGAGCAAAAGCGCGGTGAGAACGGCGATGCTTCCGAGATAGCCGGCGAGGGGATGGGCGCGGAAGGCGCGGCGGATCCGGATGCTCCAGGGGACGCGGAAGCCGAGGCGCCGCTCGAACGCCCGTCGTCCGCCGGCGAGCAGGTGATACCCGGGGTCCAGGCGCGCCGCCGAGGCAGGGCCGGCGCCCGCGACACCGCCGGCCAGGCTCACCGCCTCCTGCGCCACTTCGATCTCCGAGCGGGACGATCGACGTGAGAGCCGCTCGATCCGCGCCCGGTACTCGTCGCGGGTGTTGAAATCCATCGCCGCGAAGCCGGGGGCCTGCCGCAGGACCTCGTCCACCAGGCTGACGCTCTCGAAGAACACGGTCCAGTCGATGGAGGACATCCAGCGCATGCTGGAGATGATGTTGCGCACCGTCACGTTGGCCGCGGCCTGGGCCTGGTGCTCCTGCGCGACCACCTCGTCCGCCGTGGTCCCCTGGGCGCCCAGCCGCGTTTCGAGCCAGGCGAGGGCCGGGGTGACGGAGGGATCCTGGCCGCGCAGGCGCTGCACGAGCTGCACCGCGAAGGCACGCGACAGCAGGGCATTTCCCAGACCGCCCAGGGCCGCCTCGGAGCGCTCCGGGGGCTGGTCGCCCGGCGCCAGCAGGCGATCCGCCAGCGCGTCGGCCCGGGCCCGACCCTCGCGGGCGCGGTTGATCGCCTGCGACAGCCGGCGCAGGTTTTCCACCAGGGCCACGCGCAGGTGAATGGCGACCGCCCAGATCTCGCCGATGGTCAGCGGCTGGCCGCGTTGATAGGCCTGGACGAAGCGCTGCAGCGTCTCCAGCTCGAAGCGGCTGTCGGTGTGGGCGACGTACGCCCAGGCCAGCCCGTAGACGCGCGGGTACCCCGCCAGGTGACCGGCGGCGATCTTCGGCAGCAGGCGGTAGTAGCTGCGCGGCAGGTGGTCGCGGATGCCGCGGAGCTGTTCGTCCACGACATGGAAGTTGTCGAGGATCCACTCCGCCGCCGGCGTGATCGGCTTCTTCGCCAGGACGGTGGCGGCGATGTCCCGGTACCCGGCCAGGAGCACCTGTGCGTTGTCGCGGACCCGGGGGAGGAGAGGGCGCCCGCGCGGCGGCCGGCCCCCGGCCTGGTGGGCCTCGGCCAGGCTCAGGGCGTGCTGCTCGAGACGCTCGATGCCGAAGATCTCGGCGCGGATGGGTTCCTGCTCCGGGGAGGAGCCGTCGATGACCGCGGTCATCTCGTGGACCCGCTTCGCCTGCGGTGAGGCGCAGTTAGAGGCTGCGCGCCGTCCCCGGACGCGAGCCGCGGTACGGAAGCGCTGCCGCGCCCCGCCTGACCGCCCCCGCCAGGGTTCGCAGCCGGGAGGTGGCGATGCCGTAGACCTCGCCGTCCTCGTCGAGGATCTCGACCTGCTCCGGGTTGTCGCCGACGCGGATGGTCTCCGGCCGCAGGGCCGGGTGGAGCGGCGGCAGCTGCAGCGCCGCCCAGGGGAGCGTCCGGCGCGCGCCGTCCGCGAAGTCGAGGCGCACGGTGCGGTCGGAGGGGTCGTACACGACGTCGAGCACCGCCTCCGGATCGAGATGCGCCGCGAACTCCGTCAGGCAGGTGTTCAGGTCCTTCTTCAGGGAGTAGGGGCCGATCTTGTACAGCCACAGCCGGCAGGCGGACGAGAGCATCAGCTGGTTGAGCAGGTGTCCCCATCGCGGGTCGTCATGATGACGCACGAAAGCGACCAGGAGGGGGCTCAGGCTCGGAAAACACTCCCGCCACGCGGCCCAGCCGCTCCGGGAGTACGCCGGCGCCAGGCTGGAGAGATCCGCCAGGATCACCAGCCGCGCCGGTCCCGGCCGCGCCGGTCCGTGGCCGTTGGAGCGCGCATGGCCGTTGGAACGCGGTTCGTGCCCGAGGTCGAGGACCGCCCGCAGCACCTCCTCGCGGAAGGGGGCCTCGGAAATGCGCGACAAATCGACGGCGAAGTGCATCTCGGCGAGGGCTCCGGGGGCGACGGACTTCTTATCTTATCCCGCGTGCCGCCTTCGACCGCCTATAATCGGGCGGAAATCCGCATGGAGCCTGCCACCTGGCGCTGAACGCGACGATTCACCTGTTCGAGATCCAGCTCGCCAACGTCGATCGGGGGGTCTACGAGCGGCTGTCGTTCCGGGCCGCCCGGCACCCCTCCGAGTCGGCGGAGGGCTTCCTCGTCCGTATCCTCGCCTACTGTCTCGAGTACGCCGAAGGGATCGGCTTCTCCAACGGCATCGCCGAGCCGGAGGAGCCGGCGATCGCCGTCCGCGATCTGACCGGCCGGGTCCGCGTCTGGATCGACATCGGCGCGCCCGACGCCGCGCGGATCCACAAAGCCAGCAAGGCGGCGGCGCGCGTCGCCGTCTACACCCACAAGGACCCGGACAGGATCCTCGAGCAGTGGACGGGGAGGCGCATCCACCGGGGTCCCGATGTCGAGCTGTACGGATTCGAGCGGTCGCTCGTGGACGGGCTGGTGGCCCGGCTGGAGCGCCGCATGGTCTTCGCGCTGCTGCTGACCGGGGAGCGCCTCTACGTCAGCATCGGCGAGGTCGGGCTCGAAGGGTCGGTGCAGCGCTACGCCCTGGCGCCGCGCCCCGGAGACCCTTAGCCCGTGCTGGACATCTACATCGACGCCGACGGCTGCCCGGTCAAGGAGGAGACCTACAAGATCGCGCGCCGCCACGACCTGCGGGTCGTCGTCGTGTCGAACCAGCCGATCCGCATCCCGATGGACGAGCGCTACAGGCTGCAGGTCGTGGGCGACCGGCTCGACGAAGTGGACGACTGGATCGCCGGCCACGCGGCCACCGACGACATCGTCATCACCGCCGACATCCCGCTGGCGTCGCGCTGCCTTCAGAACGGCGCGGTCGTCGTCAACCCGCGGGGAGGGGAGTTCACCGAGGACAACATCGGCAGCGCCCTGGCGAACCGCGAGCTGATGTCGCACCTGCGCGACATCGGCGAGAAATCGAGCGGCCCGGCGCCGTTCCAGCCGGCCGACCGCTCGCGCTTCCTGCACAAGCTGGACGAGGCGATCCGCGGCATCCGGAAGCGGCGGTTGCTGAGGAAGCGGACCACCCCGGACGTGTGAGATTGGATGCCGGAAGCAACCCCGATTAGCGGTAGGCGTCGCTTCGATGCCGCACGGCAATGATGTCGACGACTCGCTCTCCGTCCTGAATCTCGTAGAGAACCCGGTAATCCCCGATTCGAATCCGCCAAAGAGATGAGGGGCCCGTCAGCATCCGGCAACCCGGCGGTCGAGGGGCAGTCCCGAGGCCCTCGATTTGGTCGAGCACTTTCCTGGCGAGGCGAGGCGTCAGGCGCTCGAGCTCTTTTCGCGCCGACCGCGTGAAGCGAAGCTCGAATTCAGCCACGTGCCGGTCGCCGTCGACGGGGACGGAGACGGGCCTTGACCTGAGCCAGGGACTCCCGGGGTTCGCCGCGCCGTTGCTCTGCGAGGGCGCGGTCGTAGAAGTCCTCCCACAACTCGCTGTTTGTCCGGAGATCGATCATGACTGCGGTTTTCTCGCCGGCTTCGTCCACGAGGAAACGAACTCCAGGGATCATGGAGCCACCTCCACGGCCTGCATGTCTGCCGCGCGCTCCGCGCTTGCGGCGCTTGACGAGGGACATGAGCCGATCGTAGACGAAGTGAGAGATCCGTGCCATCCGCGAGAGACGGCCGAAGCGGAGAATCTCGCGGAATGCGCGTCTCCCGGGAAGTCAGGGCCTATCGGAAGCGTGCGGTGCGTCGTTACGCATGATCGCCGGCGGACGGAGTAGATATGCTCGCCATCCTGACCAACCGCAGCACCGGCTCGCCGGCGGCCCGTGACGCCGCGAGGTCGGCCTCGATCTCGAGAATCCAGTCGTTGTGGCCGTCGGGGTCGACCAGGGTCTGCTGCACGTTCCAGCGGGCGCGGTCGTCGGACGCCGTGACGTGCGTGTGGCGCAGGTTGCGCGCCTCGGGGTCGAGACGCATGGGAGCGTGCTCGACGCGGTAGGCTTCGCGCGCCTCGCGCAGCCGCTCGGGCGTCCACGGGCGCCCGGCGGCATCCCCGGGGGCGTCGATCCCTTCGAGCGCCGCTTCGTCCCGCTCGATGGTCCAGTCGCGCAGGAAGGCGAACAGCCGGGCGCGGATCGCGGCGGTGAAGGTCTTCGCGTCGCGGGTGATGTCGGGCGGTTCTTCTGATGCCGCCTGTCCGGCCCTGCCTGCCGCACTGCCGGGGGCGGCGGCGCGCGCCGGGTCCATCATCCGCTCCCACTCCTCCAGGAGGCTCGAATCGACCCGCCGCAGCATGTCGCGCAGGTAGAACTCCATCTCGAAGACGGCGTCGGTCTTGTTCGGGTCGGGGACGGTCTGCAGCAGCGTCTTGTAGACGCTGTGGAGGTGGCGCACCAGCAGCCCCTCGGCGCGCTCCAGGTCGTACTCCTGGACGTAGTCGGCGAACGACCGGAACCCCTCGTACATCTCGCGCGCTATGGACTTGGGGCGGATGGCCTCCTCGCCGACCCACGGATGGCGGTCGGCGAAGGCGTTGAAGGTGGAGTAGACGAACTCGCGCAAGGGCTTGGGGTGCTCGATCGCTTCGAGCTTCTCCATGCGCTGGTCGTAGTCGAGCCCGGCGGCTTTCATCTCGGCGACCGCCCGGTCCTTGAGCTTGTCGATCTGGCGTCGCAGGATGAGCTCCGGGCTCTCGAGGATGCTCTCCACGAGCGTCAGCAGATCAAGAGGATAGGTCTCCGCGGCGGCGTCGAGGAGCGGAATGGTCTCGAGCAGGTAGAGTGACAGCGCCTGGTTCATCGAGAAGTCTTCCTGCAGGTCGACGTTGACGCGCACCCGTGAGTCTTCTATCGCCACGATGCCGCGCTTCACGAGGGCGCGGAACAGTTGCCAGCCGCGGCGGAAGTGGGCGGTCTTCGCCCGGTCGGTCTCGTGGCTGTCGCGGATGAGCGCCCGCATGGCGGCGCAGCCGTCGCCGCGCCGTGACAGGACGTTCAGAAGCATGCCGTGCGACACCTCGAAGCGCGACGCCAGCCGCTCGGGCGGGGCGCCGATGAGCCGCGTGAAAGTGGCGTGGTCCCAGTTGGCGAAGTTGTGCTCAGGGGGCTTGCGCCGCACGAACTTCTTCCCGTCTTTCGCCTTCTCGTGCAGCCGGAGGTTCTCGATGGCGTGCTCCGGCGCCTGCGCCACGACGTAGCCGCGGTCGTCGAATCCCTTGCGCCCGGCGCGCCCGGCGATCTGGTGGAAGTCGCGCGCCGACAGGACCGCCGTCTTCTGGCCATCGTACTTGCACAGCCGCGAGAACAGCACCGTCCGGATCGGCACGTTGATGCCGACCCCGAGCGTGTCGGTGCCGCAGATGACCTTGAGGAGGCCGCGCTGCGCCAGCTGCTCGACGAGCACGCGGTAGCGTGGGAGGAGCCCCGCGTGGTGGATGCCGATCCCCTGCTTCAGCCACTTGCGGATGGTCGGGCCGTACGGGCTCGAGAAGCGCACGTCGGCGATGGCCTCCGCCACGGCGTTTTTCTCCTCGCGGCTGGACAGGTCGAGGCTGGTGAACGACTGGGCGCTGTCGGCGGCGTCTTTCTGCGTGAAGTGGACGACGTACACCGGCGCCTTTTTTTCCACCACCAGGGTCTCGACCATCTGCGCCAGGGTGATCTCCGAATAGAAGTACTCGAGCGGCACCGGCCGCTCGATCGACTTGACCGTGGCGGTCGGGCGGCCGTTGAGCCGCGTCAAGGTCTCGGCGAAAAACGTGACGTCTCCCAGAGTCGCCGACATCAGCAGGAAGCGCGTCCGCGGCAGGGTCAGGAGCGGCACCTGCCACGCGACCCCGCGGTCGCGATCGGCGTACCAGTGGAACTCGTCCATCACCACGTCATCGAAGGGCGCCTCCTCCCCCTCGCGCAGGGCGATATTGGCCAAAACCTCCGCGGTGCAGCACAGCACCGGCGCGTCGTGGTTGACGGTGGCGTCCCCGGTCGAGAGCCCGACGTTTTCCGGCCCCAGCTCGCGGCACAGCGCCATCCACTTCTCGTTGACCAGCGCCTTGATCGGACACGTGTAGACCGAGCGCCGGTGGTGCGCCAGAGACGCGAAGTGCAGCGCCGAGGCGACCAAAGACTTCCCCGATCCCGTCGGCGTGTTGAGGATGACGTTGTGCCCTTCGAAGAGGGCCAAAACCGCCTCTTCCTGCGCCGGGTAGAGGGTCAGCCCGCGGAAATCGACGAAGTCGAGGAAGCGCCCGAGCAGCTCGTCGCTTCCGGCCTCGCCGGGAGGCAGCAGGTCGTAGAGGGGGGCTCTGCCTGTGGCCATGGCCCGCGTATTGTGGCCCGGTTCGCCGGAGCCGCCGCGATACAATCCCGCCCTCCTTGATCTGGATCCTGGACGGTCACAACATCATCTTCGCGCTGGGCGGGCTGCAGGCCCTGCAGACGAGCGGACGCGGCGCCGAGGCGAGGAGCCGGCTCGTCGAGCGCCTCCAGGCCTTCGCGCACCAGCAGGGAGAGCGGGTGCTCGTCGTCTTCGACGGTAACGAGCTGGCCACGAATCCCGATGCGCTGCGCACGCCGCTGTTCGAGATCGTCTACACGCGGCGCGGCCACCAGGTGGCGGACGATCGCATCCTGTCGGAGGCGCGGCGGCGCGCGCAGGCCGGCGAGGCGGTCACCGTCGTGACCAACGACCGCAACACGCTGGGCAACCTGCTGCCGCGCGGCGTGCGGCGCGTCGGCGTGCGGGAGTTCTGGACCACGCACATCGAGCCGCCGCGGCGCGGGGACGAGAAACCGGACGCGGGGGATTTCTCCGACCTCGAGCAGGCGATGCTCGCGCTGCCGCCGGACGAGCGGCCGATCTCCGGCCCGCCGGCCACGCCGGAGCGTCCCGCGTCGGCCGAGGTCCTCCGGCGGGAGGAGATCCGCCGCAAGCGCGATCGCGGCCGCCTCCGCCAGGAGCGCCTGCTCAAGCGCCGCCGCCCCCGCGCCTGACGGCGTCCGTCCCGCGCGACAGCCTGATTGACAAGATGACCAGTCGTGACTATCATGTGGTCATGAAAAAGGTCCGCATCGCCGAACTGAAAGCCCGGCTCAGCGAGCATCTGCGCGAGGTCCGTCGCGGCGCAACCTACGCCGTGATGGACCGCGAGACGCCCGTCGCGCGGCTCGTTCCTTACTCGACCGAAGCGGAGGGGCTGCGCTTCCGAAGGCCGCGCGGCCGGCATCCCTCCCTGCAAAAAGTACCGCTCCCGTCGCCGGTCCGGCTCAAGACCGACGCGGTGGCGGTCCTGCTCGAGGACCGCGGGGAGGACAGGTGATCGCCTACCTGGACTCGTCCGTCCTGCTCCGGGTGATCCTGGGGCAGAAGGGCCGCCTCCGCGAGTGGCCTTCGATCCAGGAAGGGATCGCGAGCGCGCTCGCCGAGGTGGAGTGCCTCAGGACACTCGATCGACTGCGGCACCGGGGCGACATGGTGGACAAGGACGTGGCGGCCTGCCGCGAGGCGGTGTACCGGCTCCTCGACGAGATGACGGTCGTCGACCCGGGCCGCGCCGTTCTCGGCCGGGCCGGCGAGCCCCTCCCGGCGCCGCTCGGAAGCCTGGGCGCCATTCATCTCGCCACCGCCCTCGTCTGGCGCGAATCGACCGGCTCGGACCTGACGTTCGCCACGCACGACGCTGCGCTCGCCGCGGCGGCGCGTTCCATGGGTTTCCAAGTCATCGGCTGAAGCGGCGTCGCCGGCGCTCCGGATCTTCCCGACACGCCTTTCCGGCTCTTCCCGCCTGTCTTCGACCCGGATCGTGCGGAGACTGGCGTGAGTGCAAATCCCGAGCTCTGCCCAGTCCGCCGCGTCCGGCATCGACACGCTCCCGGCCGGCCTCCTCGCGCCGGGGAAGAACTGCTGGCGCGTCGAGCGCGCCGACCGGTTCCGCTGCGTCCAGGATGCCGACGATTATTTCCGCTGGGTGCGGCAGGCGCTCCTTGCCGCGCGGCAATCCATTTTCATCATCGGCTGGGACCTGCAGGCCGTGGACCTCGTCGAACCGGCCGCGAACCATGAGGCGCCCACCCGGCTCGACGCCATCCTCGCGCACGTCGCGCGGCGCCGCCGCCATCTGCGCTGCCACGTCCTGATCTGGGGCTACGACGTGCTCTACACCCTCGAGCGGGACCCACTGCTGCGCTGGCGGCTGGGATGGAGCACACCGCGCCACGTCCGCTTCGGGTTCGACGACCGGCACCCGCTCGCCGCCTGTCACCACCAGAAGATCATCGTGGTGGACGACGCCATCGCCTTCTGCGGCAGCATCGACCTGACCACGCACCGCTGGGACACGCCGCGGCATGAACCGGACGACCCTCTGCGCAAGGCGAACGGGGTGGCCTACGGTCCGTACCACGAGGTGGCGGCGATGCTGACGGGGCCGGCGGCGGCGCGGCTCGGGGAGCTGGCGCGGGAGCGCTGGCGCACCTCGCAGAACGGCGGACGGCTGCCGCCGCCCGCCGCTGCTTCGCCGGAAGACGGCGCCCGCCTGTGGCCCGCGGACGCGGAGGTCGATCTGGCCGGTGCGGAAGTCGGGATCGCGCGCACCCAACCGGAGTTCCTGGCGCAGCCGCCGGCGCGCGAGTGCGAGACGCTCCTTCTCGACGCCATCGGCGCGGCGAAGCGCTCCCTCTACATGGAGAGCCAGTACTTCACCAGCGACACGCTGGCGCAGGCGCTGGCGAAGCGGCTGGCCGAGCCGGACGGCCCCGAGGTGATCGTCGTCGTGCCGCGCGAGTGCCACGGCTGGCTCGAGCGCAACACCATGGGGGTCTTCCGGGAGGAGATCTTCCGCCGCCTCGCCGCCGCCGACCGGCACGGCCGGCTGCGCCTGCTCTATCCCATGGCGTCGCGCGGCCGCGACATCCCGACTTTCATCCATTCCAAGGTGCTGGTCGCGGACGACGTGCTGCTGCGCATTGGCTCGGCGAACTTCGCGCGCCGCAGCATGGCGCTGGACACCGAGTGCGACCTGGCGATCGACGGCGCGGACGAAGCCCGGGTCCGCGACGGAATCCGGCGCATCCGCGACCGGCTTCTCGGCGAGCACCTCGGCCTGTCGGGCGAGGCGGTGGCCACAGGCCTCGCCGAGGCCGGGTCGATGCGCGCCTTCGTGGACGCCCGCGGCGGCGGCGATCGCGCCCTCGTGCGCATCGACCCCGCGACGCTCGAGGAATCCTCCGTTCCCGAGGCGGTCCGGGCGGCCGCCGATCCGGACGGCCCGGTGCGCATCGACACCGTGATCGAGGAGAGTCCGCGGAAAACCGACCCGGCAGCGCAGCCGCGGCGGCGCGCGGCGGCCCGGCTCCGGGGGATCGCGGCGGCCGTTCTCGCCGCACCGTCCCTGTTCCCGGTCGAGCTGCTGGCGCTGCTCTGCGGACTGCTGCTCGGAGCGTCGCGCGGTCTCGTGGCCGGATTCGCCGGCGCGCTCGCCGTCGCCACGCTGGGGTACACGGCCGGGCGGCTGCTCGGGCCCGATCGTCTCGCCCGCTTCATGACGCGCCGCGCCTGGCGCTCGCTGCGGCAAGTGGGCGCCGACGGGGTGCGCGGCATCGCCGCCCTGCAGCTGTCGTCCGTGGCCAACAGCGGGGCGGTGCAGCTCTTCTGCGGCGCGCACCGCGTCGGATTCGGGACCGCTCTCCTCGGATCGCTGCTGGCCCTCGTTCCCCAGGTCATCGCGCTCGGCGGATTCGGGGCGCTCCTGCGGCAGACGATCCTGCAACCCTCCCCGGGGCGGCGGCTCGCGACGCTCGCCGCCGTGCTGGCGCTGCTCGCCGCCGCCGCGCTGCTGCGCTCGTTCCTGCTGGCGCGCCGCTTCGGACCGGCGGTCGCGGAGCACCGCAGCCAGGCGGAGTTCGGCTAGTGGCCGAGCCGGGCGCCCTGCGGGTCGCCACCTGGAACGTCCACGCCTGCGTCGGGCGCGACGGCCGCTTCGACCCCGAGCGGGTGGCGAACGTCATCGTCGAGCTGGACGCCGACATCGTGGCCCTGCAGGAGTTCACCTATCCCGCCAGCGTCGCGCTGGAGTCGCGGTCACCGGCGGTGCTGACGACCCTCGATCGCTACACCTGCGCCCTCGGCCCGACCCGCAGCACCGTCACCGAATGCTTCGGCAACGCCCTGTTCACGCGCCATCCCATCCGGGAGGTGCATCGCATCGACCTGTCGATGGAGCGTCGCGAGCCCCGCGGCGCGCTGGCGGCCAGCATCGACGTCGGCGGCCGGCTGGTGCACGTGCTCGCGGCGCACCTCGGGCTGCGCCTGCGCGAGCGCCGCTTCCAGGTGCGCCAGATCCTCGAGTACCTCGACTCGGTGCGCGGCACGCTGTTCGTCGTCCTCGGCGACTTCAACGACTGGCTGCCGGGGCGATCGGTCGTGCACCTGCTCGACCGCCGGCTCGGCCGCCCGCCGCGCGCGCCGTCGTACCCCGTGGGCTGGCCGCTGGTCGAGCTCGACCGGATCTGGGTCCACCCCCGCCGGGCGCTGCGCCGCATCTTCAGCCATCGCACGGCGGCCTCCCGGCTGGCCTCCGATCACCTTCCCGTCATCGCCGAGATCGGCTGAATCGCGGAGGCCGGGAGGCGGCTTGCGCCGCTTCGTGACGGAAGCGATATTGCGGGCCGTGACGACACCGCTCCGCCTCCGCGTGCACGCCGTCCTCCTGGCGGTGGCCGCGCTCATCCTGATCGCGCCGGCGGCCTTCGCCATCTGGGTGCCGCAGACGCGGGCGGAGTTCGTCGATGCGGTCGCGAAGGGAACCCGCGGCGCCAAAATGGAGTCGTTCGTGGTGGAGCGCGGCTTCGACGACGTGGTGAAGACCTTCGACGCGCGCTGCACTCCGTGCCTCGACAAGCTCGTCCAGCGGACCGCGAACGTCGGCTACGTCGAGCGCTCGTCCACCGACTACAACCCGAGCTTCAGGCACCTCAGCCGCGACCGGGCGGAGTTCACCATGCAGGTGGTGCACCGGCCGGCCGGCGTCGGCGCCCACCCGCCGGAGGGCGGTCTCTACGTCATGGCCGTGGACCTGAAGCGCGCCGGCGCCCACCGCACCGAGGTGGTCCTGTACCGGCCGACGATGGGCTACAAGTTCCTCTCCGAGGCCCTGATGGAGTGGGCCGAGGGGACCTCCACCGACTGCCCCAAGCTGAAGTAGCCGCTTCCGTCCTCCTGCCAATCCCGCCCCCCGCGTGCGATTGCGCCGAAATGCCGCGATGACAATCGCGGCAACCGCGATATGATGCGCGGCCATGTCCATCGAAGCGGGGAAGACGCTCCTCAACTTCCGCCTCGCCGGCAAGATCGGCGAAGGCGGCATGGGGGTCGTGTGGAAGGCTCTTGACACGACCCTGAATCGTCCGGTGGCGGTGAAGATCCTGCCGGACCTGTTCGCCGGCGATCCCGACCGGCTGGCGCGCTTCGAGCGCGAGGCGCGGCTGCTGGCCGCCCTCAACCACCCGCACATCGCCGCCATCTACGGGCTGCACCAGGCGGAGGGGAAGCATTTCCTCGCCCTCGAGCTGGTCAGCGGCACCACCCTGGACGCGCGCCTCAAGGAGGGGCCGATCCCCGTCGACGAGACGGTGCGCTTCGCCCTGCAGATCGCCGAGGGGCTGGAGGCGGCCCACGAGGCGGGCATCGTCCACCGCGACCTGAAACCGGCGAACATCCAGGTGACCGACGACGGGCAGGTGAAGATCCTCGACTTCGGTTTGGCCAAGGCGCTCTCCGGCGAGGGAAGCGAGCCGTCGCCGCTGTCGTCGATGTCGCCGACGATGACCTCGGGAGGGACGCGGGCCGGCGTCATCCTCGGCACCGCCGCCTACATGAGCCCGGAGCAGGCGAAGGGCAAAGCGATCGACCGCCGCACCGACATCTGGGCCTTCGGGTGCGTCGTCTTCGAGATGCTCACGGGCACGCGCCTGTTCGACGGCGAGACCATTTCCGAGATGATCGCCGCGGTCCTCAAGACCGACCCGGACTGGAAGGCGCTGCCGCCGGCGACGCCGCCGACGCTGCGGCGCCTGCTGCGCCGCTGCCTCGAGCGCGACCCGCGCCACCGCCTGCGCGACATCGGCGACGCGCGCGTGCTGCTCGAGGAGGTCGTCTCGGGGAAGGCGGCGCTCGACGATCGCGCCGCGGCGGATGCGTCCGGGTACACGGCTCCCGGCACGATGACGGCTCCGGTCGCGCGCGGAGCGTCCCCGGCGCTGCTCGCCGGCGCCGCCATGGCCGCGGCGCTCGCGACCGCCGCCGGGTTCTTCTTCCTGCGCCCGACGCCGCCGGCCCCGCAGCCGATCCGCCTCGAAGCGGCGGTCACGGGCGATCAGCCGCTCCTGACGATTCAGGGGAGCGCGACGGCGCTGTCTCCCGACGGCCGCTACCTCGCCTATGCCATCGGCACCGCCAGCGACGTCAGCGCCACGAAGCTGTACGTCCGTTCTCTGGGCCGCCTCGAGGACACGCCGCTGCAGGGGACCGACGCCGCCTACAACCCGTTCTTCTCGCCCGACGGGCAATGGATCGGCTTCGTCACCCCTTCGACGCTCAAGAAGGTGTCGATCACCGGGGGAACGCCCCTGGTGCTGTGCCCGGTCGCCCTCAGTCGCGGCGCGGCGTGGGGCGAGAACGGCGCCATCGTCTTCGCTCCCAACCCGGCGAGCGGCCTGATGCAGCTCCCGGCGGCCGGCGGCCAGCCGAAGCCGCTGACGACCCTGGGCCAGGGGGAGGTGAGCCACCGCTGGCCGCAGTTCCTTCCCGGGGGCGACAAGGTGCTGTTCACCGCCTACGGTACGGGGGACCGGAACTCCGGCACCATCGAGATCGTCGACGTGAAGACCGGCAAGCGGACCGTCCTGACCCACGGCGGCACGTACGCGCGCTACGCCGCCTCCGGGCACCTCCTGTATCTCAACCAGCGGACGCTCTTCGCCGCGCCGCTCGATCTCGCGTCGATGAAGCTGACCGCGCTGCCGTCGCCGGTGATGCAGGACGTCAACACCAACACCGAAGGGGGCGGCCAGTACGACGTCTCCAGGAGCGGGACGCTCGTCTACCTCACGGGGCAGGCGGCCGGCGCGCGCAACACCCTCGCCTGGTCCGACCCGCAGGGGCGGTTGACGCTGGTGAGCGACGCGCGGCGCGAGTTCCAGGCTCCCGTGCGGATCTCTCCGGATGGCCACAGGATTGCCGTCGCCATCGTCCAGGATGGCAACACCGACATCTGGATCCAGGACCTGGAGCGGGGCACCTTCACCCGCCTGACGTTCGACGAAGGCCGCGACCTGTATCCGGTCTGGTCGGCCGACGGCCGTGACCTGTACTACACGTCCAACCGGAATTCGAAGTGGGTGATCCTGCGCAAGCATTCCGACGGCACCGGCGAGGAGGAGACGATGGCTTCGTCCGACGTCGAGATGGACGCCTACTCGACGTCGCCCGACGGGAAATACCTCGGCTACCACCTCTCCACGCCGAACGGCGACCCGTGGCTGATGCCGCTGCAGGGGGATCACAAGGCGCGGCCCCTGTTCACGAGCAACGCGTCGGAGGGGGATCCGGTTTTCTCGCCCGACGGCAAGTGGATCACGTATGACTCGGACGAATCGGGGCGCTGGGAGGTTTACGTGCGCCCGTCCTCCGGCGAAGGGAGCCGCTGGCAGGTCTCGGCGCAGGGGGGCGAATTCGCGCGCTGGTCGAAGGACGGCGCGACCATCTTCTACATGGAGCGCAACAAGGCCGCGTGGCGCGTGCCGGTGCGCGCCGTCGGCGGGTCGCTCGAGGTCGGCCGCCCCGAGAAGATGTTCGACCTCGTGCCCGGGCTGCAGGGCGACTGGGACGTCGCGGCGGACGGCAAGCGCTTCCTGATCATCCAGAGCGAGGTCGCGACCCTCGCCGGCAACCGCAACATGGTCAAGATCGCCTTCAACTGGTTCGAGGATCTGAAGGCGACGCTGGCCGCCGGCCGCTAGCCCGGATTTCTCACTGGGGTTCGTCGCGAGGGCGCGAAGACGCCCGTCAGGACGGCCAGATCCGCGGCCGCAGCAGAACACCGGTGAAAAATCCGGGCTTGTCGAACGGACTTTTACAGCAGGTCCTTGCAGACGCCGTTCTCGAATCCGCTCCCTGGCACGCCGATCAGCCCCGTGAGGCCGTGGCATTCCGAAGCCGGATCCGGCGAGAGGAACAGGCAGCACGCGCACGCGTCCCCGGTACACGTGACCGCTGGAGCCCGGGGGAGGACCGGGAACGTGACCGGCCAGACGGACCCGAAGCCGTCCTTGTCCCAGGCGCCGAGCGCGAAGGACGTCGGCGTGCCGTCAGGCGCATCGGCGAACAGCGTGGTCGCCTGCTGCCGCCGGGCGATGCAGTTCTGGAACGCGCCGAAGGCGCTCTGGCTGAGCCCGTTCTGACCGGGCACGAACGTCAGACGCAGCGTGAAGGTGCCGTCGGCCGCCTGGGCGTCGCTCGACACGATCGGGAAGCTCTTCGGCGCGCACGAGCAGACCCCCGCGCCGGGATCGACGACGCAGTTCTCGGGGTTGTACCCCGCCTGCTGCTGCTGGGTGACGAGGAGCGAGCCGTCGTCGACGAGATTCAGGGGGAGTGGCGGGGAACCGCCACCCCACGGGGTGCGCGTCGCCTGGACGGTCAGGCGTGGAGGCGGCACCGGGGGCAACGCGGGGTTCGGCGTCGTCACCCGTAGCAGCAGGTCGGTGAAGTCCGCGCGGATTTCCAGGGACGGCCCCGGAAACAACGCGTACGTGTCGGGGGTGATGCCGCCGGCGGAGCAGAGCCAGCCGCGAATGATCGCGTCGTACTCCGGGCAGAGGGCGGTGGTGTCGGTGGCCGTCACCTCCACGGCGAGAATCTCCGGCAGCTGTGGATGCGGCACGCCGCACGCAAGCGGAACGGGCCGGGGCTGTCCCGAGGTGGTGGATCCGAGCGACCCCTCGCCGCAGCCGTTGTCCCCCGCCAGGAGATAGTAGAAACCGGTCCCGAGGGTCGGAACGCCCAGGTCCTCGGTCGTGACCACGCCGCCCGACTCCGACAGGTTCGCGTCGAGACATTCGTGGTCGAAGGGGGAGCCGGCGCGGCTTCCCATCATGTGCGCCGGCAGGGTGCCGACATAGGAGTGGTAGCGATCGACGCCGGCGCTCGCAACCCAGTCGATCCGGGTCAAGCCGTTGGCGTGCGTCACCGAGAGCGCCGCGCCGACTTCGGGGGGCGTTCCGGGCGAGGGATCGCCCGGGAGGCAGTCGCACGCATCCCCGATGCCGTCGCCGTCCGAGTCCGCCTGCAGGTCGGGAATGAAAGGACAGCTGTCGCAGGCGTCGCCCCGGCCGTCGCTGTCGCTGTCCGTCTGCGACGCGTTGGGAACGGGACAGTTGTCGCACGCGTCGCCGGTCCCGTCGAGGTCGGCGTCCGCCTGGCCCGCGTTCGCAATGAGGGGACAGTTGTCCGACCCGTTCGTCACCCCGTCGGAGTCGAGATCGGGAGGACGATGCAGCTCGTAGGTCGAGCCGAAGCCGTCGAACGCGACGAGCGTTCCGCGGGCGGCGTCGAAGACCGCGACCGTGGTCATGGTGAGCTGGGGAACGTCGAGCGTCGAGAGCGTCCGCCAGACCCGGCCGTCGAAGACCCGCGCGGCGGACATCTCGAAGGCAAGGCCCGTTCCTCCCGAGCCCGGGCCGGGGTTTATGATGAAATTCAGGCCCGAGACGAGGACCAGCTGCCGGCTCGTCCCGTCGTAGACCAGCTGTCCCATCCAGGTCGGCGCGACCTCACCCGTGTGATCGACGAGCCGCCAGGTTGCGCCGTCGAACCGCCAGGTGTCGTTGAAGGGGCTGCTGTGGTCGTTCGAGGTGCCGCCGTTCATGAAGACGGCCGCGCGTCCTTCGTCGTACGTCATCTGCATGCTGGAGCGCGCCCGTGGCGTCGCGGCCGTCGAAACGAAATGCCAGCTCGATCCGTCGTACACCCAGGTATCGGGCAGGATGTGATCGCCGAGAACCCCGCCGTAGAGGACCAGGAGATCGCGCGAGTCGTCGAAGGCGAGGCCGAAGTCGCCGCGCGGCGTGGGGGACGTGGCCGGCGTGATGTTGTCCCAACTCGCCCCGTTGAACGACCACAGATCGGTCAGCGGGATTCCGGTCGGGTACGAGAATCCGCCGAACAGCAGGATGCGATGGTGGAGGCCGTCGTAGGCCATCCGGTGTCCGTAGCGCGCTCCCGGGCTGCCGATGGTCGGGAGCGTCGTCCAGCCTGTGCCGTCGTAGGCCCAGGTCCGGGTGTCGTCCGACCCGCCGTAGAGGACTGTCAAGGAGCGGAACCGGTCGTAGGCGGCGGCCGTGCCGGACCGGTACCCCGGTGTCAGCGGACCTTGCACGGCGACCCACTGGCCGTCGGTGGCGGAGGCCGGCGGGTCGCATAGGTTGCCGATCCCGTCCCGGTCGCTGTCGTTCCCCCCTCCTCCGAAGGAGAGAGAGAAGACGTTCGGGCACAGGTCGTACTGCAGGAGGACCCGATCGCCGTCGGTATCGAACGGGCGGAGCGTTGCGAGTGCCGGATGGAGTCCGACCTCGTTGTGCAGCAGCTGGTTCGAGCCTGCGGAGAGGGGCAGGGCGTCCAGGGACGACACCGGTAAGTCGGGGGGGTTGGGATTGACGAGCGGCGTCCCGAACGATGCGGAGGTGGTCGCCGATCCGTCGGGTGCCGACGGGGTGCCGGCGATCAGCCCGATGCCCATGAAGTTCCAGAATTCACGCGCGTCGAAAATCGCCCGCGCCCCGGAGACGTCGTCCGCGGAAGGAATCGCGGGGGCGATCAGGCCTGTCCGCCAGGTCGCACTGCCGAATCCGAAGAAATCCTCCGCCATCAGCCGGACGCCCGAAGCGCGCGCGCCGACAACCGCCGGCTTCGCCGCGTCGACGACGCGGTAGACGGTGCCGTCGTCGGCGACGATCGTCCGCGTCGGTGTGTTGATGGCATCGAAGTCGTACGAGGAGCCGTTCCAGGCGACCGAGGCGGCGATGATTCCGCCGGCCGTCGGCCGGGTCGAGCCGTAGGGATAGTCGGACACCGGGAACGGCTGGTCGTCCAGGATGAGGTTGTTGTTCCGGTCCTCGATCCCGAGGTCGAGACGCGCGTCGCCGTCGCGATCCTCGCCCGGGTCGAGGATCCCGTTGTGATTGGAGTCCTCGTTGATGGTGTCGAGGTGGCGGTCGCAATCGATGTCCTCGCGGTACGCCCCCTCGCACCCATTCGGCGGGGTCAGCCGCCCGTCATGGTCGAGATCCTCGCCGAAGTCGAGCCGGCCGTTCCGAATGACGAAGTCCTCGAACACGTCGAACGCCCCGTCGTGGTCCAGGTCCTCCGGGGAGGCGTAGAGCAGCAGCACCAGGGGAGGTCTCGACGCCAGCTCGCCGGGACAACCGACCGTCCGCGGGTCGTTCCAGCTTCCCGGCCCCTGCGGCGGCACCGCCACCCGGAACTCCGGCTGGCCGTCGTGATCGAGGTCCCCCAGGTTCACGAGCCAGGCCGAAGGGGGCATCGAGCCGCTGTTGTAGAGATCTCCGGCCCCCAGGAGGAAGAACTTGCCGCTGAACCCGCCGCCGACACCGCTGAAGACCAGCCTGGTCCCCACGGCCCCCGTGCCGCTCGTGATCGGCGTACCCGGGATGTCCTCGTCCACCTGCCCGTCGCAGTCGTTGTCCTGCTTGTCGCAGATCTCCGGTGTGCAGGCCTGGCGGGAAGCGCCCTGGGCGAGGGCGTCAACCGGCGCCAGCCACGCCGTGAGCAGGAGAAGAGCCGCCGTGGAGGCGCTCCGCATGGCCGTTCCTTTCATGGGAAAGCGAGTTGACGACGATGCTATACGCCCGCCGGAGGGACGTGTCAACGCGGAATCGCCATCGGTGGCGACCCGGGGGCAAAGTGGACTGCCTGAGGATCAGGCCGGTTTGCGCGCGATCACCAGGTCCTGGTAGGTGACGAAGGTCGTGCGGCCGCACCAGCTGCCGCCGTGGATCCGGATGTCCCCGCCGAAGCCGGCGCGCGCCAGCGCCTGGCGCAGCCAGTCGGTCGTGTAGGCGACCGCCGCTTCGGGCTGGTCGGCGCGCATGATGTGGTGCACCTGGCCCTGGGCCGCGTCCACCGGCTCCGCGCGGAACACCCGGTCCCCGCGCTTCGCCTTCTGCAGCGCCCGGGACTCCTCGTCGAGCAGGAAGAACGTCGCGAACAGCGTCCCTCCCGGTGCGAGGACGCGGGCGGATTCGCGCAGGTAGTTCTCCGCGTCGCGCGTCAGCAGGTGCGTGAACAGGGACGTCGCGGAGACCAGGTCGAAGGCTCCGTCCTCGTAGGGAAAGGTGAAGGCGGACCCGCTCACCGAGCCGGAGGGCCGGTAGTACCTGCTGTGGACGTCCACGGCGCGGAAGCGGAAACGCGGATGCCGCCGGGTGATGTTCCGCTGGCACCACGCCACCAGCTCCGGGTCGATGTCGAAGCCCTCGTAGAGGCCTTCGCCGCGCAGGTACCGGGTCAGCGGCGCCGCGAGCCTGCCGACGCCACAGCCGATGTCGAGCAGGCGATCGGTCGGCCGCAGCCCTCCCTGCTCGAGGAGGTTCCGGCTGAGGGCCTCGCCGACGTCGCGGTAATCGCCGCCGCCGACGCGCTCGACGAAGCGGAAGGGCGGAACGGGCACCTGGTCGGGGTGGAGACCGGCCAGCAGGGCGTTGGAGATCCCCAGGCGCAGGTCGCGGACGACCGTGCTCAGCCTCACTGGCGGTCCGCGACCGTCCTGGTCAGCGCCTGGAAGCGCGGGTGCTGACGGATCGAGTCGAAGTCGGAGTCGGTCTCGAGCCAGGCGAGGTGGTTGTAGCCGTTGCGCACCGCACGCTCGAGGAGCGTGAGCGCCTCGTCGGCCCGCCCCAGCGTCGCGTAGATGCACGAGACGTTGTAGAGCACCCCGACCTCGTCCGGGGTGAGCTCGACGGTCCGGTCCACCATCTTCAGCCCTTCCTTCACCATCGCCTCGTCGTGCTCGACGACTCCCAGCTTGGCCATCGCGCCGCCGCCCAGGTAGAGGGCGCGGGGATCATCGGGATTGAGCTCGAGGTGGCGTTTCGCCTTCTCGATGCCGACGCGGGAGATCGTCTTCTCGTCCTCGAGCCGGTGCAGGCTCCGGTACACCTGGGGGAGCAGCAGGGGGACCTGGTAGTCCTCCGGGCGGACCTCCATCGCCTGCTCGTAGAGGCGGGCCGCCTTGTCGTACTTGCCCAGGGCGACGCTGGCGCGGGCGTAGAAGTAGTAGGCGTCGTAGAGGCGCGGGTTGAGGGCGATGGCCTTCTCGAAGTGCACTGCCGCCTGCTCGTTGTTGTCGGACAGCGACAGCACCATGCCGCGCGCCGCGTGCGCCTCGGCGAGATCGGGGTCGAGCTGCAGCGCCTTGCGGCTGGCCTCCTCGGCCAGCACCCGCTCCTTCTCCGAGCGGTCGGCGTACATGAAGATGAACGAGCAGCAATCGGCGATGGCGGCGTGGGCCAGCGCGTAGTTCGGGTCGAGCTTGATGGCGCGCTCGAACATCTGGCGCGCCTGCGTCCAGCCGGCGTGGCGCCATTCCCAGAACGACTTGCGCCCGCGCAGGTAGAAGTCGTACGCCTCGACGTCGCGCGTCGCGACGTTCTGGATGGCGCGGCGCTCCTTCGGCGACAGCGTCACCTCCAGCGCCCGCACGATGCTCTCGGCGATCTCGTCCTGGATGGCGAAGATGTCCTCGAGCTTGCGGTCGTAGCGCTCCGACCACAGGCGGTAGCCGTCGTTGACGTTGACCACCTGCGCGGTGATGCGGATCTGGTTGCCGCTCTTGCGCACGCTGCCTTCGACCACCTTCTCGACGTTCAGGCGCTCGCCGATCTCGCGGATGTCGTGCTTGCTGCCCTTGAACTGGAAGGCCGAGGTGCGCGACGCCACCCTCAGGTTCTTGATCCGCCCGAGCCCGTTGATCAGCTCCTCGGCGATCCCCTCGCAGAAGTACTCCTGCTCGGGGTCGGGGCTCATGTTGGCGAAGGGCAGCACGGCGATGGAGTTGACGTTGACCCGCTCGGAGTCGGAGATCTCCTCCTTCAGCTCCTTCAGGTCGATGGCCAGGTCGCGCGCCGTCTGGTAGCGCTCGTTCGGGTCCTTGTTGAGGCAGCGGCGCACGATGCGGCCGAGGTGGTTCGGCAGCGACACGTTGATCTCGTTCACCGAGTGGGGCGTGTCGCGCAGGATCGACGAGATGGTCTCCGCCGAGGTGCCGCCGTGGAACGGCCGGCGGCCGGTCAGCATCTGGTAGTAGATGACGCCGAGCGAGAACAGGTCGGAGCGGTTGTCGACCGGCCTGCCCTGCAGCTGCTCCGGCGCCATGTAGGGGACCGTGCCGACGATGGTCCCCTCGCGCGTCAGACCCTGGGTCTTGATGTCGGAGAGGTTGTCGGGACGGTCCGGCTCGCGCATCTTCGCGAGGCCGAAGTCGAGCACCTTCACCCGGCCGTCGTCCGACACCATGATGTTGGCCGGCTTGAGGTCGCGGTGCACCACCCCTTTTTCATGGGCCGCCGCCAGCGCGTCGGCCAGCGGCCGGGCGATCTCCATGAAAGCCTTGAAGCTCAGGCCGCCGGGGGTGATGCGGACGTCGAGCGGCTGCCCGACCACCCGCTCCATGGTCAGGAAGCGGACCCCGTCGGCCTCCTCGACCGAGAACAGGGTGACGATGTTGGGGTGGTTGAGGGTGGCGACGGTCTTCGCCTCGCGCTCGAAGCGCTGCAGGCGCTGCGGGTCGGCCGCCATGTCCGGCGGCAGCACCTTGAGGGCCACCTCCCGGTCGAGCTTCAGGTCGCGGGCGAGGTAGACGTCCCCCATCCCTCCGGAGCCCAGCTTGCCTTCGATCCTGTAGTGCCCGACCGTCCTGCCGACCATGGACATGAGTGACGCATTCTAATGCAGCGAGAGGTCGGGCTTGACGCTGAACGAGCAGGTCCCGGTCGAACCTGAAGGGTCCTTGAAGGTGTAGCCGATCGAGATGGTCTCCCCGGCGCCTGCGGTGGTGACCATCTTCGAGTCCCAGACCATCGACATCCGGACGCAGGACGAGCCGCTGCAGCCCGACCCGACGCCGTCCAGGAGCATCAGCGGGAACGAGGTGAAGTCGGCGAGCAGGTTCCCCAGGAGGTCGAGCAGGCCCCCGAGCAGGCCGTACGACTTCACCACCGTCCCCTGGGGCCATTCGATCTGTACCAGCCGGTGCGGGCCGAGGGTCGAGGTCCAGGAGGCGGTGATCGCGGTGATCTGCAGATCGCGGCCGCTGCTGTTCTGGATGTCCCAGGAGAGGCGCGTGTTCTGGTCCGACGGCTTGCCGCTCGTCGGCGAGAGGTCCGGGTTCGTCGGCGTGATCTGGCAGGACAGGTTCGCGGTCGCCTCGAACGCCGTCGCGAGGGTCTGGACGCAGCCCGCGGCGTTCTCCACCTCCCAGTAGATCTGGTACTTGCCCTGCCCCGAGATCCTCGTGTCCCAGTCGCGGAACCGGAACGGGAAGGCGTTCGAGGTCTCGTCGTACACATACACGCCGGGGATCGCGGCATTCTGGATGCGCACCCGCGCCCGCACGTAGGTGTCCGAGCCGATGACGCCCAGGCTGATCCGGACCACGCCGCCGTTGGCGTCGCCGTCGCCCGGAGAGACCACCAGGCTGCCGTTGAAATCGCAGGAGACCTCGACGGGCGTCGGCTTGGGGCTCTCGTTGCCGCACAGGTCGGCCGCGGTGACGAGGTAGTAGAGCGACTGGCCGTCCTCGACCGCCTTCTGGTCCTGCGTGCTGAGCGTGTCGGTGTACGAAGGCGTCGGGGCCGTGCCGCGCAGGGAGAACGCGCCGGGGGAGAGGGCTGCCGGCGAGGTGCCGCGCGGCATGGCCATGCGGTAGACGCGGTACAGGTCGATGTTCACGCGCGAGCCCTCGGTCTTGGTCGTCACCGCGTTCCAGGAGAGAGCCACGGAGGTCGGCGAGGTCCGCTTGCCGGTGAGCCCCGTCGGCGTCGCCGGCGGGATGTTGGTCTGCGCCTGCCCGGTCGCGGCCAGGCTCGCCGTCCCCGCGACATCGCAGGTGTCCACCGCCTTGAGCTTGTAGTAGTAGGTCTGGCAGTTGGCGACGAGCGTGTCGGTGTACGTCAGCACGCCGTTGCCGAGGGCCGTCGTCCCGGCGACGAGGTTCACCGCGTCGTCCGGCGTGAAGGTCGCGGTGGTGTCGCGGTACAGCTTGTACCCGTTGCCGTCCCGCAGCACGGTGTGGGCGTTGACGAAGTCCGGGTCGTTGGCGACGTCGTTGGCGTTGTTCTTCGTCTCGTCCCAGGTCAGCGTCACCTGGCTGTCGAGCGCCGCGAGGTTCCCGGATCCGGTGGCCGCCAGGTTCTGCGGCGTCCCCGGCGTCGAGGCCTCGGCCACGGCGGCGCACACCGGGGTGCCGGGGGCCCAGCCGCTCTGGTTGCCGACGAGATCGCGGGCCCGCGCCTGGAAGCAGTAGGTCGTCCCGACGTTCATCCCGGCGATGAAGCCGTGGCCGTCGTAGTCCACGACGCCGAACTCGGAGTGGGGATAGGTCACGGCGCTGGTCGTGAAGGCCGAGGGGTTGCCGTTGGGCCAGAACTTGACGTCGTAGGAGGTGACGCCGGAGGCGGCCGACGGCGTGTCCCATTTCACCAGCATCCCCTTGCAGTGCCCCGGGACCAGCGCCAGGTTCGCCGGCGACGGCGGCGGGGTGACGTCCACGTCGCGCACGCCGACGCGCCCGAGGTTCTCGGGGTTCACGTCGCTCGACAGGTCGAACTTGCGGAAGTGGGTCGTCGCCGAGGCATCCGAGGCGTCGACGTAGTCGAGGTCCTCGTCCGGCGTCATCCCGACCACGCTGACGCTGATGCGGCGGATGCGCGAGCGCGTCAGGATCGCCGCGTCGTCGCCGCCGATGTCGTCCGCCGGGTTGGCCGGCGTGTTGGGGCCGATGGCGGCCCCCGAATCGGGCCAGTAACGGAACGTCATGCTGCGGATGTTCTCGGCGATGGGCTCGTACACGAACTGGCTCGCCGCCTGCGGCGAGGAGGGGAAGGCGCCGCTCACGTCGTCGAGCGTCACGCGGTAGAGGGTGTAGGGAGGATTGTCCTGCACCAGCGCGACCGAAGGAATGGTGACCGTCTTCACCGTCTTCGCGCGCGGGCGGTCGGGGTCGAGCCGCAGCGTCAGGGTGGCGGGCCCGATGGGCCCCGGCTTCGCCAGCACGTAGGTGACCACCTCGTCGTTGCCGGTGGAGACGACGTTGTAGACGGCGCCGGCGAGCGCGACTTCGGGTGTCGAGCGCAGCACCGGGTTCTCGAAGTCGAAGTCGCCGCGGATGGTCACCGCGGTGTCCCAGGCGCCCTCCACCTGCTCGTCGACGCGGCTGGCGTCGCCGTCCGGGTTGGTGTTGAAGCCCGCCAGGCGCAGGTCGCCGAGCATGCGGTCGAACGCCACGCGCGTCGCCTGCTGCTGCTCGGTGAAGTTCTCGCCGTTCTTGTAGGAGTGCTGCGCGCCGCTGAAGAACACGAAGGCGACGGCCGCGACGATGGCGAAGATCGCCGAGGCCACCAGCATCTCGGCGAGGCTGAAGCCGGCGGTGTCGCGGGACCGACGATCAAGAAGCCGGGGGGCCACGCCCCCGGAGAGAGCAAGGGAGGTGCCCGCTTTCCTGACACCCTGGTGATCGCCGAAGCGCCGGGATCGACGGGGCTTGCGCGCGCGATGCCGGTTTCGTCAGCGCGCCCGTGTGCGGAACCTCGACAGAAGCGCCGTCGAGAATCGCGACACGGCGGACGACGGCCGCTCCTAGGACGAAGGGTGGGCGACGACCCGGTAGATGTAGCCGGGGAAGGCGGGCAGGAAGGTGAAGAGGACCGGCTTGTAGTAGAGCCTCAAGGTGCTGGCCGGGCCCTTCCAGCCGTCGCGGGTCTCGATGCGCGCCTGCAGCTGGTTTTCTCCCGGGTGCAGCAGCCACTTCACCGTGTCGGCCGGGGAGGGCACCCAGTCGGTGCTCGCTTCCGATCGGACCTGGAAGCGGGCGAAGGTCGGGCAGTTCTGGCGCAGGAGGGCGACCTTCAGGATCTGCTTGCGGACCCGCGAGTTCGCCAGCAGGAGGATCGTCTGGTTCATGGCGTAGCGGAAGTCGTCGTCTTCGGTCGTCTGCGGGCGCTCCGGGGCGCGCTCGCCGGCTTCGCCGGATCGCCAGGCCAGGAACTCCGACTCGACCATGAGCTGGTCGCGCCCCACCTTGGGATAGGCGCGGTAGTCGTCGGCGTGCTTCAGCGTCCGCCAGGTCCCGTTGATGCGGACCTCGACCGGCTCCGTGAGCTGGTTGGCGGAGGTGTCGATGGACATCTGCCGGTAGTGCTCGAGGTCGGGGAGCGCGATCGGCCGGCGCCGGCCCCTGGAGTCGACCTGCTCGATGCCGGTCACGTCCTTCGTCCAATAGGCGCGATAGAGGCCGCGGCCGCGCATCGGCACGTGGTCCTTTTCGTAGTGCAGGTCGTACATCGGGTCCATGAGGATCCAGCGGTCGAAGTCGTCCGACCAGATGGCGACGACGAAGTGACCCACGAGATCGACGTAGCGCGCGTGGATTCCCATCGACTGGCACGCCTGCAGGAAGACGATGGCGTACTGGGCGCAGAAGCCGCGGTTGCCGTGCCGGCGCGCGAGGTCGAGGATCTCGACCGCGTCCCAGGGGGGATAGTAGAAGTCGCCCCCCGGCTCCCATTGGCTGCGGACCCACGAACGGAGGCGCAACGCCGCCTCGAACTGTCGCGGCGTCCCGGCGATCACCTCGTCCAGCTTCTCCCGCGTCCTCAGCAGCTGCAGGCGCGGATGCCGGAAGTCCTCCTCCTCCAGCACGTAGGAGGTGGTCATGATCTCGCCGTTCTCCTCGGCGGTGACGAGGACGATCTCCGACTGCGCCACCCAGAGCAGGAGCGCCGCGAGGACGAGTCCGGCGGCGAGCCAGAACACACGTCGCCGCGTCACGGTCGGATCGCTCCGCGATCCGCGCATCGGCGGACTCAAGCCATGGAAATGGAGAGGGGACCCGACTTCAGCAGGCGCGCCCCGATGGCGCGACGAAGGGTCACCCCCTCATTCTGGTGCCGCGCCGCTCCCGACGCAAGGGGGCGGCGATTCCGGAACGGAACCGTCACGAGGCCCGCCGCGTACTTGAGCCGCGGAAGGCAATCCGCTCATCGAGTGGAGGAGGCGCCATGCGGCTGCTGCAAATGCTGGGAATGGCCTGGTCTCTCGCGGCCGCGGCCACCGCGGTCGCGGCCGGCGGAGACACGGCCGCGCTTCGCCGGGCCGACCTCGCGGAGTTCCGCTCGAAATTCCTGGATCAGGACCGCTCCTACCCGGCCGCGGCCCGCGCCGAAGCGGAGGCCCGGCTGGCCCGCCTCGAGAAGGACGCGGCCGGTCCGGGCGCCGCGGCGTTCGAGCTGGAGCTGGCACGCATCGTCGCGCTGGCCGACAACGGCCATACCTCCCTGTTCGCCGGGCCGCGGTCGCGCCGCTTCAATCGCATCCCCCTGCGGCTCGAGCCGTTCGGCGAGCGCTTCTTCGTCCTGCGCGCCGCGGGGCCGCTGGCGGATCTGCTCGGCGCCGAGCTCACGGACATCGACGGTCACCCGGTGGCGGACCTGCTCGCGGCGGCGCGGTCGCTCCAGGGGGGCGTCCCGTCGCACCGGGATCGCACCGCGCCGTATCTGTTCGAGAGCCCGGACCAGCTCTTCGCCCTGGGCCTGGCGAAGGCGTCCGACGCGGCCGTCTACCGCTTCGCGACGCCGGGCGGCGTCGTCGAGCGGCGCATCACCGCCGAACCTCCCGATCCCGACCGGGGACGCGCCAACGCCGACCGCTGGCTCTTTCCCGACCGCTTGTCCTCTGAAGGGGAGACGTGGAAGACGCTCCTGGGTCCGGAGCAGGCGCCGGAGGCGCTGCGCCATCCGGAAGAGCCCTACCGCCGGCACGCGGCGCCGGAGCTCGACGCCCTGGTCGTCGAGCTGCGGCAGAACGACGGCGACGGCATCCAGCGCTTCCTGTCCGAAACGACGCGCGCGATTCGCGAGGCCAGGCCGAAGAACCTCGTCCTCGACATGCGACTCAACGGCGGCGGCGATCTGAACAACACGCGCGACTTCGCCGAGAGCCTGCCGTCGCTCGTCCCGGGCCGGATCTTCGTGCTGACGTCCCCGTGGACCTTCTCGGCGGCCATCTCCACCGTCGGTTACCTGAAGCAGAAGGCGCCGTCGCGCGTCACCCTCGTCGGCGAAGCGGTCGGGGATCGCCTGGTGTTCTTCGCGGAAGGTCGGCCGGTCACCCTGTCGAACACCGGCATCGTCCTGCTGCCCTCGACGCAGCGGCACGACTACAAGGACGGCTGCCGTGAGTTCACCGACTGCCACGGCGCGGTCGTACGCCATCCCATCGCCGTGCCGACGCTCGACCCGGAAATCCCGGCGCCCTGGACCATCGAGACGTACCGGGCCGGCCGCGATCCGGGCATGGAGGCGATCGCGGCCGCCCTCGGCAAGCCCTGACGGCCTCAACGCTTCGGACGGCGCGTGGTGCGGTGCGTCGGCGTGGCCGTCCAGGGGTCCTCGGGCCAGGGGTGCTTCGGGTAGCGGCCGCGCAGCTCCTTGCGCACCTCGGGGTAGGTCTTCTCCCAGAAGGAATGCAGGTCGCGCGTGGTCTGCACCGGCCGGCCGTTCGGGGCGAGCAGCTCGAAGACGACCGGCTCCTTGCGCGGGCCGATGCGCGGCGTCTCACCGAGGCCGAAGAGCTCCTGGAGCTTGACCGCCGCTCCGACACCGCCGTCCTCGCGGTAATCGAGCCGGGCGCTGCGGCCGCTCGGGAGCGGGATCGTCTCGGGGGCGAGCCTCGCCAGCTCCTTGAGCGTCTTCGCCGGTAGTCCCGACGCGAGGTCGAGGCGCGCCGGCAGCTCGACGCGACCGGCGCACGCGTCACGGATGAGCGACGCGAGATCCGCTTCAATCGCCGCGAAGCGCAGCCGCCGCAGGAGCGCCGTCGCCGCCTCGTCCGGTCCGCGTTCGACCAGCGCCGCCGCCAGGATCTCCCCCGCCGCCGCGGGATCGGCGGCGACCGGGATTTCGCGCAGCACCAGGTCGAAGGCGAGCGTTCGCTCGAAGGCGCGCACCTTCCCGGCCGCGGCGTCGAAGACGTGCACCTTGTCCTGTCGCGTCGCGGCAATCCAGTCCGCCTCGACCCGGCTCGCCATGCGGATGAGGGCCTCGGAGGCGCCGGAGCGGCTGCTGCCGCCGACCACGTCGAGGGCGACGACGAACTCGCCGTCGCGCACGCCGCTCTCCCGGCCGAGCACCGCGCCGTGTCCCGAAGCCAGCACGAACTTGTCGGACCCGGGCGCGCGGCGGCGCGCCACGCGGTCGGGCCAGCCGGAGAGGATTGCGCGGCGCAGCGAGGTCTCGTCGTCGCGCGCCTCGCCCCCGCCCTCGAGCAGCCGTTCCGCGAGCCGGTGCAGCTCGGCGGCGGCCTGCCGCACGCGCGCCGGCGCCTCGAGCAGCCGATCCACGCGGCTCAGGAGGTCGGACGCCGTCGCTTCGACCTGGCCGGTGCGCGGCGGCGCCCATTCCTCCGAGAGGACGGCGCAGCACGCGGCGGCCGACGGCGAGCCTCCGGCCGCTTCCAGGAGCCGGCCCATTCTCGGGTGCAGGGGAAGGCGTCTCATGATTCTCCCGCGCGCCGTGACCCGTCCGGCCTGCACGGCCTCGAGCCTTTCGAGGAGCAGGAGAGCGGCGTCGATGCGGCCGGGCGGTGGCGCCTCGAACCAGGCGAAGCGGCGCGCGTCCTCGCCCCACGCCAGGATGTCGAGGAGCGCCCCCGCGAGATCGACGCGGGCGATCTCCGGCTCGCGGCGCGGGCGGAGGATCTCCGCCGCGTCCCACAGCCGCACCACGCGCCCGGGAGCGGTGCGTCCGGCCCGCCCCGCGCGCTGCAGCGCTGCGTCGAGGGGGATGCGCTCGGTCTGCAGCCGGTCGATGCCGCGCTCCGGATCGTGCCGCAGCACCTTGTGCAGGCCCGAGTCCACGACCGCCGTCACGCCTTCGACCGTCAGCGACGTCTCGGCGATGTTGGTCGCGAGGATGACCTTGCGCTTCGGGCTCGGGGCGAGCGCCCGCTCCTGCGCCTCGGCGTCGAGCGAGCCGTGCAAAGGCAGGAGGTCGCAGCGCTCGAAAGCACCGCTGCGTCGCAGCGCCGCCGCCGTCTCGTCCTGCGCGCGGCGGATCTCGGCCGCCCCCGGCAGGAAGCACAGGACGTCCCCCTTCTGGCGGTCGAGCAGCTCGGCCACGGCGTCGCCGAGCGGCAGAGAGGGCCGGTGCTCGATGGCCACCGGGTGCGGGCGGCCCGCGACCTGCATCACCCGACAGCCGCCGAGGAACTCCGCCACCGGGCCCGCGTCGAGAGTCGCCGACATGACGACCAGCCGCAGATCGTCCCGCGCCAGGAAAGCCTGCCGCGCCAGCGCGATCGCCATGTCGGCGTGCAGGCTCCGCTCGTGGAACTCGTCGAGCACGATGGTCCGGAAGCCGGCGAGGAGGGGGTCCTCGACCAGCCGCGCCGTCAGGATCCCTTCGGTCGCGACCAGCAGGCGCGTGCGCGGCGAGAAGCGGCGCTCGAAGCGGACCTGCCAGCCGATCTCCTCGCCGAGGGTCCAGCCGCGCTCCGCGGCGATGCGGCGCGCCAGCGCCCGCGCCGCCACGCGCCGCGGCTGCAGGAGGATGAGCGGACCGTCGTCGATCAGCGCCGGCGGAACCCGCGTCGTCTTCCCGGCCCCCGGAGGCGCCACGAGGACCAGGGCGCGGCGCGCCCGCACCTGCGCGGCGATCTCCCCGAGGTGCGCGTCGATCGGCAGCGGGTCCATGGTCTCAGGAGGACCCGGCCCGGGTCACGGCTGCGGCGGCAGGCGTGGCAGCGGCGTGTCGCTCTCCGCGAGCGCGTACGCCATCACCGCGAGGGCGACGACGCCGTCCGCGAGCGAGGCGCGATCGATCTTGTCGAGCGTGTCGGCCCGGGAGTGGTGCCAGTCGAAGTAGCCGCTCATGTCGGATTTCAGGCCGAGGAGCGGCACACCCGCCGCGCGCATGCGGGAGATGTCCACGCCGCCGTCGCCCCCTTCGGTGATCGCCGTGGCGCCGATCGCATCGAGCCCCTGCGCGAAGCCGCGCACCGTCTCGGTCGCGCCGGGGCCGCCGGCCACGCTGAAGCCGAGCGGCGGTCCGGCGCCGCGGTCGCTCTCGATCGCCGCGACGTGCCGCGGCAGCTCCTCGGCATGGTCGGCGGCGTATCCCCTGCCGCCGCGCGTGCCGTTCTCCTCGTTCATGTAGAGGACCGCGCGCAGGGTCCGGCGCGGGTGCAGGTCGAGCGACTTCAGGAGGTGGATCGCTTCCATCACCATGACGATGCCGGCGCCGTCGTCGTGCGCCCCGGCGCCGACGTCCCACGAATCGAGGTGCGCGCCGAGGAGCACGATCTCGTCCGGGCGTTCGCGGCCGCGCCAGTCGCCGACGACGTTGGCCGAGGGGGCGTCGGCGAGGGTGCGGCAGTCGAGGCGCATCCGCACGCGCACCGTCTCGCCCGCCTGCAGCAGGCGGTGCAGGTGCATGGCGTCCTCGGCCGAGAGGGCGGCCGCCGGGATCTTCGGGGCGTCTTCCTCGTACGACAGCGTGCCGGTGTGCGGCAGGCGCGCGTCGAGCGTGCCGAGCGAGCGGATGAGGGTGCCAATCGCCCCCTGCCGCGCCGCCGCCGACGGGCCGGCGTGGCGCAGCGGCGAGATCTTGCCGTAGCCCTCGCCGTCGGGGTCGCGCCACATCGCCGCGTTGAACAGGACGATGCGGCCGCGCACCTTGTCGCCGAGCGCCTTGAGCGCGTCGAGCGAGTCGACCTCGACGAGCTCGCCGGTCAGGTCTTCCGGAGGAGTCGGGACGCTCATCCCCAGCGCCAGGCCTTCGAGGCGGCGCGTCACCGGGGTGACGAGGGTGATCTCCTCGTCACCGCGGATCCAGTGCGGGACCATGACCGGCTCCTGCCGCACGTCCTTGAGCCCGTCCTTGCGCAGCGTCGCCGCGGCCCAGCCGACGGCGGCCGCCGCCTGCGGCGAGCCGGACAGCCGCGGGCCGATGCGATCGCAGAGCCAGGCCAGCCGCTCGTACGCGCCCTGCGTCGAGCGCTCCTCGGTGCGCAGGCGCTCCGCCATCGCCTTGAGCGCCGCCGGCTCGAGCCCCGCGTTCGTCTCCGCCCCGGCTGCGACGATCCCGGGAAGCGCCAGCCCCGGCACCAGGACCAGAAGGATGGCGGCGCGGCGGGCGGGGAAAGGAGGCATCGGCGCGGATGATAAGATGCCGGCCTCGCACACGCAATGACGGCAGGTCCGGAGGTGACGATGCCGCAGCGACGTCCCCGACTCCATCCGTTCGCGCCCGCCGTGTTCCTCGGCGCCCTCGCGACCCTCGTCGCCTCGACGGCGGTGGCCTCGACGCCGCCGGCGGCGGCCGAGTGGAAGTGGACTCCCGAGCTGGTCGCGGACACCACGCGCCTCCAGGAAGTGCAGGTCTCTCCGGACGGGCGCCGCGTGGTCTATGCCGCCACGCGTCCGCGCGCCGAAGGGGCGCCGTTCGGCGGCTCCTGGGTCAATCTCTGGGTCGTGGACACGGCGGGAGGCGCGGCGCGCCGGCTGACCAGCGCCGACTCCGAGGACAAGTCCCCGGCCTGGTCCTCCGACAATCGCACCATCGCGTTCCTGTCGGCGCGCGGCGGGGAGAAAGCGAAGACCCGCCTCTGGGTCATGCCGGTGGACGGCGGCGAGGCCGCACCGCTCACCTCCGAGAAGATCGACGTCGAATCGTTCGCATGGTCGCGCGACGGGCGCCGCATCGCGTACCTGTCCATCGATCCCAAGGGTGACGAGCGGGAGAAGGCCGAGAAGGCGGGGCGCGACTGGAAGGTCGTCGATCGCGATGAGCGGCCCCGCCGCCTGTGGATCGTCGATGTGGCCCCGGCCGGGGCCTCGCCGGCGTCGCCTTCGCCGCGGTCGGTGAAGGCGCTCGGCGAGCGGTCCGCCTGGCAGTTCGCCTGGGCCCCCGACGGCAAGGCGCTCCTCGCGACCGTGACCGACACGCCGCGCACCGACGACTCCTACATGAAGAAGCAGGTGGAGATCCTGCCGATCGCCGATGACGGGAAGCCGCGCATCGTGGCCGGGGTGATCGGCAAGGTGGACGAGGTCCTCTGGTCGCGCGACGGCCGCACCCTCGTGTGGCGCGGCGGCGTCGACAAGTCCGATCCGACCACGGGCTCCATCTTCGCGCTCGAGGCGGGCGCCCCGGCGGGCGCGAAGCCGGTCAACCTGACCGCCGGCCGCGAGGAGACGGTGCGCGATCTCCTCTGGGCCGACGGACGGGCCGTGGTGGCGCTGGCGGTGCAGGGGACGAAGACGTCGATCGTCGCCCACGATCTGGGCGACCGCGCCGGCCGCCGCACGCTGATCGAAGGCAGCCGGCTGGTCTTCGATGACGGCTCGGCCTCGGACGACGGCACCCGCTTCGTCTTCGGCGGCTCGACCCCCGACAGTCCCGAGGACATCTATCTGGCGACGACCACGATCGAGCCGAAGGCGCGGGCGAAGGCCGGGGGCGGAGCGGCCCAGCCCGCTGCAAGCTTCGACACGAAGCGGATCTCCGACCTGAATCCGCAGCTCGAGGGGCTGCCGCGCGGGCGCCAGGAAGTCATCCGCTGGAAGGCGTCCGATGGGCAGGAGATCGAGGGGATCCTGATCGCGCCTCCCGGCGAGACGAAGCGGGAGTCGTATCCCCTGGTCGTCATCGCGCACGGCGGGCCGGAGTACGAGTACCACGACGGCTGGGTGACCCGCGCCAGCGAGCCCGCGCAGGCCATCGCCGAGCGCGGCTACTACGTCTTCCTGCCCAACTACCGCGGGTCGGCGGGGCGCGGCGTCGCCTTCGCGAAGGGCGACCACGACGACCTCGGCGGCCGCGAGTTCCTGGACGTCCTCGACGGCATCGACTGGCTCGTCGGCAACCGCCGCGTCGATCGCAACCGGGTCGGGATGATGGGCGGCTCGTACGGTGGCTACTTCACGAGCCTGGCGGTGACGCGCTACAGCGACCGCTTCGCGGCGGGAGTCGCCTCCTACGGCATCAGCAACTGGATGTCCTTCCTCGGGCAGAGCGACATCCCGCGCGAGAACAGCGAGGTGCACTGGAACCTCTGGTGCTACGAGCACGAGGAGAAGTGCGCCGACGGCAGCCCCGTGCACCACATCGACCGGGCCCGCACCCCCACCCTCATCTTCCAGGGCGAGGACGACAAGCGCGTGCCGAAGCCGCAGAGTGACGAGCTGTACGCCGCGCTGAAGTGGAAGGGCGTGCCGGCGGAGTACGTCGTCTACCCGCGCGAGAAGCACGGCTTCGTCGAGCGCGAGCACCAGATCGAGACGATGCGCCGCACGCTCGAGTGGTTCGACCGGTACCTGAAGTAGGCGTGCCCGAGCTTCCCGACGTCACGGTCTACATCGAGGCCCTCGAGGAGCGCGTGCGCGGGCATGTGCTGGAACATGTCCGGTTGCGCAGTCCGTTCCTGCTGCGCAGCGTCGATCCGCCGATCGTCGAGGCGGAGGGGCGCGTCGTCGAGCGCCTGCTGCGCCTCGGCAAGCGCATCGTCTTCGGTCTCCAGGGCGACCTCTTCCTCGTGCTCCACCTGATGATCGCCGGACGGCTCAAGTGGGCCGGGAAAGGCGCGAAGGTGCCGGGAAAGCTCGGGCTGGCGGCGTTCGATTTCGACGCGGGGACGCTGCTTTTGACCGAGGCGGGGACGAAGAAGCGGGCGTCGCTGCATCTCGTGCGCGGCGAGGAAGGACTCCAGCCGTTCCTGCGCGGAGGGCTCGAGCCCCTCGATGCCGACGCGGGCTCGTTCACCGACGCGCTGCGTCGCGAGAACCACACCCTCAAGCGGGCGCTGACCGACCCGAGGCTCTTCAGCGGCATCGGCAACGCCTACTCCGACGAGATCCTGCACCGCGCGCGGCTGTCGCCGATGGCGCTCACCTCGCGCCTCAACGACGAGGAGGCGGCGCGTCTCTTCGCCGCCACCCGCGACACGCTGAACGACTGGATCGCCCGCCTGCGCGAGGAGACCGGCGCGAAATTCCCGGAGAAGGTGACCGCCTTCCGTCCCGGCATGGCCGTGCACGGCCGCTTCAAGGAGCCGTGTCCCGTCTGCGGCACGGCGATCCAGCGCATCGTCTACGCCGAGAACGAATGCAACTACTGCCCGCGCTGCCAGACCGAAGGGCGCCTTCTGGCGGATCGCGCCCTGTCGCGCCTCCTCAAGGACGACTGGCCCCGCACCATCGAAGAGCTGGAGAAAGAACGGTGAAACGAATCGGTTTCGTCGGCATGCTCGTGCTCGGACTCGCGGCTGCGGGAGCGGCGCCGGCGAAGCCCACCCTGAAGCTGGCGCTGACCTTCGACGATCTCCCCGGCGCCGACACGAGCTCGCCGCTCGAGGAGCTGCGCGATCAGAACCGGCGCATGCTCGATGCGCTGCGGCAGGCGGGGGCGACCGCGACCGGCTTCGTCAACGAGGGACGCCTTCAGAAAGACGGCGAGCGCGACGCGCGCATCGCCCTCCTCGCCGCATGGCTCGACGCCGGGTGCGACCTCGGCAACCACACCGAGGCGCATCTCGGCCTCACCACGACGCCGCTGCGCGAGTACGAAGACGGAGTCGTGCGCGGCGAGGCGGTGACGCGGGCGCTCCTCGCGGCGCGCGGCCGGAAGCCGGAATACTTCCGGCACCCGTTCACCCAGACCGGCCCGACTCCGGAGATCAAGGACGCGTTCGAGACGTTCCTGCGCGACCGCGGCTACACCATCGCGCCGTTCACCATCGAGGCGGCCGACTATCTCTTCGCCTCGCTCGACGAGGATGCGCGTCGCAAGGGCGACCAGGAGGTGTCCGCCCGCATCCGGGCCGCGTACCTGGCGCACAACGAGGTCATGTTCGACTGGTTCGCGAAGCTGGCGCGCGACGAGTTCGGGCACGACATCCCGCACGTCCTGCTGGCGCACGTGAACCGGCTGAACGCCGACCTGCTCTCCGACCTGCTGGCGCGGCTGCGCGCGCGCGGCTGGACGTTCGTGCCGCTGCGCGAGGCGCTCGCGGACCCGGCCTACGCCACGCCGGACCGCTACGTCGGAAAGAACGGCCCGTCGTGGCTGCACCGCTGGAGTCTCGCGCTCGGAAAGCCGATGCGGCTGCGCGACGAGCCGGATCCGCCACAGTGGATCCTCGACGCCTACACCGCCCGCGCTGCCGCGCCCGCTACAAAGCCGCGATCCGCTCCATGAGCCAGAAGGCGGCGACGCTGCCGATGGCGTAGGGGAGGACCCGCCAGCCCCAGGGTGGACGGGGCAGCGGCAGGCGGCGCAGCGCCCGGCCGACCGCGAGAACCACCGCGATGAACAGGAGCTGGCCCGCCTCGACGCCGACATTGAAGAAGAGGAGCGCCGGGACGATCGCTCCCTGCGGCAGCCCGACCTCGCGCAGCGCCCCCGCGAACCCGAAGCCGTGCAGCAGGCCGAACGAGAAGGCGATGAGCCATGGGTCGAGCCGCGACGCCCCGTCGTGGCGGCGCACGACCTCGGCCGCGGCGAGGACGATGGAGAGCGCGATGGTCGCCTCGACCGGCGCCTGCGGCACACGCACGACGCCGAGCGTCGCGAGCGCCAGCGTGATGCTGTGCGCCAGCGTGAAGGCGGTCACGGTTCGAACCAGGCGCCAGAGGCCGTCGGTCAGAAGCACCAGCGCCAGGACGAAGAGCAGGTGGTCCACGCCGGTCAGGATGTGCTCGACGCCGAGCCGCGTGTAGGTTGCGGCCACCTCGGCCCGGCGGGGCGCCGCGCCGATCACGAAGTCCGGCGCGTCGGCGGTCAGCCGCGCGGTGCGGCTCGATCCGTCGACCCGCTCGAACCGCACCAGCACGTCGCTGAGGCCGTTCTCCATCCCACGCACGCCGATGGTCGCGCCGCCCCAGCCGGCGGCGCGCTCGACTTCGAAACGCTCCACCCAGGCGTCCTCCTCGAACCGACCCGGGGACAGGGCGTCCCGCACCTCGGTCGTGCCGGCCGGCCAGACCAGGTCGAGGAGCAGCTTCTGTCCGCCGGCGCGCGCCGGCACCTTGAAGAAGACCTCGAGCGCCGGGGAGGCTGCCTTCGTCTCGCGCAGCTCGAGATAGGCGGGCCGCACATCGTGCGCCAGCGCCGGGAGGGTCGAGGCCAGCGCCGCAAGCATCGCGGCGAGCGCCAAGGCGATCCGGCTCACCGCTCCTCCTCGATCGTCACCTCGTAACGACGGGCGATGTCGCGGTAGCGCGCGTCGCGGGCTTCCGGCGTGGCGTTGTCACCGCCGGCGACGAACTCCATCTTCTGGCGCAGGCGGTCGCGAATGACGGCGTCCTCGCGGTCGAGGCCGAGCGCCACCGCCTCGCGGCAGAGGATTTCTTCCCGCACCCAGTCCTGGATGAGCCCGCTGCGCTCGGCGGCGTCGGGGGACCGGCCGTGCGTCGCGGCGAACTGCGCCACGAGGCCGTCGATGCGCCCGCGCGTGACCACGACGACGTCAGGCCGCGGCGTGTCCCCCGAGACCAGCGCGTGCAGGGCGAAGAGCAGGGCCCCGAGGAGGAGGAAATGAACGAGCGGCTCGCGGAGAAGGCGCATGGAAAGGCTCGAAGACCGGCTTATTATCCACGGGGCACGATAGAATCGCGCGGCAGTCGCGAGACCCGACCTCTCCGGGCCGCCGCGACCGGAGGGGGCGTGGCGACGCGAGACGAATCCGCAGGACCGGCGGTTCTTGCCGGACAGATGGACCTCTTCATGGCCGCTCCCGCGAGCGGCCGGAGCGCTTCGAAGACCGCGGCGGCGCCGAAGCCGGCGCGCGCCGGCAAGCCCCCGGCCGCGGGGAAGCCGGCCCGGCCGGAGAAGGCGGCGGGCGCCGGGAAGAAAGGGCGCGCCCGTCCGGCGGGTCCGCCGCCGGAGGACGACTCCGCTTCCGCGCCGGCCGCAGCCTCTTCGGGAGGTCCGCCGCGCCGCCGCGAGACCGCCGAGTCGATCGGCAAGCGGCAGCGGGAGATCTCGGTCGCCGAGTTCTTCCAGAAGAACCGGCACCTCCTCGGGTTCGACAACCCGCAGAAGGCGCTTTTGACCGCCACGAAAGAGGCGGTCGACAACTCCCTCGACGCCTGCGAAGAGGCCGGCATCCTGCCGGCGCTGGAGGTGGTGATCGAGGAGAAGGCGGAGGACCGCTTCCGCCTCGCCATCACCGACAACGGTCCCGGCATCCTGCGCGCGCAGATCCCGAAGGTGTTCGGGAAGCTGCTCTACGGCTCGAAGTTCCACACCATGCGGCAGTCCCGCGGCCAGCAGGGGATCGGGATTTCGGCCGCCGGCATGTACTCGCAGCTCACCACCGGCCAGCCGGTGCGCATCACCTCGCGCACCGGATCGAAAAAGCCGGCGCACTACTTCGAGATCTCCATCGACACGACGCGCAACGAGCCGAAGGTCCTCGTCGATCGCGAGGTGGAATGGGACCGCGAGCACGGCACGAAAGTCGAGATGGAGCTGGCGGGGCTCTACAAGAAGGGGCGGCGGTCGGTGGACGACTACGTGCTCCAGACCGCCCTCGCCAATCCCCACGCCGACGTGCACTACACGCCGCCGAAGGGGGACCCGCTCCACCGCGAGCGGCTGACGAAGGAGCTGCCGCGCGAGCCGCTGGTGATCAAGCCGCACCCGTACGGCGTCGAGCTGGGCGTGCTCATCTCCATGCTACAGGACAGCAAGAGCCGCAGCGTGTCGACCGCGCTGCAGTCGGATTTCGCGCGCGTCAGCGACCGCGTCGCGCTGGAGATCTGCAAGGAGGCGAAGGTCAACCCGAACGCCAGGCCGCGAACGCTTCCCACCGCCGACATCGAGGCGCTCTTCCGCGCCATTCCCAAAGTGAAGATCATGGCGCCGCCGACCAACGTCATCGTGCCGATCGGCGAGGAGCTCATCCTCGAGGGGCTGAAGCAGACGGTGAAGGCCGACTTCTACACCTCGACGACGCGGCCTCCGGCGGTGTACCGCGGCAACCCGTTCCTCATCGAGGTGGGGCTCGCCTACGGCGGCGACCTGCCGGCCGACGAGCTGGTGGACGTGTGGCGCTTCGCCAACCGGGTGCCGCTGCAGTACCAGCAGTCGGCCTGCTCCATCACCCGCGCCGCCATCACCACCGACTGGCGCAACTACGCCATGCAGCAGTCGCGCGGCGCCCTGCCCAGCGGGCCGATGATCCTGTTCGTCCACATGGCGTCGGTCTGGGTGCCGTTCACCTCCGAGAGCAAGGAGGCGGTCGCCGCCTACCCGGAGATCCTGAAGGAGCTGCGCCTGGGCCTGATGGAGGTCGGACGCCGGCTCGGTGGCTGGCTGCGTCATCGCCGCCGCCTCGCCGAGGAGATGAAGAAGCAGTCCTACATCAAGTCCTACATCCCGCACATCGGCATCGCGCTCCGCGAGATCCTCGGACTCACCAAGCAGGAGGAGGCGAAGGTCGTCGCCACCCTCACGGAGACGCTGGAGAAATCCCGCGCCCTGTGAAACTCAGAACGACCACACGACCTGGAACGAGGGGGTGAACCCCAGCCAGTGATCGAAGATCGGCCGCGTCTCGAGGCTTCCGTCGGGGCGCGGGTCGAAGGCGAATTCGTCCACGCAGCAGACGTTTCTCCGGTCGGTCACGTTGGTGACGTTCACCTCGACCCCCAGCCGCCCCCGTGACACCGGGGTCGCCCAGGCTCCCCTCAGGTCGAGCCGGGCGTAGGAAGGGAGCCGGTCGGAGTTCCTCGCCCCCGGAGTCTCGACGATCTCGGTCGTGCCGTCCGGCTGCAGGACCGCCTCGCCGGTCAAAGGCGTCGTCGGCCAGCCGGAACGCAGCGTCAGGAGCGTCGAGAAGGTCCAGCGCGCCTCCGGCCGCCACGCCGCCGCCAGCCGCAGGGCATGCGGCTGGTCCCAGGCGCGCGGTTCCGCCGTTCCGTCCACGACGTCGTCCGCCGCCGACCAGGCGTAGCTCCCCCAGCCGGAGAAGCGCCGCGCCGGATCGCTGCCGAGGAAAAGCTCGGCCCCGCGCAGCCGCGCGCCGTCCGGGTCGATGCGGACCCGATCGGGGGAGACCTCCGGGAACAGCTCGATCGGGTTGAAGAGATTCTCGTAGCGCGGCTGCGGCCGGGTGAGGGCAGCGTAGTACCCGTCGAAGCGGATGCGCACGCCTCCCGCGGTGCGGTGATCGATCGTCAGGTCCGCCTGGCGGCTGCGCTCGGCCGGGCGGAAGAGGGTCTCTCCGTCGGCCACGTCGAGTTCCTGGATCCGCTGCGACTGGGTGAACCGGCCGAGGCCGAGGCGGAGGCTGGTGCGATCCCCCGGATGCCACACGGCGTTGAGCCGCGGGCTGACCTCGTCGTCGCCGGTGTAGCTCTGGCGGTCCCAGCGGACCCCCGTCTCGAGCGTCACGCGCGCGCCGAGGCCGGCGCGCCAGGCGGCATAGGCGCCATACGAGGAGCCGTCGGGGTCGAGCCGGAGTGGCACCTGCGCGGCCGGGTCGTCGGCCGGGCCGGCGGTGTAGCGATACGTGGCCTGCAGGGGCCGGGCCTGGATCCCGAACCGGAAGAGATGGTTCTCGCGCGCCTCCCAGGTCCCGTCGCTGCGCAGGCCGAAGAAGTTCACGCGGCGCTCGTCGTCCACCACGATCACCTCGTCCTCCGGCTCTGCGTCCCCCTGGCGCGTGTGCTGCAGCCGGCCGGCGGAGACCACCGTCTCGATCGCCAGCCGGGGCGACGGGGCCTGCAGGAGACGCGCCCACAGATGGGCGCTGTGCTGGGTCAGGTTGACCGCCTCGTTGCCGTGCTGTTCGTGGAAATCGAGCCGGTCCGAGGCGACGAGGGCGTGGAACGAGACGGCGGCGCGGGGCGAGGCGACGACCGAGGACTTGACGTACAGGTCGGCGAAGCGCGGCTCGAGTCCCGGCTCGCCGATCTCCATCGTCGTCCCGAGCGCCTCGGGGTAGAAGGCGCGCGCCGCGACCAGCAGGTCCCCGGCGGACGTCGGAGCGCCGTACGAGAAGCCGCTCTCGATCGACCCGGCCGCACCGTGCAGGCGCTCGGGTCCCTCCGGGAGGGCGGTGGACATCTCGACGAACCCGCCGCGCCGATCCCCGAGGTCGGCCGTGAATCCTCCGCCGAGCAGGTCGATGCGATCCACCAGGGCGGAGTCGACGACGCTCCAGGGCGCCTGCAGCGCCGCGAGGTGGAACGGCTCGTAGAGCTCCAGGCCGTCCAGCACGAGGGAGACGTCCTTCGCCTCCGACCCTCTCAGGTTGAACGCGGCGGAGTTGTCGGGCGCCGCGACTCCCGGCAGCGACTCGACGGCGCGGGCGGGGTCGGAGCCGATTTGCGGCACCAGGTCCACGTCCTGCTGATCGAGCGTCCGCCGCGGGGCCGGCTCCTCCCGCTGCAGCGACCGCCGGCTCGGTGTGACGACCACCTCCTCGACGTACCCGGGCTGCGGCTGGAGCGGGACGACGATCTCCCGCGACCGTCCCGCCGCGACGGGGATCCCTTCCACGCGGCGTGCCACGAAGCCGGCCGCGCTCACGTCGAGATCCTGCGCGCCCGCCGGAACACCCGGGATGCGGAACGACCCGTCGGGGCGGCTGAGACCGCTGCGCCCGGCCGATTCGACCCGAAGCCGCGCGCCCGCCACCGGCTGACCCGTGGCGGCCGAGGTGACGCGACCGCGAAGCGTCGCGTCGCGCCCGGTCCGCGGATCGCCGCGGACGACGAGGAGGGCGCCGCCGGGACCGTCTTTCGCCTCGAGCCCGAGCGGCGCGAGGATGGCGTCGAGGATCGCCCGGGGCTCGCTCGCTTCCGGCTCGACGGTGACGACGCGATCCGCCGTCACCGTCGCGCTGCTCCAGGTCAGCCGGAGCCCCATCTCCCGCAGGATTTCGAGCGCCTCGACGAGCCGGCGGCCGCGCCAGGGCGCCGGATTCGCCGGCGCGGCGGGCGAGGCGATCCCGGCCGCGCAAGGGAGACCGGCCGCGCCGATGAGCCACACGAGCAGCAGCAGGGATGGGCCGCGCCGCATGATGGAGTCATTGTGCGCCCGAAGGACGCTCGATCGACAGAGTCGAGCCTTCGAGGCGGTGGCTCAGTCCGGAGATCGACAGCACCGACGCGAGCGCCTCGTCGAGCGTCATGCCCTCGATCGAGCCGCTCAGACGGATGCCGGGGGCCGAGGCGGCCAGGTCGGCGTCGGCGTAGCGGATCGTCAGTCCCCGCTCCCGACCGAACCAGTCGAGGAACTCTCCGAGCGTCCGCCCGTCGATCGCCATCATGGGAGCGACTTCGCCGGTCCATCTCCAGGCCGCGACCGGGTCCGCGATCGGAGCCTCGTTCGCCCGCCCGCCGGGCCCGATGAGCAGCTCGCGCCCCGCCTTCACCTCGACCGGGCCCGCCGTCCTCCGGAGCCTGACCATGCCCTCCCGCACCCTCACCCGCACGGCCGCGTCGATGAGGCGCACTTCGAACTGAGTCCCGATCTCCTGCACCGTTCCGGCCGGCGTGCGGATGTCGACGGCGCGCCCGGCGGCGCCCGCGGAGGGTGGAGCGCCCTCGACGTAGATCGCGCCGCCGAGCAGCTCCAGGATGCCGGCCGAAACCAGCCGGGCCCGGCTGCCGGCGTCCAGCCGGACCGAATGTCCGGAGGCGAGGCGCAGCGCCAGGCGATCCCCTTCCCGGGTCTCGAGAAGGGCGTCGGACGACAGCATGGTCCCGGCGGGAAGCGCCGGGGACCCGATCTCCACCCGCGCGAGGGTGGCCGCCGGTTCCGGGAACGGGCGCCAGCCTCGCAGGAGCGCGATCGCCACGGCGGCGAGCAGCACCGCGGCGAGCGCGGCGAAGCGCCGGGGGAAGGCGCGACGCGGCCCCGCATCCGCGGCTGTGGCGGCGCGCCATTCCGCCCGCACCGCTGCCTTCACGCGGGCGGCCCTCTCCGCCGGGACGGCGGGGCGCGGCCCGGTCAGGCGCAGGAGATCGGCGATGGCGTCGTTCGTGTCCATGGTCACACCGCGTTCAGCGCCGCGAAGCCGTCGCGGAACGCTTCGCGGGCGCGGGTCAGGAGCGACTCGGCGGCCTTCGGGCTCAAGCCCAGCCGCGTCGCGATGTCCCGCACCGGCATCCCGTCGATGTACTTCCACTCGAGCACGTCGGCGTAGCGCTCGGGCAACTGATCGAGGACGACGTGCACCAGCCGGGCGATCTCGCCCCGCCGCAGCGCCGCGCCCGGCTCGTGTCCCGCGAGGGACGACAGCGACTCGAGCGCCGCCCGGATCTCCGGGACCTCCTCGACGAGCGGAATGGCCCCCCCCAGCCGGCCCTGCCGCTCGCAGAACGCGGCGATGGCGTGTCGGCAGAAGGTGCACAGCCAGGTCAGGAGGGAGGCCTCGCCGCGATAGGTGCCCATCTTTCCGACCGCCTGCACGAGCGTCGTCTGCACGACCTCCTCCGCGGCGTCACTGTCCTGGTGCAGGCGCGCCAGGGCGAACCGGAAGAGCGCCGGGAAACAGCGGTCGAAGAACTCGTCGAAGGCGCGCTCCTCCCCGGCAACGAGCCTGCGGGCGAGGAGGAGATCCCGCTCGTGCATTCCCGATCCCTCGAACCGTGTCGATCCTACCCGTTGGAGGGGTGGGAGACGGCCGATCCTTCGCCCCCTGCGGCGATTTCGACGCGCCGCGAAGGAATCCGCCTCGTCCGGGGCTCTCACGGCGGGGGAGGGGAGACCGAAAAAGGAGAGCGCGATGACGAACGGGATCGAAGTCGTGAAGTCGGGAGGGGCGCTGCGGCGCGGTCTCCTGTTCGCTCTGCTGCTGGTGACGGCCTGGGCGGTTCCGGCCAAAGCGCACGATCGCGGCCGTCCCGCCGCCGCGGCCGGCGGCCCCTGCACCACGACCGCGGCGACCCTCTATGGGGGATGCCTGCACCAGGTCGAGGCGGATGGCGCCGTCGCCAAGGCCATCTGCATCAATATCTCGGACGCCGCCGAGCGGGGGGCGTGCGTCCGCGACGCCGACGCCGCCCAGGACGACGGCGAGGCTCTCTGCCGCGACCAGCTCGCCGGGCGGCGCGACGCCTGCGTCCTGCTCGGCGACGTGCGTTACGACCCGGATCCCGAGCCGGCCGATTTCGAGACCGACTTCGCCCACCTCGCCCATCCGAACCGCTACTTTCCGCTGCGGCCGGGGAATCGCTGGGTGTACGGCGGCTCCGAGGACGACGTCGTCGAGATGACGACCGCGACCAAGTCCATCGACGATCTGACGTGTCTCGTCTCGCACGACACCGTCCGCGAGAACGGGGTCGTGACCGAGGACACCTTCGACTGGTTCGCCCAGAGGAACAACGGCGACGTCTTCTACTGCGGCGAATCGACGGCGGAATACGAGACCTTCGAGGGGGACCATCCGATGACGCCGGAGCTCGTCACCATCGACGGGACGTTCAAGCAGGGGCGCGACGGCGACCAGGGAGGGCTCATCTTCCCCGGGTCGCCGCACCCCGGCCTCACCTACCGCGAGGAGTCCTCGTTCACCAACGCCGAGGACATCGCCCAGGTCGTCTCCACGACCTACACCTACGGCGCCAGCAGGGATCTCGACCGGCTCGTGCCGAAGGCGCTGGCGCAGCTCCTGTGCCACGGCGACTGCGTCGTCACGAAGAACACCTCGCTGCTCGAGCCCGGCATCGTCGAGTTCAAGTATTACGCGCCCGGGCTCGGCGTCTTCCTGGAGGTCCATCCGGCCGACAAGAGCGTCCTGCAGCTCGTCTCCTGCAACTTCGACCCGCGCTGCGCCTCGCTGCCGCAGCCCTGAGCCGGACAGGCTGCCAGGCCGGCCGGCCCGCGCGGGAGCGGGCCGGCCGATGCGGTACACTCCGGCGTTGGCGACGCTGTCGCCTCCGGAGGCACGATGGCCACTGTTTCGGTCGGAAAAAAGATCATCGCGACGGCGGGGGAGGTCCAGCGCGACATCCTCAAGCGCCGCCAGCCCAACCTCAAGTTTCCGCTGCGCAGCCTGTCGAACGTCAAGTACGACCCGAAGGCGGGGCACTTCGAGATGCGCGGGCGCAAGAAGGTGCGCACGCTGACCGTCTCGACGGTGAAGACGTTCGCGCAGACGCTGCGCATGATGGCGCTCTCCAAGGAGCTGGTGGACCAGGACGACATCGCCACCAAGCGAGAGGCGTACTACGTCAGCAAGAACTGGGACGACGCGCGCTTCCTCGAGCAGACGGAGTCCGACGCCGTCATGGACGACGTGGAGGCGCTGTTCGAGGTCAACCGCGAGCAGATCGGCTTCGTCCCCGAGGAGAAGGGAGGGGAGATCTCCGGCCAGCTCGTCATCGTCGATCGCGACTCCGAAACCGGCAAGCCGCTGCGCATCGACTGCACCAAGTTCGGGTCGGGCGCCTACTCGATCCCGATCTCGACCGAGCACCTGAAGTTCGAGACCAACGCCGACTTCCTCCTCGTCATCGAGACCGCCGGGATGTTCCAGCGCCTGGTGAAGCACAAGTACTGGAAAACCGCGAACTGCGTCCTGGTGTCGATGGGGGGCGTGCCGACGCGCGCCTGCCGCCGGTTCGTGCGGCGCCTCGCCGACGTCAAGAAGATCCCCGTCTACGTGTTCGTCGACGGCGACCCGTACGGCATCTCCAACATCTACCGGACCCTCAAGGTCGGCAGCGGCAACGCGGCGCACCTCAACGAGTTCTTCTGCGTGCCGCAGGCGCGCTATCTCGGCATCACCCCCCAGGACATCATCGACTACAGGCTGCCGACGCACCCGCTCAAGGACGTGGACGTGAAGCGGGCCCGCGACGCCATCAAGAACGATCCGTTCTTCGGGCATCACAAGGCGTGGGTGGCGGCGATGGAGCACCTCCTCAAGATGGGCGTGCGCGCCGAGCAGCAGGCGCTCGCCAAGTGGGGGCTGAACTACGTGATCGAGAAGTACCTGCCCGAGAAGCTGGAGCACCCGGAGCGCTTCCTGCCCTGACCAGATCCGCATTGTGTGCGCTCGCCCTCGCGCTCGGCGCGGCGGGAATCGCCTGCTCGAAGGGGCCGGAGAAGCCGGCCGCGCCGCCCCCGGGGGTCGAGGTCAACGACGTCCACGCGGGGGTGAATCCCACCCGGGTGGCCGAGCTGACGATGCCGGCCTCGATCCACGACGTCCAGGCGACGATACGCCGCGCGAAAACCGCCGGACTCGCGGTGAGCATCGCCGGCACGCGCCACGCCATGGGGGGACAGCAGTTCGGCGCCGGGACGATCCTCATCGACATGACCGGGATGAAGGATGTTCTGCGCTTCGATCGCGAGCAGGGTCTCATCGAAGCCGAGGCGGGCATCACCTGGCCCGACCTCCTGGCGTACCTGCGCGATCACCAGGCCGACCCGGGACCACAGTGGGGCTTCCGTCAGAAGCAGACCGGGGCCGACCGCCTGACGCTCGGGGGAGCGCTCGCCTCGAACGCGCACGGCCATGGTCTGGCGATGAAACCGATCGTCGATGACGTCGAGTCGCTCGTGCTCGTGGACCCGGAAGGGAACATGCGCCGCTGCAGCCGCAGGGAGAACCCGGGCCTGTTCCGCCTCGCCATCGGCGGCTACGGGCTGTTCGGCGTGATCGCGCACGTCGAGCTGCGACTGGTGAAGCGGGTCCGTGTGCAGAAGCTCGTCGAGGAGGCGCAGGTGAAGGATCTGCCCGCGCTCTTCGAGAAGCGCATTCGCGACGGCTTCACCTACGGCGACTTCCAGTTCGCCATCGACCCGCAGTCGGAGGACTTCCTGCGCCGTGGTGTGCTGTCGTGCTGGCGTCCGGTGAAGGACGCGACACCGCTCACCGCGGAACCGAAAGTCTTGTCGGAGGAGAACCTCGCCGAGCTGTACTACCTGGCGCACGCCGACCCGGCCGCGGCCTACGAGCGCGACAGCTCCTTCATGCTCGGCACGACCGGGGAGGTCGGCTGGTCGGACGAGCACCAGATGGGATTGGCGCTCGAGAACTATCACGAGGCGCTCGACGTTCGCCTGGGATCGAAGGAGCCGGGGACCGAGCTGCTCACCGAGCTCGATGTGCCGCGCGATCGCCTGCCGGAATTCCTCGAGGACGTCCGCGCCGCGATGCTGGAGCTGAAATTTGCCCCGATCGACGGCACGGTGCGGCTGGTGGACCGGGAGGACGCGACCTTCCTGCCGTACGCGCGGGGTGCGATCGCGGCGGTCAACATCAACCTGCACGTGGCGCACTCCAAAGAGGGTCTTTTGGCTGCCGCCGTCCGCTTCCGCCGCCTCATCGACCTGGCGCGCGCCCGGGGCGGGTCGTTCTCCCTGGCCTACCACCGCTTCGCCACGAAGGAGCAGATCGAGGCCTGCTACCCCGAGTTCGGCGATTTCCTGGCGCAAAAGCGGCAGTTCGACCCCCAGGAGCGCTTCCAGAGCGACTGGTACCGCGCCATGAAGTCGATGTTCCAGCCCTGAGCCCGGCCCTCCGAGGCTTTTTTTTCGAAAGAGGGAGCCTCCGGACCCCTTTCGACGACTAATTGGAAGCAGCTCGCCGATCGGAGGTCCGCCATGAACATCCAGTCCGTAAGACCCGGGCGCGTCCTCGTGCCGGCGCTTCTCGTCGTTGTCTTCGTGACGACATTCGTGGGGTCTGTCGCCGCGTCCGAGGGCGCGGCGCGGCGCCTGACGTTCGCGCAGCGCGTCGAGGCGCAGCGGGCGATCGAGCGCCTCTACGAGGCGGGGCGCACCGGATCGACCCGGCGCTTCGACGATGCGGCGGCGCAGGCGCTCATCGAGAAGAAGGTGAGGACCTCGTTGCGGCAGTCGGCCGAGCTTGCGAAGGTCTGGCACGATCCGATCACAGCCGTTGCGCTGCGGCGGGAGCTTCTGCGCATCGCGACCCACACCCGTTTCCCGGAGCGCCTGAAGGCCCTCTACGACGCGCTGCATGACGACGCGTACGTCATCCAGGAGACCTTCGTGCGGGCGGAGCTCGCCGAGCGGCTGACCCGGGAGCACGCGGAGAGCGACGCTCCGGACGCCTTTGGACCTCGAGGCGAAACCGACGCCGCCGAAGTGATGGCCGTGGACGTGGCCGACGCGCTCGCGGCGCTCCCGACTCCGAGCCTGCAGTCCGGGGACCCGTCGTGCGGACTCGAGGATCTGTGGTGGACCGGGGCCAGCGGGTCGCCGCCCGCCGCCCGGACCGAGCAGACGGCCGTGTGGACCGGCTCGGAGATGATTGTCTGGGGCGGCCGCGGGGCGACCGAGCTCAAGACGGGGGGACTGTACGATCCGCTCACCAACAGCTGGCGGCCGACGTCCCAGGTCGCGGCGCCGGCGGCGCGCTGGGGGCACACCGCCGTGTGGACCGGCTCCGAGATGATCGTCTGGGGAGGCTCCATCAACGGGACGATCTTCGTCTCCGGAGGCCGCTACGATCCGGTTGCCGACGCCTGGACGGCGACCTCCCTCGTGGGCGCGCCGTCGACCCGGTATGAGCATCGCGCCGTCTGGACCGGAACCGAAATGATCGTGTGGGGCGGACGCCTGAGCGGCGTTCTCAACACCGGGGCGCGCTACAACCCGGCGACCGATTCCTGGTCCCCCACGTCGACTGCCGGGGCGCCGACCGTCGGGCTGCGCCACGTGCAGGTCTGGACCGGCACCGAGATGATCGTCTGGGGCGGGGCCTACACCTCCGCGGGGGGCGTCTACAGCCCGGCGACCGACTCCTGGCGGCCGACGGCGATGCTCAACGCGCCCTCCCCGCGGGACCAGTTTGCGGGTGTGTGGGCCGGGACGGAGATGGTCGTCTGGGGCGGGGACAACGGCATCACGCCGGGGGGGGGACGCTACGACCCGGCCACCGACACCTGGCGTCCGACGGCCGCGAGCGGGGCGCCTCCGAACCGGCTGGACCCGACGATGGTCTGGACCGGCAGCCGGGTCATCCTCTGGGGCGGCAGGGACTGGTCCACACTCCCGCCGACGCAGGCTCTGGTCAACACCGGGGCGCTCTATGACCCGGTCGCCGACGCCTGGACCATGACCCCGTTGATGGGCGCCCCGTCCGCCCGCGCCCAGCACTCCGCCGTCTGGACGGGCGACCGGATGATCGTCTGGGGGGGCGGATCGAACACCGGCGGGCGCTACGACCCTGTGGCCAACGCCTGGTCCCCCACGAATGCAGGGACGACAGGCGCTCCCTCGGCGCGCACCGGGCACACGGCCGTCTGGACCGGCAGCGAGATGATCATCTGGGGCGGCACGGGGGACACGACCGGCAGCCGCTACGATCCGCTGCTCGACACGTGGACCGCGACCGCGCTCACCTTGGCGCCGAGCCCGCGCAACCACCACACGGCCGTCTGGAGCGGGAACGAGATGATCGTGTGGGGCGGCAACAACAGCTCGGGCACACCTCTCGCCACCGGAGCCCGCTACGACCCGGCGGCGAACGCCTGGTCCCCGACCGGGACCATCGGCGCTCCGGCCGGACGCGGTTACCACAGCGCCGTCTGGGAAGGTGGAGCGATGGTCGTCTGGGGAGGCGAGATCGCCGGCCACCAGCTGACGAACACCGGAGGGCGCTACGACCCGCTCGATGATGTGTGGGCGCCGACGTCCCTGATTGGAGCCCCGTCTCCGCGCGCGGCCCACACCGCCGTTGCGACCGGCTTCGGGATGATCGTCTGGGGAGGGACCGGGGCTTCGAGCACCACCACCAACACCGGTGGCCGGTACGACACTTCGACCGACCAGTGGTTGCCGACTTCGCTTGCGAACGCGCCGTTCGCGCGATCGGGGCACACGGCCGTCTGGACCGGACAGAAGATGATCGTCTGGGGCGGTGGAACCAGCTCCGGCGGCCTGTACGAGCCGCTGCTCGACTCCTGGGCGCCGACGCCGACGAGCGGTGCGCCGTTCGCCCGCTACTATCACTCGGCCGTCTGGACCGGCCGCGAGATGATCGTCTGGGGGGGCCTCTACCAGGACTTCTCTACCTTCTATGTGTATTCGACCAACACCGGCGGCCGCTTCGATCCCGCGGCCGGCACCTGGACCGCGACGACGACCGACAACGCCCCCACCGCGCGCGACGCTCACACGGCCGTCTGGACCGGGAACGCGATGATCGTCCGCGGAGGCGAGGAGAACACGGGGGACGTCATCTTTCTCGCGTCGGACGATGCCGTGACCTGGTACGGATCCACGGCCGCGCTGCAGCCCGATGCCGACGGCGATGGCGTCACCGCCTGCGAGGATTGCGACGACGCCAACGCCGGCGTGCAAACGACACCGCCCGAAGTCGGCTCGATCTCGGCCGACGGGACGCTGTTCAGCTGGAATGCGCCGGCCGGCGGCGCGCTGCGCTACGACCTGCTGCGCACGTCGAACCCGGCGGATTTCGTCAATGGCGCCGTGTGCGTGGCGAGTGGTGTCTCCGACCCTGTGGCCGAGGATGACGACGTGCCGCCGCTCGGAGGGTTCTTCTACTACCTCGTCCGCGCGGAGAACGCCTGTCCCGCTGCGCTCGGTTCGGGGCCGCTCGGCTTCCGATCGAACGGGCAGCCCATCCAGGGGCGCACGTGCCCGTGATCTAGCGCAGCCGGCCGGCCTTGCGCAGCAGGTCGGTGAGGCGGTCGAGCGGCAGGGCGTAGGCGGTGTTGCCGTCGCGGCCCGCGGTCGTCGTCGCCATGGTCAGGGCGTTGAGGATCGCCTCTTCGGTCGCCTCCTCGGCGGCGCGGAAGATCGGATCGAGGTGATCGTCGGCGACGACCTCCAGCTTGTAGGTCAGCGGCTTCGGGTAGTGCGGCACGCGGTTGCCGGTCGAAAACGCCAGGAAGATGTCGCCGCTGCCGTGGTTGGCGATGGTTCCGGTGCGCGCCAGGCCGAGGGCCGCCTTCGACGCCAGGCGCTGGCACTTGAGATGGTCGAGCGGCGCGTCGGTGGCGACCACGATGATGATCGAGCCGTCGGTCGATTCCTTCGGCATGAGGTCACGGATCTCGCGGCCGACCGGAACACCCAGCACCGTCAGGTCGGCGCGGCGCCCCATGTTGGCGTTGACGAGAACCCCGACGGTCCAGCCGCCGGCCTCGGCCGGCAGCACCCGCGACGCGGTGCCGATGCCTCCCTTGAACTGGTAGGAGATCATCCCGGTGCCGGCGCCGACCGCGCCTTCCTGCACCGGGCCCTCCTTCGCGTCCTCGATGGCGCGCACCGTGTCCTCGACCGAGACGTGCCGGCCGCGCGCGTCGTTGAGGGTCGAGTCGTCGCACTCGGCGACGGTCGGGGCGACCACGTCGTCGCCGATGCCGATGTCCGGGTACTTCTTCAGCATGAAGGCGACGACCCCGTCCATCACCTTGCCGATGTTCATGGTGTTGGTCAGGAGGATCGGCACCTCCAGCGCCCCCTGCGTGTTGATCCAGATGCTGCCGGTCATCTCGCCCGTGCCGTTGAGGACCCAGGTCGCGGCCGGCACCTTGTCGCGCCACAGGTCACCGCCGTGCGGCAGGATCGCCGTCACGCCCGTCCGCACCGGCCCCTGTCCCGGAACGAGCTTGCCGTCGCCGCGCACGAGAGTCACCTGTCCGACCCGCACCCCCTTCACGTCGGTGATGGCGTTCAGCGGACCGGGGGGCAGCGTTCCGACGACGATGCCGAGGTCGCGCGCCCGCCTGCGAGGATCCTCCTTGCCCGGCGAGCCGGTCCCTGGCGCGCCGAACGAGAGCGTCACCGAGGCGAGCAGAAGGAGAGCGCAGGCTCTCGGCCGGGTCATCGCACCTGCCCCGTCTTGCGCAGCCACGCGACCAGGCGCCGCAGACCCTCGACGAGCGGCGTGATGGTGTAGCCGAGATCCGCCGCGGCGCGCCCGCTGTCGTAGGTCCACGACTTGCGGTAGATGCGGACGACCTCGTGCGTCAGCGTCCTCGGCGGGCGGCCGAAGGCCTGCGCCAGGAGGTACTCGCTCCAGCCGGCGACGGACGCGACCCCGAGCGGGATGTTGAAGCGCGGCGGCTTCCGCCCGCTCGCGACCTCGAGCGCGGCGTAGAACTCGGGGCCGGTGCGGTTGTCGCCGCCGAGGATGTAGCGCCGCGCGGGCGGTGTCGTCTCGAGCACCTTCACGAAGCCCGCGGTGACGTCGTCCACGTAGGCGTAAGACCAGCCCTGGATCGCCATCCCGAAGGGCATCGTGCCGTTGAGGACCGGGATGATGTTGCGCGCCACGAGATTGCCGTCGGTCAGATGTCCCGGCCCGTAGATCACCCCCGGATAGAGGATGAAGAGAGGGTGCCCGTCGGCGACGAGCTTCCGGGCCAGCGCGTCGGCGACCACCTTGGTGCGCTCGTAGTCGTTGTGGATCTCGCTCGTGCGCCGCGCATCGTCCTCGCGCAGCGGGCGCCCGTTCGAGGGGCCGAGCGCGATGAACGACGACGTGTAGACGATCTTCGGGACCTTCGCGTCGGAGGCTTCGCGCACCAGTCGCTCGGTGCCGCCGACGTTGACGCGATCGAACTCGCTGCGGTCGCGCGCCCACATTTTCACCAGCGCCGCGGCGTGCACCACCGCGTCCTGCCCCTGCAGCGCGGCGCGGTAGGTCTCCGGCCGTTCGACCGACCCGACGACCGGCTGCACCCCCGCCGGCAGCGTCGCGGCCGACTCCGGCGCGCGAATGAGCGCGGTCAGGTCATGGCGCCGCGCGTGCAGCGCAGAGAGCAGGGCGTGCCCCAGGAATCCCGTGCCGCCTGTCACGAAGATGCGCATGAACGGGCGGCGAATCTACCACGGCCCCGGGGATTGCCTATAATCCGGGCACCATGAAAAAAGAGCAGGTCAAAAACGCCCGGCGGTTGTCCGAGATGTTCCGCGTGGAGGATGGGGACAAGTTCCGCCTGAAGGACTGCGACCCGTCCGACACCGGCCCCTTCAAGTCGAAGGAGGACTTGAAAGGGACGCTCCAGAAGGGCGTCGAGCGCCTCGCCGAGCTGCAGGAGAAGCTCTACGCCCAGGACCGCTGGGCGCTGCTGCTGATCTTCCAGGCGATGGACGCGGCCGGGAAGGACAGCACCATCGAGCACGTCATGTCCGGCGTGAACCCGCAGGGGGTGGACGTCAGCTCGTTCAAGGCGCCGTCCGCCGAGGAGCTCGACCACGACTTCCTCTGGCGCACCAGCCGCGCGCTCCCCGAGCGCGGGCGCATCGGCATCTTCAACCGCTCGTACTACGAGGAGGTCCTGGTGGTGCGGGTGCACCCGGAGATCCTGAAGGCGCAGCGCCTGCCGGACGCCTGCCGCACCAAGGGCGTCTTCGACGACCGTTTCCAGGACATCCGCGCCTTCGAGCGTTACCTCTGCCGCAACGGCGTCATGGTGATCAAGTTCTTCCTGCACGTCTCGAAGGCGGAGCAGCGCCGCCGCTTCCTGGCGCGCCTCGAGCGGCCGGAGAAGAACTGGAAGTTCTCGACCGCCGACCTGAAGGAGCGGGGCTACTGGAAGGACTACATGAAGGCGTACGAGGATGCTATTCGAGAGACCGCAACTAAGCACGCGCCCTGGTACGTCGTCCCGGCCGACCACAAGTGGTTCACGCGGGTGGCGGTGGCGGCGGCGGTCATCACGGCCCTCGAGGAGCTCGACCTGCACTTCCCCAAGGTGGACAAGGCGAAGCGCCGCGAGCTCAGCGAGGTGCGGGCGGGGCTCCTGCGCGAACGCGACTGAGCGCCTGACGCACCTTGCGGGCCGCCGCCTCGACCGAGACGGGCGTCCAGCCCGGAGCGAAGAACTCGGCGCCGCCGACCCCGACCGCGACCGCCCCGGCTTCGAAGTACGACGCGAGGGTCTCGGCGGTCGGCCCGGAGGTCGGCAGGAGCGGGATCTTCGGGAACGGACCGCGGAAGGCGCGGATGAAACCCGGCCCGCCGAGCGCGGCGCTCGGGAAGAACTTCACCACCGGGGCGCCGTACCGGTGGGCCGTGAGGATCTCGAGAGGGGTCGCCGCCCCCGGGATGTAGAGCAGGTCGGCCTTCTTCGCCTCGTCCGCCGCCCCTTCGTCGAAGATGGGGGAGAGGGCGAACCGCCCGCCGGCCTTCGCCACGTTGCGGACGTCCTCCGCGGTCAACACCGTTCCGCCCCCCGCCAGCACCCCCGACTCCTTCGCCAGCGCCTCGATGGCACCGAGAGCGCCGGGGGTCGTCAGGGTGATTTCGAGGGCGCCGATGCCGCCGCGGGCCGCCGCCAGGCAGGCGCCCGGCAGGTTTTCTCCGGCTCCCAGCCGCACCGCCAGGACCGCCCCTTCGTCGAGGAGGGTTTTCAGAGTCTCCTGCGCGCTCATGGTCAGGGCTGAGTATGGCAGAGGTCGCAGTCGGACGGGAGGACCGTTCCGTCGGCGGCGGCGTGGGACATGTCGTGGCACCGCATGCAGCCGAGATTGTCGGCATGCCCGAGGAAGTTCCTGTAGGTCCCGAAGGTGATCTTCATGGAGGGATAGACCGCGCGCTGGTAGATGTCCTGGAGCGCCGCGGCCGCGTCGTCCACCGCCTTGGGGTCGGGCGAAGCGCCGCCTCCCGCGGCATAGAAGGCGTGCAGCCCCGTGGCGACGGCGGCGAGGCCTTCGTCCCTGGTCTTCGCCTCGGCGCTCAGCAGCCGCACCCCCTCGCGTCGCACGAAGGGCAGGTCGCGGCGCAGCCGGCCGGCCGCGATGGCGTCGTCCACGGCGCGCGCCGCCGACACCGGGAACTGGTGCACCGGCTGGTTGTGGCAGTCGACGCAGTCCATGACGCGTCGCTCCGCTTTCGCGATCGCCTCGGGAGTCGCGCCCTCGGCCTTGTACTCGCGCGCCGTCCCCTCCGGGGTCGTCACCTTGATCCAGAGGATCTGCTCGCGCTTCTCGTCGGAGGCGTACTCGACGCGGTTGGCCGGGTCGGCGTGCCAGTGGACGCCGCTGCCGGCCGGCCAGTGACGCCGGCCATCGGGGGTGGTCTTCGCTTCGCCCCGGGTGACGTGCACGGCGAGGTCGGTGACCGTCTCGCTCGACGCGGCGTCGTCGGCGTACTCGCGCACCGAGCGGGCCCGGTCGCCATGGGCCTTCCACGGGGAGTGGCAGGGTCCGCAGATCTCCGCCGCCGGCCGCAGATTCTTCACCGGCGCCGGGATCGGCCGCGGGTAACGGTCGCTCAGCACCCCGACGAGCTGGTGCACGCCGTTCCACTTGTAGCGGACGAACGCTCCGGCGCCGCCGCCGATGTGGCACTCGACGCAGGCGACGTTCGAGTGCGGGCCGTGCTGCCAGGCCTCGTACTGCGGCTGCATCGGCGTGTGGCAGGTGCGGCCGCAGAAGGCGGGGGAGTCCATGTGCTCGACCGCCCCGTACGACCCCATCGACAGGATGACGACGTTCACCACCGTCAGCACCAGCACGGCGAGCACGCCGCGCCGCACGTGCGGACGATTCAGGTCGAGGACCGGCCAGGCCGGAGACTGGAGCGGCCCCCTGCGGCTGCGCCGGATGGCGAAGAGGATGCCGAGGGGGATGAGGAGCAGCCCCAAAACGAACAGCGCCGGCAGCAATACGGCGACCACGAGCCCGGCATACGGGCTGCGGAAGCCCCCCATGGTCTCGGCCGCGAACCACAGGGCCAGGAAGACGAAGGCGCTCGCCGTGGTGAGGAGCGCCCCCGCGATGGCGAGACTGCTGTGCGCGAACAGGACGCGCAGGGTCGGTGGCTGCGGCGCGGACTCGGCCAGGGCTGCCTCCCTAGAACCCGAAGCGGAGGAACAGGCTCAGCACCTGGTACGTGTAGTCGTCGAAATCGTACCCGAGGTAGACGGCGTTCACCGAGCCCGGATCGTTCCCGGGATCCCCCATGTACGGCTGCATGAAGTCGGAGGCCCAGTTGTCCTCTTTCCACGTCTCGTACCAGTAGCGGACCAGCCACGAGACGCGCGGGCTGATGACGTGCGTCAGCTGCACCTTGGCGATGGTGAGCGTGTTCTCGAGGCGCGGGAACTGGGTCAGCGTCGTATCGCCGCTGGCGCTGCCGCCCGGGGTGAAGCCGGTGCCGAGATCGCCGGTGCCGTGCGCCCAGGTGCCGTCCACGTCGAGCTGGTAGCGCTTCGCCTGGTCGAGATCGGCGTGCGCGCCGAGGGTGATGGTGTCGTACTGGTCGTCCGCGTCGCTCGACCAGTCGTCGAGCGGGCTGTCGGTGCCCACGTTGGCGCCGGCGGCGCCGGTGACGTTGCGGTAGCGGCTGGCCAGCGCGTACTGCCAGCGCTCCCAGGTGTAGTCCGCGAAGATCGACAGGCGGTTCGACGGCGTGAACGATCCGCCGATGCTGTAGGACTGATCCTTGTCGAAGGTACGGCCGGCCAGGAGCAGCGTGTAGTTCTCCGGCACGCCGTCGACGGGGGCGCGATCCTCCTGCACGTCGATCGACGTGCCGATGTGCTGGCCGCTGTTCGGGTCGAGGTAGTCGTCCTTCGCCCACGAGGCCTCGGCGTACACCGACCACTTCTCGTTCGGCGACCACTCCGCCATGAGCGAGTAGACGTCGCGGTCGCGGTCGGTCCAGAAGAATTTCCGCATCCCCTCGTTCGAGGCGGCCACCACCGCCTCGCCGATTGGGAACGACTCGAGGTTGTACTCGGCGTCGTATTCGTCGGCGCGGCGCTCGGCCTTGGACGCGGTCGTCCGGATGGTCCACTGCTCCCCGATCGAGAAGTCGAGCGTCACCTTGAAGCGATCCTCGTCGGAGGAGTCGACCGCCGCGAAGTCGCGCGTCGTCGAGTTCAGCTCGTATGACAGCGACCCGTCGATCCAGCCGGCCGGCGCCCAGCCGACCAGCGCCCCGTAGGTGTCCTTCTCGTAGGCGTACGGCAGGCTGCGACGCGCGATCCGGTTGGTGGTGGCGCCGCAGGCCGCGACGCTGCCGCACAGCGGAATGGCGTAGTCGGTCTGCACGTACTCGGGGAAGGAGAGGCTGGGCGACCGGTTGTCGAGCTCGTACTGGCGCGCCCAGGCGTTCCAGCGGACGTTCTTCGCCGGCCGTCCGGAGGCCCTGACCTGCAGGAGGCTGTAGCGGTGCTCGCCGTCGAAGGACTCGTCCGGCAGCGGGGCCAAAAGCGGCTGCAGCTGGGTGTTCGCCGTCATGCCGAGGAACGGATCGTCCTGGGTCACGTCGGTGGCGGAGAAGGTCGCGTCGATGCGGGTGCGGGCCGGCAGGTTGACCCCGCCGTAGAGCGTGGCGATGAGCGCCTCGTTGTCGGTACCGAGGAGCAGCCGTTCGGTTCCGGGGATCGAGGTGAGGGTCGCGCTGACCGGCTGGTCGACGAGGGAGAGCTGGTCGTCCCAGGTGAGCGAGTGGTAGCCGCTTTCGAACTTCGACACCCCGATCGATCCGCCGATGTTCCAGCCGGTGGTGTGGTACTCGGCGCGCAGGTTGGCCCAGTCGGTGCGGAAATCGAGGGGGGCCGCCACCTCGCCCGGCGCCAGCGCGAAGTAGTTGCCGAGCGATTGCGGCGCCGTGCCCGAGCGCCGCTCGCGCGTCGCATCGACGCCGAAGGAGGTCTTCTGCGTCGGGGTCCAGACCAGCGATCCGCCGATGACCCGGCGATGAGAAACGAGATCGACGTCCTGGCCGGACTGGATGGTCGCCTGTTTGATGATGGCCCCCTTGGTGCCGGCGTCCCACTGCCCGTCCGCGGGCGTGGTGTCCACCGCGGCCGGGGCCGCCTGCACCGCCGACTGGAACGAGTCGTCGAGGGTGAAGACCGCATCGCTCTGCCGGGCCCAGAGCATCTCGGCGTCATCCCCCCAGTGCCGCGGGTTGTTGATCCACTGGATGGTGCCGCGCCACCGATCGAAGGTGCCGAACTCGACGGCGCCGCGGCTGTCCTGCTGGGCGATGTCGTAGGCGCCGACGTGGAAGAAGGACCGCGCCTTCGGCGTCCAGAAGACATCCACGCTCTCGGCGACGAAGCCGGACGGCACGTCGCGGTACTCGAAGAACTTCGCCGAGTTGGGCGGGTCCTCGCTCAGCCCCTGCCCGCCGACCAGGATCTGCCCGGTCAGCTTCCCCGCGGGCGGCAGGGTGCCGGTGAAGGTGGACTGAGACGACGCCGGGGCCGCGGCCGGCGCGTCAGGCGTCTGCGTGACCGGCGCCTGCGGTGCGGTGTTGACGTCCTCGGTCGGCTCGGCCGGAGGCGGTGGCGGTGTCTCCGGCGCGGGCTCCTCGGACGGCGGTGTCTCCGGCGCGGGCTGATCCGGTGGCGCTGCCGGTGGCGCAGGCGGCGCCGGAGGCGGCTCCTGGGCGCCGATGGAAGGCGCGAGCCCGAGAAGGAGCACGAACGACACAAGCGCGGCGAGACTCGGTGAGCGCAGGGCGGATGGGGTTCGCATCGTCGCTCCTCCTATCTCAGGAACCGCATGCCGGCGGGATGGTTGGAGCCGTGGATCATCGAATGGCAGTTGAGGCAGCCGCGGTCGAACATGCGGCTGCCCGGGAAGAACTCCGGCCCGGGGCTCGCATCGGAGTACGGCTGCGTCGGGTGGCGCGTCTCGTCGTGGCACTGCTGGCAGAGGCGCGGCACCTTCGCGACCAGCAGCCGCGGGTGCAGCGAGCCGTGCGGGTCGTGGCAGTTGGTGCACTGCTCGCGCACCGGCGGGTGCTCCCAGAGGACCGGCGAGCGCTTCTCGGCGTGGCAGGTGTAGCAGTTCTCGTTGATCGAGGCCTGCTTCAGGAGCGTCGGTCCGGTGCTGCCATGCGGGTTGTGGCACGAGGTGCAGCGCATCGTCCCTTCGCGCATCGGCATGTGGCCCGAGCGGTACAGCGACGCCTTGCGCCGCATGTGGCACGAGGTGCAGGTGGCGAACTCGGTCTGCTTCGCCAGCAGGTGCTCCGGCACCTCCTTCTCCGGATGGATCTGGTGACAGGAGAGGCAGGAGAGGGCGCGGTTGTCGTGCGGGCTGCCTTTCCAGTGCGAGTTCTCACCCTGCTCGTGGCAGGTGAGGCAGACCGCCACCACGTCCGGAGGCGACAGCTTCTTGAAGGAACGGATCTTGGTGGCGTCGCCGCCTCCTTCGATGTGCTCGGACCCCGGCCCGTGACAGGTCTCGCACGCGAGCGCGCCGTCGGGTGTGGTGTGCCCGGTCCGGCCGTGCGCGGTGCGGGCGAGCTGCTCCACCTTGTCGGAGTGGCACTCGCCGCACGCCTCCATGCCGGCGAGCTTCGCGGGCGCGGCGGGAGGCGGCGCGGGGGCCTTCTTGTCGGTGAAGTCCTGGGACTGCGCCGCAGCCAGGCCCCAGGCCAGGAGCGCGGCGCACGGCACGAGAAGGAGGAGAAGGGGCCGGCGCAAGACTCTCGAGGGCATACGGATCTCCACGCAGCGTTGGCGATGCCACACCTGTGGAGAAGCGGCGTGTCCATCGGCTCGGGAACGACGGAGGCGAACCGGCGAACCCGCACGACGCTCATCCTGCTCCGGCGAATGCGGCGGGATTACATGCAATCCGGGTTCCCACGTCAAGTGGGCCGGAAAAGCGACTTGCCCGGGTCGGCCCTCGACGAGGTCGCGCAAAGGTTGCGCGCCGGGTTCGACGCAGGCGGTTCCAAGCGCAGATTTTTCCGGACTCGGGGCACGATGCGGCGATTTTCACAGCGCTGAAGAGGGCACGGATGTTGCTGATTTGACGGGCCGCGCAGTCTCCGAATCCGTCACACCTCGAAGGAGGCCGGCCATGTGGCTACCCGTTTCCCCGAGCAGGAGTCGCCCGATCTTCTTCGTCGCGCTCGCCGGACTGGCCTTCGGGCTCGGAGGAGCCGCCTGGCGGCCCGCCACGCCGGCGCTCGGCTCGCTCTCGGCGACGGCGCTGACGCGCAGCGCGCGCCTCCTCATCGACGGAACGGGCTTCGGCGACGTGCAGGGAACGAGTCGCGTGGAGATCGCCGGCCTGCCCGCCCTCGTCACCCGGTGGTCGGACACGCACATCGCGGCCTATGTTCCCGAAGCGGCGCCGGTGGGCGCGGCCGGCGTGGTGGTCGCGGTCGACGGTGTGCGGAGCAACCCGCTGGGCCTGCAGGTCCTCGGGCGCGCTCCGGTGGGCCGGGTGCAGTGGCGCTTCCAGGCCGATGCCGATTTCATCGACCAGCGCCCCGCGGTCGGCCCGGACGGCACCATCGTCGTCATCGACAACAACGGGTTCGTGTACGCGCTCACCCCGGACGGCGGACTGAAGTGGATCCGCCGGGCCCTCGGCGCTTCAGGGCCGCCCGCCATCGGGCCCGATGGAACGATCTTCGTCGCCTCCGGGAACCTCATCGCCGCCCTGGCGCCGGACGGAGCGCTGCGCTGGCAGTTCACCGACCCCGATTCGCAGGGAGTGATCGCCGGGCCGAGCGTCGGTCCGGACGGGAGCGTCTACGCGGTCGGCGATCTGTTCGGCCTCGGGGCGGTCGCGCTGTCGCCGACCGGCGTGCTCCTGTGGAACCATCCGGGCGATCCCCTGTTCACGGAATACGGCCAGATCGGCACCGAGATCGTCTTCAGCCCGCCGCCGGGCGCCGGTTCGCCGTTCCAGCTCTATTTCGGGCTGGACGAATACAGCGTCTCGGCCTCGACCCTCTTCGCCCTCGGCGGCGACGGCCGGCAGATGTGGGCCCGCCAGGCGGGCATCTCGAACGACGCTTTCATGCAGCAGCAGCAACAGGTCGCCGTCGGTCCCACGGGCACCATCTACGTGACGTCCCTCAGCAGCTCGAGCGGCTGGGGATTGCGGGCGCTCGAGCCTTTGACCGGCGCGTTCCTCTGGGGCTACAACCCCTGGCCGGCGAACGGCATGTCGCCGCCCGAAGTCGGAGTCAACGGGGTCGTGTACCTGGCGCGCAGCCTCGCGTATCTCGATGCCGTGAACCCCGACGGCAAGGTGAAGTGGACCGTCGGCGACGGCTCGATCATCGACCAGCCCATCGTCAACAAGGCGGGAACGCTCGTCGCCGCGGGGGGAAGGGCGAACTTCGGCGAGCCCGGGTTCGTCCGCGCCTACGCCGCCACCAACGGCGCCGTGAGGTGGACGGTGCCGCTGGCCTCCGAGAACGGCGGGACGCAGATCCTCGCGGCGCGGCCACGCTTCAGCAACGACGATCGGACGGTGTACGTGGGTACGGCGATCCTCGGCGGGGGCGCGATCGATGCCTACTCCTATCTCTACGCCATCAAGGCGACCGATCTCCCCGCCGCGCCGGGGGAGGCCGCCGTCACGCGCCCGATGACGGTCCGGAAAGGCACCGGGTCTGCGCTCGTTCTCGACTACGGCCCCGCCTGCCAGGCGACCGACCACGCGATCGACTGGTTCACCGCGAGCGGTCCGGGGCCAATCGCCTGGACCGGGTCGGTGTGCGGCCTCGGGAGCGGGCCGACCGCCACGTTCGATCCGGGAACGCCCCCGGTCGGGTCGGCGATCTTCTTCGTGGTCGTCGGCCGCAACGCGACGATCGAAGGGTCGTACGGGCGTTCGTTCACCGGTGTCGAGCGCCCCAGGGCCGCCGGATCCACCTGCACCCTGCCGCAGATCGTCGCCACGTCCTGCGCCCCCTAGGCCGCGGGAGAAGGAGGGTCCGATGTTCGGTCACAGGAAGACCCAGGTGCTGGTGGTCGGCGCGGGACCCACGGGGCTCCTGGCGGCGCTGGCCCTCGCCGAAGCGGACGTGGAGGTCGAAATCATCGAAGAGCAGGCGGACACGGCGGGTCACTCGTACGCCCTGGCGCTCCATCCGTCCTCGATCCGGACGCTCGAGCGATTCGGGCTCGCCGAGGTGGCGCTCGCGGTCGGGCGCCGGATCCCCGGCGTCGCCCTGTACGACGAGCGCGAGCGCCGCTCCGATCTGCGCGTCGGGGACGCGCGGCATCCGCTGCTCGCGCTGCCGCAGAGCGCCCTGGAGCACCTGCTCGCGGAGGCGCTGAAGAAGAAGGGCATCCGGGTTCACTTCAACCATCGCCTCGCGCGTCTCGAGCCGGCCCAGGCCGGGATGAACGCCACCGTGCACCGGCTGGAGCGCGAGACCACGGGCTATGCCGTGGCGCGGACCGGCTGGGTGGTGGACAAGGAGCTCCGCTACGACGCGGACTACGTGATCGGCGCGGACGGGCACGCCTCGCTCGTGCGGCGCATCCTCGAGATTCCCTTCGACGAGATGTCCCGCTCGGAGGTGTACGCCGTGGTCGAGTGCGCGGCGCGCCGCGCCGTGGACGAGATGGTCCTCGCGATCGGCGGCAACGCCCTCGATGTCGTCTGGCCGCTTCCGTCGGGACGCTCCCGGTTCAGCCTCCAGCTGGAGGCTCCCGAAGTGCGCGCGCAGGATCGCTTCAAGAGTCGCCTCGTCAGCCAGGTGGGAGAGCGCTTCTTCGCCCATCTCGAGGCGGAGGAGCTCCGTTCGATGATCGAAGCGCGCGCCCCCTGGTTCGACCTGGATCCCGAATCGCTCGCCTGGTCGATCGAGGTCCGGTTCGAGCGGCGGCTGGCCGCCTCGTTCAGGAGCGGTCGCGCCTGGCTGGCGGGGGACGCCGCGCACCTGACCGGTCCGGCCGGCATGCAGAGCATGAACGCCGGCCTGCGCGAAGCGGCCGACCTCGCCACGCGGATCGCCGCCGTGCTGCAGCGCCGGGACAAGGAGGACGGGCTCGAGGAGTACGGCCGCGAGCGTCTGCGCGAGTGGCGCTTCCTGCTCGGGAAGGCCGGGGGACTCAAGCCCGGCGCGGGGACGCCTCCGTTCGCGGTGAAGCACGCCGCCCGGCTGCTCGCCTGCCTGCCGGGAACCGACGAGGGGCTGGACGCGATCGCCGCGCAGATCGGGCTGACGCCGCACCGGGGTTGAGACGGACCTGGGCCGGCCGGAGCTTCAGGCCTCCGGCTCCTCCTCCGTCTTGCGGCCGACGGCGCCGGCCTCGCGGTAGCGCTTCATCTTGTACTGGATGGCGCGCGGGCTGATCTCGAGAATCGCCGCCGCCCGCGTGACCGACCCGCCGACCGACTCCATCGTGCGGATGATGGCGTCCCGCTCGATGTCGTCGAGGGAGGAGCCGGGCACCGGCGGGCCGCCCGCGACCGCGGGGCCGGGTTCCTGCTCCTGGCGGACGAGACCCGGGAAGAGATCGGGGCCGAGCCCGTCGCCGCGCGCGAGCACCACGGCCCGCTCGATGGCGTGCTCGAGCTGCCGGACGTTCCCGGGCCAGGCGGCCTCCCGGAGGAGCACCAGCGCCTCGGGCGTCAGCCCGGCGATCGCCTTGCCGTTCGCCGCCGCCGATTTCCGGACGAAGAACTCCACGAGCAGCGGGATGTCCTCGGACCGGGCGCGCAGGGGCGGCATGGCGATCTCGACCACGTTCAGGCGGTAATAGAGGTCCTCGCGGAACTGCCCCTCGAGGATGCGGGCCTGCAGGTCCTGGTGGGTCGCGGCGATCACCCGCACGTCCACCGTCTGCGTCTGATTGCCGCCGAGCCGCTCGAACTGCCGCTCCTGCAGGAAGCGCAGCAGCTTGACCTGCATCCCGAGCGGCACGTCGCCGATCTCGTCCAGGAGCACCGTGCCGCCCGCGGCGATCTCGAAGCGGCCGGCGCGGCGCGCCACGGCCCCGGTGAAGGCGCCGCGTTCGTGGCCGAACAGCTCGCTCTCGAGCAGCGTCTCCGGGAGCGCGGCGCAGGAGACCTTCACGAACGGCGCCTCGCGGCGCGGGCTGCGCTGGTGGAGCGCCTGCGCGATCAGCTCCTTGCCGGTGCCGCTCTCGCCGGTGATCAGCACCGATGCCGGGCTCGGGGCCACCTGCTCCACCAGGCGGAAGACCTCGAGCATCGCGGGGCTGCGGCCGATGATGTTCTCGAAGCGGTACTTGTCGTCGAGCCGCTCGCGCAGCAGGCGCGCCTCCGACGCGAGCCGGCGGCGCGCCAGGACGGCGGCGAGCAGATGCTCCAGCTCGTCCACGTCGATCGGCTTGGTGAGGTAATCCTCCGCGCCGGCCCGCAGCGCCCGGACCGCCGAAGCGATGGTGCCGTGCGCGGTCATCAGGACGACCGCGACGTCGGGGAAGGCCTTGCGGACGCGCTCGAGCAGCTCGTCTCCCGACAGCTTCGGCATGCGCAGGTCCGTGAGCAGGATGTCGGGCGAGACGGCGGCCACGAGCGCCAGCGCCTCCTCGCCGTCGGCGGCCAGCCGCACGACGTAGCCGTCCTGCCGGAGGATCTCGCCGAGACTCGTGCGGGCCGTCTCCTCGTCGTCGGCGACGACGACCGTTCCCTTCGGTTCGATCACGATCCCTCCGCGTCGCGGGCGCGACCGGCGCGTCCTCCCGGAAGCGTCACGCGGAACGTCGTGCCGCGCCCGCGCTCGCTCTCGAAGGACAGCCGGCCGCCGTGGGCCTCGACGATGCCGCGCGAGATCGGCAGCCCCAGCCCGGTCCCGCCCCGTTTCGTCGAGGTGAAGAAGCTGAAGACGTCGAGCCCCGGTTCGATCCCCGCGCCGGTGTCGCGGACCTCGAGCCTCACGCCGTCGTCGTCCGGCCGCACCGCCGCCGTCAGGACGCCCCCCTGAGGCATGGCGTCGATGGCGTTGCGCAGGAGATTCAGGAGCACCTGCGTCATCTTGCCGCGATCGAGCGGGATCGGCGGGAGGTCGCCGGCGCATTCCTCGACCACGTCGATCCCCTGGGCCTGGGCCAGCGGCGCGACGAGCGCGAGTGCCTCGCGGACGACGCCGGCCGCATCGGACTCCTGGCGCTGCAGGCGGTCGAGCGTCGACAGGGACAGGAACTCGCCGACGAGCGCGTCCAGCCGCTCCACTTCGCGGCGCACGTTCTCCAGCATGGAGCCGAGCCCCGGGTCGGATCCTTCGAGGCGCGCCAGCCGCCGGCCGAGGAGCACCAGCGTGAGCGAGATCGAGTTGAGCGGATTGCGCACCTCGTGCGCCAGGCTCGAAGCGAGCGTGCCGACCGCGGCCAGCCGCTCGGCGCGCATCATCTGCTGCTGCGCCTCCTGCAGCCTCACGAGCGTGGCGCGCGTCTCGCGGTGCGCCAGCGCCTCCGCCCGGCCGGTCCGCAGCTTGTTCACCGCCAGGCACGCCTGCGTCCCGACCGTCTCCAGGAACTCCAGCTCGTCCTGCGCGAAGGCGGCGCCCGGGCGCCCGGCGACGTTCAGCACCCCGAGCACGCCGCGCTCGAAGCGCAGCGGGATGCAGGCATGCGCGCGCGCGCCGGGTCCGAGCAGGTCGGGGAGGCGCGGGCATTCCGCCGTGTTGCGCGCGACCTGAAGCCGGCCGGTGCGGAACACGTCGAGACACAGGCAGGGACTCATCTCCCCGCCCCGGGAGCGCCGGATGAACTCCTCGGGCAGGCCGCGCGCCGCGGCGAGCGCCAGCCGTCCGCGGCTTTCCGCACCCCAGAAGATCCACCCCGCCTCGAGACCGAGCTTCTCGACGAGCCGATCGAGCACCGCCTGCAGGATCGGCTCCTCCTCCGTTCCCTCCTGCAGGTCGGAACCGATCGCCCGCAGGGTCTCCAGCTCGAGGTTGCGTCGGGCCAGAAGCGCCGCCTGGTCGCGGCCGGTGTCGATGGCCCGCGCGGTCCGCAGCGCCGAGGCCACCACCTGCGCCGCGGCGCGCGCGAACGACCGGGCCGCCGCCGACGGGGGCCGGCGCGCCTGCAGGACCAGGGCTCCCGCCGTCCCGGGCTCGAGCCGCAGCGGCAGGACGAGCGGGGTCCCGGGCGCGGGGCCGGGATGCTCCTCGAGCGCCCCGGTCGCCGTGAGCGCGGCTTCGGCGGCGGCGACCATGTCGCCCGCCGGTCCGCTCGGAAGCACGGCCGCGGCGCCGGCGGATCCGTCCGGCAGCTCCCGCGTGACGAGGGCACCGCGGTCCGCGCCGAGGGCGGCGGCGATCCGGGCGAGACCCTGCTCGGCGATCTCCGGCGCGCCCGCGGGCGGGGCGGTGAGGCGGACGATCTCCTCGAGACGGCCCAGCCAGTCGTCCAACCCGGTCTCTGCGCGAGGGTTCATGGGGATCTGCGGAAACTGTAGCAGAGACCTCCCGCCGCGTTCCCGGGGAAGGTACGCGGCGGGAGGCTTCCCGTCATCTTCAGGCGGCGAGAGGCGGCCGCACGATCTCCACGGAGCACGGTGCGTGCGACACCATCGAGTGGCACACGCTCCCCACGAACAGCCGTCCCAGCGCCGTCGTGCCCTGCGAACCGAGCACCAGGAGATCCGCCCCCCACCGCCGGACCACGTCCAGCAGAGCGACGGTCGCCGGCTCGTCGCGCAGCTCGAAGGTCGCCTTCAGGTCGGGCCGGGCACGGAACCGGTCCAGCACCTCCCGGATCCGGCGGTGCGCCTGCTCCCGGACCGCCGCCTGCGCCTGGTCCCAGACGGCGCCGTAGACCGCCATGCCTTCCGCCGCGAGCGGCACCGGGGCGATGGGCACCGCGGTGACCAGGCGAACCTCGCTTCCCGCCGGCCACGCCCGGTTCAACACCTCGTTCACCGCCGCGTCGGCGTTCCTCGATCCGTCGTAGGCCAGGACGATCTTCATGACGGCTCCTTTCACTCACCCGGGACGCAGAGGACCGGGCAGGCGGCCGATCGCAGGACCTTCTCGGCCGTGCTGCCGAACAGCGCCCGCTCCATGTCGGCGGAGGGGCCGGCGGTGCCGAGCACGATCAGGGAGACGGCGGTGTCCGAGGCTTTCTTGAGGATCACCTCGTACGGATGCCCCCAGCCGATCACCGTCTCGACCGGGAGATCGCCCTTCTCTTCCTGAAGCTCGCGCACGAGCTCCGCCAGCCGCTCGCGCCGTTCCTTCACGAGGCGCTGGCGCAGGGTCTCGGCGGTCACACCGGCCAGCATCGCCAGCTCCTCGAGGTCCGGGACGTGGATCACGTGCAGCACCATCAGCCCCGCATCCCGCTCGCGGGCCAGGGAGAGGGCCTGCCCGAGCGCGCGCCGCGCCGGCCCCGAGAAATCCGATCCGACCAGGATCGTGTTTCGGACCATCGACCGGCTCACCGCGTTTCCAGGCAGCATGAGAAGACCCTCCCCCTGGTTCTTCCTTCAGGCGATCTTGACGTCCACGGTGCGGGCCTTGGCCTTCTCCGTCTTCGGCAGCCACACCTTGAGCAGCCCGTCCTTGAACTCCGCCCGGATCTTCGCCGCGTCGGCGTCATCCGGAAGGGTGAACGCGCGCGCGAAAGAACCGTAGGCGCGCTCGATGCGGCGGCACTTCTTGTCTTTCTCCTCCTTCATCATGGTGCGCTCGCCGGCGAGGGTGAGGACGTCGTCCACGACGTTGACCCGGACGTTCTCCTTCTTCACCTCCGGCAGCTCCGCCTTGATGAGGTATTCCTTGTCGTCCTCGACGATGTCGACGAGCGGCGCCCACTCGGCGACCGTCAGCGCCTCCTCCTTCCCCGGGTGCTTCGGACGTGCGAGCGGCCCGAAGTACCCCGGAAGGCGGCCACGGGCGGTCTCGAGCTCGCGGAACGGATCCCAGGTCGTCAGGAACGGATCCCAGCGCGTCATCATGTCCATGGGGCTCCTCCTTTTTTGCGGCTGGCACTTTCCCCGAGAGGCCGCCGCACGCCCAGGAACAAAAGCAAGTTCGGGACCAACTTCACCCGGCCCATCGGCGCGCGCCGGGGCGATCGGGCCGCGCGCGCCGACGCAGGAATTGCGCCTCCTGCCGCTCCCCCCGCAACAACTGCGCGCGGGCGGTAGCGTCGGCGCATCCGGGCGGGGGGCCTGGCGGCGCCGGCCGGCGGGGCACGCGATTCGCACACGTCTTGCCGGGAGGCCGGCCATGACTTCGATGACCCTCAAACGCTGGGAGACGGCGCGGCAGCAGATGGTCCGGCGCTGGGAGGAGATTGTCCGGCGCGTCGAGGCCCGCGACGCGGGGGCGGTCCTGGCCCTGGCGAACGTGCTCGATGAGTTCTGCGAGCTTGCCACGATCGAGCGCCAGGCCGCGGCCGGCCGCGACGATCCGGCGGTGCCGGTCCTGAAGTTCCCTTCGGATGCCGCCCTGAGCGGCCGCTGCGTGTTCTGCCGGGCCTTCGTCAGTCACGGCGGCTGCTTCGCTCCGACGCACGCGCTGAACCGGGCGATGCTGGACCGCCGCTGGGAGGATGCCCGCCGGGTCGCGTCGGAGCAGCTCGAGCGGCTGCGCCGGCTCACGTTCGAGCCGTCCGCGCCCGGGGAAACGGTGCACTGAGGGGCGCCGCGGGCGCGGCGCGTTGCGTCAGGCGATCAGGGCGCTTCGACGCGCCGGACCTGGGTGACGAAGTACGACGTCTCGCCGAAGCAGGAGGTCGGCAGACCCAGGTGCTGCTCGTAGTGGACGCTGACGCGCTCGCCCATCTGCTGGCTGAGCTGCGCCGCGACGGCCTCGTCGTGCACGGTGAAGGGGAACACCTCCGGCATGGCGCCGGGCAGGTTGGCCATCGCCAGCTCGCCTTCCCACGTCTTGCACAGCCAGCCCTTCTTGGAGAATTTCTGCACGTAGCCGGCCCGCTCGCCTTCGGAGTAGGTGAACTTCCAGGCGCCCCAGGTGTAGACCACGAGTCCGACCGCGCCGAGCAGAATGAACGTCCAGAGGGCGCGGCGCACGGAGCGCAGGAAGGAGCCTTTCGGGGCGGGCATCTCGGGCGCGGCCATCGTGTCCTCCCGGGGTTCGACCGGTCGGCCGGCACAGCGCCGACTCGCAGCCGGCGAATCAGACCACAATAGGAGGGTCGCCGCAATGCCGGCGACCGGGAGCCGGGCATGAATGTGATCACCAGCGTCGCCGTCGGCATCGGGCTCGCCGCCGCCTGCGGCTTCCGCATCTTCGTGCCGTTCCTCGTCATGGGGGCCGCGGCGCGGCTCGGATGGCTGCCGCTCTCGGCCGGGTTCGCCTGGCTGGGATCGGACGAGGCGCTCCTGGCGCTCGCGGTGGCGACAGTGCTCGAGGCGGCGGCGTACAAGGTCCCCTGGCTCGATCACGTCCTGGACCTGCTCGCCTCTCCGGCGGCGGTCCTCGCCGGAGCGCTGGCCGCTGCGGCGGTCGTGACCGACCTGCCGCCGCTTCTGCGCTTCGCGGTGGCCGTCGTGGCCGGGGGAGGAGCCGCCGCCATGGTGCAGGGGGCGACGGTGCTCGCCCGCCTCAAGTCCACGGCGATGACGGGCGGACTCGGCAATCCGCTCGTGGCCTTGGTCGAGCTGGTCGGTTCGATCCTGACGTCGATCCTGGCGCTCATCGTGCCCTTCTTCCTGCTGTTCTTCCTGGCCGCGCTGCTCGGCGGCCTTCTCGTCCTCGCTCTTCGATCGAAAGGAGCGCGCGCGTGATCGATCACATCGTGGTGAACGTCCGGGACATCAAGGCCAGCCGCCGCTTCTACGACCAGGCGCTGGCGCCGCTCGGCTACCGCCTGATCAAGGAATTCCCCGGCGGCATCGGCTACGGCCTCGGCGCCAGGGCCGATTACTGGATGATGCAGCGCGACCCGGTTTCGACCGAGGTGCACGTGGCCTTCTACTGCGGCACCCGATCGCTCGTGGACGCGTTCCATGCCGCCGCCGTGCACGCCGGCGGTCGCGACAACGGCGCGCCGGGCCTGCGGACGCGCTATCACGCCGACTACTACGGCGCCTTCGTCCTCGACCCGGACGGCCACAACATCGAGGCGGTGTGCCAGGACGCGCCGCCCGCGGGGAAAAGCGGCCGGTCGTGAGCGCGCCGCCGGTCGGCTTCGTGTGGCACGACCGCTGTCTCCTGCACGACAACGGACCGGGCCATCCGGAGCGGCCGCAGCGGCTGACGGCCATCCGCGATCACCTGGAGCGCCGCGGCGTGCTGGCGCGGCTGCTGGTCCTCACCCCGGAGCCGGCGCCGCTCGAGGCGCTGGCGCGCGTTCACGACGAGGCCTACGTCGAGGCCCTGCGGCGCGTCTGCGCCCGCGCGCCCGTGCGGCTCGATCCCGACACCGGAGTGTCGGAGGGATCCTGGGCCGCGGCGCTGCTCTCCGCCGGCGGCGGCATCGCGGCCGTCGACGCCGTCATCGCAGGACGGGCGCGATCCGCGTTCGTCTGCACGCGTCCTCCCGGACACCACGCCGAGCGCGATCGGGCCATGGGCTTCTGCCTCTTCAACAACATCGCCGTAGCGGCGCGCCACGCCCAGGACCGACACGGCGTCGAGCGCGTCGCGATCGTGGACTGGGATGTGCACCACGGCAACGGCACGCAGCACATGTTCGAGGACGACGACACGATTCTGTACATCAGCACGCACGAGTGGCCGTTCTATCCGGGAACGGGCGCGCGCGGCGAGCGCGGCCACGGCAGAGGGATCGGGACCACGATCAACCTGCCGCTGCCGGCCGGCTCCGGGGATGACGAGTACGAGCGCCTGTTCGAGACCGTCGTCCTCCCGGCGATCGAGTCCTTCGAGCCCGGGCTGCTGCTGATCTCCGCCGGCTTCGACGCGCACGAAGCGGACCCTCTCGCCGGCATGGCCCTGACGACCGGGGGGTATGCCACGCTGACCACCCTGCTGCGCGACGCCGCCCGCAGGCTCTGCGAAGGCCGCATCGTGTCGATGCTCGAAGGCGGCTACGACCTCGGCGCCCTCGCCGCGTCGGTCGAAGCGCACCTGCGCGCTCTCATGGACTGAAGCGGCCGGTCTTGAGGAAGCGGACGGTCAGGTCCTGCGCATCGCGGCGCAACATGATGAAGGAATGGCCGCACGGCACGATGACGCTGTCGGCCGCCCCGTCGAGCCGCGTCTCGTGCAGGCGCACCGTCCGATCGGTCCCGCCCGCGATGAGCCCGACCTCGACCCCCGGCGGCAGGACCAGGCCGGCGGCGACGCCCCCTTGCACCGACAGATCCGGCAGCGGCCGCAGCAGCCAGGACACATAGGGCTGGAAGAAATCGGCGGCGCGCGCCCCCTGGTTCGGCGGCGTCAGCAGCACGACCCGCCCGCCGCGCAGCTCGGGACGATGGACCAGCAGGTAGCGGATCAGGATGCACCCCAGGCTGTGCCCGACGAAGTGCGGCGGTCGCCCCGGCGCGGCGCGGGCGATGCGCTCCGCGACCAGCTCCGCCAAAACCGGCAGGCGATGCCGGCGGCTCGGGTAGCCGATGTTGTGCGTGACGAAGCCGGCCCGCCGCAGCGCGCGCGCCACCGGCCGCATCGAACGCCAGGTGCGCCCGAGACCGTGCAGCAGGATGACCTCCTCCGGCGCCGCGGAGGAGGGGACGGCGTCCGTCATCAGGGGAGGGGGCGTCCGATTCCCGTCGCGATGGCCCGATCGAAGACGAGCGACGCCGCCGCGAGGTCCTCGAGACCGACGCCGAGCGACTTGAAGAGAGTGATGGCCCGGTCGCTGGTGCGGCCCGGATGGCGCCCGGACACGACCGCCGACAGCTCGACGGCGCGCGTCACCGGCGGCAGCGCGTCTTCCGGGGGAACGGCGAGGAGGAGATCCCCGGCCTCGTGACGCGCCTGCTCCACCGAGTCGGCGACGATGACGTCCGCCCGCGCCACCACCTCGTCGTCGATCTCGCGCCGGTCCGACCGATTGCTGCCGACGGCGTTGACGTGGACGCCGGGAGACAACCAGGCTCCCTTGAGGACCGGCTGCGCGGCGCTGGTCGCCGTCGTCACGATGTCGGCGCCGCGCACCGCCGCTTCCGCCGTCGGCGCCGGCTGGACCGGAACGTTGGTCGCCTTGGCCACCTCGCCGCAGAAGTCGATGAGACGGCCGCGGTCGCGACCCCAGGCGCGAATCTCCCTGAGCTTGCGCACCCGCGCGATCGCCTCCACCTGAGAGCGCGCCTGCCAGCCGGTGCCGAGAATGGCGAGCGTCATCGCGTCCTTGCGCGCCATCCGGCGCGTCGCCACGGCGCTCGCCGCGCCGGTGCGGCGCTGTCCGAGCCGGTCCGCCTCCATCACCGCGAGCAGGTCGGAGGTGTTCGCGTCGAACAGCAGCACCACGAAATGCGCCCCCGCCTTCGAGGTGGCGTAGCACTTGACCGACATCCGCCCGAGCCGCTCGGACCCCGCCGGCAGCACGTGCAGCATCGCCTGCGGCAGCAGCACCCGGGCGCGCGGCTTGAACGGAGCCCGCCCCGCCGCCGCCTCGAGAAACGCCTGCTCCATCCCCTCGATGCAGGCGTCCATCCCCAGCAGCCGGTCCACGTCGTTTTCCGTCAGGTAGATGGCCACAGCGCTTCTTAAGATAGTCCACCGCCGCTCCGAAGGGGAGTGGGTCCGGAGAAGAAGCGGTCTGCGAAGTCTTGGCAACCGCGAGCTCGAGCCGCGCGAGAGCGCGGCCACGAGCTCTGTCGCGCGTGGGATTGGCAAGCGGGAACCGGAACGAGTCCCGCCAGCGGCGCGTGGCTTCGATCGCGGAACTTAGTTCCGGTTCTTGCTCCAGCGATCGTGCGTGATGCCGAACTTGTGGACCTTGTAGTTCATCACGCGGCTGGAAACGCCCAGCAGCTTGGCCGCTTCCTTCTGCACCCAGTTCGATCTCTTGAGCGCCTCCAGGATGGCGGTCTTCTCGAGCTGCTCGAGGTTGAGCAGGTCGAGCGCCAGCTGCGGTGTCATGCCGATCGAGTGCTCGCGGTCCATGAGGGTCAGGTCCTGGGGACGGATGTGCTCGCCTTCGCACATCAGCACGGCGCGCTCGATGGTGTTCTCGAGCTCGCGGACGTTGCCGGGCCAGCGGTACTCCTGGAGCGCTTTCGTCCCCTCGGCCGTGAAGCCCTTGACGGGGCGGCGCAGCTCGAGGGCGAAGTGGGCCAGGAAGTGCTCGGCCAGCGGGATGATGTCCTCGCGCCGCTCGCGGAGCGGCGGGATGGCGATGTTGACGACGTTCAGGCGGTAGTAGAGGTCCTCGCGGAAGCGCCCCTCCTTGATCGCCTGCTCGAGGTTGACGTTGGTGGCGGCGACGATGCGCACGTCCACCTTGATGGTGCGCGAGCCGCCCAGGCGCTCGAACTCCTGGTTCTGGATGGCGCGCAGCACCTTGGCCTGGGTCGAGGCCGACATGTTGCCGACTTCGTCCAGGAACAGCGTGCCGTCGTTGGCCAGCTCGAAGCGCCCGATGCGCATCTGGTCGGCTCCGGTGAACGCTCCCTTCTCGTGCCCGAACAGCTCGGACTCGAGCAGGTTGTCCGGCAGCGAGGCGCAGTTCATGCGGACGAACGGGCCGTCACGGCGGGTGGAGTGCGTGTGGATGGTCTCCGCCACGCGCTCCTTGCCGGTGCCGGTCTCGCCCTGGATCAGGACGGTCGCGTTGCTGGCCGCGACCTTGTCGATGATGCGGAACACCTCGCGCATCACGGGCGAGGGTCCCATCATGCTGGGGGCCCCGCCGGTGTCCGCCTGGCGCTCCGCGAACGTCGAGAGGCGCGTCATCATCCGCTGGTGCTCGATGGCGCGCTGGATCTTCAGCTCGATCGCTTCGAGCGACAGGGTCTTCTGCACGAAGTCGAACGCGCCTGAGCGCATCGCCTCGGCCGCGCCCGCGCCCCCCTCGCCGGTCACGATGACCATGGTGCCGGCGTTGCTGGCGCGTGCGCGCCGCACGATCTCCAGCCCTTCGCTGCCGCCGACGCGCTGTCCGGCGATGACGAGGTCGAAGACCTGCTTGTCGATCTTGTCCATGGCTTCCTTGCCGTTCTGGGCGACGTGAACCTTGTATCCACCGCGGCTCATCGCCTGCACCAGCCCGTCCCGGAGCGCCCGGTCGTCTTCCGCCACAAGGATGTTCTTCATGCTCCCCATTTCCTCCGCCGCCGGCGCGTGACAGGGATCTTCCGCGTCACCACGCGCCAATATAAATATCGAAAGCGGCGAGTCAAGGAATCGGAACGGGAAATGCACGGAAAGATCGGCCCCCCGCCGGAGGCGTCGGGCCGTTGACAGGGCGCGGGTGCGCGGCGTCTCCGGGGGCTACGGCCGCGGGGCGATCCGGGCGAGGTGCGGCGCCGCCACCTGCATCAGGGCGGCATTCGTCTTCTGAAGGCCCCGGTAGTTGGGGTGACCCATGTCCCAGAACTCGTCCTCGGAGAGAGCGTGTGTCAGGTCGACGGTCTCGACCGAACGGGCGCGGCAGATCCGGGTCACCTCGTCGTGGTAGACGCCGACCAGCGGCAGCTCGTCGAAGGCGCGACGATGGGGAAGAAAGACGACCGTCACCCCGACACCCTGCGCCTGCAGGTACGCGAGCAGATCGTCGAACGCGCGCACCTGCTTCTCCACCGAGGCCTCCGGGAGGTGAGTGTGGGTCCGGACCCAGGCGCTGATCTCCGCCGGATCCTTGATCGCATCCGCAGCTTCGAGCGGCAGGCCCAGGCCGGTCATGAGGCCCCGGGCGAGCCGGTTGAAGCCCCCGCCGATGAAGCCCGAGCAGTGCGCCCTCTCGGTTCGCAGCCATCGTCCGAAGCGCGACTGGGACGCTTGGTGAATCCCGCCGTCGGCCGTGTAGGTGTACAACCCGTGCCTGCGCCACAGCGGGCCGAAATACGCCTCCGGTGCCCAGCTCACCGCGTTCGACCAGGAGACGCCCAGGATGATCCGCGTCTTGTCCCCGCCGGCCTCGAGCAGGTGTTCGTCCTCGATCAGGAAGCGGAGGAACTGGAGCTCGAAGACGTGGCTGAGGGCCCCGACGCCGTAGTTGCCCACGAAGGGCTGTTCCTCCGCGGGAAGCTCCCAGGTCGCGAGCGCCCACTTGAGATCGGAGGCCCCGAAGAAGTAGACGCCGCCGTGCGAATAGTCGGCGTTCGGGATCTCGTCGACGAGGAGCCGGTCCTCGAACTCGATGAAGTTTCCCCGGTTGGGGAAGAACTCCTCGCCGCGCACGAAGCGCGCCAGGTCGCGTGCCTGGATCCGGTCGGCCAGGGGCCGGAAGCGCGAGAGCAGGTCGACGGCGACGGCCGTTGCGGCGACCGTGGCGACGAGGGAGAGCGCCACGAGAGTCGACGTTGCGGTGCCGCGCGTCGTGTCCATCTCAGAATCTCTGGTAGAGCACGACCGGGCCTGTGCTCGTGGAGAGCAGCAGGATGGTCGCGACGCAGGCCAGGGCGATCACCGCGAGGAGCAGCACCCGCGGGTGGCGCCGGAGGAAATCGTCCGGGCTCACCACGCACCGCTCCAGGGCACGAGGGCCGTGCCGACCATCCTGAGGACGGGAACGCACTCGCGCAGATCGGCCGAGAAGAAGATCATCGAGAAGCAGACGAAATGACCGGTCGCCACGATGGCGATCCACCGCACCGGGCGGGACTCGAGGTAGCGCCTCAGGCCGGCGCGGCCTCCCCGGCGCACGAGGATCCTCTCCCAGATTTTCGTGGCCGAGGCGCCGGCGCCGTGCAGGGCGCCGAAGACGGCGTAGTTGGAGGTCGTGCCGTGCCAGATGCCCGCCAGGAGGAAGGCCACGAAATAACACAGGAAGGCGAGCGAGGCGGCGTGCCGCGGCGTCTTCTCGGCGGCGAGCTTGTACATCGGCATGAACAGGTAATCGCGGATCCAGAAGCCCAGCGTCCGGTGCCAGCGCGTCCAGAAATCGATCATGTTCCGCGACAGGTACGGGCGATCGAAGTTCTCGGGCAGCCGCTGGCCGAGCAGCGAGGCGCCGCCGATGACGATGTCGCAGTAGCCGGAGAAATTGAAGTAGACGTAGGCGGGATAGGCGTAGAACACGACGGCGAACCGGGCGAGGGCGGACAGCCGGCTCGAGAAGTGCGGGTCTTTTGCGATGTCGAGCAGCTGTCCCCACAGCTTGTCCCGGCCGAACAGCAGGACGGCGCCGAACGCGGCGATCTTGATGACGCCGATCAGAACCCTCAAATGGGCTTGCAGGACCTCGTGACGATCGGAGACGGCCGGCTCGGGAGCCTTCCAGTATTTCTCGAACTCCTGGTAGCGCTGGATCGGCCCGGCCAGGAGGGCGAACAGGTTGAGCTGGTAGTTGACGTAGGCCCAGAGCGACGGCCGGGCGATCTGGCCCTGCATGGCGTCGACGGCGAAGTGGATCTGGCGGAACAGGATGTAGCTCAGCCCGACGATCGAGATGGAATGCGCGGCGGCCTGCCCGAGGCCGAGCCACGCGAGGAAGCTGTACTTCTGGACCACGATGAAGGAGGCGACGAGGACGGTGAGATACACCGCCAGCGTCGCGCCCCGCGGCCGCGCCTGCAGCAGGAGGCCTGCGAAATACCCTGCGAGCAGGAAGAGGGCCAGCGCGACCGCCGAGGCGGCATTCGGGATCAGGAGGCCGATGAAGGCGAGGTTGCCGATCGCGAGAACGGCCCGCCGGGGCCAGCCGGGCGGCAGGTGGAAAAAGAGCGCGGCCGCGATCCAGAGGCAGACGAGGAACTCGAGACTCGCGACCGACATTCAAACGGGGATCAGCGGGGTCCGATCTTGCCGGCCACCAGGTCCAGGAACGTGCCGATGTTCTGGTCGTCTCCCTTCAGGCCGGAGATCTCGGCGGTCGCGAACTTGATGCCGAAACGCCGCTCGATGGCGACGATGAGATTGATGTGCATGAGCGAATCCCAGCCGTCGACGTCCTCCGCGGTCATGGCATCCCGGATCTCGATGCCGGGATCCCCGAAGACATCGCGGAAGACCTCCTGCATCTCGGTGCGCAGCGTCTCTCTCATCGCCGGCGTCAGGCCTCGGCTCTCGCCACGGAGATGAAGTGACGCCGGGGCTGCCAGTCCTCGGCGATCGGCAGGTCCCACCGGGTCGAACCCGAGTCGCCGGCGCCGGCGGGCTGGAATCCGAGCCGCGGGTAGTGCTCGCGGACCAGGTCGTTCTTGGGCGTGGGAATGTAATCCCCGCGGAGGAAGCGCACGCCCCGCCGTCGCGCCTCTTCGGCCAGGTGGTTGAGGAGCAGGTCCTCGACCGTGCGCTTGAGCACGCGGCAGCTCATCAGCCACGTGTCGATCTCGATCTTCTCATCCCGGATTCGGGCGAGGAGCACGCTGATGAGCCCGTAGTCCCCGAACCGATCCGCCAGCGTGACGGTGAGGGTGATCCACGAGTCGTCGCCGGTCATGGCGAGGATCTCGGCGGTCGAGCGGCGCCGGGTCGTCAGGTTGAACTGGTTGGATCGGGCGATCAGCTGGGCGCTGCGCTCGAGCGTGGCGCCGTCGATCGGGCCCACGCGCGCGGTCATCTGCAGCGACTCGAGGAACTCCTCGACGCTGGCGGCGGACGCCTGGGCCTGCTCGCGCACCGCCTGCGTGCGGTAGTACTCCGCCCGCTTGAAATCCTCCTTGCCGAGCGACACGAGCTCGAAGTAGCGGTGCCGCTCGATCGCCTGGATGTAGCCGACCGGGTCGACGGGCAGCTCCGGGACGGCGACCTCGGGCGCGAGCCTCCGGACGAGCGCCCGTTCCACGGGGTTGTCGTCGGCCAGCACCAGCGAGTTCAGGCCGATGTTGAGGTTCAGGGCGATGGTCCTGAGGTTGGTGGCCTTGTCGGTCCAGTTGGCGACGAAGGTGGCGATGTCGTCGAGACGCAGGATCATCTCCGGGTGCTTCTCGAAGACCTCCCGGGCGATGTGGTCTTCGTTCTTGCTGCACACGGCCAGGATGACGCCGCGATCCCGCAGGGCCTTGACGTACTTCTGGAACGCGTGAAAGGCCTCCGATTCCGCGTCGCCCTGCCCGATGCGGATCCCGCCCAGGCCATCGTCGCCGATCACGCCTCCCCACAGCGTGTTGTCCAGGTCGAGGACCAGGCACTTCCGGCTCAGGCCGGCCTGCGCGGCGAGGATCGCGGCGACGCTGTGGGCGTACTCCATCAGGTATTCGGGGGCGCAGGGCATCTTCGCGTGATGGAAGAAGCGCTCGTCGTGCCAGGCCCAGCGACCCGCGGAGGCGGCGAGGTGGTCGACGTCGTGAAGGGTCACGAAGGGAGGCGCCTGCTCGGCGAGCGCCTGGTTGACCTGCGCGATGTAGGAGCCCAGGCCCGCGGGGTGCGTCCGATCGAGGTTCGACAGAGTCCGCCAGGGAGGAAGGTCGAAGGTGTTCTGGAGGACCTGGCAGCCGAGCCGATCGTGGAGCGTCTGCCAGGCGGCGGAAAGATCGCGCACTTCCAGGCGGACCCGCTCCCGGACGCGGTCGCGGTCATCGGTGAGCAGGGGAACATGGGCCAGGTCGCGCCAGCCGGTCGCGAGGAACACGACCTTGGGAGAGAAGGCATACAGGCCCGAATCGGCCGCCAGGATCTCCTGGCGGAACGTGCCGAAGGCGGGGGTGTAGATCTCGGCGCCGGCGCCGGCGGCCGCCAGGTTGAGGTCGATGAGCGGCGCCAGCTGGTCCAGGGTGAATCCGCTCAGCACGGCGAGGCGCAGGAGGGGCGTCGTCGCGGGCAGCTCACGCCGGAGCCGCCGGTGGATCTTGAGCAGGGATTGAACCGAGGTGTAGTCGAGGCCCGGAAGGATCGCTCTCTGCAGCGCGGCCCGGGCGGCCTCCTTCTCCCCGGCGTCGACCGCCTCCCTGAGCGCGCGCACGAGGTCCCGGAGTGTTTCCCGCCGCGTCTCCTCGGGCGCGGACAGGTAGCGCTCCAGACCGGACTCCAGATCGGCGCTGAGGGTGCTTCCAGAACGCCCTGACATGGCTCCTCGGCTGTGGTGGTGGCCGGAGTGTAGCGCAGGCGGAGCCGGCCTTGCAATCGCGCAAAGCCGCCGGGGACAGCCGTTTGCCGGGAAGGCCTCGCGGGACCGGGAGCCGGTGCGGGCCGGGTCAGTGAGCCGCCGTGACGCGATCCTCGGGAGGTGCTGCGCGGGCCGGCTTGCCTTCGAAGAACGTTTCCCAGGCCGGCATCTCCATCGCTTCGGCCATCGCGCGGTGGCCCGCCTTGCCGAGGTGGTTGTCCACGGACCCGTAGACGTCGGGGGTGGCGCGCGCGGTGGCGGTGCGCAGGGCCTCGGTGGCGTCGAACACGGTGAGGCCGCGGAGCGCCATTTCCTGGCCGAGGCGGACGTGGGGTTGATCGAGGTCATAGCTGTTCGGCGGCACCCCGAGCCCTGCCGCGGTGCGGCGGGCCTCGGCGGGGTCGGCTTCGGACTGCGACGGGATCAGCACGAAGAGGATGGGAATGCCGCGGGTGGTGGCCGCGTCCCCGATGTCCTTGAGGATGCCGGCTGTCGTGGCCCATTCGGGATCCGCGACGTTCCTGGACAGCAGAGTGTCGGGGAACGTGTAGGGCGTCATGCTCAGGCGCATGAGCAGGTACTTGAGTCGCGTGCGCGCGAAGATGAACAGGTGCGAGCGGACCTCGAGGTAGTCGTTGATCGGATACCCGAGCGCATTGACCCATTCGCGCAGCCCCAGGCCCCGGGGCCACCGGAACCGGTGGCGCTCGTCCGGCTGCCGGGAGGGAAAAGCCGCCGTGACTTTCGCGATGATGTCGTTCCCGAGGTAGACGAAGACCAGCACCCCGTCCGGACGGGACGTGTCGAGGACGCGCCGCAGCTCGATGCGGTACTGGTTCGGATCCCAGCCGGCGACCCCGCTGTTCCAGATGCGCACGCGGCGGCCGGATCGCGATGCGAGACGGCTTTCCAGCAGGCGCACCATCGTGTCCTCGTCCTCCACCTGCTCGGCGGCCAGGAAGGAATCCCCCAGCGCCAGGATGTTCACGTCGGCGTGCCCCTGCAACGCGGCGCCGGTGCGGAAGCCCTGCGCGTCGGTCCGCCAGTGCACGTCCCGCTCGCCGGTGTTCAGGTGCGTGTCGACGTTGGGCCGGTTCTTCCAGCCGACGCCTTCGGCCGGCATCCAGATATCGGGCCGGATCAGGATGAGCGCCTGCGGAGCCAGGAGCCTCACCACGGCCTCCGCCAGGAAAAGGGACAGCGTGATCGAGGCGGCCAGCAGCGCCAGGGTGGCGACGAGGGCGGCGGCTCGGTTGCGCGGTGCTCCCCTCGGGGGCGCCGCGGACGCGGGAGGTCCGGACGGTCTCACCGGATCGCATTCCTTCAATCAATGAACGGACGCGAGGATGATACGCCGCGGGAATCGGGCAGGCACGCGCGCCGCGGCGCCCTTACGGATGGTTCGGCAGAAACACGGAGAGGGCGCGCTCGATCCCGGAGAACACGGCGCGGGCGGCGCGTCCCAGCGGGCCCGGCCGGATGTCCTTGTCTCCAACCTTGGGGATGAGCGGAGCGAACGGACGCGACACGATCCAGGCGAGGAAGTAGAAGCGGGACAGCACGTCCGACCCGAGAGGCTCGACGCGGCCGATGGTGCGCCGCGACGACGGCGCCTCGATCGCGAAGGCCCGTCCCAGCACCGCCTCCGGCGCGATGCGCTCGCGCACGCGGTTGTAGTCGCCGCGGAAGACCAGCATCGTCCCCTGCGGTCCTTTCTCGACCCAGACGAGACGGTGGATGACGAGGTGGTGCTCGCCGCGGAAGACGGCGATCTCCCCGGGACGCAGGTCCTCGCCGCGGGCCGGTTGCACGTGCACGCGCCACCCCATCTGCAGAGTCGGGTGCATGCTCGTTCCCGACACCAGCACCTGCCCCGAGCCGGATTTCTTCAGCGCCTCGGCCAGGAGCTCGGCGGTGACGGGCTGGTCGCTGAGGTTCAATCGCACGGGATCATGATGTCACGCCGGCGCCCGCCCGGCGTGCGGTCAGGCCGCGCCGCCCATCCAGAGCGGGCCGCTCAGGCGGCTGTCCTTGCGGAGCGCGACAGGGCCAGGCGCAGGAGCGCCCGTCCGAGCTTGCCTTCGTGGTGGCGGATCTTCGCGTCCCCGTCCTCGCGCAGGAGGTCGCGCTCCACCGGGACGGCGCCCATGGCGCGCAGCGCGGCGCGGTCCACCTCGACCGGGATCGCGCCGTCGGCGGCGTAGCGGCGGCGCAGGGACGGGACGATCGCCCGGTTGTTGGCCAGGTAGTAGTCCACCAGCCGCACGCCCGCGAGCCGCGTCAGGGCGGCGAGGTGCGCGGCGGCGGTGAAGTCGTCGGTCTCGCCCGGCTGCGTCATGAGATTGCCGACGAGCACGCGCGGCGCCCGCGAGCGGGCGATCAGGCGGGCGACCCCGCGCACCAGCAGGTTCGGCACGACGCTCGTGAACAGGGAGCCGGGCCCCAGGATGATGAGGTCCGCCTCGCGCAGGGCCGCGAGGACCCCCGGCGCGGGCGCGGGGTGCGGCGGGTCGGTCGTCACCCGGGTGATCGGCGCGTGGCTCTGGGAGACGCGCGTCTCGCCGCGCAGCAGCCGGCCGTCGGCGCAGCGCGCGACCAGCGAGACGTTGGCCAAAGTCGCCGGCAGAATGCGCCCGCGGATCGCCAGCACCTGTCCGGACGTCTCGATCGCCCGCAGGTACGAGCGGGTCGAATCCGCCAGCGCCGTGAGAATGAGGTTCCCGACCGTATGCCCGCCGAGCCCGTCGCGCCCCCGGTAGCGGTACTGGAAGAGGCGCGACATGAGGGGCTCGTTCTCCGAGAGGGCCACGAGGCAGTTGCGGATGTCCCCCATGGGCAGGACGTCGTAGGCCCGGCGCAGCCGCCCGCTCGACCCGCCGTCGTCAGTGACGGTGACGATGCCGGTGAGCGTGCCGCCCGCGTCCGCGACCGCCCGCTTGAGCGAGCGCAGGACGACCGGCAGCCCCGTGCCGCCGCCGAGCGCGACGATGCGCAGCGGCCGCCCGGAGGGGCGGCGCCCGGGGCTGGCGGAACGGGTTCGATGCGCTGGGACGGCGCTCACGGCGGCAACAGGCTCCTGGGTGGACGACCCGGAATATAGGGGACCGACGCGCCCAGGGTCAACGCGTTCCATCGGCCATTCCGTCGTCCGCTTCTCAGCGGACCTGGAACGCGATCTCGGAGGCGGCGACGTTGCCGTTGAGGTTGTCGGTGACGTGCACCTGCAGGCGATAGCGCCCGGAGGCCCAGCCGGCCAGGGGCAAAGAGAAGGCCTGGATCAGGGAGGGCTCGCGGGTCAGGTGGATCGGGTGACCGAGCGGCTGCGTCGTGATCCCGGCCACGCCCTGGGTCTCCAGGAGCACCACGTACTCGACCTCGAGGTCGGGGACGCCGCCGATCGGGTCGTTCATCGCCCCCGACACCTGGTAATAGAACGCCAGCTCCTCCTCCGGAGAGAACAGCGCACCGGAGCGCGGCACCACCCGCATCCCGCCGAGGACGAAGGGCGGGACGTACTCGCTGGCGGCCGCCTCCGCCAGCCGCTCGAGTCTCTGCGCGAAGGAGATCGGCCCCACGGTCAGCCGCCCGGCGGCGGGCAGAGGGGCGGCCAGCGTGTCGTCGAAAGCGCGCAGCGTCTCGGCACCCGGTCCGACCAGCGCGTAACGCACCTTGTAGTCGCCCGGGCGCACCGCCAGGCCTCCCTGGTAGATGTGCGCGCCGTCGGCGCTGCGGCCGAGCGGCCCGGCCGCGGTGCGAAGCGAAGCCGCCCCGGTCAGGTCGTAAGCCGGCCCGCCCGGGGTCTCGCTCGCGAGCCGGGCGGTCACTTCCAGACGCGGCGGCGCGCCGCCGTCATCGGAGTGGAAGAAGGCATCCGGAATGAACAGGGTCAGGATGGCGAGGGCGCGATCCTTCCCCGAGGCGAACACGTCGGTGTGCGTGCGGAACCCGGGAGGGACGGCCGGCGCGCCGGGCGCTTCGGTGGTCCCGGCCGGCTCGGGCCCCGGGATCGCCTTGAGCTGCATCGCCTGCAGCGCGAACGCCTGCGACATCGCGGCATCGCTCGCGAACAGCCGCGCGCTCGTGCTCAGGTGGTACTCGCCGCTGACGTCGAGGAGGAAGCGCACCAGCACGTTGACCGCCCCGCCCGTGCCGGGAGTGGGATTGCGATAGATCCAGCTGATGACGTCGGGGCGGAGAGGGGTATCGGGGGTGCGGAGGGGGGCGGAGGGATCGCGCGGTCGGGATGCCTGCTCGTCGGTTTCATCCGGGGGGCCGAGCAGGATCCAGATCTTGCCGCGGTCGGTCTTCCAGCCCGGCTTGATCGACTCCGCGAACAGCCGTTGCGCCTCGTCGAGACGGCGCATGAAAAGGGAGCGGTATTCGTTGTCCGTGGTGGTCCGATCCGGGTCGTGCGCCGCCCAGAAGCGCCGGATGAAGCGGGCACGCTCCTCGGTCGTTTCCAGCTTGCGATAGGCGACCTTGTCCTCCTGCGGCAGGATGTAGCGCACCGGTCCGTCGCACCACTCCGGCGCCGGCGCGTCGAAGTCCTCGACCGGGGCGGCCGCGGCCACGGCGAAAAGGATGAGGGGAAGCGCCAGCAGCGCGGCCGGGGAGGTCCGGCGATCCGGCGCGCGGAGCGCGCCGCGGTTCCGGCGGGTGGGGCGCATGAAAGGCGCGCCCGCGCGAGGCGGCTCCTGGGCCGGAGCGGAGGGCTACGACGCCTTGGCGGGCGCTTTGTCCGATTTCTTCTCGCGAATCTCGATCTTCTTGATGACCACGTCGCGGATCGGGCGCGCCGCGACCTTGCCGCCGGAGCTGCCGGCGGTCGGCAGGTTGGAGATCGTCTTCACCGTCTCCAGCCCGGAGGCGACGCGCGCGAACACCGTGACGCGATCGTCCATCTCCGGCTGCGGCACGGCCGCCACCATGAAGATGCTCCCGGACTCCTCGGCGCCGGTGTAGGCGTTGCGCACCTGCGCCACCGACCCGGCCAGGATCTTCAGGCCGTTCGGCTCGGGGGTCATCGAGTAGCCGGGGCCGCCGCGCTCGTCCCCGGTGCGCGAGCCGCCGAAGATCGCCTCGCCCTTGACGATGCGGTGGACGATCTTCTGGTCGTAGTAGCCCTGGTTGGCGAGGTCGATGAAGTTCTTCACGTGCATCGGCGCCAGGTCCTTGTAGAACTCGAGGACGATGTCGCCGAACTCGGTGGAGAGGACCGCCTGGTAGTCCCGCGTCGCGTCGTACTTCTTGATGACGCGCGACATGACGGTCTTCTCGGGGAGGCCTGCGGCCGACCAGGTGATCTTGTAGGTGCCGATCTCCTTCATTTTCGGGAACATCGTGTTGAGGTCGACGATCTTCCCGAAGTAGCCCTTCGGCTCGAGGAGCTTCGGCTGCGCGTCCTTGACCGACGCGGGCGGCTTGCCCTTCTCCAGCTTCTTCCCTTCGCTGTCGAACACCTGGAAGCCGGACTCGATCTCGATCCCCGGGTTGGTCCAGTTCTCCTTCGAGTCGTTCTGGAAGAGGATCGTCACCTCGTTCGGGTCGCCGGCGTAGTTGAGGATGTTGCGCGTCTCGATGTGGACGTAGAGCGGCCCCTTGGGAGCGGCCTCGCCCTTGGGGGCCTCGGCCTTCGGCGCCTCCGGCTTCTTCTCGTCGGCGCCGCGGGCAGGGGACGCGGCGGCCGCGAAGAGCAGCATCCCGCCCGTCATCACGACGGACAGGGCACGACGCCAGGGGAGGGGGCTTTCGATCATCGTCAACACCTCGAGAGAGCGATGTGGCCGGACAGGATCGCCAAAAAGCGGAACATCCTACCGAACCCCCCCCAGCCTGTCAAACGTGCACCGCACGCGGGCTTCGGGACGATCCGTGTCGGCCCGGTCGCGCGTCGGCGCTTTGACGCTACACGTCGATCGGCTAAAAGCCTTGATGGGCGCTGGGTTTGGCCGTATATGCAGGGACCTGCCTCGAACGTCCGGGCGGGGAAGGGGAGAGCCGGCATGTGGTGCTCGGGATGTGGCGAAAGCCTGCAGGCTGCGCGCTTTCTCACCATTCCGATCGACTCCTGTGCGTCGTGCGGGGGGACGTGGCTCGAGGAGGGGAGGCTGAAGTGGATCCTCGAGATCGGGCCGAAGTCGCTGCCGGCCGCGACCGTGCGTGAGGCGACCCGCTTCAAGCCGCGCGAAGGGAGAGGCGCGTACGCCCTGGCGCCGGACGAGGTGCGGCGCATCGTCAAGTGCCCGTACTGCGTCGCCGTGATGCGTCCGGTGAATTACTCCGCCACGAGCGGCGTCGCCATCTACCGCTGCATCGGCGATCACGGCGTCTGGGTGCCGAAGGGCGGGCTAGACCGGCTGGTGCTCTTCGTGGACACCTGGGACCGCTATCTCAAGGCGGCGGCGCCGTACTACACGCGCCTGGCGCAGCTCGAGCGCAAACGCTTCCTCCGTCGCGTCACATTCTGATCTCGGGCTGAATCCGTCGGGGCGCGTCCGGGTCAGGAGCCGGCGCGCAGCGGGGTCGTGGGTGTGGCGTCGACCGGAGTGTCGGACCAGGGGGTGACGATCTGCGAGCGGCGCCCTGGCTTGACCGCGGCGTCGTGGAGCGCCGGGAGCCTCACGATGAACTCGCTGCCGCGCCCCGCTCCCTCGCTGCGGACCATCACCGCCCCGCCGTGCAGCTCGACCAGGTGCTTCACGAGCGAGAGTCCGACCCCAAGCCCCCCCTGCGTGCGCTCGAGCGAGGTTTCGAGCTGGGTGAACATCTCGAAGACCCGCGGCAGCAGCTCGGGCGGGATGCCGCGGCCGGTGTCCCGCACCGCGATGAGGGCGTCGCTCCCCTCGCGCCAGACCGTCAGGCCCACGCGACCGCCGGGGGGAGTGTACTTGCAGGAGTTGTTCAGGAGGTTGTTCAGGACCTGGGTGAGACGCACCGGGTCGCCGATGACTTCGATCGGGTCGGTCGGCACGCTGACCGACAGCAGGTGTCCGGCCCCCTCGAAGAGCGGGCGGCAGGTCTCCACCGCCTGGCCTACGATCGACGCCAGATCGACCTGCTCGGTGCGCAGGGCCAGCTTGTTCCCGGCGATGCGCCCGACGTCGAGGAGATCGTCCACCAGCCGCACCAGGTGCCGGAGCTGGCGCTCGATCGTCTCGCGGGCGCGCACGCGCGTCCCCGCGTCGCCGTCGGCGCGCTTCAGGACCTCGAGCATGTTGCTCATCGGGGCCAGCGGGCCGCGCAGCTCGTGGGCGAGCGTCGCCAGGAACTCGTCCTTGCGCTGGTCGGAGGCCTGCAGCGCGGCGGCGGTCGCCTCGAGCGCCGCGGTGCGTTCCCCCACCCGCTGCTCGAGGTCGCGGTTGAGCGCCTCGAGCTGGCGGGTCTTGCGGAACAGCTCGCAGAAGACGGTCACCTTGGCGCGCAGGATCTCCGGCACGACCGGCACCGGCAGGTAATCCACGCCGCCGACCTCGTATCCGCGCAGGCGATCGAAGTCGGTCAAGAGCTTCGCCGACACGAAGATCATCGCGGTCTTCTGGAAGCGGGGATGCTGGCGGATCATCGCGGCCAGCTCGTAGCCGTCGAGCTCGGGCATGCAGACGTCGATCAGGATGACCGCGATGTCCTGCCGCAGCAGGCATTCGAGCGCCTCGCGTCCCGAGGCGGCCTTGATCAGGTTCTCCCCGAGCTCCTCGAGGATCGACTCGTAGGTGATGAGCTTGGCGGGCTGGTCGTCCACCATCAGGATGTTGACCGGCTCGACGTGATCGCCGCGTGTCATCGACGTCCCCTTCCGCTCAGCGGTGCAGCCACATGCGCAAGGCGGAGAAAAGCTGCTCGGTGTTCACCGGCTTCGCCAGGTAGTCGGAGGCGCCGGCCTGCAGGCACTTCTCCCGGTCCCCCTTCATCGCCTTGGCGGTGAGCGCGACGATCGGCAGGCGCCGCAGCACCGGGTTCTTGCGGATCGCCTGCATCGTCTTGTAGCCGTCCATCTCCGGCATCATGATGTCCATCAGGGCGATGGCGATCTCCGGATCGGACTCGAGGAGCGCGATCGCCTCGGCCCCGGTGCTGGCGGTGGCGACCCGCATGCCGCGCCGCTCCAGGATACTGGAGAGGGCGAAGATGTTGCGGACGTCGTCGTCCACCACGAGCACCTTGCGGCCGGCCAGCACCTCGTCGGAGCGGTGCAGGCGCTCGAGCATCCGCTGCTTCTCCGGCGGCAGGTCGGCCACCACGCGGTGCAGGAACAGGGAGGTCTCGTCGAGCAGCCGCTCCGGCGACTCCACACCCTTGACCACGACGCTGCGGGCCAGATCGCGCAGGCGCGCCTCCTCCTCCGCCGACAGCTCGCGGCCGGTGAAGACGATCACCGGGATTTCTGCCAGGAGCGGATCCTGCTTGAACCGGTCGAGCATCTCGAACCCGGACATGTCGGGGAGTCGCAGATCGAGGACGATACAGTCGAACCCTTCCTTCTCGAGGGCCGCGAACGCTTCGGCCCCCGTGCCGGCGGCGACGATGTCGATGTCGTCGTGGCCGAGGAGCTCGCGAATGGACGCCTGCTCGACGTCGTTGTCCTCGACGATGAGCAGGCGCTTGCGCCGCGGGGTCGCGTACTCCAGGATGCGATCGAGGGAGGCCTCCAGCGTGTCCGTCGTCGTCGGCTTGGTCAGGAACGAGAAGGCGCCGCGCTGCAGCCCGTGCTGCCGGTCCTCGTCGAGGGTGACGATCTGCACCGGGATGTGGCGGGTGTCGGGGTCCTGCTTGAGCTGGCTGAGGACCGTCCAGCCGAGCATGTCGGGGAGGAAGACGTCGAGCGACATGGCCGACGGCTTGTACCGGCGCGCCAGGTCCAGCGCCTCGGCGCCGCGCATCGCGATCACCACCTTGAACCCGCGATCGCGCGACAGGTCGGCGAGCACGCGGGCGTAGTGCGGGTCGTCCTCGACGATGAGCATCGTCGCGTCCTCGGGCCGGATCGACTCGCGGTCGTCCGGGATGCTCTCGATCGGATCGGCGACCCGCACCGGGATCCGCAGCGCGCCCGGGAGGGTCGCCGGACCCAGCGGAACGGCCTCCGCCGGCGCGGCGTAGTGCAGCGCCAGGTAGAGGGTGAAGGTGCTGCCGACACCCGGGGCGCTGCGCAGCTGGATCTCGCCGCCGAGGAGCATCGACAGCTCGCGGCTGATCGCCAGGCCGAGGCCGGTGCCGCCGTACTTCCGTGACGTCGAGGCGTCGGCCTGCTGGAACGCCTCGAAGATGATGCGCTGCTTCTCCGCCGGGATGCCGATGCCGGTGTCGGAGACCTCGAAGGCGACGACCCCTTCCACGATGCTGAGGATCGGGTGGTTCGGCGTCCAGCCCCCCGCGACCGAGAAGACCCGCAGCCGCACGCCCCCCTGGGAGGTGAACTTGAAGGCGTTGCTGAGCAGGTTCTTGAGCACCTGCTGCAGACGCTTCGAGTCGGAGACGAGGCTGCGGCCGAGGCGCGGGTCGACCTCGACCTCGAACGACAGCCCGCGCCCCTCCGCCTCGTGGCGGAAGGTCCGGTGCACCATGTCCACGAGGTTGTGGAAGGCCACTTCCTCCGCCTCGACGGTGACCGTCCCCGACTCGATCTTCGAGAGGTCGAGGATGTCGCTGATGAGGTTGAGCAGGTCGGTGCCGGCGCCGTGGATGGTGCGGGCGAACTCCGTCTGCTTCTCGGTCAGGTTCCCCTGCGGGTTGTCGGCGAGCTGCTGCCCGAGGATGAGGATGCTGTTGAGCGGCGTGCGCAGCTCGTGCGACATGTTCGCCAGGAACTCCGACTTGTACTTCGACGTGAGCGCCAGCTCGGAGGCCTTCTCCTCGAGGGCGAGGCGGGCCTGCTCGATCTCCTGGTTCTTGCGCTCGACCTCGGCGTTCTGCTCGGCGAGCTGCTGCGCCTTCTGCCCCAGCTGCTCGTTGGTCTGCTGCAGCTCCTTCTGCTGCGTCTGCAGCTCGCCGGCGAGCTGCTGCGACTGCTTGAGGAGCCCTTCGGTCTGCATCGTCGCCTCGATCGAGTTGAGCACGATGCCGATGGAGGTGGTGAGCTGCTCGAGGAAGGCGACGTGCGTCGGCGAGAACTCCTTGAGCGACGCCAGGCCGAGCACCGCCTTGATCTGCCCTTCGAACACGACCGGGAAGATCGCCAGGTTGCGCGGCAGCGCCTGCAGGAAGACCGTGCTGATCGGCACCGTGTCCTCCGGCACGTCGGTCACCAGGATGCGGCGCTGGTCGCGGGCGCACTGCCCGACGAACCCCTCGCCGATGGCGAGGCGCGTCGGGAACGGGCGGTTGTTGTCGGAGGCGTACGCCGCCAGCATGTTCAGGCTCGGGGTCGGCTCCGACACCATCTGGTAGATGACCCCCTGGTGCCCGTTGACCAGCGGCACCAGCTCGGTCAGCAGCATCTGGCCGACGGTCGTCAGGTCGCGCTGTCCCTGGAGCATCCCGGTGAAGCGGGCGAGGTTGGTCTTCAGCCAGTCCTGCTCGGTGTTGCGGTCGGTCGTGAGCCGGAGGTTGTCGATCATCGTGTTGATGTTGTCCTTCAGCTCGGCGACCTCGCCGCGGGCGTTGACCTGGACCGACCGGGTCAGGTCCCCCTTGGTGACGGCGGTCGCCACTTCCGCGATGGCGCGCACCTGCGTCGTCAGGTTGGCGGCGAGCAGGTTGACGTTGCCGGTGAGGTCCTTCCAGGTGCCGGCGGCGCCCGGCACGTTCGCCTGGCCGCCGAGGCGGCCCTCGACGCCGACCTCGCGCGCGACGGACGTCACCTGGTCGGCGAAGGTGGCGAGGGTCTCGGTCATGTTGTTGATGGTCTCGGCCAGGGCCGCGACCTCGCCCTTCGCCTTCACCGTGAGCTTCTGCTCCAGATCGCCGTCGGCGACGGCGGTGACGACCTTGACGATGCCGCGCACCTGCTCGGTGAGGTTGCTGGCCATGACGTTGACGTTGTCGGTGAGGTCCTTCCACGTGCCGGCGACGCCGGAGACCTTGGCCTGGCCGCCGAGCTTGCCTTCGGTGCCGACCTCGCGGGCGACGCGGGTGACCTCGGCGGCGAAGGCGTTGAGCTGATCGACCATGGTGTTGATGGTGTTCTTCAGCTCGAGGATCTCCCCCTTCACGTCGACGGTGATCTTGCGCGACAGGTCGCCGCGCGCGACCGCCGTGGTGACCTCGGCGATGTTGCGCACCTGCGTCGTCAGGTTCGCGGCGAGCAGGTTGACGTTGTCGGTGAGGTCCTTCCAGGTGCCGCCGACGCCGGGGACGACCGCCTGGCCGCCGAGACGGCCGTCGGTGCCGACCTCGCGGGCGACGCGGGTGACCTCGGCCGCGAAGGAGCGCAGCTGCTCGACCATCGTGTTGAGGGTCTCCTTGAGCAGCAGGATCTCGCCACGCACGTCGACGGTGATCTTCTTCGACAGGTCGCCCTTGGCGATGGCGGTGGCGACGCCGGCGATGTTGCGCACCTGCGCCGTCAGGTTGCTGGCCATGAAGTTGACGTTGTCGGTGAGGTCCTTCCAGGTGCCGGCGACGCCGGGCACCTCGGCCTGACCTCCCAGCTTCCCCTCGGTGCCGACCTCGCGCGCGACGCGCGTCACCTCGGCGGCGAAGGCGTTGAGCTGGTCCACCATGGTGTTGATGGTGTTCTTCAGCTCGAGGATCTCCCCCTTCACGTCGACGGTGATCTTGCGCGACAGGTCGCCCTTGGCGATGGCGGTGGCGACGTCGGCGATGTTGCGCACCTGCGCCGTCAGGTTGTTGCCCATCGAGTTGACCGAATCGGTGAGGTCCTTCCAGGTACCGGCGACGCCGACGACGTTCGCCTGGCCGCCGAGACGTCCCTCGGTGCCGACCTCGCGGGCGACGCGGGTCACCTCGCCGGCGAAGGCGTTGAGCTGGTCCACCATGGTGTTGAAGGTGTCCTTGATCTGCAGGATCTCCCCCGACACGTTGACGGTGATCTTCTGCGACAGGTCGCCGTGGGCGATGGACGTGGCCACCTTCGACACGTCGCGCAGCTGGACGGTGAGGTTGCCGGCCATCGCATTGACCGAGTCGGTGAGGTCCTTCCAGGTGCCGCCGACGTCGGGCACCTGCGCCTGGCCGCCGAGCATCCCCTCGGTGCCGACCTCGCGGGCGACGCGGGTCACCTCGGCGGCGAAGGCGTTGAGCTGGTCGACCATCGTGTTGATGGTCTCCTTGAGGAGGAGGATCTCCCCGGAGACGTTGACGGTGATCTTCCTGGACAGGTCGCCGTTGGCGATGGCGGTGGCGACGTCGGCGATGTTGCGCACCTGCGCCGTCAGGTTCGACGCCATGAAGTTGACGTTGTCGGTGAGGTCCTTCCAGGTGCCGGCGACGCCGGGGACCTGCGCCTGGCCCCCCAGCTTGCCGTCGGTGCCGACCTCGCGCGCGACGCGGGTCACCTCCGACGCGAAGGCGTTGAGCTGGTCCACCATGGTGTTGATGGTGTTCTTCAGCTCGAGGATCTCGCCGCGCACGTCGACGGTGATCTTGCGGCTCAGGTCGCCGCGCGCGACCGCGGTGGTCACCTCGGCGATGTTGCGCACCTGGTCGGTGAGGTTGCGCGCCATGGCGTTGACCGAGTCGGTGAGGTCCTTCCACATGCCGGCGACGCCCGGGACGACCGCCTGGCCGCCGAGGCGCCCGTCGGTGCCGACCTCGCCGGCGACGCGCGTCACCTCCGACGCGAACGAGCGCAGCTGGTCGACCATCGTGTTGATGGCCTCCTTGAGCTGCAGGATCTCGCCGCGCACGTCGACGGTGATCTTGCGGGACAGGTCGCCGTTGGCGACCGCGATGGTGACCTCCGAGATGTTGCGCACCTGCGCCGTGAGGTTCGACGCCATGGAGTTGACGCTGTCGGTCAGCTCCTTCCACACGCCGGACACGTCGCGGATCTGCGCCTGTCCCCCCAGCTTGCCGTCGGTGCCGACCTCGCGCACGACGCGGGTCACCTCCGACGTGAAGACCGACAGCTGCTGGATCATGGTGTTGACGATGGTGGCGGAGCGCAGGAACTCGCCCTCGAGCGGCCGGCCGTCGACGTCGAGCCGCACCGTCTGCAGCAGGTCCCCCTTGGCGACGCCGGCCAGCGCGCGGGTCACCTCGGTCGTCGGCCACAGCAGGTCGTCGATGAGGGTGTTGACGCTCGACTCCATCTGGCCCCAGGCGCCGCTGGTCTCCTTGAACTGCACGCGCTGGCGCGTCTGGCCGCGCTTGCCGACGAGACTCCCGACGCGCTCGAGCTCCGAGGCGATCTGCGCGTTGCTGGCGACGATCTCGTTGAAGGTGTCGGCGATCTTCCCTTCCAGCCCGGTCCAGTGCCCCGGCAGGCGGAACGAGAAGTCCCCGTCCCGCACCGCCTGCAGGCCCGACAGCAGGTCGTACAGCTTGAGGGGAGGGACCGTCGCGACGATTTCGTCGCCCCGCGCGAGCGGGGAAGTGGTTTCAGTGTTCGGCATGGGACACTCCGGGAGCCGGTGAGCCAGGAAGACCGGGTCCTGGATCGGCGTTATTGGTCACGACCGCATGACGGGGAGGGGACGAGAGTTCGATCGGAGGGTCTCCTTCTTGCCAGGTTGCCGCCGGAAGGCGGGGATCACGCGCGGACCCTCCTTCTTGTTGCGAATGCGGGCAGTGTGACACACCGCCCGGGGTCCGGAGTCTCCCGAAAACTACGGAGAAATGCGATCACGTCGCGGTGTGCGGGCCACCGTGAAAGCCCCGGCCGGCGCGGCTCCGGCGGCGGCGAGCGCGGCCGCGCACGCCGCGATCGTCGCCCCGGTCGTGATCACGTCATCGACGAGCAGCACGCGCGCGCCGCGGGTCCGCGGCGCGGCGGCGAAGATGCCGGCGAAGGCGGCGCGGCGCGCGTGGCGGGAGAGTCCGCGCTGGCGCCGGCCCCGGCGGACGCGGCGCAGGAGATCCGGCGCGCAGGGGAGCCCGCGGGCCCGGGCGACGCCGCGCGCCAGCAGCTCCGCCTGGTTGAACCCGCGGCGGAAGCGGCGCGTCCAGTGCAGCGGCACCGGGACGACGACGTCGGCCGGCGGCAGGGCATCGAGCAGGAGGGCGCAGCGCTCCGCCCCGGCGCGGCCGAGCGGCGCGCCGAGCGGATCGAAGCCCTCGAATTTCAGCGCCTGGATCAGGCGGCGCGCGTCGTCCCGGTATTCGAGCGCCGAGACGATCGCCGGGCCTTGCCGACGCGGCGCCCACGGGAGGCGTCCCCAGCAGGGGAGACACACCCCTCCCTCCTGCCGCCACGGCAGGATCGCCTTGCACACCAGGCAGTCGGCGGGGAGCACCGTCTCGAGGACGGCGCCGAGAAGCGCTTTGACTGGCTCGAACAACCGGCCGCCCTACGTCAGAAGGGACCGGCCCTCCATCTCGCGCGGGACGTCGAGTCCCAGGATCTTGAGCATCGTCGGGGCGACGTCGGCCAGGAGCCCGTCGCGCAGCCGGCGTCCTGCGAGGCCGCGCCCGGCGACGTGCACCGGCACCGGGTTCATCGAGTGCGCCGTCACCGGTCCCCCGGTCTTCGCGTCGATCATCTGCTCGGCGTTGCCGTGATCCGCGGTGACGATCGCGACGCCTCCGAGCTTCAGCACCGTGCCCACCACCGCCTCGACCCCCTGGTCGACGACGCGGCAGGCCTCGATGGTCGCCGGCAGCTTCCCGGTGTGTCCCACCATGTCGGCGTTCGCGTAGTTGAGCAGCACGAACTGTCCCGGCTTCGCCTCGAGGCGGCGCACCGTCTCGGCGGTCAGCTCGCGGGCGCTCATCTCCGGCTTCAAGTCGTAGGTCGCGACCTTCGGGGAGGGGATGAGGCAGCGCTCCTCGAGCGGGAACGGCGGCTCCACGCCGCCGTTGAAGAAATAGGTCACGTGCGCGTACTTCTCGGTCTCCGCGATGCGCAGCTGCGGCCATCCGGCGGCCGCGATCACCTCGCCGAAGGTGTTGCGGATGGTCTGCGGCGGGAAGGTCACGGGAAGCCCCCATCTGCGGTCGTAGGTCGTCCAGCAGACGAAGCTCGACAGCGCCGGCGGCGAGGAGCAGCGGAAGCGATCGAAGCCGCGCTCGGTGAAGGCGCGGGTGATCTGCCGCGCACGGTCGGCGCGGAAGTTGAAGAAGAGGATGACGTCGCCGTCCCGCACGGCGGCGGGCCGGGGCAGGCCCGGAGGATCGATGAGGGCCGGCTCGACGAACTCGTCGCCGGTGCCGCGCGCGTAGGCGGCGCGCACCGCCTCGACGCTCGTCGCGGCGTGATCGCCCTCGCGCAGCACCAGGGCGCGCCAGGCCTTCTCGGTCCGCTCCCAGCGCTGGTCGCGGTCCATGGCGTAGTAGCGTCCCTGGACCGAGACGATCGGCGCATAGCCGTTCCTGGCCAGCCGCGCCTCGCCGCGCTCGAGATAGGCCAGGGCGCTCTGCGGCGGCGTATCGCGGCCGTCGAGGAAGGCGTGCGCGAACACGGTGGCCACGCCGCGGGCGCGAGCGAGATCGACGATGGCGTCGAAGTGGTCGAGATGGCTGTGGACGCCGCCGTCGCTCCATAGCCCCATGACGTGCAGCGCCGCGCCCGGGCGCGACGCTTCGGCCATCGCCTGCAGGAGCACCGGGTTCTTCGCCAGGGCCCCCTCGGCGATGGCCCGGTTGATGCGCTGCAGGTCCTGGTACACGACCCGGCCGGCGCCGAGACAGAGGTGACCGACCTCGGAGTTGCCGATATAGCCGGGAGGCAGGCCGACCGATTCTCCCGAGGCCTGCAGGCGCGCCGTCGGCCACTCGGCGGCGAGGCGTTTCATGAAGGGCGCGCCGCTGCGCGCGATGGCGTCGCCGTCGCCCCCCTGGATCGTCCCCCAGCCGTCGAGGACGAGCAGCGCCAGAGGCCGCGTCACGATTCGGCGCGCTCCTGCCCGTCCACGGTGTACACCGGCGCGCTCGAAAGGCCCAGCTCCTCGACGCCGCGCTCCTCGCGGAAGTCCACGACCACGCTGTTCCACTCGCCGCAGCGCTCGCAGCGCTCGCTCCATCCCGCAGTGCGCTTCGAGCAGACGGCGCAGGCGTACTCGACCCGCAGCGCCTCGGCCTGCGACAGGAGCGTCTCCAGCTCGCGGATCGCCTCGCGGTAGTTGCCGTGCCGCTCGAGGATCTTCGCGAGGTGGTAGTGCAGGGCGGGGAAGTAGGTCACGCGCCCCTTCATGCGCCCGAACTCCTCCAGCGCCTCATCGAGCATCTCCAGGCGGAGGTAGAGCTTGCCGAGGAAGAAGCGCGGCACGATGTCCTGCTTGCCGCGCCACACCGCCGCCTTGAGCGCCTCGATGGCCCGGCGCGGCTGCTCCTCTTTCAGGTAGTGATCCTCGATGGTCGTCAGGAAGACCGGGTGGCCGGTCGCCTGCCAGCCCTCCTCCCACGCCTCGACCGCCGCTTCGGGCTGGCCCAGCGCCACGAGCGCCCGCCCGAGACGCAGGTGCGCCGGGACGAAGGACGGGTCCATGCGCACGAGACGCCTCAGGATGGCGATGGCGTCGCGCTGCCTCCCCTCGTCCATGTGCCCCTTGGCGAGCATCAGGCGGATCGCCAGGTGGTACTTCTTTTCCGGCTTGGCGGAGCGTCCCATCTCGGTGAGCTGCTCCTCGATGCGCTGCTGGATCTCCCAGGCGCTCTCCCACGACCCCTCGCGCATGCAGAGGGCGCGGAACTGGCGCGAGGCGTTGAGTGACCGCTTCGGGTTCAGCTCGATGATGCGGTTCAGGACGGCCTTGGCGTTCTCGTCCGCCCCGGATTCCTCGTAGTCGGCGGCCAGCGAATAAAGAGGACGCAGGTCCCCCTCGCGCAGGCGGGCGGCGCGGCGGTGGTACTCGATGGCCTCGGCGTGGCGGCGCAGCGTGCGCAGCACCTCGCCCCCCTTGAGGAGCGCGTCGAAGTGCTGCGGGTCGCGCCCCAGGATGGCGTTGAAGTGCTCGAGCGCCCGCTCCTCGCGGCCGTTGAGCATCGCCTCGACGCCGCGCGCGTAGAGCCCTTCGAGCGCCGCGGTGTCCGTCGCCCGGCTGCTCGCCGTCAACGACGACAGGAACTCGCGGGCGTCCTTGAGCAGGCCGAACAGGATCGGGATCAGCATCGACAGGAGGCTGGCCAGGAGCAGGCAGCCCCACACCGGCAGGGTGATCCCGCGGCTGAGAACGAGGGACTGATCGAGGACCGCGCGGTTGGCGGTGTACAGGACCGACAGCACGGCGACCAGAGTGGCGCCGAGCGTCAGGTACAGCACGGTGCGGATCTTCATCGCTTGTCCGACCCGCTGCGGAGCGAGGCGCCTCTTCCGTTTACAGCAGCCCCTTCTCGATCTTCTCCTGGCAGGTGATGCAGTGGCTCGCCCACGGCACCGCCTCCAGCCGCTTGCGGTTGATCTCGTCCCCGCACTCCTCGCACAGCCCGAAGGCGCCTGTCTCGAGGCGGATGATCGACTCGTCCACCTTCTGCAGCACCTCGCGGTCGGTGTTGGAGAGCGAGTACAGGAACTCCTTGGTGTAGGCGCTCGACGCCTTGTCGGCGAGGTCCTGGGTCCCCTCGTCCTCCGTCAGGCGGCCGTACGTCTTGTTCTTGTTGTACGCCTCGGCGAGCGCCTTCTTGCGCTCCGCCAGGAGCCGGCGGAAGACGTCGAGCTGCTTGCTGTTGAACGGCGAGACCAGGGGCGCGGGCTTCGGGGCCGGAGCGACGGGCCGGGGAGCGAGCGCCTTGGCGGCCTTCAGGGACGTTTTCTTCGCCCCCGCCTTGGACGACGCGGCGACAGGCGGAACCGGCCTCGGGGTCTTGGGGCTGGCGGTCTTGGACGCCCCGGCGGGACGGGGCGAGGTCTTCTTCTTGTTGGTCGCGGCCTTCATGGGATTCCGTACCTCTTGCGCTTCTCGAGGAGAGTCTTGCGGTTGATTCCGAGAATCCGGGCGGCTTCGGTCCTGCGCCCCTGGGTGCGACGCAGCACCTCCCGGATGTACCGTTCTTCCAACTGGGACAGCGACATCATGTTGCGCAGCGCCTCGCCGACCGGATGGGCGGCGGGGGAGCCGAAGTTCAGGGCCGACGCGGGGATCGTGTCACCCGGCGTCGCGATGCAGGCGGCCTCGAGCACGTTGCGCAGCTCGCGCAGGTTGCCGGGCCAGTCATGCCTCGTCAAAAGCTCGATCGCCTCCGGGGCGAGCCCGGGGTCGGGGCGTCCCTGCCGCACGGCGATGGCGGTGATGGTCTCGGCGGCGAGCGCCGGCAGATCCTCGAGCCGGTCCCGGAGCGGCGGCACGTCGAGCCGCACCACGTTGAGGCGATAGAAGAGGTCGCCGCGGAAGCGGCCCGCCGCCACCTCCGACTCGAGGTCGGCCCGGGTCGAGGTGATGAGGCGGACGTCCACGTCGATGGTGCGGGTTCCGGCCAGGCGCTCGAAGGAGCGCTCCTGCACCACGCGCAGGAGCTTGCCCTGCAGCGAGGGCGCCAGCTCGTTGACCCCGTCGATCAGGATGGTGCCGCCGTGCGCCTGTTCGAAGCGGCCGCGCCTCGCCTCGTGGGCGCCGGTGAACGCCCCCTTCTCGTGCCCGAACAGCTCGCTTTCCAGCAGCTCGGCCGGCAGGTTGGCGCAGGTGATGGTGACGAAGGGTCCGGCGCTACGGGGGCTGGCGTCGTGAATCGCCCGGGCCAGGGCGCGCTTGCCCGAACCGGTCTCCCCCGTGAGCAGGACGTTGGCGTCGGTTGTCGCCACGCGCCCCGCCATGTCGTACAGGCGAGCCATCCTCTCCGATCGAGTCGGGGGAAAGCCGGAAGGGGCGAAAACAGCGACCGCGCCCACGGGATGCTCCTTTCAGGACGGTTTCAGCAGGGGCGTTAATTTAAAGGTCGGTCGCGCTGATGTCAACCCTGCGAGAACGGCTTTCGGAACCGCTTCGCCGGTTTCTAGCGGGTCGCGGCCTCTTTCTTGCGGCGGGGGGCCCGGGCGGCCGCCTTCGGGCGGGGGCCGTCAGGCTTGGGGCGGGCGCGGTCGGCCGTCGGACTGATGCGCGGCGTGTCCCCCCACAGCCGTTCCAGGCCGTAGAAGGAGCGCGTCTCGGGCGTGAAGACGTGCACGATGACGTCCGAGAGGTCGAGCAGGATCCACTCGCCCCGGTCGTAGCCTTCGATGTGGTTCGCCTTCTCACCCTCGGCGTGCAGGCGCTCGAGGATGGCGTCGCAGATCGCCTGAGTCTGCCGGCGCTGCAGGCCGGTGCAGATGACGAAGCCGTCGGTGAAGGCGGCGACCTTGCGGAGGTCGAGGGCGATGGCGTCCTCCGCCTTCTTGTCGGCGGCCGCCTCGAGCACGAGCGCGATCTTCTTTTTCAGCTGAATGTCCGGTCCTCCCTGGTGTCCTGATTCATGCCGTCTGCGGCCGCGCCGGTCTGCGCCTCGCGCTGGGTCGCTTCCTGCACCAGCGGCCAGGCCGCCTCCAGCAGCCCCCGCACCCCCTCGCCGCTGGCGGCGGAGATGGCGTGGAAGGGGATCCCGAGGCGCCGCGCCTCCTCCTCGACGATCTTCAGCCGCTCCGGTGACGGCTTGGTGTCGGTCTTGGTGGCGACGAGGATCTGCGGTTTCGCGGCCAGCGCCTCGCTGAAGGCCCGCAGCTCGCCGTTGATCACGGCGATGTCGTGGAGCGGGTCGCGCCCGGTCATTTCCGAGACGTCCACGAGGTGCAGGAGCACCCGCGTCCTTTCGACGTGGCGCAGGAACTTGATCCCGAGCCCGTGCCCGGTGTGCGCGCCTTCGATGAGCCCGGGAATGTCGGCGACCACGAGGCTCCGGAACTGCCCGAGATCCACGACGCCGAGGTTCGGCTCGAGCGTGGTGAACGGGTAATCGGCGATCTTCGGCCGCGCCGCGCTGATGCGCGAGATCAGGGTCGATTTCCCGGCGTTCGGGAAGCCGACGAGGCCGATGTCGGCGATGAGCTTCAGCTCCAGGTACAGGACCCGTTCTTCTCCCGGCCGCCCCGGCTCGCACTCGCGCGGCGCCTGGTGCGTCGAGGTGGCGAACGACGAGTTGCCGCGTCCGCCGCGGCCCCCTTGCGCCGCGAGATAGCGATCCCCTTCGTGCAGCAGGTCGGCCAGCTGGGTCGTGCCGTCCTCCGCGAGGACCACGGTGCCCGGCGGCACCCGCACGATCCGGTCCTGGCCGTCGCGGCCGGTGCAGTTGCTCCCTTCCCCGTGACGCCCGCGATCCGCCTCGTAGGTGTGGACGAAGCGGAAGGAGTTGAGGGCCTTGAGGGAGGCATCGGCCAAAAGCCAGACGGCGCCGCCGTGGCCTCCCTGACCGCCGTCGGGGCCGCCGCGGGGGACGAACTTCTCGCGCCGGAAGCTCACGCAGCCGTTCCCGCCGTGGCCGCCGCGGACGACGATGCGTGCCTGGTCGACGAACATGGGAGCCCCCGGGGGAAGCGTGCGGAACTGTGCGTGGTGCGGATCGCGGCGGCCCCGAGGTTAGGAGGCCGCCTCACGCTCGGGGTAGACGCTGATGAACCGGCCGAGGTTGCCGCGGTCCTCGAACTTCACGTAGCCGTCGATCCGCGCGAAGAGCGAATCGTCCCGGCTCCAGCCGACGTTCTTGCCGGCCTTGAAGCGGGTGCCGCGCTGCCGGATGAGGATGGACCCCCCGGTGACGAACTGCCCGCCGTAGCGCTTGACGCCGAGCCGCTGCGAGTTGCTGTCGCGACCGTTCCTGGAACTGCCGCCCGCTTTCTTGTGGGCCATCGAATCTCCCGGACTCAGCCGGCGTGGATCGACTCGACCACGACCGCCATGTAAGGCTGCCGATGGCCGCGCGTCCGCCGGTACTGTTTGCGCTTCTTCTTCTTGAAGATGAGGACCTTGGCCGCCTTGTCCTGCTCGACCACCTTGGCCGTCACCTTGGCCCCCGCGATCTTCGGGGTGCCGATCCTGAGTGTGTCGCCGTCCTTGACGGCCAGGACGTCCGCGAAGGTCACGGTGTCCCCGACGACCGCCTCGAGCAGCTCGACGCGCAGGCGATCGCCCACCGTCACCTTGTGCTGCTTTCCACCTGTGGCAATGATTGCGTAGCCAGACGACACGTTCTCTCTCCTGCCTGGGAAGCGCGGATTATACGAAGGCAGGTCTCGGGCTGTCAACAAGATCGGGGACCCGTCAGAGCAGCAGGTCCCCGCCGGAGGTGATGAGGACGCCGGAGCAGCCGGTCCGGCTCACCACCCGCCGGTCGCTCGAGCCGGGCTCGGATCGGAGATAGTCGCCGGCGGCCAGTTCCTTGTCGTCGACCGTCAGCTCCCCCTCGAACATGTACAACTCCTCGATCCCGGCGTGGGTGTGGGGTGGATAGGCGACCCCCGGCTCCAGGCGGACCAGCATGGCCACCTGCCCGCTGTCCGCATCCCTGGCGAGAAGCACGCAGGAGATGCCCGGAGCGACCTCCTCCCATTGCATATCCGGCGCCTGGTCACGCGACACCACGATCTCCCGGCCGGTTTCCGCGGCCATGCGGCTGGCCAGCCCCTTCCAGAGGGAGAAAAACGAGACCTCGAACCCCGGTCGCTCCGGGACCGCCTTCGAGGCAGGCCGATGCATCGATCGGGCACGGACGCAATTCAGGATCCAGGCGAGGACGAGGCCGCCCGCCGGGTCGTAGGCCCAGGCCCGGTACCGGATCTCGTCGAAAACGCCGACGGTCGCCTCCTCGGCGGCGGCCCGGTCCCCGGTGAGGCCCAGGGCCCAGCGGAAGACAAGGTGGCTCGTCCGCAAGTACAGCGCGTGCACCGCCAGAGCGTCCCCCCCGGCGATGGCGCGGATCAGCCCGACCCAGTATTTTTCGGGGACGCACGCGTCCGCCTTGCACGCCTGCAGGACCCGCGCGAGAGTTCCCTCCTCGCTGTCCTGCCCGGTGGTATTCATCCCTTCATCATCTTTGAGCTGAACGCTTCCAGCAAGCCTGTATCTGTACCGAGATCCCGATGGGCCGGGTGGGGAATAATGACGCGATGCCTCCCCGGATCATCCTCGTGCGGTTCGACCCGGTCTTCGAGACCCGATGAACGCCGACCCCGACCCCGCGGCCGGTCAGGCGGCGAAACAGCCCGATGCGCGCGGCGATCTCGCCGTCGTCGGCGCGTTGTTGCCGTACCTGAGGCCCTACTGGGTCCGCATCAGCGTGTCGCTCCTGCTCATCCTCGCCGCCAAGCTGGCGGTGCTCTTCGTGCCGCTGACCCTCAAGGGGATCGTGGACCGGCTCAACGTCGCGCCGTCCCTTCTGGCGCTGCCGGTCGCGCTCCTTTTGGCCTACGGGGCGGCGCGCGTCGGCACCACCCTGTTCACCGAGATGCGGCAGGTGGTGTTCGCGCGCGTCATGGCGCGGGCGGCGCGGCACATCGGGGTCACGGTCTTCCGGCACCTGCACGACCTGAGCCTGAAGTTCCACCTGGATCGCAGAACCGGGGGCGTGGCCCGCGACCTGGAACGCGGCTCGACCGCCGTGTCGGACCTGCTCGACTGGACCCTCTACACCATCCTGCCGACCGCGCTCGAGGTGCTGCTGGTCGTCGGATTGCTGCTCTGGAAGTACGACGCCGGCTTCGCGCTCACCATCCTCGCGACCCTCGCCGCGTATGCCGCCTGGTCGTTCAGCGTGACGGAATGGCGCACCCGCTACTACCGCGCCGCGGTCGAGGCCGACACGCGGACCAACGAGCGCGCGGTCGATTCGCTGCTCAACTACGAGACGGTCAAGTATTTCAACAACGAGCGGCACGAGACGGCGCGCCTCGACGAGAGCATGCGCCGGCTCGAGGACGCCAACGTGATGTCGCAGAAGGCGCTCGCCGTGCTCAACCTCGGCCAGGTGCTGATCGTCGCGGTGGGCGTCACCGCGATGATGTGGCGCGCCGCCGCCGGGGTGGTGGCGCACCGGCTGACGGTCGGCGACCTGGTGCTCGTGAACGCCTACGTGCTCCAGCTGTCGTCGCCCTTGAACTACCTCGGCATGATGTACCGCGAGGTGAAGCAGGCGTTCACCAACATGGAGCGCCTGTTCGCGCTGCTCGACCAGACGCCCGACGTGCGCGATCGCCCCGGGGCAACGCCGCTCGTCGTGACCCGGCCGCGCCTGACGTTCGAGGCGGTGCGCTTCGGCTACGACCCGCGCCGCGAGATCCTGCACGGCGTCGACTTCGAGATCCCCCCCGACGGCACGGTGGCCGTGGTCGGGCACTCCGGGTCGGGGAAATCGACGCTGTCGCGCCTGCTCTACCGCTTCTACGACATCGATTCAGGTGCGATCCGGATCGACGGGCGCGACCTGCGCGACGTGACGCAACAGTCGCTGCGCGCCGCCATCGGCATCGTCCCCCAGGACACCGTCCTGTTCAACGACAGCATCCTCTACAACATCCAGTACGGCCGGCCCGAGGCGACGCGCGAGGAGGTCGAGGCGGCGGCGCGCGCCGCGCACATCCACGACTTCGTCGTGAGCCTTCCCGACGGCTACGGGACGCAGGTGGGGGAGCGCGGCCTGAAGCTGTCGGGAGGAGAGAAGCAGCGCGTCGCCATCGCCCGCGCCCTGCTCAAGAACCCAGCCATCCTCATCTTCGACGAGGCCACGTCCGCCCTCGACTCGCAGTCGGAGAAGGCCATCCAGGCCGAGCTCGATCGCATCCAGGTCGGCCGCACGACGCTCGTGATCGCCCACCGCCTGTCGACCGTCATGAACGCCGACCAGATCCTCGTCCTCGACGCGGGGCGCATCGTCGAGCGCGGCACCCACGGCGAGCTGCTCGCCGCCGGCGGGCACTACGCGCACATGTGGGCCCTGCAACAGCAGGAGCGCGCCGAGTCCCGGCAGCCCGCCGAATCGCTCCGCTAGTTACGGAGTCTTCTTGTCCCAGTTGCCGTCTTTGTCGGCGTCGACGGGACAACCGACGGGATCGACCTTGAGGTCGGACGGCGTATCGGGGCAGCGATCGATCTTGTCCCAGATGCCGTCGTGGTCCTGGTCTTCGACCGGGCAGCCGGTGCCGTCGACCTTGGCTTCCTTCGGCGTGTCGGCGCACTTGTCCACCATGTCGGCGACGCCGTCGCCGTCATGGTCGGCGGGGCAGCCCTGCGCATCCACCTTCCAGCCGGCGGGCGTCGCGGCGCACTTGTCGAGGCCGTCGTAGACGCGGTCGCCATCGCTGTCCTTGGGGCAGCCGTTCGCGTCGACGATGGCGCCTTTCGGCGTGCCCTGGCACTGGTCCAGCTTGTCGTTGACCTTGTCGCCGTCGGTGTCGGGCGGCGTGCCGCCGCCGAAGGTGAACATCAGGCCGCCGCCCCACTCGAAGTTCGTCTGGGTGTCGTCGATGCCGCCGCCCGGGTCGGTCATCACCCAGCGGGCGTCGGCGCGCAGGCCCCAGAACTTCGACTTGCCGAAGAACCAGCGGGCGCCGCCGCCATAGTTCCAGCCGAAGGCCGATTCCGAGACGTCGAGGTCGTCCGACTCGATCTTCTCCTTGCCCAGGCCGAGGGTGAGGAACCAGCGGAACTTCTTCCCGGCGCGGAAATTCCACAGACCGTTGGCGCGCAGGGCGCTCAGATCCACGCTCGGGGAGCCGGGGCCGCTTGCGTCGGTGGAGAGCCGCTGGTAGGTGCCCTCGACGCTCCACTTCGGGGTGAAGAAGTAGCCGCCGCGCAGACCCCAGAAGATCCCGTTGTCCGGATCGATCGAGTCGTACGAGTCGGGGGACATGCTCCCCGTGAAGACGCCCACCTCGATGTCGCGGATGTCTCCGCCGTTGGCGAGAGCCGCCGACGGTGCGAGCGCGAGCAGCAGGGCGCCGACGAAAAGCAGCAACGCGCCGCGCAGCGAGAGGAACGACCGGGCCGGCTTCGCAGGGTTCATGGGCCTTCCTCCTAGTACTTGATCACGAGGGCCGTGGTGAAGATCGAGTCGAGCGTGTCCGCCTCGACCGGGACCTGGTCGGGAACGATGCCGTCGCCGTTCACGTCCACCGGGACGCCGCCTTCGTCGGGATCCGCCGAGAAGGCGTCGGCCTGGATGAACGCCGGCTGGTGGTCGTACAACCACTGCAGGCTGACCTTGAGCGCCAGGTGGGTGCTCATGTTGACGGCCACCCAGTTGGTCATGTTGACGCGCAGGTCCGAGGTGTCGTCGACGTTCTCGTCGACGATGGTGTCGTTGCCGTACGAGCCGCTCTCCGACCACTTGTACAGGAAATTCGACGAGAGGCGCACCCCGAGGAACGTGTCGTCGAAGTCGGGCGCCTCGATGACGTCGTCCTCCTTGGTGTAGGTGGCCGCGTAATCGGTGCGCCACTTCTTCCTGTCGGTGTCGAACCAGATGTTGCCGACGCCGCCGAACGCCGTGTAGCGATTCTGGATGCCGGCGAAGGTGTTGCGGTCCCAGCCGGCGCCGGTGAACCAGAAGAAGTGAGCGGTGATGTTTTTGTCGTAGCGGCCGTTGAGGAAGTACGACTCGGCCGTCAGCTCCTTGTCGGTCTCGCCCAGCTTGAAGTCGGTGCCGTCGGGGGTCGCGAACGAGGCCACGGGCGCCGATTCGACCCGGACCGCGCCGAGCTTGGTCTCGAAGCGCGCGTTCTGCCAGTCGTAGGCGAGGGTGTTCTTCAGGCCCAGCGTGCTGCTCTCGCTGTTGCCGGAGGTCACGACGTAGCCCAGCTCGGCGTTGTCCTTCCACCCGAGCGTCTTCTCGGCCGGCTTGTCCTCGGCGAGCAGGGGCGTCGCGGCGGTCAGGGCGAGCAGCAGAGCGGCGAAGGTTCCTCGGACGGACATGCGGGTCTCCCGTGCGATCGACGGCGCGTGGATCAGGCCTGCGGGCTGCCGCAGAACTTGCACTTCTTCGCCGCCTTGAGGATGGTCTCGCAGCACTGCGGACACTCCTTCGTCGGCGGAGCGGCCGGCGCCGGGGCCGGTTTCATGGCGATCCTGGTGATGATGAAGATGCAGAACGAGATGATGATGAAATCGATGATCGAGTTGATGAACAGGCCGTAGTTGAGCGTCGGCGCCCCGGCCTTCTTCGCTTCTTCGATGGTGGCGTAGTGGTTGCTCGAGAGATTGATGAACAGGTTGCTGAAGTCGACGTTGCCGAGCAGGAGACCGATCGGCGGCATCAGGATGTCGTTGACCAGCGACGAGACGACCTTGCCGATGGCGCCGCCGAGGATGACGCCGACCGCGAGCGCGAGCGCATTGGACTTGAGCAGGAATTCCTTGAACTCCTTCATCCAATCCCCCTTGTCCTGGCCGGCGGCTCCGTCGCCGCGGATGTGCCTCTGCGGATAGGCGTGAGGCGGCGGAGGATAGCACAAGGGCGTTACACTCGGACCGATGCCGCGGCGCGTCTCGATCGGGCTGTTCCTCGGGGCTTTCGCCGTCCGCATGGCGTACATCGCCGGCATCCGTCAGCTGGTGTGGTTCCCCGTGCCGCTGGTGGACGGCGCCAACTATTTCGGGCTGGCGCGGACGGTCGCCGCGGGGCATCTCTTCGGCGGAAGCGAGGCGTTCTGGCAGCCGCCGCTCTACCCGTACTTCCTGGCCGCTCTCTTCCGCGTCGTCGGCGAGCGGATGCTGCCGATCGTCACGGTGCAGGCGGCCGTCGGGGCCTTCACCTGCGTGCTCACGGCCTGGCTCGGCGCACGACTGTGGGGGAGCCGCGCCGGTACGGTGGCGGGCGTGCTCGCGGCGCTCTACGGTCCGCTCGTCCATTTCGACGCCCAGCCGCTCGTGCCGGTCGTGCACGTCTTCCTGGTCACCGCAGGCCTCCTGGCTCTCGTGCGCGCCGCTGGAATCGACGCGTCTGATACGTCCCACACGGCCGGTGGCGCGACGCGCGCCTTCGCCCTGGCGGGGCTGCTCTGGGGGCTGGCGGCGATCGCGACGCCCAACATTCTTCTCTGCGCCCCGGCGGCCATCCTCTGGATTGCGTGGACCGGGCGCGCCGCCGGCGGGGGAGGCGGCCGCGTTCGAGCCGGCGCCCTGCGCCCGGCTGCTTTCTGGGTGGCCGGGCTGGCGCTGCCGGTGCTGCTCGTCGGCGCGCGCAACCTGCTCGTCGCGGGAGAGCCGGTGCTCGTCTCGAGCAATGGGGGCATCAATCTCTACATCGGCAACAACCCCGACTACGACCGGACGGTGCGCATCCGTCCGGGAGGCGAGTTCGAGCGCCTGGCGCAGGAGCCGGAGAACCTCGGAGTCCTCGGCGAGGCCGCGCGCTCGAGCTGGTTCGCGGCGCGGGCGAGGGCCTTCTGGACCGAGTACCCCGGTCCGGCGGCGCGGCTCTTCCTGAGGAAGGGGCGCGACCTGGTCGCGGGCCGCGAGATCCCGCGCAACGAGAACCTGTACGAGTACCGCGCGTCCTCGCCGATCCTGGCGGCGCTCGTCTGGAGGGCCGGCGTGTCGTTCCCCTTCGGCGTCATAGCACCGCTGGCGCTCGCCGGCGCCTGCCTGGGCCTGTCCCGCCGCGGCCCGCCGGCCTCGCGCGCCGGTGCGATCCTCCTCGCGCTCACGGCGTTGTCGTACGCCGTCTCGGTACTCATCTTCTTTCCGACCGATCGCTACCGGCTGCCGCTCGTGCCGATCGCCGTCCTGTTCGCCGGGCGGCTGCTCGCCGAGGTCAGCGCGCTCCGGCGGCCCGTCGTCGCGGCGGCCCTCGCGGGCGGCCTGGTGTTCTTCAACCTGGATGCTGCGACGGCGACGGAGTCGTATTCCGAGGAGACCGCGCTGAACCGCGCCTACGCCCTGCGTGCCCTCGGCCGCGGCAACGAGGCGAAGGCCGAGTACGAGCGCGCCTTCGCCCTCAATCCGCGGCGGCTCGACGCGCCGAACTCCCTCGCGGTGCTCGCCGCCGAGCGGGGCGACTGGGAGGAGGCGGTGACCCGCTATCGCCAGGCCCTGGAGATCGACCCGGGGTTCGTGGACCTGCGCCGCAGCCTCGGCGAGGCCCTGCTGGCGCTCGGCCGCAAGGACGAAGCCCGCAGCGAATGGATGACCGCCACGGGCCTCGCGCCGGCCGCGGGGCTCGCGCTGGCCGATCTCGCGCTTCTCGACCTGCAGGAAGGCGCCCTGCAGCCCGCCGAGGATCGTGCGCTCTCGGCCGTGCGCGTCCGCCCCGACCTCGGCGAAACGCACATGGCGCTGGCCCTGGTGTCGCGGGCTCTGCGGCGCCGTGACCGGGCGCTCGCGTCGTTCGAGGCGGCGGCGCGGCTCTTCCCCGAAGGCTCGACCGGCCGGGCCCGCGCCCGGGAATGGCTCGACCGCATGCGTCGCCGCGGCGGCGGCGAGCCCGCCGCACCCGCCGCCGGCCCGTGAGACAATCCCGCCACACGGAGGACGTCGCATGAACGCAGTCGCCCGCCCGAGACACGAGGCGAGATTCCTTCCGGTGGCCGCGGGGCTGCTTTTCGCCCTGCTGCCCGCCGCCGGACTGGTCCTCGCCGCCGGCACGGCGCAGACCTCCGTCGACTTCGACGGCAGCACCGACTTCAGCCGTTACAAGACCTACGCCTGGGGGCAGAACACCTCGTCCGGCAACACGGTCGCCGACGAGCACATCGTGAGCTGGATCGAGGCGCAGCTCACCGCGGCCGGCTGGAGCAAGGTGGCGCCCGGCGAGGCGCAGGTCGTCATCGCGGAGCACGCCACGGTGAAAAACGACACCTCCGTCGACACGTTCTACACCGGGTGGGGAACCGGCTGGGGCTGGACCGGCTTCGGTCCGGGCGCCGGCACCGCCACCACCGTCTCGCAGACGCTGCGGAGTGGGACGCTGGTCGTCGACATGTTCGACGCTGCGACGAAGAAGCTCATCTGGCGCGGCACCGCCCAGGGCGCCCTCTCCACCAAGCCCGAGGAGAACTACCCCAAGGTCGAAAAGATCATCGGCCGCCTGTTCAAGAAATTCCCGCCCACCCCCGCCGCAACGACCACCGCCCCGCCCGCCGACAAACCCTAGGAGGATGGCCTCCGCGCCCTTGACCGAAACGCGCCGCGGATGATAGATACCGCCGTCTTTCTCGAGGACATCCTTGCCTCCTGAAGCAGAAGCAGCCGTCCTGGACAACCCTGTCGATCGACGTCCGGAGCTCATCCTCCGGTCGCCCACGTTCAAGGCGATCACCGACGCCGTCGTCGATCCGATCGAAAAGCCGACGCCGCTCGGCTGGTGGTTCTTCTTCCTGCCGGCGGTCGCGCTCCTGGGGCTCCTCGGCGTCGCGGTGTCGTGGCTCTTCTGGGAAGGGATCGGCATCTGGGGTCTCAACGTCCCGGTCGGCTGGGCGTGGGACATCACCAACTTCGTCTTCTGGGTCGGGATCGGGCACGCCGGGACCCTGATTTCCGCCATCCTCTATCTCTTGCGGCAGCGGTGGCGCACCTCGATCAACCGGGCCGCCGAGGCGATGACCATCTTCGCGGTCATGTGCGCCCTGCTGTTCCCGGGCATCCACGTCGGCCGCGTCTGGGTGGCGTACTGGATGTTCCCGCTGCCGAACCAGATGGGGACCTGGCCGAACTTCCGCAGCCCGCTCCTGTGGGACGTCTTCGCGGTGAGCGTCTACGGAACGGTGTCGGCCCTGTTCTGGTACGTCGGGCTCATCCCGGACCTGGCGACCATGCGCGACCGGGCGAAGACGAAGATCCGCCGCATCGCCTACGGCATCTTCGCCCTCGGCTGGCGCGGCTCGAACCGCCACTGGTCGAACTACGAGTCGGCCTACCTGCTCCTCGCCGCCATGTCGACGCCGCTGGTGCTGTCGGTGCACTCCATCGTGTCGATGGACTTCGCCGTCTCGCAGCTGCCGGGCTGGCACACGACGATCTTCCCGCCGTACTTCGTCGCCGGGGCGATTTTCTCCGGCTTCGCGATGGTCATCACGCTGATGGTCATCTGCCGCACGGCGTTCAAGCTCGAGCACATCATCACCATCCGGCACTTCGACTACATGGCGAAGGTGATCCTGCTCACCGGGTCGATGGTCGGCTACGCGTACGGCATGGAGTTCTTCACCGCCTGGTACAGCGGCAACCCGTACGAGATGTTCACCTTCACCAACCGCGCGCTCGGCCCGTACGCCTGGGCCTACTGGACGATGATCTCCTGCAACGTCCTGTTCCCGCAGGTCTTCTGGTTCAAGCGTGCGCGCACCAGCATCCCGATCCTGTTCCTCCTGTCGATTCTCGTGAACATCGGCATGTGGTTCGAGCGCTTCGTCATCATCGTCACGTCGCTGCACCGCGGCTTCCTGCCGTCGTCGTGGGGCTACTTCCGGCCGACGATCTGGGACGTCTCGTGCCTGCTCGGATCCTTCGGGCTGTTTTTCACGATGTTCTGCCTGTTCGTGCGCTTCGTCCCGATGGTCGCGACCGCGGAAGTGAAGACGGTGCTGCCGCAGGCCGACCCGCACTACCAGCCGGGCCGCGGGCACGCCTTCGGCGCCGGGCACACGGAGACGGTCTGATGCCGCAGCTGCCGATGGTCGCGAGCCTGCCTCCGGGCCCGTACTACGGGGCGCTGGCCGAGTTCGCCACGCCCGCCGACCTGTACCACGCGTGCGAGCAGGTGCGCGACGCCGGCTACAGGCGCTGGGACGCGCACACGCCCTTCCCGGTCCACGGCCTCGACCGTGCCATGGGGATGCGCCGCTCGCCCATGCCCTTCATCGTCCTCGGAATGGCGCTCCTCGGCGCCGCGGCGGGCTTCGGCCTGCAGTACTGGGTGCACAGCGTCGAGTACCCGCTGACCATTTCCGGCAAGCCTTACTTCGCGTGGCCGGCCTACGTGCCCATCACCTTCGAGCTGGGGATCCTGTTCGGCTCGCTCGGGGCGGTGTTCGGTATGCTCGGGCTCAACCAGCTGCCGATGCACTGGCACCCGCTGTTCTCCTCGGCGCCCTTCGAGAAGGCGAGCGACGACACCTTCTTCATCTCCATCGAGTCGTGGGACCCGAAGTTCGAGCCGGAGAAGACGAGACAGTTCCTGCAGGGACTCGGGGCGCGCCGCGTCGAGCTGGTGGCGTCCGAATGACGAGCCATGCGCCGTCCGCCGCCATCCGCCCCGAGCAGGTCGCCCTGCCCGCGGGCAGCCTGCTGGCGCGCCTGCCGGTCCTCGGCGCCGGCCTGTTCGGCCTCGGCCTGGTGCTTTCGGTCGTGTTCCGCTCGTCGAACCCGCGCGGCTTCGCCTTCGCCTGGCTCAACGCCTACCTCTTCTGCCTGACGCTCGCGCTCGGAGGGCTGTTCTTCCTCCTGATCCAGCGCGCCACCCAGGCCGGCTGGAGCATCGCGGTGCGGCGCCCGGTCGAGGCGGTCGTGGGCACGCTGCCGCTGTTCTTCCTGCTGTTCATTCCTGTCTGGCTCAGCATGGGCGATCTCTATCCCTGGTCCCTGCCCGCGGCGGCGCACGACCCGCTCCTGAAGTGGAAGGCGCCGTACCTCAACACCTCGTTCTTCACGGTGCGCGCCATCATCTACTTCGTGCTCTGGAGCGCGCTCGCCCTCTACTACACGCGCGCCTCGGCCTCGCAGGATCGGGGCGCCGGGAACGGCCCGACCGTGGCGATGCGGCGGTTCGCGCCGCCGGCCATCCTGCTCCTGGCGCTCACCCAGACCTTCGCCGCCATCGACTGGGCGATGTCGCTCAGCCCGAAGTGGTACTCGACCATGTGGGGCGTCTACTTCTTCGCCGGCGCGTTCGTCGGCTTCTTCGGCCTGCTGCTGCTCCTGGTGATCCCGCTCCAGCGCGGGGCGCTGCACGGCATCGTCACCATCGAGCACGTGCACGACACCGGCAAGCACCTCTTCGCCTTCACCTGCTTCTGGGCCTACATCGCCTTCTGCCAGTTCTTCCTCATCTGGTACGGCAACATCCCGGAGGAGACCGCGTACTACCAGGTCCGCATCCACGGCGGCTGGAAGACGATCTCGGCGGTCCTCGCGATCGGGCACTTCATCATCCCGTTCTTCTACCTGATGGGGCGGACGGTGAAGCGCAAGCCGGCCCTCCTGGCGATCGGCGCGGCGTGGATTCTCCTCATGCACCTGCTCGACATCGCCTGGATCGTGCTGCCGGTGAGCCACCCCGAGGGGCTGAGCATCGGCGCCGTGGAGATCGCCTGCTACCTCGCGGTCGGAGGAGCGTTCCTCGCGGGCATCGGCTGGAACCTCAAGCGCCAGGCGCTGGTGCCGACCGGCGATCCGCGGCTGCGCGAGTCGCTGGCCTTCGAGGTCTCGTAAAGCGTTGATTCGGCGGCGGCTGGGGCCGCCCCGGACCCCCGGGTGGACGGCCTTTACCGCGACCGCCGCAACGTGTAAAGTTTCGGCTCTCCAACAAGAGAAAGAACAGGAGAAAGGGAGAAATCATCCATGTCATCCGTTCGCAACACCGTCCTGGCTTCGATCGCCGGCCTGCTGGCCGGCACGACCCTTTTCGCCGGCACCGTCACGGGCACGGTCACGTACGAGGGGAAGGTCCCCACGCTGAAGCCGATCGCCATGGACGCCGATCCGAACTGCGCCAAGAAGCACGAGGGGCAGCCGCAGCCGAGCGACATCCTCGTTCTCGGGCCCGGCAACACGATGGCGAACATCATGGTGCGCGTGGTCGCCGGGCTCCCGGCCGGCAAGACCTTCCCGGCGCCGCCGACCCCGGCGGTGATGGACCAGAAGGGCTGCCACTACCAGCCGCACGTGTTCGGCATCCAGGTCGGCCAGCCGTTCAAGATCCTCAACTCCGACGGCATCCTGCACAACGTGCACGCGCTCCCCAAGGTGAACGCGCCGTTCAACAAGGCGATGCCCGGCAACGTCACCGAGACGACCACCACGTTCAACAAGGACGAGGGGATGTTCCAGATCAAGTGCGACGTGCACCCGTGGATGACGGCGTACGCGGCGGTGCTGACGCACCCGTTCTACTCGGTCACCGAGAAGGACGGGAAGTTCACCATCAAGGACCTGCCCGCCGGCACCTACCAGATCGAGGCGTGGCACGAGAAGCTCGGGACGCAGAAGGCGACCGTGACGGTCGGCGCGTCCGACAGCAAGACGCAGGACTTCAAGTTCTCGGCTCCGGCCGCTCCGGCGGCGAAGTAACCCAGCAAGGCTTCGAGGGGCGCCCGGGATTCCGGGCGCCGGGGGGTAGGTGAGGATGGCGACGACGAAGACGGCGCCCGGGCACGACGTTCACGCGGCCCACGCCGGTCACCACGAAGAGCCCGGGTTTTTCAAGAAGTACGTCTTCTCGACCGACCACAAGGTGATCGGCATCCAGTACGCCGTCACCGGCCTGCTGTTCCTGCTGTTCGGCTTCTCCCTGATGATGCTCATGCGCTGGCAGCTCGCCTACCCGGGCCAGGCGGTGGGCTGGCTCGGCAAGCTCCTGGGCGACAACCGCATGCCGGGCGGGGTGATGCTCCCCGAGTTCTACAATGAGCTCGGGGCGATGCACGGCACCATCATGGTGTTCCTCGGGGTCGTGCCGCTGGCGGTCGGAGGCTTCGGCAATTTCGTCCTGCCGCTGCAGATCGGCGCGCCCGACATGGCGTTCCCGAAGATCAACATGATGTCGTACCAGTGCTACTTCCTGGGCGGCGTCACGATGCTGGGCTCGTTCTTCATCCCGGCGGGGGGCGCGGCGCAGTCGGGCTGGACGTCGTACCCGCCGCTCGCCAACATCGCGGGCTCCGGTCAGACCTGGTGGCTCATCGGGATGATCTTCCTCATCACCTCGTCGCTGCTCGGCTCGATCAACTTCATCGTCACGACCATCCAGCTGCGCGCCCCGGGGCTGACGTTCATGCGCTTCCCGATCTTCGTGTGGGCGCAGTTCGTCACCTCGTTCCTGCTGCTGCTCGCCTTCCCGCCGCTCGAGGCGGCGGGCGTGCTGCAGCTCATGGATCGCGTCGGCGGATCGTCGTTCTTCATGCCGAGCGGTCTCGTGGTCAGCGGGCAGGTGGCGGCCAACGCCGGCGGCGGCAACCCGCTGCTGTGGCAGCACCTGTTCTGGTTCCTGGCCCACCCCGAGGTGTACGTGCTCATCCTCCCGGGGATGGGGATCGTGGCGGAGGTCATCGCCAACAACACGCGCAAGCCGCTCTGGGGCTACCGCTCGATGGTGTACGCCCTCGGCTTCCTCGGCTTCATGTCGTTCATCGTCTGGGCGCACCACATGTTCATGACCGGCATGGGGACGGTGATGTCCACCTTCTTCCAGACGACGACCATGATCATCTCGATCCCCTCGGTCGTCATCCTGACGGCGCTCATCCTGTCGTTGTGGGGCGGGTCGATCCGCTTCACGACGCCGATGCTGTTCGCCCTCGGGTTCCTGCCGATGTTCGGCATCGGCGGCCTCACCGGGCTGCCGCTCGGGCTGTCGGTCACCGACATCCCGCTGCACGACACCTACTACGTCATCGGCCACTTCCACTACGTGGTCGCGCCGGGGACGCTGTTCGCGCTGATGGCGGGGATCTACTACTGGTACCCGAAGGCGACCGGCCGGATGATGAACGACTTCCTCGGCAAGCTGCACTTCTGGGGCTCGTTCGTCTTCATGAACGTGCTGTTCATGCCGATGTTCTTCCTCGGTCTCGCCGGCGTGTCGCGCCGCCTGTACGACGGCGGCGCCTCGTACCAGTTCGCGCAGCCGGCGCTGCACTACAACGTCATCTCGTCGTGGGGCGCGTGGATGCTGGCGGTGGCGCAGATCCCGTTCATCATCAACTTCTTCATGAGCCTCAAGACCGGCCGCAAGGTCGGCCCCAACCCGTGGGACGCGACCACGCTCGAGTGGGCCGCGCCCTCGCCGCCGCCGCACGGCAACTTCGAGCACCCGCCCGAGGCCTACCGCGGCCCCTACGAGTACAGCGTGCCGGGGCACGGCTCAGACTTCCAGCCGCAGTTCGAGCGGGCGTAGCGAGGAGACGATGGAGATTCCCTACACCGTCGAAACCCGGGAGGACACCGGGCTCAACAACGGCAAGATCGGCATCTGGCTGTTCCTCGCCAGCGAAGTGATGCTGTTCGGGGCGCTGTTCGCCTCGTACATCCTGCTGCGCGTCGGGGCCTCGGAGTGGCCGCGCGGGCACACCATCCTCAACGTGCCGCTCGCCACCTTCAACACCGTCGTGCTCATCACCTCGTCGGTCACGATGGTCATGGCGTGGGCGTCGCTCATGCGCCGGAAGTTCGGCGTCTTCCGCGTCTACCAGGCGCTGACGGTGCTGCTCGGCGGGGTGTTCCTGGTGGTCAAGTACTTCGAGTACTCCGCCAAGTTCCACCACGGGCTCCTGCCGCACACCAGCAACTTCATCGCCATCTACTTCACGCTGACCGGCCTGCACATGATTCACGTCATCGGCGGCATGGCGGTCAACGCGTACCTCTGGGGTCCCGGGGCGAAGCTGTACAAGACCAACCCCGAGTGGTTCACCAACCGGGTCGAGAACGCCGGGCTGTTCTGGCACTTCGTCGACCTGGTGTGGATCTTCCTGTTCCCGACGCTCTACCTGCTCTGAGGACATCGAGATGAGCGCCTCGCACGACGTCGACATCGACAAGCACGTCAGGGTCTACATCACCGTCTTCGTCTCCCTCATGGCGCTGACGATCTTCACGGTGTGGGTGGGCTACCGGAACCTGCCGATCGGCCAGGCGGTGACGGTGGCGCTCCTCATCGCCAGCATCAAGGGGGGACTGGTCGCCTCCTACTTCATGCACCTGATCTCCGAGCGCAAGCTCATCTACGCGGTGCTCGTCTCGACCGTCGCGCTGTTCGCCGTGCTGATGCTCGTGCCGATGCTCACCGTGAACGACGGGACGATGGTCGAGCACCCGGGCGGGGTCGTGCACACGGTTCTGCCCGGGCACGAAGGCGGGCACGAGGGCGGGGCGGAAGGGACGCCCGAGGCCGCGCCCGAAACGGCTCCCGCCGCGGCGCCCGAGTCCGGCGCGGCGCCGGAGTCCGCGCCCGCGCCGGCCGCCGAGCCCGCGCCCGGCGGCGCCCAGCCCGAGCCGGCGCACAACTGACCGCCGTTGCCATGAACCTGCGCCTCTTCCACGTCGTCTTCGTCGTCGCCGCCACGCTGCTGGCGGCCTGGATGGCCGCCTTCTGCCTGGCGCAGTGGCGCCGCGGCGAAGGGGGGACGGGGATGCTCGCCGGTGGTGTCGGGGCGGTGGTGGTGGCGTTCGGCCTGGCGGCGTACGGGACCTGGTTCCTGCGCAAGACGAGGAACCTGTGAGCGGTCCCGCCGTGCTCGCCTGCGCCTCCTGCTTCGGGGCGGCCGACTCGCCGCTCATCGACGGGGCGCGCGCCGGGGCCTTCTTCCTGATCGGCGTGATCTTCGCGATGCAGGGGGCTTTCGCGGGATTCTTCTTCTACCTGAGGTCGCGCGCGAAGCGCGCGCAGAGCCGCAGGTTCGACCGCGAGTGGTCGGAGCTGCAGCAGACGAGGACGACACGATGACCGACTGGATGCACCAGCCGATTCTCGCCACCAGGCACGGGGCGGCGATCGACACGATGAACGGCGTCATTCACATCCTCATGGCGATCCTCTTCGTCGGGTGGGGAGCGTTCTTCATCTACACGCTCTTCCGCTTCCGCAAGTCGGCGCACCCGGTGGCCGACCACCACGGCGTCACCACCCACACCTCGACCTACCTCGAGATCGGCGTGGCCGTGGCCGAGGCGGTACTGCTCTTCGGCTTCTCCGTTCCACTGTGGATCAAGTGGGTCGACAAGCCCCCGGCCGCGGGCGAAGCGCTCACCGTGCAGGTGACCGGCGAGCAGTTCGCCTGGAACATCCACTACCCGGGCCCCGACGGGAAGTTCGGCAAGCAATCGACCGACAAGATCGACATGCAGACGAACCCGCTCGGGCTCGACCGCTCCGACCCCGACGCCAAGGACGACGTCATCACGCTCAACCAGCTCCACCTGCCGGTGAACAAGCCGGTCATCGTGCGCCTGCGGAGCAAGGACGTCATCCACGGCTTCAACATCCCGGAGTTCCGGGTGAAGCAGGATGCGGTGCCGGGTCTGACCATCCCCATCTGGTTCACGCCGACGATCACGACCGAAGAGATGCGCCAGAAGACCGGCAACCCCGAGTTCACCTACGAGATCGCCTGCGCCCAGCTCTGCGGTCTCGGCCACTACCGCATGCGCGGCTTCGTCACCGTCGACACCCAGGAGGAGTTCACCAAGTGGTTCGACGCAGAAGAGGCCAAGGCCGCCGAGGAAGGATCGGATGCCTGGAACTGAGGCCCACGAGCGCCGCAGCCTCCGTGCCGTCGTCGCGATCCTGCTCGCCGGCATCGTCCTGCTCGTCGCCCTGGCTCTGAGCGGGCTGCCGGCGCGCGCCGACTCCGGCGACGACAAGAAGGACGACGCGAAGAAGGACCAGGAAGCCTCCTGCACGATGAACTTCACACTGAAGGGCTGGTCGGCCTTCTACAAGACCGCCAAGGGGGAGGGGACCATCACCTGCCGCGGCGGCGGTTCGATGAAGGTCAAGATCACCGCCAAGGGAGGCGGCTTCTCCTTCGGCACCCAGGAGGTGACCGACGGTGTCGGCCGCTTCTTCAACGCGAAGAGCATCGAAGACTGTCTTGGCGGCTACGCCCAGTCGGAGGCCCACGCCGGCGCCGGCAAATCCGCCGAAGCCCAGGCGCTGACGAAAGGCGACATCAACCTCACCCTCACCGGCACCGGCAAGGGCGTGAACGTCGGCTTCGCCTTCGGCAAGTTCACCATCGAGAAGCTGTAGCCGGCGACTCTTCGCCGGGCGGCCCGCCTCGTCCGCCTTTCACTCGCTTCGCAGCGCGACCGAAGGATCGACCCCCAGCGCCCGCTTCGCGGGCACGAACGATGCCGCCAGGCTGAGCGCGCCGAAGACCAGGGCGGCGAGGCCGTAGGTGAGCGGGTCGGCGGCGTCCACGCCGAACAGCAGGGATGAGAGGACCTGCGTCGCCGCGAGCGCGAGCACGAGCCCGGCCAGCAGGCCGCTCGCCGTCATGGTCGCCGCCTGTCGCAGCACCAGGCCCAGCACGTCGCGCGGCGCTGCTCCCAGCGCCATGCGGATGCCGAACTCCCGCGTCCGCCGCGCCACCGTGTACGCCGTCACGCCGTAGACCCCCAGGCAGGCGATGAGCAGCGCGACCAGGCCCAGCGCGCCTGCGAACCCTCCCGCCAGGCGCTGCGGCAGGAGAGCGATGGTCGAGAGCTCGCTCAAGGTGCCGGTGCTGACCACCGGGAGATTCGGATTCATCCCGGAGACGATGGCGCGGACCGCTGGAATCACGCTCGGGCCGGACGTCCGCACCAGAAGCGACACCCGCGGGATGTAGGCCTGGGCGTAGGGCAGGGAGACGAACGGGGTCGGGTCTTCGCCGAGCGAGACGTACCGGCCCGTGCGCTCGATCCCGACGATCTCCACCGCCCGCGGCCCCTCGTCGGTCATCCGGAAGAAGCGGCGGCCGATGGCCTCCTGCCCCGGGAAGAGACTGGCGGCGGCGGCCTCGTTGACAATGGCGACGTCGGTCCGTCCCAGGACATCGTCGGCGGTGAAGTCACGGCCGCGCACCAGCGGTTTCCGCAAGGTCGAGAAGTAGCGGGGCTCGACGAGATTCCAGTCCTCGAGGTGGATCCTCTCCTCCTGCGTCTTGCCCTCGGCCCAGATGCTGCCGAAGCCGACGCGCGATCCGTCGAGCGGCAGATCGATGGCGGCCGACACCGATTCCACCCCGGGGAGGGCCTCGACCCGTGCGATCACCTGCCGCAGGAAGGCGGGACCGGTGACCTCGTCGTGCCGCGCCAGCGACAGGTCGAGACCGACGACCTCGACGTTCTTCGCGTCGAACCCGGGATCGATCGAGCCGGCGCGCCCGAGTGCGCGGCCGAAGAGTCCCGCGACGACGATGAGCAGCACGGAGCCGGCGACCTGGGCCGCCACCATCACCTGCCGCAGCCGGAGACGGCCGAAGCCGGTGTCGCCGTCGAGCTTGAGGGTCTCCACCAGGCGCGGCTTCGAGGCCTGCAGGGCGGGGACCAGGCCGGTCGCGAGCGCGGTCAGGCAGGTCACGCCGAGGCCGAAGAACAGGATGCGGGTGTTCACCGGCAGCGACAGGGCCAGAGGGACCGGCAGGCTGGGGAGGAGCGCGAGGAGCAGGTCCGTCGCCCAGCGCGCGAGCAGGAAGCCCGCGCCGCCGCCGAGGAACGCGAGGACAGCCGATTCGGTGAGCAGTAGCCGGACCAGGTGCGACCGCCGTGCGCCGAGCGCCAGGCGGACCCCGGTCTCCTTTCGCCGCGCCACCGCGCGCGCCAGCATCATCCCCGCGATGTTGATGGAGGCGACGAGCAGGACGAGCCCGACGATCGCCCCGAGGAGCGCCATGAACGCGGCCACCGGGCCGCTGAACTCGCCCGGGACGGGAGTCGCGCGCATCAGCCTCCAGCCCACGCCCTGGTTGGTGTCCGGATGCTCCTTCTCGAGGCGCGCGGCGATGAGGTCGATCTCCGCCTGCGCCTGGCCGAGGCCGACGCCCTGGGCGAGCCGCCCTCCCAGCATGAGCCAGGAGCCGCCGCGCGGCGGAGGCCACGAGCTGCCCGGCTGGATCTCGGTGATCATCGTCAGCGGTGCCCAGAGCTCCGGGCTCAGGAGCGTGGTGCCGCGGAAACCGGCCGGGGCGACGCCGAGGACGGTGAACGGCGCGCCGTTGAGGACGATGCGCCGGCCGGCGATCGCGGGGTCGGCGGCGAAACGCCGCCGCCACAGGCGGTCGCTCAGGACCGCGACGGGGGAGGCGCCTGGTGCTTTGTCATCGGCCGGCGTGAGGAGCCGACCCACCTGAGGGCGCACACCCAGCACCTGGAAATAGTTGCCGCTGACGAGCGTCGCGTAGACCCGCTCCGCCCCGTTGTCTCCCCCCCAGCGCCACCGACGTGGGGTCGAGGCGGGCGCCGTAGACGCCGCTCAGGGTCGTCGCCCGCTGCGCCAGGTCCTGGAAGTCGGGGTACGAGCTGTTGTCGAACTCGCGCCCCTCCCGCGTCCGCCCGATGTCGACGACGCGCGCGGGGTCGGCCACCCCGTCCGCCGCGCGGAAGAGGAGCGCGTCCGCGAGGGTGAAGACCGTCGTCGTCGCCCCGATGCCGATGGCGAGCGACAGGACCGCGGTCGCGGTGAACAGGGGACTCCGGAAGAGCAGCCGGCAGGCGTACCTCAGGTCGTTGAGCATGGACGGCGATACGGCAGGAGAAGCGCCCCGGTTCCCCGCCGTGAAAGGCTAGGAGGGGCGGAACACCTTCGGGACGGGCATGCGGGAACGAATCGCCTCCAGGGCCTCGAGCGTGACGCGCTCCCTGCCCTCCTTGCGGCAGGAGTCCTCGACGGCGCGCGTCACCATGCCGCGGACGAAGGCGGGAATCCGCTTCATCCGCTCCCGGGCGTCGTCGTCCCAGGCGATCGCGGCCGCCTTCCCGGGCTCGGCGTCCTCGATTGAGCCGCGCGCAGCGATGCCGGGGCCGTAGACCACCTCCGGGCCGCGCAGGAGCGGCGAGTCCTTGAACGTACCCGGCTCGTGCGTGCACAGCGCATCCTCGGCCATGACGTCGCCGCTCGCACCGTAAGCGCGGGCGCGGCAGCCACCGCACAGGGACTTCAGCTCGCAGGCGCCGCAGCGGCCGCCGAGATCGTCGCGGTGGCGCAGGCGCGTGAACACCGGCGACTCGTTCCACAGGTCGGCCAGTCGCGCCGTCCTGAGATTGCCGGCGAACTGCGGCAGGTACGGGCACGGCGTCACATCGCCGTTCGGCCGGATGCCGAAATAGTGCGTCCCGGCCGGGCAGCCGCCGGCTCCTCCCGAATAGACCTTGAGGAACGGCGAACCGGCCGTCGTCGCGACCTCTCCCGCCTCGAACGCCGTCCGGATGAAATGCGGCGCGCACTTGGCGTTGACCAGCATGCGGCCGGAGTAGTCGCGCTGCATCCGGGCCAGCGAGCGCAGCACCTCGTCGTACTCGGCGGGGGAGATGTTGGAGACGAACTGGCCGCGCCCCGTGGGCACGAGGAAGTAGAGGTTCCAGACGCGCGCCTGCAGGCGGTCGCAGGCGAAAGCGGCGATCGCCTCGAGCTCGCCGAGGTTGTGCTTCCCGACCGTCGTCTGCACCAGGAACGGGAGCCCCTCGTCGCGCAGCACCTCGGCGCCGGTGACGGTGTTCTGCCAGGCGCCGCGCACGGCGCGGAAGCGGTCGTGCCGCTCCGCCTCGAGCGCGTCGAGGGACAGGGCGACGCCCCGCCCTCCCGCCTCCTTGAGGAGCCGCGCCACGTTGGCGGTCACCTTCACGCCGTTGGTGCCGACGACCGGCCACAGGCCGCGCTCGGCGCAGCGCCGCACGATCGGCAGGATGTCGCGGCGCAGCAGCGGCTCGCCCCCCGTGAGGATCGTCAGGCACTCGGGGGCGAAGGCGGCGATCTCGTCGACGACCCGGAAGCAGTCTTCGGTGGACAGCTCGCTGCGGTCGGAGAACTCCTCGCTTCTGACGAGCGGGTTGGGACCGGCGTCGAGGTAGCAGTGCTCGCAGGCGAGATTGCAGCGATACGTCAGGTTCCACGAGACGACGTACGGACGATCGAAGGTCGCGTCCGGGTTCACGCTACATCCCGAAGAAATCGCGCGCCTCGTCGAGCACCTTCTCGTCCACGGCTGGGTAGCCGCGCTCGCGCGCGAACTGCTCGATGCCGGTGCGCGCCATCGGCCGCACGAAGGAGGGGATGGACTCGAGCCGCGCCGTGGCCGCGTCGGTCCACGGCACGGGCGCCGTCGCGGCGCCGTTCGTGCCCGCCGCCGCGCCGTCTTTCGCCGACTCGCTGAGCCCCGGGATCATCCCCGCGAACGGACATTTGCCGCCCGAGGACTTCGCTTCCTCAGCCGCGCCGGAGGGAACGATCCCCGCCGCCGCGGCCGCGAGGGAATCCGGTCCGCCGGGAGGATTGGCCTCGGGGCCGATGCGCACGCCGAGCGACTGCACCATCTGCGTCTCGAACGGGTTCGTCAGCATCGCCATCTCGTAGCCGCACTCGGGGCAGGCGTAGCGCACCGAGAGGGACCCGCGGTCGGGGGGCGCCACCTCCGCCAGCTTCATCGGCTGATCGCACGGCACGCACAGGAACTTCATCGCGGACGTTCCTCCTCGAAGAGACCCATCAGGACGCGCGCGGTCGCCTGGAGCGCGCCGTAGGACGGCAGGTCGGGCCGCTCGGTCACCGGGATGCCGGCATCGCAGAGGCGCGCCAGCTCCGGGTCGAAGGGCACCGTGCCGAGGACCGGCACATCGCCGAGCGCGGCGCCGCCCTCGCTGCGGCTTTCGCTTCCCGTGCGGAACAGCGGCTGGACGCTGTGGCAGCCGGAGCAGGCATAGCCGTGCATGTTCTCGACGGTGCCGGCGATCGGGCGACCGGCGCTGCGCAGCGCGGCGATCGAGCGGGTCACGACCCCGCGGGCCAGCTCGGACGGGATGCTGATGAGCACGAACGAGGCGCGCGGGCCGAGCAGATCGGCGAACTGCACCACGCGCTCGGCCCCGGGCGGCAGGTCCACGAACAACGCGTCGAGCCGGCCCCACTCCGCCCGCTCCAGCACCTCGGACAGAAGCGTGAACTCGCGCGTCGCGCGCCAGGTGTGCGAGGCGCCGCGGCTGACCGTCTCGAACTCGACCGCCTCGGTCTCCGGCACCAGCGACCCGAGCGAGAAGACGCCGAAGCCGCCGCGCGCCCGCGGCAGCGCCAGCCGACCATCCGCCGCCGGCAGCGGCACCGTCCCGGCCACCCCGGCGAGGCGCGCCTGCGACGGACCGTTGAGGTCCGCGTCGAGCAGCGCGACCTCCCACCCGGCAGCGCGGCACAGCGCGGCGAGGTGGAACGTGAGGGTGCTCTTGCCGACGCCACCCTTCCCCGAGCCGACGGCGACGAGGTGCCGCACCTGCGCGAGGTTGGCGGTGATGCGCCCCTCCAGCTCGAGGACCTGCTGGAGGACGTTCGAGCCGCCGTCACCGGCGATGTCGTGGTAACCCTTCATTGATGGCCTCGCGGAGCCGATAGCCTACAACGGAATGCCGCCACCCCGGCCGTGACGCCCGTCACGCCGGCCGGGCGACGGCCGTCATCCGAAGGAACCGGCCGGCAGGCTGGAACCCGAGCCCCCGCAGGCTGGCCGCCGCCGGCTCGTCGGGCAGCGCGCGGGGGAAGAGCCAGCGGCCCGGATGCCCGGCGAGCAGCCGGCCGAGCAGCCGATCCATGACCGGGCCGGCCTCCGGGCCGGAACCCTGCAACAGGAGGATCCGCCCCTCAGCCCCCCCGTCCGGCCCCCATATATAAAGGATGGCGCCGAGGAGGCGTTCATCGCGCACCAGGGCGGTTCCTGACAGCCGGTCCCCCAGGGCCAGAAGGGTCGGGGTCGCCCGCTCCCAGGCGGGGCCCGGCGAGCCCTCTCGGAGTGACCCGTTTGCCAGCAGGTCGGCCGCCGTCACGGGGATGAACAGATCCCCCGGCGAAGCATCGGGCGCCGGGGCAGGCCCGGGGAAGCGGACCCAGTCGGTCAGGGTCTGCTCTTGCTCGTACCCGCAGGCCTGAAGGAGTGCGAGCGCGGCTTCGGCTTCCGCGGGCGCTTCGACCACGAGCCGCGGCGGCCCGAGGATGGCGAGCTTGCTGCTGATCGACGTCAGGAGGTGCCGGCCGTGCCCGCGACGCAGGTGCGCCGGGTGGACGGCGAAGCTCTGGAGGAGCGTCTCGCGCGCGCGCTTGCAGCCGAACAGGTACCCGACCGGCTCCTCACCCTCGTACGCGATGAGACACGAGCTGCACCAGAGCTGCCGGTCGCGCACCAGCCCCTTGAACTCGGCGAGGGTCAGAGGCGGCTCGCCGGGATGGTGCGGCAGCCGGCAGTGGTTGTGCGCCTCCACCAGCCGACCCATGTCGTCGGTGCGGCAGAAGCGATAGGCGGTCATGGCGGCCCCTCCGGAGAGGGGAGCGCGGTTACGACTTGTCGCCGTTCCCGTTCGGGGACGAAGCGGACAGCGTGCGGACCTCGTTCAGGTACCCGCGCGCGCCGGCCTGGGACGACGGAGACATCGGTGCCGTCGGCGTCGACTCGGAGCCCTGGCCGACGCTGACCGGGCCGGCCTTGGCCGCGTTGGGCGTCGCGCCGGGGCGCTGGTAGGTCGAGATCATCTCGGCCATCATCTGCTTGCCGATCTCGATCCCGCCCTCGACGACCGCGAGGTCGATGGTGGCAACCCCGCGCTCTTTCGCGAGCCCCTCGATGCGCTCCTGGGTCATGTTGCGCATGAAGCCGGCCGGGACGCGGAACACCCGCTCGATCGCCTCGGGCGTCCAGGCATAGACCGACACCAGCGGGTTCTTGTTGCCGTCGCGCGCCACGATCTTCTTCTCTTCCGGGAGCGCCGTGTGACCGTTCCCGGATCCGTTGCCGACCGTGGCGGCACCGTTGCCGGCGAGCGCCTTCGCAATCGCGTCGGGCAGCGCGGCGTGATCGGTCTCCTTCGCCGCCTCGGGCGGCAGCTTCGCCGGCACCACGAGCGGCACGCCGGTCTCCTCCTCGATGAGAGCCTTGGTGAACTCGAGCGTCACGACGTCGAGCTTGCGCATGCGGGCGCCCTTCTCGACGCGCGCCTTGGTGCGGCGGCGCTGGTAGGCGTCTTTCACCGACCACAGGGCGCGCTTGGCATCCTCGCTCCAGCGGAGCTTGCGGCCGTCGTAGGTGACCTCCTCCGACAGGCCGCCCTCGACGGCGGCGATCTTCTCCACCATCTCGGGGGAGATGACCTCGAACTCGACGCCGCCGCAGACGGTGCACTTCGCCGGGGCCGCGTCGGTCGCCGACACGCCGCAGCCCTTGCACATCGACACCGACTGGGTGCGGGCGCGCTCGAGCGCCACGGCCTCCGCCAGCGCCTGGGTGGCGAGCGAGGTGTCCTTCGGCATGAAGCGGTCCATGGCCTCGTCGATGACCGCGTTGGTGACGACGCTGTGGCCCTTCTCGAGCGCGATGCGGAGCACGCCCATGCGGGCGACACCGCGCACCTGCTCGGGCACGCGCTTCATGCGGTTCTCGGCCTCGGGCGTCCAGCGGACGCTCTCCTCGGCCTTGACGTCGAGGCGCGGAATCTCCTTGCGCGTGGTCAGCAGCACGTCGCACGGCGCCAGGCGCAGGAGGTTCTCGGTGTTGCTGCCGAGACCGGTCTCCTCCGGGTCGCTGTGGATGCCGATGCGGCCGAGCACGAGCACGTACGGGTCGGTCTTGCGCACGTGGTCGAGGATCTTCTGGTACGCCTTGCCGTCGAGGAGGGTCTTCTTCACCTCGACCCCCGCCTCGCGCGCCATCGTCTCCGCCACCTCGAGGTGCGACTGGTAGATGGTGGCGAGCCCGGTGTCGATGATCTCCTCGTGCAGCTGGTTCTGCTCCTCGAAGCGGAAGACCTTCGCCGCCTTCTCGGTGAGCACGCCGACGATGCCGTTGAAGACCTTGTAGTGCAGGTAGGGATCGTAGACCGCGATGATCTCCAGCTTCTTGCCGAGCTTCTGCGTCAGCTCGATGCCGGTCATCAGCGCGCCGAAGGACTGCGGCGACCCGTCGATGCCGACGAGGACGGTCTCCTGCGCCGCCACGGACCCGTTCTCCGGCACCCGCTTCACCACCCAGACGTCCCGGTCGGAGGCGCGGGCGACCCGCTCGCACACCGAACCCAGCACCGAGTCACGCACCCGTCCGAGGCCGAGGGCCCCGAGCACCACCAGGTCGTACTCCGAACCCTTGATGTCCTTGAGGATCTCGACGTGGTGCTTGCCGTCCATCATGCGCGGCGTGAAGCCGAGTCCTGCGCCGGCGCACTTCTTCGACATCTGGTCGAGGTAGGAGTCGGAGATCAGCCGCAGCCCCATGGTGATCAGGCTGTCGTGGATCTTGCGCTGCCGCTCCAGCTCGACTTCCTCGATGTACTCCTCCGGCAGCGTGTACTCCATCTGGCGGAAGCGGTAGTCGTGCATGCTCGCGGCGTAGACGTGGGAGCCTGTGAGCGAAGCGCCGAAGGCGCGGCCGAGCGTAATACCGCAGTCGATGGCGCGGTCGGAATGCTCGGAATTGTCGACGGGCACGTAGATGCGCTGGTACATGAATCCTCCACTCCCGATCAGGAGATGCCGTGACTCCCGGACAGACGACCGCGGGCCGGGGCCGCCGCACCGCCCGGCTGCGCGACGCTTCGGCGCACCAGGACGATGGCGACGATCTCCAGCAGGAGCACGATCCCCGCGGTCTTGAGCATCGGCACGACGGGGGAGACCACCACCGCCGGCTCGATGTACACGTAATACCAGACGGTCAGGGCGCGCCGGTTGCCGCGCTCGCGGTTGAAGCCGTCCCAGACCGAGAAGGCGACCGGCACGAACTGACCCTCGATGTTGAACGGGACGCCGGTCGTCGGGCGCAGCGGCCACTTGAAGGTCGCCGACCACTCTCCCTCGTCGTAGTGCGACACGGCCGACAGCTCGCCGCTGTCGTTGGGCGTCAGGCTCGCCGACCCCTTGCCGGTGAACTGCTGCGGCTCCTTCTTCGCCAGGTCGTAGAACCAGAGATCGACCGCGCTCGTCTGGTCGCCGAAGATGAAGTACGGCTTGCGCGCGCCGGTGAGGGGCGCCGCCGGCCACTGGATCGCCACCGCGTCGGAGAACTCGCCGCCCGCGCCGGCTGCGGGGGCCGCGTCGGCCGCCTCACCCCAGACATCACCACCCGCCGCCGGCGCCGCGGCCGGAGCGGCCGGCGCCGCCTCTTCGCCGCCCCAGACGTCTCCGCCGCCCTCGCCGCCGCCGGCCGGTGCGGCGCCCGCCTCGGCTTCCTCCTCGGGCGGGACCTGCAGGTCGGGACCGTTCTTGCCGGTCGTGTCGGCGCGCAGGTCGTGCCAGCGCACCCGGATGGCCAGGTTCTCGCTGTCGCGGATCGCCTCCACCTGGAGGCTGACGGCCGGAGGATGGAAGTCGCGCCCCGGCTCCATGATCTGGCCGACCAGCGGGAAGCGGGCGGTCTTCGCCTTCTTGAATTGCTCGTCCGCCCGCACCAGGTCGATCGGCTCGTCGATGGCGACGAGGCGCACCAGGTTCTGGTAGTCGGGCTGCGGGGCCGAGAGCGAGTCGATGTAGTCCACGAGCGCCCAGCGCTGGTCGTCGGGGATGGCGTCCATGTACGACGGCATCGGCGTGCCGTTCAGGCCGGTGCTGAGGGTCCGGAAGACGTCCTCGCGCGTGCCGCCGCCGCGGAAGGTCCAGCGCTGCGTCAGGTCGGCCGGCTTGATCGGGTGGCCCCAGTCGTCCTTCAGCGTCGGCGCCGAGGTCCCGTTGCCGCGTCCCTGATTGCCGTGGCAGCCGAGGCAGCCGTTCGCCTCGTACGCCTTGCGCCCCGCATCGATCGTGTCCTTGCTCGACGCCTTGCCCGCCTTCAGCTCGACCGGCTTCGGGTTGCGCTCGGGATTCGCGAAGTCGGGGGAGAACGAGGCGACGTAGAACGCCAGGTTCGACACCTCGTCGTTGCTGAAGTCGGGCCACGCCGGCATCGAGGTGTACGGCATGCCCTGGCGGATGATGTGGACGATGTCCTCGTGCATCGGCAGGGCGCCGTTCGGCGTCGTACGGATCTTGTACTTGCCGGCGGTGAAGTCGCGCGGCATCGGCCGCAGGTGCTTCGCCGCCGGACCCTGTCCGTCCCCCTTCTCGCCATGGCACTGCGAGCAGGACTTCTCGTAGAGCTTCTGTCCCGCCTGGCGCTGCGTGTCGGTGCCGGGGCCCTTGGCCCCTTCCTGGGCGCGCGCCGGCGCCGCGGCGAGCGCGATCGACACCAGCGTCATCGCGGCGAGCCGCGCCGGAAGCGCGGTGGCCGCGAGAAGCCTGGACGTGCGTTCGGATGCGCGGCGCGGCATCAGTGCCCCTTCTCCACGGCGTCCTTGACAGACTCGGCGGCGCGCGGCTTGCGGCCGGTGAAGTCGTAGAGGAAGAGGATGACGTCCCAGATGTCCTCCTCCTTCAGGAACTTCTCCCAGACCGGCATGGCGCTGTCCCAGGGACCGCCTTCCTCGGGCATCCCGGGGCCGCCCTTGGAGATGCGCCAGAAGAGGAACGTCTCGCGCAGCATGGGGATTGTGCCGCTGTCGTCGAAGTTCGTGGGGATCGGCGCGAGGGCGTGGATGAACATGCCGTTCCCCTTGAGGTTGTCGCCGTGGCAGAAGACGCAGTTCTCGTAGTAGACGCGCTTGCCGTCGGCCACGTGCTTGCGGAACTCCTCGGGGTTCGAGGTCTCGAGCGACCGGAAGGGATTCTCGCCGGCGTCGAGATCGATCGTCTTGTCGTGCACCGTCACCGACGCGGGCGAGGCCGGGTGAACGGTGCGGGCGAAGAACGGCGCCTCGAGCGGCGCCTTGGCCTGCATCCACACGTTCGCCGCCGCCGCGCCCGGGATCAGCACCACCAGCGCCGCCAGGAGCATGCGGTAGCGCGGCTCGACGATGAGGCGCACGATGGGCCCGGCGACCTGCGCGCGCCGCTCGTCGCTCGACGTCATGTAGGCGAGGAGCGCCAGCGTGACGATCGACATGTAGATGGACAGGACCGAGAAGGGGATCGGGATCGCGAAGCCCCATCGCAGAACGACGAAGATGCCCGCCCACCACGCGACCGCCCAGGCCATCAGCGGGACGCGCCGGAACGCCAGCAGCACGAGGACGGCGAGCACCGGGAGGACGACGAACAGGTTCACTTGGCGGCCGCTCCCTGGTTGTACGCGTGCTTGGTCTGCAGGGTGACGGTCGAGGTGCCGCCGAGGCTCTGGAGGTACGCGATGACGCAGAGGATCTCGTCATCCGACAGCCCGATCGGCGGCTTGTTGATGTGCGGCATGCCGGGGTTGAAGCCGGGGACGACGAACTTGTCCGGGTCGTACATCGCCTGGGCGAAGTACTCGACGTCGGAGAGCCCGGCCTCGCGCGTCTTCGCGCGCACGTCCACGTTCTCGAGGTCCGGGAAGCGCAACACGCCCTTCTTGCCGATGGTGTGGCAGGTGAAGCAGAGCCCCTTGCCGTCCATGAGCTCGCGCCCGGTCTTCGCCATCTCGGTCGTGTCCATGTCCTTCTTCAGGACGATCTCGACGGGCGGGTGGACCTCTTTCTGCGGGACGAGCTGCCCGACGTAGGTGTAGAACGCCGTCGTCGCCAGGACCAGTGCCGCGAGCCGCGGGATCAGCGGGATCTTCATCAGTGCCGTCCCCCGGACCCGTGGGTCGAGTGCGCGTCCGCCGAAGCCGTCCCCGCCGCCGCCCAGTCTTTCTTGTCGTGCAGGCTCGCCAGCCAGAAGACGAACCCGATGAGCAGGAAGAAGGCGAGCACGGTGCACGACACCACGATGGTCGCAAAGCCGAGGGTCGGCGTGAAGGCGTCGGGCGACGTGTCGCGCATGACGCCGTAGACGTGCCAGTGCTGCCGCAGCCCCGACCGGACGTACCCCATCAGCCCCATCAGCCAGGTGAAGGTGACGGCGATGAAGATGAGGATGTACTGCGACGCCGCCGGGATCTTCCCCCAGCGCACCTCGGCGGTCTTCTTCGCCCCGGCGTACAGGAAGACGTCGATGACGGTGATCGACACCATGGCCAGGAGCACCGACGAGACCTGGGGGACCGACAGCCCGATGCGCACCCTCGCCTCGACGAAGTAGCCGTACACGCCCAGGAAGATGACGAAGATGGCCGCGGTCGCGAAGATGCCGAGCTGCAGGGCGTTGCCGAGCTTCGCCCACGCCACGGTCGCCACCTTGCCGGTCCGGCGGTAGAGCAGGAACGACATGTAGGTGGTCAGGATCAGGATGTTGACCGCGGTGTTCTTCGCCGACATGACGCCGAGGAAGCCGAGGATCGGGTGCACCGCGCCCCCCATGGCGCGCACCTCCGACACGGTGGCGATGATCGACCGCGGCGTCGCCCAGACCATGAAGCACAGCGTGATGCCGATCAGCAGGTACTTGATGTACTTCTGGAATGGGTTGTGGCCCTCGACGCGCCCCATCCCGAGCCAGAGGTAGTAGTTGGCCGCCAGGAACAGGTTGCCGATGAGCACCGCCTGGATGATGAAGAGCCAGGAGAAGGCGCCTCCCATCATCGTCAGCCCCAGCGTCTGCGAGAAGGCGTAGATCTCCTTCGCCAGCCAGTAGCCGGCGAACGGCAGCGGCAGGAACGCGATGATGGCGACGAAGTTGCCGATGTAGCCCATCCAGTCGTAGTGGGCGCGCTCCTCGTCCGTCTCCGCCTGCAGGAACTTGAAGGCCGCGTACGCCGCCGCCACCGACCCGCCGAAGGCGATGTTGGCGATGAAGCGGTGCACGTTGATCGGCATCCAGGTGAAGTTGTGCACCGCGTCCCAGGTCGAGATGACCGCGCCCTTCTCGGAGACGCCGGCGGGGGACGTCATGAACGTCACCCAGGCATTGGCGATGAGCATGATCGACGTGCCGACGAGGTTCAGCATGAACCCGAGGAAAAGGTGGACGTACGGGTGGAACTTCCCCCAGCCGTAGTAATAGGAGTAGAGGAAGAACGCCTCGAAGAAGAAGAGGCCGACGTAAGGCAGGAAGGTCGGCGAGAAGACGCTCGCCAGGTACATGGTGAACTTCGGGTAGAGCGCGATCAGGAGGAAGGTGAGCGCCGCACCGAATGTTGCGGTCATCGAGAAGGCGACCGACAGGAGCTTGGTGAACTCGTACGCCAGCCGGTCGTAGCGCTTGTCCTTCGTGAAGACGCCGATCGCCTCGATGATGAAGGCGAAGAGCGGCACGGCGAGCACGAACGCCGCGAAGAGCAGGTGGAGCTGCGCCGCCACCCAGACCGCCACGCGGCTGCCGATCTTCGGGAAGGCGCGGTAGTCGGGCTCGACGTACGGCGTGGCCATGGCCTTCTTCTCGGCCTCGGCCTTCTCGTCGATCACCCCCTGCTCGCGCGGGGTGGCGTCCTCGGCCCCGACCGCCACGCGGAACGGCTCGCGGTACTCGTGGCTGACGAGGAAGGAAGCGATCTTCCCGACGACCGCGAGGCCGATGACGATCGCGAGGATCCCGAGCGCGATGCGGATCTTCGGGTTACCCACCGGTCGCCCCCCGCTTCTGCTGCAGCGTGCGCACGTACGCGATGATGGCCCAGCGGTCGGCCGGCTGGAGCGGCCAGCGGTACGAAGGCATCAGCCCCGATCCGTTGGTGATGACGTCGAAGATCTGCCCGTCCGGGTAGTTGCGGATCTTGTCCTGGTGGAACGACGCCGTCGGGATGTTGCCGCGCTGGAACAGGATGCCGTGGCCGTCGCCGCGCGCGTCGTGGCACGGCTGGCAGTAGATGGTGTAGCGGTTCTTCCCGCGCTCGAGCACCTGGTCGCTGGCCTCGACGGGGACCTTCGCCACGAACGAGCCGTCGGCGTTCTTGCCCTCGTAGAAGGCGGCGTCCTCGCGCAGCTCGCCCATGGCCATGGTCCCGGGGACGGGGGGGCGCATCGCGGAGCCGTTGTAAAAGAACCGGCTCTCCTGCTGCGCCTTCACTTTGGGCTGGTCGTCCATGCTCGGGTTGGGATGGACCGGCGGCTTCGACGAGGTCATGCCGCGGCATCCCGCGGCCGCGAGCGCCAGGGCGACCGCCGCCGCCAGCGGGGCACGCTTCATCCGTGCTCCTCCACGACAGCGGCGAGATCCGGGTGCGGGTTGCGCAGCTTGGCGAGATAGGTCGTGCGCGGCCTGGTGTACAGCTCGGCCAGGAGCGAGTAGTTGCGCGGGCTCGCCGCCTCCTTCGCCACCTTGCTGTTCCCGTCGCGCAGGTTTCCAAATGTAATGGCGTCGGCCGGGCAGGACTGCTGGCAGGCGGTCTTGATGTCGCCGTCCTGCAGCGGAAGGCCGCTGACCTTGGCGTCGATCTTCGCCTCGTTGATGCGCTGCGTGCAGTAGGTGCACTTCTCCATGACGCCGCGGGCGCGCACCGTCACGTCCGGGTTCTGCGCCAGCTTGACGATCTCCGGCGTGTCCTTGGTGAAGTTGTAGAAGTTGAAGTGGCGCACCTTGTACGGGCAGTTGTTGGAGCAGTACCGCGTGCCGATGCAGCGGTTGTAGACCATGACGTTGAGCCCTTCGCTGTCATGGACCGTCGCGGCCACCGGGCAGACCTGCTCGCACGGGGCGTTCTCGCACTGCATGCAAGGCAGCGGCTGCACGACGACCTGGGCGTCGCCCTCGGGGTCGCCGGTGAAGTAGCGATCGAGGCGCAGCCAGTGCATCTCCCGGCTGCGGCGCACCTGGTCCTTGCCGACGACCGGCACGTTGTTCTCGCTCTGGCAGGCGACGACGCAGGCATTGCAGCCGACGCAGGTGTTGAGGTCGATGGTCATGCCCCACTGCGGGCCCTTGTCATAGGACTTTTCGGGGAACAGGGCGAGACCGGGAGGAGTGACGCCGCGCTTCTCCGACTCGCCGTGCCCTCCTTCGTGCCCTGCGGGGGTCGCTTCACCTTCCTCGTGCGGCGCCTCGGCCAGCTCCTGCGCGAAGTCCGGCTTGCGCCTGAACTCCTCGACCGTCCCCTCCAGGACGAGCGGGTGCCCTTCCATGCTGCCGTGTTCCTGGGTCGAGGCGAGCATCGCCTGCTTTCCGGTGCGCGACACGTGCGCGCCCGTGGCGATCCACGGCGCCGTGGAGCCGCGCAGCCGGTAGGCGTCGAAGCCGACGTCACGGCCGACGCGGCCGACGTTGCGGCGGCCGTAGCCGAGGGTGACGACGACGGTGCCGTCGGCCTGGCCCGGGACGATGAAGGCCGGCAGCTCGAGCGTCCGTCCGTCGTGCTCGAGGCGCACGATGTCCTCGTTGGCGACGCCGAGCGACTTGGCTGTCTTCGGGCTCAGGAGCGCCGGGTTGTCCCAGGTGATCTTGGTGATGGGGTCGGGCAGCTCCTGCAGCCAGCCGTTGTTGGCGAAGCGGCCGTCGTGCACCGCGTTCGACGGCTGGAAGACGATCTCCATGCCGTTGTCGCCGCCGTTCGCCGCGGCGAGTGTCTCGAGATCCCCGAAGGGACGCGCCGAGGCCGAGGCCGCCACCGGGGCCGCGCCGCTGTCCGGCAGGAGCCCGTCGTGCAGGACGCGGTTCCACTTCTTGTCGAAGTCGGCTTCGCCCAGGATCGACTTCCAGGTCAGCCGCACCACGTCATAGCCCGGCGTGTCCGCGCCGCTCCCGAGAAGCGCCAGCACCTCGACGTCGCTCTTCCCGTCATAAAGAGGAAGGATGAGCGGCTGGACGATGCTCAGCGTGCCGGAGGCGTCGCGTGCGTCCCCCCAGGCCTCGAGGAAATGGGCGCGGTGGATGAACCAGGTCGCGGCGGCGCCGGTCTCGTCGACGCGGTCGCCGACGACGATCCGCTCCTTCGCCTTCGCCATGGCCTCGCCGAACTTCAGGTCGGCCGGCGCGTCATAGACCGGATTGCCGCCGAGGACGACCAGGGTCGTGACGGCGCCGGCGTCGAGCTTTTGCTTGAGGGCGGCGAATGACGCGGAGGACGGCAGGGCGGCGTGCACCGGGTCCCGGTAGAACACCGTCGTGCCGGCGTTGCCGAGGGCGATGTTCAGCGCCGCGACCGCGGCGTGCACGGCGGCCGGCTGCCGCGGTCCCGCGACCACGAGCCCGGCGCCGCGCGCCTCCTTGAGATCGGACGCGAGCGCGTTGAGGAATTTCCGGCCCCGCTCGTCCAGCCCGTCCGCCCCGGGAGGAGCGCCGGGAACGGCGACGGCGCGCGCCAACGCCGCGACGAAGCCGGCGATGCGCGAGGCGGGGAGGCGCAGGCGGTGGTCCGCCATCGACCCGGTCACCGAGTAGGCCGCCTCGACCGAGTACAGCCGGTTCATCACGCCGCCGGTCGAGCCGGCGCGGCGACCGGCGGCGAAGCCGCGGCCGTGGCGGATCGACTCCGGGTCGAGCAGGAACAGGTCCGCGTCGAGCGACAGGATGACGCGCGCGCGGCCGAGGTCGTACTGCGGCTCGAGGTCGCGTCCGGTCGCTTCCTTGAGACCGGCGAGCACGTTCTCGTCCGACACCGGCTCCCACACCGCCCAGGTCGCCCTCGGGAAGCGGTTGAGGAGCACCGAGCGCAGCCGCGCCAAAGTCGGCGAGGCGAACGACTCCGAGAGGATCGCGAGCCCGGCGCCGCCGTCGGCGAGGTGGCCCTTCTCGAGCTCCTTCCAGGCGGCGACGAAGTCGGGCCACTTCTTGACGCTGCCCCCCTGGAGGAGGCTCTGGCCGCGGTCCGGATCGTAGAGGTTGAGGATGGCCGCCTGCGCCCGCACGCTCGAGGCTCCCTGGGAGCCGGGGTGGCGCGGATTGCCTTCAATCTTGGTCGGGTGCCCCTCGTGGCTCTCGACCACGAGCCCGCAGGCCGACCGGCCGAACGGCATCGTCGTCGCGTAGTGCTTCGGCACCCCGGGGATCACCGTCTCGGGGGGGTCGACGAACGGGACGATGTGGTGCACCGGCCGCCGGCAGGCGGCGAGCCCGGCGAGGGAGATCGATGCGCCGAGGAGCGTCAGGATGTCGCGACGCGTCATCCCGTCGGGCGGCTCGCTCGCGCCCTCGGGGAACTCGCGGTGCAGGACCTCGAGGAAGGCCGGGTCCTGCTCCTTCTGCCGCAGGCTCCGCCAGTACTCGCGTCCCGGTTTCACTTCGTGCGTCTTCATCGGTGGCACCCGGAGCATTCGGTCGGCGGATGGACGGGGCGCTCCTGCTCGAGCTTCGCGGCCAGCGCCTTGGCGTCCTTGGGCGGAGTCCACTTCATGTTGGTGACCTCGCTCACGGGCCGGCGGTTGGGGCCGGCGTTGCGGTGGCAGTCCAGGCACCACGACATCGACAACGGCTGCATCTGCGTCACCACGTCCATCTCGTCGATGCGCCCGTGGCACGACACGCAGCCGACGCCCGCGGCGATGTGCACCTTGTGGTTGAAGTAGACGTAGTCCGGCAGCTTGTGCACCCGCACCCACTGCATCGGGTGGCCGCTCGCCGCGCTGCTGCGGATGGGCTCGAGCAACGGCGAGTCACGCTTCACGAGCTTGTGGCAGTTCATGCAGACGGCCGTCGGCGGCACGTTCGCCACCGGCGAGACTTCCACCGAGGCGTGGCAGTAGCGGCAGTCGAGCCCCATCTCGCCGACGTGCAGCCGGTGGCTGTAGGGGACCGGCTGGATCGGGCGGTAGCCGGCGTCGGTGAACTTGGGCGAGCCCCAATACCAGATGCCGCCGACGACGGCGACGGTCGCAACCAGACCGCCCACGGCAGCGAAGAGCGGTAAACGGTTGATCCAGGGAGGAAGGATCTGCGCCATGCGTTACGGTCGCATCGCCTGGCGTCGCATGTCGCGGCGCTCACCGATCTGGGGCACGTGAACGTCTCCTCCCGGGATTTGGGACCGGCGATACTAGTCTCACGCTCTTCGGAGGGTCAAGACCCACGAAGCGCCTTGCGACAGCGGTTTTTCACGGTAGAATCCGCGTTTCCATGCCCCCCGGATCGACCGCCGCGCCCGACACCACGACCGCCTCGCTGGACGGCGTCGAGTCGGCTTTCGTCCGCCGCGCGCTGCGGCGCCGACCGCTGTTCCTCGGCCTGTCGATCTTCGGAATCGCCGTCGCCGTGGGGCTGTCCTGCTACTACGCCTGGCGGCGGATGCACGACCCGCTGTTCCCGGTGGCGGCGCGCGCCGTCATCGTCGTCCTGGTCCTCCTGAACGCGCGGCAGAACCTCCGCCAGTACCGCTTCGCCGGCGTGCTCGGGAAGGTGCTGCCGGCCGACTTCGCCGGCGGCCCCGGCGGCCCGGCCGCGCGCGCCTGAGCGCCGCTCCGGCCGGCTGCCACTCGACGTCGCGATGACCGGAGAGACGCGGACGCCGCGCGGAGCCGCCGGGGGCCCGCCCGGCCTGCCGCGTTACACCTTCCTGTGGGCCTTCCTCGTCGGCATCGCGCTGCTCACGCTCATCCGTCCGTGCCTGCGTCGCGTGCCCGAGCCGCCGCCGGTCCAGGGCGCCTTTCCCGCGGTCGATCTCATCGGCGCCGGCGGGGGCGTCATCCGCGGGATCTCGCTGCGCGGCAGCGTCTGGGTCCTGTCGCTCGAGAACCAGCCGTGCGACGCGCCGTGCCAGGAGCGCCGCGGCCGGATGAAGGAGCTGGCCGACGCCTACAAGGACTTCCACCTCGGCGGCATCCGCCTGCTCGACGTGGACATCGGGCCCGACGTTCCCGCCGACCCGGCGCCGCCCCTGTGGCTCGCGGCGCGCATCGGTGAGGACGAGCTCGACGCCTTCGGCGGCGCGGCACGCATCGGCCACCTGTTGATCGTCGATCCGTCGGGGGGCCTGCGCGGCTGGTACCAGGGGGACAAGGACGGCTTCAACGAAGTCTACAATCGCGCCCAGCACGTCCGGGCCGCCGCACACCAATAAGAAGGATGGAGAGGGAGGAGCCGATGTCCGCCGTTCGCCTGCAGGTTCGCCGCGCCGCACTTTTCTCCGCCGCTTCGATGCTCGCCGCCGCCCTGACCGCGGCCGCCCAGACGTCCGCGCCCGCGGCGAAGGAGAAGGGGGAGATGCTCGAGGTCGCCCCGGGGTTGTCCCTCTTCTACGAGGTGCGCGGGCAGGGGAGCGGGCTTCCCCTCATCGTGGTCAACGGCGGCCCCGGCTTCGACCACGCCTACCTGCATTGCAGCGACTCCTGGGACCGGCTGGCCGCCAACCGCCGCATCGTCTTCTACGACCAGCGCGGCGATGGCCAGTCGACCCCTCTCAAACCGGACCAGACGACCACCCTCCTCGAGCAGATCGCCGACCTCGACGCGATGCGCGCGAAGATCGCCGGCGACGGCAAGTTCGACCTGATGGGGCACTCGTGGGGCGGCTATCTCGTGATGGCGTACGCCTCGCGCCATCCCGAGCACATCGCGCACCTGATCATCGCCGACGCCGCGGCGCCGAAGATCCAGGAGACGGCGTTCCTGTTCAAGAACATCTACCCGGAGACCACCGAGCGGCAGGACGCCATGGCGTTCGGCGAGGCCCTCGGCGACCCCGAGGCGATCGCCCGCAGCCTGCGCGAGTATTCGACCATGCTGTTCGTGTCGCCGACGGTGCGCGACGCGTATCTCGCGCGGTCCGACTCGTTCGTCTTCCGTCCGAAGATCAACGCGGCGCTGTGGGGCGAGGCGGAGAAGTACGATCTGAACCCCGAGCTGCGGAAGTTCCGCTTCCCGACGCTCGTGGTGACCGGCCGTTACGACTTCAACGTCGCGCCGTCGGTGGCCTACGGCATCCACAAGCAGGTCCCGGGCTCCGACTTCGCCGTCTTCGAGAAGAGCGGCCACCTGCCGTTCTGCGAGGAGCCCGACCTGTTCGTGCAGCGGATCGACGCGTTCCTGAGAGGACGCTAGCGGGACCGGCTACTTCCCCTTGCGCAGCTCGAGGAGGACCATCTTCGCGATCATCTTCAGGGTCTCGAAGACGCCGGTCCCCTTGTTGGCGATCGCCTCGAAGATCGGCTCGCCCTTGTAGTGCAGGCGCTTCTTCATCTCTTCGAACGGCATGGCGGTCGGCAGATCGCGCTTGTTGAACTGCAGGACGTAGGGGATGGTCTTGATGTCGTACCCCTGCTCCTTCAGGTTCAGCTCGAGGTTCTTCAGCGATTCGAGGTTGGCGTCCATGCGCGCCGCCTGCGAGTCGGCGACGAACACCACGCCGTCCACGCCCTTGAGGATGAGCTTGCGCGAGGCGTCGTAGAACACCTGTCCCGGCACCGTATAAAGATGAAAGCGGGTGCGGAAGCCGCGGATTTCCCCGAGGTCGAGCGGCAGGAAGTCGAAGAACAGGGTCCGGTCGGTCTCGGTCGCGAGCGAGATGAGCTTCCCCTTGGCATTGGGGTTGGTCTTCTCGTAGACGAACTTGATGTTCGTCGTCTTGCCGCCCAAGCCCGGCCCGTAGTAGACGAGCTTGCAGTTGATCTCGCGCGCCGCGTAGTTGATGAACGTCATGTCGGGCTATCCGCTCCGCCGCGCCTAGTCGCTGAACAGCCGATCGATGTCTTCGTCGGTGATCTCGCCGAACGGCGATCCGCCGGCGGCCGCCTTCTTCGGCGACGCGGAGCGGTTCCAGACCGTCTCGAGCACCGTGCGCAGGTCGGTCGAGCCACGCTTGACGCGCAGCCGCACCAGCCCGAGCGACGAGCGCTCGTCGAAGATCACCACCAGGATCACCCGTCCCGCCACGACGGAGATGTGCAGGTTGTCCCGCTCCCCCTCGTGGAACAGGATGCTGAATTCCTTCTCGCCGATGAGCCGCGCCAGCGAGTCGGTCGCCGCGACGTTGCCGGCGGCGAGCGACGCGAGAGCGGTCACGTCGATGGCGTCGGTCTCCCCCTGGGCGCAGATCGACTGCCCGTTCTTGTCGATCAGGAAGACCATCTTGGCGTTGCACTCGGACCTGAGGCGGGCCATCACCTCGCGGATGCGCTCGTACTCCTCGGGGTGAAGGATCAGGTCGGCGGCCATCGAATCGCAAACCTCCGGGGCCCGGACGGAATGCGGACCGGACCGGCTTCCAATATGGGGACCGGTGGCGCGAAAGTCCATCGGTCCCGCGCGTTTCGAGCCGTTCCGCCCGCCCCCCCGGCCGGGCGTCAGGGAGCCGTCAGGCGTCTCCGCGTGCCCCCGCCGCCGGAGTCCGATCCGCCGGGAGGAAGGAGAAGCCGCACGGTGAATCGGGCGCGATGATATCGCGATCGCGCAGGTCGCGCTCGTCGATCGGGAAGAGGTTGCAGTTGCGCGGCTTGATCTCGTGGATGCTGCAGCGCACCGGGTCCGAGCGCTGGTCGAGCATGGGGCAGGTGAACATCAGGCGGCAGCAGGCGCCGGTGCGGTTGCAGTGGCCGACGCGCCGCGCCAGGCTCTGCCGGACGTACTCCTTGCGGAAGGTGCCGAGGTAGAAGCGGCGCACCTTGCCCCAGCCGAGCACCAGGCGCTCGCGGGCGGTCAGCGGGGTGGTGCGCAGGGGCATGGCGATATCGTCATCGTCCGGGGTTTCATTTCCGTGATTCCCGGCTCGCGGGCTTGCAGCGCGGGTTTCCGGGCCCTACCTTCGCTCATATGAGAACATCCGATCTGGCCCTGGTCGAAACGCCTTTGGCCGATGGCGACGTGTCGCGCTTCCATGCCGACTCCTGCCCCGACGAGGAGCACCGCATCCTCGCCGTGGACGACGACGAGGTCATCCTCGAGCTGATGGCCGAGACCCTGCGCGGCCAGCGCTACCACGTCGACGTCGCCACGTCCTGCCAGGACGCCCTGCCGCTCCTGATGTTCCGCGACTACTGCGGCATCATCCTGGATCTCGTGCTGCCCGACGCGAACGGCCTGTCTCTCTACCGGCAGATCGCGCGCCGCAAGCCGTCCCTGCGGCCCCGGGTCATCTTCGTCACGGGCGCCATGGACAAGCGCGAAGCCCGCCGCTTCGTGAAGCTCCTCGACAACCCGGTCCTGCTGAAGCCGTTCCGCCTCAATGACCTCGTCGAAGCGGTCCGCGTGCTGGAGCTGCCGAAGGGCCTCAAGTAACGGCCCGGCCCCGCTCCTAGGTTTTCTCCCCCAGCTTGTAGGTCCGGCGCACCACTTCCATGCGCTCGTTCGCGAGCCAGTTCGTGAGGACGCGGGCGGCGTAGTCGGCCGCTGCCGCGGCGGTCCCTCCCACCCACTGCTTCGGCAGCGCCGGGGCGCGCGGGTCGAACCGGTCCATGTTCCAGAAGGTCCCGTCCGGCAGGCGCACGGTCGCGATCCAGTGCCCGGGAGCGCGCTCGACCTCGATCAGGTACGTCTCGTCGGTTTTCTGGAGGGTGCGAACCACGTACTCGAAGGCCACTTCCCCCATGCGCGGAATTATACACCGCGCGATCCGCGGCCTTCGCCGCGGACCGCCGGTCCGTCGATCCGGTGCAGGACGAAATCGACCAGCCCGCGCGTGGTGAGCGTCAGGGACTCGACCGCCCCGCTCAGCTCCCGCTTCGCCTTCAGGAGGCCCCAGCCGAGATCGTAGAGGTCGCCTCCGAGCGGCGTGATTGTCGAGGCCTCGCCCCCGCCGCAGGAGAACTCGAGGCGTTCCTCGGCCTTCTTCACCTCGCAGCCGCTCAGGAGGTCATCGTTCCGGTAGGTCCCCTCGAGGTCCGGGCCCGGCCTGGCCGCGACCTCCGGCTTCGCGCCGGATTTGGCGGGTTTTTCCTTCGCGGGAGACGCGCTCACTTTCCGGAAGATCGCCGGGTGCGGGTTCTCCCGCGGGTCGTCGATGCGCATCTCGCCGTTCGCCGCGAAGGTGATGACGGCGCCGCTCGAAGCGACGGCGAAGCGTCCTTCGCCCCGCGGCAGGAGCGGCTCGCCCGAGAGACGCAGGCCATCGGGGCCGGCTTCGACCGTCCCGACGTCACCGAGGTGCTCCGAGACGTAGACGCCAGCGTAGGAGGCGAGTGTCGCCGCGGCGGGCTGCGGCCCTGACGCCGCCTGTGCCGCGGGCGCCGGCGCGGGGCGCTCCGATTCCGGCAGGCCATCGAGTGCCGCATCGAGCGCCGCCATTGACAGCCTCCCGGTCGCGGCGGTGGAGACGTTGCACAAGGTGATGACCGCCAGCCGCCGTTCCGGGATGCGCATGAGGTTGGCGCGATAGCCGGCCCAGGCGCCGCCGTGCTCGACGAGCTTCAGCCCGCGGTGCGTCCCCAGGAACAGCCCGAGGCCGTAGGGGATGGGCGTCCCGTCGGCGAGCCTGCCGGGCGTGTGCAGGAGATCGATGAGGGGCTTCCCGCCGAGCTTGTCGCCGGTGTCGAGGTTCGTCGCCCAGAGCGCCATGTCCTCGATCGACGACTGCACGCCGCCGTCTCCCACCTGCTCCCAGTCCGACATCGCGGTCTCGAACCCGCCGCCGTCGCGCGGCGAGTAGCCGGCGGCGCGGCGCGGCACGAGCAGGGTGTGGTCGTCGAGGTAGGTGGTGTCGGTCATCCCGAGCGGCCCGAAGATGCGCTCGCGGGCGAACTCGCGCAGGCTCTTCCCCGAGACTCGCTTCACCAGGATCGAGGCCAGGAAATGCCCCGAGTTGGTGTAGCGGAACTCGTCGCCGGCCGGGAAGTTGAGCCCCTTCTGCCGCGCCAGGATCTCGAGTCCCTGCGGGGTGGTGGTCAGGTCAGACTCGGCATGTCCCTCCATCGACAGGAGGTCCGTGTAGTCGCGCAGACCGCTGGTGTGGTCGAGGAGACGCCGCACGGTGATCGCCGGCGAGCGCTTGAAGTCGCGGATCTCGGGGAAGTACTTCCGGATCGGATCGTCGAGCGACAGCTTGCCGTCGAGGACGAGGAGCGCCACCGCCGTCGAGGTGATCTGCTTGGAGGTCGAACCCAGATCGAACATCGTGCTTGGCGTGATCGGCACCGAGTGCTCGATGCTGGCCTCGCCGTAGCCCCGCGCGAAGACGATCGTCCCCGACTCGACGACCCCGACCGCGCATCCGGGCGAGCCGGGCTTGTCGTACTGGCCGAAGGCGGCGTCGACGCGCGAGGCATCCAGCCGGCCGGCGTCGATGCGCAGCACAGTCTGTCGAACGTCCTGGTAGTTTCGCTCGAGGAGGGGAATGGCTTCGATCTTGGAGTCGCTGAGTGCGGGGCCGGCAACAGCGAAGAGCAGCGTCGCGGACAGCGCGGCGAAACGCGCGCGGTGAAGCCCGTTTCGGGTGCGCGGGGGGTGGCTCACAGCGGCACCGTCTCGCCGGGCGCGCCGGTGGCGCGGGCCCGCTCCAGGATGAGGTTGGCGGAAGCGACGTCCTGCACACCCAGACCGGTCAGGTCGCACAGCGTGATCTCCTCGTCGTTCGAGCGCCCGGGCTTCGTCCCCGCGACGATTTCCCCGAGCTCGGCATCGATGTCGTTCTCGCCGATCGCGCCGGCCGCGACGGCATGGTGGATCTCGCCGAGGCGCAGGCACTGCGGCCGGCTGTCGGCGACGAGGAGGTCGGCGCGCGCCACGAGCGCGGCCTCGACCTCCTGCTTGTCGGGTTGATCCGAGCCGACGGCGGTGATGTGCGTTCCCGGGGCGATCCAGGAGGCGCGCAGGATGGGCTCGCGGCTCGACGTCGTCGTCACGACGATCTGCGCTCCGTCCACCGCCTCTTCGACGCTGTCCGCCGGGTGCACGGCGATGCCGCGCATCGCCTCCTCGGTCTCCATCCGGGAGGCGATCGCCTTCGCCCGATCCGCGTGACGGCCCCAGACGCGGACTTCCTTGAGGTCTCGCACCAGCGCCAGGGAGCGCATCTGGTGGCGCGCCTGCGCCCCGGTGCCGAGGACCGCCGCGACCGAGGCGTCCCTGCGGCTCAGGTGCCGGGCGGCGACCGCCCCGGCGAGCCCGGTCCGGAGATCGGTGATGTAGCCGTTGTCGAGCAGGAGCGCCGCCGGCGCGCCGGTGCGCGCGTCGTAGGCCATCACCATCCCGCCGCTGACCGCGAGGCCGCGCTCGACGTTCTTCGGGAAGCTGCCGGCCACCTTCACCGCCCAGAACGGCGCGCCGTACAGGTGCCCCGCCTTGATGTGGATCTCGGCGTCCTCTTCGGGGACGTTGAGCTGGATGACCGCCGGCAGGTCCGCCTTGCCGGTCGAGTAGGCGGCGAACGCCTTCTCGATCGCCTCGAGCCCGGCGCGCGGGTCGAAGAGTGTGCGGATCGCCGTCTCCCTCAGGAGAAGGAGCATTCCGGGGGCGGGGCCGGCGGGATTCACGCGGGGATTCTCTCATCACCCGGGCCTCCGGTGATGAGCCGTGCCGAACGGTTGCGGGTCGCGTAGTTCCAGGCCCACTGCACGAGCACCAGCAGCTTGCTCTCGAACTGCACCAGCCACGTGAGATGGATGAAGAGCCACACCAGCCAGGCCGGGTAGCCCCACACGTGCACGCGACGGACCAGCCCGACGGCCGACGCCCGCCCGATGGTCGCCAGGATGCCGCGGTCGTTGTAGTGGAAAGGAGGCAGGGTGCGACCGGCGAGGCGCGCCTCGACGACCCGCGCCGCGTGATGTCCCTCCTGGATCGCCACCTGCGCGACGCCCGGAAGCAACTGGCCGGCGGCATTCCGCACCACCGCGAGGTCGCCGATGACGAAGATTTCCGGGTGACCCGGAAGGGTGAGGTCGCCCTGCACCGGCACGCGCCCCGCCTTGTCGGTCGTGGTGCCGGTCGCCTCGGCGATGCGCCTTCCGAGGATCGACCCCGTGACCCCCGCCGACCAGAGCACCGTGCGCGCGACGATCCGCTCCTCGCGGCCGTCGCGCCGGACGGTCACGCCGTCCGGCCGCACGTCCACGACCAGGGCGGAGGTCATCACCTCGGCCCCCAGTCGCTGGAGCGAAAGCACCGCCTTCGCCGACAGGTCGGGCGGATAAGTCGGGAGAATCCGGTCGGCGCCCTCGACGACGAGGATGCGGGCCTGCGCCGGATCGATCGCCCGGAAGTTGCCGCGGAAGGTCCAGTGGGCGAGCTCGCCGATGGCCCCCGCCAGCTCCACCCCCGTCGGTCCGCCGCCGACGAGGACGAAGGACAGCCACGCGGCGCGGTCTTCGGGGGTCGCCGCCTTCTCCGCCTCCTCGAACGCCAGCAGGATGCGGCGGCGCATGGCGGTCGCGTCCTCGACCGTCTTCAGGCCGGGCGCGACCTTCTCCCACTCGCCGTGGCCGAAATAGTGATGCACCGAGCCGGTGCCGAGGATGAGGCTGTCGTAGGGGACGGCGCCGCCGTCGGCGAGGAGCACGCGCCGCGCCGCGACGTCGAAGCCGGTGACCTCGCCGAGCCGCACCTGCGTGTTCCGCTGCCGGCGCAGCACGGCGCGGTAGGGCGCGGCGATGTTGGCCGGCGACAGGCCTCCGGTCGCCACCTGGTACAGGAGCGGCTGGAAGAGATGGAAGTTGCGCCGGTCCACGAGCGTGACCTCGACCGGCGCGTGTCGCAGCGTGAGCGCGGCCTGCAGGCCGCCGAACCCGCCGCCGACGATCACCACCTTGTGAGAAGGCATCAGGGCGTTCCTGCCCCGATGGTACACTCGCCGTCCCCGGGAGACAGCCCCATGCGCATCGAAACGTTCAGGATGGAACGCATGCAGTCGACGTACGAGAACCTCGTCGAGTGCAACCTGTCGGAAAGCGGCGTCGAGCCGATGCGCGCGGAGGATCTGCTCAAGGACGAGTCCGAGCGGCGGGGGCTGCTGCAGCAGAAGCTCGGCTACAGCCAGTCGAACGGCACCGAGGAGCTGCGCGAGCAGATCGCCACCTTCTACCCGGGCGCGAAGAAGGAGAACATCCAGGTCACCAACGGCGGCTCGGAGGCGAATTACATCTCCTTCTGGTCGCTGCTCGAGCCTGGCGACCGCGCGGCGGTGATGCTGCCGAACTACCTCCAGACCTGGGGGCTGGCGCGCGGCTACGCCAAGGCCGATCCCTTCCGGATGATCGAGCGACCGGACGGCCGCGGCGGCCGGCGCTGGGGGCTCGACATCAAGGGCCTGCGGAAGGCCGTGACGAAGCGCACCAGGGTCGTCCTGGTCACCAACCCCAACAACCCGACCGGCGGCGTCCTGGACGAGGAGGAGATGGAGGCGATCGTCGCTGCGGCGCGCGCGGCGCGCGCCTGGCTCGTGGTGGACGAGATCTACCGCGGCGCCGAGCTGTCGGGGCCGACCACGCCCACCTTCTGGGGCCGCTACGAGCGCACCCTCATCACTTCGGGACTGTCGAAGGCGTTCGGGCTGCCGGGGCTGCGCATCGGCTGGGTCGTCGGGCCGCCCGCGCAGGTCGCGAAGCTGTGGGCGTACCACGACTACACGACCATCGCCCCGGGGATGCTGTCGGATCTCCTGGCGCGGCGCGCCATGACGCCTTCGGTGCGGGAGCAGATCTTCACCCGCACGCGCGGCTACGTGCGCCGCTACTGGCCGATCGTCGAGGCGTTCGTGCGCGAGCGGTCGGACTTCCTGTCGGTCATACCACCTCGTGCTGGTGCGATCGCGCTCATCAAGTACGACCTGCCGATCGCCTCGATCCCGCTCGTCGAGCGGCTGCGCGTCGAGAAGTCGACGCTCGTCGTGGCGGGCGACCAGACCGGGATCCCGAAACACCTGCGCATCGGCTTCGGCTACGGCGCCGACCCGGCGATCCTGCACGACGGCCTCGGCCGCATCGACGCGATGATGCAGTCGCTGCGAACCGGCGCGCGCCGCAAGGTCACGGCTCCCGGGCGGGCGCAGCCCGCCCGCCGCGCCGGCTAGGCGCTGAGCAGCTCGCGGGCGGCGGCCAGCGCCCCCTCGAGGTCGGTGACCCGGCCGTCGAGCTGCATCTCGTAAATCGCGCGGGTGATGCGGCCGATCTCCGGACCCGGCCGCAACCCGATCTCCAGCAGGTGGCGGCCCATGAGGATCGGCTGCGGCGGCTTCTCCTCGACGCCGAGGGCGCGCACCTTCTCGATGAACCACTCCTGCGCGTCGGTCGCGAACACGCCCGGGCTGCGGCCGAGGCAGTCCGCGCGCGAGACCCGGTAGAGCAGCTCTGGCTCGAGCTTGCGCGCCAGGCGGCGGAAGGCGCCGTCGCCGACGTTGTCGCGGTTCTTGTAGAGGTGGCTCGGCGACAGGTGCATTCCGACCAGCGCCAGCACCTGCGCGCGCACGTCGTACCCGTCGAGCGTGTGGACCTTGAGCCGGTCGAGGAGCGCTTCCGTCGGCGGCTGCCCGGCCTCCTCGTGCTCGAACGAGCGGATGCGCCCGTCCACGAACGCGGTCGTCGCGGGCTTGCCGAGGTCGTGGCAGAGCACCGCCAGCATCACCGTCGCCTGCTTCGCATAGGGCAGGTCGCGCGCCTCGCGGCGGGCGATGTCGAGGGCGAGGAGCGTGTGCACCCAGACATCGCCCTCCGGGTGCCACTCCTTTTCCTGCTGGCAGCCGACGCAGGCGTGGAGCTCCGGGAAGAGCTTCTCGATGACGCCGAGCTTCAGTCCCCAGTCGAAGCCGATCGACGGACGCTCCGCCTTCATGAGCAGCTTCTCGATCTCGCCCCAGACCCGCTCGCCCGGCAGATCGTCGAGCGGCAGCGACCGGCACAGCGCCACGGTGGCGTCGTCGAGGGCGAAGCCGAGCCGGGCGGCGAACTGCATGCCGCGCAGCACGCGCAACGAGTCCTCGGCGAAGGTGTCCGGGTCGACGGCGCGCAGCACGCCTTTGCGCAGGTCTTCGAGCCCGCCCCAGGGGTCGAGCACCTCACCCGTGAGCGGATCGAGCAGCAGCGCGTTGACGGTGAAGTCGCGCCGCCGCGAGGCCTCTTCGATGGAGAGCTGCGGGTCGCCCTCGACGGCGAAGCCGCGGTGGCCGCGGCCGGTCCGCTGGTCGCGCCGCGGCAGGCTGACGTCGATGTCGAGGCCGTCCGGGCCGGCGGCCGCGCCGCGCGGTGTGACCTTGTAGACCGCGAACGACTCGCCGACGAGATTCACGCTTCCGTACTTGCGCAGGAGCGCCGCCAGCCGGTCGGGGGGCAGGCCGTAGATTTCAAGATCGAATTCGCGCTCCTCCGGCAGCCCGTCGCGGCCTGCTTCGATCCGGCGGACCAGGTCGCGGACGAAGCCGCCGACGAGGTAAGCGTGCCCTCCGGCCGCCGCAGCGCCCGAGGCAATCCCTTTCACGGGCTCCGGGAGACCGGCCAGCCGCTCCTTCGAAATCACCATCGAGTCTTTCCCCACGGGCGGAGTATAGCGGCCGGCGATCCCACCGAAACCGTGACGCGAATCCCCGCAAAGCCGCTCCTGGAGCGCTTGCGAAGGGAGGCCCCGGTGCCTAGGTTTGTTGGGATTCCATGAGCGCCCAAAGTGTGCTTCCGACAAGGGTTTGACGGGAGTCGACGGTGACCCGGCGCACGTTCCTGGCGCGCTGCTCCACCTCCACCCTGATGGGGCTGGCCTTCACCATCCCGGCCGCCCTCATCGCGGGGCTGCTGCTCCTCTATCACTACGACATGGCGCAGCGGTACCTGTCGGAGGAGGGGGCGCGCTACGGCCAGGTGCTGGCCGACCCGATCCTCGGCGCATCGCGGCGCTACCTGCGCGAAGGGTCGATCCCCGCCATCCAGCAGATGATGGAGGACGCCGGGCGCAACGCGACCATCGGCGACATCGCCCTGTTCGACAACGACGGCCGCGTCGTCGCCAGCAACCACCCCGACTGGCAGGGGCGCGTGCGCGCCGAGCTGAACATTCCCGGCTACGAGCGGGACGCCGACGAGGCGCGCCGTACCGGCCTCATGCAGCACCGCCCGGTCGATCGCGGCGCGCATCTCGTCCTTCTCGCGGCGATCGCGCAGGCCCCGGACGCCGGCATCCTCTACATGAAGATCGACCAGCAGCAGCGCCTGCGGGAGATCTCGTCCGGCATCCTGAAGCGCGGGCTTGCGTCCGCCTTCGGCATCGTGGCGGTGAGCCTGCTGCTCTTCGTCTGGGTGGGGGCGATCCTGGCGCGGCCGATGCTCGAGATCGCGGCCTTCGCGCGGGCGCTGGCATCCGGCGAGGCGGGCACGCCGCCGCGATCGCGCGGGCCGCTCGAGGTCGAGACGCTGCGCGAGGACATCCTCGCGCTGGCCGAGAACCTCGACACCAAGGAGCGCGCCCTCGACGCGTCGCACCGCCTGGTGCGCGAAGCGGAGCGGATGGAAAGCGTCGCCAGCCTCGCGGGCGCTCTGGCGCACGACTTCAACAACCTCCTGACGGGAATCCTCGGCTACTCGCGGCTGCTCCTCGATCGCATCGGGCCGGGGGATCCGATCCGCCGGCAGCTCGCCGCCATCGAGGCCTCGGCCAGCCGCGCCGCCGATCTGACGGCGCGCCTCCTGACCTTCAGCCGCCGGGGCGCCAGCCGCCCGATGCCGGCCGATTTCTCCGAGTCGCTCGCGCCCGCGATCCTGGCGCTGCGGGACGGGCTGCCGGGGGGAATCCACCTCCAGGTCGAGCGCGACCCGGAGCTGTGGACCGTCGCGATCGACGTCGAGCAGATGAGGCGCGTCCTCGCCGCCCTCGGCAGCAACGCCCTCGAGGCGATGGGGTGGGGCGGCACCCTCACCGTCGTCCTGGCGAATCGCACGCTCACCGAGGGGGACTGCCGCGGCCGGCTCGACGCGCGCCCCGGGCGCTTCGTCGTCCTGGGCGTCGCCGACACCGGCACCGGCATCGACAAGGAGATCCGCCGGCGCCTGTTCGAGCCGTTCGTCACCACGAAGAAGGGGAAGGGATCCGCGGGCTTCGGCCTCGCCACGGCCTACGGCCTGGTGAAGGGACACGAAGGCTGGATCGAAGTGGAGAGCGAGATCGGCCGTGGGACCACGTTCACCGTCTACCTGCCGGCGTGCCCGCCCGGCACCACGGTGCCGGTCCCGGGCGAAGCCGACGCCGTGCTCACGGAAGCGGCTGCGTCGAGCGGGCCGACGCCGCTCGCGTCCGCGGCGGAGGCGGGTGAGGCGGCCGAGCCCCCCGCCGGCCCGACCATCCTGGCGGTGGACGACGAATCGACCGTCCTCGCCCTGGCGCGCGACGTCCTCGAGATGCACGGCTACAAGGTCCTCACGGCGCGCAACGGAGAAGAGGCGCTCCGGGTCTACCGCGAGCACCGCGACGCGGTCTCCCTCGTCCTCCTCGACCTGACCATGCCGGTCATGGGCGGCGTCGAGTGCTTTCGGAGGATGAAGGAGATGGACGCGTCGGTGCGCGTCGTCATCAGCAGCGGCTTCTCCTCCGAGAGCACCGCGGCGGAGGTGCTGAAGGAGGGGGCGCTCGACTATCTGCAGAAGCCCTACGACATCGAGCACCTCGCCCGCATCGTCGCGAAGGCCCTGGCGCGCCCGCTGGCCGCGACGGCCTGAAAAGGGGCCCACGGGACGGCAGTGGCCTGCTGAAAAGCGCGCCCGGCGGGCGCAACGGGGCAACGAGCCGTTCTTCATGTAGAATCCAGACCCTGTCTCGAGCGTGGAGGTTCGACGATGAAGAAGCTTGCAGCGGCGTTCGTGGTCCTGTCCCTGGCGGCCCTCCCGGCCGCGATCGCGTGCGACAAGGAGCACGGCACGGCGACCCAGTCCGCCGAGTTCGGCAAGGGGCCGGTGAAGGACGTGGTCCTGACCGGGTACCTGACGGATTCCAACTGCGGCAAGGCCAACGCCCATGAGGGCGGGGCCGACTGCGCCAAGAAGTGCATCAAGGCCGGCGCGAAGGTGCAGCTCGTCGCCGACTCGAAGACCTACACCCTGGAGAAGGTGGACAAGGTCGAGCAGCACCTCGGGCACGAGGTCAAGGTGACCGGCCAGCTCGACGAGACGGCCGGGATCATCCGCGTCGCCTCCATCGAGGCGGTGGCCAAGGGATAACGTCACACGCCCTCCGGCTCGCGCCGGAGGCGAATTGAATTGAAGCGAAGGGCCGCGGCAACGCGGCCCTTCGTGTTTTCAGGGGCGTTGCAACGGATGGGCGGATGGGCGGCCGAGAGCTCGGCCTCGGCTCCTCGCGTCCCGCCATCATAGAAACTATGTTCGGGGCGCCACGAGGGGGCGACGGACGCGCATAGCCCTGATGACGAAGAGCCGCGGGACTCTGGAGTGGGTCTCTCCAGGGGTCCAACGGGTCGGAGACAAATCGTTGACCTGTCACCGCTTCGAAGCGAAATCCGTCCGCGATGAGTCTTTCGGGCCGGCTGGTCCGCGGCTTGCTGTGGCGGGGGTGGCCGGAAGGGTGCAAGTGGAGCCGTGCGTTATAGTTCGGACGTGAACGAGACGCGCTGGCGGGGGATCGCGTGGTTCACGGTCCTGTCGATCGCGGCGGTGGTCGCGATCAACATCGCCGGCATCTGGAGCCTGGCGGTGGCGCGTCGGGGCCTCCAGGAAGACGCCGGCCGGCTGTTGAACCTGGAAACAGGCGAACGGGCGCGGGGTCTCGAAGCGACCCTGGCCCGGACCCGGGGGGAGCTGGCGTTCATGGCCGGCTCTCCCGTCCTGTTCGATCTGGAATCGGCGCTCGGCTCGCGCGACCCGAGCCTGGCGCGCTGGCGGCGACTGGAGGCGGAAGGTGCGGTCCTCTTGTTCCTGAGGGCCCATCCCGAAGTGATGCGGGCGGAAGTGCAGGGAAGCGGAGGGCGGCCCCTCCTCGAAGCGGCGCGCCGCGGCGGCGTCCCGGTCCTGTGGATGACGGCCGGTGACGCGACCAGCCCAAAGGCCAGGCGCGCCATCGATCCGATCGAGCGGCCGGTCGAGGGCCGCTTCGCGCCGCGGCTCGGCACGCGCTCGGTGCAGGGCGCGGTGACGGTCGAAGCGACCATCGACGCCAAGCGGCTCCTCCCGTCGGAGGGGGCGACGCGGTCGCGCTTCTGCCGGCTGACCGACGGCGCCGGGAACCTGCTGGCTGGCGACGAAGCCTCGAGCCCGAGCCCGACGGCGCAGGCGACCGTCGACGCCGAAGGCTGGTCGGCGACGTCGCCGTGGCGGCTCGAATGCAGGGAGTCCGGGCCCGGCGCGGCCCTGGCGCTTCTCGATCCGCTCGCGTCGCGCTACCGCAAGACGCTCGTCCTGAACCTGGCGGCGATGTCGATCGCCGTGGTGCTCGGAGGCTTCGCCATCCACCAGGCGCGGCGCCGCCGCGACATGGAAGCGCAGGCGCACGAAGAGGCGCGCGTGCGCGAGCTCGAGCGCAAGCTGTTCCACGCCGAACGCCTCGGGACGGTCGGGCGGCTCGCCGCCGGCATGGCGCACGAGATCAACAACCCGTTGGAAGGGATGGCGAACTACCTGGCGCTCGCCAAATCCGAGCTCGAGCGCGGCGACGTGGCGGGCGCCCGGCGCCGTCTCGACGGCGTGCAGGAAGGTCTGCACCGGATCAGCTCCGTCGTCGGCCAGGTGCTGGCGCATTCCGACCCGGCGCGGGCGCCCCTGGCTCCCGTCGATCTCGGCGCCACGGCGCGCCAGGCGGCCGAGTTCGTGCGGTCGCGGCGGGAATTCGCGCGGGTCCGTTTCGACTTCGACCTGCCGGAAGGGCTGCCCCGGGTCGCCGGGCGGCAGGCGCTCCTGGGCCAGGTGTTCCTCAACCTCGTCCTCAACGCCTGCGAGGCGCAGCCGGACGGAGGAGAGGTCGTGGTGACCGGGCGCGCCGCCGGGTCCGCCGTCGAGGTCGAGGTCGCCGACCGTGGCCCGGGGATCGGCGGCGACGATGCGGTGAAAGTCTTCGAGCCGTTCTACTCGACCAAGGGATCGACCGGGCTCGGGCTTTCGACGTGCTACGCCATCGTCGAGCAGCACGGCGGCACGATCGAGATGGAGCCGCGCCGGGGCGGCGGGACGGTCTTCAAGGTCCGCATCCCGGCCGCGGGGAGTTCCCCGGTGGCGGCGGCGGGAGGGGCGCGTGGCTGAGATCCGCGAAGAGCGCGGCGTGGGCCGCTCGACGGCGAGCCGGACGCCGGCGCGCGGCCGCGTTCTCGTGGTCGAGGACGAGGCCTACGTGCGCGCATCGCTCGACGAGGTGTTGAAGTCGCGCGGCTTCGACGTCAGCCTCGCGGCGGACGTGCAGGAGGCGCTCCACGGCCTCGCGAAAACACCCGTGGACGTGGTCCTCGCCGACCTGCGCATGCCGGGGGGCGGGGGTCTCGAGCTCGTGAAGCGCGCCCAGGCGGCGCACCCGGGCGTGCCGGTCGTCATCCTGACGGGGCACGGCACCGTGTCGTCGGCGGTCGAGTGCATGAAGGCCGGGGCGGCCGACTACCTGCTCAAGCCGGTGGACCCCGAGGCGCTCGACGTGGCCCTCGAGCGCGCCATCCATTCGCGCGCCCTCGAGCGTGAAGTCGCCTACCTGCGCCGTGCCTCCGAAGGGATCGAGGGGCCCGGCGGCCCGCTCGGGGACAGCCCGGCGTGGCGGCGGGTCATGGAGAAAGTCGCCGCGGCGGCGCCGACCGATTCGACGGTCCTCATCCTCGGCGAGTCGGGGACCGGCAAGGAGATGGTGGCGCGGCAGATCCACAGGCTCGGCCGCCGCGCGGCGCAGCCGTACGTGCGGGTCAACTGCGCGGCGGTGCCGCTGGAGATGTGGGAGAGCGAGTTCTTCGGGCATCGGCGCGGCGCCTTCACCGGCGCCGCCGGCGATCGCGACGGGCGCTTCCGGCTGGCGCACAAAGGCACCCTCTTCATGGACGAGGTCGGCGCGATGCCCGCGCCCGGGCAGGCGAAGATCCTGCGCGTCCTGCAGGACGGCGAGTTCGATCGCCTCGGGGACGAGGCGCCGACGCGGGTGGACGTGCGGGTGATCGCGGCGACCAACAGCGATCTCGAGGCGGAGGTGGCGGCCGGGCGCTTCCGGGCCGATCTCTTCTACCGTCTGAACGTCATCCGCATCGATCTGCCGCCGCTGCGGGAGCGGGTCGAGGACATTCCGCTCCTGGCGCGCCACTTCGCGCGCGAGATCGCGGCGCGGCTCGGCCGGCGGGCGCCGGCCCTCACCGACGGCGCGGCGGATCTCCTGAAGGCCTATCCCTGGCCGGGCAACGCCCGCGAGCTGCGCAACGTCGTCGAGCGGGCGATGATCCTCTCGCCGGGAGAGACGCTGGCCGGTTTCGACCTGCCGGCCGCCGGCCGCGCCACGGTGGCGGCGCCGTCGTCCGTTTCGGTCAGCGACCCCGGGGGCGAGCCGGTCGGGGCGGGAGCCGAGGGACTGGCGCTGCGAAGCGTCCTCGCCGACAGCGAGAGACGCGCGGTGATCGAGGCGCTGCGGCGGGCGCGCGGGGTGCGCAAAGAGGCGGCGCGCCTCCTCGGCATCGATCAGCGCAACCTGGCCTACTATTTCCGCAAGCATGGGATCGATCCGGATGCCCTCCCGGACTGATCCCCGCGGCGGTTTCGCGATGCGGCTGTTGGCGCTGCTGCTCGGGTTCGAGGTGGCGAACGCGGCGTACCTCGCGGCGTTCGACTCGGCGACGATCTTCTACCACGCGATGGTGGTGGCGCACGTCGTCGTCGGGCTGTTCCTCCTGCCGCTCGGTTTCGGGCTCTGTTTCCGCTGGCTGCGGCTGCGGACGCTCCTGCGCACGTGGGGGGCGGCGGTGCGCGTCGCGGCGGCGGGCTCGGCGCTCGTCGCGGTGGGCACGGCGCTCAAGCTGGCGGTGGTGGGGACCGCGACACCGTACCGGCACCTGCTGACCACGCACATCGCCTCTTCGTGCCTGGCGCTCGGGCTCACAGTCGTTGCGGCATTCCTGGCGAGCCCGGACGCCCAGGGCGGGCCGCGTCGCGCCGCCGTCCTCCTCGGTCTCGCGCTCGCGTTCACGCTCGCGGTGCGCGGCGCCGCCTGGATCTGGCCGGCGCACGTCGCGAAGATCGAGAACCCGGTCACGCCGCCGCTGACCTTCAACGACGAAGGGGGAGGCCGGGATGGCCAGTTCTTCCCGTCGTCGGTGACGACGGTCGGCGACCGCACCGTGCCCGACGACTTCTTCCTCGAGTCGAAGGCCTGCGGCAACAAGGGGTGCCATCCCGACATCACGAAGCAGTGGGACTCGTCGATGCACCACTTCTCGTCGTTCAACAACCAGTGGTACCGCAAGTCGATCGAGTACATGCAGGAGGTCGTCGGCACGAAGCCCTCGAAGTGGTGCGGCGGCTGCCACGATCAGTCGGTGCTCCTGACCGGCCGGATGGACACGCCCATCGTCCAGCAGATCGATACGCCGCAGGCGCAGGCGGGCATCGGCTGTCTCGTGTGCCATTCGATCGTGCACGTCAAGGACACCATGGGTCAGGGCGGCTACGTTCTGGAATACCCCGAGATGCACAAGCTCGTGGCGTCGAAGAACCGGGCGCTGCACGCCATGCACGATTACATGGTGCGGCTCGATCCCGGCCCCCACAAGGCGACGATGCTCAAGCCGTTCCACCGCGAGTCGCGCGCCGAGTTCTGCTCGTCGTGCCACAAGGTCCATCTCGACGTGCCGGTGAACCACTATCGCTGGTTCCGCGGCTTCAACGAGTACGACGCCTGGCAGGGGAGCGGCGTCTCGGGCCAGGGAGCGCGCGCCTTCTACTATCCCGACAAGCCGAAGGACTGCGCCGACTGTCACATGCCGTTGGTGAAGTCCGCCGACGCCGCCAACCGCAACGGCTTCGTCCACTCGCACCGCTTCCCGGCGGCGAACACCGCGGTGCCGTTCGCCAACGGCGACACCGAGCAGCTGAAGATCGTCCAGGACTTCCTCAGGGCGAACATCGTCAGCGTGGACGTCTTCGCGGTGACCGAATCGGCGGCGACGACGGCCGAGCCGGCGGCGCATCCGGCCGCGGGCGGCCAGGCGGCCGAGCTCGAAGGGCCGCGCGCTCAGGCGATGTTCCCGGACGTCGAGGAGGCGATGTCGGGACCGGCGGGCGGTCTCGTCCCGGCGGCGGCGAAGGAGAGGGCGGCGGTCGTCGCGCCGCTGAACCGGGCGGCCGCCTTCATGCGGCCGGGCGGGACCTACCGCGTCGACGTCGTCGCCCGCACGCGCGGCGTCGGGCACTTCTTCCCCGGCGGCACGGTGGATGCCTTCGACGTCTGGCTCGAGCTGAAAGGGGAGGACGCGAAAGGCTCGGTCTTCTACTGGAGCGGCGCGGTCACCGATGGCGGCCGCGGCCCGGTCGAGCCGGGGGCGCACCGCTACCGCAGCCTCCAGGTCGACGGGCACGGCAATCCGATCAACAAGCGCAACGCCTGGTCGACGCGCGCTCTCCTCTACGCCCGGCTCATCCCGCCGGGGGCGGCGGACGTCGGGCGCTACCGGGTCACCGTGCCGGGCGACGCGCAGGGGCCCCTGACCTTCACCGCCCGGATGAACTACCGGAAATTCTCCTGGTGGAACACCCGGTTCTCCTACGCCGGCGTGCGCGACCCGGCGCAGCCGAAGTTCGATCTCACGCCCGATTTCGACGACGGCCGGTTCGTGTTCACAGGCGACACGTCGCGCGTCTCGGGGAGGCTGAAAGAGATCCCGGATCTGCCGATCACCGTCGTGGCCGAGGACAAGGTGAAGGTCGAGCTGGCGCCGGCCGGTGGCGGCGGGCTGCGGGCCGCGCTCGCGGCGGCGGTGCCGGCCGACCAGGCGTTCGACCGCGAGCGCTTCAACGACTACGGCATCGGTCTGCTCCTGCAGGGGGATTTCGTCGGGGCGAAGCGGGCCTTCGAGCACGTCAACCGCCTCGATCCGAAATACGCCGCCGGCTTCGTCAACCTGGGGCGCGTCCTCGTGCTCGAAGGGGATCACGACGCCGCCCTCCCGGTGCTGGAGCAGGCGCTGAACATCGACCCGAACATCGCCAGCGGACACTACTTCCTGGCGCTGGCGCTCAAGGCGCGCGGCCGCTACGACGAAGCGCTCGATCACCTGCGCGCGGCGGCGGCGCGCTTCCCGCGCGACAAGGTGGTGCGGGCGCAGATCGGCCGGCTGCTGTTCCTGAAGCGGAAGATGCCGGAGGCGATCGCCGAGTTCGAGCAGGCGCTGCGCGTCGACCCGGAGGACCTGACCTCCCACTACAACCTCATGCTCTGCTACCGGGCGCTCGGCGACACGGAGAAGGAGAAGCGCGAGGAGGCGCTCTACACGCGCTTCAAGGCGGACGAGGCGTCGCAGGCCAAAACCGGCGACTACCGCCGGCTCAACCCCGAGGACAACCTGGAACGCCAGCCGATCCACGAGCACGCCGGCATGTCCCTGTTCGAGACCGGAAAGGCGGGACGATGAGACACGCCGTGATCGCCCTGGCGCTCGCCGCGGGAATGGCGGCGGTCGCCTGCGACTCGAAGCCGAAGGCCGAGGCGCCGAAGCCGGCCCCGCCCGACAAGCCGATCGCGGTGACCTACACCGACGTCACCAAGGCCGCCGGGATCGCCTTCACGCACACCAACGGCGCGCGCGGCCGCAAGTACCTGCCGGAGACCATGGGCTCGGGACTCGTGGTCTTCGACTACGACGGCGATGGCAAGCCCGACGTCTTCTTCGTCAACAGCGATGAGTGGCCGGAGAACCACGGCAAGCCGGCGTTCCAGGCCCTCTACCGCAACCGCGGCGACGGCACCTTCGAGGACACCACCGCGAAGGCGGGTCTCAGGGTCGAGGCGTACGCCATCGGCGCGGCCGCCGCCGACTACGACAACGACGGCGACCAGGACCTCTACCTCAATACCCTCGGGCCCGATCACCTGTTCCGCAACCGCGGTGACGGGACGTTCGAGGACGTGACGAAGGCCGCCGGCGTCGGCGACCCCGGCTTCGGATCGAGCGCCACCTGGATCGACTATGACCGGGACGGCTGGCTCGACCTGTTCGTCTGCAACTACGTCACCTGGACCCCGAAGACCGACATCTACTGCACGCTCGACGGCGCCAACAAGTCGTACTGCACGCCCGAGTCTTACAAGGGGGCGACCAACCGGCTGTTCCGCAACCGTGGCGACGGCACCTTCGAGGACGTCAGCGAGCGCGCGAAGGTCCTCGACCCGACCGGCAAGTCGCTCGGCGTGGTCGCGTTCGACGACGACGACGACGGCTTCACCGATCTGGCGATCGCCAACGACACGCAGCCGAACTTCCTTTACCACAACCGCGGCGACGGCACCTTCGAGGAGATCGGCCGCACCGCCGGCATCGCCTTCAGCGAGGAGGGGAGAGCGCGCGGCGCGATGGGCATCGACGCGGCCGACTACGACGGCAGCGGCCGCGAGAGCCTGGTCATCGGCAACTTCTCGAACGAGATGCTCGCCCTCTACCACAACGAGGGTCGGGGCCTGTTCATCGACGATGCCGCCGCGGCCGGCATCGGGCAGCCGAGCCTCCTGACGCTGGCCTTCGGGTGCTTTTTCTTCGACTACGACCTCGACGGCAGGCTCGACATCTTCGTCGCCAACGGGCACGTCGAGAACGAGATCCAGGCGGTGCAGCCGTCGGTGACCTACGCCGAGCCCCCGCACCTGTTCCGTGGGGGAGCGGACGGGCGCTTCGAGGAGACGACGGCGAAGGTCGGATCCGACCTGGCCGCCCCGAGGGTGGCGCGGGGCGCCGCCGCGGCGGATTTCGACGGCGACGGCGACCTGGACATCGCGGTGACGACGAACGGTGGTCCGGCGGCGCTCTTCCGCAACGACGGCGGCAGCGCCAACGGCTTCGTGCGCCTGAGGCTCGTCGGGGGCGGCGGCAAGTCGAACCGCGATGCCATCGGTGCGCGCGTCACCTTGATTTCCGGCGGCCGCAGGCAGGTCCGCACGGTCCGCTCGGCGGCGTCGTACGCCTCGCAGAGCGAGATGGTGCTGACGTTCGGCCTCGGTCCGGCGCCCGGCGCGATCGCCGCCGAGGTGCGCTGGCCGGACGGCACGACTTCCCGTTACGAAGGGCTGGCCGCGGGCCGAACCCTCACTCTGAAGCAGGGTGAAACGACCGTCCGCTGAAACGCTACGCCGGCGCCCGATTCAAAGGAAATCCGCACCACGCTTGATCTTTCCCGCGAAAGGGGGAGTAAAATCGGTGACTCTTTCACATGCTGACTTGCCGTGAGGTGCGGGACTATCTGAACCAGTCAGGTGCGCGTCTCGAGGACCTGAAAGACCTTCCTCCCGAGATCGCCTCCCACCTGACCTCCTGCACCTCATGCCTCGCCGATCGGCGCGTCGCCTGGCTGCGCCGATCCTCCGAAGCCGCCGTGCCGCTGGAGGAGCGGAAGATTCGCCCGATCTTCTGGACGGCGCTCGCGGCGGCCCTCGCCGCGGCGATCTGGCTGCTGGCGCACTCCGGCCTGTTCAGAAGCGGTCCGTAACAGCCGCCTCGCCGCCGGCCGGGCGGGTGATTACCAGCCGACCGGCTTGCCCTTGTTCTGCTCGTCGAGCCACTTCTTGAGCGGCGCGAAGTACTCGACCAGCGCCGAGGCGTCCGTCTGGCGCTGCCCGGTGAGGGCTTCGAGCTCGTCGGGCCAGGGCTTCGAGCGACCCATCTCCATCATGTGCCGCAGCTTCGCGCCGGCACGGTCGCTCTTGTAGATCGAGCCGAGGTGCATCGGCCCGGTCCAGCCGGCCTCCTTCAGGAGCGCGCGGTGGAACTGGAACTGCAGGATGTCGGCGAGGAAGTAGCGCGTGTACGGCGTGTTCCCCGGCACGTGGTACTTGGCGCCCGGGTCGAAGTCGGCCTCGGTGCGCGCTTCCGGCGGGACGACGCCCTGGTACTTCCGCTTCAGGTCCCACCAGGCCTTGTTGTACTGGTCGGGGGTGATCTCGCCCGAGAAGACCTTCCAGCGCCACTGGTCGATGAGCAGGCCGAACGGCAGGAACGCCACCTTGTCGAGCGCCATGCGCAGGAGCAGCCCGATGTCGCTGCCGGGCGCCGGATCCTTGTCGATGAACCCGAGCTGCTTCAGGTACTGCGGCGTGATCGACAGCGCGATGGTGTCGCCGAGCGCCTCGTGGAAGCCGTCGTTGGCGCTGTCGCGGAACAGGAACGGCTGCTGCCGGTAGGCGCGCTGGTAGTAGTTGTGCCCCAGCTCGTGGTGGATGGTCTTGAAGTCCTCGTCGTTGATCTCGATGCACATCTTCACGCGCAGGTCCTGGTCGTTGTCGATGTCCCAGGCGCTGGCGTGGCAGACGACGTCGTGGTCGACCGGCTTGACGAACTGCGACCGCGTCCACAGCGTGTCGGGGAGCGGGTCGAACCCGAGCGACGAGAAGAACCCCTCGCCGAAGCGCACCATCCCCTTCGGATCGACCTTGCGCGCCTGCAGGATCTTCGTCAGGTCGTAGCCCGGGTCGGTGTTGCCCGGCGCGACCATCGGATAGGTGTACTCCCACGACTGCGCCCACAGGTTCCCGAGGACGTGTGCCGGGATCGGGCCGTTCGGCGGCACGACCTGCGCGCCGTACTGCTCCGACAGCTTCCACCGCACGTAGGCATGGAGTGATTCGTAGAGCGGCTTCACCTGGTTCCACAGGCGATCGACTTCCGCCGCGAACGCCTGCGGATCCATGTCGTAGTTCGAGCGCCACATGGCGCCGGTGTCGGCGAAGCCCAGCTCCTTCGCCCCCTTGTTCGACAGGGTGACGAAGCGCTCGTACTTGGGACGCATCGGCTTCGCGATGGCGTGCCAGCCCTTCCAGACATCGAGGAGCTGCGCCGGGTCGCGGCTGTCGGCCATGATTTTCTCGATGGCGTTGATGTCGAGGCAGTCCTTGTCCGGGCCATGCGGGCAGTACTTCCCCTTGCCATAGGTCCCTTCGAGCCAGGCGGCGATCTCGGTCAGCTCGGCCCGCTCCTTCTGGTTGTTGGGCGCCGGCAGCGTCAGCGACTGCTTGAGGAGCTTCAGCGAGCGCGCCACGTCGTCGGGCAGCGTCAGGCCGTCGAACTTGCGCGCCTCGAGGGCCAGCGCCGTCACCGCGCCGATGCTCTCTTCGTTGTACTCGGAGGAGATCTTCTCGGTGTCGTCGGTGATGTAGGTGACTCCGACCCACTGCGCCCGCTGCAGCCGGTTGTTCAGGAGGAGCAGCCGCGCGTTCGCGGCGTCCACGAAACGACGTGCGTCTTCCACCGTCGGCTTCGCGCCCGTGGCGTCCGGCTTCGTGGCCGGCGGGGCCGCGTGCAGCGCGGCGGCGGCCGTGACGATTGCGATCAGGAAGGTGATGGTCAGAGCGGCTCGTTTCCCCGTCGTCATCTCGATCCTCCAGACAGCAGCCGCCGGTGCCAGGCGGCGAGTCCCGCGACGAGCGCGCGGCCGGCCGGCGTGAGCAGGCCATCCGTGCGGGCGTGACGCAGGTCGGTCAGAGCGCGCGTCATCATACCCAACTCTTTCCGGCGCTCGCGGGCGACGAAGGCGGCCCCGCCGCGGCCGAGGAGCGGGTCGATCACCGCCGGCCATCGCCGCCGCGCCGCGAGAATGCGGGTGAACAGCTCGGCCCGGAAAAGAAACGTGAACGCGCCGTGCAGGATGCCGTGGAGCGGCCGCCGCGCACGTCTCCACGGCGAGTCGTACGCCTGCGTTTCTTCCGTCGCCGGGCCCGGCACGAGGAAGTCGATCGCCTCCTGCGCCTCGTGCAGCAGGTGATGGGCGGTCTCGTGCAGCAGGTCGTCGGCGAGATCGACCGTGCGCTTCCCCACGACGTTGATGAAGGAGACGCCCGGCCGCGCCGCGAGCGAATACGACACCAGCCGCCGCTCCAGGACGGGCACCACCATGGCGGTCCGGCAGAGGATTTCGCGCGCGCCCTCGGGCCACGCGAGCTGCACGAGCCGAAGGCCGCGCGCCAGCCGTTCGCCGAGCCCCGGCAGCTCGCGCCCGACCCGCAGCGACCGGCCGGTCGACCGCACCGCCGGTGTGAGCACGATGGCGGTGCCTGGGATGACCTTCCGGCGTGCCGGGCGCGGCAACGGTCCTTCGGGCAGCGGACCCGCCAGCGCCAGCGCCCCGAGTGGAAAGGCCTGCTCGGGTCCTCCATCCTGGCGCAGCAGGAGCGCCCGCGGCGTGAGCCGGGCGCGAACCGTCCGCGCGCGCGGCGACAGGCGCAGCGTCAGCGCGCCGGCCGGTCCGCCGAAGGCGCCGAGATCGATCCGGTCCGCCGGTCGCCCTTGCTCCGCGTCGGCGCGCGCCCAGAGCCGGAGCAGCGCCGGCGCTCCCGCATCGGCTGTTGGATGGGCGAGACGGATTCCGAGGATCAAAGCGGAGGCTTCGCCTTCGAGCGTCCGCAACCGGAGCATGGCCAGCCGCCGCGCCCGTACCGGAAACGCGGAATCGAGTCGCCCCTTCGGGACGAGCGCGGTCAGGTGCTCGGTGCGCGCGACGAGATCGAAGAGACGGTTCGCATCCGCTCCCGGGCGCGCCCGATCGAGCATGTCGCACCACGTCTCGGCTTCGGAGAGAAAGCCCCGCAGGTCGGGGCCGTGCAGAATGCGCCGCCGCAACGACATCGGGACCGCGGCGAGGAGAGGAGGAAGCGCGCCAACCAGCCTCCGGAGTCCCGGGCGAACCGCGAGGCGCCGCTCGAGGCGTCGCAGCCGCCGCAGCGTGCGGGCCTCGGCCATCCGGGCGAGGCGCAGGCTGACGGCCTCGTCCGGGGGTGCCAGACGACGAGCCCAGGCGGCGGGGGAGGGGGAGGACATGCAGCGCAGGGATGACGTCCCGGCGGAGGGATCATAGAATACGCGCCGCCATGAGGCCCCTGGCCCTGCCATCCGGCTCGATGAGCGCGCGACGCCCAGGCGTCCGCCGCCTGCTGCTGACCGCCGCAACGGCGCTCGGGGCGGCCCTTCTGGCCGGCCGGCCCGCCTCGGCCCAGGGGTTCGGCGGGACCGTCGAGGACATCCTGGCGCGCGGCGACGCGTACCTGCAGGCGCAGAGGTCGAACGAGGCGATCGCCCAGTTCCAGGAAGCGCGCACCCTCTGCCCCACGCCCGGTGAAACCGTCACCGCCCTCCAGGGTGAGGCGCGCGGCCGGATGCAGAACAAGGAGTTCCTGCCCGCCGCCGGCATCCTCGAAGAGGCCATCCAGCGCTTCCCGAACGACCCTCGCCAGGCGGACCTGCTCTACCTGGCGGGGATGGCGCGAAACCAGGGAGGGGACATGCAGGGAGCGGCCACGCTCCTGCGCAAGGCGCTCGACGCCAACCCGACCCCCGATCTGCAGCCCGCCCTGCGCTTCTGGCTGGCGCGCAGCCTCAGGCTCGACGGCAAGCCGAAGGAGGTCGTGGACCTCCTCAAGACCTTCGAGAAGGATTTCCCTGAGAACCAGCTGACGGCGCGGGCCCTTTACTACCTCGGGCTGGCGCAGCACGACACGGGCGACCTCGCCGGGTCGGAGGCGACCTACCGGCACCTGATGGAGGCCTATCCGCACACGCAGGAGACGAGCGAAGCGCTCTTCGAGCTGGGACAGGTCCTGGCGGCGCGCGGGGTGCGCGAGGAAGCGGTCCAGATGCTGCGCACCTACGCCAATGCCAACCCCTCGTCGCCGGTGGCGGCGCGCTCGATGGAGCTGGCGGGGGACCTGACGCTGTTCCACTCGCCGAAAGAGGCGTCCCTCTACTACGGCGTGGCGCAGGTGAAGGCGGGCGTCAACCCGGAGCCCGGCAACCCTTCGCTCGTCGTGAGCGGCTGGCTCGGCACCAAGACGAAGATCGCCCGCTGGCTGTCGGAGGTGTGGGTGCTCGTGGCGCTCGCGGTGGCGGCGGCGGCCCTGCTCGGCGGCATCGCCTGGATGTTCCTGCGGCGGCGGCGCGCTTCGCGCGGCACGGCCGCGTTGAGCGCGGGCTAGGCTGGGAGCCTAATCGCCGTCGAAGGGGCGCGGCGGCGCGACGTCGGGATTCTCGGCCGCCTTCTTGCGCGCCTCCTGGAACTTCTTCTCCAGGATCTCCTCGCGGTGCTTGGCGTCGGCGAACGCCTTCTCCAGCTTCTCGTCCGCCTCGCGCTTCTTCGCCTGGATCGAGCCGAAGACGTCGTCCAGCGACCCGTGCTCGCGCTTCACCACGCGGTCCTCGCGGAGGATGGCGCCGGTTTCGGCGTCGACGACGAGTTTCGTCTCGCAGCAGGGGCAGGTGATGGTGAGTCGGTCGGACATGCTTGCGGGTTCCTCGCGCGGATTCGGGCTATTCTGCGTCTCCCCGCCGCGCGGGGTCAAGGAGCCGACCGCATGAGCGATGCCCCGAAGAGCGCCTGGGAGCTGGCGCTCGAGAAACTCCAGAAGCAGGACCGCGAGCAGGGCCTCGCCAGCCCCGGCGCGCTCAGCGACGACCAGAAGAAGGACATCGCCGCGGTGCGCCAGCGCTTCCAGGCGAAGCTCGCCGAGGCCGAGATCCTGCACCACGACCAGAGGCGCAAGGTGCTCGAGGATCCCGAGGCGCTCGCCAAGTCCGAGGAGGAGTACCGCATCGAGCGGCGGCGCATCGAGGAGCAGCGCGAGCGGGAGATCGAGCGGGTCAAGCGCGGAGTGAAAGCCAGGGCCGGGGCGAAGGAGCCTGCGGCGGCGAAGGGGAAAGCCGGGGGCGGGTCGAAGCCGAAGAAGCGGCGCTGAGCCGCCGCGCCGGACGGAGCCGGCGCGCCGCTACTTGATGGCGTTCATGATGCCGGCGATCTCCACCTCCGGCACCGACGACTCGAGGGCTCCGAGTCGGGTCACTTCCTTCCCCTCGTACTTCACCATCACGGCCGGAATGCCCTGGATGTTCTTCCCTTCCCAGGGCCCTTTCTCCATCCCGAAGTTCTTCGGCACGCCGACGAGGGTCACCTTGATGTTGGGGTTGTTGGCGTCCTTCAAAACCCTGAGGAGCTTCGGCATGTACATCTTGCAGTGGGGGCACCAGGTCGCGAAGTAGGCCTCGATCTCGAGCGGCTTCTTCCACGCCTTGATCGAATCCATCGCCACGGCGTCGGGGGTGTAGGTCTTGATCCCCTCGCGGTACTCGATGCGGTCGGCCAGGAGCGCGTTCATGTCGATCGGGCCGATGACGGGCGGGCGATCGAGCACCTTGAGGACCCGCACCTTGGCGTCGCCGGCCTGGAACCGCAAGACCGGGCCCTCGATCTCGAGGGCGGACGACGCCCCGGCGCCCGCGGTGTCCACCTTCACGGTTCCTCCCGCGTCGGGGTGCACGTTGGCGCGCGGGATGGAGACCGCTTTGCGGTTCGGCATGTCGATGAGGTAGGTCATCGACTGGGACGGGATGTCGATCATGTGCTTGCCGCGGCTGTCCGACGAGGTCAGGAAGCGCGCGTCCTGCGGGTACTTGCCATCCACCTCGACGCAGAAGTCGTAGATGGGGCGGCAGGTGATGGTGTCGGCCTGCGCCGGCGTGACCGCCGCGACGAAGAGAACCGGGGCGAGCCCGAGGAGGGCCGCGGCCGCGACCCCGAAGGTTCGCCGCGCGCCCGCAAATCCCGTCGATGTGATGGGGTTGTTCATGAGGCCTTGGATGATAGCAGGTCGGCTTCCGGCGGGCGAGGCCCGGGGAAAATCCGCTCCACCCGCCCCCCCCGGACCAGGAAATAGATCGGCAGGCGGCGATAGAGGGGCTTGAGGGCCCCCCGGTCCATCGGGATGACGTCGAAGGCGGGGTAGGCCTCCCACAGGAAGGCGGCCTGCTCCTGCTCGGTCGAGGGCGTCAGCGCGACGATCGAGAACGGCGCGGGCTGCTCCTTGAGGGCGTTGAGCGACGCCGCAGCCGTCTTCGAGACCGGGTCGGTCATGTCGAGGATGGCGACGAGGGTCCCCTCGGGCCCCTCCTCGGGAAGCCGCAAGGCGATGCCGAGGTCGATCGCCGTCCTGCCCGTCTTCAGCGAGGTCACCAGCGGATCGAGGGGCAGCCTGGGTGAAGCGATGGCGAATCCCAGCATGGCCACGGCGGTCGCGGTGGTGAGGACCGCCGTCAGGCGGCGCCGGGACGCCTCCCACGCTCCGATCCCGAAAAAGATCAGGACCGCCAGCGCCAGGAAGCCGAGGTCTTCGAGAATCACCTGCTGGGGGGTGCGCTTGACGTAGGCCCCGAAACAGCCGCACGCCTCGACGCGACCGTGGCTCAACCCCCACGCCTCGAGCGCGATGAAGAAGACGAGCAGCCCTCCGGTCAGCGCCGCGGCCAGCCGCGGCCGCCAGCCGAGCAGCAGCGCGATGCCGAGCGTCGTCTCGAACGCGATGAGAAGCGGCGCCAGGAGCGCCGCTGCGCCGGGACCGACCACGTGGTACTCGGCGGTCTGGCGGGCGAACTCGGCGACATCGAGCGACTTGAGAACGCCCGCGGCGACGAAGATGACCCCGAGCAGAAGGCGCGCCACGTGGGCGGTGATGCGAAGCACCCGCGTCATGCTTCAGGGACCGTAGTCGATGAATCCCGGATTGAGGATGCCGTCGGGGTCATAGGTCTGCTTCATTCGACAGACATCGGCCCATTTGGTTCCGAAATGCTGCTTCCAGCGCGGCCGGTCGAACTCGATGAAGCCCGACAGGTAGCGCTTGGCCCCCGCCTGCATGCTGGCGTCCGACGCCGCGTTGAGCCGCGGCTTGACGAACGGCAGGATGTCGGGCGGCAATCCCGGCAGGATCCCGAAGCCCATCACGAGAGGCGTCTTCGGCGTCATGAACAGCGGCACGCTCGAAGTCGTGCCGCGGCACGGCCACAGGAGGACGTGCCCACCGCCCAGCGCCGTCGGTGGCAGGTTCTGCAGCACCTGCGTGATGTAGGGAAGCGTCGCGGGCCAGGGGAGGATCGTCTCCATCCACGGGTGCGCGCCGGCCCAGTAGCCGCTGCGGTGCCAGACGGCGAACAGCGGCTCGAGCCGCGCCGCGAAGTAGAACAGGTCCTGGTCCTCGACGTGCACCTTCCGGTACGGCTGCAACCCTTGAAGACGCGCGGCGTCGTCCGGCGGCGACTTCGGGTCGAACTCCACCGTCAGGTGCAGCGGGAAGAACCAGGCGGCGAAGGCCTCCTTCGTCTGCCCGGCCCAGCGGAAGCCCTGCGGGGCCGGCACGCACCACGACTCGAGGAAGTCGACCCGGTCCTGGTCGATGACGAGCTGCATGTCGCGCATGATCGCGCCCAGGTCGTCGTAGAGCAGGTAGTAGGTGCGCGTCTTCTGGAGGCAGGTGCGCAGCTTCAGCCGTGCCTTGGTGATCACGCCGAACTGCCCGAGACCCGAGCGGACACCGTCCCACAGGTCCTGGTTCTGCGTCGGGCTGCACGTGACGACGTCGCCTTTCCCCGTGACCGCTTCGATCTCGAGGACGTTGTCCCCCTGCGCGCCGTGGCGGAACGACGCCACGCCGAGCCCCGCGACCGAGAGCGTGCCGCCGATGGTGACGCCCAGGTTGTTCGTCAGGACCGGCGGGATGAGACCCTGCGGCACGGTCTGCTTGACCAGCGTCTCCCACTTCACCCCCGCGCCGCACTGCACGGAGGGGCCGGCGGAGGACGTCGCCGGCTCGATCGCCTCGACCGCGTTGAGCGACGTGAGGTCGAGCGCGATGCCCCCGTCGGTGAGCGCCTGGCCGGTCTGCGTGTGCGCCTCGCCGCGCGAGGCGACCGGCACCGAGTTCTTGCGCGCGTACCGGATGACCGCCGCCACGTCGGCCGAGGAGGCCGGCCGCACCACGACCCCCGGCACGCGGCGGATCATCCGGCCGAAATCGCCGCTCCTCGCCTCGCGCGCCGCCGCGTCGTCGAGGACTTCTCCCTGGACCAGTGCTTTCAGATCCTGCGACAGGCTCGCCGGCATCCGTTCTCCGCGCTCTCGGGGGCCCCCCGGCCCGTTCAGAAACTCAAGGAAGGCCGCGCATGATACGGGATCGAAGGGACCGGTTCAAGAAAGGGTTAGACTCACCGGCCATGTTCGAGCCCCCCATCGCCGTTTGGCATCGCCTCGTGCGGCTGGGCGCCGCCTTCGGCCTCGTCGCCGCCCTCGGCTCCGGGACCGGGGTGCAGGCGCAGACGCCCGGGACGTCCGCGCCCCCGGTGGCCTTCGCGCGGCCCACGCCGGAGGAGCTCCAGGCCGTCACCGAGAACGGGCGGCGCATCGCCGCCTATCACGAGGCGGTCGCGAAGAGCCGCGCCGCCCTCGCGGCACAGCATCCCGAAGTGGCGGAGGCGCGGGCGGTCGTCGTCGATCGCAACGGCGTGCCGCACGTCAGCTTTTTCCTCAGGGACGAGACGGGTCCCCAGCCACGGTGGGTGCTGATCGCCGACGTCGTCTACCAGGCGCGCGCCGGGGAGGTGGGGGCGACCGTCTTCCCCGATCGCGCCAAGGCTCCGCCGGCGGATGCCGTGACCCACCTGCGCGCCATCGAGGCGGCCCGGGCCGGGGCGACGACGAAGCCGGGCGGCCCCATCGCACCCTGGGACGAGGCGGTCTTCAAGGAGAAGACCGGTGGAGCGTACGTCGTGTACCTCCAGACGCAGGCCGCTCCGAACACCGCCCGCTTCGGTTCGGACGCCCGCCTGCGCATCAGCGGCGACGGAATGCAGGTGGGAGAGATGATCGTCCTGCACGGCGAGACGACGACGGTCCCGGTGCCGGCCCGTGCCGGAGCGTCGCCGACCCTGCACTCGCACGCGCAGGGCGACCTGCCGACCGACACCGACGTCGCGGTCGTGCTCGAGCACCCGACGATCGCGCCGCACCTCATCCTGACGCCGCACCACATGTTCCGCATCGAGCCGGATGGCCGCGTCAGCTACCTGGGCCCGAACGCCGTTCCGCCTGCCGCGCCCGGAGGCAGCCGTTAATCGCATCGCATTGCTTCTCGCCGCGGGATTCGCGCTTCTCTCCGCCGGCTGCGCCGGCCGGGCGGAGGAGAAGGATCCGATCGTGGCGCGGGTGGAGATGGCGACGCGCGACGAGAAGGCGCAGCGCGCCATGGCGGCGCTCTTGTCCTCGTGCGGCGGCTACGAGGTGTGGCAGGGGATGCGCGAGGCGGAATACCGCTACCGCTTCCAGTTCTTCGGCGGCGACCCGCAGCCGCGCCTGGTGCGCGTCCAGAAGCACTGGCTGTCGCTCGATGACGAGGTGCACTTGCGGATGCAGGACCTCGAGGGAGCCGACCCGATCGAGGCGCGGCTCGATCTCGACAAGGTCGCGCTCCTGCGCGCCGGGCAGCCGTTCGACGACCCGTCGCAGTCGGAGTTCCAGCGCGCCTTCGGGCGCCAGGTGCGCTGGGAGTTCCTGACCCCCTGGACATTCCTGCAAAGCGGGATCCTCCTGGAGTCGCACGGGGTGCGCACGCCGCCGACGGCGGGGAAGGTGCCTCCGGGGCCGTGCGACGTCATCCGCGTGCGCTTCGAGCGCCCGATGGAGGGAGGCGGCACCGACGACTGGCACGACGTCTACATCAGCGGCCGCAGCCACCTGGTGGAGGAGATCGTCACCTACCGCTCGTCGGCGAACCAGTACCGCCTGTCGGTCTGGTCTGATCACCGCGACTTCGACGGCCTGCGCGTCGCCACCCGCCGCGAGACCTACGCCTCCGACGAAGCGGCGACGGTGGGTCCGCTCCAGGCGGTGGCGGAGTACTCGGACATCCGTTTCACCCGGCGCGACGCCGCCGAGCCGACGCCTTCCGCCGCCCGCTGATCGGCTAAAATCCCCCTCGCATCCAACAACAAGGTCCCACGGGGAGATTCCGCCATGTCGAGCCTCGACGCCATCACGAGCCGCTATCTCGAACGGACGAAGAAATCGCGCGAGGCCCACGACCGTGCCAAGGCCCTGCTGCCGCGGGGCGTCTCCTCGAACTTCCGGGCGGTCGATCCGAACCCGATCTTCGTCGAAACCGCCGTCGGCACGACCATCACCGACCTCGACGGCAACCGCTACGTGGACTTCGGGATGGCGTTCGGCGCCATGATGGCGGGCCACGCCCATCCCAAGGTCGTCGCGGCGGTCGAGCGCCAGGTGAAGCGCGGCACGCTGCACGCCATGCCGCACCGTCTCGAAGCGGTGGTGGCGGAGGAACTGGCGCAGCGCTTCGGCCAGGAGCAGTGGCGCTTCGCCAACTCCGGCACCGAGGCGACCATGCACGCCATCCGCCTGGCGCGCGGCGCGACGGCCCGGCCCGGTGTGATCAAGTTCGAGGGGGCGTACCACGGCGCGCACGACACCGTGCTCGTCTCCACCAAGCCGCCGCTCGGCCGCGTCGGCCTGCGCCAGGCGCCCGCCTCGGTGCCGGCGAGCGAGGGGATTCCGCCTGGGACGATCCAGCACACGCACGTCGCCCAGTTCAACGATCTCGACTCGGTGCGCCGTCGCTTCGAGGAGAACCTCAACCGTGTCGCCTGCGTCATCGTCGAGCCGATCATGCTCAACATGGGCGTGACCGAGCCCGAGCCCGCCTTCCTGCCGGGGCTGCGCGACGTCTGCGACAAGTACGGCGCGCTGCTCATCTTCGACGAGGTGAAGACCGGCGTGAAGATCGCCCGCGGCGGCGCGAGCGAGTACTACAAGGTCCGCCCCGACATCGTCTGCCTGGCGAAGGCGATCGGCGGGGGACTGCCGCTCGCCGCCTTCGGCGCCTCCGCGGCCCTGATGGAGGAGATCAACTCCTTCCGCGTCATGCACGTCGGCACCTACGCCAGCAATCCGCTGACGCTGGCGGCGGCCGAGGCGACGCTGAAAGAGGTCCTGACCGACGACGCGTACAAGCAGGTCTTCGCGCTGAACCGCAGGCTCGTGGACGGCTACGCCGCGCTCGTGCGCGAGCACGGCCTGCCCGCCTACGCCAACGGCGTCGGCGGCATGGGCACGGTGAACTTCCGCAAGGACAAAATGCGCGACTACCGGGACTGGGCGACGGCGGACAAGACCATGTCGCACGCTTTCTGGCTCGGCATGATGAACGAGGGGATCATCCCGCAGCCCCCCGGTCCCGACGAGCAGTGGACCATCTCGGTGCAGCACACCGACGCCGACGTGGACGCCCACCTCAAGGCGTTCGCGAAGGTGGCGCCGCTGCTCAAGAAGCTCGCCGGATAGCCATCAGCGACAGGTCGTCTGTCGGGCGGGAGCCGCGCAGGAAATCGGACAGCGACAGCAGGCAGGCGTCGGCCAGCGCGCGCGGTGCGAGGTCCCGGTGCTTCGTCAGCAGGTCGGTGAGGCGGGTCGCGCCGAACTCGCTGTCGCCGCCGTCGCGCGCCTCGACCAGCCCGTCGGTGTAGAGGAACAGCGTGTCACCGGGCTCCAGCCGCACGGTCGCGGTCTCGTAGCGGCGGTCGCCGATCATGCCGATGGGCAGGCCGCTCTGCTCGAGTGTCTCGATGCGGTCGCGCCGCGCCACGAGCGGCGGCCAGTGGCCGGCATTGACGATCTCCACCTCGCCGCCGCGCCGCGCCCGGCCGCACACCAGCGTCGCGTACTGCGACGGCAGGTGGCTGTCGAGGAGCAGCCGGTTCTGCCGCGCCAGGATCTCCGGCAGGGGCAGGCCGACCTGGATGAGGCTGCGGAACGACGCGTTCAGGTGCGCCATCAGGAGCGCCGCCGAGATCCCCTTGCCGGAAACATCGGCGACCGCGAAGTACAAATCGCCGTCGCCGTTGCCGGTCGTGACGAGATCGCAGTAGTCGCCGCTCACCGGGCCGGCCGGCTGGTAGCGGTAGTGCGCCTCGAAGCCGGCGGCGTGGACGTCCTGCGCCGGGAGCAGGCCCCGCTGGATGCGCTGCGCCGTGTCGAGGTCGTGCTGCAGGGCCGCCTGCTGCTGGTCGTTCAACTGGCACAGGCAGTACTCGGCGAAGGGATTGCGCAGGAGGTCTGCCTCGTCGATGTCGGTGTGGCAGACCGTGCAGGTGCCGTAGGTGTGGTTCTCCATCCGCCGCAAGGCCGAGTCGACCTGCTCGACGAGACTCACGAGGTCGTCGAGCGTGCCGCGTTCCTCGACCGCCTCCTCGAGCCGCTTGCGCCGATCGATGAGCTTGGTCCGGAGAGATGCTGCGGTCTCGGGGCTCATGGGGAAAACCTGCCCCGGATTATAGAAGAAAAGGGAGGGGAGGAGAGCGGAATCAGGAGCCGGAGAGGGCTCCCGCAAGTCCGAGGCCGATCCCGATGACGATGGCGATCGGAACCAGGAGCAGGAGACCGCCGAGAAGCGCGGCTCCGAGCGCCCGCCACGCCGAGAAGCCGTGCGCCTCGCCGAGGCACTTGAGGACGACGATGAAGCGCCAGATGGCGATGACGCCCCCGAGGAACTGCGCCGGCCCGACCAGCATCATCCCGACCGGGTCATCGAGCATCGGCTCGGCGCTCAGCCGGAAGGCGTCCAGGCCGAGGTAGGCGAGCATCGGCAGCCACAGCAGCACGCCCCACAGCGAAAGCACGTTCGGCCAGGCGGAGGCCGCCCTCACCTCCACGAAGTTGCCCCGGCCCCCGATCCATCGCCCGGTCAGCCAGACGAGGAACGAGCCGAAATAGAGGCCGATCAAGCCGACGGCGACGCCGGCGAAGCCCTTGAAGACGACCATCGTTCCCGGGGAGACGCCGGAGAGCGGGCGCACGGAGGGAATGGGCGCGAAGAGGAACTCGGCGACGCCTCCGAGAATGGCCAGCGCGTGCACCCAGGCGCGCGGATTGGTGTCGAGGATCTGGCGCATGGTGGCGCGCGGCCGGGTCCACATCGACAGCCACGGATTGAGCGGCTCGCGGGCTGGAACCATCGGCGGCACGAGCGGCGGCGGCATCGCGGCGACGGGTTCGGTCGCGGCGGCGGGCTCCGTCGCGGGATCGGGAACGGCCGGGGGCCAGGGGGGCGGAGCGTCGGTCGGCGGGGGAACGTCGTTCATCGCGACAACGTCTCCGGGGAGCGGAGGGAAGCGCTGCGACTGCGCCTCCCGCCCGCGGCGGCGACGAGCGCGGCCGCGGGCGGGAGGGGATTTTCGCGGGTGAGGCGGGCTACGCCTTGAGGTGCTTGTTGACGAGCTTGGTCATCTCGAACATGTTGACCTTGCCCTTGCCGCCGAAGACCTTCTTCAGAGAATCGTCGGCGTTGATCATCCGCCGGTTCTTCGCGTCCTGAAGCTTGTGCTTCTTGATGTACTCCCAGAGCTTCTTCGTCACCTGGGTCCGAGGCATCGCCTTCGAGCCGATCACCTCGGCGAGCGCGGCGCTCGGGGTCATCGGCTTCATGAATGCTGCACTCGGCTTGCGACCCTTCTTTGCGGCCATCTGCACCTCCTGAGTTCACTGCCGGTCGGGATGAACTGCCGTCGAGACGGCGAGACTCTAGCACGGAAGACGCGTGTCAAGCCGCAATTCTCATAGAGGGAATGAGGTCCCTTCCGAGGGGGAATCCGGGGACAGCCGTGCGGCGCAGGGTGCGCGGGGGCACAGAGTGTGCGCTTGCGCCGCCGCGGCGCATCGCGGACAATCCGCCCGCCGACGGTCGGCGCCGCCCCCACCGTCGATGACGACCGATGCAGCGCGATCGATTCCGGCTCTTCCTCGGCGTGTTCGGCCTGGGCCTCGCGGCGCGTCTCCTGGCGCTGCACGCCACGTTCGATCCGTCCCTCGTCTTCGACAAGTACCTGCTGCTGGCGCGCGATCTCCTCGCGCACGGCGGCGCGCCGCGCGAGCCGTGGGCCTTCTCGCCGATCTACACGCTGGGTGTCGCGGCCGCGCTGCGACTCGGCGCCGACGCGCACGCCATCGTCCTGGCGCAGGTCGTCGCCGGCGCGATCGCCTGCGTGCTGGTGGCGGCCATCGCGGATCGGCTCTTCGGCCGGACCGCCGCGGCGATCGCCGGCATCGGCGCCGCGGTGTACGGGCCGTTCCTGCTCGCCGCCATCGAGCTCGAATCGGACGGCCTCGGGATGCTGCTCGGCCTTGCGGCGGTCCTCGCCGCCGCGCACGCGGCAAAGCGGCCGACGTTCGCCGCCTGGGCGGTCACAGGAGTTCTCATCGGCCTGCGCGCCATCCATCGACCCGACGCGCTGCTCCTGCTGCTGCTCCTGCCGCTGGCGCAGGTCGCGCCGGGGCGCCAGACGGTGCGGGTGCTCGCGGTGGTGCCGTTCGCGCTTCTGCCCATCCTGCCGATCGCCTGGCAGAACTGGTCGGCTTCGCGGGCGTTCATCCCGGTGACGTCGTCGGGAGGCTGGGTCTTCTACACCAGCCACAACTGGCAGGCGCGCGGGCTGTCGTACTTCCCGCCGCCGCTCGCGTGGCAGTGGATGCAGGCCCCCGCCGCGGATCCGCTCGACCGCCTCGACGACCGCGTGTCCCGCCGGCTCGCGTCGCTCGCCTCGGGCGTCCCGATCGATCCGGTCGCGACCTCGTCGTACTGGCGCCATGAAGGGATCGCCAGCATGGCGCAACGCGGCTTCGGCGGGCAGGTCGTGCTCGAGGCGCGGCGGCTCCTCTACATGCTCCACGGCTACGAGGGCCAGGACGACCTGCCGCTGCTCGTCAAGCAGGAGCGCCTCGGCGCCTTCGCCGCCGGCATGGGGATCCTCGCGCCGTTCGCGGTGCTGGGGCTGGTGATGACGTTCGGCGTGGCGGAGTTCCGGAGACGGCACGGCCCGTGGCTGCTGCCGTTCCTGGCGCTGCCGGTCCTGTCGATGTGCGTCTTCTACGTCGGGGCGCGCTTCCGTCTCGAGCTGGCCGCGCTGCTGATGCCGTTCGCGGCGGCGGCGGTGGTCGGGCTCGGACGCGCGCTCGCGTCAGCGGCGCCCGGGCGTGGTGCGGTCCTGCTGCGCGGTGTGGCGGTGGTCGCCGCCTGCGCCCTGCTCTTCAATCTGCCCGACCATGAGATCAGCCGGCAATCCCGCCTGCGCGCCATCCAGGTGCGCACCTTCCTGGGAGAGCGCAACGGCGACGAGCGCGAGCTGCGCCGCGCGCAGGAGCTGGCGCTCACGCCCGCCGAGGCGGAGCCCGCGTGGCACGCTCTCGCCGCGATGCTGCGGGCGCGCGGGGACGAGGAGGGGGCGCGCGCCGCCGAGGACACCGCGACCGGAATCCTCGACGATCGGACGCTGCAGCGCCTGAACCGGCACCACGACGACCCGGACGTGCTGTGGGCTTTGGCGCGGCATCATCTGCTGCGCCACGAACCGGACCAGGCGGCGGCGGTGCTGCGGCGCGCCGTGCGCCTCGCGCCCGAGGATCCCGATCTCGAATTCGCTCTCGCCACCGCGGCGTTCGAAGCCGGCGGCACGCCGGCCGACAAGATCCTCGCGGTCGTGCGGGGTGCGTTCGTGAGGGGACTGAGCTTCTCGACGAACGCCGCCCCCGGTTATCTCCTGTGGGGTCGGTGCGCGCTCATGTCGGGGAAGCAGGCGGAGGCGCGCCGCGCCTTCGAGTCGGCGCTGCGCTACGACCCGCAGAACGGCCCGGCGCGGCAGCTCCTGAGCCGGCTCAGCGATACCACCCG
>DASRAU010000037.1:0-47375 GCA_035638075.1 Verrucomicrobiia bacterium
CGCCGCCCCCGGCTACCTCCTGTGGGGACGGTGCGCGCTCATGTCCGGGAAGCAGGACGAAGCGCGGCACGCTTTCGAGTCGGCGCTGCGTTACGACCCGCAGAACGGCCCGGCGCGGCAGCTCCTGAGCCGGCTCAGCGATACCAGCCGATCGGCGTCTCGTCGAGATTGACGTAGACCTGCTTCACCTCGAGGTACTCGTCGAGGCCCCACGGTCCCAGCTCGCGACCGAAGCCCGACTGCTTGAAGCCGCCCCAGGGGGCTTCGACCGGCGTCGGCTGCATGTGGTTCACCCAGACGATGCCGGCGCGCAGCTGGCGCACGGCGCGCATCGCCTTGAACAGGTCGCGCGTCCAGACGGCTGCCGCCAGCCCGTAGTGCGTGTCATTGGCGATGCGCAGCGCCTCGGCCTCGTCGTCGAACGGGATGACCGACATCACCGGGCCGAAGATCTCCTCGCGCGCGATGGTGGCGTTGTTGTCCACGTCGTAGAAGATCGTCGGGGACACGAAGAAGCCCTTCTCCGCCGCGCCCGAGAGCTTCTCCGGCCGCCCGCCGCCGACCGCGAGCCTGGCTTCGCTTTTCCCCTTGGCGAGATAGCCGAGGACGCGGTCGTACTGCTCCTGCGAGACCAGCGGTCCCATGCGGTTCGCCGGATCGATCCCCGGCCCGACGGGGATGCGCTTCGCCTTCTCGACCATGGCGTCCACGAGCTTCCTGTAGATCGGCCGCTGCACCAGCACCCGGCTGCCGGCCGAGCAGACCTCTCCCTGGTTGATGAAGACGCCGAACAGCGCCCCGTCCACCGCCGCCTCGAAGTCGGCGTCGGCGAAGAAGATGTTCGGGGACTTGCCGCCGAGCTCGAGGGACACGCGCTTCAGCGTGTCGGCGGCCCCCTTGAGGATCGACTTGCCGACGGCGGTCGACCCGGTGAAGCCGATCTTCTCGACTCCCGGGTGGACGACGATCGACGCCCCCGCCGTCTCGCCGAAGCCGTGCACGATGTTGACGACGCCTTTCGGCACGCCCGCCTCGGCGAACGCCTCGGCGAGCAGGGTGATGGTCACCGGCGTCTGCTCCGCCGGCTTGAGGACGACGGTGCAGCCGGCCGCGAGCGCGGGTGCAATCTTCTGCGACGCCATCATCAGCGGGTAGTTCCACGGGACGATCTGCCCGGCGACTCCGACCGGCTCCTTGAGCGCCAGGCTCAGCGCATTGTCCGGGATGGTCAGCACGTCGCCTTTGATCTTCGTCGCCAGCCCGCCGTAGTACTCGAAGCAGAAAGCGGAGTCACCGAGATCCCCCTCGGCTTCGGCGATCGGCTTGCCGTTGTTGGTCGTCTCCGCCTCGGCGAAGCGGCGCGCGTTGACCTTCAAGTACTCGGCGAGCCGGAACAGGATGCGGCCGCGCTCGCGGGCCGACATCTGCGGCCAGCCGTCCTCGTCGAAGGCGCGCCGCGCCGCGCGCACGGCGCGATCGACGTCCTCGGCGTTCGAGTCGGGCGCCTTGGCGATCGCCTCGCGCGTCGCCGGGTTGAACACGTCGAACGTCTTCTTGGTCACCGAATCCACGAACGCGCCGTCGATGTAGTTCCGCAGAGTCTGCATGGTCATTGGCTCCAGACGAGGCCGAGAGTTTCGTACCAGTTCTTCGGATGGCGCCCTTGCGCCTCGGCGGGGTCGAGAGGCACCGGGTAGTTCGGATCGCCCACGAGGCGGAGGGGGCACGCCGCCACCAGCTTCGCGTACAGGCGCTCGTTCGCTTCGCTCGTCTCCATGTCCATGGTGATGACGAGGCGGCCGCCGGGCTTCAGCACGCGGACGAACTCGCGCATGCAGGCGGGCCACAGGTCGTGCGGGATGTGCTCGATGACGCTCAGGCAGAAGACGCGGTCGAAGTGGCCGTCGGGGAAGTCCATCTTCTGCGCCATGAAGGGCCAATAGTGCAGGCGCTGGGACGTGCCGTCCTTCGGCAGGCCCCACAGAGTGCGGATGCCCACGACGCGGAAGGCCGACTGCTTGGCGAGCGTGCGCGTGTTCTTCCAGGCGCTGCGACCGGGGTCCCAGGCGAAAAAGCGTCCCTGGTCGAGGGACGGATCGACGACGTGCGCGTCGTGACCGCGCGCCGCGAGCCAGGGCGCGAACGGGCTCCCGCCGCCGCCGACGTCGAGGACACGAAGCGGCCTACCGTCGAAATCGGCGGCGAAGACCGCCCACGGGTATTCCCACGCCCGCGACCAGTGGTCGTAACCGGTCATGGTCTGCAGCCGGCGGTGCTTCAGGAGGATCGGCCGGAACCAGCGCGGCTGCCGCTGGAGCGACAGATGCAGCATCTCGCCGTAGACGGCGCGCCATGCCGGGTCGGCGGCCTCGCGCATGTCGAGGAGCCTCGAAGCCGCGGACGCTTCCCGCTGTGGCATGCGGGCATCTTATACTTGCGCCCCCTCGATGGGAGGACTCGACTCGATGGATGGCCGTCTGTCGTTCCGGGTGAAGCGCACGCTTCTCGTTTCCACCGTCCTGGTCTTCGTTGTTGCGTTCGGGCTGCCGCCGGAGCGGGCGTCGGCGCAGGGGCACGACGGACATGCGGCCGGGCCCGCGGCCGCGCCGACGTCGCCGAAGCTCCTGGGCGGGCTCTCGGATCACACGCATCCGATCGCGACGTCGAGCCCCGAGGCGCAGAAGTACTTCGACATGGGGCTCAACCTCTCCTTCGCCTTCAACAAGGAGGAATCCGAGCGGGCGTTCCGCAAGGCGGCCGAGCTCGACCCGAAGGCGCCGATGCCGCAGTGGGGCATCGCCTATGCGCTCGGTCCCGACATCAACACGCCGCGCATTCCGGATCGGGACAAGGGGGCGTTCGAGGCCATCACGAAGGCGCGCAGCCTCGCCGCGTCGGGAGCCGAGGCCGAGCGCGACTACATCGAGGCGATGGCGCCGCGCTACTCGAACGACCCGAAGGCCGACCTGCGCGCCCTCGACGAGGCGTACCGGGCGGCGATGAAGCAGGTGACGCAGAAGTATCCCGACGACCTCGACGCCGCGACCATCTACGCCGAGAGCGTGATGGACCTGAACCCGTGGAAGTTCTGGGGCCCCGACGGCAAGCCGGCGGCGGACACGCCGGAGATCCTCGACGTGCTCGAATCGGTGCTGCGCCGCGACCCGGGGCACATCGGCGCGAACCATTTCTACATCCACGCCGTCGAGGCTTCGCCCAACCCGGCGCGGGCGTTGCCGAGCGCGCAGCGGCTCCTGACCGCCGCGCCGGCGGCCGGGCACCTCGTGCACATGCCCGGGCACATCTTCCTGCGCACGGGAGATTTCGCCGACACGGTGGCGACCAACCAGAAGGCCGTCGCCGCCGACGAGGCGTTGTTCAAGGACTTCGGCAAGACGGCGATGTATCCCATCATGTACTCCACGCACAATTCGCACTTCGTGGCATACGGCAGCATGATGGCCGGCATGAAGGACAAGGCGATCGCGGCGGCCGATCGGGTGGGCAAGGAAAACGCCGAGTTCACTCCGCCGGGGGATCTCGACCCGGTGATGGGGCCCTTCCTCGAGATGTACGGCGAGTACTCCATCTCCGCCCGCTGGCGCTTCGGCATGTGGGATGACATCCTGAAGCTCCCGGCCCCGGACAAGCGCTTCGTCATCGACACGGCGATGTGGCACGCGGCCCGTGGCGTGGCGCAGGCGGCGAAGAAGAACCTCGCGGCGGCCCGGGAAGAGAAGAAAGCCTTCGGCGAGCTGCGCGACAAGATCCCGCCGACGTGGGCGCACGCCTTCGCGCCGGCGCAGGATTACCTCGCGGTCGCGGGACACGTGCTCAACGCCCGCATCCTCGAATCGGTCGGCGACAAGGATGGGGCGATCGCCGCGTGGAACGCGGCGGTGCAGGCGCAGGACAACCTGCCGTACAACGAGCCGCCCGAGTGGTTCTATCCCGTGCGCGAGTCGCACGGCGGGGCGCTGTTGCGCTCGGGCCGCGCCGCCGAGGCGGAGAAGGTGTTCCGCGCCGACCTCGACCGCAACCCGCGCAACGCGCGGTCCCTGTTCGGCCTGTGGAAGAGCCTCGAAGCGCAGAAGCGGACGGCCGACGCCGCCCTCGTGAAGCGCCAGTTCGACACGGCGTGGAAGGACGCGACCGTCAAGCTCGACGTGAAGGATCTCTAGGAGACGACCGACGATGATCGATTTCAGCCTGAGCGAGGAGCAGCAGCAGCTCCAGGGCCTCGCCCGCGAGTTCGCCGAGAAGGAAATCGTCCCGAACGCGGCGCACCACGACGAGACCGGCGAGTTCCCGCGCGCCATCTGCCAGAAGGCCTGGGACCTCGGGCTCATGAACACGCACATCCCGGCGGAATACGGCGGCGCCGGCCTCGGCGTCGTGGACGGCTGCATCCTTGCCGAGGAGATCGCCCGCGGCTGCACCGGCATCGGCACCGCCATGGAGGCGAACACGCTGGCCGAGGGGCCGATCATCGTCGGCGCCTCCGACGAGCAGAAGCGCCGCATCCTCACCCCGATGACCGAGCAGTTCCGCCTCGCCGCCTACTGCGTCACCGAACCCCAGGCCGGCTCCGACGTCGCCGGCATGAAGACGACGGCGCGCAAGGTCGGCGACGACTACGTCCTCAAGGGCCAGAAGATGTGGATCACCAACGGCAGCACCGCCGACTGGTACTTCGTCGTCGCCTACACCGACGAGAGCCAGAAGCACCGCGGCATGAGCGCCTTCTACGTGCCGCGCGACACGCCGGGCATCGAGGTCGGCAAGAAAGAGAAGAACATGGGGCAGCGCTGCTCCGACACGCGCGCCATCACCTTCAACGACGTCAAGGTTCCGAAGAAGGACCTCATCGGCGCCGAGGGGAAGGGCTGGATGCTGGCGATGGCGGCCTTCGACCACTCGCGCCCCATCGTCGCCGCCGCCGCGGTCGGGCTGGCGCGCTCCGCCATGGATCACGCGGTCCGCTACTCGAAGGAGCGCACCGCCTTCGGCGTGCCGATCCACAAGCACCAGGCGCTCGCCTTCATGGTGGCGGAGATGGCGATGAAGGTCGAGGCGGCGCGCCTGCTGGTCTGGCAGTCGGCCTGGAAGATCGACCGGGGCGAGCGCAACACCCGCGAGGCGGCGATGGCCAAGGCGTTCGCGGCGGATTCCGCCATGCAGGTCGCCACCGACGCGGTGCAGATCTTCGGCGGCTACGGCTTCAACAAGGAATACCCGGTCGAGAAGCTGATGCGCGACGCCAAGATCTTCCAGATCTACGAGGGCACGTCGCAGATCCAGCGCCTCATCATCGCCCGGGAGATCTACGAGCGCGGCTAGGAGCCGGTGCGGGCCTCGGAGCGGCGCCGGCCGGGGCGTTGCAGATCGAGGAGCGGTGCGAGCGCCCGCGCGATCTTCGGCGCCAGCCGCTCGGCAGCGCCGCGGCGGCGGAAGAGCGCCTGGTTCATCTCCAGCTCGAGGCACGGCAGGTCGTGGTGCGTGCCGTGCCGGTGGATCGAGTACATCATCCCGGCGATTCCCGAGTAGGGCTCGTTCTCGCGCACCTCGAACCCCTCGCGCCGCAGGCCGCGCATCAGGCGTTCCGCGTGCCCCCGGCTGCGGTCGAACAGCACCCCCATGTCGAACTCGCGGCGGCGTCCCTCGTAGAGCGGCGTGAAGGAGTGCACCGACAGCAGGAGCGGCCGCGCGCCGCGCACGGCGAGGCGCAGAATGGCGCGGTCGATGGCGTCGTGGTACGGGAGGTGGAAGGCGCCCATGCGCCGCTCCACCTCGGCCGGCGTCACGCGCGCGTTCCACGAGATCTTCACCCAGCCCGCCTCGCGACGGATGAGGCTCGGATCGACGACGGCGCGATTCAGGTCGACGACGAGACGCGACACGCCGCCCCCGACGGCCGCGGCGCCGAGCCGGCGGGCCAGGCGCCGCGCGACTTCCCACGCGCCGATGTCCGAGGCCCAGTGGGTGTGGAGGAGCGCCCGCTCGGCCTCGGTGCGCGGCCGGCAGCCGCGCGGCAGCCGGTTCGAGGCGTGTTCGCATGTCAGAACGAGCGGCGTTGCAGGACGCGCGCACGGGATCGACTTCAGCGACGGAACGGCGCGGGGATTCACGTCAGATGGAGAAGGCGCGCGCCTCGCGATGGAACCGCACGATGATGGCCTGGGCGACTTCGACGGGGCGTCCCTCTTGAAGGGCGGGAGAGAAACGCCAGTTCGCGACGGTCCGCAGCGCCTCGTCTTCGAAGCCGAACCCCCAGCTCGAGCACTCCAGGACCTCGAGCGGCTCGACCGAGCCGTCGCGATGGACGGTGATCGTCACCACGACGGTGGCGTCCCAGATTCCCGCGCGCGCCGCGGCGGGCGGAAAGGCCGGCCTCTCGCGATCGATCAACCGCGGAACCCGGATCCGCTCGGCGGAGCCGCCCGAGCCGGGCGACCCGGGCTGGCCGGGCCCCGCCCCGGAGGCGCTCGACGGAACCGCGGCCGGCGGCGGGGCCGCTGACGACGGAACCGCCGCTGCGAGGATCAGCCAGGCGGTCAGCAGGGTGAAGCGTGGCGGGATGCTCATGCGTTGAGTGTGCCACATCGCAGTTCTTCCCTCCGCGTGGTCAGCTCCCCGGGACCGGGAGGACGACTTCACGCTCTCGATCGAGCCCGATCTTCGGTGTCTCGCCCTCGGGGGCGGGTCGCCAGCGGCCGATGGTGACGCGGACGTTCCCATCCTTGTTCTTCAAGGTCAGCACGTGGCTCTCGAAGTCGCTCAGGCGCGGGTGCTCGGACAACTCCTCTCCTTCGACGGCGTCGATGCAGTCCCAGGGCTTGACGCCGGCTTTTCCGGCGGCGCCCTCGGCGAGCAGGTCGACGAAGAAGACGGCGGGGTGCACCGCGAGGCCGACCCGCGCCTGCGGATCCTCCGAGAGCCGGACCTCCAGGGTGAGCGTGCGCGGCGGTCCGGCCTGGAAATCGAAGCGACGGATCTTCACGGCGACGGGACCCTTCCGGGCAGCGTTCTTCAAACCCGCGGCGAAATCTTCGATGCTCGGGACGTCATCGATGGTCGTGCCGCCGTAACTCTCAAGAACGTCGCCGATCCGCAGACCGGCCTTCTCGGCCGGGCTTCCCGCCGCCACATCGGCGATGACCAGGGCGTGCAGGAGCCTCGATCCCCACAGCGCCTTCAGCGAGTCGGCCGCAGCCGACGGCGATGCGGCGGAGGGCGTTGGCGACGACGGTGGGGCGGCCGAAGCAGCCACGGGAGCCGTGGTCGCTCCCACGGCCAGCCAGAGCCACGCGGATGTCGTGATGACCTGTGGGCTCATGCGCAGCATTCTACGCCTCGGCGCCTGTGTCAGAATCCGGGGCCATGGGCGCAACTCCACGACGGATCCCCGGGCGATGAGCGACATCCAGCGCGACGAGCCGGCGTTCCACAAGCTCATCGGCGCCCGGCTCACCGAGAAGGCCGGCGGCCGGGCCCGCTACGAGCTGACGGTCGGCCCCGATCACCTCAACCGCCGCGGCGTGGCGCACGGCGGCGTTGCCGCGTCGCTGCTCGACATGGCGCTCGGCACCGCGGTCGTCTCCGCCATCGCCCCCGAGGAATGGACCGGCACGATGCAGATCTCGGTGCAGTACCGCGAGCCCATCTTCCCCGGGGTGATCACCACCGAGGGGCGCATGGCCCGCCGCGGCCGCACCGCCGCCTTCGCCGAAGGGGAAGTCCGCGACGCCGAGGGGAAGATCCTCGCGACCGCGCAGGGGACCTGGACCATCTGGCCGTCGCGACCGGCATCCAGGCCGCGCGGCTGACAGCCGGATGCGCCTTCTGACGCGAACCACGTTGACAGACCCGCGCCCTTGGGCGTATAGACCCTCCCAAGTTCTCGCCGCCTAGCTGACAGACAGACATCACGCCCGTGCCGCGCCGCAGGCACCGACGCACAGACCCGCGCCCTCGCGGGAATGAGGTCGTTCATGCACCTGCGGACGTCCGCCGGCCGTCGTCCTGTCCTCTTCACCCTCGTTCTCGCGGCGTCCTTGGCGCTGCCGGTGATCGCCTCGGTGCACTCGCGGCGGAGCATCGCACGGGGAGCTGCGGCCGGCGTCAAGACGCCGGATTCGCCCGCCACGCCGCCCGCGGCCCTGTCTCCGGGCGCCGCGACCGCCCGGGTCGAGCCGAAGCCCGCACCGGCCGCCTCCATCAGGCCGGCGTTGACCTGCGAGGCATCTTGCGCAGACAACGATCCGTGCACGGTGGACCGCTGCGATCCGACGACCGGCCAGTGCGTGCACCCGGCCGTGGTGTGCGAGGACTTCAACCCCTGCACGGTGGATTCATGCGAGCCCGACCTGGGTTGTCGCTTCGCCCCGGTCCCCGACGGGATCGAGTGCGGCACGAACCCCTGCATGGCCCCGAGCCTCTGCCAGGCGGGGGAGTGCGTCCAGGGCCACACCCTCTGCGACGACGGCAACGACTGCACCAACGACTCCTGCGACGCCACGGGGCAGTGCGAGCACTTCGCGTACACCTGCGACGACGGCAACGGCTGCACCCTCGATGCCTGCGACGCGGCGACCGGGCAGTGCCATCACACGCTGCTGCCGGAGGGCGCGTCGTGCGACGATCACAATGCCTGCACGACGGCCACTTCCTGCCATAACTTCGGGATGGGAGTGCAGTGTGTCGGCACGACCACACCGGGGGCGGCCTGCAACGACCAGAACCCCTGCACGATCAACGACCTCTGCCTCGACGCGGGTCCCGGCTACTCGTACTGTCAGGGGACCTACCGCGATTGCAACGACTCCGACGAGTGCACGCAGGATTACTGCGATGGCAACACGGGGCAGTGCCAGCACCCGGCCACCCAGTGCGACGACCGGAACCCCTGCACCATCGACTCGTGCGATCCCGCCACCGGGTGTCACAACAGCCAGCTCGAGGTGGGCTCGGCGTGCGACGACCTGAATGGGTGCACGGTCGACGATGAATGCCGGTTCGGCAACAACGGGTTCAATTGCTACGGCACGGCCACGCCCGGGGCGGCCTGCGACGACCTCAGTCCCTGCACCACCGGGGATACTTGTCAGTCGCAATTCGGGAATGTGTACTGCGCGGGAACGTACCTCGAGTGCAGCGATGGCAACGCCTGCACCAATGACACCTGCTCTTACCTCGACGGCGGATGCATCAGCGGGCCGGCGTTCTGCAACGACTTCAACTCCTGCACGGATGATTCCTGCTCGATGGAGAGCGGCTGCCAGCACGCGCCGCACCCCGAGGGCTCCGTCTGCGACGACCTCAACACGTGTTCCACGGGGGACGTCTGCCAGGGCGGGCGCTGCGTCGGGCCGGTGCCGGTGACCTGCGACGACCAGAGGGCCTGCACCCTCGACTACTGCGACCCCAAGGGCGCCGAGGTCTCCTGTCTGCACCTGACCGTCGATTGCGACGACGGCAACCCGTGCACCGACGACTCCTGCCGCGAGCCCGACGGGACGTGCCTCTTCGTGCCGCGCCCCGACGGCGAAGCGTGCGACGACCACAGCGCCTGCACCCAGGGGGAGAGCTGCCAGGGGGGCCAGTGCGCGGCCACCGGGACGACCGCCTGCGACGACGGCAACCCGTGCACGACCGACGTGTGCGATCCGGCGACCGGCGGGTGCCTGTTCCTGCCGATCTCCTGCGACGACGGCAACGGCTGCACGGCCGACTCCTGTGATGTCGCGACCGGACAATGCGTCCACAGTGCGTCCCCCTGCGACGATGGCGACGCCTGCACCGATGATCTCTGCGATGCCGCCGGCCAGTGCCAGCACACGCCCACCGTCTGCAACGACGGCAACGTCTGCACCATCGACAGCTGCGACCCGGCGACCGGCTGCACCGCTTCGCCGGGCCCCGACGGAAAGATCTGCGACGACCGGAATGCCTGCACGAGCCAGGATCGCTGTAGCGCGGGACAATGCGTCGGGGTGCCCTTGCACTGCGACGACGGGAACACCTGCACCGTCGACAGCTGCGATCCGCGCGAGGGGCGCTGTCGGAACCTCACGGTACCGGACGGCACATCGTGCGACGACCACGACGCCTGCACCCAGGGCGACCAGTGCGCCCACGGGCAGTGCATCAGCGGCGGCCCGCCCCCGGCCTGCGACGACGGCAGCGCCTGCACGCGCGACTCCTGCGACCCGGCGACCGGCTCCTGCCGCTTCCTGGCGGTCGCCTGCGACGACGGCAATCCCTGCACGGCTGACTCCTGCGATCCGGGATCCGGGTGTCACTTTGATCCGCTGCCCAACGGCACGGCGTGCCCCGGCCACGACCTCTGCGTGACCGGAGAATCGTGCCAGTACGGGCAGTGCCTCGGCGTGGCAAAGAACTGCGACGACGGTGAAACCTGCACCTACGACTACTGCGATGGGTCGACCGGCCTGTGCCATCACAATTCGAGCTGCGACGACGGCAATCCCTGCACCGACGACTTCTGCGGCGGCGAGGTCGGCGGCTGCACTCACGTTCTCCGCGACCCCGGATCGGCTTGCGATGACGGCAACGTCTGCACCACCGACGACGCCTGCGTGGCCACCGAGATGGGTGTGACCTGCCAGGGGACGATCACCCCGGGGGCGGCCTGTGACGATCAGAACCCCTGCACGCACGACGACCTCTGCCAGGTTTCCGGGACGCAGTCCTACTGCCAGGGGACCGTGGTGGAGTGCGGCGACGGCGAGATCTGCAACCGCGACTACTGCGACCCGCAGACGGGGCAGTGCGCGCACGACCCGCTCAACTGCGATGACCGCAATCCGTGCACCATCGATTCCTGCGGCCCCGCGGAAGGGCAATGCACCCACCAGGCGGTGGCGCAGGGAACGTCGTGCAACGACCCCTCCGGGTGTTTGACCGGCAGCACCTGTACACAAGGGCCGAAAGGTGGAATGACGTGCAGCGGCGGCACGCCCAGCATCGGCGCCCCCTGCGACGATCACAACTCCTGCACCGACCTGGATCGGTGCAAGAGCGACGGACGCGGCGGCGCCCTCTGCGCCGGAGGCGCGGGCGTCAACTGCGAGGACGGGCTGTCCTGCACCATCGATTACTGCGATCCCAGCATCGGCGCATGCCGTCAGCAGCCGGCCACGTGCGACGACGGCGACGCGTGCACCCTCAATGCCTGCAGCGAGGAGGGCGGCGGGACCTGCACGGCGGAGCCGGCGTCGCTCCACGAGGTGTCGGAGCTCGATTTCACCACCCAGACCGGATTCGGCTGGTCGGCGACACCCGCGGCGGAGTGGAACTCCTACCGTGGGACGATCCCGATCCACTACCTCGGCAGCCGGCTTCCCGGATCGGTCTACGACCACGTCTGCTTCGAGAGTGCCGACGCCGCGTCGAACGGTCCGCTGGGGTCGAGCGACGCGGAGGATCCGCCTCCCGGCACCGCCTTCTACTACGACGCGACCGCGGAGAGCAGCTGCGGGGAAGGGCCGCTCGGGAAGGACTCGGCGGGCAACGTCAGGCCGAACCCGGCGCCCTGCCCGACGCCTCCGTAGCGGAGGGGCCGGCGCTCAGCCCTCGGGCCAGTAGCGCTCAGTGACGATCTTCTCCTGGGTGAAGAAGGAGACGATCGACTTCCCCTGCGCCTTGATGTGGGAGAACTGCGACGCCTTCATGCCGCCGAACGGCAGCGACGCGACGGGCGCGGGGATGCCGACGTTGACGCCGATCATGCCGGCCTGCGTCTCCATCTTGAAGCGGCGCGCCCAGTAGCCGTTCTGCGTGTAGATCGAGGCTCCGTTGCCGTATGGGTGGCAGTTGATGATCGCGATGGCGTCGTCGAGGGTCTCGGCGCGCAGCATCACCTGCACCGGGCCGAAGATCTCCGTCTGGTGCACCTGCATGCCCGGCTTCACGTCGGCGAAGACGGTCGGGCCGACGAAGTGGCCGCGCTCGCGCCCCTTCACGGCGAGGCCGCGGCCGTCGAGCACGAGCCGCGCCCCTTCCGCCACGCCGGTGTCGATCATCTGGTGGATGAAGGAGCGTGACTGCGCGCTGATGACCGGGCCCATCACCATCGCTTCGTTCGCGACGGCGGGGTCGAGCGGATCGGCGACGCGCACCTGCTTCGACGCGGCGACGAACTGCTCGACGACGTCGGCGTAGTGCGAGCCACCGACCGCCACGATGGCGGACGACGCCATGCAGCGCTGCCCGGCGCAGCCGTAGCCGGAGGTGATCATGTTGCGCACCGCCTCGTCGAGCTTGGCGTCGGGCATGACCACCAGGTGGTTCTTGGCGCCGCCCATCGCCTGGAAGCGCTTGTTCGCCGCGACACAGGCCGAGGCGATGGCCTGGCAGGTGGCGGAACGCCCGACCACCGAGATGCCGGCGACGTCCGGGTGCGCGATGAGCGCCTCGCTCACGCCGCGATCGCCGTTGACGAGATTGACGACCCCGGCGGGAAGCCCCGCCTCGGCCAGCCACTCCATCAGGAGCTGCATCGTTGCGGGCACCAGCTCCGAGGGCTTCAGCACGAAGGTGTTGCCGCTGGCCACGGCGTACGGCAGGAACCAGAAAGGCACCATCGCCGGGAAGTTGAACGGCGCGATCATCCCGAAGACGCCGATGGGAAGCCTCAGCACCTCGCCGTCGATCCCGGGCGCAGCACCCACCAGCTTGTCCCCCTGCTGGAGGATCGGCATGCCGCAGGCGACCTGGACGTTCTCGATGGTGCGGTCGATCTCGGCGCGCGCGTCGGGGATCGACTTGCCGTTCTCTTCCACGAGGGCGCGCACCAGCGTCTCGCGGCGCTGCCGGATGAGCGACTCGAGACCGAAGAGGGGAGCGACCCGCTTGTCGGCCGGCGTCGCGGCCCAGGCCGGGAAGGCCGCCTTCGCCGCCGCCACCGCCGCCGCGACATCGTCGGCGCCCGAGAGAGGCACTTCGCCGATGACCTCACCGGTCGCCGGGTTCTCGACCGGCAGCCAGGAGGCGCGCGCCGGCTCGACGAACCGGCCGCCGATGTGGTTCTTCAGACGTTGCTTGCTCACTGGGGCGCCTCCTCGTCGAGCGCCAGGTGGAAGCGGTGCATGAAGCGGTGAACCACCGGCGCCACCAGGACTCCGATGATGGTCAGGAAGGCCACCCCGCTGAACAGAGCGTAGAGGCCGGCGAAGATCTTGCCGCCGGTCGTGTCGAGCGCCGTGATCTCCCCCATGCCGGTCAGGATCATCGAGGCGTTCAGGAAGGAGTCGGTCCAGTCGAGCCGCACGAACAGGTGGTAACCGAGCATGCCGATCCCGAGCGAGACGACGATGAGCCCCGCCGCGATGGCCGCGTTGCGCAGCAGCCGCCGCACGAAGTCCTGGCGCGGCAGGAGCGGCGCGCTGTGGTGCTCGTAGCGGAAGAAGCTGACGTGCTGCGGGTGCGACCGGCGGCCGGCCACGGTCACGCCAGGACTTTGGCGATCCGCTCCAGCGCCCAGTCGGCCTCTTCGCGGCTGATCACCAGCGGCGGCGCGAAGCGGATCACCTGGCCGTGCGTCTCCTTGGCGAGGATGCCGAGCGCCATCAGCTTCTCGCAGTAGGGACGGGCGGTGCCGTGGTCGTCCTTGATGTGCACGCCGATGAGCAGGCCACGGCCGCGCACTTCACGGACGTGCGGCGAGTTCATGGCCCGCAGGCGCTCCATGAAGTAGCGCCCCATCTCGTCGGATTTCTGCGCCAGCTTCTCGTCCACCAGCACGTCGAGCGCCGCCAGGCCGACGGCGCACGCCAAAGGGTTCCCGCCGAACGTCGAGCCGTGGTCGCCGGGACGGTAGAGGCCGAGCGTCTCCTTCTTTCCGATGACCGCCGAGACCGGCATGAAGCCGCCGCCGAGCGCTTTGCCGACGACGTAGAGATCCGGGTGCACGCCCTCCCAGTCGCTGCAGAACATCTTCCCGGTGCGCCCGAAGCCGGTCTGGATCTCGTCGGCGATGAGCAGCACGCGGTTCTTCCGGCACAGCTCGAGCGCCGCCTTGAGGTAACCGGCCGGTGGGATCAGGATCCCCGCCTCGCCCTGAATCGGCTCGACCAGAAAGCCCACGGTGTTCGGCGTGATCGCCTGCTCGAGCGCCTTCAGGTCGCCGTACGGGATGAGCTTGAAGCCCGGGGTGAAGGGGCCAAAGTCCTCCTTGTACTGCGGCTCGGAGGAGAACCCGACGATGGTCGTGGTGCGACCGTGGAAGTTGTCGGTGCAGACGATGATCTCCGCACGGTCGGCGGCGACCTTCTTCACCTGGTAGCCCCACTTGCGCGCCGTCTTCACGGCGGTCTCGACCGCCTCGGCGCCGGAGTTCATCACCAGCGCCATCTCCATCCCGGCGAGCCGGCAGAGCTTCTCGCAGAACGGCCCGAACAGCTCGTTGTGGAAGGCGCGCGAGGTGAGGGTGATCTTGTCCGCCTGGTCCTTGAGCGCCTGCACGATGCGCGGGTGGCGGTGGCCCTGGTTGAGGGCCGAGTACGCCGACAGCATGTCCATGTAGCGGTTCCCGTCCGGGTCGTACACCCACACCCCTTCGCCTTTCACCAGCACCACCGGCAGCGGGTGGTAGTTGTGGGCGCTCCACTTCTCGGCCTGCTCGATGAGCGTCTGGGTGGATGCGGACGCGGCCTTGCTCGACGGGGTCATGGATTGGTCTCCGGCGTGTGAAGCGCAAGAATACACCAGACCTGATGTACCTTCTGCGCTCATGCCCCTGGCCCCAGGCTCGCGCATCGGTCCCTACGAAGTCCTCGCCCCACTGGGGGCTGGAGGGATGGGGGAGGTCTACCGGGGACGTGACACGCGACTGGGGCGCGAGGTCGCGCTGAAGTCGCTGCCGGCCGCCATGGCGTCGGACCCCGACCGCCTCGCCCGCCTCGAGCGTGAGGCGAAGCTCCTGGCAGCGCTGAGCCATCCGAACATCGCCGCCATCTATGGGATCGAAGAGGAGGCCGGCTCCCGCGTCCTCGTGCTCGAGCTGGCGGCGGGGGAGACGCTCGGCCAGCGCCTCGAGCGCGGCCCGATGCCGTTCGAAGACATCGTGGCGGTGGCGCGGCAGATCGTCGCCGCCCTCGAGGCGGCGCACGAGCGCGGCATCGTTCATCGCGACCTGAAGCCGGACAACGTCAAGGTCGCGCCGGACGGCGGCGTGAAGGTGCTCGACTTCGGCCTCGCCGCGGCCTTCGGCGGGGTGGCCGGCGCCTCCGACCCGGGCGGCATGCTGTCGCAGTCGCCGACGATGTCGGCCCGCATGACCGCCGCCGGCATGCTCCTCGGCACCGCGGCCTACATGAGCCCGGAGCAGGCGCGCGGCAAGCCGGTGGACAAGCGGGCCGACATCTGGGCCTTCGGCGCCGTGTTGTTTGAGATGCTCGTGGGGAAGCGCCTCTTCGATGGCGAGACGGTCACCGATCTTCTCGCCGCGGTGCTGCGCCAGGACGTCGACTGGAGCACGCTGCCGGCCTCGACCCCGGCGCCGCTGCGGCGCCTGTTGCGCCGTTGCCTCGAGCGCGACCCGCAGCGGCGCCTGCGCGACATCGGCGAGGCGCGGCTGGTGCTGGAGGACCTCGCGGCCGGAAAGAGCGATGCGGCGGAGGCGGCCGGCGCACCGCCGGCGGTCGCCACACCGGCAGCCGGACTCCCGGCCCGGCGCGCGGCGGCGCTCGTCGCGGGCGCTCTCGCCCTGGCGGTGCTCGCGGGGATCGGCGGCTACCTCCTGCATGGATCGCCGCCGCAGGCGCTCCGTGCGCCGAGCCGCCTCTCCTTTTCCCTCCCGGCGACCGCCAGCCTCCAGACCCTCGACGATCGGCAGACCATCGCCATTTCGAAGGACGGCCGCACCCTCGTCTTCAGCGCCATCGACGGCGGGACGACGCGCATCTTTGTGCGCCGGCTCGACGCCGCGAGCGCGGTCCCCATTCCGGGAACCGAAGGGGGCGAGGACCTGTTCCTTTCTCCCGACGGAGCCTGGGTCGCCTTCACCGCCGACGGCAAGCTGCGCAAGGCGCCGCTCGGCGGCGGCCCCTCGGTGACCTTGTGCGAGGCGGGACAGTCCCGCGGCGGCGTCTGGGGCGAGGACGGCACCATCGTCTTCAGCCCCGAGGTCACCTCGGGCCTGGTGCGGGTTCCCGCGACGGGGGGCGTGCCGCAGCCGGTGACGACCCCTGATGCCGCCAAGGGAGAGCGTTCGCACCGCTGGCCGGAGTTCCTGCCGGACGGGCACTCGGTCCTGTTCACCGTCGGTGTGCTGGAGAAGCCGGGAGACTACGACGATGCCGCGATCGACGTCGTCGATCTGAAGACCGGCGCCCGCCATACCGTCTACCAGGGGGCGAGCATGGCCCGCATGGCGCCCTCCGGCCAGCTGCTGGTCGCGTCGCGCGGGGTCATCTCCGTCGTTCCCTTCGATGCTGCGCAGGGAAAGACCACGGGCGCGGCGGTCCCGGCGCTCGAAGGCGTCTCGGGGGATCCGTCGAGCGGCGTGGTGTTCTTCGGGGTCGCCCTCGACGGGACGCTCGCTTACCTCGCCGGAGGGCCCGCGGGGCGGGATCGGGACGTCGTCTGGGTCGACCGGGATGGCAAGGTCACGCCGGTCGGCCTGCCGCCGCGCGAGTACCGCGACGTCCATTTCTCCCCGGACGGGACGCGCCTGCTCCTCAGCGAAGGGCCCGGCTCGGGACGGCAGAGCGACATCTCCGTCCACGATCTCGTCCACGGCACGACGCTGCGCTTGACCTCCGATGGACTGTCGGGGACGGCGGTCTGGGCTCCGGACGGCCGGTCGGTCGTCTACGACGCGTACGCCCAGCACGCCATCGTGCGCCGGGCGGCGGACGGGAGCGGCGAGCCGGTGCTGATCCGCGCGCACAGCGGCCTGCTGATGAACCCGTCGGCCATGCTGCCGGACGGGTCGGAGATCTTCCTCAGCCGCTCGGGGCTTCCGTCGAAGGGGGACATCATGACGCTCGCGATGGACGGCAGCAGCGACCTGCAGCCGTACATCGCCACCGCGGCCCACGAGGTCGAGGCGATGCCGTCGCCGGACGGAAAGCTGCTCGCCTACACGGCCGTCGAGCGGGCCGACCCGGCCATCATGGTGCAGTCGTATCCCGGCCCGGGCGGACGCTGGCAGGTGTCGGAGGGTCCGGCCGTGTCGGCCCGCTGGTCGAAGGACCAGCGGCACCTGTTCTTCCTCAGCCAGCAGTCGGTGATGGACGTACCGGTGACCGGCACGTCGCCGTTCACCTACGGCCGGCCGGAGAAGAGCATCAGCCTGCGCGATCTGCGCACCGCCCCGCGCTGGGGGAGCAGCCAGTACGACGTCACGCCTGACGGCAAGCGCTTCATCTTCATCATCGATCGACTGCGCGAGCAGTCGCCGCAGCAGGTGAACGTCATCCTGAACTGGACCGACGAAGTGGGCCGGCTGGCGCCGGCCACGCGCTAGCTAGAGCGCCAGGCGGGTGCCGAGGCCGCGGGCGATCGCCTGCTCGAGGACGATCGGGGCCGTGGCCATGTCCTCGAGGGCGAGGCCGAGGTTCATGCAGACGAGGCGCTCCTTCGCGTTGCGGCGCCCCTCCTTCTTGCCGGCGAGCACCTCCCCCAGGTCGGCGTAGACCTCGGGAATCTTCTGGAAGTAGTCGCCGCCCTCGCGGGTGTGCAGGAGCTGCGCCGTATCGTCGGTGTAGAAGCGGTCGGCACGCTTCATCGCGGCGGGAGTCCAGTAGGAGTCGTAGTCGAGCGGCACGCCGAGCGCCCCCTCGGAGAACCACTCGGCCAGAAGCGCCGGCTCGGGACGGCGCTTGATCGGGCCGGCGGTGACGACGACGTCGCAGCCCTCGACCGCGCCGCGCGGCTCGTCCACCGGGACGAACCGCACCTTGCGATGGTGCGGCTGCTGTTCGGCGGCGTAGGCGCGCGAGCGCTCGGGGTGGATGTCGTACGCGCGCACCTCGGCCAGACCGGGCAGCGCGACCGCCAGAGCCTCGAGGTTTGTGCGCGCCTGCACGCCGCAGCCGAGGATGCCGATCGTCGCCGCCCCCGGCTTCGCCAGCCGCTTCGCGGCGACGGCGGTGGCGGCGCCGGTCCGCTTGGCGGTGATCCAGGTGGCGTCCATCACCGCCTTCGGAAGCCCGGTCTCGGCGTCGTTCAGGATGAGGAGCCCGGTGATGTACGGCAGCCCCTTCGCCATGTTGCCCGGGAAGCCGCTCACCCATTTCATCCCGGCCGCGCCCATGGCGCCGATGAGCGCCGGCATGGCGTGGATGAAGTTGTCGTTGCCGGTCGGTCCCGGATGAATCCCCGGCTTCGGCGGCATCTCGGTGCGGCCGTGCCCCTTCTCGAGGAACGCCGCTTCGAGCCGCTCGATGATCGCCGGCATGGTCACGCCGGCCGCCTCCACGTCGGCGCGCGACAGATAGAGGATGTCGCCGCGGCCGATCGCCCCGGCACCGCCGCCGCCGGCCGCGCCCCCTTCGCCTTCGCGCCGCGGCGCGCGGACCCGGCTCATCGCTGCGCCTCGCGCACCGGGCCCGCGATCGGTGTCCCGGCGGGGAAGTCGAGCGTGCGGGTCGGGAAGGGGATGACGATTCCCTCGCGCTGGTAACGATCGCTCAGCCGCTTGAGGAACTCGTGGCGCACGTCATTCGAGGCCTTGAGGTTCTGGCAGTTCAGCACCACGTTGAAGCGCATGCCCGAGTCGCCGAAGCCGATGAAGCGGACGGCCGGCTCGATGTCGGTCGCGCCGCCGGGGACCGTGCGCTGCACGTCGCGCGCCACCTCCATCGCGACCCGCTCGGCCTTGTCGAGGCCGGAGGCGATCGACACCGTCACCTCGACCGTGATCGCCATGGCGCTCGTGCCGAGATCGAAGTTGGTGAGCACCGTCCCGGCGAGCTTGGCGTTCGGCACGACGACGATGTTGTTCTGCGGCGTGCGCAGGCGCGTCGATCGCCAGCCGACAAGGATGACGTGCCCCTCCTCGCCGCTCTGCAGCCGGATGAACTGGCCCGCCTCGAGCGGCTTGTCGGCGATGAGATGGAACCCGGCGAAGACATTCGCCAGCGTGTCCTGGAGGGCCAGCGCCACCGCCAGCGACCCGACGCCGAGCGACGCCAGGATCGGCGCCATGGAGATGCCGATGTTGTCGAGGAAGATGAGCAGGCCGATGCCGATGATGACGCCCCGCACGGCCCCCTGCACCAGCCCGCGCGCCCCCTGGAAGGCGGCGTTCTTCCGCGCCATCCGATCGAGCAGCCCGCTCGTCATCCTGTCCACGAACAGGATGAACGCGAGGGCGAACGCGCCCGCCAGCATGATGTCGCAGGCGCGGTCCCACTCCGGCTCGAGCGGCAGGATGCGCTCGAAGACCGTCAGGCCCGAGGCGAGGATCAGCAGTCGCGTCGGCCAGGTGATGGCGGCGATGAGGACGTCGTCCCAGGTCCACGCGGTGCGCGCCGCGATCTTGCGCAGCAGGCGCATCACGAACGCGTGCGCGACGAGGAAGACGACCAGCCACACGACGAGCGCGATGAGGCCGTTGACCCACGCGGCGCGCCACATCTCGGCGAGGGCGGCGGGACTGAGGTTCTGCATCGTCTGTCCCACCTGGCCGACCACGTCCGGTGTGCTCATCGCGTCATCCGACCCAGGTGCTCAGTCCCGGTACAGGCGGAAGGGAAGCGATTCGCGCCGGAAGGCCTCGATCTCGCCACGCCACGATCGGGCGAGGGTGTTGAGGTCGCGGCCGCGCTCGAGCGCTTCGCGAATCGCCGGGTCGCCGGTCAGCACGTCGATGGGCGGCTTGTCGGTGACGTACTCGTACGGCGGCTCCTTCCAGGCGAAGGCGTCGCGGTGCTCGGCGATGATGTCCTGCAGGAGCGCCAGCGTCGTGAAGTACGGCCGGTAGGCGCGCCGGTCGGTCACGTGGATCTGGAAGCCGTGGCAGACCTCTCCCTTCCACTTGTGGAACGTCGGCTCGAAGGAGTGCTCGCGGAAGATCACCCCCGGGAGCCGGCGCCGCGCCAGGCGCTTTCCGACCCGCTTGAGGTTGATGTAGGGCGCTCCGAAGATCTCGAACGGGCGGGTGGTGCCGCGCCCCTCTGACAGGTTGGTCCCTTCGAGGAGCACCTGCCCCGGATAGACCAGAGCCGCGTCGAGGGTCGGCATGTTCGGAGAGGGAAGGACCCACGGCAGACCCGTGTCGTCGAAGGCCATGCGCCGGCGCCAGCCGCGCATCGGCACGACGGTGAGGTCGGCCCGCCCGAAGCAATGGACCCCGACACCGTCCTTGCTCGGGCGCGGCTTGACCGGGGCGGCGCTCGCGCCGCCGCTCGAGGTGGCACCGAGGCGCGCGTTCACCAGCGCCGCCAGCTCGCCGAGCGTCAGCGCGTGCCGCATCGGCACCGGATAGAGCCCGACGAACGAGGTGTAGCCGGGGCGGATGAGGTTCCCTTCGAGGAGCTGCCCGCCGATCGGGTTGGGCCGGTCGAGGACGACGACCTCCTTGCCGGCGGCGGCGCAGGCCTCGAGAGCGAGCGCCGTGGTCCACTCGAAGGTGTAGACGCGGGTCCCGACGTCCTGCAGGTCGACCAGGAGCAGGTCGATGTCGGCGAGCATCGCCGCCGTCGGAGACCGCGTCTCCGAATACAGGCTGTAAACCGGGATGCCGAGCCCGGGGTCCTTGCCGTGGCCCGACTCGATCATGTTGTCCTGCTTCTCGCCGGCGAAGCCGTGCTGCGGGCCGTAGAGGGCCTTGAGGTTCCGGCCGCACAGGGACGCGACGACGTCGCGGGCCGAGGCGAGGGTCGCGTCCACCGAGGCGGGGTGCATCAGGAGGCCGACCTTGCGGCCGCGCAGCCATTTCGGCCGCGAGCGGGCGAGGAGGTCGAGGCCGGTGAGGACGGTCGCGCGCGCCATGACGATGGGCGGCGAGACTACCACAGGCGAAAAAAAACCGACCGCGCGGCGCGGTCGGTCGCGAACATCAAAATAAAGGAGAGGAGATCGGGAGTATGGGGCGAGTGCCTCCTGCTCGAACTCAGGTCAAGCGATCCGTTGCTCGACGATCCCCTCTCCTGAGCTCGATCCAGATATACAGCGAGACTTCGCCCGCGGCAAGGGGTTTATACTCGCGCCCGCGCAGCGAAATTTTTTTCTGGCGTGGGCGCGTTTCTCGAGGGACATTCCGTTGGAAAAAAACTCCGCAAGCTCGGGCGCTGCGGTGCTGGCCCGCCTGGTGCTCGCGTGCGGTCTCGTCACCTTCGCTTCCCCGGCGGGGGCGCGCGCCGCGGGAGACGGGCCGCCGCTCGTCCCTTCGCACGGGCCGCTCGTGTCGCTCCAGCCGGAGCCCTCGCCCGGCGCGGCACCTTTGTCCTGGAAAGCCCCCACCTCCTGGAAGGAGACGACCCCGAAGAACGCCATGCGCAAGGCGCAGTACGTCCTGCCGGCGGCCGCCGGGGATCCGCCGGAAGGGGAGTGCGTCGTCTTCTATTTCGGCGCCGGGCAGGGCGGAGACGCCAAGGCGAACGTGGACCGCTGGCGCGCCATGTTCACCAGCGCCGACGGCGGGCCGGCCGCTTACAAAGTCTCGGAGCTGCAGGTGGCGGGGCGCACCATCACCCGCATGGAGTCGTCCGGGACGTTCGCGGCGACGCCCATGGGCTTCGGCGGCGCGCCTCCGCCTCCGAAGCCCGACTGGATGATGCTCGGCGCAATCGTCCCGGGGGCCGACGCCAACTGGTTCTTCCGCTGTGTCGGGCCGAAGAAGACCCTCGAAGCGGAGCGCGCGCATTTCGACGCGCTGCTCGCCTCGATCCGCTGATGGCGGCTCGGCGCAAGCCCGCCCCGGCGCGCAAGGTGGCGTCGCGGGTCGTCCGGGTCGCGGCCATCCAGGCGCAGCCGATCCTGCTCGACCTCGAGCGCTGCACCGCCAAGGCGATCGATCTCCTGGGGCGGGCCGCGGCGCGCGGCGCTCGACTCGTGGCCTTCGGCGAGACCTGGCTCCCGGGGTATCCGGCGTGGCTCGATCTCTGTCCCGGGGCGGCCTACTGGAACCATCCCCCCGCGAAGAAGGCCTTCGCGCGGCTGATGGCGAACAGCGTGCGCATCCCCGGCCCCGAGATCAACCGGATCGCCCGCGCCGCGCAAAGGCACGGGGTCGTGGTCGTGCTCGGCGTGCACGAGCGCGTGGAGGGCGGCCCCGGGCACAACACGCTCTACAACACCCAGATGGTCATCGGCTCCGACGGGGCGATCCTGTCGCGGCACCGCAAGCTGATGCCGACGTTTTCCGAGCGGCTCGTCTGGGGACAGGGGGACGGCAGCGGTCTCGACGCGGTGGCAACATCCATCGGCCGCGTCGGCCACCTCATCTGCTGGGAGCACTGGATGCCCCTCGCGCGCCAGGCGGTGCACCGCAGCGGCGAGCAGATCCACGTCGCGACCTGGCCGTCCGTGCACGAGATGCACCAGATCGCCAGCCGGCATTACGCCTTCGAGGGACGCTGCTTCGTCCTCTCGGTCGGGCAGATCATCCGCGCCCGCGACCTGCCGAAAGAGATGGAGCTGCCCGAGAACCTGCGCGGCCGGCCCGACGAATTCGTCTACAACGGCGGCACGTCGATCTACGGCCCCGACGGCGGCGTCATCGTCCCGCCGGTGTGGGATCGCGAGGAGATCGTCGTCGCCGACCTCGACCTGTCGCGCATCGCCGAGGAGGCGATGGCCCTCGACGTCACCGGCCACTACGACCGGCCCGACGTCTTCGAGTTCCGCGTCCGTTCCTAGGCCGCGGCGCCGTGTTCCTCCGGCGGGCGGCGGTGCCGGAAGGCGTACCAGAGCGCCAGGTCATAGCCGACCTTCATCCCGGCGCCGATGACGAGCGGCGTCGTCATCGAGAAGCCCTGCATCAGCAGTCCCGCGAACGACGGCGCCACTGACCAGGCGCCCATGCGCACCAGGTGCGTCACCCCCGAGGCGAAGGTGCGCTCCTCGGGACGGAAGATGGCCATGACGTACGACTGCCGCGTCGGCACGTCCATCTCCACGAGGCCCTCGCGCAGAAGGAAGAGCAGCGCGGCGACGGCGAAGGACGGCGCGTAGGCGACGGTGATGAGCAGCAGACTCGACGGGATGTGGGTGAAGACCATCGTGTTGACCAGGCCAATGCGCTTCGCCAGCCACGCCGCGCCCAGGTGCGACAGGGCGTTCATGATGCGCGCCCCGAAGAACAGGGCGCCGATGGTTCCCTCGTGCACGCCGAACTTCTCGTAGAAGAAGAGCGACAGCAGCGCCGAGGTCAGGAACCCGCCGGCCAGGCTGTCGCACGCGAACAGGCTCGAGATGCGGATGAGGGTGCGCCGGCTGTCGGGGGAGAGGGGCGGGCGCGGCCCCTGGTGCGCCGATTCGACGGCCGGAGAGAGGCGCAGGTAGAGCAGCGCCGCGACGGCGAGCAGCGCCGCGTAGACGCCGATCGACACGCGGAACGACATCGGCGTGTCGAGCCCGGCGACGCGCCGCAGCAGCTGCGGCATCCCGGCCGCCAGGCCGCCGAGTGCGTGTCCGACGTCCTGCACCACGTTGTAGACGGCGAAGAGGCGGGTGCGCGCGGTGTGCTCGTTGGGCCCGGCGGTGGCCGGCAGGATCACCTGGTCGATGATGAGGGACGCCCCGCGATCGCGTCCCATGCCGTTGAGCATCCCGAGGAACGACGCCGCGCCGATGACGAACGGGTCGCTGCCGAGGGCGATGACCACGCCCCCGGCGCAGCCGAGGGCCGCCAGCAGGACCAGGATGCGCTTGCGCCCCGCCGCGTCGCCGCGCCAGGTCGTGAGCAGGGCCGCGAGAGCATTCGCCGCCAGCCCGGCCCCCACCACGACGCCGATCGCGCCCGGGTTGAAGCCGAGCGCCGCCAGGTGCAGGCCGCACAGGACGCTGACCATCCCGACCGCGAGGGCGCGCAGGAACGCGCCGGTGAACAGGAGGCCGCGGTCGGTCATCGGATCGCGCCGCGTCTCTCTCGCGGCTTCAAGGCGGGGAAAAAAGAATCGCGGCCGGATGGCCGCGATGGGAGGCTCGGATGGCGGGGTCGACGGGGCTCGAACCCGCGACCTCCGGCTTGACAGGCCGGCGTTCTAACCAGCTGAACTACGACCCCGCTGGGTCCCGAACAGGCACGCCACGAAATGCCGCGAGCGAAGGCCAGTGGTGGGCAGTACTGGATTCGAACCAGTGACCCCCTGCTTGTAAGGCAGGTGCTCTCCCGCTGAGCTAACCGCCCAACGAGTCCTTGGCGCGCTGTCGAAAGTCGGAATGCTAGTCGTGGGCCGAAACCCTGTCAAGGCGCGGTCTCTATCGGCAGGGATTGGCGTTCGGTCTCGGGATGCCGGAACTGTCGGTCCCGAGGCTCCCTTCGACGCCGTCGTGGACGCCGGTGACGAGATAGAAGACCGTCGTTCCCGGGGCTGGGTCGGAAGGGCTGCAGGCCGGCGTGCAGGCCCACGAGGGGTCGGCCGCGCCTGTCATGGGCAGGCGGCAGGCGTGGAGGAACTGCTGAGTGTAGAGAGCCGACTGGCGCAGCACAGCAAGATCGCCCATGTAGAGGTTGAACATCTCGTAGCCGGTCTCCTGCTGCCACGTCACGCTCCCCGGGGCGGGGACGGTGATCAGGATGAGGCCGTCGTCGAGGTCACACGCGTCGCCGACCGCGTCCTGATCGAAATCCGACTGGTCCGGGTTCGCGGCGAGAGGACAGTTGTCGGCGGCGCCCTGAACGCCGTCGAAGTCCGGATCGGCGCAGGCGGGATCCTCATCCACGCGGCCGTCACAGTCGTCGTCCACGCCGTTGCAGGTCTCCACCGCGCCGGGGATCGCGGCGGGGGACTGCAGCGCTCCGGTGATCCGGATGTCGTCGATCCACCAGCCCTCGTCACCGATCTGGGGGGCCCACCCCCCGCCCAGCTCGTAGTAGGAGTTGGTGCAGCAATCGAACTCCCAGGCCTGCGCGACCCAGCGGATGCGGACTGTCTGGCCGAGGTAGCCGGCGAGGCTGAACCGGCTCTGCACCCAGAGACCGGGGCCGGTGGCTCCCGGGACGCCCGGGCCGGGACACTGCGCCGTGCCGTCCGAGTCGCGGGAATTGCCGCAGTGCGACCAGACGCCGTTCGGGAAGCACAAGGTCTCCCTGACGCCGCGGGGCGCGTAGCCGCCCAGGCCGGTATCGGTGGGAGTCAAGACACAGTATGTCGGCCCAAATCCCCAGGTGGACCAGGTGTAGGAGACATGGTCATAGACGTTCTGGAACGGGATCAGCTTGTCCCAGTAGCCCCACTGGCCGCCGCCGGGCGCGTGCGGGTCGAGCGCCTGGATCTGCACGTCGCCGAAGTCGCTGGCCTCTCCCACCATGAATTCAATCGAGGTGTTGTCCATCATGTCGGCGATGTGGAAGAAGGACAGCTCCAGATCGCCCGGCTGCGGAGCCGGCGTCAGGTGGATCGGGTCGGTCATGAAGGCGGCCAGCTGGCGGACCCTGGTGGTGTCGCCGTCGCGGCTGTCGAGATCGAAGTGATAACCCCAGTGCAACGAGTTCAACCCGCTTTTCGCCATCGGTCCATCGCGGGGGGTCACGTGACCCGGCTGGTTCGGGCAGGCGCCCGGCGGGCAGTGGATATGCCAGTCCATGTCGTTGTCCGGATCGATGCGACAGCCCGGGTCGGCCGGCGGCACCATGAACCCGGCACAGCCAATCCCACCGAGAACGCTCGGTCCCGCCGCGGTCCCGACCCAGACGCCGATCGTGTCGTTCAGCACCCCCGGCGTGCCGCGCGGCAGCGAATCAAGACTGATCCCCGGGGTGCCGTCCCGCTCGGTATCGAAGTCCTCGGCAATCGTCCCGTCGTCGGCCGTACCGGCGATGCCGTCCGGCCCCACGACCCGGGGCGGCACCTGGCACGCGGAAGCGGAGAGGCGGCCGTTTGCGGAAGCCTGGGTGAGCAGGGCGCAAGCGAACACGGTGGCCATCCACGGCAGGGTCCGGAGCATTGGAACCCTCGATCCAGCGGCGATGCAGTAAGCCAATCATAAGCCGGGACGGCGCTGGATTCGTCGCCGCGCGCGCACACGGCGGCGGGTTTCCCGAACGGTACAGACCGGCTAGGGGCAGGGATTCGCGTTCGGTCTGGGGACTCCGGCGCTGTCGGTCCCGAGACCGCTCTCGACACCGAGATGGACGCCGGTCACGTGAAAGAAGACCCCCTTGCCCGGGGGCGGTGACGAGCTGTCAGTGATACTCGTGCCGGAAAGACCGCAGGCGCGGCCGGCGAGCGGTACGAGCGCGGGATTCTGAGTGTACTGGCCCGAGGAGCGGAGCACGGAGAGATCGCCCCGATACCAGTTGAACGATTCGAAGCCGGCCTCCTGCTGCCAGGTGTCGATCTGCCAAATGAAGCCGCCCAGGTCGGTCACGGCGACGTGGATCCGGCCGTCATCGCGGTCGCAGACGTCTCCTGTGCCGTCCTGGTCGAAATCGTCCTGCTCGCGATTCGCGTCGATCGGGCAGTTGTCGCAGGCGCCCGGCACGCCGTCGTGGTCCGGGTCGAGTCCGGATGTGTCCTCGTCGACGAGACCGTCGCAGTCATCGTCCAGACCGTTGCAGGACTCGACCGTCCCGGGAATCTGTGCGGGGAATTGCACGGCTCCCGTGATCCGGATGTCGTCGATCCACCACCCCTCGTCGCCGATCTGCGGGCCCCAGCCGCCCCCCAGCTCATAGTAGGAGTCCGTGCAACAGTCGAATTCCCATGACTGGGCGATCCAACGGATGCGGACCGTCTGGCCGAGGGAGCTCGCAAGGCTGAAGCGGCTCTGCACCCAGAGACCGGGGCCCATGCTCCCCGGCACGCCTGGACCAGCGCACTGGCCCGTGTTGTAGGAGTCCCACGAATTGCCGCAGTGCGACCAGACGCCGTTCGCAAAGCAGAGCGTCTCCTTCACCCCGCGGGGCGCGTAACCGTTCGGCCCCGTGTCCGAGGGGGTCAACACGCAGTAGGTCGGCGCAGTTCCCCACGTGGACCAGATGTAGGAGACGTGGTCGTACACGTTCTGGTAGGGAACCAGCTTGTCCCAGTACCCCCATTGCCCGCCGCCCGGCGCGTGCGGGTCGAGCACCTGGATCTGCACGTCGCCGAAGTCGTTCGCCTGTCCCGTCAAGGCGCCGTACGAGTTGTTGTCCATCATGTCGGCGATGTGGAAGAAGGACAGCTCCAGATCGCCCGGCTGCGGAGCCGGCGTCAGGTGGATCGGGTCGGTCATGAAGGCGGCCAGCTGGCGGACCCGCGTGCTGTCGCCGTCGCGGCTGTTGAGATCGAAGTGATAGCCCCAGTGCAGCGAGTTCGACCCGCTTTTCGCCATCGGTCCGTCGCGGGGCGTCACGTGACCCGGCTGGTTCGGGCAGGCGCCCGGCGGGCAGTGGACATGCCAGTCCATGTCGTTGTCCGGGTCGATGCGGCAGCCCGGGTCGGCCGGCGGGACCATGAAACCGCCGCATCCGATCCCTGCGAGGATGTTTGGTCCCGCCGCGGTTCCGACCCAGACGCCGATCGTGTCGTTCAGCACCCCCGGCGTGCCGAGCGGCAGCGAGTCGAGGCTGATTCCCGGAGTGCCGTCCCGCTCGGTGTCGAAGTCCTCGGCGATCGTCCCGTCGTCGGCGGTGCCGGCGATGCCGTCCGGCCCCACCACCCGGGGAGGGACCTGGCACGTTGACGCGGAGAGGCGGTCGTTTGCGGAAGCCTGGGTGAGCAGGGCGCAAGCGAACACGGTGGCCATCCACGGCAGGGTCCGGCGCATCGGAACCCTCGATTCAGCGGCGGCGCAGTAAGCCAATCATAAGCCCGGACGGTGCTAGATTCGTCGCCGCATGCGCACACGGCGGGACATCCTCAAGGTCCTCGGCGCGGCGGCGGCCGCGTCGGCGCTCCCGTCGCGACCGGTCCGGGCGGGCACGCCCCAACCCTCCTCCGGGCCGCGCGCGGCGGCGACACTCGACACGGTCATCGTCGGGGCGGGGTTCGCCGGCATGACCGCCGCACGCCGGCTCGTGAAGGAAGGACGCCGCGTCGTTGTGGTGGAGGCGCGCGACCGGGTCGGCGGCCGGGTGAAAGGAGGGACGATCGCCGGACGCGACGTCGATCTCGGCGGGATGTGGGCCGGGCCGACGCAGACGCGGGTCCTGGCCGCGCTCGAGGAGTTCGGGCTGCACAAGTCGCCGCAGCGCATCGCCGGCAGGCAGGTCGTCGATCTCGCCGGCAGGCGCTGGCTCGCCGACGGCGAGGCCATGGGTTTCGAGCCCGCGGTCGAGAAGGAGATCGGCGCCATCACCGACGAGCTGAACCGCATGGCGGCGACCCTTCCAGCCGACGCGCCGTGGAGCGCGCCGCGCGCCGCCGAGTGGGACGCGATCTCCGCGCAGGAATGGCTGTTCGCGAGAAGCGCCGACCCATTGGTGCGCGCCTACTGGGACACGGATTTCCGCAGCGTTCTCGAAGCCGACCTGTCGCGGCTGTCGCTGCTGTTCCTCCTTTTCTACATCCGCTCCGGTGACAGCATCGACGCCCTGTTCGGTTACGAGGAGGGGGCGCAGGCGTTCCTCGTGAAGGAAGGCATGCACGGGCTGGCGGAGAAGCTGGCCGCGGTGCTCGGCGACCGGATCGTCCTCGGCGCACCGGTCCGGAGCATCGCGCAAGACCCGTCCGGCGTCGTCGTGCGCTCGGAGGGGCGAGAGTGGCGCGCCGCGACCGCCATCGTGGCGATGCCGCCGCCCCTGACGGTGCGACTCGCCTGGGATCCGCCGCTTCCCTCCGGGCGGGACCTGCTGGCGCAGCGCATGCCGATGGGTTCGGTCATCAAGTGGTACGTGGCGTACGACCGCCCCTTCTGGCGCGACCGCGGGTTGAACGCCCTGGTGGTGACCGATCGTCCGCCGTGCGTCGTCAGCGTCGACGCGGCAAAAGATGATACCGGACCGGCGCTTCTCGCCGGGTTCATCGACACGCCGTATTCACTGAAGTACACGGGACGTCCGCAGGAGGAGCGAAGAGCGGCCGTCACCGGGTGGCTTCAGGAATTCTTCGGTCCCGAGGCGGCGCGACCGATCGCCTACCTCGATCAGGACTGGCCATCGGAAGTCTGGAGCCGCGGCTGCTACGGCGCCTCGATGGGGCCGACCGTGATGACCGCGTTCGGACGCTTCCTGCGCGAGCCGCACGGCCGGGTGCACTGGGCCGGCACCGAGACGTCCGACCGCTGGAGCGGCTACATCGACGGCGCCATCCGCTCCGGCGAGCGCGCCGCCGCCGAGGTCCTCGCCCGCCTCGCCTGACCGCGGATCGCGCGCGCTGCGGCGCGCGCGGCGCCCGGGCCTACTTCGCTGGTGCCGTCTTCGGCGCCGGCTTCGACGACACCGTCAGCTTCAGCGTCACGGTCGATCCGTCCGGGTGGGGCCCACCGGTCGGGCCGGGGGCGGGAGCGGTGAAGGTTTTGGTGATCGGATCGACGAGGCTGATCGACATGCCGCTGAGCTGCTTGCCGAGGGCCGCCGAGATCCCGGGAAGATAGTTGTCGGGCGCGGCCTGGTCGGTCTTCGGCTCGAACCCCGGCACGTCCGACGACGTCGCGACGGTGAGCCGGTCCTTTCCCCCGTTGTAGCCGCCCGCGACGTTGGCGATGTCGCAGACGAGTTTCTTGAGGTCGCAGATCATCATGCCGCTCACCGGGATGTAGGCGGTGCCGGTGCCCTTCGTGGTCGTCGCCTGGGTGCCCCAGCCCTGATCCGGGCTGTCGCGGTAGCGGGACCGGTGCACGTCGTCCACCGAGTACGAGACCGGGAGGAACATCGGGTTCTTCGCCGGGTCGGGATTCCCGACGGCGTCCTCGGAGGCGTCCGGGTCGGGGGTCGCCATCCAGCCGATGAACCGATCCTCCTCGCCCATCTCGGTCACCGACGGCGTCCCGGCGCTCGGCGGGAAGGCCCCGGGGGTCGCCATGTTCAGCGGCACCTCGAAGCGCACCGTCTTGGTGAAGCGCCACGCTGCGTCGCGCAGCCCGTCCTGCGTCGGCGCAACCCCGAACTCGCGCGCTCCGGTGTGAGTCAGCTCGAATTGCAGGTACATCGCCGGGCGGCCGGCGAAGGTCTTCTTGTCCACCGGGGCGGCGCCAGCCTGCGCGATGAGCGCGCCCGAGACGAGAAGGAACGAAGCCACCACGGTGGTCCAGCGGTTCGAAGCCATCGAGTCTCCCATTGCGACGAGGAATGCCTGCGACCAGTTGGCGCGGACTATAGCGGCGAAGCGGTCGATGTCGCAATGAGAGCGTCGGGCCCTGAGTTGACAGCGGCGGGGCGGCTCTTTAGGCTCCGGGGCTCATGACCACAATCCAGAGTCCGGAGGGAGCCGGGATGCTGATGTCGCGTCGTGTCCTGAACACGCTGCGCCTGATGCCGGTGGCGGCGCTGCTGATCCTGTCGGTCGCCGTCGCGGCATCGAAGAAGACGACGGCGCCGAACGCGCCCATCCGGGTCCAGGTCGACGCGCGCGACGCAGGGCGGCACCTGCTGCACGCGAAGCTGACCATCCCGGCCCAGCCGGGACCGATGACCCTCGCCTATCCGAAGTGGCTGCCGGGGGAGCACGGGCCGACCGGCCCCAACACCGACATCGTCGGGCTGTCGTTCACGGCGGGCGGCAAGCCCCTCGCCTGGACGCGCGACCCGCTCGACATGTCGCAGTTCCGCATCCAGGTGCCGGACGGCGCGTCGGTGGTCGAGGCGACGCTCGACTTCGCCATGATGCCGGGGGGAGGCTTCACCTCCGGCGGCTCCTCGACCGACAACCTGGTCGTCGTGTCGTGGAACCAGGTGGTCATGTATCCGGCGGGGCCGAACGGCGACGACATCATGTTCTCGCCGAGTCTCGTCCTGCCCGAAGGCTGGAAGTCGGCGACGGCTCTCGAGACGGCGGGGACCGGATCCGAGCTCAACTACAAGTCGGTCAGCCTGACGACGCTCGTCGACTCGCCGGTCCTCGCGGGGCGCTACTTCCGCACGGTGCCGCTGACCGAGCCCGGCGACCCGCACCCGGTCCGCCTGAACATCGCCGCCGACAGCGCCGCGGCCCTCGACGCGAAGCCGGAGGTGCTCGACCGCTTCAAGCGTCTCGTGGCCGAGATCACGACGCTGTTCGGCGCGCGTCACTACCGCAAGTACGACTTCCTGCTGACCATGAGCGATCACACGGCCCACTTCGGGCTCGAGCACCACGAGTCGAGCGACGACCGCGTGCCGGAACGCTTCCTCATCGACGAGCAGGTCTTCTTCCTGCACGGCGACCTCCTGTCACACGAGATGGTGCACTCGTGGAACGGGAAATACCGGCGGCCGCGCGGGCTGCAGACGAACGACTACCGCCAGCCGGTCGACTCCAGCCTGCTGTGGGTGTACGAGGGGCTGACGAACTATCTCGGCGACACGCTCGCGGCGCGCAGCGGCCTGTGGACGCCGGAGCAGGCGCGCGAGTGGCTGGCCTACGACGTCGCCAACCTGACCGCGCAGCCGGGACGGCGCTGGCGGCCGCTGGTGGACACCGCCACCGCGGCGCAGCTCCTGTACGAGGCGTCCAACTCCTGGCAGTGGGACCGCCGCAGCACCGACTTCTACGAGGAAGGGACGCTCCTCTGGCACGAGGTGGACAGCATCATCCGCGAGCGCACGGGCGGGAAGAAGTCGCTCGACGATTTCTGCCGCGCCTTTCACGGCGGCGCCGACGGGCCGCCCGAGGTGAAGTGGTACGACGCCGAGGACGTCTACCGCGCGCTCGAAGGGGTCGTCTCGTACACCTGGAAGCCGTTCTTCGAGGAGCGGGTCTACGGGCTGCGCAAGGAGCCGCCGATCGACTGGCTCGAGCGCGGCGGCTGGAGGCTCGCCTACACGGACGAGAAACCGATTCTCCTGAAGGCCCGCGAGGACGTGGACGAGGAGACCGATGCGCGGCACTCGCTCGGGTTCCTGCTCCGCAAGGATGACAGCGTCCAGGACGTCTACCAGGGCTCTCCCGCGGCGAAGGCCGGGCTGGCTCCGGGCATGACGGTGGTGGCGGTGAACGGCCGGCGCTTCGATCGCAAGCTCTTCGAACAGGCGCTACGCGAGGCCAGGACCTCGAGGAAGCCGATCGAGCTCCTGGTGGAGAACGGCGAGTTCTTCCACACCCTCCAGGTGGACTGGTCCGGCGGGCCGCATTATCCGCGCCTCGAGCCGATCCCCGGGAAGCCGAACACCCTCAGCGAGGTCCTGAAGCCGCACGCCCTTCGCTGAGGCGGACGGAAGTTGGGGGCTTGGGGAGCCGGACGGTTGCTCCGGCCCGCCGCACCCCGTACCATGCCCTCGTGGTGAAAGCCCGAGGGATCCCGGTTTCATTGAAAGGCCTCATCGGCGGGGCGTGGCTCGTCGCGGCGGCCTGCGCCGGGATGGCCCGGGCCGACGCGCCGCCCGCCCAGGCCCAGGCTCCCGCGCCCGAGGCCCAGGCGTCCCCGGCGCCCACGACGACCGGGCGCATCCTCGGGCGGCTGACCGACGCCGGGAAGCCGGTCCAGGGGGCCCAGGTGCGGCTCCTGTCCCGATCCGAGGCGGGACTCCTGAGAGTCACGAGCAGCGACCAGAGAGGGGAGTACCGCTTCAAGGATCTGCCGAGCGGTATCTACGACGTCGAGGTCGAGGCCGACGGGTACCGGCTCGTCTCCAAGCCCGGGGTCGAGGTGAAGGGTCCCTTCCAGAACATCGTCGATGTGCCGCTGGCGCGGGCCGGAGGACAGGCGACCCCGGCCGTGCCGCCGGTCCAGGGAACTCCGGGGCAGGGGATACCCGGCAAGACCGAGGCGGAGGCGGCGCCGGTCGTGCCCCCCGTGACGGTGCACGGCACGCTCCTGAACGCCAATCGCCGTCCGGTGGTGGACGTGTCGGTGCTGTTCGTGGCGCTCGAGGGGACGAAGCTGTACCAGGCGATGTCCGGCAGCGACGGCGTCTTCACCGTCGATGGCGTCGTTCCCGGGCGCTATCGGGCCGTCATCCGGTCTCCGGGGCACATGCCGGTCGACCTGAAGTCGGTCGAGGTGAAGCCGGCCGCTGGATTGACGCTGAACCTGTCGCTCGTCGACTTCCCGCTGAATTTCAAGTCGCGGGCCGAGGGAGCGCCGCCCCCCGAGCTGCCGCGGGTGATGCCCGGGATGCTCCCGGCGCCTGCGGCGGCATCGACACCCAGCTCGACCTCCTCCGCCCCGCCGCCGGCGCCGCCGCCCACGGCCACGGATCCGATCGAGAAGAGGCCTCCTGTCCAGAATCCGCCCCCGTCACAGAACCCGCCGCCCCCCGCCCCGCCCTCGGGCTCCACGCCGGCCAGGCCGGGAGGCTCCTAGCCCGGTTTGCGGATGGCGTAGTAGCCGCTGCGGGTGCGCATCTCGGCGTCCTTGCCGGGAGCGGTGAGCTTGATCTTCCGCCAGCGGCCGTCCCAGGTGGTGTTCTGCGGCTCGTAGGTGGCGTAGTACTGGCTCTTCAGCTCGGTCGAGATCTCCCGGTAGACGGCTTCCAGCTCGTCGGGCTTGTCGGGGAAGTACGCCCGGCCTCCGGTTTCTTCCGCCAGGCTCTTGAGGACGCGGCGCAGGTCCACGTCGAGGAAGCCGGTGCCGAGCCCGATGGAGTAAATGAGGATGTCGTTGATCTTCGCCTCGTCGAGCACGCGACGGAAGGAGAACTTGCTGGCGGTGTCGTCCCCGTCGGAGAGCAGGATGATCGCCTTGCGCCCGTCCACGTTCTTCAGCTTGCGGTACGAGGCGTACAGCGCGTCGTAGAGCGCCGTGCCACCCAGCGCATTGGTGCTCGTCAGCGCGATGCGCAGGTCGTTCTTGTTCGCGGTGACGTCCTGCAGGAGATAGACCTTGTCGTCGAAGTCGATGACGAGCGCCTTGTCCTCCGTGCCGAGGCTGTCGATGAACTTGCTGGCGGCCGTGTGCACGATCGGCATGGCCGCCTGCATGCTGCCGCTGCTGTCGCTGACGACCGCGAGCGTGACCGGCCGCTCCTCGCGGTAGAAGTCGATGATGTCCTGCTTGACGCCGTCTTCCTCGAGGACCATGTCCGCCTTTTTGAGGTCCAGGACGTACTTCTTGCTGTCCTTGCTGCTGATGGCGGTGGAATAGAGGATGACCCGGTTCACCTGCACGGCGTAGTTGATGATGACCTTGCGCAGGATGATCTGGTCGGTGACGGTGATCCCCTCGCGGTGGAACGCCGTGGCCTTGATAACCCACGAGCGCGGCTCGGTGCCGAAGTCGAAGACGCAGCGGTACGGCGGCTCGGTGTCGATGAAGATCAGCTTGTCGTCGACGTAGAACTCGACCTTCTCGGTTGCCGACGGGTCGCTCGCCTTCACCTCGGCTTCGATCTCGGATCGCCCGTAGCGGAAGTCGTTCATCACCGGGTTGGTGATGGCGATCGAGAAGCCGCGTCGCGACTTCACGTCCGGCGCCTTGGGGGCCGGCCCGGGCTCGGCCGGCGGCGGGGCCGGAGGAGTGCCCTGAGGCGAGTCCGTCCGGGCTCCAGAAGCGGGCGGCGTGGGCGTGCCGCTCGACGGGGGATCGCCCGGCGTCGATTGCGAGCGTGCCAGGGTCAACCCGGCGGCGAGGACCGCGAGGCCCACGAGCGACACCACGCGCCAGGACGATCCTCGCGCCGCGCTCTTCATTTCCGGTCGGCTCCTCTCGACCCCGGCTGCGTCGGCGGAGGCGGCGCACCCGCCGCCGGCGTTCCCGGAGCGGGCACGGTGGAGATCGTCTGCACGAGCCGGCGCACCTGGTCCGCCTCGCGTCCCTTTTCCGCCCGGGCGAGGTAGGCGGAATAGGCGTCACGCGCCTCGGATGGCCGCCCGAGCCGCAAGAGCGCGTTCCCGAGGTAGAGGCGCGCGGTCGGGTCGGACTCGTCCTTGACCGCGCAGTCGCGGAAGGTCGCCGCCGCGTCCTCGTCGAGCCCCGCGCCCGCCTGCGCGACGCCGAGGTTGAAGCGGGCCTCCTCCTGCACCGGACTCGCCGGGTCGAAGGCGAGGGCCTCGAACGAGGTGATCGCCTCCGCGAACCGGCGCGACGCGAGCTGCTCGAGCCCGGCCTCGAAGCGCAGCGGGTCGGTGGCCTCGGACGCCCCCGGGACGCGAGCAGCGGTCTCCTGGAGGAGCGAGGCCGCCTTGAGATGGTTGCGCTGCGCCGACCAGAAGCGGGCCAGCGCCACCGCCGCGGCCGGGTCGAACGGCTGAGCGCTCTCCGCCTGCGCCGCCGCGGCTTCGAGCGTCGCGAGCTGCTTGACGTCGGCGCGGGCCTGCTTCAGCCGGTCCTGCAGCGCCCGCTTCCACCGCGGATCGTCGATCGGACGCTCCAGCCGCTTCTCGAGGATCTCGACCGCAAACGGGAGATTCCCTTCGGCGCGGGCCAGATCTGCGCGCATGACGTGCGCGTAGACGAACTCCGGGTCGATGCGCATCGCGTCGTCCACGCCGAGGTTGGCGCGCTTGAACGACTGCATCTCGAGATCGATCTTCGCGAGCGCGAGGATGGGCTCCGGATCGCGCGGCGAGAGGCTGGCCGATTTGCGGGCGGCCGCGATGGCGTCGTCGAAGCGCCCCAGGCGCGACAGCGCCACGCCGAGGCGCACGTAGGCCTCGCTGAAGTCCGGCTTCATGGCGATCGCCTTGCCGAAGAGGTCGGTCGCCTCGTCCAGCCGGTTCTGCCGCAGGAACAGCTCGCCGAGGTGGGTGTAGGCGTCGGCGAAGGCGACGTTGATCTCGAGTGCCTTGCGGTACTCGGCCTCGGCCTCCGGGTCGTGCCCCATCGACTCCTGCAGCCGCCCGAGCCCGTCATGGGCCGGCGCGAAGTTCGGCTGCAGGTCGAGCGCTCTGAGATATGCGGCGCGGCTCTCGTCCACCTCGCCCAGCTTGAGCAGGGCGTCGCCCAGCGCCATGTGCGCCTGCATGTGGTCCGGCTGGAGGTCGAGGGCGATCTTGAGCGGCTCGATGGCGTCGGCGTAGCGCCGCTCCGCCGACAGCGCCGCCCCGAGGTAGTACCAGGCCATGAACGAGTTCAGGTGGATGTTCACCACCTTCTGGAGCACCTCGATCGCCTCGGGATACTTGCCGTCGCGGTAGAGCTTCATCCCCTCGGCCTGCAGCTTGAACGACTGGGTGCGCGCGTCCTGGGCGGTGAGCGCGGCCGTCGGCGCGGGGTGCAGCAACGCACCCGCCAGAACGGCGGCGACGAGCAGAACCCGGCCCCCGGAGCGGACTTTGTCCGGATGGGCCTGACGGGAGGGGGAGGGAAGACGGGCCACGACTGACGGCATCTTTGTGCGGAAACCTCCCGGCCACTATAGCCCAAGCGCCGGGACCGGGACCTCTCCTATAATCGCGCCCGCATGTCGCGCCGCCGCGGCCACGCCGCAGGGCTCTCGAGTGTCCCGCTGGCCGCGGGCCTGGCCGGCGCCATCCTCTTTTCCGCCTTCGCCACAAAGGCTCAGGCCGTCACGCCCGACCTGACCTTCGGCATCAACTACGAGCAGGGACCCTATCTCGGCACCGAGGACGTCGGGCTCGGCGAGCTGTACCTCCTGACCGAGGGGGGGAGCCCCAATGGCCGCATCTCGCTGCGCATTCCCTACACCCGCATCGACCGGACCGGGCTCGTCACCTACGCCGCCGACGGCCCCATCATCCTGGGAGCGGGCGGGCCGGGGAAGCCGCTGTGGCAGGAGAGCGAGGCGGATACCTCCGAAGCCGACCTCGGCGACCTGCTGCTGCGCTATGAGATCCCGCTGGCGCGCGCCGGCGGCGGCAACAAGCCGGCCTTCACCTTCTATCTCGACTACAAGTACGGGATGGCGGACGAGAAGAAGGGTCTTGGGACGGGGGAGAGCGACTGGGGCGGCGGTCTCGACTACACCCAGCCGCTCGGCAAGGTCCTGCAGTTCCTGGTCTCGGGCTCGTATCACTTCATGGGGTCGCCCGACTCCCCGCTCACCGTCACGTCGCTCGAGAAGGTCGAGTTCAAGAATCGCCTGCGCATCCAGGGCGGCTTCGGCCTGGTGACGTCGAAGTTCCACTGGCGCTTCATCGGCGAGAGCGTGTCGCCGGTGCTCGACGAGGTGCCGGTGTTCGACTCGCTCGGATTGCCGACCGGCCTGCTCGCCGAGGTCGAGGACTACCGCGTCGTGCGCGGCGAGATGGTCTACCGCTCCAAGGCCGGCGGCTCGACCCGGCTGTACGTGCTGACCGGCCTCAACGACTCGTCCCCGGACATCGGCTTCGGGCTGTCCTTCTCGTCGCGCGCGCAGTAAGCTCGGCGGCGTCATGGCGACCGCCCTCCCAGCCGCTTCGCGTCGGTCCCGGTTCGTCGCGACTCTGCTGTGGAGCCCTGGCGCGTCTTCATCGAGAAGCGCCGCAAGCCCCGCGAAGGCTGGCTTCCGGACCCGCAGTGAGCCCCGCGCGCTGGAGCGCGTCGCGGTCGTGCGCTAGAACTTCGCCAGCTCCGCGATCGCGGCCTTGATGCCGTCCACCTGCGGGAGGATGGCGTCCTCCAGGCCCGGCTCGTAGGCGACGAAGGTGTCGGTGGCGGCGACGCGGCGGATCGGCGCGTCGAGATAATCGAAGAGGCGGTCGGCCGCGAGCGCGGCCACTTCGGCGCCATAGCCGAACGACAGCGTGTCCTCGTGGGCGACGAGGAGCTTGCCGGTCTTCCGCACCGAATCCGCGATCGCCTCCCAGTCCATCGGCCAGAGTGTGCGCAGGTCGATGACCTCCGCCTCGACGCCCGTCTCGGCGAGCTGCTTCGCCGCGCGCAGCGAGCGCTCCACGAGCGCGCCATAGGTGATGACCGTCACGTCGCGGCCCTCGCGCACGACCTTCGCACGGCCGAGCGGAATCATGTGATCCGGTCCCGGGTAGGCGCTCTTGTTGTACGTCTGCCGGTAGAGATGCTTGTGCTCGAGGATCATCACCGGGTCGTCGCAGCGGATGGCGGTGCGCAGCAGGCCGTTGGCGTCGAGCGCGTTCGACGGGAAGACGACGCGCACGCCGGGCGTGTGGGTGAAGAGCGTCTCGCCGCACTGGCTGTGGTAGACGGCGCCGCCCTGGAGGTACCCGCCGATCGGCACCCGCACGACGAGCGGACAGGACCAGTGGCCGCCCGAGCGCCAGCGCATCGCCGCCAGCTCGTTGCGGAGCTGCATCATCGCCGGCCAGATGTAGTCGAAGAACTGGATCTCCACGACCGGCTTGAGGCCGCGCGTCGCCATGCCGATGGCGCGGCCGACGATCATCGCCTCGGCCAGCGGCGAGTTGAAGACGCGCGCCGAGCCGTACTTCCGCTGCAGGTTGTGCGTGACCTTGAAGACGCCGCCCTTCCCCTTCACCTCGGAGAGCGACTCTTCGCGCGTGCAGTCGGCGACGTCCTCGCCGAAGACGACGATCTTGTCGTTGCGCGCCATCTCGTCGCGCAGGCAGGCGTTGAGGAGGTCCACCATCGTCTTCGGGTCGCCTTCGAGCTTCGGCGGCACGTCGAATTGGCTTCCGGTCGGGTCGATCGTCGGCGACCAGACGTGGTCGTAGATCGTCTTCGGGTCGGGACGCGGCGCGGCGAGGGCCTGCTGCGCCGCCTCCTCGATCTCGCGATCCACCTCGTTCTTGACCTCCTCAAGGAACCCCTTGTCGGCCGCCTTGATCTTCTGGAGGAACGCGGCGAACGACGGGATCGGGTCGCGGCTGTTCTCCTCCTGGCGCTCGCCCGGGGTCCGGTACAGGCTCTCGTCGTCCGACAGCGAATGCGAGTAGGGACGGATGGTCTTCGCGTGGATGAGGACGGGTCCGGCCTCGGGCTTGCGGAGACGCTCGACGACCCGCCGCATCAGGTCGTGCGAGGCGATCGGGTCGCAGCCGTCCACCTCTTCGATGGTGAGCCCGGCGACGCCGCTCATCGCCTGCGAGATGCTGCCACCGGCGGTCTGCGCCTCGACCGGAACCGAGATGGCGTACTCGTTGTCGGTGATCAGGAAGAGCACCGGCACCTTGCGGATGCTGGCCGCGTTGATCGCCTCCCAGAACTCGCCTTCGCTGGTGGCGCCGTCGCCGGCCGAGACATAGACGACGCCGCCGGAGTCCGGGGCGAGGGCGCGGTCCGCCTCGGCGCAGCCGACCGCCTGCAGGAACTGCGTCCCGGTGGGGGAGGACTGCGACACGATGTGGAGCTTCTTGTGGCCCCAGTGACTCGGCATCTGCCGCCCGGCCGAGGCCGGGTCATCGGCGCCGCCGACCGCCGCCAGGAACATCTCGTAGGCCGTCATCCCGAGCCAGAGGCACAGGGCGCGGTCGCGGTAGTAGGGGTAGAAGTAATCGCGCTTCGGGTCGAGGTGCATGGCCGCGGCGGTGAGGATCGCCTCGTGGCCTGCGCCGGAGATCTGGAAGTAGATCTTGTTCTGGCGCTTGAGGGCGATCTCCTTGTCGTCGATGCGCCGCGACAGGACCATGTTCCGGTAGAGCGCGATGAGGGTCTCGCGCGACAGGCCGCGGGCCTTGAGGTCCTTGAGGTCGGAGGCCGCCTCCTCCAGGACGCGCGCTCCCCCTTTCGACGGTTTTTCCGGCCCTCGATCCTTCGGCATGCGATCTGTCCCCCTGGGAACCTGTTGGCGATGTCAGGCGCGAGAAGCGGCGCCTATTCTAGCCGCCGCGCCCCCCGGGACGCCATCGCGCGCGGAGATTTCGGCGACGTCGCGGCGGTGCGGTCGCGGCCGTTGGCTTTCTTCGCGGCCACCGTCCGTTTCGCAGCCGGGACGGCGCGGACCGAGTAGACGCCGGTGACGGCGTCCTCCGGTGGCGGCATTTTCTCTTTGCGGCTGCGGAGCGCCTCCTCCTCGGCCGCGTCGATTTCGGCGGTGACGCGCCGCTCGGCCTCGGCGAGAGCCGTCTCGTTGGCGGCGCGCCGGTCTACGTCCGAGGCGCGCTTGTGGCCGTCGAGCGCCGGTCCCAGCGCCACGAGCCATGCCTCGTACGTGCCGATCGGGTCGCGCCGGCCCCAGTGGGCAAAGGTCTCGGCCGAGAACAGCGCGCGCGCCTCGGCTTCGTCGTGCGTCGCGTGCCCGCCCATCCGGAAGGTGCGCGCGGTCAGGATGAACGGACCGTCCCCCTTGCGGCAGCGATCGACGAGCAGGCGCGCCGCCGCCCAGGTATCCAGGACGTTGTTGCCGTCGCACGCCGACCCTTCGACGCCGTACGCCGTGTGCTGGAGGTCCATGGGCGCGGCGGTATGCCGCGGCGTCGCCGTGCCCAGCGCCACCTGGTTGTCCTGGAGAACAATGACCAGCGGCACGCGCTGCACCGCGGCGAAGTTGAACCCCTCGTGGAAGGCAGCGGTGCGGCTCGCCCCGTCGCCGACGTAAGTGAGGGCGACAAGCGGCTTCCGGCGCATCTTCGCGGCCAGCGCGATGCCGGTGAAGACCGGCACCAGCGCCGCCATGAACGATGTCGGCGGGATGACCCCCTTCTCCGGGTCGCCGGTGTGCAGGTCGCGGCCGCGGGTGAGCTGGTCGTGCGTGCCGAGGTAGGCCTTCAGCATCTGCGCCACCGGCATTCCCATCTCGTGGCAGGAGCCGGCGTTGCGGATCATCGGCCCGACGAAATCCCCGGCGCGCAGCGCCCGGGTCGTGCCGACGGCCACCGCCTCCTCGCCGGTGCCGAGCCACGCCTTCGAGATGACTCCCTGGCGCACCCAGCGCTTCAGCGTGATGTCGTGCAACCGGAAGCGCAGCATCCCTTCATAGAGGCGCAGGTGCTCGGCGGGGGAGAGACGCTCGACCAGGGCGCGGCGCTTCGGGTCGCGTCGCAGGGTCGCGTCGTATGCCTTCACGATCGCCGGGTCGGGACGGAAGTTCACGTACTCCGGCGGGTCGTAGGCGGGGAAGCGCTTCACCTTCCGAGGAGCGCCTTCATCTCGCGGACGGCGCGCTCCATGCCGACGAGGGCGGCGCGGGCGACGATGGAGTGGCCGATGTTCATCTCCTCGATCTCGGGGATGGCGACGATGCGGGAGACGTTGCGGTAGTCGAGGCCGTGTCCGGCGCACACCGTCATCCCCAGCTTGGCGGCGGCGCGCGCCATCTGCGCCACCTTGTCCGCCTCGGCCGCCGCCTGGTCCTCGCGCCGCGCTTCCGAGTACTTGGCCGTGTTGATCTCGATCATGCGGACCTCGAGCTTGGCGATGGCGCGGATCTGCTCGTAGTCGGGGTCCACGAAGACCGAGACCAGGATGCCTGCCTCGCGCAGGTCCATGGCGGTCTTGCGCACCAGGGCCTGGTTCAGGACGACGTCGAGGCCGCCTTCGGTCGTCAGCTCCTCGCGCCGCTCGGGGACGAGAGTCGCCGTGTCGGGCTTGTGGGCCGAGGCAAGGGTCACCATCGCCGGCGCCGCCGCCATTTCGAGGTTGAGGCGGGTTCGCGTCGTGCGCCGCAGCGTCTCGAGGTCGCGATCCTGGATGTGGCGCCGGTCGCCGCGCAGGTGGACGGTGATGCCGTCGGCCCCGGCGAGCTCCGCCAGCATCGCCGCCGCGACCGGGTCCGGCTCGTCCGCCTTGCGCGCCTGGCGCAGGGTGGCGATGTGATCGACGTTGACTCCGAGGCGGACGCTCCTGGCCATGGATCTCCTTCCTGCTGCGTGGGGCGCGCCGGACGGCGCGCTGCGGAATTCTAGCCCTAGTGGGCGGCCGGGGCGCCGATGGCCCCTTCGATGACGGCCTTGAGACGGGCGACCGAGTCCTCGATGGCGGAGCGCGGCTCCCCCTCGACCATGATGCGGGCCTTGGGCTCGGTCCCCGAGTAGCGGACCAGCACCCGGCCGCGTCCGGCGAGCTGCTTCTCTTCGGCTTTGATGGCGGGGCCGATGACCGGGTGCGACTCCAGCGCGGGGCGCTCGCGCACCGGCACGTTCACGAGAATCTGCGGGCAGGGGGTGATGGTCGAGGCCCAGGCGGCCAGGTCGTGCTTCGTGCGCTGCAAAAGCTCCATCAGCATCAGCCCGGTGAGCACGCCGTCGCCCGTCGTGGCGCGCTCGAGGAAGATGACGTGGCCCGACTGCTCGCCGCCGAGCACGTAGCCGCCCCGCTGCATCTCCTCGAGGACGTACTTGTCGCCGACGGCGGCGCGGATGACCCGGATGCCGTCGTCCTTGAGGGCGCGCTCGAGCCAGAGGTTGGTCATGACGGTGCCGACGGCGGCGTCGCCCTTCAGCCGGCCGGAGCGGCGCAGGTCGCGGGCGACGAGGCACAGGACGTAATCCCCGTCGAGGACCCGCCCCGAGGCGTCCACCGGCAGGCAGCGGTCGGCATCGCCGTCGAAGGCGAGGCCGAGCCAGGCCTTCTGGCGCGCCACCTCCTGCCCGAGCCGCTCGGGGTGGAGGGCGCCGCATCCTTCATTGATGTTGACGCCGTCGGGCGCGTCGCTGAGCGTGACGACTTCGGCACCGAGGCTTTTGAACAGGCGTGGCGCCAGCTCGGAGGCGGCCCCGTGGGCGCAGTCGAGCACCACGCGCCGTCCGGCGAAGCTGGTGCCCGCCGGCACCGAGCCGCGCAGGGCGTCGAGATAGCGATCCTGGAGCTCGCGCGCATCGATGTGGCGGCCTCCGGCCGCCGCGGCCGCGCCTTTCCCGTGCGTCTCGCCGCTGTCGAGCACCTGGCGCTCGATCTCCATTTCCAGCGCGTCGGGGAGCTTGAACCCCTCGCTCGAGAAGACCTTGATGCCGTTGTCCTTGTAGGGATTGTGGGAGGCGGAGATGACGACGCCGGCGTCGTAGCCGAGCGCCTTGGTGACGCAGGCGACGGCGGGCGTGGTCAGGACGCCGCCGCGATCGACCGTGCCGCCCTGCGATTCGATGCCGCGGGTGAGCGCCTCTTCGATCGCGGGCCCCGAGGCGCGCGTGTCACGGCCGATGACGACGCGCGGCGTCCGGCCGTCCTTCGTCAGGATCCTGGCGAGCGCGACGCCGATCCTGAAGACCGTCTCGTCGTCGAGCGGGAACTTGCCTGCGACCCCGCGCACTCCGTCCGTTCCGAACAGCCGCTTCATGACTCGCCTCCGATCAGGGGTCGTCTCATCACTCCGCTTCTCAATCCTTCTTGACGGCCGAGGGGAGTGTCCCCGGCGGTGCCGGCGGCCGCCCCACAGGCGCCGTGTCGGCGTGACCGATGCGCACCTGCACCAGCACCGGGTCGGCCGGCACCAGGATGCGCACCCGGCTGCCGGATGGCGCCTCCGGGATCGGGCGCACCTCGAACTCCATGTCGGCCGTCTCGCCTTCGAGCAGGATGGTCCCGGTCAGCGCGCGCGACACCGCCGCCACTTCGCTGGCGGGACCCTCGATGGTCGCCACCGGCGGCGTCACGGCGTAGCCCAGGCGCGCGAACCCCTTCGGAGGCGCGCCGGAGAACTCCGCGACGATCGGCACCTCGCGCCGCGCCCGCCGCTCGACGCGCACCGGGATGACCGCCGGCGAGACGCGCACCACCTCGGTGCCCGGCGGGACGCGCATCATCTTGCCGGTGATCGGGATGTGCTGCTCGCCGAGCGGCGCGCGCCCGAGATCGAGGGCCACCGCCAGGCGATCTTCCGTGACGTTGCGCAGCACCGCCTCCGGCGCGCGCAGCCGCACCGTCACCGTATCGACGATCCGGCCCGACTGCTCCAGGCTCTGCGCCAGGTTGATGTAGTCGATGGGCACGACGAAGTCCTTGATGCGCGCGTCCTCGCCGTGCACGACGGCCCACCAGACGAGCGCGATGAGGAAGGAGAACGACTTGAGCCGGATGTTCCGCCGCAGGGAGAAGGGCATCCGGGATCCTAGGAGCCCGTCCGGCTCGGGGCCTGCGCCGCGTCCGGGCGCGGCGCCGTGTCCCGGGAGCGCGCCTCCCTGGCCGCCGGCTTCGCCCGGCTGCTGTAGCGCTCGCGGCGGCCGCGCTCGAGGTCGAGGTGCCGGCGCAGGAAGACACGCAGCCCTTCGGCGTCGAGGGGCTCGCTCAACATTCCTTCGACGGCGCCGCGCACCGTGCCGCGCTCCTCCGAGACGACGATGGCGACGCTGTCGTATTCCTCGGTCAGCCCGATGGCGGCGCGATGGCGCGAGCCGTACTCGCGCGACAGGCGCGGATCGGTGGTCACCGGCAGGAAGCACGAGGCGGCCCGCACGCGTCCCTCGCCGAGGACGATGGCGCCGTCGTGGAGCGGCGACCCGGGGGTCGCGATGTTGACCAGCAGGTCCTGGGTGATGTTCGCGTCGAGGGTGATCCCCGACTCGATCTGGTCAGGAAGCGACTGGGCCCGCTCGATCACCAGGAGCGCGCCGATCTTCCTCGACGAGAGCACGCCCACGGCCGCCAGGATTTCCTCCAGCATGGCCGCCGTCATCCCGTGCCCCGACAGGCGCAGCACCGAGGTGCGCGCCAGGGCCGCGAGGGCGCGGCGGATCGCCGTCTGGAACAGCACGATGGCCGCGAACGGCGCGTAGAAGAGGACGTTGCCGAGGACCTGGTGGAAGGTGACGAGGCGGAGCGGCTTGTCGGGCCCGGTCGCCCAGTAGGCGAGGAGCAGCACGAGCGCGCCGACCAGCACCTGGAACGCCCGGGTCCCGCGCAGGAGCAGCCCCACGTTGTAGAGCAGGGCCGTCATCAGCAGGATGTCGAGCGCATCCCGCCAGCCGAAGGTCCAGGGGCCGGCGGCAGGGAAGAGCGATTCGATCATGGGTTGTCGGTCGGCCCGCGCAGGACCGCGTCGCAGAGCCGGGCCACGCGTCGCGCCTCGTGAACGTCGTGAACACGAATGATAGCAGCGCCCTGCGCGACCGCCAACGCCATGGCGGCGAGTCCCGCCTCGCGCCGCGCCTCGGGCGCCTCATCGCGATCGGCGCGCAGGAAGGATTTGCGCGAGGCGCCGACGAGCAGGGGCCGGCCGAGGCTCCGGAGCACCCCGAGGTGGCGCAGCAGGGCGAGATTGTGAGGGCGGCGCTTCCCGAAGCCGAGCCCGGGATCGACGATGACGTGCTCGCGCGGCACCCCGGCGCGCACCGCTCGCGCGAGGGAGGCGCGCAGGAAGGCGGCGACCTCGGGGATCACGGCGCGGTAGCGGATGCCGCGCTGCATGGTCCGCGGCCGGCCGCGGGTGTGCTGCAGGACCACGAGCGAGCGGTGCTCGGCCACGACGGCCGGCATGGCGGGGTCGCGCGTCATTCCCGAGACGTCGTTGACGAGGGCGACCCCCAGGAGCGCCGCGCGGCGGGCCACCTCGGCCTTGGTCGTGTCGATCGAGAGGAGCGGCCGCCGGCGGGGGAGCTTCTCGAACGCCAGGCCGACCGCTTCGAGCACCGGCAGGACGCGCTTCAATTCCTCGTGCAGCCCGATGGGCACGGCCCCCGGGCGGGTGGACTCGCCGCCGACGTCGACGATGTCGGCCCCTTCCTCGGCCAGCCGCACCGCCTGCCGGACCGCCACCTCGAGGTCGGTGAACTGGCCCCCGTCGGAGAAGGAGTCGGGCGTGACGTTGAGCACGCCCATGAGGAGGGTGCGTCTTCCCGTCGGCAGGAAGGGGAGCGTCGCCGAGGCGGTGGCCGCGGCACCGACGGCTGCCTCGATCTCGGAAGCGAGCTGGACCCCGGGGCCCTTGCGGAGCCAGGTGACGACCCGTGCGATCCCGTCTGCGGGGAGATCGAGGACCAGCGCCAGCCCCGGGTCGGGAGCGCCGGCCGCCTTGAGCCAGGCATCGTGGAGGCGGGCGGGCGCCGCCCACGACATTCCCCGTGCCTTCCTGACGCCTTGATCCAGCAGGCGCCGCAGGCTCGGGTTCAGCCCTTCCACGCGCAGCATCAGCCGCGCGTGAGAGCCCCCCTGGCGCGCTTTGCCGCCGCGGGGCAGGCCCAGGGCGCCGTCCGACACGACGCCGGGGGAGAGGACGAGGACGTTGTGCCTCTCCGCCGTCCGGTCAGGCGTGAGGGGAGAGGCCGGTCTCAGGGGAGTCCCTAGGACGGCTGCTTGATCGGGTCGGTGCCGAGCGGAGCGGAAGCGCGGTCCGGGCGCGTCTCGACGACGCGGGCCGGCTGCGCCTCGGGGCGCGTCGGCGGACGACGGCCGGCGCGGAGCGATTCGACCGGGGCCCCCTTCACGAGGGTCGCGACCTCCTCGCCGTCCAGCACCTCGTACTCGAGCAGCGCCAGGGCGATGCGCTCGAGCGCCTCGCGGTTCGAGCCGATGACCGACTCGGCCCGCTCGTAGGCCTCGCGGGCGAATTTCTTCAGCTCGGAGTCGATGAGCTCGGCGGTCTCCTCGCTGTAGTCCTTGTGCTGGACGATGTCGCGCCCGAGGAAGATCTCCTGGTCCTTCCGCCCGAACGTCAGCGGCCCGAGCTGGTCGCTCATCCCCCAGTCGCAGACCATCTTGCGCACCATGTCGGTCGCCTTGTTGAGGTCGTCGCCGGCGCCGGTGGTGAGCACGTTCATGAACATCTTCTCGGAGACGCGCCCGCCCATCATCACGGACAGGGTGCTCTCGAGGTACTCGCGCGTGTAGTTGTGGCGGTCGTCGATCGGCAGCTGCTGCGTCACGCCGAGCGCCATGCCGCGCGGGATGATGGTCACCTTGTGCAGGGGATCCGCGTGCGGCATGAAGTAGGCCACCAGCGCGTGCCCCGCCTCGTGGTAGGCCGTCAGCCGCTTCTCCGTCTCGGAGATGATGAGCGAGCGGCGCTCGCTCCCCATCAGCACCTTGTCCTTCGACCCCTCGAAGTCGTCCATGAAGACGACCTTCTTGTTGATGCGGGCCGCGGCCAGGGCCGCCTCGTTCACCAGGTTGGCGAGATCGGCGCCGGAGAAGCCGGGGGTGGCGCGGGCGAGCACCTCGAGCGACACGTCCTCGGCGAGCGGGATCTTGCGGGTGTGGACGCGGAGGATCTCCTCGCGTCCCTTCACGTCGGGGCGCGGCACGACGACCCGGCGGTCGAAGCGGCCGGGCCGGAGCAGCGCCGGGTCGAGGACGTCCGGCCGGTTGGTGGCCGCGATCAGGATGACGCCCTCGTTCGACTCGAAGCCGTCCATCTCGACGAGGAGCTGGTTCAGCGTCTGCTCGCGCTCGTCGTGGCCGCCGCCGAGGCCCGCGCCGCGGTGCCGGCCGACGGCGTCGATCTCGTCGATGAAGATGATGCAGGGGGCGTTCTTCTTCCCCTGCTCGAAGAGGTCGCG
>DASRAU010000038.1:0-10960 GCA_035638075.1 Verrucomicrobiia bacterium
TTCCACGTCCTGGACAGCCAGCGCTTCGACCTGTGGTTCGCGCCGCTGGTGTCCTGGTATTCGTTCGGTGACTTCGACATCGACGATGCCATCGACAACGAAGACGTCGAGCTCAACACCGAATGGGGCTACGGCGTGGGCGTCGGTTGGGAGGCCGGGCTCGGAAAGAGCCGGAAGTGGGCCATCACCACGGGCATCCGCTACGTCAAGGTCGAGCTCGAGGGCGAGGACATCAGCGGCATCGACTTCGATCCGATCATCGCGCGGGTCGGCCTCGCGTTCCGCTGGGGCACCCTCTAGCCACGGCGGCCTGACCGTTCCGTTCTTCTCCTTCGCCTGATCCCCCGGAAGGGCGGGTCCCATCGGGATCCGCCCTTTTTTCTTTCCGGAGTGATAGATTCCCCTCCCTTTCATCGGGTCCGGGGCGGGGGTCCCGGGCCAACCAAGGAGGAAGAAGCGAATGTTCAAGGCCCGCAGTGTCATCCTGGCCCTGGCCGTGGTGACGGTCTTCGCGTCGGCGCCGGCTCTGGCGCAGGACCATTCGTTCCGCGTCTTCGCCACCGCCAACTGGATCTCTCCGCTCGCGGAGGACGACATCGACTTCGGCGCGGTCCAGGATTCCATCCAGGGAAGCACCGAGGTCGGCTACGAGGCCGGCTTCGAGTGGCGGATGAACAAGCTGGTCGGCCTCGAGGGCAGCTACCTCGTCGGCAGCAACGACTTCGAGTTCGGCAACACCGACATCGGCTCGCTCGACTCCTCGGCGATCACCGCCGCCCTCAACTTCCACATCATCCCGACGAAGATCTTCGACCTGTGGGTGGCGCCGTGCGCGTCCTGGTATTCGTTCGACGACTTCGAGCTCGACTCGGGCGTCGGCGGCGGCTCGGTCAGCATCGGCGACGAGTGGGGTTACGGCGCCCAGGTCGGGTTCGACATCGGCCTCGGCAAGACCTTCGCGATCACCGGCGGCGTCCGCTACGTGAAGCTGTCGGTCAACAGCGACGATGCCGCCCTCAACGACGACGTGGGGATCGATCCCCTGATTTCGCGGGTCGGCATCGCCATCCGTTTCGGCAACCGCTAGCGCTTTCCGTTCGACTCCAGGGCGGGTCTCCGGCGACGGGAACCCGCCCTTTTTCTTTCCCCCCGGCCCGCGCGGCCGCGCCCGGGCCCCGGGGCGCCTCCGTTCACCGGCATCCCGCCTCCGCCGGCCGAATAGGCCGCGACACCCCCTTCCGCTCCCCGTAATCTCCCCGCATGACACGCTGGAACGCGTCGGGAGGAGACAGGATGGAAGAGGAACGCAGCACACTCAACGCCCCGCGGTTGTTCCTGGGGCTCGTGGTGGTCACGCTGGGGCTCATCGCCCTGCTCGACAACCTCGGCGTGATCCACGTCGAGAGCGCCTGGCGCTTCTGGCCGCTGTTCCTGATCGCCTTCGGGACGGCGCGCCTGCTCCGGCCGGCGGGGTGCCCGGGCCGCTGGACCGGCTTCATGATGGTCGTCATCGGCCTGTGGTTCCTGCTGCAGAACCTCGGGGTGATGCCGTACCGGCTGATCCACTTCTGGCCCGTGCTCATCGTCCTCGTCGGCATGCGCCTGGTGTGGGGCGGGATGCGGCAGCGGGCGAACGCAGCCCCCCCCGCGGAGGGCTCGGCGCGCATCTCCGGGTTCGCCCTGCTCGGCGGCTCCGAGCACAAGAGCAACTCGGCCGACTTCCGTGGCGGCGACGTCACCGCCATCCTCGGCGGCTCGAAGATCGATCTGCGCAACGCGACCATCAAGAGCGGCGACGCGATCATCGACACCTTCGCCATGTGGGGCGGCATCGAGATCATCGTGCCGCGCACCTGGTCGGTGGTGGTGCAGGCGACCCCGATCCTCGGGGCCTACGAAGACAAGACGGAACAGCATCCCGAGACGGCCGGCGCCCCGCGCCTGGTCATCCGCGGCGCGGTCCTCATGGGCGGCGTCGAGATCAAGAATTAGGAGGGGATCATGGTCGCCACTCAGGAGCAGAATCGCATCACGCCGGGCGTCGGCGCGGCCCTGTTCGCCTTCGCCCTGTTCCTTCTCGTCGGTCTGGGGGCCCAGATGTTCTGGCAGCGCCACGAGGGACTCGATCGTGCCGACGCGCTGACGCGGGAGGAGAACGGGGCGCGCATGGAAGCGCTGGCCGCCTTCTCGCAGCGCCGCGCGATCTCGACCGCCGCGGCCTTCGAGCAGGCCGATGCCGCCGCTCTCGCCGGGCAGCTCGAGCTCGACCTGACCGGCGCCGGGCTCACCGAGGGCGCGCACGTCGACGCGCTGGTCGTCGGCGGCAAGCTCCAGATCCGGGTGCCGCAGGACTGGACCGTGGTGCGCGGCGAGCAGGTGCTCCTCGGGACGTACCTGAATCGCACGCTGCGATCGCAGGCCGACCCCGCGAAGGTTTTGCGCATCGAGGGGCTCGTCCTCGGCGGCGCCATCGTCGTCACGCACTGACCGCCCCCGGGCGGGCGGAGGAGGTTTCATGGAAGCCGTGGTCGTTCGGAATGAGGTGGTGAAGACCGGCATCACGTTCGGGACCGCGCTGGCGATGGCGATCTCGTTCAACGTCAACCACTCGGTGCTGTGGGCGATCCTCCACGGCATTTTCTCGTGGTTCTACGTCATCTATTACGTGCTCTTCCGGCGCGTCTGAGGAAGGTCCCGGCGTGAGAATCGCCCTGTTCCTCACGGTTTCCCTGCTTCTCGGCGGGCTCGCGGCGACCATCCTCGCGCTCGGCGGCGGGACCGGCTGGGAGGAGGCGATCTGGCTCGGCCTGCCGATGGGCCTGGTGGAGGGGGCGATCGTGCTGGCGGCGCGCTATCCCTGCCAGTCGGCGCCGATCCGCGAGGGGCTGGGGCGGGCGCTGGCGACCCAGGCGACCGCGGCGCTGGTCTCCGCCGGCTTCTGGGGCGTCCTGGGGCAAATCCTGGCGCGCACGCTCGAGAGCGTGCCGCGCTACGCCGGAGCGTCGATGCGCTACCGGGGGGCTGCGCCGATGCTGGTCGTCGTCGGCGCGCTGGTCTTCCTGCTCGCCGCCGCGGCGCACTATCTCGTGCTGGCGCTCGAGTCGGCGCGCGCCGCGGAGGTCCGCGGCGTCGAGGCGCGCGTGCTGGCGCGCGAGGCCGAGCTGCGGGCGCTGCGCGCACAGATCGATCCGCACTTCCTCTTCAACAGCCTCAACTCGATCGCCACCCTCACCGGGGAGGATGCGACGGCGGCGCGGCGGATGTGCCTCCTGCTCGCCGGGTTCCTGAGGCGGAGTCTGCAGCTCGGCGGCCGCGAGCGCGTCACGCTCGGAGAGGAGCTCGATCTCGTCGAGGAGTACCTGGCGATCGAGAAGGTGCGCTTCGGGGCGCGCCTCGAGGTGAGCCGCGAGGTGGACCCCGGCTGCCGCGACGCCCTGATCCCGCCGCTCCTCCTGCAGCCGCTGGTGGAGAATGCGGTGCGCCACGGCATCGCCCAGCGGGTCGAGGGGGGCACCCTCGGCCTGCGCGCCATCCGGAGCGGCAACGAGGTGGTGGTGACCATCGACAATCCGAAGAATCCGGAACGGACCGGCCGGCGCGGCGCCGGCCTCGGCCTCGAGAACGTCCGCGGCCGGCTGCGCAGCCTCTATGGCGACGGCGCGCGGCTCGAGATCGCCGCGCCGCCGGAAGCGTTCCGCGCCACCGTGGCGCTGCCCTATTCCGCCGCAAGTCAGGAGAAGAGCGTTGCCGGCTGAGACGCTGCGGGTGCTCGTCGTCGACGACGAGGAGCTGGCGCGCCGCGGGCTGCGGCGCGACCTGGCCGAGTTCGGAGGCATCGAGGTCGTCGGCGAGTGCGCCGACGGTTTCGAGGCGGTCAAGGCCGCCGCCGAGGAGAAGCCGGACCTCGTCTTCCTCGACATCCGCATGCCGCGCCTCGACGGCTTCGAGGTGCTGAGCCTGCTCGATCCCGGCATCGCGGTCGTGTTCGTGACGGCGCACGACGACCGCGCCGTGCAGGCGTTCGACGCCAACGCGGTGGACTACGTCATGAAGCCGGTGGACCCGGAGCGCCTGGCGCGCGCCGTCGAGCGGGCCCGCGACCGGCTGCGGCGGCGCGAGCCGCTGCCGCTGGCGGCGATCGGCGCGGCGGCGCGGGCGCCCGGGGAGCCGCTGTCGCGCCTCCTGGTCAGGGACGGCGCGCGCGTCCACGTCATCCCGGTGGACGACGTCGACTCCGTCGAGGCGCAGGACGACTACATCGCCGTGCACGTGGCCGGGAAGACCCACCTCAAGCAGCAGGCCATCGGCGACCTCGAGGCCGCGCTCGACCCGCGCCGCTTCGTGCGCATCCATCGCTCGTGGATCCTCAACCTCGACCGGCTCGACCGCATCGAGCTCTACGCCAAGGACAGCCGCGTCGCCATCCTGAAGGACGGCCGCCGCCTGCCCCTGAGCCGCGCCGGTCACCAGCGCCTGCGCGAGCTGCTCTGAAGGCGCCGAAGGGCGAACCTGCATTCGCTCTCGATCCGGCGGGCGCGACCGGGCTATCCTCTTGGGGGTCCATGAAGACGCGCTGCGGGTGGGCGGGGAACGATCCGCTCTACATCGCGTATCACGACGAGGAATGGGGGGTGCCGGTGCACGACGACCGGAAACTCTTCGAATTCATCCTCCTCGAAGGGGCCCAGGCCGGACTCTCCTGGATCACCATCCTGCGCAAGCGCGAGGCCTATCGCGCCGCCTTCGCCGGCTTCGACCCCGCGAAGGTGGCCCGCTTCGACGCCCGCAAGGTGCGCAGCCTCCTCGCCGACGCCTCGATCGTGCGCAACCGGGCCAAGGTGACCTCGGCCGTCGGCAACGCTGCAGCCTTTCTCGAGGTGCAGGAGGAGTTCGGCTCCTTCGACGCCTACGTCTGGCGCTTCGTGGACGGGCGCCCGAAGCGCAACGTCTGGAAGAGCCTCAAGCAGATCCCGGTCGACACGAAGGAGTCCCGGTCCATGAGCCAGGATCTGCGCGGTCGCGGCTTCCGCTTCGTCGGGCCGACCATCTGCTACTCGCACATGCAGGCGACCGGGATGGTGAACGACCACATCCTCGACTGCTTCCGCCACCGGGAGGTCGGACGGTGAAGCCGGGCCGGCGCCTCCTCTTCGCGGCCGCGCTCGCGCTGGTCGCGGCGGGCCCCGCGGCGCGGGCGGTTCCCGGCACGGCGGCGGCGGCCGCGGGGGCGACGGGCGCTCCGGCCGGGGCGCAGGCGGCGGTGGAGTCCTCGCGCCAGGCGCAGATCGATTACTTCCGCAACGATCCGTTCTCGCCGCTGCGCGCCGTCCGGCGATTCGATTTTCCGGAACCGCCGGCAGGAGGAGAGTCGTCGGCGGTGCTCGGCTCGGGGAAGGAGGCCGACCTCCGCCTCGAGGCGCCGGGCCTTCCGGCGCGCCTGCTGCGCCTGACCGTCCTGCCCCCCGAAAGGGAAGGCGAGCCGGCGCGCTTCCGGATCGAGCGCCTCGCGGAGCCCGACGAGCTGCGTCTCGGCGGGGAGCCGTTCCAGGAGAAGGAGCGCACGGTCCCGGAGGAGACCCGCATCGAGGCCGGCCCCTTCGCCCTGCGCCCCTACGTGCAGGCGGATCGGGGGATCGTCATCGTCTTCGACAGCCGCCGGACGAGCGGAACGGGTTTCGTGGCGCCGGCCTTCTTCCCGTATGACGCGAAGTGGTCGTTCCGCCTGCCGCTGCACCGTCACGATCAACCGGAGACGATCTCCGTCGCCACCTCGCTCGGCCGCAGCAAGGATTACCGGCGCGCCGGCTGGTTCGAGCTCCCGGTTGCCGCCTCTGCCGGGACGCCCGCGCGCACCTTCAAGGTGCAGGCGTATCAGCCCCTGTTCACGTCGCAGGCCGAGGAGACGCTGTCGATCCTCTTCACCGACGCGACGACGGGCGCCGAGTCCTACGCGACGGGGCGTTACCTCGATCTCGGCAAGCCGACGGCGGAGGGGCTGTACGCGATCGACTTCAACCGCGCCTACAACCCGCTTTGCGCGTACACGACCGTCTACAACTGCCCCATTCCGCCGCGGGAGAACGCGCTGCCGCTGCCGGTGCGCGCCGGCGAGAAGACCTGGCCCGGTCACGCGCCGAAGGATCACGCCTCGACGGATCACGGCGCTGTCCCGCCAGGCGGGGCGCCGATCGCCGTCGCGACCTCGCGCGGGGCCGCGCTTCCCGACGCGAATGTGATGATCCCCGTCGCCGCGCGCGAGGATCCGGTGCGCACCGCGCCCGCGGCCGCGCCGCCGAGCGATCTCTTCGCCTCGGGGCTGCGCGACTTCCTCGACTGGGCGCATCCGCCCGAGGAAGGTTGCGTCGCCATCGATCGGATCGAGATCGTCAGCCGCTTCGCCGGCGGACTGCGGGCGCGGTACGAAGTCTCCTGCGGCGCCGAGCGCCGGCGGCTCGAGGGCATCCTGTCGACGCGCGAGGCCCCGGGCGTCTGGCAGGTGGCGGCCGGCTTCGAGGCGGAGGAGAAGGACATCAGCGAGGCCATCCGCTCGCACCTGCTGCGCATCCCCAGGGAGACGCTCGAAGGTCCGGGACCGCCGCCGCCCCCGCGCGCCAGGGGGCCGAACGCGCTGCAGCCGCCGCCGGACAATCCGGGGCTGACCGGTCCGCTCGATGCGGTGGCGCCGCCGGTGCCGGTGCGCGAGTCGCCGCCGCAGTTCCCCGAGGAGGCCGGACGCGCCCGGCTCATCGGCGAGGCGCGTGTCGAGCTTCTCGTGGACGTGTCGGCGCACGGCGAGCCGCGCCGGTCGCGGACGCTGCGCGGTCCCGACCCCGACCTCGGCATGCGCGCCGCGGCGGGAGCGGCGGTGCGCGGCTGGCAGTTCCGTCCCGCCATGCTCGGCGGGCACGCGGTGCGCTACTTCGCGCCGGTCGAGATCACCTTCACCGGCCTGCCGCCCGAGTCGCGCACCTGGTCGCACCGCGCCCTCTTCCAGGTGCAGGCGCTGTCGTTCGACCAGGCCGGCGCGGCGCAGGAGGGGGCCGCGCGGCTGAAGTCGGGTGCCACCCCCGAGGAGATCTCCCCGGAGAGCGCCCTCGACGCCGACTGGGGGCTGGTCGCGGCGGCGGAGCTTCCCGGGGCCCTGCGCCAGGCGCTGCACGAGGCGAAGGTCGGCGCCTGGACGGGGCCGGTGGCCGCCGACGGCCGGCAGTACGTGCTGCGCAAGTCGGGCGAGGTGTACTACGCCATCCTGCCGCCGGGCACCGGGCCCGAAGTGCAGTACCAGATCGTCCACCAGCGCGGCGTCCCCGAAGGGGACGGGCTGAAGCAGGCGATCGACGCCGATGTGGCCGACTTCATGGCGGAGCGCCACCGCCGCGACTACATGAACGAGGCCGCGCGCCTCATGGGGATCCGCCAGGCGCGCGTCGAGCTGGGGCAGCTCGTCATCCACAGCGACCTGCTCAACGACGACGAGACGGAGATCCTCGGCGAGGTGGTGAACTCGGCGGTGCGGGCCCACCAGGAATTCTGGGCCGGCGTGACGACGCTGCGGCTGTTCCGCCAGCCGGTGTACGTGTACGCCTTCGGCAAGCGCGGCGACCACGTGCGCGTGCAGCAGCTGTGGCGTGGGCGGCGGCCGGCCGGGGCGGCGGCGACCGCGGTGGGGGAGTACCTGCCGGCGTCGCGCATCCTCGCCTTCCCCTGCGAGCCGATCAACGGGCGCGTGCCGATCCCGATCGTCGTGCACGAGGCCATCCACATGCTCGACTACGAGCGCGTCTACCCGCCGCGGTCGCAGCCGAGCAAGTGGTTCGAGGAGGGGCTGGCGAACTACTTCGGCTTCTCGAAGCTCGACGGCGACCTGCACCTCGACCCGGGATCCATCCGCACCAGCGCCACGATCGTCATCGGCAGCGCGCGGGTGCAGTTCGATCCGCGCGCCGAGCTGCGCGAGCACCTGCGGCTCACGCGCATCGAAGGGCCGATGCCGCTCGAGCCGCTGCTCGCGGCGGGCCCCGACGACGAGCTGTGGGCGGGCGGCCGGTCGGCGCGCGCCTACGGCGCCGCCTGGACGCTCGTCCATTTCCTGCGCCACGGCGACCGGGGACGCCGCGAGGCCGCCTTCGAGCAGTATGCGGCGCGCGAGGCGGCGGGCCACGGCGGCCTTTTGGCCTTCAAGGAGATCTTCGGACCCGACCTGGCCGCGCTCGAGACCGCATGGCACGACTACGAGGCAACCTTGTGAAACCACCCGACGAAGAGGAGGTCCCGGTGGACGAGGCTCGCGACGACGACCCCGGTGGAGCGCAACCGCACGACGACGATCCCGGCGAGACCGCGCACGACGATCTCGACGGGGATCCGCACGATGACGCCGGCGACGGCGCGCACGACGATCCCGGCCTGCGCGCGAGCGACGACGAGGCGTTCGACGATCCCGGCGACGACGACGAGGAGGACGAAGGACGCGACGAGCTGGAGCCGGGTTATCTGTGGACCTTCGCGGAGCAGGAGGAGCGGCTCGGCGGGGACTACGGCCGCCACATGGAGATCCTCGACGACCTCGAGGCGCGCGAGATTCTCGACCTCGACCTGGCGCAGGCGGGGGACTACCTGCTCTGGGCGGCGGCGCAGTCGCTCGAGGAGCAGGGCTGGACCGGCGAGGCGCTCGCGGTGCTGCGGCGTCTCGACCGGAGCGCCGAGCCGCACCCGGCCTTGTCGTACGCCGAGATCCGCCTGCGGCTGCACGATCTGCTGCGCGAGCGCGGGGAGTACAACGAGGCCCTCCAGGTGCTCGAGCGCGTCGAGCGGGAGGACCCCGCGCGGCGCGACGCCTGCCGCGAGCGGCGCGCCGAGGTCCTGGTCCTGACCGGCCGCAAGGAGGAGGGGCTGCGCCTGTACGAGAAGGTGATGCGCTCGGTGCCGGATGATCCGTGGCCGCCGCTCAACGCCGCCTGGGCGCTCATCCGCGCCGGCGACTACGACCTGGCGCTGTCGTGGATCGGGCGCGGCGAGCGGGCCGCCAACCGCCTCGAGGACGAGGAGGAGGCGCAGCCGGCGGTGAACGAGATCGAGCGGCTGCGCAACGAGTCCCGCATCCGGCGCGAGCGGCGCCAGCGCGCCACCGGTGAAGGGCCGGAGGCGCTGAAGCAGGCGATCCTCGCCGACCTCGACGCCGAGGAGGTGCGCCTGACGCGCGAGCCGCCGCGCGAGGAGGCCGACCGCGAGGCGGCGCTGTCGCGTCTCGTCGAGCTGCACCGGCGCGCGTCCGCCGCCTGGGACGACGCGGTCGAGCGCCACGACGAGGCCGCCATCTCCACCTTCGACGACCTGGGGTGGGAAGTCGTCGAGGTCGCGGAGCGGTTCGGACTGAGGATTCCCGGGACCGAGGAGGAGGGGTGAAACCGGCGGCGGCCTGCCGCCGGTTTCACGCCCCCTTTGCCGTTACTTGCCCGAGCGCTCGATCTCGCGGTCGATGATGTCGGAAAAGCTCGCGATGTCCCGCGCGCCGACCATCATCACGCCGTTGATGAAGAACGTCGGCGTGCCGGAAACGCCCGCCTTCTGGCCGTCCTGGAAGTCCTTCTGCACTTCCGAGCGGAACTTCCCGGTGTCGAGGCAGGTCTTGAACTTGTCCTTGTCCATGCCGAGGCCGCCGGCGGTCTCGACGAGATCGGTGGCGGCGAGCTTGGCCTGGTTGTCGAACATCGCCTTGTGCATCTCCCAGTACTTGCCCTGCTCCTTGGCGCACTCGCTGGCCATCGCCGCGTTCTCGGCGTTGGGGTGGAAGGAGAGCGGGTAGTCGCGGTACACGAGGCGGACCTTGTTGCCGTACTTCTTCATCACGTCGTCCACGACCGTCTCGGCGCGGCTGCAGTAGGGGCACTGGAAGTCGGAGAACTCGACGATGGTCACCGGCGCCGAGGCGGTGCCGCCGCGCGACGAATCGTCATCCACCGAGACCTCCACCCGCGGCGGCTCGATCATCACCTTCACGCCGTACTTCTGGCGCAGCGACTTCATGTAGTCGGCCTGCACGCCGGCCATCTTCTGCTGCTTCAGCATGGCCTTGATCTGCGGGCTGATCTGCTCCTTGGTCTGCGTCCCCATGCGGGCCTTGTTGGCCTCGTAGTACGCGTCGACCTCGGCCTGCGAGGGATCCGGCGCCTTGCTGGCGATCTCGGTCTCGACCAGCTTGTCCTTGGTGACGCCCTTCGCCTTCGCCTCGCGGTCGAGCAGCTCGTCGTTGATCATCTGGTCGAGGGCCTGCGAGCGCACCTCGAACTCCTGCTGGCGCACCTTCATGAGATTGGAGGCCGCCTTGTCATCGAGCTCGGCGAGGGTGATGGTCTTGTCCCCGACCTTGGCGGCGACGCCGCTCGAAGCGGATGAAGCGCCCTTGTCGGCGGGCTTGCCGGCCTTGGTCTCTCCCGTGGCCGCGCCGCAGGCGAAGACCGTGGCGGCGCAGCACAGCACCACGGCAGGGAAGTAGGTGCGCAGGGGGCGTTCCATTCCGTTTTCCTCCTCGAGACCCGTGTGAAATTGGGGGCGGCGATTCTACACCAGTCGCGCGGACCCGGCATCCCGGGCGGCCCGGCGGTCAGCCGCCGCAGGCGGCGCCGAACTCGGGGGGCGCGGGGGCGGTCCGGACCGGGGCGGGGACCCGGTAGGACTCCTGGATCTCGGCCGTGGCGGCGTCGAAGGTCTTGGCATCCAGGATGACCTGGGCCATCTGGCCGTTCGGCTCGAGGACGATCCGGTGGAAGTCCCCCTCCGGGTGCTTGAAGGCCTCCTCGGCGGCGGCGATGGAGTCGATCTTGCGGCCGTTGATCTCGGTCACCGCCACGTCGGAGAGGCCGTGGTAGCCGATGTTGTAGGCGTCCGGCAGCACCGACGACAGGACGACGATGCGCCGCGACCCCGGCTCCTGGTCCTTCGAGTCGAGCCAGTACCGCAG
>DASRAU010000039.1:0-83399 GCA_035638075.1 Verrucomicrobiia bacterium
TCGACCCCGATGACGAGGACCCGCTCCGCGAGCCCGCCCGCGATCGCCTGGGAGCCCGCGCGCACCGCCGCGCCACCGGAGGCGCACGCGGCTTCGATCTTCACGGCCTCCGCCGGCAGGAGTCCCGCAGCATCGGCGACGAGCGTGGCGAGGTTCTCCTGCCCGCACAGGAGTCCCGAGGCCATATTGCCGACGTAGATCGCATCGACGCGGTCGATCCCGGCCTCCGCGAGGGCGGCCCGCCCGGCCTCCGCGGCGAGATCGCGGATCGACCGGCCCCAGTGCTCCGCCACCGGTGTCTGCCCGATTCCGAGGACTCCGACCTCGCGGCTCACAGGGTGCGCACCGCGCCGGCGCGGCGCAGGTAGGCGCCGTAGTCGGCGATCGCACGGCGCCGGTCGAGATGCTTTTCGAGGAGCGGCGCCCGGCCGCGCGCCTCTTCGATCCTTTCCGTGACGGTGAAGGAGAAGGCGTCGCTGCCGGCGCCGCTGCCGTAGGAGCAGAGGAAGATGCGATCGCCCGCCCGGGCGCGGTCGAGCGCCGCCGCGAGTCCGAGCAGGGACGCCCCGGAGTAGGTGTTGCCGATGCGATCGACGACCGCCGTCGGCCCCACCTGCGCCTCGGTGAAGCCCAGCGCCTTCGCCGCCTTGCGCACGAACTTCGGGTTCGGCTGGTGGAAGACCGCGAAGCGGTAGTCCGCAGGCGCGCGGCCGAGCGTCTCGAGCAGGCGCCGCGAGGCCGCTTCGACGTGCTGGAAATACGCCGGCTCCCCGGTGAAGCGGTGGCCGTGCTCCGGGTAATGGAGGTGCTGGCGCCGGAAGAAATCCGGCGTGTCGGTGACGTACGAGCAGGAGCCGTCGATGCGCGCCAGGGCGCTTTCCACGGGGCCGACGATGACGGCGCCACCTCCGGCCGCCGCGGTGTATTCGAGGTGATCCCCGGGCTTTCCCTGCGCCGCGTCCATGCCGATGGCGAGCGCCGCCTCGGCGAGCCCCGATCCGACGAAGGCCATCGCCGCCCGCATGGCCTCGGTTCCCGCCTTGCACGCGAACTCGAAATCCGCGGCGGAGGTCCACGGCACGGCGCCGATCGCCTCGGCCACGACGGTGCCCGACGGCTTCACCGCGTACGGCTTCGACTCGCTGCCGACGAAAACCGCGCCGAGGCGGGACGGCTCGACCGTTCCGGCGGCGCGGGCCAGCGCATGGCGCGCCGCCTCGATGGCCATCGTGATGGTGTCCTCGTCGAGCCCCGGGACGGATTTCTCCTTCACCGGCAGCCGTCCCTCGCCGGCGCGGCCCCATGCCGCGGCGAGCACCTTGGCCGGCACGCGTCCCTCCGGAACGTACGCGCCGTAGCCGAGGATCCCGACCGGCGTTTTCATCGACTTCTCCGGAGGGTTCATGCGTGCCTCCGTGCCGGCCGGCCCGCGCGGCCGCGCCCGGCGCGCGGCTCGCCGGACAGAAGCCCGCGCAGGAAGAATTCCGTCATCGACGTGGCCAGCGTCTCCTCGTCGAGACGGCCTCCCGAGCGGAACCAGCGCGACGTCCAGTTCACCATGCCGAGGAGCGCGAACGCCGCAACCGTCGAGTCGACCGGGCGCGCCACCTTGCGCATCACCAGCTCGCGGATGGTCTTCTCGAGGAAGCGGATGTAGCGCTTCTTGCGCGCGTCGAGCCGGGCGCGGGCAGCCGCCGGCAGCGCCAGTCCTTCGTGCAGGATGACGGTGACCTCCTTGGGTCGATCGCGCAGCACGAGCAGGAGATGCCCGTGGAGCGTCTGCCGCAAACGCTCGAGCGGGTCGGCGAGGTCGGCGGTGCGCGCCAGCACGCGCTCCTCGAACAGGTCCATGCCGTACGTCATGATCGCGGCGAGGAGCTCTTCCTTCCCCGCGATGTGGTGGTACAGGCCGGCCTTGGTCATCCCCACGGCGGCCGCGACGTCGCCCATCGAGGTGGCCTCGTAGCCGCGCTCGCAGAAGACGCGCGCCGCCACCTCCAGGATCTGTCCCTGGCGGGTGGCGTGATCGAGGCGCGCGGCTCGGGTCATCGGTTCCGGGTCGGCGAGAAACCTACCGACCGGTCGGTTAGTACAGCGAAGCCGCCGCGCTGTCAACAGGGGGGACCGCATGGTGGAGCGACGCACGAAGGGCGGAGCGGGAACCTCTCGTAAACTCCGCAGCCATGGAACCGGGCGGTGCCCCGCCGGAGATCTCCCCTCGCGCGACGGCGGGGCTCAGGAAGAGCCTTTCGTTCCGCGACGTCTTCCTCTTCCTCGTCACCGCCGGCGTCAACCTGCAATGGGTCGCCACGGCGGCCGCCGCCGGACCCAGCGTCATGGTGGTCTGGTTCATCGGACTCTTCGCCATGACGGTGCCGCTCTCGTGGTGCACCATCCGGCTCGCCGCGCAGCATCCCGACGAGGGCGGCCTGTACGTCTGGAGCCGCAAGGCCTTCGGCGAAGCGGGCGGCTTCCTCTGCGGCTGGATCTACTGGATGACCAACCTGCCGTACTTTCCCGGCGTCCTGTACTTCGCCGCCGGCAACGGCCTGTTCCTCATGGGGGACCGCTTCCGGCACCTGTCCTCGGACCGCGGCTACTTCATCGTCTTCTCGCTCTGCGCGCTGGCCCTCGCCACCTGGATGAATCTCGTCGGGCTGTCGGTGGCGAAGCGGCTCAACAACCTCGGCGCGCACGCCCGCTGGGTCGGCGGGCTGCTCCTCATCGGGCTCGGCGCCGCGGCCTACGCGCGCTTCGGCTCGCAGACCCCGTTCGATCGGGCGCACCTCACGCCCGCGCTCGACTTGCAGGGGCTGGTCTTCTGGAGCACCATCGCGTTCGCTTTGACCGGGCTCGAATCGGTCTCCTTCATGGGGGACGAGATTCACGACGCGCGCCGCGTCGTGCCGCGCGCCATCGCCGCGGCGGTGCCGATCATCTTCATCATTTATTACCTCGGGACGGCGGCGGTCCTCGTGGCCCTCCCTCTCGGTGAGGTGAGCGGGCTGCAGGGCGTCATCGAGGCGGTCGCGGCGATCGAGACGCGCCTCGGACTGCACGGCGTCACGCGCCTGATGGCGGGCATCCTGCTCGTGCACTCGCTCGGCAGCGTCGGCGCCTGGCTCGGAGCGGTGGCGCGCATCCCCTACGTCGCCGGCATCGATCGCTTCCTGCCGAAGGGATTCGCCACCCTCCATCCGCGCTGGGGGACGCCGCACGTCGCCCTGCTCACACAGGCCGTCGTCACCGTCGTCTTCATCCTCATCGGCCAGGCGGGAACGAGCGTCGCCGGAGCGTACGAGGTGCTGGTCGGGATGATGGTGGTGATCTACATGCTGCCGTTTCTCTTTCTCTATGGAGCGGCGCTGCGGCTGCCGCTCGACGACAGTCCCTTCAGGCGCGCCGTGACGCGCGGACTGGCGCTTCTCGGGATCCTCACGGTGACGGCGGCGATCGGCCTCGCGATGGTGCCGGCGGCGCACGAGCCGAACAAGGCTCTGGCCGTTTTGAAGATCGCCGGCTCGACGGCCGTGATGGTCGGAAGCGGCGTCCTGGTCTATCTGTTCAGGCGCCCGCGGAGCCTTCGATCGCCCGGCGCCGGCGCGTGACGTACTCGGTCAGCTCCTCGTCGATCGCCGGGTCCAGGGTCGGCTCGCGGTACGACGCGAGGAGGCTCTTCCACCGCGGCGTGGCGCGGACGGAGGCGTCCATGCTCCCCTTCTTGACCCACGCATCCCACGCTTCGGTGTCGGCGAGGGTCGGGAAGTAGAACTCGCTCTTGAAGTGCCGGCGCGTGTGCGCCTCGCCCAGGAAATGCCCGCCGACCGGCACGTGGGCGATGACGTCGAGCGCCAGGCGGTCGTCGTCCACGAGCAGCCCCGCGAAGAAGCGTCCGCTCATCTCGAGCGCCTCCGCGTCGAGGACGAGCGACTCGAACGAGGCGATGAGCCCGCCGTCGAGCCAGCCCGCCGCGTGCAGCACGTAGTGGACCCGGCCGAGCAGGAGCGGCCACAGCATGTTCATCTTCTCCTGCCCCGCCTGGTGATCGGCGACCTTGGAGTTCGTCAGGATGCCGCCGCCACGGCACGGCAGCCTGTAGCGGCGCGCCATCTGCGCCGACGACAGGATGCCGAGCGCCGCCTCCGGACGTCCGAAGCCCGGGGCGCCGGTGCGCATCTCGAGCCCGGTCAGAAACGACCCGTACATGACCGGCGCGCCGGGTCGCACGAGCTGCGTGAGCACGACCGCGGCCAGCGCCTCGGCGTTCTGCTGCGCCACGGCGGCGGCGAGCGTGACCGGGCTCGTCGCCCCGGCCATGATGAACGGCGTGATGACGTTCACCTGCCCGGCCTCGGCGTATTCGAGCAACCCCTCGAGCATCGGCGTGTCGTAGCGCAGGGGGGAATTCGAGTTGATGATGCCCACGAGCGTGATGCGGTCGCGGATCGCGTCGCGCGGCTCGGCTCCGGAAGCCTTCGATCCGCGCCCGGCTGCGCGGTCGAGCCCGCGGAAGAGGATCCCCATCAGGTTCACGTGGTCCCGCGCCCGCACCGTGCTCCAGGCGTCGCCGATCATCCCCTTGCGGCTGAGGCGGATCTGGTGGTGCAGGATGTCGAGGTGGCGGCTCTCGACCGACAGGTCCTTACAGGCGACCTCCGGCGTGCCGTGGTGCAGCACGTCGATCGTCTCGGCCAGCCGCACCAGATCGTTCTGATCGGGCAGCGTGCCGTCGCGCCGGCCGCGCTCGGCATCGGCGACGAAGGGAGGGCCGCTGACCGGGGCGAACACGATGGTGTCGTCGCCGATGGTGACGTTCCACTCGGGGTCGCGCGCCTCGAGCAGGAACTGGGACGGGGCCTTCGCCGCCGTCTCGATGACGAAATCGGGATCCAGGAAGACCCGCTGCTCGCCGTCGTCCACCCGCTGCCCGGCGCGGCGGAAGAGATCGAGCGCGCGCTCCTCTTCGAAAACGATCCCCTGGTCGCGCAGGAGCCGCATCGAAGCGTCGTGCACCCGCTCCTCCGCTTCGGGCGGGAGGAGGTCGAGAGGCTTCAGCGGATTCCTGAGTCCACGCACGGTTCACCTCGGAAAAACGCCATGGACGCCGCGCGCGACAACAGTTTTCGCCGCGCGTCCCGATCCCGGGAAACGGCTGCGGCGGGAGCGTAACACAGCGCGCACGCGGCTCCCGAAACGACTCTTGACCACGCGGAAAGCGGGACCTATATCTGGGACGTCGTTCCCCCGTTGTCCGTTGGGAGCCACAAGACCGAGGTCGTCTTTGCCGATGCCACGCTTCCGCCACGTCCGTCTGTCGCGGCCCGTCCGGGCGCCGCACGCGATTGCGCTCGCCGCGATCGCGCTGCTCGCGTTCGGCGCGCTCGCGTCGCCGCTGCGGGCCCAGGCCGATGACGCGCCGCGGCTGGTGCGCGCCGAGCCGGGCGGCTTCGTCGTGACGACCGGGACGGCGGAGGTGGCCCTCGACCTCTACGGCGAGAACCTGTGGGACGCCGATCGCCTCTGGACCGAGCGTAATCTCAGGGTTTACGCGCGCCATGCCTCCGGCGACGAGCCCTGGCTCCGCATCTTCACCGGATCGGGCGACATCGGCTCGGGCGCGCCCGAAGACGCGACCGAGGCGCTGCCGCACGGCCGGGCGGTCGAGACGGCCCCCGACCATTACCGCTTCCTGCTGCCGGCCTCCCTGTGGCTCGATCGCAAGGGCGTTCTGGAGTTCAAGATCGTCAGGGGGAACTGGCGCCGCGGCGGCGACAGCCGCTGGCGCTTCCAGGAGCTGCAGGCTTCGAACGTGCTGCGGTTGCCGGTGGCCGAGCCGCCGCACCGCGCCCCGGAGCTGCGCGAGGTCTCACCCGCCGTGCTGCCGGCGCGGCACGATGGCGGCGCCCCGCCGACCCTCTGGGTGCGGGCGTCCGACCTCACCCTCGAACCCGAGGTGCGCATCGGCGGGACGTCGTGTCCCGTATTGCGGGTGGACGTGTCGCTCGATTTCATCGAGTGCGCCGTGCCCGGGGAGATTCTCGACCGCCCCGAGACCTATGACGTGACCGTGCGGACGGCGGCCGGAGCGTCAGCACACGGGCTCAGCCTGTCCGTCGTGGCGCCGCCCGCCATCGCCGCGGTTTTGCCCGAAGCGCTGCCGGCGAAGGGGCCGGACGCGCTGGTCGTCGTGCGCTTCTCGGGCTCGGAGCCCGACAGCGCCAGGATGAGGCGCATCGATCGGGGAGGCTGGACGACCGTGGCGCTGCGGCACATCGAGCCGGGCGCGGCGCGTCTCGAGCTGCCGGCCGCCCTGCGCGGCTTCGCGGGAGAGATCGAAGTCGAGCTGGGGAACCTCGCGGGGTCCGCCCGGGCCAGCCTCGCGTTGTGCGCCGACGAAGGACCGAATCCTTCCGCCTGCTCGCGCGGGATCGGTTCCGCCGCGGCGGCCTCCGACGTGGCCGTTCTCCTGCCTCAGGGCGACGCGATGGTTCCGACCGCCGGCCGATCCGGCCGGTAGGTGCTCGTCGGATCGACCCCGGCGCCGCGCGTCGCCGGCACCCGCACCGCCGTGGTCGCCTCCACCGCGTTCCCCGCCGCATCGACCACCCGGTAGACAAGCGTGTAGGTCCGTCCCGGACCACCCTGGATGCGCTCGGCACGCAGCCAGAGGTCGGCATCGGCGGTCTGCAGGGACGCATCGAAGATGTCCCCGGTCGTCGCGCCGTCCCCGGGTCCCGGAGCATCGTCCGGCTCGCTGCTCGAAACGCTCACGAGCGTCACGGCCGGCGCCGGGTCGCACGCGTCGAGGGCGCTCCAGGCGATCCGCACATGGACACGCTTGTGGTTCGGCGGCCAGAGGAGATTCGGCGTTGCCGTGACCACCAGGCCCGGCGCGACCGAGTCCTTCACTTCGACTGCGACTGAAGCGCTGCCGGTCTCACCGAAGCGGTCGGTCACCATCAGTCCCACCGTCTGCGGGCCGAACGGCAGCACCGCCGTCAGGACCGCACCCGTCCCCAGCGGCCTCTCGTGCGCGCCACCCGGGTCGAGTGTCCAGTCGTAGCGGACGATCTCCGGCGCATCGGGGTCGACCGAGCCGCTGCCGTCGAGGCGAACCTCTCCCGCGGCCGGCCGGTCGCACTCGACGGACAGAGGCGCCGGGACGACGGCCCGGGGCGGATGGTTGATGACCAGCCGGCTCTCCCCCGCCGGGGTGAAGCGCGTTTCTTCCGCAACCTCCGGGGTGTGGCCGTCGCTGACGGTCAGGACGGCACGGTGATTCGCCCCCGCGGCCAGCGCGATTTTGGTCTCCCGCGGCAGGCCCGGCCCGAACGGCGTGGTCAGAACGAGCCGGCTGGCGCGGGTCAGCCGGCCGAGCAGGAGATCCGGCGTCAGGGAGTCGAGGGTGAGATTCGACCCGCCGGTCGTCTGCAACAGGCCGCGCAGGCAGACGACGTCCCCCGGCGCCGCCCAGGAGAGATCGAGCACGGTATCGAACGATCCGGCCGGCGCCTCGCAAGGACCGCGCGCCAGGAGAAAATCCGCAGCGCCGTCGGCGCAGCCGAGATTGCCGTCCAGATCGAAGAGGATGGGCACTCCGGTCGAGGCGAAGGCGAACGCGATTCCCTCACCGGGCCGCCCGTCCGGCAGGAAGCCACCATCGCAGGTGAAGACCCCGGCGGGATCCACGAGCACGATCTCCTCCACCGGCTCTTCGTAAAGGTCGAGGCGTCCCTGGATCGCTTCTCCCTGGGGGTCTTTGGCCAGGGCCCGCAGGAAGATCGTCCCCGCGACCGCATCGACCCCTTCGATCCGCACCACCGGCTGGCAGGCGTCCCCCGCGCCGTCGTGGTTGGCGTCTTCCTGGAGGGGGTTGGCGGCGCCCGGGCAGTTGTCGCAGGCGTCGCCGCGGCCATCGGCGTCGGCATCCGACTGCGACACGTCGGGCACCGCCGGGCACAGGTCGCACGCGTCGCCCCGCCCGTCGCCGTCGGAATCCCCCTGACCCTCGTTGATCGCGCCGGGGCAGTTGTCGCAGGCGTCGCCGCGGCCGTCGCCGTCCGCATCGAGCTGGTCGGGATTGAAGCGGACCGCGCAGTTGTCCGCCCCGGCGCAGAAGCCGTCGCCGTCGACGTCGTTCATCGGGTCGATCGGACAGCGATCGCACGCGTCGCCGAGGCCGTCGCGGTCAAAGTCGCCCTGGCCCGGGTCGAAATCGACAGGACAGTCGTCGGGCGGGCAGAGATTCGAGAGCCTGTCAGGGTCGCCGAATCCGTCGTGGTCCGAGTCGACGCAGGCCTCGCACAAAGGCGACGTGCAGGCGAGACTCGCCGGCAGGGTCGCGATGAAGGCTTCGTTGTCCCCATGCGGATTCACGCCATTGCCGACGATGGCGCGGCCGTCGGGCGTCATGCCGGTCACCTCGAGCAGGTTCCAGCCGTCCAGGCCGGTGGCGCTGAACAGCCGGAGCAGCGGCGCGAGGGGCACCATGCCGAGCGACGGCGTCCAGAAGAAGGCGGTGTGCCCCGCCTGTGTTTCCGAGCGACCGGCGATGCGCTCACCGTCGTCCGAGACCACCTGCGCCCAGCTCAGAAACGTCCCGCCCAGCAGCTCGCCGAGCGGCTCGAGCCCGGTGTCGGCGGTCCAGCGGAACGCCATCAGCCCTTCCGCGGTGCGCCCGAACCCCACGATGAACCGGCCGTTGCGGGAGATCGACTCGGCCGAGCTCTCGACCGTGCCGCCGGGAAAATCGCCGAGACCGACCATCCCCGTGGCGGCGGTCCAGCGCCAGCCCTCGATTCCCTGCGCCGAGTTGCCGTGGCCCACGATCACCGTGCCGTCCCCCGACATCGCGAGGGCATTGCTGGCCAGGGGACCCCCCGGAAGATCGCCGAGCGACTGCATGCCGGTGGCCTGGGTCCAGCGATAGGCCACCACACTCGCCGCGTCGAAGCTCTGGCCGATGAGGACGCTCCCGTCCGAGGACACGTCGCTGGCGGTGCTGCTCTCGATCCCGCCGGGCAGATCGCCCAGGGGAACGAGGCCGGTGGCGTCGGAAAAGCGATAGCCGGCGAAACGGGTGAACCCACCCGCCTGCTGGGAGGCCGCCTGCCGCATCACGGCGAGCACCGACCCGTCGTCGGACGCGGCGGAGGCGAAGTCGCCGAACGGCCCGAAGTCCGCGGGCCCCAGGCTCGTCGGTCCACCCGGCAGGATCCAGCGGCATGCCTCCCGCCCGCTGGCCCCGCCGGCCTGACCGACCACCACCCGCCCATCGGCGGACAGGCCGGCGGCCTGACTGGAGAAGAGACCGCCGGGAAGATCGCCGAGGCCGCGGAAGGTCGCTGAGTCAGCGGCGGCCATCAAGCCGGCGCCCGGGTCGCTTCGATCCCCCGGGCTTGGAAGGGCCGCCCCCGATCCGGCGAACAGGAACAGCCCTGCGGCGATCCAGACAGGTCCCGGCTGTCGGCGCATCGTTCCTTCCCCCTGGCGAACGGCCCGGAGCGTACGGCCAGAAACGCCGGCGCGCATCAAGAGGTTGGGTTCTCCCGCTGCCGGCGCGGAGACTTCACCGCGAGGCGCTGGCCGCGGGACGCTTGCCGGTATGATGCCGGCCAATCACAAACGACAAGGAGGTCGGCGCATGTCGCAGGAAACCAAGCCCCCCCAGCAGGGGATGATCCAGATCAGCACGGGGGACGAGATGTCCCGCGGGCGCTACAGCAACAACATGCTCATCCTGCACAGCCGCGAGGAGTTCATCATGGACTGGCTGCTCAACTCCCCCGCCGGCACGCACCTCGTTTCGCGCATCGTGGTCAGCCCCGGTCACCTCAAGAGGATCATCGGGGCGCTGGTGGACAACCTGCGCAAGTACGAGGAGAAGTTCGGACCCATCACCCTTCCCGAGCCCAAGGACCAGGCCTTCCACTGAGGCCGAAAACGATCCCCGCCGGGCGAAAAGACTTGTCAGCCGGCGACTCTCACGTATCATTTCCGCTTTCCGGCAACAGCGGGTGGAGGGCCCGTCTCACGCCTCGGGGGGAGCATGGTCGTCACATCCCTGTCGAGAGCAACGCCTGGCTCCGTTGCGCCGTCCCGGCGCGGCGGCGCGCGGCTTTGGGTGTCACTCGCGGCGGCCTGCGCCCTCGTCTGCCTGGCCTCGCGTTCTGCGATCGCCGCCACCCCGACTGACTCCCGTCCCCACGCCGAGGCGAAGCCCGCCTCCGACGCCGGCCCGGCCGTCGAAGCGACGATGTCGGAGGCCGACAAGGCGGCCGAGGACATGGCGCGCACGCGCGCTGACCTTCTGGCCAGGCACCAGGGGGCGGACGAAACCCGCCTGACGCAGCTGATGGGTCCGCCTTCGGAGAAAGGCACGAAAGAGTCCGGGCTCACGCTGACCTGGCGCGGTCCGGTGGGCGACGGCGAGCCCGCGTGCCGCCTCTCCGCCATGCTCGTCGACGGCGGGCTTGCGAACCTCGAGCTCTCCGGGACCCCGTCCTGGGATCGCAAGACCTGTCGCAAGTTCCTGCGGCCGCTCCTGCAGGCGATGCCCTGGAAGTCCATCGAGCATCCCGCCGCGAATACCGACGGAGCCGCCGCCGGGACCGTCCTCGCCAACGAGATGATCGTCCAGATGGTCAGGGAAGGACTGCCGTCGCAGGCCATCCTCGCCCGCATCCGCACCCAGCCCTGCAAGTTCGACGTCTCTGCCGAAGGGACCGGCGCCCTGAGGCGCAGCAACGTCCCCGAACCCCTCATCCACGCGATGACCGAGCGGACCTGCGGCTAGAAGCCTGCCGACCCCGGACGCCTTCGGGTCAGCGCGGAAGGTAAGGGGTCAGGAGCAGGAGTCCGACCCCGATCACCACGAACGAAGTCAGGTCGAGCAGGATCCCCGCGGGAATCATCCGGCGCAGCGGCAGCAGGCCTGTGCCGAAGACGATGGCGTTGGGCGGAGTCGACACCGGGAAGATGAAGCCGCTGGTGGCCGCGAGACCGACGCCGAGGGCGGGGCGCACCGGGTCGAAGCCGGCCGCCTGGGCCGCCGCGATCACCATCGGCACGAGCAGCGTCGCCGCGGCGGTGTTGGAGGCGAACTCGCTGACGACGATGGTCAGCGCGATGGACGCGAACAGCAGTCCCTCGGGCGTGCGGGCGAAGGCGCTGCCGGAGAGGCCCGCGCCGACCCAGCGGGCGATGCCGGTGGTCTCCGCCAGCGTGCCGAGGGACAGCCCGCCGCCGAAGAGCAGGATGATCCCCCAGTTCACCTGGCGTCCCTCGTCCCAGGAGAGCGCGAAACGGCGTTTCCTCCAGGACACCGGTGCGACGAACAGGAGGGCCGCCGCCAGGAGCGCCACCGCGGCCTCGGGGAGCACCGCGCCGAGACGCTGGGCGCGCGGATCAGAGGGGCCGAGCACCGCCGACACGACCGCCGGCAGCAGCCATAGGAATCCCGCCAGAGCGAAGGCGGCGATGGTGAAGCGCGCCCCGCGCCGGGTCTCCGGGTCGCCCGCCGCCGCGCGTGAATCGGGGGCCGGCCCGGGCGCTTGCTGCGTCGCGGTCAGGCCGCGCTGCGTCACGCGCACCCAGAGAAGCGAAGCGGCGAACAGCACGAGGGCGATCGGCGCACCGCAGACGAGCCAGGCGGCGAAGCCGACCTTCACTCCCGTCATCCGCTCGATCATCCCGGCGGTGAGGAGGTTCGGCGGCGTTCCGACCAGGGTCGCCATCCCGCCGATGGACGCCCCGTAGGCGACCATCAGCAGCAGCGCCGCCGACAAGGGGGTCGCCACCGGCCGCGCGCGCGCTTCGGCCACGGGGGTCCCCGCGAGGCCGACGGCGATCGGCGTCATGAAGGCGGCGGTGGCGGTGTTCGACATCCAGCACGACACCAGCGCCGAAGCGGCGCCGATGCCGGTGACGCGCCGCCAGGCGCCGCCTCCCTTGCCGAGCAGGAGCGCCGCGACGCGCCGGTCGAGCCCGTACTTCGCGAACGCTTCCCCGAGCAGGAACGACCCGACGAACAGGAAGATGACCGGGTCGGAGTACGGCTGGAAGACCTCGCGCGCCGGCGCCACCCCGGCGACGATCGCCAGGCCCGACACGAGCAAGGCCGTCGCCGGCAGCGGGATCGCCTCGGTCACCCAGAACGAGATGGCGAGCACGAGCAGCGCCAGCAGGCGCCGTGCCGGCTCCGGGTGCCCGCCAGGATGCAGCGCGTAGACGGCGATCGCGAGGATCGGTCCGGCGAGAAGTCCTACCGTGCGGAAGCGCTCTTCGAAGCGGCCCGACGCCTCGAGCGGCGCTTCGGGTCGACTCATCCGTTCAGGATCGGCCGAAGTGCGAAAGGATCCGGTCGGCGACCTTCGGTCCGGTGAAGCCGAACTCCTCCTGCAGGATCTTCCACGGGGCGGAGGAGCCGTAGCGATCGATGCCGATGAGGAGCGCGTCCGTGCCGGCAATGCGCTCCCAGCCGTTGAGCGATGCCGCCTCGATGACCACGATGCGGGAGCCCTCGGGGATGACCGAGTTCCGGTATGACTCAGGCTCCTTCGAGAACAGCTGCGGGGAAGCCATCGACACGACGCGCGACGCGACGCCCTGCTCCTTGAGGATCTTCTGCGCGTCGATCGCCGAGCCCACCTCGCTGCCGCTGGCGATGAGCACGAGGTCGCCGCCGCCGTCCGAGAGGACGTAGCCGCCTTTCAGCATCAGCGCCGGGTCGAAGCCGGCGGGCCGCTCGAGCACCGGTACGTCCTGCCGCGTCAGCACGAGCGCCGTCGGACCCTTGCGGCGCTGCAGCGCCATGGTCCACGCCGCGGCGGTCTCCGGACCGTCGGCCGGCCGGACGACGATGAGGTTGAGCACCGTGCGCAGCGACGCGAGCTGCTCGATCGGCTGGTGCGTCGGCCCGTCCTCGCCGAGGAAGATGCTGTCGTGCGTGAAGACGTAGACGACTTGCTGCTCCATCAGCGCCGCCAGGCGCATCGGCGGCCGCATGTAGTCGGAGAAGATGAGGAAAGTCGCCCCGTATGGAATGACGCCCCCTTCGAGCGCCAGGCCGTTGAGCATCGAGCCCATGGCGTGCTCGCGCACGCCGAAGTGGAAGTTGCGCCCCGAGAACTGCTCCGGTGCGATCGCCGGGCTCCCCTTGAGCCAGGTCTTGGTCGAGGGCTCGAGGTCGGCGCTGCCGCCCGCGAGGGCCGGCACGATCTCCGCCGCGCGCTGGATGATCTTCCCCGAGAGATTGCGGGTGGCGTCCGGCTTCGCGGGCGTCGGCAGCGCGCCGAGAAGCTGCGGCAGGAGGTCTTTCGGCACCTGCCGCTCCAGGATCGCGTCCCATTCCTTCGCGCCGTCCACGTCGCCCTTCTTCCAGTCGGCGAGGCGCTTCTCCCATTCGAGCCGGGCGGTCTTCCCGAAAGCGGCGCGCGCCTGGTAGGGCTTGCGCGCCTGGTCCGGGACGAGGAACGTCGGCTCCAGCGGCCAGCCGAGGTTTTTCTTGGTGGCCGCCGTCTCCTCGGGACCGAGGGGCGAGCCATGCGCCTCGGCGGTGTCCTGCTTCTCGGGAGCGCCGTGGCCGATGTGGGTGCGGCAGACGACGATTCCCGGCCGTGATCGCTCGCGCGACGCCTCGTCGAGGGCGGCGTGCACCGCCTTGAGATCGTGACCGTCGATGTGCCAGACGCGGAAGCCATACGCCTCGAACCGCTTGCCGACGTCCTCGGAGAACGCCAGGCCGGTCGAGCCTTCGATGGTGATGTGATTGTCGTCGTAGAGCAGCGTCAGGTTCGAGAGCTTGAGGTGCCCGGCGACCGAGGCCGCCTCCGACCCGACCCCTTCCATCATGTCGCCGTCGGAGCACAGGGCCCAGACGCGGTGGTCGATGAGACGCCGGTCGGAGGTGTTGAAGCGCGCGGCCAGCCGCTTCGCGCCGATGGCCATCCCGACGCTGTTGCCGAGTCCCTGGCCGAGCGGGCCGGTGGTCGTCTCGACCCCCGGGGCGAAGTGGTACTCGGGATGCCCCGGCGTCTTACTCCCCCACTGGCGGAAGCGCTTCAGCTCGTCGAGCGGCAGGTCGTAGCCCGACAGGTGCAGCAGTCCATAGAGGAGCATCGAGCCGTGGCCGGCCGACAGCACGAAGCGATCGCGGTCGGGCCAGTCGGGGCGCTCCGGGTCGAAGCGGAGGAATTTTGTCCAGAGCGTGTAGGCGACCTCGGCCATCCCGAGCGGCATGCCGGGGTGCCCCGACTTCGCCTTCTCGACGGCGTCGACCGCCAGCATCTTGAGCGTGGTGATGGAGAGTCGGTCCTGGTCCCAGGACCCGAACGGATCGGCCATTGATGTCTCTCCCTAGCGGGACTGAGGAGGGACGCCGACACGCACCGCCGCCTCCTCGGGGATGGGGACCGGATACTCGTTGGTGTAGCAGGCGGTGCAGAACCCCTTCGCCCCACCCGCCGCCCGCGCCATGCCCTCGAGCGACAGGTAGCCGAGGGAATCGGCCTCGATGAAGCGGCGGATCTCCTCGACCGTGTGGTTCGCGGCGATGAGCTCCTTGCGGCGCGGGGTGTCCACGCCGTAGTAGCAGGGGCCGACGGTCGGGGCGCAGGAGATCCGCATGTGGACCTCGCGCGCGCCGGCCCCGCGCACCATGGCGACGATCTTGCGGCTCGTCGTCCCCCGCACGATCGAGTCGTCGATGAGCACGACGCGGCGTCCCTCCAGGAGCCGCCGCACCGGGTTGAGCTTCAGCTTGACGCCGAAGTGCCGGATCGCCTGGCGCGGCTCGATGAAGGTGCGGCCGATGTAATGGTTGCGCACGAAGCCGAACTCGAGCGGCAGCTTCGACGCCTCGGCGAAGCCGAGCGCGGCGTAGACGCCGGAGTCCGGGATCGGCACCACGACGTCCGCCTCGACCGGCTGCTCGCGCGCCAGCTCGCGGCCGAACGCCTTGCGCACCTCGTGCACGCTGCGGCCGAAGACGAACGAGTCGGGGCGCGAGAAGTAGACGTGCTCGAAGATGCACGCTGCCTGCGGGGCGGCCGGGAACGGCCGGTACGACTTCACCCCCTGGGCGCTGATGACCACCATCTCGCCGGGATCGACCTCGCGCACGAAGGTGCCGTCGATGAGGTCGAGGGCGCACGATTCGCTGGTCAGCACGTGGGCGCTGCCGGCCTGCCCGAGGGCCATCGGCCGGAAGCCGCGCGGGTCGCGCACGCCGATGATCCGGTCCGGCGTGATGAAGATCAGCGAGTAGGCCCCCTGCACCTGCTTGAGCGCGTGGACGATGGCCGCCTCGAGATCGGCCTGCGGCGCCTTGGCGATGAGGTGCAGGATCACTTCGGTGTCCGACGAGGACCGGAAAATCGATCCCTGCGCCTCGAGGTCGTGGCGGAGCTGGTCGGCGTTGACCAGGTTGCCGTTGTGCCCGATGGCGATCTCCCCCTTGTGGGAGTCGATGCGGAACGGCTGCGCATTGAGGATCGCGCTCTTCCCCGCCGTCGAGTAGCGCACGTGGCCGATGGCGTGCCGCCCCTTCAGGCGCAGGAGGTTCTTGCGCTTGAAGACCCGGCCGACCTGCCCCATCCCCTTCTCCTCGAAGAGGCGCTCGCCGTTGCTCGAGACGATGCCGGCCGACTCCTGCCCGCGGTGCTGCAGTGCGTGCAGACCGAGGTAGACGAGGTTGGCCGCCTCGGGGTGCCCGAAGACGCCGAAGACGCCGCATTCGTCGTGGAAGCGGTCGTCTTCCGCCGCGGTCAGGCCCACCCGTGGTAAGGGAGTCGAAGAGGGCTTCTGCTTCATTGGATCCATGCACCGGCCCGCATGAGGGAGCGACATTATAACCTCCGCGTCAAGCTGGCCGATCTGCCCTGAGGCCGGCGCCGATTCCCCGGGGCCACGCGGCTAGCGCCAGTCGTCCACGAGCCAGCGGGATCCTTTCTTCACCAGCGTCAGGGTGCGCGGCGTTCCGTCGAGCGGCCCGGGGCGGCCGGAGACCACGTCCACCAGGCTCACCTTCGCCACCGCCCCGGTCGTGCCGGACGGATCGAGGGACTGGATGCGGAAGGCGGCGTGGCGCTTGCCTTCCGCCGGGGTGAACAGACCCTCCAGGCCCGACCCTTTCGCCTCGACCTTCTTCAGGAAGGAATCGGTGAAGAGCGTGCGCGCCGTCGCCAGGTCCCGCTGGCGCCAGGAGCGCAGCAGCATGCGCAGGGTGGTGACCCCGGGCACGGCGTCCTTCATCCTGAGGTTCTCCGAGCCGGTCTTCGTGAGCGAGCCGACACGCCAGGGTCCGGTCGGGTCGCGCTGCAGGCGGGCGGTCTCGCTGCGCTGCTCCACCGCTTCCCCCTGGTCTTCCCACAGGGTCCTGATGCCGGCGTTGACGCTCATGGCCCCTGGCTTCGGCGCGGGTTCCTTGTAATCCCAGGCTGCCAGCCGTACGCCCTTGCGGCCGTTGTAGTTGACCGAGTCGTGGTCGTAGGCGGCCTTCGCCTGCGGCGTGAGGATCGACTTCAGCTCGCGGATGGTGCGGTAGTCCCGCGAGGCCATGAAGAAGGCCAGCGCCCCCGACGGCGTCTCGCCCGGGTCGGTGGCGGGTGGCACCAGCTCTCCCTGCGGACCTTCGGGTGCTCCCGTTTCGCCGGGAGGCGGTTGCGTCGGCGGGGCGGCCGGGTTGTCCGGCGGCACGGGCGGCGGAGTCTGCGCCCCGGCCGGAGCCAGGCCAAGCAGGATCCCGAACCCCAGGACGAAGAGCAGGGAACGGCGGCGCGGTGCAGAGGACGGTCGCTGACGCTGCGCGATGGTCATGGGTCTCATTGTCTCTCGGAGGAGACGAAGGGACGAAGGCGCTTCTCGACCGCCGTCCGCATCTCTCCGGGGAAGCACAGCCTGTGGATCTGTCTCGGCTCGTTGCGGATCGAATCGATGAGCGGAGAGATGGTCCGCTCCGACATGTAGCCGGCGATGGCGCCGCCCCGCGACAGGCCGATGTCCTCGGGCGCGCGCCCGAGCCGGTCGGAGTAGGCGAGGTCACGGTACGGCAGGTCGGTGGCGTCGTCCTCGAGCAGGTAGTAGCGCGGGTCGAGGCGTCGCGCGCGGAACAGCTCCTCGAGATCGCTCAGCGCCGCGCCCCAGGCGCGGTTGCCGGTGTCCGGGCGCAGGCGCACGGTCTTGAACAGCCGGCGCCGCGTGATCCGGTCGCACAGGTCGCGCAGGATCGGATCGATGCGCCCGGCGGGAGCCGCGGCCCACTCCTGGAAGGCGGACAGGAACAGCCAGTCGTCGAGGCGCAGATAGTCCTCGGTGGACAGGTCGCCGCCGGTCTCGATGAGACGGCGGATCGGCGCCGGGCACGGCTCCGGCACCCGCCCTCCGTCGCGCGACGCGTCCACCAGCCGCTGCAGGGCCGTGCGGATCATCTGCTCGGCCGCGCGCGCGGTCTTGTGGTAGTAGACCTGCTGGTACATGAGGTAGCGGGCGATGACGAACTGCTCCGCCGCGTGATAGCCCTTGGCGGCGTTGAGCGCCAGGCGCAGGTCACCGTCCCGCCCGCGGCGCGCCAATCTCAGGTTGATCAGGATCCACTCGAGATCGTACTGGCCGTAAGCCACGCCGGTCATCAACGAGTCGCGCAGCAGGTAGTCGAGCCGGTCGGCGTCGAGCTGCGACGACACGAGATCGCTCACGAAGGCCGGCCGGTACGATCGGTCGTACACGCGCAGCACCTCTTCGGTCATGCCGGCGCGCCGCAGCAGCCGCGCCACCTCGCCCCCTTTCTGGCGGATCACCAGCTTCGTCCATTCCTCGTGGCGGCGGTCGTTGAAGACGCGCTCGTAGAGGTGCGAGAAGGGACCGTGGCCGAGATCGTGCAAAAGCGCCGCGACGATGGCGACGAGCCGCGCCCGCTCCTTCTGCTTCGGCCGGAAGGAGAGCTGGCCGTTGCGGTCGAGGGAGTCGAACATCCGCTTCGCCATCCAGGCGACGCCGACCGAATGGGTGAAGCGCGTGTGCTCGGCTCCGTGGAAGGTCAGGAAGAGCGCGCCGAGCTGGCGGATGCGCCGCAGCCGCTGGAACTCGCGCGTGTTGACGAGGTCGACGACCAGGCGTTCGCGGACAGAGTCGAACCCGATCGACCCGTGCACCGGGTCGCGCAGGTACTTTTCAGGCATCGGGGCCCGCGGGCATGCGGCGGAGTATAAGAGAACTCCCCCGCCGCCGGACCCGCCTCACGTCATGCGGCGGCGCCGCCGATCGGCGGCCGCGCGGGCCGGGAGCCTAGGGACAGGCGGCGGACTGCTCGACGCGCCGGAAGCCGATGGTGCCGCGCCCCCACGACGTGTCGAACCCGTCGAAACCCTCGAAGCGGGCGAGATAGAAGAACCCGTGGCCGGCCGCCGGCGGCCCGCCGCCGTCGGCGACGACGCCTCCGGGTCCATCGGCCATGAGACACACGGTCGGTCCCAGCTCGACGTTCCCCGAGGAGTGGTGCAGCGAGCCCAGGTCTCCGCGGATGACGTCCACCGGTCCGAGCCCCGGCGGCGCATAGGCGCGCAGCGTTCCGTCCGCGGCCCACCACAGCGCGTAGGTGCGCGCCCACCAGAGGCTCGCGAAGTTCTGCTCGAAGGCCAGGAGACCGCGGCCGTCCCACGTCAGATCCGTGAAGTCCGCCGACACCGGAAATCCGGTGTCGGCGAGATCGGCGATCTGCTGCGAACCGCCCGCCGGTCCCGGCTCGACGAAATAGAAATTGCCGCCGGCGTCCACGCCGACGAAGCCCGCCGGCACGGAGGCGAAGCCGGTGAAGCGCGCCGGCAGGCTTCGCTGCCACAGCACCTGATGGGTCGCGGGATTGATGGCGAACAGGATCGGCGGGCTCGGATAGGCGCCGTAGAGAATGCCGTCCTTCCAGGCGATCGCTTCGAGCGCCAGCGGCCCCGGCAGCACCACCGGGCTCGACCACGAATCGAGCACACCGCCGACCTCGTTGAGGTGGTACAGGCGCGGACCGAAGGTGTCGGCGAGCGCGGCGAAGAACCCGTCGCCGTCGGTCGCGAGCGCCCGGACGTTTCCGTTGCCGGGCGAGCGGAAGCTGGCGGTGACGGTCTCCGTCGGAGGATCGAGCAGCTGGATCTCGTGGTGCAGGTTGTCGGCGATGGCGACCAGGTCGCCGTAGGACGCGATCCCCGCCGTCTGCACGAAGAGCATCAGGCGCGCATCGGCGGCGGGATCGAGAAAACCCGGCGCGGGCCCCGGATTGACGGTGAGCGTGAACGGCTTCGTGTCGGCGACGCTGCCGGAGACGACGAGCCGCGCGATCGCGGGCCCCGAAGCCACCGGCGTCAGGCCGAGCTCGTTTTCCGTCGTGACCTGCAGGCTTCCCGGCACGCAGGTCAAGGTGCCGGGGCTCACGGTGAGCGTCAGGCCCCAGCCGGTGCCGCCGAGCTCCGGCTGCGCCCCGAAATCCAGAGCGGCGGCGGCACGCCAGGCGCAGTCCTGCGGCATCTGCAGCGTGGCGCGAAAGACGAGCCTTTCCCCGGTACGCACCGTGGACGGCACGGCCGCCACCGAGACGAACGACTGCGCCGCGGCGGGGACCTCCGCCTGCCCGGCCCAGGCCGGCAGGAGGGCTCCCATGAATAAGAGGATGCGAGGCCGCATGGACCCTCCCTGCTTACGCCGACAACCCCCTGCCGTCAAGTGTTTGGCGGGGTCTCTGGACTCCGCGGCCGCCGTCGGCCATATTAGTCGTGATGCAAGGTCCTCCCGTTCCCCGCGGAATGGCCCGAAGTTTCATTCCTGCAACCGCCGCGCTCCTGATCCTGGCCGGTTGCGGCGGCGGCCAGGTCGCTCGTCTCGCCGCCGAGCCCGCGGAGCGGCTCGATCGCCCCGCGCCCGCAACACCTGTGGAGGTCCGCGCCAGCGTCGCGTTCGCCGAAGAGACGGTCCGCGAAGAAGGTGTGGACGACCCGGCGCCGGCTCCGCAGCGCGGCCGGAGGGATCCGGAGAAGGCCCGCCAGGAGTCGCGCCCCGTCGGGAAGCAGCCGCCCGCCGTCTCCGCCACCCACGGCCCCGCCGCCCCGCAGGAAGAAGAAGACGACGCCCCGGTGCGTCACAAGCTGCAGCGCGGGCAGACCCTCTATTCGGTGGCGCGGCTGTACGGCGTCGAGGTGAGCGCGCTCATGAAGGCCAACGGCATCGGCAACGCGCACAAGGTCGCCGCCGGCACGGTCCTCCTGATCCCGCTGCCGAAGCCGGCGCACCGCAGCCCCGCGGTCACCACCGCGTCGGTCGTGCCGCTCCCCGGCCCCCAGGAAGAAGACGCGGACGAGAAGACTCCTTCCGACCGCAGCCGCGGGAAGAAAGAGGACGACACCAGGGACGACGGGGATCGAAAGGACGGCAGGAATGGCGCGCGCCCCGCCGCGGCCCCGGCGCTCGCCTGGCCGATCCAGGGACTGATCACCGCCCCGTACGGACGCCGCGGGAAATCCGATCACCACGAAGGGATCGACATCGACGGCGAGACCGGGGACCCGATCCACGCCGCCGCCTCCGGCACCGTCGTCTTCGCGGGCCTGCACGGCGACTACGGCCGCACGGTGGTCATCGACCACGGCGACGGCCTGCGGACCGTCTACGCGCACGCGAGCAACCTCGAGGTGCAGGAGGGGGATCCCGTCCGGGTCGGCGACACCATCGCCGAGGTGGGTCACTCCGGGAACGCCCGCGGCAGCCACCTGCACTTCGAGGTGCGCCGCGACGGCCGCCCGGTCAACCCCATGCCGTTCCTGCGCTCGCCGGATCTCCTGACGGCGTCCGTCGTGCCGACCCCGGCGACGCACGGCAAGAGCGCCAGGAAGAAAGCTGCGCCCCGCCACTAGTCCCCGGGCCGCGTCGCAGGCGATCCCCGTGACGCGCGACGTCCCCCTTCCCCGTTCGCCGCTCCTGTGCGAGGATAGGCGCTCCCATGCGACCCGAAGAGGAGATCTTCGCCGCGGTCGAGCGCGGCAACACCGCCCGCGTCGACGCGCTGCTCGAAGCTGACGCCAACCTGGTCCACGCGCGCAACGAGCGCGGCGACTCGCTGCTCCTGACCGCCGTCTACACCGGGCGCAAGGACCTGCTCGAGCGGTTGCTTTCGCGCGGCGCCGGAGTCAGCCTGCACGAGGCGGCGGCGCTGGGCCACGTCGATCGGGCCCGCCAGCACCTCGATGCCGATCCGCGCAGCGTCTCCGCCCACAGCCACGACGGCTGGACCGCGCTGCACCTCGCCGCCTTCTTCGGGCACCGCGATCTGGCCGCGCTCCTGCTCGATCGCGGCGCCGACGTCAACGCCCGATCGACGAGCGAGCGCTTCGCGAAATCCAACACGCCGCTGCACGCCGCGGCCGCCAACAAGCAGGTGGAGGTGGCGCGCCTGCTCGTCGAGCGCGGAGCCGACGTCAACGCGAAGGACGGCAGCGGCTTCACGCCGCTGGCGCTTGCCGCCAACAGCAAGAGCGACCTCCTGATGCTGCTCCTGCTCGAGCAGGGGGCGCGGGCCGAATAGCCGCTTTTCCACCCAGGGAGATCCCGATGCACGCAGGCCGTCGTCGTCTCCACCGTCCCCTGTCGGTCGCGGCCGCGGCCGCTCTCGCTCCGGTTCTCCTGGTCGCGCTCACAGCGATCGTCTCTCCCTCGCCGGCCTGGGCGCACGCCGGCGGCCACGCGCTGGCCGAGGATCCCCCGGCTTCCGACCAGGACAAGGAAACGCCGGCCGCACCGCCCGAGCCGCCGCCCCCGCCGTTCAAGCTGGAGAAGGTGAGCGAGCATGGCTGGTGCCTCTTCGGCGTCGGCGGCAACGTCGGCATCCTCGCGAACGACGCGGGGGTGCTCGTGGTGGACGATCAGTACGAGAACGTCGCTCCCGGCATCGTCGAGCAGATCCGCAGCATCAGCGACAAGCCGATCCGCTGGCTGGTCAACACCCACTACCACGGCGATCACACCGGCGGGAACGCCGTCTTCAAGCCGCTCACCGAGATCGTCGCGCACGACACGGTACGGTCGCGCCTGCTCGACTACCCGCGCGTGGTGGTGGACACCTTCCCCGCCCGCATGCAGGCCATCCACGTCGAGGTCATGACGCTCGCGGACGAGAAGGACCCGTACCGCGATGCGCTGATGCACGACCTCGACCTGATGAAGTTCCTCTATGACCTGTCGAAGGCGTTCGACCCGCTGAAGGCGGCTCCTCCCGGGATCACCTACAAGGACGGCCTGACGCTGTGGCTCGGCGACCAGCCGGTCGAGATCGCCCACTACGCTCCCGGGCACACGGACGGCGATTCGGTCGTCTATTTCCCGAAGGAGAAGGTCGTCCACATGGGGGACCTGCTGTTCAACGGCCTGGTGCCGTTCATCGACATGCCCGGCGGCGGCAGCGCCCGCGGCTACCTGACGAACCTGAACAAGGTGCTCGACCGCCTTCCCGCCGACACGAAGGTCATCCCCGGTCACGGCCCCGTGACCGACGTCGCCGGCCTGCGGCACGCGCGTGATTTCATGCGCGACATGCAGAGCGAGGTGACGAAGGCGATCCAGCGCGGGCTGACGCGCCAGCAGGCGGCGCGCAGCATCAAGCTGGCCACCTACACCGACATCAAGCCGGCCTTCCGCACGGTCGCCAACGACGTCCTCGCCTTCTACGACGAGATGCGCTCGAAGAAGAAGTAGAGCCGCCCCGAAGAATCCCATGGGCACGAGCGGCACCGAAACAGGCCGGACGGACGGCGGCGCGAGGCAGGACGCGCCGCCTGCCGGCGGCGGATCGGCGCGCCGGGGTCGGAGCGTCTTCGGCGACTTCCGCCCGCACGAGCTGCCGCGCTCGATCAAGACCGACGTCCGCTCGCTCTACCGCTTCTATCTCGACGAGGAACGCCGCGCCGAGATCGAGAAGATGCGCGCGCCCAAGCGGGTGCTCGCCCTGCCGTTGTGGCTCCTGCGCAGCCTCCTCCTGAAGCTGACGCCGCAGCGACGCACGCTGCTCATCCTGGCGCTCATCGTCGCGTTCATCGGCCGCTTCCGTTTCAACTTCCAGGAAGTGGTGGTGTCGTTCGACGGAAGTCCGTGGGCGTTTCTCATGGTCCTCTTCGTGCTGGCGCTCGAGCTGAAGGACAAGCTCCTCGCCAGGGACGAGATCGCCGTGGCGCGCCAGGTGCAGCTCGCCATCCTCCCGTCGAGCGATCCGCCGTGGCCCGGCTACGCGCTCTGGAGCCACACCCGCCCCGCGAACGACGTCGGCGGCGATCTCATCGACTACATCGAGGAACCCTCGCCCCGCACCCTCGGCGTCGCGCTCGGTGATGTCGCCGGCAAGGGCCTGGGTGCCGCCCTCCTGATGGCGAAGCTGCAGGCCAGCCTGCGCGCCACCGCGCCCGGCGCGCCCGATCTGGGGTCGCTCGGCGACCGGCTCAACGGCATCCTGTGCCGCGACGGACTCGACAACCGCTTCGCGACCCTCTTCTACCTGGAAGCGCCGGCCGGCGGCGGCGCCGTCCGGTTCCTCAACGCCGGGCACAATCCGCCGCTCGTGGTGCGCGCCGCCTCCGTCGAGCTCGTGGAGCAGGCGTCGCGCCCGCTGGGGATGTTCCGCGACTCGACTTACACGGAAGGACGGCTCGATCTCAACCCGGGCGACCTGCTCGTCGTCTACTCCGACGGCCTGGTCGAGGCGCGCGATCTCGCCGACCGCGAGTTCGGCCTGGAGCGCCTCAAGACCCTCGTCATGAGCCTGCGCGATCGCCCCCCCGTCGAAGCCGGCCGGGTGATCCTCGAGGCGGTGGACCGCTTCCTCGGCGACGACAAGCCGCAGGACGACCTCTCCCTCATCCTCATCCAGCGCTCACCCGCGGCCTGAAGGGGGTCCGCGGGGTGACCTGGGTCACCCTGGTCGGCGCGGAATCCGGTGGCGGGCAGGGCCGGTTGGTCGTACCTTCGCCGCGAAACTCTGCCGGGATGCAACCGGAAACCAACACGGAGAGCAATCGATGACGCGCAGCGAACGAGCCCCCGCCCGTCGTGCCCTGATTGCAGCCGCCCTGGCCCTCGTGGTCCCCCTCGTCAGCAGACCGGTTCTTCCGGTCACCCCCGGTGTGGACATCGCCGCACCGCGGGTGGCCATCGCGACCGTGAACGGCACGGTGCTGCAATTCATGCCGTCGCGCCTGGTCGTCGAGGACGCGGACTTCGTCCGCTGGAACTGGACGGGAGGTTCGCACACCACCACGAGCGGCTCGGGCTGCGTCTCGGACGGGCTGTGGGTCTCGCCGCTCAACTCCGTCACCACGACCTTCACCCGCACGTTCGACGACGGTCCTGGCATTTATCCTTTCTACTGCTCGCCGCACTGCGGCTTGGGGATGACCGGGCAGGTGGTCATCACCCCGCCGATCCCGCTGACCGTCACCGCCAGCAGCCAGGCGATCCAGCTCGACTGGACCGGAGCCACGGGTCAGTTCCGCGTCTACCGCAGCACGAGCCCCCTGTTCACCAGCGCCACGACGACGGTCCTGACGCCCCCAGCCGGCCAGGCGACGACGACCTTCCTCGACCAGACCGTCGGCACACCGCCCGCCGGCACCGTCGCCTACTACCTCGTCATGAACTTCTTCTAAGGGCACAACCATGCGAGGGATGGAGGCGTTCCGTTTCCCTCGAAGTGGGCGAGTGCAGTAGCATTCGCTCCGATATGGACGACTTCCTCACGATCATCACCCCCGACGGCGGGACGCAGAAGTACGACCTGGGTCCGGCTCCCAACCTCAAGATCGGCCGCTCCTCGACGAGCGACCTGGTCCTGCAGGACCTCAACGTGTCGCGCATGCACGCCGAGCTGGTGCGGCGGCCGGAGGGGTACTTCGTCCTCGATGCCGGCGGGAAGAACGGCACCTTCGTCAACGACAAGCGGATCGACGAGCCGACGATGCTGCAGCCGGGCGATCGCGTCCGGCTCGGCACGACCACCCTCGTCTTCAACGGCCACCCGAAGAGCAACGTCGAGTTCACCGACCAGCCGCTGCCGGCCGGGCCCGGCACCATCCATCTCAGCGCCGACGACCTGCGCACGCCGAACATCGCCGAGATGTCGGTCATCGTCGGCGGCACGCCGGCGCCCATCCGCACCACCGGACCGGGATCGTCCCCCTCCGGGGCGCAGGCGCTGTCGATCATCTTCGAGGCGGATAAAGAGCTGGTCTTCCACCGCCCGCTCGACGAGCTGCTGGAAAAGATCATGGACCTCGCGAAGCGCGCCGTCCGCTTCGAGCGCGGCCTGCTGATGCTGCTCGAGGGCGGGACGCTGCGCACGCACGTCGTGCGCGTTCCGGACGCCGAGACCGGCAAGCCCATCGCCATCAGCCGCACCATCACCGACCGGGTGATCAAGTCGCAGGAGTCGATCCTCACCTCCGACGCGCTGTTCGACGAGCGCTTCAAGGCGGGCCAGAGCGTCGAGATCCAGCAGATCCGCTCGCTCATGTGCGCCCCGCTCTGGGACAACCGCGAGGTCATCGGGCTCATCTACCTCGACAGCCGTCAGAAGGCGGGGCTGTTCACGCTCGACGATCTGAAGCTCCTGACGCATCTCGCCAACGTCGCCGCGGTGAAGATCGAGAACGCGCGGCTCTTCGAGCAGGCGGTCGCCGCCGAGCGCATGGAGCAGGAGATCCAGAAGGCGGCGGAGATCCAGAACCACCTCCTCCCCGCGGAGGGTCCGCCCATCCCCGGGTACGAAGTCTTCGGCACGAGCCTGATGTGCCGGGCCGTCGGCGGCGACTACTACGACTACGTGGCGCTCGGGGACGGGCGCTACGGGCTGGGCCTGGGGGACGTGGCGGGGAAGGGACTGCCGGCGGCGCTCTTGATGGCCTCCTTCCAGGCCAGCCTGCGGGCGTTGTCGGAGATGGGGCTGCCTCCCGACGACACCATCCGCCGGCTCAACCGCCTGCTCTGTCGCAGCATCCCGGAGAACCGCTTCGTCACCTTCTTCTACGCCATCCTCGATCCGGCGACCCACGAGTTCACCTACGTCAACGCCGGCCAGAACCCGCCCTACATCGTGCGCGCCGCCGGCGGGACGGAGCGGCTCGACCAGAGCGGGCCGCCGCTGGCCCTGCTCGACGACGCCACTTACGTCGCGCACAACACGCGTCTCGAGCCCGGCGACGTGCTCGTCTGCTACAGCGACGGCATCAGCGAGGCGCGCGGCCCGTCCGAGGAGGAGTTCGGGGAGATCCGGCTGACGGACGCGGTTGCGAAGGACGCGGAGCGTGGGGCGCCGGAGCTGGTGCGCCTGGTGACCGAGGCCCTGCTGGCGCACTGCGCCGGGCGGGCCTACCAGGACGACGTGACCATCGTCGTCCTGAAGCGCAAGTCGTGACCGCCGTCCGCGCCCCGGGCGCCGCGATGAACGTCCTGCTCCTCGGGGTCGGCGCCGTCGGCAGCGTGCTGGCGCGCCACCTGGCGGCGCACCGCTCGGTCGGCCGCCTCACCCTCGCCGACCAGGACACCACGCGCGCCGCGCGGCTGCGCGACGAGCTCGTGGCGGCCGGCCCCGGACACCCCGATCGCCTGCGGGTCGAAGCCGTGGACGCCTCCGACCCTCTGGCCCTGGCGCGCGCCTGCCACGACCAGGGGCTGGTGATCTGCGCCGTCGTGCCGCGCTTCAACGGTGCGGTGATGGACGCGGCGCTGCGAGCCGGGGCCCACTACCTCGACCTGGCCGCGGGGGAAGACGATCAGTTCGTCCGCCACGAGGCGTGGAAGCAGGCCGGGCTCGTCGCCGTCAACGGCATGGGAGAGGACCCGGGGATCAGCAACGTGCTGGCGCGGGTCGGCGCCGACCGCCTCGACACGGTCGAGACGGTGCGCGTGCGCGACGGCGAGTTCTCCGAGGCGGAGAACATGCCGCTGGCGTGCCTGTTCTCCACCGAGACCTTCATCGAGGAGGCGACCTCTCCCGCGCTGGAGTTCTTCGCCGGGCGTTATCGCGAGCACCCGGCGTGGTCCGGACGCGAGGTGTACCCCTTCCCCGACCCGGTCGGCCCGCAGCCGGTCTACAACATGAGCCACGAGGAGGTGGACACGCTTCCCCGCTTCCTCGGCAAGGGCGTGCAGAACGTCGACTTCAAGCTGGCGGTGCCGGACGGCATGCGCGAAGCGCTCGACTTCCTGCACCGCATCGGCATGACGCGGCGCGACGAGGTGCCGGTCGGCCGCGCGCTGGTGCGCCCGCTCCAGGTCCTCTCTGCCGTCCTGCCGCAGCCCGCCGACCTGGGCGGACGGATCCAGGGAGCCGCCATCGTCCTCGTCGAGGTCGAGGGACGCAAGGGTCCGGCCCGGATGCGTCACGTCCTGCACATCGCCATGACGCATGACGAAGCCTTCCGGCGGATGCGCGCCACCGCGACCGCCTTCCTGACCGGCACGGGCGCCGCTGCCGGCGCGCTCGCCATCACGACAGGCCAGGTTGCCACCCCCGGAGTCCTGGCGCCGGAGCAGCTCGAGCCCGCGCCGATCCTGGCGCTTCTTTCCGAGCTGGGACTCGACGTCCGGGACACGTCGCAGACGCTCCCCTGACCCGCCGTCTCGTTCGAGGTGCCGGCGACCGCGAGCTGCGCCGCCGCGCCCGTCGTGCGAAGACCGACACGCTCGACCGGGTCGCCGCGGACGTCGTCGCTTGCGAGCGCTGCCCGCGTCTGCGACGGTACTGCCTGGCGATCGCGCGCGACAAGGTACGCCGCCATCGTGACGAGGTGTACTGGGGACGTCCCGTGCCCGGCTTCGGCGACAGGAGTGCGCGGCTGCTGCTCGTCGGGCTCGCCCCCGCTGCGCACGGCGGCAACCGCACCGGCCGGGTCTTCACGGGGGACGCGAGCGGCGACTGGCTCTTCGGCGCGCTGCACGAATTCGGCTTCGCGAGCCAGGGCACCTCGACCGGACGGGACGACGGCCTGCGCCTGACCGACTGCTATGTCACCGCCTCGGCGCGCTGCGCCCCGCCCGACAACAAGCCGACCCTCGAGGAGCTGCGCCGCTGCCGGGAGTACCTGGTGCGCGAGCTCGCACTCCTGCGTCGCGTGCGCGTCGTGGTCCCGCTCGGCCGCGTCGGCTTCGAGTCGTACCTCAAGGCGGCCGGACACTGGGAGCGCATGACGCCCCGGGAGCGGCCGGTCTTCGGGCACGGCGCCGAGAGCGTGCTGCCGGACGGGACGATCCTCGTCGCGTCCTTCCACCCGAGTCGCCAGAACACGCAGACGGGGAAGCTGACGCGCGCGATGTGGCGCGACATCTTCCGCCGCGCCCGCAAGCACCTCGGTTAGTCGAGCGCGACGTTCCGCAGCCGCAGCGCGTTGGCGATCACCGAGACCGAGCTGAGGGACATGGCCGCACCGGCGATCATCGGACTCAGGACCAGGCCGAAGGCGGGGTAGAGCGCCCCCGCCGCGATCGGCACGCCGAGCAGGTTGTAGACGAAGGCGAAGAGCAGGTTCTGGCGGATGTTCGAGAGCGTCGCGCGGCTCAGGCGCCGGGCGCGCAGGAGAGCCTGCACGTCCCCGGTCACGAGCGTGATCCCCGCGGTCTCCATCGCCAGGTCGGTGCCCGTGCCCATGGCGACGCCGACGTCCGCCTCCGCCAGAGCAGGACCGTCGTTGATCCCGTCCCCCGCCATGGCCACGCGCCGGCCCTGATTCCGCCAGCGCCGCACGGCCCGGGCCTTGTCCTCCGGGAGGAGGCCGGCCTCGACGGTCTCGATGCCGAGATGGCGCGCAACCGCGTGAGCGGTCGGGCGAGCGTCTCCCGTCAACATGACCACCTGCACGCCGTCGGCCTCGAGGGCCCGCACCGTCTGCGCACTGTCCCGGCGCGGCGGATCGGTGAACGCCAGGAGTCCGGCCGCGCGGCCCCCCGTGCCGAGGAAGACCACCGTCTCCCCCTCCGAGCGCAGGGCGGCGGCACTCCCCGCGAGCGCCTCGCCGACGTGGATTCCCTGCTCGTGCAGGAACGCTTCGGTGCCGAGAACGGCCCGCGTCCCGTCGATCTCGCCGACCACGCCGCGTCCCGCGTGCAGCGACAGATGCCGTGCAGCGACGGCCCGGAGGCCGCGCTCCTCCGCCGCCTGGAGCACCGCCGCGGCGAGCGGGTGCTCGCTCCCCTGCTCGAGCGCCGCCGCCAGGCGCAGCAGCGCCGCGTCGTCGGTCCCCGGGCCGGGTGCGCCGGTTGCATCGTGCAAGGGCTCGACACGGGTCAGGCGCGGCTTCCCTTCGGTCAACGTGCCCGTCTTGTCCACGAGCAGCAGATCGATGCGGCCGAAGAGCTCGAGCGCCGCGGCGTCCCGCACCAGGACGCCGGCGCGCGCGCCGCGCCCGGTCGCGACGAGGATCGACATCGGCGTGGCGAGGCCGAGCGCGCAAGGACAGGCGATGATGAGGACCGCGATGGCGGCGACGACCGCGTGCGCCAGCCGCGGCTCCGGTCCCAGCGTGGCCCAGAGGATCGCCGCGAGGAGCGCCACCGCCGCGACCGACGGGACGAACCAGGCCGAAACCCGGTCGGCCAGCCGCTGGATCGGCGCGCGGCTGCGCTGCGCCTCGACGACGCGCGCGACGATCCGCTGCAGCAAGGTGCCGGCGCCCACCGCCGTCACCTGAAACAGGAACGTCCCGCCCTGGTTCAGCGTCCCGGCGGAGACGCGCCCGCCGGGGCCCTTCTCGACCGGCAGCGGCTCACCGGTCAGCATCGACTCGTCCACGACGCCGTGCCCGGAGGTCACCAGGCCGTCGGCCGGGACGCGCTCCCCCGGCCGCACCCGCAGCGTGTCTCTCTCCTGCACCGCGTCGAGCGGCACGTCCTCCTCGGCGCCGCCGTCGCGCACGCGGCGCGCGCTCTTCGGGGCGAGCGACAGCAGCCCGCGCAGCGCCGAACCGGTGGCGCGCCGCGCGCGCAGCTCGAGCACCTGGCCGAGCAGGACGAGGGTCACGATCACCGCCGCCGATTCGAAGTAGACGTCGACCGCGCCGCCGTGACCGTGGAACGCCCGCGGCAGCCACGCGGGGACGACGGTCGCGACCAGGCTGTATCCGAACGCGGCGCCCGTGCCGAGGGCGATGAGGGTGAACATGTTCGGCGTGCCGCGCCGCAGCCCGTCCCAGCCGCGCACGAAGAACGGCGCCCCGCACCAGAGAACGACCGGCGCCGCCAGCGCCGCCTGCAGCAGAGGGGCTCCCCCGCCCGTCCACATCCCGAGCATCGCGATGAGGAAGAGCGGAGCGGTCAGCACCGCGGCAACGAGGAGCCGCCGGGTCATGTCGGCGAGCTCCGGATCGGGTCGGTCCTCGAGCGTCACCACCACCGGTTCGAGCGCCATGCCGCAGATGGGGCACGCCCCCGGGCCGCGCCGGCGGATCTCCGGGTGCATCGGGCAGGTGTACTCCTCCGCGTCCTGCCCGCGGGACGGCGGACGCGTGGAACGTGCCGGCGTGTGGTGAGCCGCGTGGCCGCGCGCCCCGCTCGACAGGACCGCTTCGGGATCGCGCTGGAACGTCTCGCGGCAGCCGTCGCAGCAGAAGTGGTACGTGCGGCCGCCGTGCAGGGCGCTCCCGCCCGCCGCGCGCGCCGGGTCGACGGTCATCCCGCACACCGGGTCGATGGCGCTCCGGCTGCCCGCCTCGTCCCCGCGGGTGTCCCGATTCTCCGCCGTCATGGCGCTCATGGTATCGTCGCCGCTTCCGAAACGAGCGGCCGCGCCCGGCGCGGCATGGAGAGCCGATGATGGAACAGACGCGGCGCATCACCGTTCCCGAGGCGCGCGAGATCCTCGAGCGTGATCCGAAGGCGATCTATCTCGACGTCCGCACCGAGGAGGAGTTCGCCGACGGCCACCCGGCGCGGGCCCTCAACATCCCGGTCGGTCTCTTGAACCAGGCGACGCGCATGCTCGAGCCGAATCCCGATTTCACGCGCGTCACGGCGGGCGTCCTGCCGCGCGACACGCCGATCCTCGTCGGCTGCCGGACGGCGCCGCGCGCCGAGATGGCGGCGCAGCTGCTCGCGGCCGAAGGCTTCGCCGACGTGCGCGTCGTCTTCGGCGGCTACGCCGGCATGAGGGGCCCCGCCGGCAACCAGATGGCGGTCGGCTGGTCCCAGACCGACTACCCCCTCACCCGCGAACCGGCGCCCGGAGAGGGCTACCAGGATCTGAAGAAGAAGGCAGGCGTCGCGTGAACGTGCGCCGGACGAGCAGGCCGCGACCGCTCGCGGTCGCGGCCATCGTCGGACTCGCGCTCGCTGCGACCCTCGTGGCCCGCAGCACCGACGCGGCCGGAAGCGCCGCCGTCGCCTCGAGCGCGGGCGGTCGCGCGCCGACCGCCTCCACGCTGGCTCCGATCCGGCCGGAAGCGATCCGCGCGCACATGCGCTTCCTCTCCGACGGACAGCTCGAAGGGCGCGCGCCCGACAGCCGGGGCTATGCGCTGGCCGCGACGTACGTGGCGGCGCAACTCGAGGCCCTGGGCCTGCAGCCGGCCGCGGCGGGCGGCTCGTATCTGCAGAAGGTGCCCATGCGCAAGGCGACGCTCGACGAGGAGCGCTCTTCCTTCGTCCTGATCCGCGACGGCAAGGAGGAACGGCTCGACCTGCCGGGCGAATGCTTCCTCCTGCCCGACCGCGCGCGGACCGAGACCACGGTCGAAGGTCCGGTCGTCTTCGCCGGCTTCGGGATCACCGCCCCGGAGCTGCAGCACGACGACTATGCCGGCATCGACGCGAAGGGCAAGATCGTCGCGACCGTCTGGGGCGCGCCGTCGCGATTCGAGGCGACCGAACGCGCCCACTTCTCCAGCAACCAGCTCAAGCAGGAGAATGCCGCCGCGCACGGAGCCATCGGCTACATCGCCATCATGACCCCGGACGATCTGAAGCGCTACCGCTGGGACTGGCTGCTGCCGCAGGCGCGCGCCGGCACGATGGGCTGGCTCGACGACAACGGCACGCCGAACGACGCGGTCCCCGCGATCCGCGGCATCGGTCGCCTCAACGATGCCGGCGGCCAGCGCCTGCTGCGCGGCGCCCCGAAGTCCGCGGACGCGATCTTCGCCGCGGTGCGCGAAGGCAAGCCGCCGGTCTTCGACCTTCCCGTCAAGGCGCGCCTCAGCACCGTGTCGAAGCACAGCGGCTTCGACGGCAGCAACATCGTCGGCCTTCTCCCCGGCAGCGACGCGCGCCTGCGAGACGAGCAGGTGGTCGTCTCGGCCCATCTCGACCACCTCGGTCTCTGCCCGCCCGTCGCGGGGGACTCCGTCTGCCACGGCGCGTACGACAACGCCTCGGGGGTGGCGGTGCTCCTCGAGCTGGCGCGCGTCTTCGCGGCGCAGCACCCGGCCCCGCGCCGGTCGCTCCTCTTCGCGGTCGTCACCGGCGAGGAGAAAGGGCTGCTCGGATCCGACTACCTGGCGCGGCACCCGGTCGGCCCGGGGACCGTCGTCGCCGACGTCAACATCGACGGCGCGCCCGGCCTCCTGTATCCGCTCGCCGACATCGTTGCGCTCGGCGCCGAGCACTCGTCGCTGCAGCAGCCCGTCGAAGAAGCGGCGCGCGCGGTCGGCTACGCCGTCAGCCCCGACCCGATGCCCGAGGAGTCGGGCTTCATCCGCAGCGACCAGTACTCGTTCGTGAGGCAGGGCGTGCCGTCGGTGTTCCTCGGCGACGGCGGGAAGAGCAGCGCCCCGGACATCGACGGCCTGGCGCTGACCCGGAAATGGGCGACGACGCTCTACCACACGCCGGGCGACAGCATGGCGCAGAAGTTCGACTTCGACTCGGCGGCGAAAGGCGCCCGCTTCTGTGCCCTCGTCACCGAAAAGATCGCGCAGGCCCCGGCCCGTCCGACCTGGAACCGCGGCGATTTCTTCGGCGTCAAGTACGGCCGCTGACGGCATCGGCGGCGCCCTGTGCTGACGACCGCGGGGCACGTCACCCAGATCGTCCTGCTGGCGCTGTTCCTGCTTCTCATCGGGCGGCCCCGCCGTCGCGCCGATCGGGACGTCGTCGACGCCGCGGGACGGGGGCGCCCGTTCGCCGTGGCGCTCGCCCTCCTGGCCGCGGTGGCGCTCCTCGGCCACCTCGAGTACTTCACGAAGAAGCACCTCAACACCCATGAGTTCCTGCACTACTTCCTGAATACCAGGTACTTCGCCGAGACCGGGTACTCCGGCCTGTACGAGGCGATCGTGGTCGCCGACTGGGAGGACGATCGCCCGTCGTACGACCCGTCGAGCGGCGTCCGGTCGCTCACGACCTACCAGCTCGAGACGCGCGCCTCGATCCTCGAGCGCGCGGAGGAGATCAAGGCCCGCTTTCCCCCCGGCCGCTGGCGCGCCTTCAAGCACGACGTCGCCTGGTTCCGGGCGGAGGACGGCGTCCTGTGGCGCATGGGCGAATCGCTGCGGGACCACGGGTACAACGGCTCGCCGCTGGTGACCGCCGTGCTCGGCGGGATCGCGAGCCAGCCCTTTCTCCCCACGGGCGGCTTCATCCCGATGGCCTGCTGGTTCGACATCGCTCTCGTCCTCGCCGCCGGGATCCTGCTGGCGCGCCGGGTCGACGGCGCCACCGGGGCGCTCTTCGTCTTCCTGTGGGCCGTCAATCCGTTCAACGATCATGCCTACACCGGCGGCGCGTACCTGCGATCGCTGCACCTCCTGGCGCTGCTCGCCGCCGTGATCCTGTTCACGCATCGCCGCTATGTCCTGAGCGGGGCGCTGTTCTCGGTGTCGGCTTTGCTGCGCGTTTTCCCGGGTTTTCTGCTCGCGGGACTCCTGGTGCACGACCTCCTGCGCCGAGAGCGGCGCGACCTGCTGCGGCGGCACGCGCCGCTCTACGCTTCGGCGGCGGCCACTTCACTCGTGCTCTTCGCGATGACCTCCTTCCTGTCCACGCCGGAGCATCGCAACCCGTGGTTGGGCTTCGCGGAGAAGATGTCGCTCCACAGCCAGCGGCTGTCGCCGAATCTCCTGGGGTTGCCGTATCTCTTCTTCTACGACAGCGAGCACAACGTCCCGGCGATCGTCCATGCCCGCGAGCAGGGGCAGATGCTCAACTGGGGCGTGGAGGCCGGAAAGACCTTCGCGGCACGCCGTTCCTTCTATCTCGCGGCCGCGGCGGCCTTCGGCGCGGCGTGTCTCCTGGTACTCCGGCGGGGTTCGCCCCAAGACGGCCTGTTCGCGGGATTCGTGGCCATCTTCGCGCTCCTGCACCTGGCGCACTACGACTACGCGATGCTCTCCCTCGTGCCGTTTCTCGCGCCCTGGCGCCGCCGGCCGATCGTCGCGGTGTCGCTTCTCTGGGTCGCCGCGGCGGCGGCGTGCCTCTTCCCGCGCCTGGCGTCGGTCCTCGACTATCGCTTCTTCGTCCTCAGCGCGATCCTCGCCCTGTTCTTCGCGCTGGTGCTGGCGCTGCGGGCGAACGAGGAGTGGCGCCCGGCGCCGGCCGTCGTCCCTCCGGAGCGCAAGCGCCGCCGCTGATTCTCAGCCGGACCCTGGGAACCTAGACGCGAGGTCGGGCGATGCGGTCGAAGACGCGGCCGCAGCGGCGGCGGCGCGATCGAGCCAGGCCGCCTTGCGGGCGATGGCGATGCCGGCGGCCAGATCGTAGACGAGGTGCACCGCCATCGCCGGCACGAGCGACCCGGTGACGGCGACGAGGGCGTGCATCACGAGGGCGAAGCCGAGGATGACGGTCGCGCTCTTCCAGCCCTGCAGCGAGTGCGCGATGGCGAAGGCGGCGGAGCACACCAGCACAGCGACGATCGCCTGTCCCGACCACCAGGTCAAAATGGCGACGCCGACGCCACGATAGGCGATCTCCTCGGCCACGGCGGCCGCCAGCGCCGCCAGGACGAACCCGCAATACTCGAGGGGACTGCGCGGAGCGATGCGGTAGACGACGAGCTTCTTGCTTTCCTCTTCGGTGCGCCAGGCCCTCGCCAGCGCGCGCAGCCCGAAGCAGATGGCCAGGGCGACCGCCGCCGCCGCGAACGCGCGCGGCCCGGCCGGGGCGAAGAACCGGAACCCGAAGCTGCGCCCCGCCAGCCAGGCGAGCAGGAGCAGCAGGGCCTGCGTGAAGAGGGTGTTGGCCCAGATCGCCAGGCGCTCGCTTCGGGCTCCCGGGCCAGGGCGTTCGAGCGCCGGCCGCATCCGCCGGCGGCTGCGCACCGCTCCCCAGGGAAGCAATCCCAGCAGGAAGGCCAGGAAGACGAGCGACGGCCCGCCCGGCATCAGGCCGCGACCGCCTCGGGCAGAGGCTCAGGCGCGCGACGCGGCCGGAGCGGGACGATCGCCAGGAGGATCGTCAACGCCTGCGGGATGGCGATGAGCAGCGCCAGCGCTCGCGGATCGATCGGCCAGTCGATCGCCCAGCCGATGTTGAGGCCCGCCCAGGCGAGCAGCGCCGCCGCCAGTCTCCGGCCTGTCATCTCTTCGCGCGCGGCGACGAGGGTGAGGAGCCACAGCGCCGGAAAGGGCGCGTACGCCTGGGGCAGGAAGGGACTGCGCAGCGTGGCCAGGATCAGGATCGAAAGCCACACGAGCGGCTTCTCCGCGGGCGAGAGCGTGCGCCGTGCCACGAGAACGATCACGACGAGGGCGACGATCATGTACAGGGTCCCCACCGTCCTCATGGCGGCGAACGACGCGGGGAACCCGAACAGGCCGAGCTTGGACACCAGCCCCGGGATGGAAAAGTTGATCGCCACCGCCGCCGGGTTGCGGAACGCCGGAAAGGACTCCCCGCTCATCAGCCGCGGCAGGTGTTCGAGGAAGGCGTCGTAGGGCCCGCGACCGAACGCCAGGAACGCCGCGACGACGAAGGCAACACCGAACGCCGCCGTCACCAGCACGTCGCGCCATCGCCGCTGCGCCAGGAGGAAGACACCCAGCAGTCCCGGGTACAGCTTGCTCGCGGTGGCGAACGCCAGGAGCGCTCCGCCGGCCGCGGTCTTCCGGCCTTCGAGCAGGACCATCGCCAGCATCGAGCCGGCGAGGATCATGCCCTGCACGTTCCCCTTCTGCAGGAAGCTCTGGGTCGGCAGCGCCAGGACGACGAGCGGAGCGAGGAGGATCGCGCGCGTCGCCTGGGGCGCGGGGAGCGCGCGGGCCACGACAACCAGCGCCGCGACGATCACGGTGATGTCGAGCGCGAACCAGAGCAGGCGCAGCCGGTCGAACTCGGGCTCGGGAGGGAGGTCCTCGCCCGACGACCAGGACAGGGCCCGCGGCAGGAGCAGGAACGGCGGCGGGTACTCGTAGACGTCCACCTTGAACGGTCCGAGCATCCGCGGCCGGCGCGGCGCCGACGGCGGATCGCTCGGAAGCGAATAGAGCGAGTCGTCGTAGACGTTCGCCCCGGTTCCGGCGACGCGCGCCGCGACCGCGTAGGCGGTCAGGCAGGAGTGCCGCACCTCCCAGTCGCTGTTCGGCACGGCCGAAAAGCCCGTGCGCGTCGGATCGACGGCGAAGACCGCGAGCCGCGCCAGGACAACGATCGCGAGCACCGCGGCCGCGCCGCCCGCGAGTCGCAGCGCCCCGGGAGCGGCGGCGGGATCGAGCGCGATCGGCGGCCGCCGCTCGCAGAGAATCGCCACCAGGGCCGCGAAGACGACGGCGGCGACCCAGGCCGCGGTGGCCGGCGCGAAGGCCCGCACCGCGACGAAGGTGGCGATCCCCGTCGTGAGCCCGAGCGACGCGGCGATGCCGCGCCGCATCAGTGACCCTTGAGCCAGAAGGCCACGCCGCCGTGCCCGGAGCAGGCCCCCTGCGACTCGGCGCTCTTGCTGTAGCTGCCGTCCTTGCAGCGGGCGGTGGCCCCTTTCGGCGGCTTGCCGAACCAGGTCTTCACGCCGTCGTGCCCGGAGCAGGCTCCCTTCTTGTTCTCCGCCGTGGACCAGGTCCCGTCCTTGCAGAGGCCGGTCGCCTCGGAAGGCATCGGGCCGGCCTCGGTCGCCTTGGCGGACGCCGCCGGCTTGGCCGCATCTGCCGCGAGCGCCAGGGTCGGCCCCGCCTCGCGGAGCACGGCGGCCGCGCCGAGCACGCCGGCCAGGCCGAGACAGAGCAGGAACGCTGAACGGCATGTTCGTGTCATCGCAGGTCCTCCCGAATGCCCACCCGACGGACCCGCGCATGATACGCCGCCAGGGCGTCCCCCGCCCCGGGCGGTCCCCCGGTCCATCGCACCCCGATTCGTCCGCGCGAAGCGACACTTGTAGACTGCCATGCGGCGCCGCCTCGAGCGGAACCAGCGCGAAGACCCGTCAATCGTCGTGGCACGCATTCTGCTGGGCGCGCCTTTCAAAACGCGACAATTCCTGCATGCGGGACAGTCCCGCGGGAGGCTTCATGTCATTCCTCGGTGACAGGACGTCGGTGGGTTGGATGGCAGCGCGCGGTTCCGTCCGGGCGCTGGTGGCCGTGGTGATGGTTTCGGCCCTGGCGGGGCTGGCGGGCTGCTCCAGCAACGCGCCCGGCTCGGCGCGCACGACCGAGGAGCTCCTCGGCCAGCTGCACGACGATCGCGAAGCGATCGATCACGCCTCGGACCAGATGATGCAGCGGATCGAGATCTTCAACTCGACCCGCAAGCCCGGCGAGGCGACCCTGCAGTTCGCCGAGCTCTTCGCCCAGGACCTGAACCCGGAGCAGAAGGACATCCTCAACAAGATGGTCGAGCAGGAGAAGGACGTCTCCTACAAGTCCCTCCTGACGAAGATCATCGACGACCGGAACACCATCCGCGACCTGCAGGACAAGATGGCGCACGCGGAGCAGTCGCTGCCGGACCAGTTCGTCATCGCGAAGCGAGGCGACAAGCACCGGACGCTGGCGCTCCGTTACCTGACGCAGGAGGCGAAGCTCGACGAAGCCAAGGCGCGCGAGGTGATGCGGCAGTCGGACCAGACCGACGAGCTGGTGCCGGGGAACAAGGTGTGGTTCTTCTACAACCCGAAGGACGACAGCTTCCGCACCTACGTCACCCGCGGCGAGGCGCTGCAGACCCCCGTCATGGTGCGCCGCGCCCAGAAGAAGGAGCTCCTCGCCGAGCGTGACGGCGCCCGCACCGAGCGGGACGCCGCGCAGCAGCAGGCCGCCCGGAAGGAGCAGGAGCGCGCCGCGATCGAGGCCGAGATGCACACCCGCGAGAACTCCGTCTACTACCACGCCGCCAGCAACACCAGCCTGAAGGAGAGCGGCGTCCTGAGCCCCATCACGAGCAAGATCCAGGACGTCAAGACCATCGGCTACGACCAGTCGGTCGACCTGCGCAGCACGACCACGATCGATCTGGTGCCGGAGCGCTACGGCCTGCAGCAGATCCGCTCGATCCGGGTGCTGCCGAACATCTACCAGGAAGGGCGCGACTACAGGGTGGAGACGACCGACGACTACAAGAGCGCCCGCGTCGTGCTGCTCGATCCGGAGGTCTTCAAGGGGAAGGAGCTCCTGCTCGCCGTCAGCCGCTGAGGCGGGACGGCGCGGACCCCGGCGGCGCCGCCGCCGGGGTCCCGTGCGTCAGTCGGCGGGTGGATAGGCCTTGTCGAGCAGGTCCAGGACGATCGGCCAGGCCTGCTCGTGCCGGCGCATCAGCTCGTCGTCCGGGAAACCGGCGTGCGTCAGCCGCAGCCGCGTGCCCCGCCCGTTGGGGACGAGGTTGACGGTGATCACCGTCTCCGCGCCGCGCGTGCCGCCCGCGGTGATCCAGGTCAGCTCCACCAGCCGGTCCGGATCCAGCTTGAGGAAGCGCCCGTAGTGCGGGTGGCGCTCCCCCTGCATCATCGTTTCGAAGAAGAACGGCTCGTCCACCATCGGCCGCATCATCACGGTCCCGGGCGCCGCGAACCAGCGTTCGAACTGCTCGGTCCAGGCGCGGAACAGCTCGTGGGGCGCCGCCGCCATCGCACGCTCGACCGTCAGCCGGTGCGGCCGCTCGGTCAGATCGGGAATCGTCATCGCCTGCATCCTCATGCCTCCGGGAGAGGGCGGTTCACATCGACGAGGATGATACCCCGCCGCGGATCGCGCCAATCAGGGTTGTCCCGACAGGATCGCGACGAGTTTTTCCGGCTCGTCCAACCGCAGGGTCCGGGTTAGTCTTGTCCCCGACCCACCATCGCATCGTCGCGACGGAGAGGCGCGGGAGATGGGACATGAAGATCGGCGTGCTCGGATCCGGAGAGGTCGCGAAGACCCTCGGGGCGGGGTTTCTCAAGAAGGGTCACGAGGTGATGATGGGCACGCGCGAGCCGGCGAAGCTGCGCGACTGGCAGGCGGGCCACCCGGCGGCGAAAACCGGCGGCTTCGACGAGGCGGCCCGCTTCGGCGAGGTCGTCGTACTCGCGGTGAAGGGAACCGCCGCCTCGAAGGCGCTGCGCGCCGCGGGGCCGGAGAATCTCCCGGGCAAGGTGGTCGTGGACGTCACCAATCCGATCCGCGATGACCGCCCGCCGACGAACGGCGTGCTCCCCTTCTTCACCACGCTCGACGAATCCCTCATGGAGCGGCTGCAGAAGGAGATCCCCGAGGCGCGCTTCGTCAAGGCCTTCAACTCGGTCGGCAGCGCCCTCATGGTGGACCCGAAGCTCAAGGGTGGCGCGCCGAGCATGTTCATCTGCGGCAACGACGACGGCGCCAAGACCACCGTCACGCGTCTCGTGCAGCAGTTCGGCTGGGAGACCGTGGACATGGGGAAGGCCGAGGCCGCGCGCGCCATCGAGCCGCTCTGCATGCTCTGGTGCATCCCGGGCTTCCTGCGCAACGACTGGACGCACGCCTTCAAGCTGCTGCGGACCGAGTGATCAGAGTCCCTTGATCTCGACCGCGGGCTGGACCTGCTTCAGCTCCGCCAGGAACTGGTGGAACTGATCGAACGGGCCGGCCAGGGTGACCGATCCCGCCTGGTGGCGGATGACGATGCGCTGCCAGCGTCCGGGGAGGGCCCGCACCGAGAGAATCTCCCGGGCGTGCAGGCGGACGCGCTGCACCCAGGAGATGAACTCCACGTCGTCGTTCTCGTGCACCTCGATCTCCCGCACCGCCGTGCAGAGCCGGTAGCCGTTGACCACCAGGGCGAAGAGCCAGACCGCCGCGAAGACGGTCTCGAAGGCGGAGCCCTGATCGCCCGGCTGGCGCGCGGCCAGCACCCAGACGCCGAGACCGGCCAGCAGGATGAGGATCAGCGCCGAGAACGGCGCCGTCCAGGACATCGCGAGCCGATACCGGGCGATGGTCACGTGGCGCATTGTAGCGGGACTGTCGCCGGCCCCGCGCGGGCCGTCAGGCGAGCGCGCCGTGATGGGGCGGCCGCCCGCCGCGCGGAACCAGGGGGACGACGCGGTCGCGCGGCGGCAGCGCGTCGAGCAGCGCCAGGAGATCGCCCGGATCCACCGGTTTGACGAGGTGCCGGGCGAACCCCGCCTCTTCGCTGCGGTGCCGGTCGTGCTCCTGCCCCCAGCCGGTGACCGCGATCATCACCATGTCGCGTCCCCACGGCTGCTGGCGGATGCGGCGGCAGGCGTCGTAGCCGTTGAGCCGCGGCATGCCGATGTCGAGGAGCACCACGTCCGGGCGGACGCGCTCCGCCGCGGCGATGCCCTCTTCGCCGTCGAAGGCGATGTGGACCTCGTGCCCGACGAACCCGAGGAGCCGCGCCAGGCTCTCGGCGTTGTCCTTGAGATCGTCCACGATCAGCACCCGGCGCTTCGCCGGGATCGTGGCCGGCCGCAGGACGCTCGCGGGCCGGGGCTCCGCCGATGCGGCGGCCGCGGCCGCCCGCGGCAGGCGGACAACGAACGTGCTGCCGCGCGCCAGGCCGGCGCTGCGCGCCTCGATGCTCCCGCCGTGCAGCTCCACGAGGGAGCGCGCCAGCGCCAGCCCCACCCCCAGGCCGAGCCGGGACCGTTCGCGGGACGCCTCCCCCTGGGAGAACATGTCGAAGATGCGCGGCAGCATCTCCGGCGCGATGCCGACGCCGGTGTCCGACACGGCGACCACGACCTGCGTCCCGGAGATCTCGCACTGCACGCGGATGCGCCCTCCCTCCGGGGTGTAGCGCGCGGCGTTGTTGAGCAGGTTCAGGAACACCTGCGCCAGGCGCGCCGGATCGCCGTCCACCTGCACCGGCTCCTCCGGCAGGACCACCTCGAGCGCGTGCCGCGCTTCGGCGATGAGCGGCCGGCTGGTCTCGACCGCGTTCTGGAGGATCTCCCGCAGCGGCACCCTCGCGCGACGCAGATCGAACCGGTTGCGGCTGATGCGGCTGACGTCGAGCAGGTCGTCGAGCAGCCGCGCCATCTGCGCCACCTGCCGCTCGATCACCTCCCGTCCCCACGTCAGGTCGGGCTCGCGCGGCGCCTTCGCCTTGAAGATCTGCACCGCGTTGCGAATCGGCGCGAGCGGGTTGCGCAGCTCGTGGGCGAGGGTGGCCAGGAACTCGTCCTTGCAGCGGTCCGCGCTCTTCATCTCCGCCTCGTGGCGGAACCGGCCGATGAGGTCGGCGGTGTGCCGCGCCACCAGGTCGAGCAGACGCGCGTCCCGCTCCGACGCCAGGTGCGGTTGACGAAAGTGCGTCGAGAGCATCCCCAGGATGCTGCCGTCGGCGGCCTTCAGCGGCGTCGACTGCACCGCCCGGATGCCGGCCGCGAGCATGACGGCGCGGTGCGGCTCGAACTCCGGGTCCCCGCCGACGTCCTCGACGTGCAGCCGCTCCCCCTGCGCCAGCGCCCGCGCGCAGGCCGAGCCCTCGCCGACGGCGACGTCCGCGAAGTGGTCGAGGAACTCCGGTCTCAGGCCGCGCTGCGCCGCGATGCGCAGGTGCCCGGTCGCGGCATCGAGGATCTGCACGTTGCCGCAGTCGGCGCCGCTGATGGCGATGGCCCCTTCGAGGACGTCGTCGAGCGCCGCCTCGAGGCTCTTCGCCGACAGGAGCCGCGTGCTCAGCGCGTGCAGGTGGCGCATCGCCTCGAGCTCGGCGGCGAGCCGGCGGCCGCTCTCTGCCGCCGCGGCCAGCGCCTCCCGACGCTCGGTCACGTCGATGCCGGTCCCGACGTGCCCGAGGAAGCGGGATCGTTCCAGGCGGGGACGTCCGGACAGCTCGAACCAGCGGGTCGCGCCGTCCCGCCCGCGCAGCCGCGCCTCGTGCCGGAACGCGCCGCGCGTTGCGAGTGCCGTGCGCACGGCCGCGTCCCACCCGGCCCGATCCTCCGGATGGAGGAGGCGGTCCCACGCGTCATGCTCTGCGGAGCCCGGGTCGGCGCCGCTGCGGTACGGCGCATTGACCAGCACGCAACGGCCGGTCTCGTCGGTCATCCAGATCAGGACCGGCGCGGCGTCAGCCAGGGTGCGGAAGCGGGCTTCGCTCTCCTCGAAGCGCGCGCCGTGGCGTTCCGCCTCGCGGCGCGCCTCGTCGGCGCGGCGCCCCTCGCGGCGCATCGCCTCGCCGAAGCCGATGACGATCGCGGCGGTGATGCAATAGAGCGTCAGCGCCAGCAGACCGCCGGGAAGTCCCTGCGCCAGGGTGCCCCGCGGACTGACGAACAGCCAGGTCGCGGGCGCGTAGCCGAGGAGCGCGATGACGATCGCCGGACGCGCCCCGCCGACCCAGACCGCGAGCGCGATGGCGGCGTAGAGAGTCGAAAAAGGGTGCGCGTCCCCGATCCACGGATCGATGACGCCGCGCAGGAACAGGGCCGCGAACAGAGCGGCCAGCGAAGCCGTGTAAACGCTCATCCGGTCACGGGTCATGAGATCTCGCCCCGTTTCGACCCTGGCGCCCGACCGGGTCGATGCGTTGCCGACCGCGAATGCAGTTGATACGTTGCGAGGGATTATAGGAAGGGTCAGTCGGACAGGGTCGTCCGGAATTACACGTAGAAAATCAGATTCTCCGGATCGCGCCCTGCGCACGCGCCGCCGATGCGGAAATGACATTGCATCCGGACTCCTCGGTCCGGCGCCGCCGAGCGCCGCGACGCGCGCGTCCGCACGATGCGAAACGTTCCCGCATCTGAACGCCGTCCGAAAGCGGGACGCGGTGCGGCCTCCGCGTCGGGCATCACGCCGTGCTGCGCGTCACCGAAGTCTTGGAAACATCATCCCGCCGTCCTGCGTTGAGTGATGCTGTCATGACAAGAGCCGGCGTCGTCATGATCCTCGCGATCCTCGCGGCCTCGATCGCCTGCCAGGCCAGGCCCCAGGCGAACCTCGACGCCGTCGAAGTGCGCATGGTGGCACACGACACGACCTGGCAGGCGACTTATCTCCTCGCGGAGACGCACGGCGTCGCCGAGATCCCCACCGGACGCGAAGTGCACGTACCGGTCGGGGCCGAGGTCGTGCTGGCGCTCGCCAGCCGCGACTACATCAGTGATTTCACCCTGCCGGCGCTCGGGCTGCGCGATTTCGCCGCGCCCGGATTGCCTTCGGAGTTCCGCTTCGTCGCCGCGCGTCCGGGGCGCTATGCGCTGCGCGGCGACGAATTGTGCGGCCGGCCGCACGACGACCGCTCGCGCGGCTGGCTCGTCGTCGAGGATCCCGCTTCCTATCGCGCCTGGGTCGATCGGCGGACCCGGGCGGTGCTCGGTTGAGCCGCCGGAAAAGAGGCGGCGAAACGCGTCCCGCGCCGGGACCTCCCGCTCGACCGCCGGCCTCGCCCCGTCCGGGGCGGCGTCTCGCCGGAACCCTGGTCATGGCCGGTCTCCTGACGCTCGCGGTCGTCGTGGTGCTTCTGCGGGAGTACAACTGGCTCGGCGCCGCCGACCGGGACGACCGGCTGGTCAGTGCGGCCGCGGCCCAGGTGGGCCGAACGCGCGTTCTCATCCGCCTTCCCGAATTCGTTCTGGAGAACGCGCAGGGCGATTCGTCCGGACTTCTGGACCTGCGCGGGACGGTCTGGATCGCCGACTTCATCTTCACGCGCTGCGCCGGCACCTGCCCGATGATCACCGCCCGGATGGCCGGGCTCGCCGCAGCGTGCGCGTCCGACCCGGCCCTGAAGGACGTCCGCTTCGTCTCCATCAGCGTGGACCCGGAGTACGACCGCCCCGAGGTGCTTCGCGACTACGCCGAGCGCGTGCACGCCGATCCCGCGCGCTGGAGTTTCCTGACGGGCACGCGCGCCGCGGTGCGGGGTCTCGTGCGCGACGGCTTCAAGCTGCCGGTCGAAGACCAGGACGACAAGGCCATGCCCATCATGCACAGCCAGAGCTTCGTCCTCGTCGATCGGCAGGGTGGCGTGCGGAGCCTCGTCGATCCTCTCGGCGACCACGGGCTCGACGATGTGACGAAGGCGCTCCAGGCGATCGCCGCGGAGCCAAAGGTGGCCGACCTGCACTTCCCCGAGGATGCCGGCGATCCGCACTGGTACGAAGCGCGCCGCAACGAGCAGCAGGCGGCGGCGAACGGTCTGCGGGCGCCGCACGCCTTCCGGTTCACCGACCGGCTCGGGGCCGCGGGAATCCCGTTTCTCAACAAGGCCAGCGAGGACATCACCCGCTACTTCCGCCCGACCCACTACGACCACGGCACGGCGGTGGCGGCCGCCGACGTGGACGGCGATGGCCGCACGGACCTCTACTTCGTCAACCAGGCGGGACCGAACGGGCTCTACCGCAACCTCGGCGACGGGCGGTTCGAGGACATCACCGCGACCGCCGGTGTCGCGGTCGGCGACCGCGCCTGTGTCGGGGCGTCCTTCGCCGACATCGACGGCGACGGAGACCCCGACCTCTACGTCACCGCGGTCCGCGCCGGCAACCTGCTCTTCCGCAACGACGGGGGTGGACGCTTCACGGACATCACCACTTCAGCGGGCGTTGGCGGGCACGGCGAGCACGCCTCCGGGGCGGTCTTCTTCGACGCCGACGGCGACGGGGACCTCGATCTCTTCGTCACCAGCGTCGGACGCTACACCGGCGAGGAGCGGCGCGCCGACGGGCTGTGGGTCTCCTTCCCCGACTCGTTCGCCGGACACCTGCACCCGGACCGCGGCGAAGCCTCATTGTTCTTCCGCAACCTCGGGGAGGGACGCTTCGAGGACGGCGCGCAGGACTCCGGACTGAAGCACGCCGCCTGGTCGGGAGACGCCATCCCGTTCGACGACGACGCCGACGGCCGGACCGATCTCTACGTTCTCTCGATGCAGGGGCACGACGAGCTGTGGCGCAACCTCGGGGGCGGGCGCTTCGAGCGGCGCGGGCGGCAGGTCTTCCCCGCCACGCCGTGGGGTTCGATGGGGGCGGCGGTGCTCGACTGGAACGGCGACGGCCGGCTCGACCTGTTCGTGACCGACATGCACACCGACATGGCGGGCGAGCTGCGCCCGGAGGACGAGCGCCGCAAGCACGACTGGGCCGCCATGTTCCCGCCGCGCTTCCTCGGGACCGACGGCAACCACGTCCTCGGCAACGCGCTGTTCACCGCCGAGGGAGGCGATCGCTTCACAGAGCAGTCGGACGCGGCCAACGCCGAGACCGGCTGGCCGTGGGGTCCGAGCGCCGCGGATCTCAACGCCGACGGCTGGACCGACCTCTTCGTGGCCGCCGGCATGAACTTCCCGCACCGCTACCACGGCAACGACGTGCTGCTCAACGAGCAGGGACGCCGGTTCGTCAACGCGGAGTTCCTGCTCGGTGTCGAGCCGCGGGAGAGCCGCGTGCGACCGTGGTTCACGCTCGACTGCGACGGGGCGGATGCCGGGCACCCCATCTGCCGCGGCGAGTCGGTGGCGGCGATGTCGCTCGATGGACAGGCGACGGCGGTCGCGCCCGGGCGGGCCGCGCTGCACGGCCCGGTCACCGTCTGGGCCGCGCGCGCCAGCCGGTCGAGCGTCGTCTTCGATCTCGACGGCGACGGCGACCTCGACGTCGTCACCAATGACTACGGCGACGTGCCCCAGGTCCTGGTCAGCGACCTGGCGCAGCGCGGTCCCGTCCGCTTCGTGACGGTGCGCCTGCAGGGGCGCGGGGCGAACCGCGATGGGCTCGGTGCGGTCGTGGCGCTCCGAGCCTCCGGCCGCACGCAACGCCAGGCGCTGAACGGCAAGTCCGGGTACCTTTCGCAGAGCAGCCTGCCGCTCTATTTCGGCCTCGGCGAGGCGGCGAGCGCCGAGTCGGTCACCGTCACCTGGCCGGGGGGCCAGACGCAGACGGTGCGCGGCCCGATCCGCTCCGGCACGCACCTCGTCATCCGCCAGCCGTAAAGCTCGCCCGCCGTGCATCGGCCCGGCGCGCCGGTCGTCGCGGCGGCGCGCGACGTCAGGCGCGCACGGGCGGACGCAGGCGGGCGAGCAGCTGTTCCATCGCCACGGGCTCGATCGGCTTCACGAGGTGCGAGTCGAACCCGGCGTCGCGCGAGCGGCGGCGATCCTCCTCCTGGCCCCAGCCGGTCAGCGCCACCAGCACGACCTCCCGCCCCCAGGGCCGCTCGCGCAGCCGCCGCGCTGTGTCGTAGCCGCTCAGGCGCGGCATGCCGATGTCGAGGACGACGAGGTCGGGCCGGAAGGTCTCGGCCAGGTCGAGCGCCTCCACCCCGTCGTGCGCGGTCTGTGTCACGTTCCCCATGAAGTTGAGCATGGCGGCGAGGCTGACGGCGGCGTCGTGGTTGTCGTCCACGATGAGGACCCGCCGCGGCTTGACCGCCTCGACCGACGCGCCTCCCTGGCCGCGCGCCGCGGGCATTTCCGGCAGGGCGGGCAGCCGCACCACGAACTCGCTGCCGCGGCGTCCGTCGCTGCGCGCCTCGACGCTGCCGCCGTGTGTCTCGACCAGCCCCTTCACGAGCGACAGGCCGATGCCGAGCCCGCCCTGCGCCCCCTCGAGCGTCCGATCGACCTGCGTGAAGATGTCGAAGACCCTGGGGAGCATCTCCGGCGGGATGCCGATCCCGGTGTCGCGCACCCGGATGATCGCCTCGTCCCCCTGCCGGGCGACGACGAGCCCCACCTCGCCTCCCGGCTCGGTGTACTTGGCCGCGTTGTTCAAGAGGTTGCTGAACACCTGCGCCAGCCGGTTGACGTCGGCGACGACGCCGATCGGCTCGTCCGGCAGCGTCACGGTGAACGTGTGTCCCCGCCGCTCGATCTCGGGGCGGCTCGTCTCCACCGCCAGGCGCACCGCCTCGCCGAGCGCGATCGGCTCGCGCCGCAGCTCGACCTTGCCGCGGTTGATGCGGCTCATGTCCATGAGATCGTCGATGAGCCGCACCATGAGGGTGAGCTGGCGCTCCATCATGAGACGGGCCTCCTCGCGCGCCGCGGGGTCATGCTTCGCGAGCTTGAGGACGTGCAGGGCGCTGCGCAGAGGCGCCAAAGGGTTCCGCAGCTCGTGCGCCAGCACCGCCAGGAACTCGTTCTTGCGCCGGTCGGCCTCGGCGAGCGCCAGGCGGGCGAGGACGTGCCGCGAGATGTCGGTGAAGTAACAGACGACGCCGTGCCGGCCTTCCGGCAGGGCGATGCGGTCGATGCGCCACTCGTAGTACTCGCGCACCTTCCGATCGAGCCGCTCCTCGACGCGCTCGGCCTCGAAATAAGACTCCCCCGTGACCAGCGTGTGGCGGAAGCGCTCGACCACCTCGTCGGCGAACTCGCGCGGCCACAGCACCCGCATCACCTCGACGAAGTCGGCGCCGAGGAGGTCGCGGCCGAGCACGCCTTCGATGTCGCCGAAGGCCGGCCGCGCCTGGGGATTCACCTGCAGGATGCGCAGCCCGTCGTCGACGAGAAAGACACCGAGGGGGGCCGCGCTGAACAGGGCCTCGAAACGGTCGTGACTCTCCTGCAGCGCCTCGCCGGCCTCGCGGCGCATCCGCGCCATGGCCAGGTGCGCCGAGACCCGGGCCAGGAGCTCGCGGGCGCTGAACGGCTTGACGAGGTAGTCGTCGGCCCCCGCCTCCATGCCGGTGACCCGGCTCTCCTCGCCGGCGCGCGCCGACAGCATGATGACCGGGATGTCGCGCGTTTTTGCGTCGTCGCGCAGCCGCTTCAGCAGGCCGAACCCGTCGAGCCGCGGCATCATCACGTCGGTCAGGATGAGATCGGGCGCCGACCGGGCCACGGCGGCGCAGGCCGCTTCGCCGTCCGCCACCACTTCGAGGCGATAGCGCCCGTGGAGGAGCCGCGCCAGGTATTGCCGCATGTCGGCGTTGTCATCGGCCACGAGGACCCGCGGCCGCCCCGTTCCGGCGTCGCCGAAAGGCCGGTCTTCCGATGCGGACACGGCCGCGGCGCCGGGCTCGTCGTAGACGTCGAGCGGCGAGACCCAGCGCAGCGCCTCCTCGATGTAGCTGTTCGCGCGCCCTGCGGCGGGCCGGGCGGCCCGCTCCTCGACGCCGGCCTCGTCGACGATCTGATCGGCCGGCAGGTGGGCCGAGCCGGGAGGCACGACCACCGTGAAAGTCGTCCCCTTCCCGGGCTCGCTCGTGGCGGAGATGGTCCCGCCGTGCAGACGCACCAGCTCCTGCACCAGGGCCAGCCCGATGCCGCTGCCTTCGTGCGTCCGGCCGCGGGCGTTCTGCACCCGGTGAAAACGCTCGAACAGGCGCGGCATCTCGGACGCCGGGATGCCGGTGCCGGTGTCCCGCACCTCGAGCTGCACGTGCCCATCCTCGCGCTCGCGCAGGTCGACCGCGATCCCGCCGTCGAAGGTGAACTTGAAGGCGTTCGAGAGGAGGTTGAGAACGATCTTCTCCCACATCTCCCGATCGACGAAGGTGGGCGTCGAGGGCGGGGCGCACTCGACCCGAAGCGTGAGCCCCGCCCGTTCCACCGCGGCGCGGAACATGCTCGCGAGGTCCGCCGTGAACGGGCCGAGGTCGGTCGGCTGGTAGCGCGCCCGCACCCGGCCCGCCTCGATGCGCGAGAAATCCAGCAGCGTGTTCACCAGCCGCAGCAGCCGCTGGCCGTTGCGGTGCACGACCTCGAGCTCGTCGTCGTACGAGCCGCGATCGAGCAGGTCCTCGATCGGCCCGAGCATCAGGGTGAGCGGCGTGCGGAACTCGTGGCTGACGTTGGAGAAAAACGCCGTCTTGGCGCGGTCGAGCTCCGCCAGCGCCTCCGCGCGGCGTTTTTCCTCTTCGTAGGCGCGCGCATTGGCGATCGCGGTGGCGACCTGGGTGCGCACGAGGTCGAAGAAGTCGCGGTAGAAATCGTTCCACTGCAGGCGTGACGAGAGGCCCGCGACCATCAGCCCGGCCGGCTCCGAAGGCTTGCTCGAGGGGATCGGCACGACGACCGCGCTGTGCGGCGCGTCGGTCCACGGCCCCTGCGGCACGCCCGGGAACCGCGCCCGCAGATCGTCCACCAGCTGGATGGCCCCGGACACCTTCGCGAGGCGAAAGGGCCAGCCGCCGTCCGCCGCCGCGTCGAGATCGACGAAGCGCGGCGCGAACGAGACGGTGATGGTCGGATCGCCCAGGCCGGACGAGCCGACCAGCCGCGCCTGCCTCCCCTCGTCCTCGAGCAGGTAGAAGAGCGAGAAGGGCACGTCCCGGTCGTGCCTCCGGAGCGTCTCGGCCGCGAACAGGCACGCCTCCTCCGCCGTCTTCGCCTCGACCAGGCGGCTGCCGAGATCGCGCAGCGTCAGCCCGCGCCGCTCCCCGATCACCTTCTCGGTGATCTCGTGCACCGTGGCGAGAACGCCGCCGATGCCATTGGGGGCGGTCTCGTCCGGCACCGGGCTGTAGGCGATGGTGAAGTGCGACTCCTCGAGGAAGCCCTGCCGGTTGATCTCGAGGAAGATGTCCTCGTTCCACGTCGGCGGCCCGCCCAGGAACGGCGTGTCGATGAGCGGGCCGATGACGTGCCAGATCTCCTTCCAGCACTCGCTCGCGGGAACGCCCAGCACCCGCTCCGGGTGCTTGTTCCCCGGGATCGGTCGATAGGGATCGTTGTAGAACTGGATGTACCGGGGCCCCCACCAGAGGAGCTGGGGGAAGCGGTTGGCGAGCATGATGCGCAGCATCGTGCGCAAGGCCGGCGACCACGACTCCGCCGGCCCCAGCGGCGTCCGCGCCCAGTCGAAGGCGCGGATGCGCTCGCCCATCTCGCCTCCCCCGACCAGGAATCCGAGAGCGTCTTCCTTCATGAAGGCTCCGCGCGGCGCGGCGCCGCGAAAACGAAGAGCGGTCCTAGCCGGTCTTGTTCCGGCCGTTGGCCGGGCTCAGAGTTCCCAGAAGCCGAAGCAGGTCGTTCGAATCCGCGGGCTTGACGAGGTGCGCGTCGAAACCGGCGTCGTGGGATCGCCGCCGGTCCTCGTCCTTGCCCCACCCGGTCACCGCGACCAGGAGCACGTCGCGCCCCCAGTCCTGCTGCCGGATGCGGCGCGCCGCATCGTAGCCGTTCATCCGCGGCATGCCGATGTCGAGGAAGACGACCTCGGGCCGGAAGCGCTCGGCCGTCGCCAGCGCCTCGACCCCGTCGTGGGCCGTGATCGCCTCGTGACCGGTGACGCGTAAGAGGGTCGCCAGGGAGTCGGCCGAATCGACGTTGTCGTCCACGACGAGGGCGCGCCGCGCCGCGTGTTTCGTCGCCGCCGTCTTCGGGAGCAGGCGAACCCCGGGCCGGGCGTGCCGCTCGAACTCGGAGAGCGGCTTCAGGACCGGCAGCCGCACCACGAACTCGCTGCCCCGGCCGGGCCCGTCGCTCGTGGCGAGAACGCTCCCGCCGTGCAGCTCGACGAGACGCCGCACCAGCGTCAGCCCGATGCCGAGGCCGCCCTGGGCCCGCTCGATCGAGCGATCGACCTGGTTGAACATGTCGAAGATGTTCCCCAGCCGGTCGGACGGAATGCCGAGCCCGGTGTCGCGCACCCGCATGACCACTTCGGCCCCGTGGCGCTCGGCCGACAGCCAGACCTGCCCGCCGGCCTCGGTGTACTTGCAGGCATTGTTCATCAGGTTGTTGAGGACCTGGGCCAGGCGCACGGGATCCGCCTGCAGCCAGATGGGCTCCGGCGGCAGGGTGACGGTGATCTCGTGCCGGCGCTCCTCGGCGAGCGGCCGCGCCGTCTCGACCGCGTGGGCCACGACGGCCGAAAGCTCCACGGGCTCGCGCCGCAGCTGCAGCGTGCCGCGGGTGATGCGCGACACGTCGAGCAGATCGTCCACCAGACGGATGAGATGGTGCAGCTGGCGCTCGAGCACGCCGCGCAGGCGCTCCCCGCCGATCCCCGGCGTTCCTTCCGACAGCTTCATGACCATGAGCGAGTTGCGCATCGGCGCCAGGGGGTTGCGCAGCTCGTGCGCCAACATGGCGAGGAACTCGTCCTTGCGGCGGTCGGCATCGCGCAGCGCCTCTTCGTGGCGCCGGCGTTCGATGAGGTCGGCGGCCTGCCGCGCCAGGATGTCGAGATTGCGGAGATCCCGCTCCGGCGGGACATGGGGCCGGCTCCAGTGCGTCGAGATCATCCCCACCGTGTTGCCGGCGCGCGAGACGAGCGGGGTCGTCTGCACCGCCCTGATCCCGGTCTCGCGGTACACCAGGAGCTCCGGCGATCCGGCGAGGGAAGCGCAACGCTCGGTGTCGGGGACCAGAACCCGTCCCCCCGTCTTCAGTGCCCGCCCGCACGCCAGCGCGGAGTTGCAGCGCACCCGCTGCCAGCTCCGCTCCGCCAGCGCGCTGAACCCGCGGCACGCGAGCAGCCGCAGCTCGGTGCCGCCGTCCCCTCCCGGCTCGACCGCCTGCATGCTGGCGAACTCCGAGCGCATGAGGGCGGCCGCGGCGTCGATCACCCTGCGGTACAGGGTCTCCTCCCCGATCTCGCTCAGGAGCTCGGCCCCGAGGGTCTGCAGGAGCCGCGCGTCGGATTCGGCCTGGCGCAGGTCGGCGTCCGCCTGGTCCCGCTCGATGGCGATGGCGATGAGCTGGCGCGCCACGAACCCGATCTGCGGATTCCCCGGTTCGGGATTGCCGGGCTCGCGCCGGTACATGGCGAAGGTGGCGAGCGGCTCCCCGGTGGCGCCCCGCACCACCGTCGAGAGGACCGACCGCAGCCCGCTCGCGAGCGCCAGCTCGCGCCAGCGGCCCGAAAAGCGGGCATCGCTCCTGATGTCCGCGACCAGGACGTCCTTTTTTTCCTGCAGGGCCAGGCAGCAGGGCCCGGCCGCAGGCGGCTGGATCGGCGCCGCGTGCATCGCGGCCATGTAGTCGAACGGCAGGCTCGGCCCCGCCCCCGCCCGCAGCGTGCCGGTGACGGAATCCACCAGGTGGATGGAGCACAGCAGCCCCGGCTCCTGCTCTTCGACCAGGCGCACCAGGTCGGCCAGCACCTCGGAAAGCGCCACGCGCCGGGCGATCTTCTCGAGGACGTGGCGCTGCCCTTCCATGAACGCCTCGGCCCGCTTGCGTTCGGTGATCTCCTGCACCGTGCCGCGCAGGCCGATCACCTTCCCCTGCGCGTCCTGGATCGCCTCGCCGCGCATCGCCACCGCGATCCGCTCGCCTTTCCGCAATGCCTCGAGGTCGAGGTGGAAGCCGTGGCCGGTGCGCATCGCATCCTTCATGGCGGCGTCGATGCGGAGCCACGAGTCGTGCGGATAGAGGGTGTCGTCCTGGTCCGCGAGGCGCGGCAGAACAGCCCCGTCCGGCAACCCGAAGATGCGCCGCAGCTCGTCCGAGACGAAGGAACGCCCGGTGGCGGCACGCCACTCCCAAGACCCGAGGCGCGCCAGGCGCTGCGCCTCGCCGATGACCGCCCGCTCGCGAACCCGGGCCGCACGCAATCCCTCCCCGAAAGCGATGATGACGGCGCTCGACAGGAAAAAGGCGCCGAACCCGATCGGGTCACGGGTGCCGTGAATCCCGGCGGCCGCGCGGGCCGCGGGGAAGAGCAGGTCGCACAGCAGCCACCCCACCCCCATGGCCAGGAGGCCGGCGCGATAGCCGCAGAGCCAGGCGCCGAAGGCCACCGCCGCGAACAGGGTCACGAGGGGAAACTGGTCGCCGATCCAGGGCGTCAGGAGCCAGCGCACCCCGACGGCGACGGCGGTGGCGGCCAGCGTCCCGAGGTAGAGCCATTCCTTCGACGGCGATCGATTCCACATGGTTGATCGATGCAACGCAAGTCCGCTGGCCGAAACCGGTTCGAAGTCCAAAAAGCTATACACCGGGGGAATCCCCTTGGGAATAAGTGAAACAACGGATGCAGCCGTACGGACCTGGCTCCATCGCCGTGCTTGACTCTGGCGGCGAAGGCCCGGAAAATCAGCCCGAACAAGGGAAATTCGTCGTTCCCGGGACACTTTTCGCGACTCCGTGATGCCACCGATCTTCCATGCGCGCCGGCGAGGCCTTCTGTCCTCGCGCTGGATCGCCCTTCCGGCCCTGCTGCTCTCCATCGGGTCGGCGGAGGCCGGGCGGCGCTCCCTCGTGGCCCGGGACCTGGGAACGTTCGAAGGAGACGACACCCAGGGCACGGGGATCAACGACCGGGGACAGATCGTCGGTGTCGGCGGCTCGGGTGCGACCCAGAGCGCCTTCCTCATGGAGGCCGGGGGCACGGTGAGCCTGGGCCCCTTCGCCGCCATCGACATCAACAACGCCGGCCAGATCCTGCTCCAGACGGTGGTCGGCAACCCGGACGATCCGTCCTCGTGCTTCCTGCGCCAGCCCGACGGCACCCTCGTCGAGCTGAACACTCCGGCCGGGTCGCAGTGCTACGGCACCGACTTGAACGACCGTGGCCAGGTGGTCGGAGCGGTGCAGCGCCTGGTCGGAACCCAGCGGGTGACCAGCGGCTTTCTCTGGGAGGCGGGGACCTACAGCGATCTCGGCACGCTCGGCGGCGATTTCGTCCAGGCGAACGCCGTCAACGAGCTGGGTCAGATCACCGGCACCGCGACGTTGTCCTCTTCGGGGTATCAGCACGCGTTCTTCTGGGACCGTGGCGTGATGACCGATCTCGGCTCACCGGGGGGTCTCTGGAGCCAGGGGCGTGCCATCAATGATCGCGGGCAGGTCGCCTTCTCCAGCGGCGCGCACGTGTACTTCTGGCAGGCCGGAGCTCTGACCGATCTCGGCACCCTGGGAGGTCCCGACGTGCCGGAGCAGGTGAGCGTGCCGCTCGGCCTGAACGATCGCGGCCAGCTGCTCGTCGCCGTCTATGACATCCCGGCGGCGCTGTACCGCTGGGGCATCTGGGCGTCCGGTCGCTTCACGCCGCTGCCCAGCCTCGGAAGCGGCCTTCCGACCGCCAACCGCATCAACGAGCAGGGACAGGCGATCGGGACCGATCGCACCACCACGTCGTCGATCCGCCACATGGTCGTCTGGAGCGCGGAAGCGGTCCGCGGCCGCCGCCGCTAACCGGGCGCGGGCGCCGCGCGCTGTCTCACTTCGCTTCGAGCATCTGCCCCAGGACGGGGTAGCCCCCTTCGATGTTCTCGAAGCGCGCCGGCAGCGGATCGCTCTTGAAGAGGACCGGCCCGTCCATCAGGTTGTAATGCAGGTGCGGCCCCTCCGAGTGCCCGGAGTTCCCGAGCAGTCCGAGCACCGCGCCCGCCTCCACCTGGTCCCCGGCCTTCACGCGCACCGATCCCTTCTGCATGTGGGCGAGCAGGCTGAACTCCTCCTCGTCGTGCTCGATGACGACGACGTTGCCGGCGAGCGGCCAGGGCTGGTCGGGCAGCTTTTCGAGCGCCGCCATGTCGATGATCCCCGGGGCGGCGTTGTCCGGCACGTCGTTGCGGGCGTAGACGATCCTGCCGCGTGCCGGGGCGAGCACCTCGCGCCCCCACCCGGCGAAATCGGAGTTCTTCTCCCCCGCTGTCGCGAGCGCGTTGTAGTTCGGACCAAGCGCCAGGATGTCGCTCGCGAACATCTGGCTCCACTCGTGATGTCCCCCTTCGAGGACCGTCCCGTTCGCCACGATGAAGTTCCCTTTCAGCGGGAAGGTGAGCTTGACCCGCTGCGTCACGACCGCCACCGGGATCTCGAGCGTCTGGCGGATCGGTTTCTTCCCCGCCCCGCCGAGGTCGAGGTTGTACGTCACTCGATCGATCGCCAGCGCCGCCGGCTCGCAGACGTGGTGGCGCAGGTCGAACGACTCCTCGAGACCGGAGTACTTCGTGAGGCTGGACCCCTGCAGCGCCTTCAGCGCCTCGGAGGAAAGGGTCACGGTCTTGCGCTCCGCCGATCCGGCATAGAAGCGCAGCGTCGCCGTCGTCGGCTCGAGCTTGCGATTCGCGAGGTCCCGGACGACCAGGTGGAAGTAGAAGCACTCCTGCTTCTCCTTCACGTCGACGCGATCGGGCTCCTTCCAGACATGCCGCGGGATGGTGAAGAGGCTGATTCCCTCGGCCGGATTGCCGCCCGCGGCCCGCGCCGTGCCCGAATGCCCCCACGGATCGGGGAGCCCCACGGCCGTCGGCCCGACCGCCGCAGATCCGAGGACCGCCAGCGTGACAGCTGCCTGCACGACGACCGGCCAGGCCCTCATTTCGAGAGCTGTACGAAGGCCAGCTTGTTGCCGTCGGCGTCGCGGACGTACATCTCGCGGTTCCCCCAGGTCTGGTCGGTCGGCTTCAGGTCGATGGCCACTTTCTTTTCCACGAGCTCCACGTAGAGCGCATCGACGTCGTCCACGACGATGAAAGCGGTCGTCCAGGTCCCGCTGTCGCCGGGAAAAGACGACAGGTGCAGCCAGGCCCCCCCGCGCACCACCCCCATGTAGCACGGATCGACCTCGTCCCCCGGGCTGTACGCGAATTCCTTCCTGAACCCGATGCGGCCGCAGTAGAACTCCTCCGCGGCGGCGGCGCTGGACACGTGGAACACCGGGATGGCCATCGTGAAGCGGGTCATCGCGATTCCTCCTGAGCCGGCGCTCCCGGGATCGGCACGCCCGCGGGCAGCTTCGGCGGCCAGACGCGGTGGCCGAAGCCGATGCCGACGTGGAAGAGGTCCTGCGAGCGAGTGCCGATGCCGAAGTCGTGCTCGACGCCGGCGGTGAGCTGCACGTGCATGCCGAACCAGAGGATCCCCTCGACGCCGGGACCGACGAACCCGCCGAAGCCCTCGTGCGGCGACTCGGTGCGGTATTCGAAGCCATGGTTGATCAGGAGGCCGAGCCCGCCCCACTTCCTGAACCACGGGATGGCGGTGAGCTGGATGCCGATGCCGTAGACATCGAGATCGCCTCCCTGCTGGAACGACAACCAGGTCTCCGCCTTGCCGATGATGTGCTTGACCTGTCCCTGCGGGCCGAACGAGAAGCGGAGTCCCTTGACGTTCGTCCCGTCGGTCTCCTCCGCGAACGTGGGCGTGAGGGAGAAGAACCCGCCGAACTGGTAGTCGTGCCACCAGTCGGCCGGCTTCTGACCGGCCTCGGGCTCGGGCACCGGGTCGACTGCCGGGGTCGGACTCGCCGGGATTTCGCCCGCTCCGACGAGCCCGAACGGGGCTGCCGCAAGCAGAAGCGCAACCGCTGAAAGGGACGATTTCCGAGGTGACAGGCTGCGCCTGACGTGGCGCTCCTGATTTCCTGACATCCGCATCCAACCTCCCCTGACGGGCGAACGCCCTCGCTGGCACTACCGTTGCGACACGTTCTGATCGCGATGCACCGTTTTCAACGAAAGGAGTGTGCCATGCGAAAGCTGATGTTCGTACCCGCTCTCCTGGTGGCCGGGCTGCTGGCCGCGCCGCTGGTCACGGCCAACGACAAAGACAAGACGTATGAGGAGAAGGACAAGAAAGAGGTGAAGGTGTCGGCCGAGGACAAGCAGAAGGCCGAGGCGCGTCTCACGGAGGCCGAAGAGGTCCTGAAGGCTTCGGTGACGGCTCCCGATCAGGGGATTCCGAAGAACCTGCTCGAGAGGGCCGAGTGCGTCGGCGTGTTCCCCGGCGTGAAGAAGGGCGCTCTCATCGTCGGCGGCGCCGGCGGCAAGGGCGTCTTCACCTGCAAGAACGGCAACGGGATGACCGGGCCGGCCTTCTTCAAGATCGGCGGCCCCAGCATCGGCTGGCAGGCCGGCGTCGAGTCGGCCGACCTCGTCCTGCTGATCATGAACAAGGAAGGGATCGACAAGCTCCTGACCGACAAGTTCAAGATCGGCGCGGATGCGACGGCCGCTGCGGGCCCGGTGGGCCGCAACACCCAGGCTTCCACCGACGCGCTGCTGCACTCGCAGATCCTGTCCTGGTCGCGCACGCGCGGCCTGTTCGCGGGCATCTCCCTCGAGGGGATGGTCATGACGCAGGACAAGGAGGACAACGCGTCCATCTACGGCAAGGCGGTCGAGGCGCGTGAGATCCTGACCACCGACACGCTGCAGGTCCCTCAAGTCGCCAAGTCGTTCGTGAAGACCACGGAGCAGTACGTCCGGCCGGTGTCGTGAAGCTCTGAAGCTCACGACGACCGGCTGGATTCAGGAGCGGCCCGCCCTTCGGGGCGGGCCGCGACCTTTCTGGCGGCCTCCGGGTGAGGTGCCGACGATGTCCGCTCAGCGGCCGAAGAACTGGATGAGATTGCCGGCGTTGTCGCGGATGGCGAAGTTGGCGCGCTGATTCCCCTTCGCCGGAAATGGTCCGAAGGCGAGCGGGACACCCCGCTCGCGCAGCTTCGCGAGCGCCGCGTCGAAATCGGACACGATCACACCCGACCTCCGGATTCTCACTCGGCACGTCGGCCGAGGGACCACCGCGCGGGAGCTTACCGGACCTCAGCTGTCGTCGCGCTGGAACTCACGCAGGAACGCGAGCGGGTCCACCGGTGTCAGCGAATCGAGGTCGATCTCGGCGTTCAGATCGGGCCAGCGCAGATGGTCCGGGTCGGACAGCTCCACGTTGAGCACCTGGCCCACCGGGGCATTCTGGAGCCAGGGGAAATGCCCGTAGTCCAGGAAGAACTCCTGGTCGCCCGCCCGCACCTTCAGTCCATCCGGTGAGATCTGGAGAACTTCGGCCGAGACGGCTCGCGAAGCCAGGCAGGTCCTCCTTCCCTCTTACCTCTGCAGGCTCGTGCAGAAGGCGCGCAGGCGCTTGTTGAACTCCGGCGCGTCGGTCCAGAACAGGGCGTGCGGGGCGCCCGGCACCAGGTCGACCACGGCTTTGGCGATCAGCGCCTTGTGGTCGTCCACGATCGACGGCTTGATCACCGTGTCGGCCGTGCCATGGGTCAGCAGCACCGGCACCCGCAGCCGCTTCAGGAGACCGTCGTTGTCGATGGCGCGCGCGAACAACCCCTGCCTCACGTAGGACGGGACCGACGCGCTGGCATCGAGCAGGCGGCCCGCCTCGTCCGCCGACAGGCCCCGCGGGATACAGAGCCGGATGAGCGACTCGAGCGCCACGCGGTTCTCGGCGGCGTTCTCCGAGAAGAAACCCGGGACGAGCGCGAGGAACTCCGGGCTGATGACCGCCATGGCGGCATCGCTGCCGATCTTGCTGATGCCCCCGACGAACTGCAGGCCGCCGAGGTCGTCATCGCCGTAGTGGCGGACGTAGTCGAGGGCGACGAGCGGTCCGTAGGACCAGCCCGACAGCACCGGCCGCTTCAACCCCAGCGCCTGGATGACGGCGCGGATGTCGTCCGCCCACGCCTTCGTGTCGCCGTACGCATCGCGCGGCTTCTCCGAAGCGCCGTGACCGCGCAGGTCGAGAGCGACCAGGCGGTGATCCTTCGCCAGGTCGGATTCGAGCTGCCGCGCCCATGCCCCGCCTGACTGGGAGAATCCGTGAATGAAAACGATGGGCTGCGCGGCCGGCTCGCCGGTCTCCACGACATGGAGCTTCACGCCGCCGCCGCCCGTGACCTGGTGCTTCTTCATGGCGCACCTCCAGGACCGAATCCGCGGGATGGGAGGGGGATCCGCCGCCATTCTAGGCGGAGATCAGGACGTTCTCACCTCGATTCTCTTGGTCCGGCCGGTGGCGCCGGTTTTGATGGTGACGGCCGACTTCGGACAGCGGAAGTGCCCGGCCACGAGGCGGACGAGCTCGTCGTTCGCCTTGCCGTCCACGGGCGGCGATTTCACGCGCGCGGTCCAGGTGCCGTCGCTCTCCTGCGTCAGCGACGAAGCGCGCGCGTTCGGTTTGACCTTCACCTGGAGAATCAAGCGTGGGCATCTTAAGAGAAAAGCCCCGCGCTGGCGGGGCTTCTCTGCGGCTCGCCGGCCGGCCCGGCGCAAGCCTGGCCCGACTGGTCAACGACCGGTCGTGGAGCTCATGGGCGGCGTGGTCGGCGCGGTGCTGGGAGGCGTCTGCGACGGCGTCGTGGTCGGCGTGGGCGACGTCACGGTCGGCGCCGTGTACGGATTGCCGAACAGGCTGAACGGATTCAACAGCGTCGGCGCCGCGAAGATGCTGAAAGGGTTCAGGCTCGCGGGTCCGAGCAGGCCGAAGATGCCTGCCGCGGACGAGCTGCCGACCGATCCCCCGACGCCCGACTGGCTTCCCATCGTCGAGCCCGGCGAGGAGAAGACCAGGAAGCTGTTCGGGCTGAGGCCCGTGGTCGATCCACCGACGCCCCCGACCACATAAGGGCTGAAGGGAGACACTCCGGTCGGCATTCCGAAGCCGGTTCCACCGGGAACGCCGTTCGGGTTGGTGCCCAGCGGGTTGGCAGGGTTGTACGGCGGCCCGAAGACCGGCGACGTCGGCGACACGGGAGACGTCGGTGACGCTGGAGTCGTCGGAGACGTGGGAGAGGTCGGCGTCGTCTGCGCGAACGCCACGCTCCCGCACATCACCGACAGGCTCAAGAGCAGGGCTGCTTTTCTCATGACACACCTCGATTCGCATTCACCTCGTGCATGCGACGTGCCATCGAAGACGCGCCCCCGGCCATCCTCACCCGCGCGGACCGATCGGCCGTCGGCCCATGACTGACAGGCCTTTGCGGGGAACTGGCGATGGAGACACAGCGCCATCCGGCGCACAGTGGCGATGACGAAAGAATCGAACCAAGAAGGGAGTCCACGCATGCGCAAAACGATCCGAATCCTTCCCGCTGTTCTCGTCGCCGGCCTGCTCGCCACGCCGGTGATGCTGCGGGCGGGCGACACGCACACGAGCGACGACGGGTACAAGTCCAGCCAGGCGAGCAAGTCCGCGAAGAAGGACGCCAAGACCGCGGCGAAGCTGTCCGACGCCGAAGCGGTGCTCAAGGCGGCGGCCGAGTCGAAAGACGAAGGCATTCCGCGCGACCTGCTCGAGAAGGCGAAGTGCGTCGGCGTCTTCCCGAGCTTCAAGAAGGTCGCCCTCGGAGTCGGCGGCGAAGGCGGCAAGGGCGTCTTCACGTGCCGCACCGACCACGGCATGAGCGGCCCGGCCATCTACAAGATCGGCGGCGGCAGCGTCGGCTGGCAGGCCGGCGTCAAGGAGGCCGACCTGGTGCTCCTCGTCATGGACGACGAAGCGATGAACAAGCTCCTGAACGACGATCACGTCGAGATCGGCACCGACGTCTCGGCCACGGCCGGTCCGGTCGGGCACGATGCGAAGATGACCGACACCCAGTCGAGCGCTCAGCTTCTGGCGTGGTCACGGACGCACGGCGCCTTTGCGGGGGCGTCCCTCGATGGCCTGGGGCTGAAGCAGGACGACGACGACAACGCGGAGCTCTACAACAAGACCGTCGGGGCCAAGGAAATCCTGACCAGCGACACGGACACCCTTCCGGTGCCGCAGGTGGCGCAGTCCTTCGTGAAGACGACCGAGCAGTACATGTAGCGCGCTGGTACCAGATCGCCTGCTGACGGCTCGGTCACTCGCTGCGGCCCGCCCCTCACAAGGCGGGCCGCAGTTTGTTCAGCGGGCGGCGTGGCGGGCGAGGCGCAGGTCGAGGTGCTTCTTCACGTCGGGCCACTCGGTCGTCAGGATGCTGTACATGACCGAGTCGCGCACCGATCCGTCCGGACGCAACTTGTGGTGCCGCAGCACGCCGTCCCGGCGCGCGCCGAGCGCCTCGATGGCGCGCTGCGACGGGATGTTGAAGTTATCGGTGCGGAAGCCGACGACCCGGCAGCCGAGCGACTCGAACGCGTGCCCGAGCAGCAGCCGCTTGCACGCCGCGTTCACGTGGGTCCGCTGCCACGCGAGCGCGTACCAGGTGTAGCCGATCTCCACCCGGTCGATGGGCGCGTCGATGTCATGGAAACGCGTGCTGCCGACGATCGCGCCCGTCTTCGACTCGCGCACGGCCCACGGCAGCATGTGCCCGGCCTTTTGTCCCGCCAGCGCTTCGGCGATGTAGGCGCCGGTTTTCTCGCGCGGCGGCACGAAGGTGTAGAAGAGCTCCCACAGCCGGCCGTCCGCCGCCGCGGCCGCGAGCTCCTCCTCGTGCGACGGGGCCAGCGGCTCGAGCCGCACGCCGTGTCCTTCGAGAGTCACCGGGGCCGGATGGATCACCGGCGCATTCTACCGAGTCCCATCGAGCCGGGCCCCGGCGACGCCCCGCTCACTTCGCCGCGGTGCGCTTCTGCGGATCGTCGGCCGGATTGATGTAGGTCAGAGCGAACGGCCCCAGGCCGTGCACCTGCACCACCGTGTCGGTTTTCGCGAACGCATAGTGATGCATCTGGGCGGGCAGCAGCGCGTAGCCGCCGGCGGCCAGCTCCTTCCCCGTGGCCTTGTCGAACTTGTCGCCCATGCCGAGGCCGAGCGTCCCCTGCAGCACCGTCACGTGCTCGTCGGTCGGATGCCAGTGAGGCGCGATCTTGTAGCCGGCCGGCATCTTCAGGCGCACGACGAAGATGCCGCTCGCACCGGGATCGCCGGAGACCACGGTGAAGGACATCCCCTTCTCGAACACCGGCGGAGGATCGCCCCACTTGAGATCGGCGGGCATGACCATCACGTGCGCCGGCTTCGCCCCCTCCTGGGCGAGAGCCACCGCCCCCGCCACGGCGAGGCAGGCCAGAACGACCGCCACACTCCACGAGCCAGGTCTTCGCATATCCCACCTCCATGAGAGGAGCGGATTCTGCGACGGGGAACCGGTTCCTGTCCTTACCCGAGGTGCCGAAGGATTTTGCCCGGCGTCCGGCTTCATCGCGCCGGATCGAGCTCGTCGGCGAGCAGGCGCAGGAAGAGGCCGACGTCGGTGACGATCCCGGAGGCCTGGGCCGAGCCGCGATCGACGAGCTTGGTCACGACCGCCGGGTGGATGTCGACGCACACGGTCCGCACCCACGACGGCGTCATGTTGCCGACCCCGATGCCGTGCAGCATCGTCCCGAGGATGAGGACGAGATCGGCGCCTCGCAGGAGCGTGGCATAGCGCTCCTGCGCCTGCGTCATGTCCATCAGCGTGTCCGGAAGCGGCCCGTCGTCGCGGATCGAGCCCGCCAGCGCCAGATCGACCCGATGGACGATGCAGTCGTGCATCAGCCCCGACTTCAGGACGCCGCGCTCGACCGCCGCGCCGAGCGACCCGGCCATCCGGATGGCGTTGATGGCGCGCATGTGGTTGCGATGCCCCTCGTCCACCGGGATGCCGGTGGCCACGTCCACCCCGAGCGAGGTGTTGAACAGCGCCGCCTCGACGTCGTGCACCCCCAGCGCGTTGCCGGACAGCACCCCCTGGATGTAGCCGCCGCGCACCAGGCGCCCGAGGTGCCGCGTCCCGCCGGTGTGCACCACCACCGGCCCCGGCACCGCGATGGTGCGGCCGCGACGCGCCCGGATGGCGCGCATCGCCTCGGCGAGCTGCGCCACCGCCAGCTCGACGCGCCGCTCCGACGAGACCTCGTTGTTCATGAACACGAAGTCCGCCTTCTCGCGCTCGCGAAACGGCGGGAAGACCTGCACGCCGGCGAGCCCGGCGACGACCTGGTCGCCCGCCTTCACGTCGCGCAGCTTCACGCAGCGCGCCCGGTCGCCTTCGACCACGATGACCGCGTCCATGCGCTGGTCGGCGACGTCGAGGAAGCGCCCGCCGTGGTAGACGCGCGTGCGGTGGTTGGTGGTCGAGTAGAAATCGTCCGGCACCGTGCCGTCCGCGGCCGACGGCTTCAGCACGATCGCCCGGCTCTCGTCCACCGGATGGCAGCCGAGCGCGGTCAAGTTCTCGAGGATGCGCTCGAGGCGCTCCGGCTCGGCGGCGCTGACCGTCATCTCGACGCGCGAGAAATCCGACACCGTGCGGCCGATGTCGAAGCGCAGCAGCTCGTACGTGCCGCCGTTCTCGACCACGATGGCGAGGAACTTCGACATCAGGCCCGAGTCGATGAGGTGGCCTTCGGCGACCAGACGGCGCGGCTGGCTCATGGAGGGCGAATCATAACCCGCCGGCCGTGCCGCGCCGGGGCGGGCGGCGCGCGGTGTCAGTCGGCCCGGACGCGGGCCTGGCCGTCGACGATCTCGAAGGTGAACCGGACGTCGATGTAGACCGGGATCCGGTGGGAATCCACGAGGATGGTGTAGTCGGGCTTCGAGTCGTGGTCGAGATCCTCCCCGGGCTCGATCGTCCGGATGGCGGCGGGCACGAAGATCCAGCTCAGGACGGCGTCCACCGCGGCCACCCTGAAATCCGGATCGGCCTGGGCGGCCGGAAGGGCGAGCGGACTGTCCTGGACTTGCCGGACCGCTCCGTCGGCCTCGACCACGAGGCGCAGGACCAGAACGACCGGCCGGCGCAGGTCCTGGTGATCGGCCGGAAACCGCGGCAGGGGGGTGACGATGGGATGGGGTGCGACGAAGTCCTGCCCCTCGCGGAGCTGCGGCGACACCCGGGACGGGTCCACGAGGTATTCGGCGCTGATCTGCGCGAGGGATGTCTCGTCCGGCGCGGCCGCCTTCCGATCCGGGACGCTGGCACATCCCGCCCCCCACACCAGGAACGCGACGACGGGCAGAAGCCGGAAGGGAGACGAGACGGGCATCGCCCCTAATCTAGCGGCAACCGCCTGCCCTCTCCCACTTCGAGATGGCGGCCCTGCGTCGCTTCAGCCGCGGCCGGCCAGGTAGTTCTTCACCGCGGCCAGCACGGTCTTCGGGCGGGGGTACAGGTATCGCTTGCCGTCGTAGACATCGTGGCCGTCCACGCTGACCCGGAACTCCCCGATTCCCCCCTTGATCTTCTGCACCCGCCGGTCGGGTCCTTCGAGCTGGGCCGCCACCCGGGCGGCGATGATCCTCTTGGCAAGTCAGGTGTGACAGTAGTGAACTTCGATGTGCGTCATGCCCGGTATTCTAGAGGAGCGAAGGTTTCTCCCACCCCATGTCCTATGAAAACGACCCCCGCGCCACCAATCCCTCGATGGCGCGGACGGAGCGGCGGGCGGAAAGCCCGGTTCCGGAAGACAGCGGCTCCGGGGCTCCGGCACCGATGACCCGGCAGGATTGGGACAAGGCGCTGGAGGAACTGCACCCCGTGAGCTTTCGCTGGGCCGTGACCTGCTGTCGCGGGGATCGCGAGGAGGCTCGAGACGTGCTGCAGAGCGTGTACGTGGACGTGCTGGACGGGCGGGCCCGGTTCGACGGCCTCGCCTCGGTCCAGACGTGGCTCTTCGCCGTCATCCGCCGCACCGCCGCCTCGCGGCGGCGCCGCGGCCTCGTCCGCAGCGTGCTGCTCGGGCAGTGGGCGCGGCGCCGCCCCGAACCGGTTTCGCCCGACCCGGCCGCGCGCCTGGAGAAGGCCGAGCGCGTCGCCCGCATCCGCGAGGCGATGCGGACCCTGTCGGCGCGCCAGCGCCAGGTCCTCGAGCTGGTCTTCCATCACGAACTCACCATCGAGGAGGCCGCCGGTGTCCTGGGCATCGGCGTGGGGAGCGCCCGCACGCACTACGAGCGCGGCAAGCGCGCCCTCCACGATCGCCTCACGGAGGCGGGCCTGTGACCCGGGAGAACGAGCGGCTGCGACGTGTCTTCCACGAGATGCACGATGCCGACCTTCCGGCGCCGGCGTATGAATCCCCCGACGCTGCGTCGGGCGCACCGGCCGCGTCAGCCTCCACTGCGCGGCCGGTGCGGAAGTCCGCCGTCGGCCGGCCGGGGCGCACCCCGGTGTTCGCGCGCGCGGCCTGGGCCTTCGCCGCGGCCGCGGCGGCCTGCGCGGTCGTCCTGGCGCTTCGCGACGGCGGCCTGCTCCACCCGGCCCCCGGCGCGCCCACGACACCCGGCGAGGACGAGACCGTGCAGCTCGCCGCCACCCTCACCACCTGGGAGGCGCCCACCGATTTCCTCTTGACCACACCCGGCGCGGAGTTCCTGCAATCGGCTCCGCGCCTCGGCACCGGAATGGAGACGCTGTCGGGTGACCACGGCGACCTCCTGCAGAACGACAACAACGAGAACGACACGGAGGTGTACCAATGAAGAAGCTTTTCCTCGTCGCCGCCCTGGTCGCATCCGCGACCGTCGTCATCGCCCAGGCCCGCCCATGGGGCCGTGAAGGCGGCCCTCCCGGCGGTCCCGGCGCCTTCGGCGGGCCGCGCGCCGAGATCATGGGAGAGCTGTTCTCGCCCGAGCTGGTGATGCGCCACCAGGAGGAGATCGGGCTCAGCGCCGATCAGAAGTCGAAGCTGATCAAGGCCACGCAGGCGCTGCAGACCGATCTCGTGCCGCTGCAGTTCGAGATGGGCGAAGCGAGCGGCAAGCTGCGCGACGCCCTCGCCCAGCCGACCATCGACGAGCAGAAGGCCGGTGACCTGGCCGACCACCTCATGACCCTCGAAACAAAGATCAAGAAGCGCCACCTGACCACGATGATCCAGGTCAAGAACGCCCTCACGCCGGAGCAGCAGGATCGCCTGAAGGCCCTGCGCGAGCAGGATCGCGCCGAGCGCCGCGCCCGGCGCGGCGACCGCGGCGGCCCGCCCGACGGCGGCGCCGGCGCCCCGCCGGACGGCGGCGGCGACGACCTGGCCCCGGAGCCCGGCAACTAGAACCGCCGCCCCTCCCCCGCGCCCCGAAGGGACCGGACCGACCCGGCCCGACGGGGCGCGGGCGCTTCGAGACGCTGCCGGACGCGTCCGCGGCGCATCTCCGCTTGACGCCTCCCCGCCACCGCGGGTACAGTCGCCTCCACTTGACTGTCTAGTGGAACGTCTCCACTCGACGGTCGAGTGGAGGGCACCGCGTGGGCACACAACCCGCCAAGGACAGGTCGGCCGGGCTCGTCCAGGGCACGCTCGACATGCTCATCCTCAAGACGCTGGCGCTCGAGGCGATGCACAGCTACGACATCGGCGCCCGCCTCGCCCGCGTCAGCCAGGGGGTGTTCGTCGTCAACCCGGGGTCGCTCTTCCCCGCCTTCCGGCGGCTGGAGCGCTCCGGCCTCATCCGCGGCGAGTGGCGTGACACCGAGAACAACCGCCGCGCCCGCTACTACAGCCTGACCTCGCGCGGCCGCAAGCGCCTCGGCGACGAGACGAAGCACTGGCGCCGCCTCTCCGGCGCCATCGCGCGCGTCCTGGAGGCCTGATGGACGCCCTCGGCCGGTTCTTCCGCGGTCTGCGCGCCCTCTTCCGGCGCGATCGCGACGACCACGAGCTCGACGAAGAGCTGCGCGCTTACGCCGACGACTCGGCGGCCGCGCACGCGCGCGCCGGGATGGACCCCGCCGCCGCGCGGCGCGCCGCCGGCGTGGAGATGGGCTCCGCCGAGGCGGTCAAGGACCACGTGCGCGACGTCGGCTGGGAAACGCATTTCGACTCGCTCCTGCGCGACCTGCGCTACGGGGCGCGGATCCTTTTCCGACACCCCGGGTTCTCCGCCGCGGCCATCCTCACCCTGGCGCTCGGCGTCGGCGCCAACACGGCGCTGTTCAGCGTGGTGAACGCGGTCCTCCTGAAGCCGCTCCCCTATCCGGACGACGACCGCCTGGTGACGCTCGCGGGAACGCATTCGGTTCCCGACGTCGCCGACCTCGCCACCCTGTCGAAGTCGTTCACGGCGATGGGGACCCTGGCGCGCTGGGATGCCGACCTCGTCGGCGAGGGGGAGCCGGAGCGGATCTTCGCCGAGCTGGCCGGAGAGGACACCTTCAAGGCGCTCGCGGTCCCGGCGGCGATCGGGCGGACCTTCGACGCCCGTGACGACCAGGCGCGCGCGCCGGTCGTGATCCTGAGTGACGGGTTCTGGCGCAGCCATCTCGCCGCCGACCCGGCGGTCATCGGAAGAAAACTGACGCTCAGCGGCAAGGTGTACGACGTGATCGGCGTGATGCCTCCCGGTTTCCGGACCCCGTTCAACGGGTCGGCCGCGCAGCTCTGGGTGCCTTTCCGGTTCGGCTACCCCGAGGCGGCCGAGGCGCGCGGCGCCCACTTCACCAACCCGGTGGCCCGGCTCGCCCCTCATGTCACGCTGGCCGCGGCCCGGGCCGAGCTCGAGCTTTTGGGCCGGCGCCTGGCCGAGGCCCACCCGGACGAGGCCCGCACCTTCGTGCCCGAGCCGTTGCGCGACCGCGTCAATGGAGAGATCCGCCGGCCGCTCCTGCTGCTGTTCGCGGCGGTGTCGCTCGTTTTGCTCGTCGCCTGCGCCAACTACGCGTCGCTCCTTCTGGCCCGCGGCGCCGGGCGCGGGGCCGAGATGCGCCTGCGACGGGCGCTGGGCGCCGGGCGCGGCCGGCTGGTGCGCCAGCTCGTCACCGAGAGCGCGCTCCTGTCGCTTCTCGGCGGCCTGGCCGGCGCGCTCCTCGCGAGCCTCGGCCTGCGTGCTCTGGCGGCGCTTCGACCCGAGGGACTGCCGGCGGTCAATCCGATCGGGCTCGACCTCGACGCTCTCGCCTTCGCGCTGCTCGCGTCGTTCGTCACCGGACTCGCGTTCGGTGCGGCCCCGGCGTGGCAGGCGGCGCGCGGCGGCGAGCGGCCGCCGGCCTCGTCCACGACGAGCGCCGCGACCTCACCCCTGCGGCGCGGCCTCGTGGTCGCGCAGCTGGCGCTGGCGCTGGTCCTCCTGACGGGAGCGGGCCTGCTGATGCGCTCGTTCGCGATCCTGCTCGCCCAGCCGAGCGGCTTCCAGCCGGCCGGGGTGCTGACGATGCGGCTGCAGCTGCCGGCGGCGCGCTACGACTCGATCCCGTCGCAGCAGGCGTTCCTGTCGCGGCTCGAGGAAGGACTACGCGACCTGCCGGGCGCGCGCGCCGCCGGGCTCGTCTCCGAGCTGCCGCTTTCCGGCTGGCGGATGATGCACAACATGATCGTCGAGGGGCAGCCCCAGGTTCCCGAAGGCCAGGAGCCGGAGATCTACACGCACGAGGTGAGCCCCGGCTACTTCGCCGCCGCGGGAACGCCGATCGTGCGCGGCCGCGGCATCGCCGTCTCCGATGCGCCCGGCGCGGCGCTCGTGGGCGTGGTCAACGAGGCGTTCGTGCGCCGCTTCGCGCCCGATCGCGACCCTTTGGGGATGCGGGCGCGCTGGGCCCGCGCCGATCCGAACGCCTGGATGACCATCGTGGGCGTCGTCGGCGATGCGCGCTTCGAGAGCCTGGGCGAGGAGCAATCCCCGACCATCTACACGCCCTTTCTCCAGAAGCAGCAGCCGTGGAAGCGCTGGACCGCCGTCGTCATCCGCACCGCGGGAGGCGATCCGATGGCCTTCGCGGAGCGGGTCCGGCAGGACGTGCGGCGCCTCGACCCGGCGCTGCCGATCACCGAGGTCCGGCCGATGTCCGCGGTGCTTCTCTCGTCGGTCAGCGACCGGCGCTTCAATCTCATCCTGCTGTCGGCCTTCGCCGGCCTGGCGTTCGGCCTGGCCGCGGTCGGCGTCTACGGCGTGCTGGCGCACCTCGTGGCGCAGCGGTCGCGCGAGGTCGGGGTGCGCATGGCGCTCGGCGCCCGGCGTCTCGACGTCCTGTGGCTCATGCTGCGCCAGGGCCTGCCGCTCATCGGCCTCGGCATCGCCGGCGGGACGCTCGCCGCCCTGGCCTCGACGCACCTGATGCGGAGCCTGCTCTACGGCATCGGACCCGGCGATCCCCTGACCTTCGTCGCCGCGGCCGCCTGCCTGGCCCTCGTCGGCGTGCTCGCGAGCCTGATCCCGGCGCAGCGGGCGGCGCGCGTCGATCCCTGCATCGCCCTGCGCGCCGAATAGCTTCGCCGCATCGACTCGCGCCGCCGCGCCGAATAGCCTAGACGGCGTACTGGTTCAGGATGTGCTCGATCTCGGCCGTCGTGAAGTCATTCAGGCCGATGACCCGGGTCTCGGGACGCAGCGTCGGCGGCACGATGTTGCGGGCGTCATCGCGGCTGTCCACGTCGGCGATGAACCACGCCTTGTGGACGCCGTCCTTGCAGCCCCAGTCGGCGTGCGTCAGGAAGTGCGAACCGGTCTTGAGGAAGATGTCCACGACCCGCGCGCACGGCACCATCCCCGCATCGTGCGGAACCTCGACCAGAAATCTCGCCATGGCTCTGTCTCCTTGATGAGGACACCAGAGGGTGGTGACCGACGCCCAATCTACGGCATCGACGTGGCTGGAGACTTGCCCCGGAGACCGTCGCTCTTTGCCGGGCGTCCGGAGCATGCGGCCGAGCGACCCGTAGTACCCTGCGATCACCGGATCACGAACCCGATGCGGCCGGCCGAAGCGGCGCCGCATTTCGCACAGGAGACCTCATGCCCACGAAAACCCGCGCGAAGATCTTCCCGTTCCTCTGGTACGCGAAGGAAGCCGAGGAGGCGGCGAAGTTCTACGCCTCCGTCTTCCCGGATTCCCATGTCGACAGGGTCACAACGATGATGAGCGAATCGCCGAGCGGTCCGCCCGGCTCGGTGAAGGTCGTCGACTTCACGCTCCTCGGCCAGCGCTTCCAGGCGATGACGGCGGGCAAGCACGACGACTTCAACGACTCCATCTCGATCACGGTGCTCTGCGAGGACCAGGCGGAAATCGATCGCTACTGGCACGCGCTCCTGAAGGACGGCGGCAAGGAGCAGGCGTGCGGCTGGCTGACCGACCGCTACGGCCTGCGCTGGCAGATCGTTCCGGCCGTCATGGAAGAGATGATGGCCGACCCCGACCCGAAGCGCTCCAGGAAGGCCACCGACGCGATGATGAAGATGGTCAAGTTCGACATCGCCGCGCTGGAGAAGGCCTACCGGTCGTAGGCCGCCGCTCAGTCGCGGTTGATCGCCGCCAGGACGACGCCGGTGACCAGCGCCATGACGGTCTCGAGGGCGATCTGCTTGACGACGATCGCCCCGGGCCAGGGCTGCACGACGTAATAGATGAGGTACATCGGGATGGCGAAGGCGCACGCGAGCGCCACGCCGAAGCGCAGCCCCTGTCCGAGCCATGGCCGGCCGGACTCGCGTCCCTTGCGATAGATCCACGTGAAGCCGAAGGCCATCACGAGATTCGCGATGAACATCCAGTGGAAGTGCGCCTGCGCGTCGGCCTCGGTGCGCATCAGGTTCGGCTGCGCCGCGTAGTCGGCGTGCAGAATCGTCCCGTGGATCAGGAACCCGCCCAGCATCACGACCACGAACGTCACGACCCCCGAGATCCAGAACCGTGGCCCCATTCACCCCCCCTGGCGCGACGCGGCGCGGCGGAGATGGTAGCATCCGCCCCGCGAAGTCACCTGTCACCCGTTCACGCAGCGCGATCACAGGAGGAACCCGATGCACTGGATCGTCACGATCGTGGTCGGCGGGATTATCGGTTGGCTTGCCAGCATGGTGATGAAGACCAACGCCCAGATGGGTCTCATCGCCAACATCATCGTCGGGATCGTGGGGTCGAGCCTCGGCTTCTGGCTGGCCGGCGTGCTCGGCCTGGCCGCCTACGGCGTCGTCGCCCAGTGGATCGTGGCGGTGATCGGCGCCGCGGTCCTGATCTTCATCCTCAAGGCTCTCGGGATCTTCAAGTAGGCATCTTCAAGTCACGTTCAGGTTGCCGCCGGGTGTGACTCGGCGTACTTAGGGTCGGTCCGGAATCGCGGCGCCGGCACGGTGTCCGTGCGCCCGTCGTCCGGGCCAGGGAGGGACCACGATGCGAGACAAAACGACTCGGTGGATCGTCGGTGGCGTCGTCCTCATGGCTGTCCTCATGCTGTCCTCTCCGGCGGCGTTCGCGGCCTCGGGGTGGTCGAGCAAGATCGTCGGGAACCCCGCCGACGTCGTCCGGCCCACCACCGGCCTGTGGGTGGCGCAGGGCGGCGGCACGGACGTGGACGAGAACTTCGTGCGCATGGGCGCGGCCTCCGGCGGCGGCGACTTCGTCGTCATCCGTTGGGGCGGGACCGACGCCTACAACGACTACATCCTGAGCCTGTGCGGCTGCGACTCGGTCGAGACCATCATCTTCAAGAACAAGAACGCCGCCAACGATCCGGTCGTGGCGCAGAAGATCCGCAACGCCGAGGCGCTGTTCATCGCCGGCGGCGATCAGTCGGAGTACGTCAACAACTGGAAGGACACGCCGATCGAGGACGCCATCAACTTCGTCGCCGCCAAGCCGGCCCCCATCGGCGGCAGCAGCGCCGGCATGGCGGTGATGAGCCAGTTCGTCAACTCCGCCCAGGGACGCTACACGCTCACGTCCACCATGGCGCTGGCGAACCCGTTCGACCCGAACCTGACGCTGGTCAAGGACTTCATCAACCTGTCGGGATTGCAGGGGATCATCACCGACCAGCACCTGATCGAGCGCGACCGGATCGGCCGCACCATGGCGTTCATGGCCCGGCTGGTGAACGACGGCTACACCAATGACGCCAAGGCCATCGCCGCCGACCGCGAGACCACGGCGCTCATCAACCCGGCCAACAACACGGTCTCGGTGATCGCCAACGCCACGCACCCGACGCCCTACGTCTACTTCATGCGCCGATCGGGTGCGGCCGAGGTGTGTCAGCCGGGCGTGCCGCTGACATACCAGAACGTGACGATCTACCGCATCCAGCCCGGGGGCACGTTCAACCTCAACACCTGGACCGGCACCGGCGGCATTTCCTACACGCTGAGCGCCAACGCGGGCGTCCTGTCTTCGTCGAACGGCTCCATCTACTGAAGCACTCCCGCGCCACGGCATGGCGCGGGGATCTCACGCAAGGGGAGGGCGACACCGCCCTCCCCTTTTTTCTGCTCTGCGGGTGTCGACGAAATCCGCTCAGTGGTGCTGAGTTCGGGTCGTCTCAGGCTGCAGCGCGGAGCCGTTCATCTTCTGCGTGAACGCTTCTTTACCCGCCGCCGTGGCCTTCTTCCAGGCCTCCTGGGTCGCCGAGGCAACCTGGGACGCCTTCCGGGCCAGCTCCCCGGAGGTCTGCTTCACTTTCCTGCGGGTGTCCCGCCCGGACGACGGAGCCGTGAAGAGCGCCGCGGTCGCGCCGATGGCGGCCCCTCCGAGAATCAACAGGATGGACTTGACTGCAGCATTCATGGCAACCTCCTGATGCCCAGAATACCAAGCAAGCAGGATGCCAGACAGCGACGCTGACGGTATTACTCGGACCGCAGGGCGATGACGGGCGAGATGCTGGCGGCGCGCGCCGCGGGGATGAAACCCGCGATGCACGAGCCGATGCCGAGCGCGATCGCCGCGAGACCGAGCGCCGGCGGATCCCACGGATTCACGCCGTACAGCTCCGTCGAAATGAGGGAACCGGCGCCGATCGCCAGCGGCAGGCCGAGGATGAGGCCGAACGACACCTGGCCGAGTGCGCCGCCGATGACGTTCCGGATCACCCGCGACGGATCCGATCCGAGCGCCATGCGGATGCCGATCTCGTTGGTGCGCCGCGCCACCGAGTACGCGGTCACGGCGTAGAGGCCGATGGCGGCGAGGGTCAGCGCGACCGATCCGAACAGGGCGGCGAGCCCGGCGACCGCGCGCTCCTGGTCGAACGACAACTCAACCTGATGCCGCAGCGTCCGGATGGAGGTGACGGTCAGGTTCGGATCCAGGTCGGACAGCACCCGGTTCAGAGGCGGCTCCAGCGCGCCGGCGGACTGCCGGGTGACGAGCAGGACGCCGCCGACGTTGTGCGAGCGCAGCTCGATGCTGTCCATGAGCTCGTGGTGGTAGGTCACGCTCTGGGCCAATGGCACGTAGAACATCGGCCGGGCGGGCCGGCGCAGGCCCCAGCCGGCGAACTTGGCGTCGTGCACGACGCCGACGATGCGGAAGGTGTCGGCGTACTCCGGGATGTCGAGACCGAAGTGCTGCTCGAGCGGGTCTTCCCCCTGCTTGAAGAAGCGCTTCACGAACGCTTCGTTGACGACGGCGACGGGAGCCGTCGTCTCGTTGTCGGCGCTCGTGAACATCCGGCCGCGCGCGAGCTTCACGCCCAGGCTCTGGAGATAGCCGGCGCTGACGCGGTTCCAGGACGCCCCGGCGTCCTCGTCCATCCCGGGGGGCGGATGTCCCGACACCAGGATCAGCTCTCCCCAGTTGTCGGTGAGCGGGTTGTAGAGCGCCAGACCCGCCGACTCCACACCCGGGAGCGCCGCGAGGCGCTCCTCGAGCTGCCGGTTGATCGCCGCCAGCTCGGGCAGATCCTTGCCCGCCGAGGGATTGTGCAGCGAGACCAGCACCCGTCCCTCGACCGGGTAGCCGAAATCCTGCCCCTTCAGCTTGTCGAGGCTCCGGGCGAGCATGGTCGCGACGGCGATCAGGACGACCGACGCGGTGGCCTGCGCGACCAGCAGGGCCTTGCGAGTGAAGGACGCGTGATCGTGCGTGGTCCGGCTCGAGGCGTGCAGCGCCTCGGTCGGGTCGGTGCGCGTGGCGAACCACGCCGGCGCCGCCCCGAAGATCACCCCGGTGAGGAGCGACAGCCCGAACGAGAAGCCCAGCACCATGAGCGACGGCGAGGTCTCGATGGGCAGGAACGTGGCCTCGCGGAACGCCAGCACCAGGAGCAGCCGCGCCGCTCCCTCCGCCACCAGCAGCCCGAGGAATCCCCCGATGACGGCGAGGAGGATGCTCTCGGTCAACGCCTCGCCGATGAGCTGCGCGGCCGTGGCCCCGAGCGCGCGCCGGATGGCGGTCTGGCTGCGCCGCGCCGCCGCGCGCGCCAGGAGGAGATTCGCCACGTTGGCGCAGGCGATGAGGAGCACCAGCCCGCACACGGAGAGGAGAATGTTGAGGCTCCGCCCGTACTCCTCCTTGAGGACCGCGACGCCGGCGCCGGCGGGGACGACGTTGAGCACCTGCTTCGGGAGCATCCGGATGACCTCGGGCAGCCAGTTCGCCGGATAGCCGGCGTCGTGCTCCATCCACTGGCGCAGCACGGAGGTCAGGCGCGAGGACATGCCGCCGGTGGTCGCACCCGGCTTGAGCCGCCCGATCATCCGCAGCCAGGCGGAGAACGGCGAATGCAGAAGCGACGTCTGTCCGGCGATCATCGGTTCCTGCTGCAGCGGGATCCACAGGTCCGGCGGGTCGTCCTCGAGCGTGTCACCGAAGAACCCGGCCGGCGCCACGCCGATCACCGTGAACGGCTGCCCTTCGATGGCGAAATGCCCGCCGATGACGGCGGGATCGGCCGCGTAGGTCGTCTGCCAGGCGCGATGACTGAGAACCGCGACCGGCGCCGCCCCCGCGCGGTCGTCCTCGGGGGTGATGATGCGTCCGGCCCGCGCCTGCACTCCGAGCACGGAGAAATAGCTTCCGTCGACGTACTCCGAGCGTAACGGCCGGGCCGCCGCCTCGGCCCTCTCTCCCTCGCGCCGCACGCTCAGCCGGCCCCGCCCCGCCTGGAAAGCGGTCACCGCGTCGAACTCGGGGGCCTCCCCTTTCAGGCGCTCGAACAGGTTGAAGGAGAACATCCCCCAGCGATCCTGGGGCCCGCCTTCGACGCAGCAGTTGTCGCCTTCGCCGACCCGCCAGAGCCGCGCCGGGTCGGACACCGGCAACGACCGGAGCATCACCGCGTCCATCAGCGTGAAGATGGCCGTCGTCCCGCCGATGCCGAGCGCCAGCGTCAGGATGGCCGCCCCCGAGAACAGCGGCGCCGACCAGAACTGCCTCAACGCGTACCGGATGTTGCCCCACAGGTTGCGCATGTTCGTGCTACGCGCGGCGGCCGGGACGGGTTCCCGGGCGCTTCGGGACACCCCGAAGGTCGGCCTCGGGATGCCCTAGGTTAGGATCCGCATCCCCCTGGAGGGTAGGATCGCCACGTGAGCACACCAACGAACGAGAGGATTGCCGTCGTCGGCCTGGGGTACGTCGGGCTGCCCGTCGCGCTGGGGTTCGCGCGGCGGTTCCCCGGGACCGTCGGATTCGACATCAACGTCGCCAAGGTCGACGCGCTGAAACAAGGACGCGACGTCACCGGCGAGGTCACCCCCGAAACGCTCCGAGCGACTTCGCTGAAGATGACCTCCGACCAGGCCGACCTGAAACCGGCGACCTTCTTCGTCGTCGCCGTGCCGACGCCGGTGGACGGGAACAACCGGCCCGACCTCACCCCCGTCGTGAAGGCCTCCGAGACGGTCGGCCGCGCCCTCAAGAAGGGCGACGTCGTGGTCTACGAGTCCACCGTCTACCCCGGCGTCACCGAGGAGATCTGCGGCCCGATCCTGGCGAAGGTCTCGGGCCTCGCGCGCGCGGATTTCCACCTCGGGTACTCCCCCGAGCGTATCAACCCGGGCGACCACCAGCACACCCTCGAGAAGATCACCAAGGTCGTGTCGGGCGAGGACGCCGCGACGCTCGATCGGGTGGCCGCCGCCTACGGCGCCATCATCGAGGCGGGCGTGTTCCGCGCCGCGTCGATCAAGGTCGCCGAGGCGGCCAAGGTCATCGAGAACACCCAGCGCGACCTGAACATCGCGCTGATGAACGAGCTGGCGCTCATCTTCGATCGGATGGAGATCCGCAGCCGCGACGTGCTCGAAGCCGCCGGCACCAAGTGGAACTTCCTGAAGTTCTCCCCCGGCCTCGTCGGCGGGCACTGCATCGGCGTCGACCCGTATTACCTGACCACGAAGGCCGAGGAGCTGGGCTACCAGCCCCAGGTCATCCTGGCCGGCCGCCGCATTAATAATGATATGGGGCCGTTCGTCGCCCAGAAGACCATCAAGATGCTGATCCACTCCGACCGCCAGGTGAAGGGCGCCAAGGTCGGCGTCCTCGGCCTGACCTTCAAGGAGAACGTCGCCGACATCCGCAACTCGAAGGTTCCCGACATCCTGCGCGAGCTGCGCGCCTTCGGCATCACCCCGATGGTGCACGACCCCTACGCCGGCGCCGAGGAGACGCACCACGAGTACGGCCTGACGCTCTCGCCGCTCGAGCAGTTCCAGGGCCTCGACGCGCTCATCCTCGCCGTGGCCCACAAGCAGTACCTCGACCTGGGCGCGGCCGCGCTGGCGCAGCGCGTCAACCCGGGCGGCGTGCTGATCGACGTGAAGAGCGCCCTCGAGCCGATCGCCCTGCCCGCGGGGCGGGTGCGCTACTGGAGCCTGTAGGCGTTCTCAGCTTCGGCGACGACGACGCTTCGCCATTCTCGCGCCCTCTACCGACTCCCGAGCACTTCGAGGCGCACCTTCGTCGTGCCCTTGTCGAGGAACTTCAACTCCTCGGCGGCCGCCCAGGACAGGTCGATGACCCGCTTCTCGACATAGGGACCGCGATCGTTGATGCGGACCACGACCGAGCGGCCGTTGGCGAGATTGGTGACCTTGACCCGGCTTCCGAACGGCAGCGTCCGGTGCGCCGCGGTCAGCGCCTTGCGGTCATAGCGTTCGCCGCTGGCGGTGCGCTCGCCGTCGAGCGACTTCGCGTAATACGACGCGACCCCGGACTCCGTGGCCGGCCGATGCGCCGTCTGCGGCACGGTGGCGCAGCCGGCGAGCGCCAGCATCGTCCCAACGGCCATCGCGGCGCTGAGCCGCGCTGTCTTCCGGGCGGCGGGCATCGCCAGCGATTCTACGCTCCGGAATGCTTCACGACCGGCTTCGTCGCGGTGACGAGGCGCGTGGGCGCCCACGGGCCGCCCCACCACATGCGCCAGCCGAGGTTGTGACGCTCGACGTCGAGCATCCCGAGGGCCGCGAGACGCTTCACCTGCCTGTCGGTGTCCCTGAGGTCGGCGAGGGCCAGCCGCCCGCCGGGACGGAGCACGCGGACGGCCTCCTCGAGCGCCCGCCGCCGACCGTCAGCCCCCTTGATGTTGTGGATGGCGACGTTCGAGGTGATGAGGTCGAACGAGCCGGAGTCGAACGGCAGCGCCGTCATGTCCCCCGTGACGAGCAGGACCCTGTCGGCGACGTTCTCGATCCGGGCGTTCGCGCGCGTCGCATCGGCGGCATTGCCCGACTGGTCGACGCGCCTCCAGATGTCCACTCCCACCGCGCGCCCACCCGTCAGCCGGTCGGCCGCCGCCATGAGCACCGCCCCGCGCCCGCAGCCGAGATCGAGGACCCGTTCGTTTCCCGTGAGCCGCAGCCCGTCGAGGACGTCGCGCCACACGAGGAACTTGCCGCGCCTCGACGTGTGGACCGCGATGGCGACCACCATGAGCGGGAAGAGCCCGCCGACGAATGGTCCGATCGATCGAGTGAAGACTGCGAGGACGAGATTGCCCAACCCGACCAGGGCGATCATCGTGAATGGACCCGGAGCGTCCATCCCGTAGGAACCGCGACGCTCCGAACTCATGAGTGCGTCCCGGCCGTCCGATGCTCCGCCGAGCGCGCGGCAGCCTCGCGGGCCAGGAGCGCCAGCTCGGCGGTGTAGACGCGCCGCAGGTAGCCGGGAACGACGAGCCTTTCGATCCAGCCGCCGACGCCGGCCTTCTCGTAAGTGGTCGTGATGGTGACGTGCGAGGACTCCCGGGACAGGCTTTCGACCAGGAAGGTGCTCACGATGCCGCTGTCGAGGGTCTCGCGCAGCTCTCTCCCGGGGTCCGGCTCCGTCACCGTGCCTTCCGCGGTCGTGGTTCGTCCGAACGCCTTCATGTCGAAGCGGATGCGCGTGCCCGCTCCACGCCCTCCGGCCAGGACATCGAGCCTGCCGAAGTACTGCGGCGGCAGGATGCGCGGGTGTCCGTTGCGGTAGTCCGCGACGAGTTCGTAGAGCACCGCGGCCGGCGCGGCGATCGTGAGCGACTGCGTGGCGCGGATGGTCGGCACGGGGCCATCCTACTCGCTGAACGAAAAAAACTGCCGTAGGCTGTCGATCAGGACCCGGCCAGTTCGTCGTCAGGGTGAAGGCAGGCAGAAGGCCGGGTCCGGCCTCAAAGGAGACAACCGATGCGTGTCATGGTGATGGTCAAGGCAACACCGAACTCGGAGAAGGGACTCCCCCCGAAGGAGAAGTTCGAGAAGGCCCTCGAGGCCATGGGCAAGTTCAACGACGAGCTGGCCAAGGCCGGCGTGCTGCTGGCAATGGGCGGCCTGCAGCCGAGCAGCAAGGGCAAGCGCGTCCGCTTCGCCGGACCGAAGCGGACCGTCATCGACGGTCCGTTCGCCGAGGCGAAGGAGCTCGTCGCCGGCTTCTGGCTCTGGCAGGTGAAGTCGATGGAGGAGGCGGTCGAGTGGGTTCGCCGCTGCCCCGAGCCGATGCCCGGCGAAGAATCGGACATCGAGATCCGCCCGCTGTTCGAGGTCGAAGACCTCTACGGCGACGAGCTCACCGCCGAGCAGAGCGCGCGGAAGGCCCGCCTGGAGGCGGCGATGGAGCGCCACCAGAAGTAACCGTCAGGTCATTCGCCGCCGGCGCGCTCCTCCTCCAGACGCTCGTCGAGGCGCTGCGACATCCGGTCCGCGTAGGAGCGGCACGCCTGTGGATTCACGAGACTGGCCAGGGCCGAGGCATCCGGGTGCGCGGTCAGCAGGATGTCGCACGGCAAAGCGGCGACGCGCGCGATGCTGCGGCGGAGCGTCGCCTCGACGCCCGGATGGCCCGGGGTCCCGCCGAAGTGGAACCCGGGCGCGGAGACAGCGGTGAGGCTGTCGGCGTAGACCAGGTCCAGGCAGCGCTCCCCTTCGCACGCGCGCCAGGTCCAAGTGGTGCCCCCGGGCGTGTGACCAGGAGTGAAGTGCGCCGTGACGGCCACCTCACCGACGCGCAGCACCTCCCCATCCCGGATGACCTGGACGCGCTTCACCTTCGGGAAGCGCGCGCTCGCGCCGAATCCGTACTGCGGATCGTCGCGCAGCGGCCCGCCGTGCTCGAGCGCCCCGGCCGCCTCGCGGCTGGCCGCCACTCTCGCGCCGCTCGCGCGCTGCAGCGCGGCGATCCCGCCGGCATGGTCGTAATGGGTGTGCGAGTTGAGGATGAGCCGGATGTCGGCGGTGTCGAAGCCCAGCTTGCGGATGCTGGCGTGGATGCGCGGCGCGGACTGCGGCAGCCCGCCATCCAGGAGGACCAGCCCGTCCCCCGTTGTAATAAGGATGGAGCTCAGCCCCGCCGTGCCGACGTAGTACGTGTTGCCGAAGATCCGGAACGGCTCCCGCGGCGCGTTCCACTCGTCGCATTGCTCGCACGGGTGCGGCGCGTCGGGCACGAAGCCACCCTGCGGCGCGGCCCCGAGCGCCAGCGCGAGGAGCGGGAGCCACAGCCACGGCCTGGACGCGCGTCCGATCAAGAGTCGCGCAGCGCCGGCGGCGGCAGGCAGTCGATCAGAAGCGTTCCGCTGCCCCAGGGATACGGCGCCTCGAGGCGCGCCGCGTGCAGGAGGAAGCCTCCCTCGCCGGGGCGCAGCGCCCCGGGTCGCCGCCCGCCGCCCGCGGCGTAGAACGGGTCGCCCGCGAGCGGATGCCCGGCCGCGGCGAGATGGATGCGGATCTGATGCGGGCGGCCGGTGATCGGCCGGACCTCGACGAGCGAGTTGCCGTCGTCACGCCGCTGCAGAACGCGCACCTCCGTCCGCGCCGGCCGCGCCACACCCGCGGTGTTCGACTGCAGGTCGAGGCGCGCGATCGGCTGCGTGATGTCGAACGTGTCCCGGTCCGGTCGGCCTTCGACGAGGGCGCGATAGGTCTTGGTGACCCGCCGCTGCCGGAACGACTCCGCCAGGGCCGCGGCCGCGGCTGCGCTGCGCGCGAACAGGACGACGCCCGAAGTGCCGCGATCGAGCCTGTGGACGGGCGCGGCCTCCGGATGACGCCGGCGCAGCAGCGACCAGAGCGTGTTCTCGAGATAGCCGCCGCCCGGCAGCGTCGGAAGCCCCGCCGGCTTCGCCACCCCGAGGACATCGTCGTCGCGATACAGCAGCGCCCAGGTCAGCGGCGCCTCCGGCTCCTCCCACGGCGGCCGCCGCCAGACGATCGACTGCCCCGCCCGAATCGGGGTCTCGAGGCCAGCGACGACGCCGTCCACGAGCACCCGTCCGTCGGCGATGCGCGCGCTCCACTCTTCGCGGCTGCTGTGCCGGTGCCGGCGCGCGAGGTGATCGAGAAGTGTGCCGACGCATGAAGCGTCCGACACCACCTCTCGATAGTCGAACCCTCGGTTCATGTGAGGAGCACGCGGGACCGGTGTCAGGGCGCGACGGCCGGAGCGGGTGCGGAGGTGACGGGATCCGCCGGACGGAGTGACCCGCGCCGGTCCTTCAGCGTCCCCTCCCCTTCCCCGACAAGCTCGGCATAGACCACATGAATGTCGCCGCCCGCCCCAGTCGCCGACTCGACGATGTCACCAGGCGATCGCCTGACCGTGCTCGATCGTCTTCACACTCAGCGGATGAGGACCGTCCCGTCCGCCTGAGACCCCGGACGAGCCAGGAGCAAAGGAGTCAGGAGCGCAGCAAGACCTGTCAACCGACGAAGGCGCACGATCGACTCGAAGGCTAGCACACGGCGCCAATGACCTCGCGTCGCGGTGGCTCGCCGCCAGGACGACGCCGGTGACCAGGGCCATGACGGACTCCATGGCGATCTGTTTGATGACGATCGACTCGGGCCACGGCCCGGGGAAGACCGAGCTGACGAACATCCAGATGCTCGAGCCGTCCGCAGCGTCAAGAACCGCACGGCCGGTCGCCTGCCTTTCCGGCCGCGATGCGTTCTAATGTGGGGTGCGCCTCTTCACCACCCGACCCTGCGCCGCCCGCACGCCGGCCTTCGCATCACCCTTGCCGGCCCTCGGCCTCCTCGGCGTTTTCCTGGCGACCGCGGCGGCCACCACCGCCGCGCGCGCCGACCCCGTCGCCGTCCGCCATGCCGAGGGCCTGATTCACGGCTTCCTGGCTCTGCGCACGCTGGACGGGACGACCCTCGGAGATGGCGACCTGGTCCAGGTCGCCGCGGGCAATCAGGTCACGCTGCGGCTGACGTTTCACTTCAAGGACGGGTCGCTGCAGGACGAGACGACCGTCTACACGCAGCGCAAACAGTTCCGGCTGGTGAGCGACCACCTGGTGCAGAAGGGGCCCGCGTTCAAGACGCAGGTCGACGCCCTGATCGACGCGCGCAGCGGCCGCGTCCAGGTCCGCTCTCGAGAAGGAGACGACAAGGAGGAGATCCACGACGAGCGCCTCAAGCTGCCTCCCGACGTCGCCAACGGCCTGATCCTCACCCTGCTCAAGAACATTCCCCCGGACGCGCCGAAGACCACGCTGTCGATGGTCGCGATCACCCCGAAGCCGCGGCTGGTGAAGGTGGAGCTGACGCCCGCGGGCGAAGAACCCTTCGCGACCGGCGGGATGCACCGCAAGGCGATGCACTTCGTCGCGAAGGTGGACATCCCCGGCCTGGCGGGGGCCGTCGCGTCGCTGCTCGACAAGACGCCTCCCGACTCGCACATCTGGATCCTGGAGGGCGACGGGCCCGCCTTCGTGAAGTCGGAGTCACCCTTCTTCCCCGGCGCTCCGCTGTGGAGGATCGAGCTGGTCAGTCCGACCTGGCCCTGACCCGTTTCGAGCGCGTGGGCTGCGATTTCGGGAGCATGGAAGTGAAATCCGCTCAGCCTGGGAAACGCCCTTCGGCTGCGTCACCTCAGGTGTTCCGCTGCGCCGTCCCCAGCCGCTTCACCATCTCGGGGTCGCGATGGTCGAAGAAGGCGCTTTTCCCGGTGTCCAGGGCGGCGATGGCCTGCAGGTCCTCGGCGCTCAACTCAAAGTCGAAGATGGCGAAGTTCTCGGCCATCCGCTCCTTGCGCACCGACTTGGGGATCGCCACGATGCCGCGCTGCGTCAGCCAGCGGAGCACGACCTGGGCGACGCTCCTGCCGTGCCGGCCGGCGATGGCCAGGAGCACCTCGTTGTGGAAGATGTTGTTCCGCCCTTCGGCGAACGGTCCCCAGGATTCGTGCTGGACCCTGTATTCGTCGAGGGTCTTGCGCGCCTCGACCTGCTGCTGGAAAGGATGCGTCTCGATCTGATCGACCGCCGGCACGACCTCGTTGTGCAGGACGAAGTCCACCAGGCGGTCGGGAGAGAAGTTGCTGACGCCGATGGCCTTGACCCGGCCCTGTCGGCACAGTTCCTCCATCGCGCGCCATGAGCCGTACACGTCCCCGTAGGGCTGGTGGATGAGATACAGGTCCAGGTCATCGAGGGCCAGCCGCGCGAGCGAACGGTCGAACGCCCTGAGGGTCTTTTCGTAACCCGCGTCCGCGATCCACAGCTTGGTGGTGATGAAGAGGTCGCGGCGCGCCACGCCGCACCGCTGGATCGCCCTGCCGACCGCCTCTTCGTTCTCGTAGGACGCCGCCGTGTCGATCAGGCGATACCCGACCTCGATCGCGTCCACCACACTTCTTTCGCACTCGGCCAGGTCGGTCACCTGGAAGACACCGAACCCCAGGATCGGCATCTCCAGCCCGTTGTTGAGGGTGACCGTCTGCATGGGTTGGCTTCCCGGGACCACGCGTGCGCTGGTGTGGAGACTATCAGTTTTCACGCAGGAGACCCAGGACGACCAGGGACAGCCGCCGTGATTGATTAAGTTGCATCAATCACGCGCTGAATTGACATCTTTGCTCTTCTCTCTCGCGACCATTGACACCGGGAGGAGAGTCGAGTACAGTTGGCACTCAAGAGCCCCGAGTGCCAATCGCACCGGGTGCCAGCACCCCCCAGGGCCTTCTCCCGGCCAACTCATCACTCACAGGAGGTACTTCCAATGAAAATGAAGATCCGTCCGCTCAACGACCGGATTCTGGTCAAGCGCGTCGAGCCCGAGCAGAAGGCCAAGGGCGGCCTCATCATCCCCGACACCGCCAAGGAAAAGCCGCTCGAGGGCCTGGTCATCGCCGTCGGCGTGGGCCGCCTGAACGACGCCGGCGAGAGGGTCGCCTGCGAGGTGAAGGCGGGCGACCGGGTGCTCGTCGGCAAGTACACCGGGACCGAGATCCAGATCGAGGACGTCGAGCACGTGATGGTCCGTGAAGAAGAGATTCTCGGAATTGTCGTCTAGAAGAGGAGATTCGCCATGTCCGCAAGAGAGATCATCTATTCGGAAGATTGCCGCCAGGCCATCCTGCGCGGCGTGAACAAGCTCGCCGGCGCGGTCAAGATCACGCTCGGCCCCCTGGGCCGCAA
>DASRAU010000040.1:0-9738 GCA_035638075.1 Verrucomicrobiia bacterium
GGGGACGCTGCTCCTCCTGAGCAGCCTCGGCACGCTCGACATCCAGGGCGTCCTGAAAGGAGTTCCTTCGCTGAGCGCCGGGATGGCGACGGCGGCGGCGCTGCTCCTGTTCGTCGGCGTGTGCGGCAAGTCGGCGCAGATTCCGCTGCATGTCTGGCTGCCGGACGCGATGGCCGGCCCGACGCCGGTGTCGGCGCTGATTCACGCGGCGACCATGGTGACGGCCGGCGTCTACGTGCTGGCGCGCATGGCGGGCCTCTACGTCGCCTCGCCGACGGCGATGCTGGTGGTGGCGGTGGTCGGCGGATTGACGGCGCTGGTGGCCGCGACGCTCGGCGTGGCGCAGACCGACATCAAGAAGGTCTTGGCGTACTCGACGGTGTCGCAGCTCGGCTACATGGTGCTGGCGGCGGGGGTTGGGGCCTTCGGGGCGGGGGTCTTCCACCTGATGACGCACGCGTTCTTCAAGGCGCTGCTGTTCCTCGGGGCGGGGTCGGTGATCCACGCGCTGTCGGGTGAGCAGGACATCATGAAGATGGGCGGCCTGCGCACGCGGCTGCCGTGGACGCACGCGACGTTCCTCATCGGCACGCTGGCGATTGCCGGTGTGCCGCCGCTCGCCGGGTTCTTCTCCAAGGACGAGATCCTGCTGGCGGCGTGGCAGCGCAGCCCGATCTCCTTCGTGGCGGGAGTGGCGACCGCCGGGCTGACCGCTTTCTACATGATGCGGCTGTACCTCCTGGTCTTCCGCGGGCGCGACCGCGTCGACGCGCACGCCGCGGCGCACCTGCACGAGAGCCCGCGGATCATGACCGTGCCCCTCTTCATCCTCGCGGCGCTGTCGATCCTCGGCGGCTTCATCGGTCTGCCCGAGGGGTTCGGGATGCCGAACGTCCTCGGAGGCTGGCTGCACCCGGTCCTGCCGGTCCCGATGTCACCGGCGCTCGAGGCCGCGGCGCATTCGGCCGGCGCCGCGCATGCAGCAGCCCCTCCGGACGTGGCGGCCGGCCTCATCCTGACGACTCTTCTGGTCACCGCGGCCGGTTTCGGCCTCGCCTGGCTGTTCTACGTCCGGCGGCCCGACGCACCGGGACGGATCGCTCTCGGCGCGGGAGCGCTTCGGCGCGCCCTGCTGCGCGGCTACGGCGTGGACGCGCTCTACCAGGAGACCGTCGTCGCGCCGATCCGGGCGATCGCCGGTGGGTGCTCCGCCTTCGACCGGTTGGTCATCGACGGAATCGTCAACGGGACCGGCTGGACGACGCTCGGTTCGTCGTACACTTCGCGGGCTTTCGACCTGGGGGTCGTGGACGGGCTGGTGAACGGGCTCGCCCGGGTCGCCGCCGCAACGTCGCGGTCGGTGCGCATGCTTCAGACCGGGATCGTGCAGTCGTACGCCACCGCGGTCGTCTTCGGCCTGTTCGTGCTGGTCAGCGCGTACCTGATCTCCTCGGGACGCTTCTAGGATCGCGCCCGGGGGCGCGGAGGAATCGCAACGATGGACTGGCTCTCGAGTCACCTGCTGACGGTCGTGACCTTCCTGCCGCTCTTCGGGGCGCTCGGGCTCCTGTTCGTGCGCCGCGAGCGGACGCAGGTCTTCATCTACGGCGCGACCCTCGTCGCGGGGCTCGATTTCCTGCTGTCGCTGCCGCTGTGGTTCCGCTTCGACACCTCGAAGAGCGGCTTCCAGTTCCTCGAGCGCTCCGACTGGATCCCGTCGATCGGCGCCCAGTACTTCCTCGGCATCGACGGCATCTCGCTCCTGCTCATCCTGCTCACGACGCTGCTCGGCTTCCTCGCCATCCTGTCCTCGTGGACGGCGGTCACGGAACGGGTGAAGGAGTACTACATCTTCCTGCTGGCGCTGCAGACGGGGATGCTCGGGGTGTTCGTCTCCCTCGACCTCTTCCTCTTCTACGTCTTCTGGGAGGCCATGCTGGTGCCGATGTACTTCCTCATCGGCATCTGGGGTGGGCCGCGCAAGCTGTACGCGGCGATCAAGTTCTTCCTGTACACCCTGTTCGGCTCGGTGCTGATGCTGCTCGGGATCCTGGCCATCTACTTCTACTACCCGCAGGCGGGAGGCGCCGCGGCCGGCACGTTCGACCTGACCGAGCTGGTGCGGGTCCTCGGGAATCTCAACGACCCGCAGTGGCTCGACATGCAGAAGTGGATCTTCCTGGCCTTCTTCCTCGGGTTCGCCATCAAGGTGCCGATGTTCCCGTTCCATACGTGGCTCCCGGACGCGCACGTCGAGGCGCCGACGGCCGGCTCGGTCATCCTGGCCGGCGTGCTGCTGAAGATGGGGACCTACGGCTTCGTCCGCTTCGCGCTGCCGCTTTTGCCCGCGGCGACCAAGTGGTACCTCCCGTGGCTCCTGCTGCTCTCGGTCGTCGGCATCATCTACGGGGCGCTCGTGGCGATGGCGCAGACCGACTGGAAGAAGCTCGTGGCCTACTCTTCAGTCAGCCATCTCGGCTTCTGCACCCTGGGGCTCTTCGCGCTCAACCACCGCGGGCTTTCGGGAAGCGTGCTGCAGATGATCAACCACGGGCTTTCGACCGGGGCGCTCTTCCTCATCGTCGGGCTCATCTACGAGCGCCGCCACACCCGCGACCTCGCCGAGTTCGGCGGCCTCTCGAAGGTGATGCCGGTCTTCGCGACGCTCTTCCTCATCGTCACCATGTCCTCGATCGGCCTGCCGGCCCTCAACGGCTTCATCGGCGAGTTCACCATCCTCGCCGGCGCCTGGGACATCCCGGCCGGCTACGGGTTCCTGCTCCCGTGGGCCGGGTCGCTCCACATCGGCGGCCGCTTCTGGGCGGTGTGCGGCGCGCTGGGGATCGTCCTCGGGGCCGCGTACATGCTGTGGCTCTACCAGCGGACGATGTTCGGCAGGCTGGAGAACCCCGAGAACGCCAAGCTCAAGGATCTCTCGATGCGCGAGGTCATGACGCTCGTGCCGATCGTCGCCTGCTGCTTCTGGATCGGGCTCTATCCGAAGCCCTTCTTCGACGTGCTCGAGCGCCCGGTGACGGAACTCGTCGAGCGCCTCGAGGGGCCCGGCGCTCCCGCGGTGGCCTCCGTGCGCACCGCCGCCACGACGGCTGACACGGCCACGGCGCCCGGCACGGCGCCGGCCGCGACCACAGCGCCGGCCACGACCACGGCGCCGGGCACGGCGCCGGACACGATGGCCGCCGGATCGACCGTGACCGCGGCGCAGGGGTCGTCCCGGTAGGCGGAGTCACCGGAACCCGTGCCGGCGTTCGACCCGAACCAGCTCCGGCTCCTCTCTCCCGAGATCCTCCTCTCGGCCTGCGCCTGCCTGCTCCTGGTGTTCTCGCTCGCGAGCCGCGATGCGCGCCTCTGGGGACCGGGGCTGTCGACGCTCGCCTGCACCGTGACGCTCGCGGCGCTCCTGGCCTACCCGCTCCAGTTCGGCCTCGAAGCGATGCGGCTGCCCGACTCGTTCGTCGCCTTCCAGGGCGCGTTCGTCCTCGACGCGTGCGCCGTCTTCTTCAAGGCGCTGTTCCTGCTCTCGGCGCTCCTGACGCTCCTGTTCTCGGAGCGCTACCTGCGCGAGGGAGGGAGCGAAGGCGGGGAGTACTACGCGCTCGTGCTCTTCGCCATCGTCGGGATGATGCTGGTCGCGTCGGCGGGCGACTTCCTGACCCTCTTCGTGGCGCTCGAGACGGCGGCGCTCGCGCTCTACCCCCTGGTCGGCTACGCGCGCCGCGAGCCACGCTCGATCGAAGGGGCGCTCAAGTATTTCCTGGTCGGGTCGTTCGCGACGGCGCTCTTCCTCTTCGGCATCTCGCTCGTGTACGGCCTGACCGGGACGCTGTCGTTCGGCCTCATCGGCATGTCGCGATCGATCGGCGCCCTCGATCCCGCGCAGGCCCCGTGGTTCCTGCTGGGGATGATCCTCGTCATCGCCGGGCTCGGCTTCAAGATCGCGGCGGTGCCGTTCCATATGTGGGCCCCGGACGCCTACCAGGGGGCGCCGACGCCGATCACCGGGCTCCTCTCGACCGCGTCGAAGGCGGCCGGGTTCGTGGCCATGCTGCGGCTCTTCCCGCTGGCCTTCGGGCGCCTGGGCGATCGCTGGTCTCTGCTGCTCGTCATCCTGTCGGTCGCCAGCATGAGCCTCGGGACGTTCGCCGCGCTGACCCAGGACAACGTCAAGCGCATGCTGGCCTACTCGTCCATCGCCCACGCCGGTTACGCCCTGCTCGGCCTCGTCGCGGCGGGCCGCGGGCCCGACCTCGGGACGCGCGAGTGGGGCATGCAGGCGGTGTTCCTGTACTTGCTCGTCTACACCTTCGTGAATCTCGGAGCGTTCGGGATGGTGGCGATGCTGAAGCGTCGCGGCGTGGCCGGCGACCGGGTCGCCGATTTCGCCGGGCTGGGGCGCAAGAACCCGCTCGCCGCCTTCGCGATGCTGGTGTTCCTGCTCTCGCTCGCGGGGATCCCGGCCACCGCCGGTTTCGTGGGGAAGTGGTACCTGTTCGCCGCGGCGGTGCACGCGAAGCTCGCGTGGCTCGCTGTGGTGGCGGTCGTCAACAGCGCCGTGTCGCTCTACTTCTACGCGCGCATCGTCGTGATGATGTACATGCGCGAGCCGCAGGATGACATCCCGTTCCGTCCGACCTTCGCCGAAGCGACGGCGCTGCTGATCTGCCTCCTCTTCACCCTCGGCTTCGGTCTCTACCCGCGGCCCCTGGTCGAGCTGACCCGCCACTCGATCATCGCCTTCGCCCCCTGGGCGCTCTAGACCAATGCCGCGAGACGATGAGCCCTCGGCGCTGGCGAAGGCCATGGCGCAGTCGCAGATGGGGCTGCAGCTCGTCGCCCCCATCATCGGCATGGGGGGCCTCGGGTGGCTCCTGGACCGGCACTTCCTCACCTCCCCCTGGATCACCCTCGCCGGCCTCATCCTCGGGGTCATCGGCGGGATGGTGAACTTCATCCACGCGGCCCTCCATCCGCCGGGGGAAAAGGAGTGAGCGCCCGGGGTGCCGCGGCGCTCGCGGCGGGGGTGGGGCTGGCCGCCGCGGTCGCCGGCCTCCTCCTGCGCGACCGGCTGCCTCCGGGCGCGGCGGCCGGATTCGCGCTCGGCGGGGTGCTCGCGGCCCTCGGCGCGGTCTCGTGGATCCTGGCGGCCGAGCGGGGGAGCCGGCGGCCGCAGTCCTTCCTGCTCCTCGTGGGGCTTGGCATCCTGGGCCGGCTCGTGGTATATGGCGCAACCCTAATCTACGTCGCACTTCTGACGCGGATCGACCCGCTGTGGACGGCCGGGTCGCTCCTGGGGTTCCACGTCCTGCTCATGATGCTCGAGGTCCGGTTCGCCCTTCACGGGCTGAAGGGCCCGGGTGCGAAGGAAGAGGTGTCGTGACCGAAGAGGCGGTTCAGGCAGCGGGGCACGCGGCCGAGGCGGGTGGCGAGGGGGCCTTCAACCCCAACGCGCTCCTGGCGGAGCACGTCCTCGACCAGCGCACGCTCGAGGTGCCGTTCCTCGGGCACGTGCACCTGCCGATCCTGCACCTCGGTCCGTATGCGCTGCCGATCACCCGCCACGTCGTGATGATGTGGATCGCCGCGGTCATCGTGCTGCTGGTCTCCTGCGTGGCGGCGCGGCGGCGCGCCCGGGTGCCGGGTCGCCTGCAGAGCCTGGTCGAGCTGATCGTGGTCTTCGTGCGGGACGAGCTGGCGCGCAAGAGCATCGGCCACCACGCCGATCGCTACGTGCCGTTTCTCCTGACCGTCTTCTTCTTCATCATGACCTGCAACTACCTCGGGCTCCTGCCGTACGCGGCCACCGCCACGAGCAACATCTCGGTGACGGCGGGCCTCGCGCTCCTGGCGTTCGTCATGACCCAGGCCGCCGGCATCCGGGAATACGGGGTGGCGGGGCACGCGAAGAACCTCATCCCGCCCGGCCTGCCGGCGTGGCTCCTGCCGATCATGATCCCGGTCGAGCTCCTGGGCATCTTCACCAAGCCCTTCGCCCTGTGCGTCCGGCTCTTCGCCAACATGACGGCGGGGCACGTGATCATCCTGTCGCTCTTCAGCATCGTCTTCCTGCTCAAGAGCGTGATGTTCGGGGTCTTCGTCTCGGTGCCGTTCGCGCTCTTCATCAACGGCATCGAGCTGCTCGTGGCGTTCCTGCAGGCGTACATCTTCACGATGCTGACGGCGTTGTTCATCGGGATGTCGGCCCATCCGGCCCACTGAGGCGCCGGTACGGGCGACCGTTCACGAACGAAGGAGGGGTGGGGCATGGAATTCGGCAATTCACTGGCGCATCTGGGGGCGGGAATCGGCGCGGGGCTCGCAATCATCGGGGTCGGCGCCGGCATCGGCAGGCTCGCGGCCGCGGCCATGGAAGGCAGCGCCCGGCAGCCCCAGGTCCTCGGCGAAATCCGCACGACGATGATCATCGCCGCCGCCCTCATCGAGGGCGCGACGCTGTTCGCGCTCGTCGTCTGCGTCCTTCTCGCCCTAAAAGCGTAGAATCGCGGCATCCTCCGGAGAGTTCTCATGGGCACGCAGCTCGTCACGCCGGATCTGGGGACCATCATCTGGACCCTGATCACCTTCGTCATCCTGCTCTTCCTGTTGAAGCGTTTCGCCTGGGGGCCGCTGCTGGCCCTTCTGGACGAGCGGGAAAAAACGGTGAAGGACTCCCTCGAGGCGGCGGAGCGGGCGCGCGCCGAGGCGGACGAGACGCTCCGGAAGAACCAGGAGATCCTGGCGGGGGCGCGCCGCGAGACCCAGGCGCTCCTCGAGCAGGGTCGCAAGGAGAGCGAGACCCTGCGGGCCGAGATCCTGGCGCAGGCGCGCCAGGAGGCGCAGGGTCTCGTCGAGCAGGGCAAGCGCCAGATCCAGTTCGAGCAGAAGCAGGCGTTCGATTCTCTCAGGGGCCAGGTCGCGGATCTCGCCATCGGCGCGGCCGAGCGGCTGATCCGCGCCGACCTCGACGACGCCCGGCACCGCCAGCTCGTCGCCGACTACGTGAAGACCCTCTCCGAGAGCGGGACCGAGACCGGGAAGCACTGATCTCCCCCGGCCTCCGCCGCACCACCCGCGCGTGATCCGAGTCCCGGTCCGGCTGCGCCGCCAGGTCGACGAGACGCACGATGTGCGCATCGGCCGCGGGATCGGCCCGCGGCTGTCGGTCGACCTGCGGCGTCGCGCCCTCGCCAATCGCTACGTCGTCGTCACCGACCGGGTGCTGTGGCCGAAGCACGGCCGGCGCCTTTTGGCCGGGCTGAAGCGGCGCGGGCTGCGCGCCGACGCGGTGATCATCCCGGCGGGGGAGCGCAGCAAGACCCGGCGCGTGCGCGACAGGCTCGAGGACGCGCTCATCCGCCTCGGCGCCGATCGCGGCACCGCGCTCGTGGCGCTCGGCGGGGGCGTCGTGGGCGACCTCGCCGGGTTCGTCGCCGCCACCTTCCATCGCGGCATCCCGCACGTGCAGATCCCGACCACGCTCGTCGGGATGGTGGACTCCTCCATCGGCGGCAAGACCGCCATCAACCACCCGGCCGGGAAGAACCTCATCGGCGCCTTCCACCCGCCTGCCGCCGTCTACATCGACGTGGACTACCTCAAGACGCTGCCCGATCGCGAGCTGCGATCCGGACTGGCGGAGGTGGTGAAGTGCGGCGTCATCGCCGACCCGGGATTATTCGAGACGCTCGAGCGCCATGCCAACCGGGTGCTGGCCTTCGACCTCGACCTGCTGGTGCGCCTCGTCGAGGCGTGCGTCCGGCTCAAGGCGCGCGTCGTCAGCGGAGACCTGCGCGAGACCAACCGCCGCGTCATCCTGAACTTCGGCCACACCGTCGGGCACGCGCTCGAGACCCTCAGCGGCTATCGCCTGACGCATGGCGAGGCGGTGGCCATCGGCCTCGTCGCCGAGGCGCGGCTCGCCGCGCGCGCCGGTCTCGCCTCCGCCGAGCTTTCGGGCCGCATCGCGCGCCTGCTCGCGCTGCTCGGCCTGCCGACGGAGATCCCGAAGCGGCACACGCCGGAAGCGATCCTGCGCGTGGCGCGGCGCGACAAGAAGACGCGGCAGGGGCGGATCGCTTACGCGCTTCCTTCACGTCTTGGAGCCATGGCGCGATCCGGTGGGGGGTATTCCATCATGCTGGACGACGGGTTCGTCGCGGCCGCTTTGCGCAGTTCCTCCTGAAACCAGCGCTCTAGCCACCGCCAAGAGGGAACAGGGATCGACCCCGTCGGGGACGGGTCCGGGCTCGCGGCCCAGGGTCTCCCACGCCCCTACTCCAAACCGCCTCTCCCGAATGACGAAAGCGTCATCGGGTCGTGGGGGGCGACGAGGCGGGCGCGAGGGCGGTCTCTCGAGGGGTGCTGTGCGCGCGGGTCCGCGTGGCGGCGGTCTCGGGGGATTCATAAATAAGAGGATGGGGGGGCTGTTCCTTGCTCTCTGGATTACGGCTCCTATATTGATGACGGATTCGTCCGGAGGAGCGATCGGCATGGGATTGCGCCTGGTGAAGAACGCGGGGCCGCGGGCTCCGGAAGAGGATCAGTCGAAGGGGACGGCGGCGTTCCTGCTCGTCGACGGACGGGGGAGCGTCATCGACGTCATGGGCTGGGAGGCGCTGTCGCTCGAGCCGGTGCCGAAGGTCATCGCCGCTCCGGCCGAAGGGGACGAGCCGATCCTCGCCGCGATTGCGTCGGCCGTGGCCGCCGCTCGGCAGGGTCGCCGGCCCACGGTGCGGCTCGTCGAGGTGCCGCTCGAGCGCGTGCATGTCTACGTCATCGCCGCCGCGCCGCTTCCCGGAAAAGACAAATCGGCCCGCATCGCGGTGACCGTTGCCGAGACCGGTCCGCCCGAGGCGGGGAGCGCCGAAGGGAAGGTCATCCGGCAGCTCGGCCACGACCTGCGCACGCCGCTCACGTCGATCAGCGGCGCCGTCGAGCTCCTGCAGTCGGGGCGGCTCGGCAGCCTCCAGGAGGGGCAGATCAAGGTGGTGGGCCTGATGCAGAAGGGAGCCGATGCGCTGCTGAAGATCATCGACGAGGCGACCTCGCCGTACCGCGGGCGCCGCGACCTTTCGGAGCTGCTCGGCATCGGTGTCGAGGAGCTGGTGGCGGGGGGACTCGAGGAAGGCGCCGGACCCGACGACGACCTGGACGGTGACGAGGGCGACGCCGGACCGCGGGCGCCGGGCGACCGCAGGGGCGGCGCGCGCCGCAAGGAGCGCGGCCGATGAGCGGGACCATCCTCGTCGCGGACGACTCCCAGGCGGTGCGCGACATCCTCCAGATGAGCCTGGAGACGCTCGGCTACACCGTCGTGCTGGCGGAGGACGGCGAGCGCGCCATGGAGCGCATCCAGGCCGAGCACCCCGACCTCATCATCGCCGACGTGATGATGCCGAAGGTGAACGGCTTCCAGATCTGCCGGCGCGTCAAATCCGACCCGGGCACGCGCCGCACGCCGGTGATCCTGCTGACGGCCCGATCCGGTCAGGAGGACATCTTCTGGGGCAAGGACTGCGGCGCCGACGACTACATCACCAAGCCGTTCAAGACCCAGGACCTCGAGCACACCATCCGCCGACTGCTGCGCCGCTTCGACCCGAATGACACGGGGCCGCTCGACATGGATCAGCAGCGCCGCCGGCGGGTCATGGAGGGCGGGCAGATTGTCATGCTCCGCTGGGACCCGCGCGCCCTCGACGTGTTCCGCAAGAAATACGG
>DASRAU010000041.1:0-274972 GCA_035638075.1 Verrucomicrobiia bacterium
CTTCGGCGGGGGTGGGTTCGGCGGGGGCGGCTTCGGCGGCGGGTTCGGCGGCTTCGGCGGCGGCTCGTTCGGCGGCGGCGGCGCCAGCCGCGGGTTCTGAGGGACGGAGGGGATCGATGACGAAAGAGCAGGCGTTGCAGCGGCCGGAGCTGCGAGGGTTCGTGGAGGGGCTCCAGCGCGCACTCGGGCCGCGGCTCGACGCGGTCGTCCTGTACGGCTCCGCGGCGCGCGGCGATTTCCGCGCGGGGACGAGCGACCTCAACCTCGCCGTCGTCGTGGTGACGCTGGATCCTGCGACCCTCGAAGCCCTGACGCGGCCGGTCCTCGAGTGGGTGAAGGCGAAGCAGACGCCCCCGCGCCTGCTCAGCCGGGGGCTCCTGGCGGCCTCGCTCGACGTCTTCCCGCTGGAGATCCTCGACCTGCGCACGCACCACGTGGCGCTGCACGGGTCCGACCCGTTCGCCGGCCTGGTGATCCGCACCGAGGCGCTGCGGCTGCAGTGCGAGCGGGAGTTGCGCGAGAAGCTGATGCGCCTGCGCGAAGGCTACGTCACCGCCCACCTGACGAAAGGCGGCCTGCGGGCGCTGCTCGTCGACTCCTACACCTCGTTCACCGCCCTGTTCCGTGGCTGTCTTCACCTGTTGGGCGCGGCGGTGCCGCGATCGGCGGATGAGGCGGCCGCCGCCTTCTGCGAGCGCGCCGGGATCGATGCCGCCCCGCTCCTCGAGGTGGGCCGGCTGCGCGACGGCCGCTCCGCCTCCGCCGGCGATCTGAAAAAGGTCTTCTCCGGGTACTATGACGCGCTCACCCGCGCCGCGGACCTCGTGGACGCGTTCGTGCCGGCGCAAGGAGGGGAGACGCGATGAGAAGGGGATGGCTCGGCTGTCTGGTCGTCGTCGGGGTGCTTCTCGTCGTGGCGTTCATCGTCGGCAGCATGTGCATGGGCGCCTACAACCGCATGGTCACCGAGCGCGAGTCGGTGGACAAGGCGTGGGCGCAGGTCGAGAACGTCCTGCAGCGGCGCGCCGATCTCATCCCCAACCTGGTCGAGACCGTGAAGGGTTACGCGGCGCACGAGAAGGAAGTCTTCGAGAACGTCGCCGCCGCCCGGGCCCGCCTCGCCGGCGCCACCACGCCGCAGGAAGCGGAGAACGCCAATGCCGGCCTGACCTCGGCCCTCGGGCGGCTTTTGGCGATCGCCGAGAACTATCCGCAGCTGAAGGCGAACGAGAACTTCATCCGCCTCCAGGACGAGCTGGCCGGCAGCGAGAACCGCATCGCCACCGAGCGCATGCGCTACAACGAGGCGGTGCGCTCCTACAACACCCTCATCAAGCGCTTCCCCGGCAACATCGTCGCCGGCATCTTCAACTTCGGCGAGAAGGATTACTTCGAAGCCGAAGCCGGCGCGAAGGAAGCCCCCAAGGTCAAGTTCTGAACGGCGCGCCGGCGGCGAAGCCCGCCGCCGGACTCTACGGCATCATCGCGTTGAAGCTGGCGAAGTGCGCGCTCCTGTTCGGGATCGCCTTCGGCATCTACTCGCTGATGGACAGCGACCTGCGCCACGAGCTCGAGCGCTTCCTGCGCTTCATCCGCGTCGACCCGGAGCACGCCTTCTTCGCCAATCTCGGGGACCGGCTGCAGGCGATCACGCCGGGCAAGGTGCGGTTCCTGGCCTCGGGGACCTTCCTCTACGCCATGCTCCTTCTGGTCGAGAGCGCCGGGCTGATGCGGCGCGCCTTCTGGGCCGCGTGGCTGGCCATCGGCGAGACCGCGTTCTTCATCCCGGTCGAGGTCTTCGAGCTCCTGCGCGGCTTCTCGAAGACGATGCTCGCCATCCTGGCGGTCAACGTCGCCATGGTCTGGTACCTGCTCCGGAACCGCCGGCGGCTGTTCCCGCACGGCGGTTGATCGTTTAGGGCTGCCGTGTTCCGGACGCGGGGACGGCCGCGGTGGTTGCCGGGGTCACGCCGTCCGGCCCGTGCGGCTTCGCGTTCCTGAGGTGCTGGTCGAGGAACTCGAGGATGGCGCGGTAGCCCTTGTTCTGGTTCTCCTTCTTGCGGAAGCCGTGCCCCTCGTCGTCGAAGACCAGGTACTCGGTCGGCACGCCGTTGGTCTTCGCCGCCGCGACGATCTCGTCGGATTCGACCTTCAGGACGCGCGGGTCGTTCGCCCCCTGCAGCACCAGGAGCGGCTTGCGGATCTCCGACGCGTGGAACAGCGGCGAGATCTTCTTGAGGTAGGCCTCGTCGGTCGACGGGTCGCCGAGCTCGGTGTAGAGCGCCTTGCGCTGCGATTCCCAGTACGGCGGGATGCTCTGCAGCGTCCGCACCCAGTTCGCCACGCCGAAGATGTCCACCCCGGCGGCGAATTCCTGCGGCCGGAAGGTCAGCGCGGCGAGCGTCATGTAGCCGCCGTACGAGCCTCCGATGATGCCGATGCGCACCGGGTCGACGTAGCCGGTGGCGGCCAGGAACTTCTTGCTCCAGACGCAGTCGTCGAGGTCGCCCTCGCCGTGCTTGCGGTCGTCCATCTTGTAGAAGGTCCGCCCGTACCCGCTCGAGCCCCGGTTGTTGATGGCGAACACGGCGTAGCCGTGGTTGACGAGGTACTGGATGAGGCCGCTGTAGCTGACGCGCGACTGCCCGCCGGGACCGCCGTGCACCCAGACGAGCGCCGGTACCTTGGTCGCGGCCGAGGCGCGGTGCGGCTTGTAGAGGATGCCGGGGACCTCGACGTTGTCGAAGGACTTGAAGTGGGCGACGTCCGCCTCGACCAGGTTCTCCGGGTCGAGCTTCGCGCTGAGGCTCTTGGTGAGCCCGGTGCTGCGTCCCGAGGCGAGATCGAGGAGGTACAGGTCGTTCGGCTGACGGCTGCCGTTGACGTAGAAGGCCGCCTGCGTTTCGTCGCGCGAGAAGGTGACGCTGGTGATGGCGGCCTTCGGAAGGGCCGGCAGGCGCACCGGCTTCATGGTCGCCGTGTCGTACAGCCGGATCTCGGAGCGGGCGTCGTTGTTGATCTCGAGGTAGAGGTACTTGCCGCCGCGCGACAGCCCGGCGTCGGTGACGTCCCAGTCGGGCTTCTCGGTCACCTCGCGGGCGCCGTTCGCGAGGTCCATGCGCACGAGATAGCGGTATTCCGACGCCTCGTCGGTCAGGTAGTACAGCGACTTCGCGTCCCGGCTGAACATCTGCGGCTCGTTGTAGACCTCGCCCTGGTGGGCGGTCAGGACCCGATCCTTTCCGGTCTCGCGGTCGTGCAGGACGATGTCGGTGTCGGTCTCGGTGTGGAGACGCCGCAGCGCGATCAGCTTCCGGTCGGCGGAGATGGCCGACACGTCCAGCCCCTCCTCGTTCTTGTAGAGGAGGTTGCGCCCGTAGCCGTCGGTCGCGTACTCGTAGAGGTCGAAGTAGCGCTGGTCACGCTCGTTGGTCATGACGAAGAAGGATTTCTCGTCGGGGGCGAAGCCGGCAAAGACCGCCTTGAGCCGGTCGCCGGGCGTGAGGTCGCGCGACGTGCCGTCGGCTTCCTGGACGAAGAGATGGGTCAGCTCGTTCCCGCCGTTGTCGCTCATGAAGAGGAAACGCGCGTCGGCCGGGAAGGCGCCGGCGAGCTGCACCGACTCGGTGGTGGACTTCGTCAACGGCGTCGGCGTGCCGCCGGCCACCGGCACCGCGTAGACGTTCTGCACTCCCGTCGAGTCGTTGCTCGCGAGGATGGTCTTGCCGTCGGAGGCGAACGATGCTCCCTGCCAGACGGTCGTGCCGAGAAACTCCTCGATCGGGTACTCGGGGACCTGGCGGCTCTCGAGGGCCGGCTCACGCACCGCCGTGCACGCGGACAGCGCCAGGACGGCCGGGACGAGCGCGATCGCGGCCGCAAAGGACCGCGCGGGCGGGACAATCCGGGAACGAAGCGGCATCGGGGGCTCCTGTTTGGGATGGCGTGAGTCGGGGCGCATTCTAACGTAGACTGGCGCCTCTCGGAGGGATTCCCGTGCCGCACCCTGCCCGATTGATTCCTGCATTGCGGCGGACGCCGCTCCTGGCGGCGGGGCTGGCCGCGCTCGTCCTGCTGCCGCCGGGCGCTGGCGCTCGTGGGGCCGACAACGCCGGTGCGCCCGGGGGCGACGACACCTCCGCGCGGCGCGAGATCGGGTCGCTCGTGATGGAAGGGGTCCCCGACCTTCCCCCCGATCTCGTCGACCGCATGCGCCCGTACCAGAACACCCGCACAGCGGTGGTGTACGACTGGGACCCGGACGGCAAGGGCCTGCTCATCGGCACCCGCTTCGGCGACACGTCCCAGGTGCACAAGGTCGGCCGTCCCGGGGGAGACCGCCAGCAGCTCACTTTCTACGCGGAGCCGATCAACGGCGCCGCCACCTGCCCCGCGCCCGCGGCGCACGGCTTTCTCTTCCCGAAGGACGTCGGCGGGGCGGAGAACTACCAGATCTTCTTCCGTGACACGAAGACCGGCACCACGACCCTCCTGACCGACGGCAAGTCGCGCAACCTCGGCCCGGTCTGGTCGAACAAAGGCGACCGCTTCGCCTGGGCCGGCAATGCCCGGAACGGCCGCGACATGGACCTCTACGTCGCCGATCCGAAGACGCCGGAGGCGGCGAAGCGGGTGCTCGAGCGCGAGGGATCCTGGTCGGTGCTCGACTGGTCGGCCGACGACGCGTCGCTCTTGGTCAAGCGGGAGGTCTCGGTCAACGAGAGCTCCCTGTACGTGCTCGGCGTGGCCGACGGCAAGCTCGAGCAGGTCAACGCCAAGCCGGGGCCGATCGCCTACGGCGACGCGGTGTTCGCGCGCAAGGGGCGCGGGATCTATTTCGCCTCGGACGAGGGCAGCGAGTTCCTGCGCCTGCGCTACTACGACCTGGCGTCGAAGGCGACGACGGACCTGACCGCCGACATCCCGTGGGACATCGAGTCGATCGCCCAGACGCGCGCCGGCGACCGCCTCGCCTTCCTGGCGAACGAGGGCGGGACGAGCCGACTGACGCTCATGGACACGGCGAGCCGCGCGAAGTCGCGGCCCGGCGGGATCCCGGAAGGAATCGTCAGCCGCCTGCGCTTCTCGCCGGACGGGACCCGGCTCGCCTTCACCGTCGAATCGGCGACCATTCCCGGCGACGCCTATGTCCTCGACCTCAAGTACAACGCGCTGACCCGCTGGACCGACAGCGAGGTGGGCGGCCTGGACGCCACGGCGTTCATCGCGCCGGAGCGCATCGAGTACCCGACCTTCGACCAGGCGAACGGCTCGCCCCGTCGCGTGCCGGCGCTGCTCTACCAGCCGAAGGGCGCCGGCCCGCACCCGGTGCTGGTCATCATCCACGGCGGACCGGAGGGACAGTCGCGCCCCGGCTTCTCGGCTACGACGCAGGCCTACCTGCGTGAGCTGGGGATCGCGGTCGTCCTGCCGAACGTGCGCGGCTCCACGGGCTACGGGAAGACCTACACGACGCTCGACAACGGCGCCAAGCGCGAGGACTCGGTGAAGGACATCGGGTCGCTCCTCGACTGGATCGGCACGCGCTCCGATCTCGACGCGAAGCGCGTCGCGGTGTTCGGCGGGTCGTACGGCGGCTACATGGTGCTCGCGTGCCTGACGCACTACAGCGATCGCCTGCGCGCCGGCATCGAGATCGTCGGCATCAGCAACTTCGTGACCTTCCTGAAGAGCACCTCCGGATACCGCCAGGACCTGCGCCGCGTCGAGTACGGCGACGAACGCGACCCGAAGATGCTCGAGACGCTGCAGCAGATCTCGCCCCTGAACTCGGTGGACCGCATCCGCACGCCCCTCTTCATCGCGCAGGGGAAGAACGACCCGCGCGTGCCGATGAACGAGTCGGAGCAGATGCTGCAGGCGGTCAAGAAGAACGGCGTCCCGGCCTGGTACCTGCTCGCCAAGGACGAAGGACACGGCTTCCGCAAGAAGCCGAACACCGACTTCTACGGCAGCGCGGTGGCGCTCTTCCTCGAGACGCACCTCCTCGAACCCGGCGCCGCGAAAGGCGGCCGGTGAGCGGCGTCCAGGAGACCTACGCCCCGGGCTCGACCTGCTTCGGCTGCGGCCCTTCGAACACGAAAGGCCTGCGCATCCGGAGCATCGTCGAAGGAGACGGCCTCGTCGCCGTCTTCCGCCCCGAGCCGCACCACGAAGCCTTCCCCGGAATGTTGTCCGGAGGCATCGCCGGCGCTCTCCTCGACTGCCACAGTAACTGGACCGCCGCCATGGCCCTCATGCGCGCCACCGGCGAAGACAGGCCCCCATGCACGGTGACCGCCGAGTACCACGTGAAGCTGCTTCGCCCGACCCCCACCAACACCGACATCACGCTTCGCGCTCACGCCGTCGAAGTCAAAGGGGACCGCGCCACCGTGGAGGCGACTCTCGAAGCCGGCGGCAAGACCTGCGCGACCTGCCGGGGGACGTTCGTCGCGGTCAAGCCGGGCCACCCCGCCTATCACCGCTGGTAGGAGTCCCCATTCAGGGGATGGTGACAGTCGCGCCGTGCCCGGGCGTGAAGCGGGCGGCGACGACGGAGCCCTGAGCATCGACGATGCGTTCGGCGACAGCGCTGGACGTTCCCGTCAGGAAGTCGATGTCGGCAGTGCCCGCCTTGACGCGCTTGAACCGAAGGCGCACGAGGCCGTCGCTGCCGTCATTGGCCACAGCGACGGCGGCGTCGGGGGCGAAACGGGTCATGGTTATTTGAAGCGTCCCGGCGACCGGCTCGCGCACGAGGAACATCGGCGCCTGGCGCGGCGGACCGCGCAGCAGGAGCGCGCCTTCGGCGTAGCCCTCGTACTGGAGCGTGCCGGTCGGGTAGCCGAGATCGAAGGCGACCGTGAAGATTCCGGCGAGCCCGTGGACCGCGACCTCGAACTCGATTGTGTCGCAGGAGGCGGTGCCGGCGCGTAGGAAGACGTCGCCGGGCGCCGGCGCCGTCAGACGCGGTGCGAAGGTGAGCGGAGTGCAGGGAGGCGGAGCCGGGTCGGCCGCGTGAGCAGGGAGTGCCGCCGCAAGCCCCGCGAGGACGCCGCAGAGAGCGGCGACGGCGCGAGGGCTACGGGCAGCCCGGCGTCGTGTGGCCGAACTGCATGACGAAGATCGCAAGGTCGTCCGGTCCGACGTACCCGTCTCCATCGTAGTCGACCGAGGCATTGTATCCGGCATCGGACGTCGCATCGTTCCACGCGCGCGCCAGCGCGTTCAGATCGATGCCGTCCGATTTGCAGTCGTTGTTGACGTCCGACTTCTTCACGACGCGCAGCGCGTCGGCCAGGCTGCCCATCTTGTTGTCGGGGTTGGTGAGGGTGACCGTGCGCGGCCCGAGGCCGGCGCCGTTGGCGACCGTCACGGGCACGGTGAGCTTCGTGCCGCCGTCCACGACCGCCGCGCCGGTCGAGATGTCGGCGCTCAGGTTGATGACCGCGCCGTTGAGGAACGACGTCCCGTGCAGCTCCACGAACTGCGTGGCGCCGCGCACCAGGTAGACGGAGTGCGTGACCACCTCCACCGCCGAGCTGATGGTCGGCGCGGAGGCCTCGGTCACGCTGGTGTTGGCCGCGGCGGCGGTGACAGGCTGAGTGTCGTTCGAATCGATGGTCCAGCCCGCGGCGGTGACGATGCTGCCGGACGTGGCCGTCGGGGACACCTGCACGACGAGCTGCACCGAGCCGCCGGCGCCGGCGTTCAGCGTTCCGAGGTCCCAGGTCACCTGGCTCCCGGAGAGCGAGGCGCCGCCGGTGGACGACATGAAGGTCGTGTTCGCCGGGATCGAGGCGGTCACGACCACCCCGTCGGCCGGCGCGTTGCCGCTGTTCGAGTAGGCCAGCGTGTAGGTCAGCGGGTTCGAGGCCAGGACCGGATCCGGCGCATCGGTCACCTGCAGGGTCAGGACCGGCGCCGACGAGACGGTCGTGGTGATCGCCGGCCCGTTCACCGCCGCCGTCTGGTTGCTGTCCAGGCTGTACGTGCCGAGGGTGATCGTGGTGCCGTTCGGCAGGGGCGTCGTGACGTGCACCGTGAAGGTCACGCTGCCGAAGATGTTCGTCGACAGCGTCCCGAGGCTCCAGTTGACCGCGCCCGCGGAGTACACGCCGCCGTTCGAGGCCGAGACGAAGGTGGTGTTCGACGGGACCGTCGCGCCGAGGATGACCGCGGTCGCGACGGCGTTGCCGCCGTTGGCGTAGGTCAGCGTGTAGGTCAGGTTCATCCCCGCGCCGACCGGGTCGGGCCCGTCGGACGCCAGCACCGTCAGGGACGGACTGGAGGTGACCGCCGTCGTGATCGACGGCCCGGGGACCGGCGTGGTCTCGGCGCAGTCGATGCTCGCCGTCCCCGAGTTCAGGGTGGTGCCGTTGGTCAGCGGGCTCTGCACCCGAACCGTCATCTGCACCGACCCCGATCCGCCCGCCGCGACCGTGCCGAGGCTCCAGGTCACCGTGCTGCCGCTGAGCGTGCCGCCTCCGGTGGCCGAGACGAACGTGGTGCTCGCCGGGATGGTGTCGGTGAGCACGACATTCGTGGCGTTGGCGTTGCCGCTGTTGCCGTACGACAGCGTGTAGGTCAGCGTCGATCCGGCGGCCACGGGGTCGGGGCTGTCGGTCTGAGCCAGGCTGAGGACCGGCGCGCTCGAGACGGTGGTGGTCACGGCCGCGCTCGACACCGCGGCGGTCTCGGCGCAGTCGATGCTGAACGGGCCCGCGCTGATCGTCGTGCCGTTGGCGAGCGGGCTGGTCACCTGGACCACCAGCTGCACCGAGCCGTTCACCCCCACGGCGAGCGTGCCGACGGACCAGGTCACCGTCGAGCCGCTGCGCGTGCCGCCGCCGGTAGCCGACACGAAGGTGGTGTTCGACGGCAGGGTCGCCGTCAGCGTCGTGCCGGTGGCGGAGGCGCTGCCGGTGTTGGAGTAGGCGAGCGTGTAGGTGACGTTCGAGCCCGCCTGCGTCGGGTCGGGGCCGTCGGTCAGCGTCAGGCCGAGGGTCGGCGACGAGCGGACCGTCGACTGGACGTTGGGCGCCGTGACCGGCGTGGTCTGGGCGCTGTCGAGCGACGCGCCGGAGTTGGTGATGACCGTGCCGTCGTTCAGCGGCGTCACCACGCGCACGACGAGGGTCACCGAGCCGTTGGCGCCGCCGTTGAGCGTGCCGAGGTTCCAGGTGACCGTGCCGCCCGAGAGCGTGCCGCCGCCCGTGGCCGAGACGAAGGTCGTGTTCGCCGGGATCGGGTCGGTCAGGACGGCGCTGGTCGCGTTCATGTTCCCGGTGTTCGACCACGAGAGCGTGTAGGTGAGGGTGGCGCCGGAGTTCACCGGGTCCGGCGTGCCGGTCATGGCGAGCGCCAGGATCGGCGCCGAGGCGACCGTGGTGGTCACGGCCGTTCCGTTCACCGGGTTGGTCTGCGCGCTGTCGATGCTGTACGTCCCATGGCTGATGAGCGTGCCGTTGTTGAGCGGGCTGGTCACGCGCGCCGTCACCGTCACCGAGCCCGACCCGCCCGCGGCGACCGCCCCGACGTTCCAGGTGACGACCGATCCGGAGACCACGCCGCCGCCGGTCGCGGATACGAAGGTGGTGTTGGCCGGGAGCGTGTCGCTCACGACCACGCCGGTCGCGTCGGCGTTGCCGTTGTTGGCGTAGGCGAGCGTCCAGGTGATGTTCGATCCCGCCTGCACCGGGTCGGGGGAATCGGTTGCCGTCACGCTCATCGCCGGCGCCGAGATCACCGCGGTCGTGATCGTCGGCCCCGAGACCGGCGCGGTCTCGGCGCAGTCGATGGAGAGCGCACCGCTCGTGAGGGTCGTGCCGTTCGCGAGCGGGCTGTTCACCTTGACCACCAGCTGCACCGAGGTCGAGCCCGAGACGTTGACCGCGCCGAGGCTCCAGGTGACGGTGCCGGCCGACGCGGTGCCGCCCGCGGTGGCGCTGACGAAGGTCGCATTCGCGGGCACCGCGGCGGTCAGGACCGTCGCGGTGGCGTTGGCGTTGCCGGTGTTGCTGACGCCGATGGTGTAGGTCAGGTTGGCGCCGGCCGCGACCGGGTCGGGGCTGTCGGTCACGGTCATGCCGAGCACCGGCGACGAGCCGACCGCCGTGGTGATGGGCACGGCCGGCACGGCCGGCGTCTCGGTGCAGTCGATGGTGGGAGCGCTCGTGAGGAGCGTGCCGTTGGCGAGCGGGCTCGCGACCTTCACCGTGAGCGAGACGCTGCCGGACGCGCCGCCCGCCACCGTGCCCAGGCTCCAGTTGACCGTCCCGGCCGAGACGGTGCCGGCGGGCGACGAAGTGACATAGGTCGTGTTGGCCGGCAGCGGCTCGCTCAGGACGGTGGTCGTGGCGTTGGCGTTGCCGCCGTTCGAGTACGCGAAGGTGTAGACGAGGTTGCTGCCCGCGTTGACCGGGTCGGGCGCATCCGTCTGCGTCAGCGCCAGGGACGGCGAGGACACGACGGTCGTGGTCACGCCCGCCCCCGCGACCGGGTTGGTCTGGGCGCTGTCGATGCTGTAGGTCGCCAGGGTGATCACGGTGCCGTTGGCGAGCGGGCTGGTCACGTGTGCCGTCACCTGCGCGCTCCCCGAGGCGCCCGGGGTCAGTGTGCCGAGGTTCCAGGTCACCACCGAGCCCGAGCGCGTGCCGCCGTTCGTCGCCGAGACGAAGGTGGTGTTCGCCGGGAGCGTGGCGCTGAGCACCGTCGAGGTGCCGTCCGCGTTGCCGTTGTTGGCGTAGGCGATCGTCCAGGTCAGGTCCGAGCCCGCCGGCACCGGATCCGGCGCGTCGGTGGCCGAGACCGTCAGGACCGGGGCGGAAGTGACCGTCGTGGTGACGGCGGCGCCGTTCACCTTCGCCGTCTCGGCGCAGTCGGCGCTGTACGTACTGTTGGTCAGGACCGTGCCGTTGGCGAGCGGGCTCGTCACGCGCACCACGAGCTGCGCCGAGCCCGAGGCGCCGGCGGCGAGCGTCGGCGCCGTCCAGGTGACCACGCCTCCCGACTCCGTTCCGCCGCCGGTGGCGGACACGAACGTGGTGTTGGCCGGCACCGTGTCGGTCACGACGAGGCTGGTCGCGTCCATGTTGCCGGTGTTCGACCAGTTGAGCGTGTAGGTCAGGTTCGCCCCCGCCAGGACCGGGTCGGGCCCGTCGGTCTTGGAGATGGTCAGCACCGGCACCGAGCTCACCGTCGTCGTCACGGCGGCGCCCGCGACCGGGCTCGTCTGGCTCGAGTCGATCTCATAGGTGCTGTTCGTGAGCGTCGTGCCGTTGGCGAGCGGGGTGTTCACCTTCACGACCAGCTGCGCCGAGCCGCTGGCCCCCGCGTTGAGGGCGCCGACGTTCCAGGTGACGACCGAGCCGGACCGGGTGCCGCCGGCGGTGGCCGACACGAACGTGGTGTCGGCCGGGAGCGTGTCGGTCACGACCACGCCCGAGGCGTTCATGTTGCCGGTGTTCGACCAGCTGAGCGTGTAGGTCAGGTTGGCTCCCGCCGCCACCGGATCGGGCCCGTCGGTCTTGGAGATCGAAAGGACCGGCGCCGAGGAGACCGTCGTCGTGGCCGTCGCGGCGGTCACCGGCGTCGTCTGCGCGCTGTCGATGTTCGCGCCGCTGTTGCCGAGGGTCGTTCCATTCGCCAGCGGGCTGGCCACGTGGGCGACCAGCTGCACCGAGCCGTTACCGCCGGCGGCCACCGATCCGAGGTTCCAGGTCACCGTCGAGCCCGAGCGCACGCCGCCCGCGTTCGCCGACACGAACGTGGTGTTGGCCGGGATCGTGTCAGTCACCACGACCGAGGTCGCGCCGGCCGTGCCGGTGTTGGCGTAGCTGAGGGTGTAGGTCAGGTCGGCGCCGGCCTGCACGGGATCCGGCGACTCGCCGACCGAGAGCGTCAGCAGCGGCGCCGCGCCGGCGACCCCGGAGGCCTCGCCTGAATTCGAGCTGAAGTTCTTCGCCCGGTCGTACGCCTGGACGACGAAGTAATACGTGTTGCCCGTCGTGAGCCCGGTCACCGTGTAGGTGGTGACGTTTCCGGCATCGATCAGGGTCGGGTGCGAGCCGGGCGACGATCCATAGGCGATCTGGTAGCCGGCGAGATCCGCGTCGGTGTTGGCATTCCATTGGAGCGTGACATCGGTGGGGCCGGCGAGGGCGGGGACCGCGGTGACGAAGGGGAGGGCAACCAGCAGCGCGAACAGGACCGACGGTCCCGTCGTTCGCGTCCTACCGAGGAAGCCCCCCCGCGTCTTCACCCTGTCCCCCCTCCAGGTTCATGGCGATACGGCGAACGACTTGCGACGCCTGCGACACTGCAACGTCGATGCCACCGGGGAGGACGGGGCATTTCTCCGCGCCGCGCGGCAAGTCTTCTCCATGGAAGCGCTTGGCCGTGTCCAATCGCGGCGCAGGGCTCGTCATGCGTCTGACCGACCGTCGGCGTAACGGACGATCACGCGATGGTGATGCGCGTCACCGAGGCGGGACGATGTGCCACGAAAAAGGGGCACGGAGCGGGACAAATTCGCTGTGGAAACGCTGTGGAAAACGTCGCGCGCCGAAAAGCGCCCGCGCGGCGCGATGACTACGGCGCGCAGGCCGACGGTGACGCGTCGATGCCGGGGTCGCGCGATCCGATCTGCGCTGCGTCGCCGCCGTCGTACGTGCCCGCGCCGGTGCACGAGCGGCCGCGCACCACGTACCAGAACAGTTTTCCGGGCGCGGGGTCGGCGCCGGACGTCACGGTGAGCAGCGGCGTCGCCGCGGCAAGGCACGCATCGGTGCGCGACGCGGAAAACGGGGTGCCGCCGAGCGCATCGAGATGACCGCGCACCACATCGTAAGACGCGGCGGCGGAAAGCGCGCTCCATGAGAAGGCGCCGGTGCCGATGGAGTCGCCTCCGACCGCGCCGGGGATGGCCACGTCGTCGGCGATCCCATTGCAGTCGTTGTCGAGCCCGTCGCAGGTGGTCTCGACCGCGACGCAGGTCGCGAACGTGGCGTGGAACGACTGCGGCGCCGTCGTGGCCAGGAAGGTGCGGCCCGAGTCGCCGCCGTCGTTCCAGGAGACGAAGTAGCGTCCGGCCTGCGGCGTGATGGCGATGAGCGAATTGGTGGACCCGACGATCGCCGGCTGCGTGAACGAGGTCACGCCGTCGAGGCCGGCGACCGAGAGGGTCATGCCGGGCGGAGTCGAGGAGAAGGAGTTGGTGACCGCTTCGGGCTCGAGCGAGACGCTCTTGGTGTCGGTCAGGCCTCCCGAGTCCGTGACCGTCAGGCGGAACTCGAGGTACGAGTAGTACTCGTGGTCGGGGGCCGTGTAGGAGCCGGTCTTGATGTCGTCGAAGGACTGCACGTCGTGCTCGTGGCACCCCTCCGGACCGCCGGGGCAGTGGTGCATCACGACGTCCCAGTGGAAGGCGGTGGCGGGCAGCGTGCCGTCGGAGGGATCGGTCCCCGTGCCGGAGAAGTTGATCACCTCGCCGACGTGCCAGGTGAACAGCGAGGTCGGCGTGACGATGCCGGCGGTCGGCGGGGAGTTGCCGACGGAGATCACCTTCTGGGCCGTGGCCGTGGCGTTGTCGTCGTCGGTGACCCGCAGCCGCGCCGTGACATTGCCGACCGCCGTGTAGGTCCACACCGGCTGCGGCACGAAGGCGTCGTCATACTGTCCGTCGCCGTCGAGATCCCAGGCATGGAAGAGGGTCGTCCCCGGATCCGGGTCGGTCGAGCCCGTGCCGTCGAACTGCACCAGCAGCGGCGCGGGGCCGTTCGAGGGCGTCGCCTGCAGGTTCGCGGTCGGAGGGTTGTTGCCCACGTTGTAGCGGATGCGGCGGATGTTGCCGTCGTCGTAATCGACGATGAAGAGATCGCCCCCGGGCCCGATGGTGAGATCGACGGGATCGGGGTCGCCCACCTGCTGCGCGTTGACGACGTGCGAGTCGAAGACGGTCGTGGTCGCCGGATCGGGGAGCCCGCCGGCGCCCGCGGTCATCACGAAGACGCAGTTGCGCGAGTGGTCCGCGAAGAACAGCGCGCCGTTCCACGCGGAGGGGTACGTCCCGCCGTTGTAGAAGGCGAGCCCCGAGACCGACGAGCCGTTCGCGGTCGTGCACGGGTCGCCGGTGTACACGGGAAGGCCGTGCTTGAAAGAGAAAACCGCCGCGGTGGTGCTGGCGGTCCCGAGCGAGGTGCACAGGGTCAGGTTGTTGTTGTAGCCGGCCGGGCGATCCGGTCCCTCGACGCAGGGCCAGCCGAAGTTCTCCACGGTGGCGTCGGTCGGACTGGGGATCCGGTTGATCTCCTCCCAGGTGTTGTAGCCGACGTCGCCGATCCACAGCTCGCTCGTGCCGGGGCGGCGGGTGGCGCGGAAGGGGTTGCGCAGGCCGTAGGCGATGATGCGGTCGTCCTCGGTGGTCGCGCCGCCGACGAGGGGATTGTCCGGCCACGCGGCGCCCGTCTCGGGGTTGATGCGCAGCACGGACCCGTCGAAGGTGACCGGGTCGCCGGCGCCGAGCGTGCGCACGTCCTGGGCTCGCAGCGCGCCGCCTTCGGCGCCGGGCTTGGTGGTGCCGGTGCCGCGCGCCGCGTTCGGATCGGCGCAGGGATTGATCGGCGTGTAACGCTGGCCGGTGGAGGGATTGATGCGCAGAGGTGTCGGCGTGAAATCCTGGCCCCAGTCCTCCGTCGTGAACGACGCGCCGTCGCCGGCGGTGGCGTACAGGGCCCCTTCCGGACCGAACACCAGCGAGCCGATCGAGTGGCTCGGGTACTGCTGGCACCAGTTGTTCTCGAGGACCACCTTCTCGAAGACGCCGGCGGTGGCGATGAGCGTGTTGTTGGCGCCGACCTCGAAGCGGGAGATGCGGCCGTTGACGACGCAGCCGTCGTCGGTGGCGCCGGGTCCGATGATGTTGTTGCTCGCGTCCTTGTCCGGGCAGGTGTCGCCCCAGCGCGGCGCCGGCCGGGACGGGTCGAGCGGGTCGTAATCGTAGGCGTACAGCACATAGATGTACGGGGTGGCCGGGAAGTTCGGGTGGAGCGCAAAGCCGAGCAGCCCGCGGTCCCAGAAGTCGTGCACGTTCGGGCGCAGGTCGTAGGCGGCGCCGGGACCGACCACCATGGTCGCGGTCGTGTCGCTCAGGTTGTCGAACACCTTGATGTTGCCGCTCTTCTCCGCCACGAACACCCGGCCGTCGGGCGAGAAGCGGACGGCCACGGGCAGGCTCAGTCCCGAGAAGGCCACGCTCTCGGTGAAATTCGAAGGCAGGGCGAAGACCTGGTCGGCGGCCGCGGGCAGGGCGAGCGCCGCGGACAGGACCAGGGCATGGCGGAGCGAACGACGGTGCATGGCGCGACCCCCTCGTGCCGGATGCAATCGATGCGATGTCGGACGGAAGACGAACCGGGCCCCCCGGCCCGATTCCCTTCAGGTACGACGGCGACGCGCGGTGGTCAAGGGGATTCGGCCGGGGGATCGGCCGCCGCTACGATTCTGTGAGTCACCTGGGGTAGAGTCGTCACTCCATCTGGTGTGGCACTTCGCTAGGGAGATCTCGTGAACCGGTGGTTTCGGCTCCTCATCGCCGTGGCGGCGCTCGTCGTCTTTACCGCGCCGCTCGTTCCGGTCGCGGCGGGGACGACTGCCGGGTGCGCCTGCACGATGCGCTGCTGCTGCAATCCGCAGGGAGCCGGCGGGGGCTGCCGGCTGTCGCGGCCGTGCGGCACGGGTGACGAGGCGGCCGCCTCCTCGGTTGTGCCCACCTTCCGGCCCGCGGTGATCGATGCCGCGGTGCCGAATCCGGTCCCGCCCGTTCCCGTGGCGCGAGTCTCCGCCGCCTCCGGACCCCGCACGCGCTCCCTGTCCGAGCCGCCTCCGGTTCCGCCGCCCCGTCCTTCCTCTTCCTGCTGATTCGGTCTTCTCCCAGTCCCGCAGTTGATGAAGACCCCGGGAAGAGGGGTCCGGAGGTGTGTCGATGTGTCGTGTTTCATCGTGGGCCCGCTGCGGGCTCGCGCTGCTGATGCTGTTCGCGTTCGTCCCGGAGGCCGCCGCCACCTGCGGCTCGGCCAATTGCTTCCTCGTGACCGGCACGCAGGAGGGGATTCCGTCCAAGGGGAAGTTCGTCCTCGATCTCTCGTTCCGCTACGTCCCGCAGGACCGCAGGCTGTCGGGGCGTGAACACGTGGACGAGGTCATCACGCCCGCGATCGATTTCGAAGCGGAGACGATCGAGCCGGATCACCACCGCGAGGTCCAGACGCTCAACGAGCTGATGCAGGTCGATCTGTCGTGGGGCGTGGCGTCGCGGCTGAGCATCGTCGGCGCCCTGCCGATCCTGAACCGGCGCTACCACGAGCACTTCGACGACGTCGGCACGCCCGAGGAGGCCTTCTCGAACGACGCCGGCACGACCGGGCTCGGAGATCTGCGCGTGGGCGTTCGCGGCGCGCTCCTGGTCCGGCCGCGGCACCAGCTCATCGGCTCTCTTGGAGTGGAGCTGCCCACGGGACCGTACCGGCTGCGTGACGACGAGGGGCAGATCGGCGAGCCGACCCTGATGCCGGGGAGCGGCTCGTACGACGTCGCACTCGGAGTCCTGTACACGCAGCTGGTCGGCGAGCGCGGCTGGAACCTCTTCGGGTCCGGGACCTGGAAGCGCAACGGCACGAACCCGCTCGACTACCAGCTCGGACTGGAGCAGGTGTACGCCTTCGGCGCCGAGCGTCCTGTGGGCTCCGCCTTCTCCTGGTCGGTGCAGGTGAACGGCCGGAAGACGGGCCGCGATGATTACCGCGGGGAGTCGGTGCCTTCGACCGGGGCCACGCTCGTGAACCTGAGCCCGGGATTCAAGGTCCGCACCGAGGACCGGGACCTCACCTTCTACCTGTACGCCCAGGTCCCGGTGTTCCAGGACGTCAACGAAGCGCAGCTGGCGCCGCGCTACGGGATGCTCCTGGGGCTCTCGAAGATCTTCTGAGGCGAAGCCCGCGCGGGCTACTCGGCCGGGATCCAGGCGAGGGCGAGCCGCTCCACCACGATGTCCGCCTTGCGGGGACGCACCGTGACCTCCTGGGTCGCCGGGTCGGAATCCGTCTGCAGGCCCTCGATCTCCTTCTTCAGCTCCGCCTCGAGATCGGCGATGCGGCCGCGCACCGCGTCGGCGCTTTCCCGGGCCTGGCCGATGTCCTCGTGCTCGCGCATCGACCGCCCGGCGCCGCGCATCGCGGTCGTGGCGCGGCCGACGTTGCCGACGCTGCCGATCTTCCGGCCGAAGAGCGCGCCGAGCACGGTGGCGCCGACCGAGATGGCGGTGTTCATCGTCTGCGCGTTGAACTGGGATTGCTCCCGCTCGACCCGCTGGTCGGCGCGACGGGCCTGCTCCTGCAGGGAGGCGATCTTCGGCGCGTAACGGGCCCGGAGCTTCTCGATCTCGGCGTCGCGCCGCTCGCGCAGGAGATCGCGCAGGCGCACCTGGAAGTCTCCCGGCGTCTCGCCGGGCTTCGAGGCCAGCTTGAGATCGGGAGCGCGCAGCACGGTCAGGGCGCGTCCCTGGTACAGCGTGTCGGACAGGGCACGGCTCCAGTCGGCGTAGGACTTGGCGCGCAGCGCCGGTCCCGGGACGGCCGCATAGCGCGCCGCCGCCGGCGCCGCGGTCGAGAACGAGGCCGCGGCCGGCGCCTCGGTCGATTCGCTCCAGGTCGGGGCCGGGCGGTCCGGCCCGATCGGGGCCAGCAGCCGCACCGTGCGCCATTCGTCCACGCCGTTCTTCGCGTCCACGTAGTGCAGCTTCGCTTCTCCCAGGATCGCCGGGCGCAGCGCTCCACCCGAGCCGCCCGCCGCGGCGTAGACCTGGGGGATGTCCGGCGGCACCACCGGCGCCTCGGACGCCGCGGAGGCGCGCGCCGCCGGGGCCGTCGGTGCGGAGGACGTCGGCGCGGCGCTGACCGTCGGCGCCTGGCCGGCCATCAGCGTCTGGATCTGCGGGCGGGTCAGCGGACCGCGCAGGTACGACAGCGTCCAGCGGGTCTGGAGCAAAGCCGGAGCGTCCTCGTGCGCATTGCTCATCAGGAAGACACGGCTCTTGAGGCCCGCGAGCGTCTTGTCGATGGCGGCGCGATCGAAGGCGGCGCCGCGCGACGACGAGGCTCCTTCGAGCCCCTCGATGACGCGCGCCTTGTCGCGCTCGGTCTGCAGCCGTCCCAGGAACCAGGTGCCGGCGTTGGCGAGCCCCTTGTAGTCGAGGTCCACCGGGTTCTGCGTCGCCAGGACGATGCCGACACCGTACGCGCGCGCCTGCTTCAGGAGCGTCAGCATCGGCGGCTTCGACGGCGGGTTCGCGGACGGCGGGAAATAGCCGAACACCTCGTCCATGTAGAGCAGGGCGCGCAGGCTCCCGGTTCCCGGCAGGGTCCGCACCCACGCGAGCACTTCGTTGAGCAGGAGCGTCACGAAGAACATCCGCTCCGCGTCGGACAGGTGCGCGATCGAGAGGATCGACAGGCGCGGCTTGCCGTCCTCGGTGTAGAGAAGACGCTTCGCGTCGAGCGGCTCGCCTTCGGTCCAGGCGGCGAAGCCGGGGGAGGCGAGCAGGTTGTTGAGCGCCACCGCCAGCGCCTGCCGGTCCTTCGAGGGATAGAACGACTCGAGATCGAGCACACCGACCCGGTCGAACGGAGGCGACTGCACGCCGCGCACGAGGTCGCCGATGGTCGCGGCCTTGCCCGGCGCGCCGAGGGCGGCGATCAGGGTCGACAGCAGGATCGCCTCGCGGCCGCGCAGCGGGTCCGACTCGATCCCGAGGAGCGCGAGCAATCCCGCGACGCTCGTGGCGATGCGCTCCTGCGCCGCCTCCGGGTCGGTGCCGGCCGGCGGAGCGGCCAGGGAGCGCAGCACCGACAGCGGGCGTCCGGCGCGCGCTCCGGGAGTGTAGATGGATGCCCGGGCGGCGTCACGGTAGCGCGCGATGCGGCCGCCGTCCTCGCCCCACTGCGCCAGACCGTCGCGCCACGCCCCGGCGGTCCTGGCGGCATAGGCGTCCGCGTCCAGACCGGCGCGCTCCGCCTCGCCCTCGTCCACCCACGGGCGGAAGTCCGCCGGCCGCAGCTCCGGGAACGCCAGCATCAAGTTGCCGAGGTCTCCCTTCGGATCGATGGCGATCGCCGGGATGCCGTCGATGGCCGCCTCCTCGAGCAGCGAGATGCCGAGCCCGGTCTTGCCGCTGCCGGTCATCCCGACGATCACGGCGTGGGTCGTCAGGTCGCGCGCGTCGTACAGGAGCGGTGCTTCGGCGGGGGCCTGGGTCGCCGGGTCCAGCTCGCGCCCGAGGTAGAAGGCGCCGAGCTTCTCGAAGACGGCCGGATCGGGGGGCCAGGCGCCGCCGGCGGCCGCGGTGGGGGGAGAAGATTTTTTCGTCGGCATACGGGGTGCATGGTATCGCCGTGTCAGGCGAAAAGCACAAGCGGGATCGATTTGTCCGCTCGCTGACTTCCTGAACGGATGCTAAAGTTTTGTGTGACCCGGATCGATCTCGTCCTGACCGACGACTGGGAGTTGCGCGCGGACGGGTCCGGCCACATGCCGTCGTTGCAATTCGATCCCATGAACAAGCTCATGGAGATCTACGAACGGCACGGGCTGCGCGGCACGTTCACCGTCGAAGTCCTGCAGCAGCTCCATCACCTCGAAGAGGGGTCGAAGGACCCGGCGCTGCACGACCTCGCCCGCCGCTGGGAGGATCGCGTCCGCGAGGCGTACCGCCGCGGGCACGACATCCAGATGCACCTCCACCCGCAGTGGGACGGGGCCGTGCGCGACGGCGGCCGCTGGAACCTGCGCGCGCCGTGCTCGATCGCGCAGCACCCGCCCGAGCGGCTCCGCTCGATGGTGAAGGAGGGCCGCGACTACCTCGAGACGCTGCTGCGGCCGATCGACTCGCACTATCGCTGCGTCGCCTTCCGCGGCGGGTCGTGGTCCATCGCGCCGGGCGAGCACATCCTGCCGGCGCTCATCGAGAACGGCATCCTGCTCGACGTCAGCCTGGTCGGCGGCCTGCACTACGACAACGACCGGCTGAACCTCGATTACCGCCACCTCGACGAGGAGTTCCTGCCGTTCTATCCCGACCTGCGCGATGCGCGTCGCATGGCGACGGGACCGCAGCCGATCGTCTGCCTGCCGACCCATTCGTTCGACTACGGGATGGCGGGGAAGCTGCGGCACCTCGTGTGGCGCCGGGCCTCGTCGATCCCCGGCGCCGGGCGCCTGGTCGGCGGCGACGCGGTCTGGCATTCGCCCGACTCGGTGCCGCTGGACGGCGGCGGTGGCCCCGAACCGGAGACGGTCTGGGATCCGCCCCTGCCTCCACCGCCGCCCGGGGCGAGCCGCTGGCAGCGCGCGATGGCGTACTACAAGGCGTCGCAGCGGAAGATCTCCAACCTCTCGGCGCTCTCCTATCCGATGATGCGGGAGATGGTGCACGACATCCGGAAGCGGGCCGATGCCTCCGGGTGGCCGGCCGTCCCGGTCGTTCTCGAGAACCACAGCCGGCATGTCGGCCGCTTCGATCCCATCGAGCGCTTCGCCGCCTACCTCATCCGCCAGATGGACGTCCGGATCGTGCCGCTCGGCCGCGTCGCCCACGACCTCGCCGCCGGCTTCTACCCGATCCGGGCGCGGGCCGCGTGAACGGCGGGCACCCGGGCCCCCTCCATTCCCAGGTGCAGGCGGCCCTCGTGCGCCGCCGCCGCGAGCTGGCCGACCTGCTGCGCGATCCGCCGGGCGCCGCCGCGCGCGATCCGTTCGTCTTCCCGGTGCCCGACGAGGATCCGGAGGAGATCCTGCGGCGCCTCATGGTGCAGCTGTGGCCCGCGATGCGGCGCGCCCCCTTCGACGGCACGGCGCGCGACGCGTTCCTTTCGCAGCTCGGCCGCCTGGAGGCGGCGGCGCGCGGCGACGACCCGCGCTTCCTCGACGTGTGGAACCATGCCTACGAGGCGATCGCCTCGTGGCCTCAGGCCTTGCGGGAAGAGGGCGCGGCCCGCTTCGCGCTCGAGTCGTACGCGCGCATCCTCGATCACCACCTGGAGGCGGCGCAGGCCGGGGTGGCGTGAGGGTCGTGGCGCTGTGCGACTCGCTGCGCGCCGTGGCGCGGTTGTGGCGGGGCCTGGGCGACCTGCCGTGGATCGATTTGCGTTTCCTGCTCTTCGGCACCGGCCCGTTCGCGCCGGCGCGCGGAGCCTCTCCGGCGGACTGGAAGACGGCGCTGCGCCTCCTCCTCGCCCGGCGGCTCGCCTGGTCGCGCCACGGTCTCGAACACCCGGCCGCCCGGGGACGCCTGCAGGCGATGCGGCCTGAGATCGGCCTGTACGTCTCGAAGCGCATCTGCCGGCCGCCGGTGATCGGTTGCTTCCCCGAAGGGCTGCTCAACCTGCACCTGGGGCTCCTGCCGGATTCGCGCGGGCGGCAGCCGGTGGAGTGGTCGGTCCTGGAAGGACGGCCGACCGGGGTGACCGTCTTCCTGCTCGACGCCGGCATCGACACCGGCCGGCAGATCGTCCTGCGCCGCGAGGTGCCCATCCGGGCGGAGCCCGATCTCGCCGTCGCCAAGCGGCGGCTCGCGGAGCGCGACGCCGAGTTCTTCCGCGAGGCGCTCGAGCGGCTGCGGACTCCCGGCTTCCGGCCGGAGACGCACGACGGCCATGGTGCGCGCCACTACGTGATGTCGCGCCTGTTCCGCGACGTCGTGGAAGAGCGCCTTAGCCGTGCGTCAGGCGCTTGTACTTGATGCGGTGCGGCTGGTCAGCTTCGACGCCGAGGCGCTTGTGGCGGTCGGCCTCGTAGTCCTGGTAGTTCCCCTCGAACCAGACCACCTTGCTGTCCCCCTCGAACGCCAGCATGTGCGTCGCGATGCGGTCGAGGAACCAGCGATCATGGCTGATGACGACGGCGCAGCCGGCGAAATCGAGGAGCGCCTCCTCGAGGGCCCGCAGCGTGTCGACGTCGAGGTCGTTGGTCGGCTCGTCGAGCAGCAGCAGATTGGCGCCCTGCTTGAGGGTGCGGGCGAGGTGCACGCGGTTGCGCTCTCCGCCGGAGAGGTCCTTGATCCTCTTCTGCTGATCGACGCCCTTGAAGTTGAACCCGGCGACGTACGAGCGTGAGTTGACCTGGCGCTTCCCGAGGGTCAGCAGCTCGTTTCCTTCGCTGATCGCCTCCCAGACGTTCTTGTCCGGGTTCAGCGCGTCGCGCGACTGATCGACGTAGGCGAGCGTCACCGTGTCGCCGATCCGCAGCGTGCCCTGGTCCGGCTTCTCCTGCCCGGTGATCATCCGGAACAGGGTCGTCTTGCCGGCGCCGTTGGCGCCGATGACGCCGACCAGGCCCCCGGGCGGCAGCTTGAAGTCGAGGTTCTCGAAGAGCAGGTTGTCGCCGTAACCCTTCGCGACCCCTTTCGCCTCGACCACGACGCCGCCGAGGCGCGGTCCGGGCGGAATGTAGATCTCCACCGTCTCCGGCGCCTTTTCCGTCTCCTCGGCGAGCAGCTTTTCGTACGCGGCGAGGCGCGCCTTGCCCTTGGCCTGCCGCGCGCGCGGCGCCATGCGCACCCACTCCAGCTCGCGCTCGAGGGTGCGCTGGCGGGCCCCGGCCTGCTTCTCCTCCTGCGCCAGGCGCGTCTTCTTCTGGTCGAGCCAGGAGGAATAGTTCCCCTCCCACGGGATGCCGGCGCCGCGGTCGAGCTCGAGGATCCAGCCGGCGGCGTTGTCGAGGAAGTAGCGGTCGTGCGTCACCGCCACCACGGTGCCGGCATACTCCTTGAGGAAGCGCTCGAGCCAGGCGACCGACTCGGCGTCGAGGTGGTTCGTCGGCTCGTCGAGCAGCAGCAGGTCGGGCTTCTGCAGCAGCAGGCGGCACAGCGCCACGCGGCGGCGCTCGCCGCCGGAGAGGCTCGCGACCTCCTGGTCGGGCGGCGGGCAGCGCAGCGCGTCCATGGCGATCTCGAGCGTGCGGTCGAGCTCCCAGGCGTTGGCGGCGTCGATTTTGTCCTGCACCTTCGCCTGCTCTTCGAGGAGCTTCTCCATCTCGTCGGCTTCGAGCGGCTCGCCGAGCCGGTCGCTGATGGCGTTGAAGCGATCGAGGATGGCCTTGGTGTCGGCCACGCCCTCTTCGACGATCTGCTGCACCGTCTTGCCGGCGTCGAGGACCGGCTCCTGCGGCAGGAACCCGACCTTGATCCCCTTGGCGGGGAACGCCTCGCCGGCGAAGTCCTTGTCCTGGCCGGCCATGATGCGCAAAAGCGTGCTCTTGCCGGATCCGTTGTGTCCGAGGACGCCGATCTTCGCGCCATAGAAGAAGGAGAGCCAGATCCCTTTCAGGATCTCCCGCTTCGGCGGGACGATCTTGCGCAGGTCCTGCATCTGGAAGATGAATTCGGGCAAGGGAGTCGTTCCTTTTAGGAAGCCAGGGGGCTTTCAGGAAGCGCATAGCCTCGCACAACGGCCCCCTGCGACTCAAGGAGAAAGAGTCGGGGATTACGGGCAGTCGCGTGCGGAGCGCGGGTTGCCGAGATGGTCGCGGTGCGAGACGCCGGGGCCGCAGGCGTCCTGCGGCCGGACGACATAAAAGAAGATGGCGCCGGCCGAGGGCGCGGTGCCGTCCGTGGCCACGGTGTTGGGCCCGTCGTCCGATTCGACGCAGAGGCCCGCGCCGACGAAGTCGGCGGCGAGGCTCGATCGCACCACGTCGTAGGACATGCCCGCGGGCGTGCCGCCGGTCGCCGGGGCCGTCCACGAGAGGGATGTCACACCACCCGCCCCCGGCGGCGTGTGGGTCACGTTGAGCGTTGCGACATCCCCGGGAATCGCCCAGGCGCTGGAATTGCCGGGCGCGCAGTCGCAGCCGTCCGCGACGCCATCGGCATCGCTGTCGGCGACGACGCACGCTCCGGCCTGGCAGAGTCCGCACGAGGCGCAGGTGCCGGCTTCGCCGATGACGGTCACGTCCACCGTCGTGGAAGGCGACGAGCATCCTCCCATTGACGCCGTGACCGAGTAGGTCCCGGCATTCGCCGCCGTGATGCCGCTGAGGACGGGGTTCTGCGCCGTCGAGGTGAAGCCGTTCGGGCCGGTCCACGCATAGGTCGCGCCCGGGATCGTCGAGGCACTGAGGTGGAGGGTGCCGCCGGCGCACGCGGGAGAGTCGGCGCCGGCCGACGGCGCCGAGGGCGCCGAAGTGACGGTGAGGATGCCCGTGCCCGTGGCCGACTGGCCGTCCGGGTTGGTGATGGTCACGTCGTGCGGCCCCAGCGTCGAACCGACGGTCGAGACGTTGACGGTGACCTGGGTCGCCGAGTTCACGATGACGCCGTTCACCACGACGCCGTTGATGGTGGCGCCGAGGTGCGAGGCATAGCCGGGTCCGCCGATATCGGGACCGGGATCGAAGAAGGCCGCGCCTCCGGACGCGGTGCCGTTCACGGTGATGTCGGCGGACGCCAACCCCTGGCAGACCATGCCGGCGGAGACGGGAGTCGCGGGCGGGGGTGCCGTGAGCTGCACCACCTGCACGCCCCACGAGTTCGTGTCCTCGGCCCACTCCTGGAAGGTCCACATCGTCATCGCATCGCGCGGATCGACGACGGTGGCCGAGCGCGCTCCCCAGTACTCCGGGAAGCTGAAGCCGTCGTCGTAGGGCGTCGTGCTGAAGGTGACCGGCGTGAACGCCTGCGTCGTCCCGAGCGCGTCGGAGCCGAGGCGCCCGGCCACCGCCGCGTCGGCGTAGTTCGTCTCGCCGGAGGTGCTCGAAGCGATGGCGACGTGTCCCTGCCCCGACATGGCGACCGACGGGATAAAGAAGTAGCGCGGCTGCGTCGGCGCCGTGTCGAACAGCGTGCCCGACTGCACCAGGAGCGGCGTCGACGTCAAGTTGCGGATCTCGTACCAGCGCGCGCCGTCACGATCGCCGCCGGTCGTCCCGACGCCGGTCGAGTCCACCAGGATGTTGTGCGCGGTCCACAGGCTGGGAACGCCGGTGGTGCGATTGACCGAGATGCGCGCCGCGAACAGCCGATCATCGAGGGCGTCGAGCGGGAAGGTGGTCCCGGCGGTCGGCACGCTCTGCGGCAGCGCGGTGTCGGGGACGGTGATGTTGATGTTGGCGGAGATCGTGGACGGCGCGGTCCCCGGGTTGGTGACGCGGCGGAGCACCAGCCGTCCGGTGACCCGGATATCCACGCCGATGAAGTAGCCCACCGCGGTGGACGGGTCGTCGTTGTCCACGCCGCGCGGCGCCCACAGGCCTCCCGACGTCGTGGTGCCGATGCCGCGGAACGCCTGCGCGCTGATCGGTCCGCCCGCGAGCAGGCTCGCCTTGCGCACGAGGTAGCCGCTCGACGCCGTGAACAGACCGCTGACGTTGTAGACGTTGGCGCCGAGATAGAGCGCAAACTTGTCCACCCCCAGGCTCAGGTCGGCGGCCCGCTGCCCCGTCTGGCCGGCGGGCGACACCGTGTCCTGCTGGACGAAGAAGAAGGTGAAGGACGTCTGGTCGGTGAGCACGCTCGCGGAGCTGACGGCGATGACGAGGCGATTCGGCAGGCCGCTCGTCACCGCCGCGACGAAGAAGCGCCCGCTCAGCCGGTCGTAGCGCACCTGGGGCTCGGAGACCGCCTGGTTGGCGCGCACGTCGTCGAAGAAGGTGTCGAGGTCGGTGTCGAGACCCTGGACGGCGCCGCTGCGATCGAAGAGCCGGATCCGCCCATCGGTTGCGACGAGGAGCTGCTCCGGTCCGACGTCGCCGCTCGGGTTCGGCGGGTACGAGGAGCTCGAGTCGGCGAGCGTGATGGCCTTGAAGTTCAGCCCGATCGACTGCGGCGCCTTGGGAGTCTCCGCGCCGCTCGCGATGGACGTCCCAAGATCCTCGACCGGGCCGCGCTCCTGTGTCGCGCCGCGCGCAGGCGCCGCCGCTCCCGGCGCCGGGCCCGGCCACTGCGCCACGGCCGGGGAGAGCGGATCGCGACCCACGGGCGGCTCGCGCCGGGCCCGACCCCATAGCGCCGGGCTCGAGGCCGCGGCCGCCCTCGGCCGCTCCATGATCTGCCGGATGGTGACGGTGATCCCCCGCGCGCCGGTCTCGGCCGGTGCGGCCGAAGCCTCATGACGCGAGGGTTCCGGGTGGCGTGGGGCGGCCAGGCCGGGAAGGAAGCCGGCGGCGAGGAGGAGGGGCAGGACAAACGCGGACGGATCCAGACGTGACGGACCTGCGCGGCGCATCCTCTCCCTCGAAACGGACGACGGCCGGGCCGGCGCGCACTTCGGCCGTGCCCGGACAGGCGGTCGGGCTCCAAGTACGCCCACCCCCGCGGGATGTCAAGGCTTTCTACGAGGGCCGGGTCGGGGTTTGCCTCTATCGGGGCTCGTGGACCGCCTTGCGGACCAGGTCGGCGGCGGCGCAGCAGGCCCCCCGGGGAATCGGCTTGCCGTGGGGGCATTCGGGGGGATGGCCGAGGAACGTGCAGATCGAGTCGGTGACGGCGGGTGAAAGGATGTGCTCGAAGTAGCAGGCCTCGGCCTCGACCTCGGCCTCGTGCATCTGGAAGGTCTGGGTGAACAGGGTCTCGGCCAGCCTCTGGCGGCGGATGAGCCGTTCGGCCCGGTCGCGTCCCTCCGGGGAGAAGCGGGGGGCGATGCCCGGGACGAGGATGCCCCGGGCCCGCATCCGGTCGAGGACCTGGGGCGTCGCGAGCGAGGCGCCGATGGAGCACGTCTGGTGCGCCAGCGGGTCTCCCTCGTCCTTGAGCCAGAGGAATTCGAGCACCTCGTCGATGGCCTCCTCGTCCTGGGACGGGGTGAGGAACTCGCCGGCCACGTGGCCGTGCTCGAGCTGGATCTGCCGGTCGGCGCGGCGGCCGACGACGAGGTCGTGGGTGACCATGACGATGGTCTGACCGCGCGCCCGCAGCCGGTCGAAGATCTCCAGCACCAGCCGCTCGTTCTCGGCGTCGAGCGCCCCGGTCGGCTCGTCGGCCAGCACCAGCTTCGGACGGTTGACGAGCGCCCGCGCGATGCACACCCGCTGCTGCTCGCCGCCGGAGAGCTGCGACGGCAGGTGGCGGAGGCGCTCGCCGAGGCCGACCTCCTCGAGCGCCGCGACCGCTTCACGCTCGTCGGCGAGGCTGTGGAGGTACTGCGCCAGCATGACGTTTTCGACCGCCGTCAGGTAGGGAATGAGATGGTGCTGCTGGAAGACCAGCCCGACCGATTCTCGGCGGTAGCGGGTGAGCGCGGCGCGCGGCAGCGCGACGATGTCCTCCCCGTCGACGAGGACGGTCCCCTCGTCCGGGCGATCGAGCCCGCCGAGGATGTTGAGGAGCGTGGTCTTGCCGGATCCGGAGGGGCCCATGATCGCCAACCACTCGCCGCGGCGGATCTCCAGGCTGACGCCGTCGAGCGCCTTCACGCCGCGGTCGTAGCGGCGGGTGACGTCCTGCAGCGACACCATCGGGGGTGAGCCTGTGGCCGGTCGAATCGGAATCTCCATCTTCGTCACTCCGCCTTCAGCGCCGCCGCGGGGCGGATGGTCAGGGCGCGCCGCAGCGGCGCCAGGACCGCGACCCACGAGACGCCAAGCGCGATCGCCAGCACCACCGGGACCACGCCGAGCCGCGGGTCGATGGCGGCGTCGAAAAGCCGCCAGCCGATGAGCCGCGCCGCCCCGGTGCCCAACAGGAGACCGATCGCCCCGCCCGCGAGGCCGAGAAGGGTGACTTCGCCGAGCACGATGCGCGCCACGTCGCCGTCGTTCGCGCCGAGGGAGCGCATGAGGCCGATCTCCGCCTCGCGCTCGACGACGAGGGTGAAGAGCGTCGTCCCGAGGCAGAGCCCGGCGAGCGCCAGGATGACGGCGGTCATGAACCAGATCATCCTGTCGAGCCGGTCGAGGATGGCGCCCTGCGCCGCGGCGATGGGCCGCAGCGGCCGCGCCCGGGCGCCGGGGATCTCGCGCTCCAGGCGCGCGGCGGCCGCGTCGACGCCGCGCTCGCCTCCTTCGACGAAGAGCGTGGCCAGCGAGACGCGTCCGGAAAGGCCGGTGCGCGCCTGCAGGAGCGGCAACGGCACGAAGACCTGGTCCTCTTCTCCTTCGCCGGTGCGCACCGTTCCGGCGACGCGCAGCGACAGCGGCTCGCCGCCGGCTTCGAGGCGCAGCGTGACGCGATCGCCCGGGTGCAGCCCGAGACGCCGCGCCACGGCCGCGCCCACCAGCGCGTCGTCGGCGTCGTGCGGCCAGTCGCCGTCGAGCCGCCAGAAGGAATGCAGCCTGCGGTGCGCCGCCGGGTCGATCCCAAGGATGGCGGCCGCTTCGCTCGCCGACGATTCGCGGCCGATCTCGCCGCGCGCCAGCAGGACCGGCGCCGCGGCGTCGCCGAGGGCGCGGCGCACCGCCGCCTCGTCGAGCGTGGCCCCGGGACGATCCTCGGCCGGCACGAGGGCCAGGTTCTCGCCGAAGCGGCGCAGCTCGCGCGTCATCTTCGCGCGCAGGTCGGCCTTCAGCGTCAGCATGGTCGCCGCCACCGCGGAGCCTCCGGCGATGGCCACGAGCGCCACGAAGAACGTCGCGCCGCGCCGCCCGAGCGAGCGGCCGAACAGGCGCGCCGACATCGCCCACCAGCCGTGCCGCCGCTCACGCGCCACGCAGCACCTCCGCCGGGCGGAACCCGGCGATCCGCCGCACCGGCAGGATCGACCCGACGAGCGTGATGCCGAGCGCGCAGGCGACGGCGAGCGGGATGGAGACCGGACGGATCGCCACCGGCGATCCGAACACCGACGCCGACAGGATGCGCGCCAGCCACGCGCCGGCGGCCGAGCCGGCCAGCCCTCCCACGAGCGCCAGCGTCGCCGCCTCGGCGAGGAACAGCCCGATCACGGTGGCGTCGCGCGCGCCGAGCGATTTGAGCAGCCCGATCTCGACCCGGCGCTCGAGGATCCCCGCGGTCAGGGCGCTGGCGACCGTCAGCGCCGCGCCGAACACCCCCATGATCGCGACGAGGATCATCAGGCCGGAGGCCCGGCGGAGCACCGCCCCTTCGGCGTCGGCGACGCGGCGCACCACGCGCGCCTCGGCGCCGGGCCACGACTCCTCGATCTCGTAGGCGATCGACGAGACGAACGGCGTGCACGACCACGACTCGAATTCCTTCGGACTGAGCGCGCGCGGGTCGAGCGCCTTGCGCTCGTACACCGCCGACTCCGGGGTCGTCAGCGCCGAGACCAGCACTCGCGACAGCTTCCCGCGGAGGGCCGTCGTCTCCTGCACCGCCTCCAGCGGGGCGAGAAGCATCTCCTCTTCCTCGCCGCCCGTGGCGAGGACGCCGCTGACGGCGAAGGCCGTCTCTCCGGTGGCGGTGCGCACGCGGAGCAGGTCTCCGGGCTTGACGCCGAGCGACGCGGCAAGCCCCCGGCCGACGAGCGCGCCCTGGCCATCGGCCTCGAGTCGCGGGGCCGCGCCGAGGACGCAGTTGGTCTCGGTCGGCGGCGGCAGGGCGGCGGGCTCGACGGGCCAGGCGCCGTCGACCTCCCAGTACGGATTGAGCCGGCGCAGGCCGGTGCGGGTCATCGCGTCCGGGGCCGTCGATGTCGAGACCGGAGCGTGAGTCCCGTCGAGACGGAACGGGCGATCGAGCCACGCGCCGCGCAGCAGGACGGAGCGGTAGGGTCCCGACGGAGGACCGACCTCTTCGTTCCGCCCGCCGTTGCGACCGGCGGTGGCGACGCTCACCTCGGCCGGCACGTCGAGGATGGGCGCGAAGCCGAGGATGTTGTTCTTCCAGAAGTTGTCCTTCACCTTGAGGACGTCGGCGGCGGCGAGGTAGGCGGGGACGTGCAGCGACGAGAAATCGGCGCCGCCGACCCGCACCGGGGCCGAGCCGCCGCGCGGCACCACGACGAGGTTGGCGCCGAACGACTTCAGCTCGCGGCTCATGCGATCGCCGACATCGAGCGCGATGTCGGCCGGGGCCGACGCGGCGGCGGTGCCGAGGACGACGGCCACGAGCACGATCGCCTTGCGCCGCTTCTGCCGCGCCAGGGCGTCGCCGAGAACGCGCAGGAACATCGTCAGGGCTCCGTGACTTTATCGTCGGCGTGGAACGTCTTCAACTCGGTCTTCAGGTCGGCGGCGGTGATGACGAGAGCGCCTCCCTCTTCGGTGTAGCGCAGGGGAATCGGATTGCAGCCGCCGCCGGTGCCGAGGGTCTGCGTGTTGATGTCGGCGGCGCAGGCGAGGCAGACGAGGCGCCCCTGGCGTTCGATGTAGCCGCGCGCCCCGCAGACGACGCAGGCGTCGAAGGTGGCGACGAGCCTGGCGCCGTTCTTCATGACGATGAAGCGCACCACCGTGCCGTCGAGGGAGACGCCGAAGCGATGCAGGTGCCCGTCGTCGAGCCCCGTCACCGGCAGCCGGATGCCGCCTCCATCGTCGAGCGTCAGCATCCGGGGCGGATCGAGTTTCGCCGGCAGCCGCGTGAAGGCGTGCGAGAGGGTCAACGCGGCGATGACGGCGACGCCGCTGAGCGCCAGGATCCGTCGCCAGCGGGTCTCGCGGACGAGCGCGGCGAGCGCGAGGCGGCGATCGGGCCCCTCGAGGCGATCCGCCTCGGCGCGGCGCTGCCGATCGCGGCGGCCGGGGAGCGCCACGGCGAGGAGCGGCAGGGCGAGGAGGGCCGCGAACACCAGCGCCTCGCTCTTGACGATGGGGCCGATCAGCTCCATCTCGCGCCGCCCGACCGGCAGCAGTCCCGCCTCGCCCAGCTCGTGCAGCCCACCGATGAAGAGCTGCGCCGCCAGCACGAGCAGGACGATTTCCGTCACCTTGAAGAAGCGGCCGAGATCCACCCGAACGGCCCCGCGCACCAGCGCCACGCCGAACGCCGCGGCGAGCAGCAGGCCGAGCACGCCGCCCGCGAAGGACAGCAGCGCATCGGTCGTCAGGTTGACCGTCGCCAGGAAGAGGACCGTCTCGAGCCCCTCGCGCAGCACGAGCACGAAGGTCAAAAGGAAGAGTCCCCACCAGGCGGCGCCGGTCTCCCCGGCGCGCGCGACGACCGCGGCGACCCTCTGCTCGATCTGCTGCTTCAGTCCGCGCGCCGTGCGCCACATCCAGAGGACCATCGACAGGACGAAGGCGGAGCCGAGGAGCATCAGCCAGCCTTCGTAGCGCTCCTCGGACCAGCCGAGCCGGCTGACGACCAGAGCGCCTCCCAGGCTCGCGAGCACCCCCGCGCCGAGCCCCGTGAAGACCGCCTTCGCCAGGTGTCCGCGCCCGCCGCGGTTCAGGCAGGTGAGGATGATGCCGATGACGAGGGCCGCCTCGATCCCCTCGCGCAGCGTGATGACGAGGGCTTCAAACACGGCGGGCCTTCGCGTCGTCCGTCTTGTCGCGGCAGTCGGAGCAGTGGCCGCGGATCTGGTGCATGTGGCCGGTCATGGCGAAGCCCTTGCGGCGGCAGATCTCCGTCTGCAGGCGCTCGATCTCGCGGCTCTCGAACTCGACGATACGCCCGCAGCGGACGCAGATCATGTGGTCGTGGTGGTGCCGCCCGACCATCACCTCGTACTGCGCCTGCCCCTTCTCCATCTCGATCTTGTGGACGAGACCCGCGTCGACCAGCCGGGCGAGGGTGCGGTAGAGGGTGGCGCGCGAGGCGGGGAGGCCACGGCTGCGGAAGTGCACGAGCAGGCCGTCGGCGTCGAAGTGCCCCTTGATGCGCAGCAGCTCCTCGAGGATGCCGCGGCGCTCGCGGGTCAGGCGCAGGCGGTTGGTCGCGAGGTAGCGCGAGAAGCGTTCGGCGGCGTCCATTGATGCGGCGGTCCGATCTCCGTCTTATTGAGACTGAGTCTCATTATGGACGGAGGCCGGGCGCCTGTCAAACGGGGGGGGCCGGCGCGGGGACGCCCCCCGGTTCAGGCCGGATCGTCGCGGCGGTCGGGGCGCGATCCCTCGGCCGGGCCGAAGATGACCAGGAGCGTCAGGTCCTCGGTGATGCGCTCGAAGCGATGGTCCTCGCGGGCCGGAACGAAGAGAAGGCGTCCCGGCGCCACGTCGAATTGCTCCCTTCCGACGCGCAGCCGCGCCTTGCCCGCGAGGCAGTAGTACACCTCGTCCTCGCCGTGCGGCGTCTGGGCGTCGGTCGCGCCGGCTTTGAGGTGGTAGATCCCGGCGCTGAGATCCGGGACGCGCAGGAACTCCTGCCAGGGCTCCTGCGATTTCTCCGCCTGGGCCGCGAGGCGTTTCATGTCGAATGTCCATTCCATGGCCGACCTCCGCCTGATGTTGCTGATGGTGCCACAGCCGGCGGGGCGGGTGGTAGAAGCCCCTGTCGAGGGAACCCGATTCGCCGCGAAGGCGTACCCTTCGTGCGTCGCGCCGGATCATCCGGCCGGCCCGAACCTCTCGCGCGATCGGAGACGGACATGTTCATGAGCGACCTGCGACACGCGGCCCGGCTTCTCGCCCGCAACCCGGGCGCGACCGGCATCATGGTGTTCACTCTCGCGCTCGGGATCGGCGCGGCGACGGCGATCTTCAGCGTCGTGTACGGCGTGCTCCTGAGCCCCCTGCCGTACCCGGCCTCGGACCGCATCATGGCGGTCTGGGAGGTGAACCAGAGCGGCGGTTACTCGCGGCTCGCGGACCCGAACTTCGACGACTTCCGCGACGGCAACCGGACCTTCGCCTCGATGGCGAAGTACGGCGACTGGGAGACCTCGGTCGCCGGCACGAACGAACCCGCCCGCACCACGGTCGCGGCCGTGACGCGGGAGTTCTTCGGCGTCCTGGGCGTGAGGCCGCGCCTCGGGCGGTCACTCGCTCCCGAGGACGCCCGCCCCGGCGCCCGGCCGGTCGTCGTGGCGAGCACCCGCTTCTGGAAGCGCTCGCTCGGCAGTGCGGCGGATCTCTCCGGGTTCAAGCTGCGCTTCGACGGACGGGTGTACGACGTGGTGGGCGTCATGCCGGACGGGTTCGAGTTTCCGAAGGGCGCCGACCTGTGGTTTCCCGCCGAGCTCGACCCCGCGAACCCGAGCCGCACCTCGCACAACTTCCGCGCCATCGGACGGCTGCGCGACGGCGCGACCGCGGAGCAGGCGAGCGCCGACCTCAGCCGCATCGCGCGCGACATCGTCGCCGCGGCGTCGGAGCGCAACGACTACCTCCTGAAAGACGCGACGGCGATTCCGCTCCTGCGCTCGCTGACCGGCCGCGTCGGCGTGCCGCTCGGCATTCTCCTCGGCGCCGTGCTGTTCCTGCTCCTGGTCGCCTGCGCCAACGTCGCCAACCTGCTCCTGTCGCAGGCGGCGGCGCGGACGCGCGAGCTGGCGATCCGGAGTGCGCTCGGCGCCGGGCGCGCGCGCCTGACACGTCAGCTCCTGACCGAAGCGCTGCTCCTTGGTCTCCTCGGCTGCGCGGGAGGCCTCGTGCTGGCGTTCTGGGGCGTGGCCGCGCTGCGGGCGCTGGCTCCCGACACGCTGCCGCGCATCGAGAACGTGGCCGTGAGCTGGCCGGCGCTGCTGTTCGCCGGCGGTCTCGCGCTGCTGGTGGCGGCGGGGCTCGGTCTTGCGACCGCGATGCGCGCCACCCGCGGCGGGCTGGTCGCAGCGCTCCTCGAGGGAGGGCGCGGCCAGGCGGGCTCGCGGCGTGGCCGGCGCCTGGGACAGGTCCTCGTGGCGGCGCAGTTCGCGATCACCCTCGTCCTGCTCGTGGGAGCGGGGCTGCTCGGCCGGTCGCTGCTGCGCGTGCTCGCCGTCGATCCGGGGTTCCGCACCGACGGCATCGTGACCGTCGACCTGGCGATGCCGGCGGCGGACGATCCCGGAGCCCGAACGCGTCTCGCCGCCTTCTACGGTTCGACTCTCGAGCGCCTGCGCGCCCTACCGGGCGTGCGCGAGGTCGGAGTGAATAGCCTGGCGCCGATGGACGGCGGCTGCCCGGACGGCATGTTCCTGACCATGACCCAGGACGAGATCCCGTCGACCCCGGAAGGCTTCGGCGTCCTGGCCGCCCAGGAGGCGCGCCGCGGCGATGCCGCTTTCTGCGTCGCTTCGACGGGGTATTTCCGCGCGCTCGAGATCCCGCTCGTGCGCGGGCGCCTGTTCGACGACCACGACGGGTTCGAGCAGCCGCACGTCGCGGTCATCAGCGAGTCGCTCGCCCGGGCACGGTGGCCCGGCCAGGATCCGCTCGGCCGGACCATCGAGTTCGGCAACATGGACGGAGACCTGAAGCTCCTGACGATTGTCGGGATCGTCGGCGACACGCGCGAGGGGGGACAGGAGTCCCCGCCCCAGCCGACCGTCTACGTCAACGCCCTGCAGCGGCCGCGCACGACCGCGACGCTGGTTCTGCGCACCGACGGCGATCCGGCCCCCGTCACGGCGGCGGCGCGCGGCCTGCTGCGCGAGATCGCCCCCGACGTGCCGCCCCGGTTCCGCGCGCTCGCCTCGATCGTCTCGGCGACGCACGGCTCGCGGAACTTCGACCTGACTCTGGTCGCGGTGTTCGCCGCGGCGGCGCTCCTGCTCGCGGTCGCCGGGGTCTACGGCGTCACCGCCTACGGCGTGGCGCAGCGCACCCGCGAGATCGGCGTCCGCATCGCCCTCGGCGCCCGCACGGCCGACGTGCTCGGCCTCGTCCTCGGACAGGGGCTCCGGATGACCCTCGTGGGCGTCGGTGTCGGGATCGCGGGCGCCTTCGCCCTGACGCGCACCCTGCAGTCGCTCCTCTTCGGAGTGGCCGCCACGGATCCCGCGACCTTCGCCGCGATGACGCTGCTGCTCGCGATGGTGGCGGCGCTGGCCTGCTACGTCCCGGCCCGCCGCGCCACGCGCGTCGACCCGATGGTCGCACTGCGGGACGAATAGCGCCGGCACGCCCTCCTGGCCCGGGCGTGTTTCGATCAGAACGACGTGCAGACGCCGGCAGGGAAGTCCGGCGACACCAGTCCCGGAAGCCCACGGCACTGCGACACGGCGTCGGTGGCGGTCAGCAGGCAGCAGCCGCAGGGATCGCCGGTGCAGGAGTAGGCGCCGCTGCCGACGACGACAGCGGGGGGCGAAGGCCAGGCGGTCACATGTCCTTCAAGGTCGGCGCTCGTCGTCCCGATCGTCACCGTTGCGCCCGCGGCTGCCACGAAGGGGAAGTGCCGTCGCGCCTGCATGACGCAATCCTGGACGAGGGCGGGGAGATCGGACGCGACGAGGGCGAGAGTGCGGGTGTAGATCGTGTCGGCGCCGGCCGCGTCCCCCGAATCCACCCCGTACGACCGCGGGCCGCACGAGCAGAGCTGCGGATCGGGGGCGCAATCGAGCCCGAAGTTCCCGCTGCGCTGGGCGACCGTGAAGAGCGCGGCCGAGGCGTCGTCGTACATCCCGAGGTCGACATTCCCTGACGACGTCGCGAGGTTCGCGGTCACGCTCGCAATGTCCGTCGCCTGCGGCGTGTTGTCGGGGTCGGTCACCGCGGCCTCGATGCGCAGCACCGTGTAGTCACCGTGCACGACGATCGGGGCGCTCGGCTGCGCCCCGGGCGCTCCGGCTGTGCACAGCCAGGCCAGGAACGGAGTGGTCACGTCGCACGCCGCCTGCTGCGCAGAGGCGGTGGCGCTCACGCTTCCGATGACCGACGGCAGGCCGAAGACGTCGGTGCAGTCACGGACGTTCGGCCGCGGCGCGCCGCTGCTGGCGACGCCGAGGTCCGCCTCGCTCCCGGCCGCGTTGCGGCCGGTGACCAGGTAGAGGAAGCCATGCCCGGGAGGGGGGACATTCATGTCGAGAAACGTCGGCCCCGCGAGGTTTTCGGCGAAGCAGGAGCCGTAGTTCTCCGCCGCGCCATCACCGTTCGTGTCGTGGAGCCCGTCGAGGTCGCCGCGGTAGACATCGTACCGATCGAATCCGGATTCCTGCTGCCAGCGAACCTGGCTGGATGAGTCCATCCAGACCTCGATCACGCCGTCGTCGAGGTCGCAGGCGTCCCCCACGGCGTCGTGGTCGCGGTCGGACTGCTCCGGGTTCCACTCCGCCGGACAGTTGTCGACGCAGGCGGCGACACCGTCGCCGTCGGGGTCGAAGCCCTCGTCCGTGGACCCGTCGCAGTCGTTGTCCTTCCGGTCGCAGATCTCCGGCGCGCCGGGGTGGATCGACGCATCGGTCTCGTCGCAGTCGGCGTAAGGCGCGCCCGGACAGCCGGGCCCCTGTGCCCAGTAGCCGTCGCCGTCGGCGTCGGGGCAGGAGCGCGCCTCGATCGCCGCCAGGCAGTCGATGCGCGGGAAGGTGAGGCCGTTGCGCGGGTCGGTGACCGGGACGCCCGTGGCCTTGAAGGTGGTCTCGATCGCCCCGGCGTCGATCGCCGGGTCGGCCTGCTTGAGGAGGGCGGCGCAGGCGGTGGCGTGCGGCGCCGAGAAGCTGGTGCCGGTGACGCTGGAGATGCCGCCGCCGCGTGCGCTGGTGGTGATCAGGCAGCCGGGGGCGAAGAGATCGGTCGAAGCGTCGCTGTTGGTGAAGCAGGTCGTCTTGTCGGCGGCCGTCGTCGCGTCGGCGCAGACGCCGAAGTTCAACGGGCCGAGGTTGGCATCGTAGGTCGCGCCCATCGAGATGGCGGCGCTGACGCAGGCCGGCGCGCTCATGGCGCCGCTGGCTCCGGCGTTGCCTGCGGCGGCGAACACGGGAATTCCGGCGGTCCGCAAGGCCGTGATGATGAACGCCATGCCGCCGGTGACCGCATCGGCGTTGTCGCAATCTCCCGGGTAGAGCGCGTTGCTGACGACGCTGCAGTTGATCGCGGCGACGTCGGGGCGGTTGTCGAGGATCCAGTCGAAGGCGGCCGTGACATCGCTCATGCAGCACGTGTGGTCCGCCGCGTTGGTCACCTTGACCGCGACGATCTTCGCGTCCGGCGCCACGCCGACGGGCGCGATGTGCCCGTCGGAGGTCATGACCCCCGCCACCCACGTCCCATGGCCGGCGTTGTCCACCGCGGCCCCCGGCCCGGTCTGGAACGAGGACCCGTTCGGGCAGCAGCCTCCATCGGTGACGCAGGTGCAGGCCTGGCCGACGACGGCGCCCAGGAGGTCGGGATGACTCGTGTCCACGCCGCTGTCGACCTCCCCCACAACGATCCCGGCTCCCGTGTAGCCGAGAGCGCGCGCCACGTCCGCACGCACCAGCGGCACCGACTGCGCCAGGCCACCCGAGCCCGGGAGATCGAGGTCGATGCGCCGGATCCCGGGGAGGTGTCGCAGTCGCTCGAGACCGGCGCGGCCAATCTCGCCGGCCAGGATGGGAGCGTGCTTCGGACGCCAGCGCAGCGACAGGTCGCCCGGATGGAGACCCGCCAGAATCCGATCCTGCTGGCGGGCGACCTCACGGCGGAGCGGCTCGCGATCCTTGCGGGCGGCCAGGCCCGGGTCGACGTCGAGAAGGATCACGATGCGGGCCGTGCCGGAAGCGGCCAGCGCCCGCTCCACGCCCTCGCCCACGACGGCCCCTGCAGGGGAGCCGGCCGCACCCGCGGCGCTGACAGCGAAGAGCAGGGCGACGGCCAGACGATCGATTCGGTGCATCGTTTTCCCCGGACAATTGCGAGGGCCGTGCGTTCCTGATACGACGGCTGGCGCCGCATGTCAAGCGCTGACGAATCGCTATGATGCGCCGGTGAGAGCGGGGTGGAGCGGGCCGGTCCTCGGCCGCGCGGCCGGACTCGCCGCGCTGTTCGTCGTGGCGGGCACGACCGGCGCCCGCGCCGATCCGCCGCCCCCCCCGGCTTTTGCCACCGCCAGCGTCACGCTCGGGCGCGCTTCCGGGCCGGTTCGTCTCGACGGTGTTCTCGACGAAGCCGACTGGCAGACGGCGGCGCTCATTCCGAACCTGGTCCAGCAGTCGCCGGTGCCTGGAGGGGAGACGCCGTACCGCACCGAGGTCCGCCTGATGACCAGCGGCGAAACCCTGTTCGTGGCGGTGCGCTGCTTCGATCCCGATCCACGGCAGATCGCCACGCACAGCATGCAGCGCGACGCCGACCTGGCCTCCGACGACGCGGTCGGTCTGGTCTTCGACACCTTCGGAGATCACCGCACCGGCTACGTGTTCCGCGTCAACGCCGCGGGGGCGCGCTACGACGGGCTCGTCAACACGCCCGAGGACGTGTCGGCCGACTGGGACGGCATCTGGGACGCGCACGTCCACCGTGACGACGCTGGCTGGACGGTGGAGTTCGCGATCCCGGCCGCGACGCTGCGCTTCGCCTCCGGTCTCGACGCCTGGGGATTCAACGTCCAGCGGACCGTCGCGCGCGACCGCACCGAGGTGCGATGGACCGGGACGACGCTCGACGCCCGCTTTCCCGACATGCGCCGCGCCGGGTTGCTCGCCGGGGTGGCGAGGCTCGACCAGGGGCTCGGCCTCACCCTCAGCCCGTACGGGCTGGCGCGCCACGGCAACGAGTACGCCCTCGACGACTCGAAGACGACCGGCGACGCGGGGCTGGACGTCGGCTGGGCGATGACCAGAGAGCTCAGCGGCGTGCTGACTCTCAACCCCGATTTCGCCGAGACCGAGGTGGACACGCGGCAGATCAACCTGACGCGCTTCCCGCTGTTCTACCCGGAGAAGCGCTACTTCTTCGTCGAGGGGGCGAACCAGTTCGTCTTCGGACCGAATCTCGGCACCGACTTCGTCCCCTTCTTCAGCCGTCGCGCCGGGCTCGTCGGCGGCGACATCGTCCCGATCGACGCCGGCGCGAAGGTCATCGGTCGCCAGGGGCCGTGGGGCATCGGCGCGTTGTCGGTGCGCACGCAGACCACACCGGCGGCGCCGGCGGAGACGCTGTCCGCCGTGCGCGTGACGCGCGACGTGGGCGAGCACCTGCGGCTCGGCGGCATCGGGACCTCCGGCGATCCGACCGGGCTCACCGACAACTGGCTCGCAGGCGCCGACGCCGTCTGGCAGACCTCGACCTTCCGCGGCGATCAGAACCTGGCGACTGGGGCCTGGTACTCGCACACTGGCGGCGACGCGGCCCCGCCCGACTCCCCGAACGGCCCGATCCCCGGCGCTTCGCAGAACGGCAGGTCGGACGCCTGGGGAGCGCTGCTCGACTTTCCGAACGATCGCTGGGACAACGCCTTCTCGTTCAAGTCGTTCGGCGAGGGCTTCAACCCGGCGCTCGGGTTCCTGCCGCGCACCGGCATCCGCCTCTACCGCGGGCACGTGGCCTTCCAGCCGCGACCGCAAAGCGCGCCCTGGTCGGATCGCATCCGGCAGATGATCTTCGCCGGCGAGGCGACGGTCGTGACCGATCACTCGGGGCTCGTGCAGACCTGGCTGGGAGGGGTGACCCCCTTCAGTTTCCAGACCCCGGCCGGGGCGCACCTCGAGGTCGACTGGCTTCTGGAGTTCGAGCGCCTCGACGCCCCCTTCGAGGTGTCGGACGGCGTGCTCGTGGCGCCGGGCGCGTATCACTTCCAGCAGGGGGCCGCGACGGCCGACTCGCGTCCCGACCGGCCGCTGCGCTACGGCGGCTCCTGGATCGGGGGCGGTTTCTACGACGGAAGCATCAGCGAATGGTCCGGCTACGTGCGCTGGGCGACGCGCCCCGGGCGCCTCCAGCTCGAGGCGGAGGGCCTCTACATCGACGGCCGCCTGCCCGCGGGTGATTTCATCGAGCAGCTCTGGCAGCAGCGCATCGTCTATTCGTTTTCGCCCGACCTCGTCCTGTCGCTCTACACGCAGTACGACAGCGTCTCGAGCAACCTGGGGACGAACGCGCGCCTGCGCTACACGATCCGGCCGGGGACCGATCTCTACGTCGTGTGGAACCGCGGCTGGGTGCACCCGCCCGGCGCGGAAAACGGCAGCGAGCTCGATCTCGAGAGCGACCAGGCGGTCGTCAAGCTGCGCTTCACCTGGCGCCCCGCGCGTTCGGAGCGCGTCGGCCGTCCGGACGACCCGGCGGAGCGCCGTGGTAGCATTCCGCCAGCCCTCGGACCCAATTCAGCACGTGCGGCCGAGGCCGGCATCTCGCAAGGTCCTGCAGGACGAGCGCGGAGAGGTGCTGGAGTGGCCGAACAGGGCTGCCTGCTAAGCAGTTATCCTGGCTAAAACCGGGATCGGGGGTTCGAATCCCCCCCTCTCCGCCATCCTTCCTTTAGATCAGCGCGTCCAGCCCGTGCTCACCGATTCCTTGTCGGGCCGCTGATCGAAGATCGAAAGCGCTTTGGCCGTGTACTTCGCGGCGGCCTCGATGGCGTAGACCGAACGGTAGCCGCCGCTCGGTGATTCCATGATCTGCATCTGCATCAAAACCGTGTCGTCGTTGGTGGCGTAGGACTTCGCCTCGTTGACGCGCAGGGTCTTGTATTTGCCCAGCCACGCCTGCACCTGGCCGGTCGGGCCCCAGTAGCCGGCGCAGACCTTCTCGTACGCGGTGTTGCGCTCGGCCAGAATCCGGTTGTACTGCGCCTCGTCGGCCTTGTTGGGGATGTAGGGCCCGGCCTCGCCCGGTTGGCTGTGGGCCTTGAAAAAGGCGTCGGCCCTGTCGTTGATCGGCTTCAACAGCGTGCCGACCTCGCCCTTGAATTTCGCGTGGAGCGCCTCGAGGTCCTGATCGAGCTTCTGGTCTTCCGCCATCGAGGTGTTCACCTGGGTGGTCGCCGTGCCGGCGTTGCCCTGCATGGCCTGCATCATCGCCGCGGCCTTCTGCGGGTCTTTCATCATGGCGGCCTGCATCTTCTGTGCCTTCGCCATCGGGTCCATCTGGTTGAACTGCTGCTGGAGGCTGTCGTTGATCTCTTTCTGCCGCGCGTCCTCGGCGTCGAGGGCCGCCTTGGCCTTGTTGAAGAGGTCCAGGGTGGCGGCGTCGTAATAGCAGCCCGTCGGGAGGGCCGGAACGCGGGTCCACGGATCCGCAGGCGTCGATTGCGCCCGCGCGGCGCCGGTCGACCCCAGCGCGGCCAGTGTCACTCCCATACCCAGGCACGTCCAGAGTCCCTTCTTCATGGTCGGTTCCTTTCGAGACCCCGGAGAGAGGGTCGGTCAGAAGCCGGCCATCATGGCGGGGCGCCCTGTCCGCCCGCAATCCCCCCCGCCGGGGGTCACTCCATCCGCAGGGCGGCGATCGGATCGACGCGCGTGGCGCGCCAGGCGGGCGCGAGGCCGGCGAGCAGGACGAGGAGCGACAGCCCGGCCGACACCACGACGAACGTCACGGCGTCGTTGGGACGGACCTCGTACAGCAGCCCCGACATCAGGCGCGTCAGCGCCAAGGCGCCGGCGAGCCCGAGGGAGAGGCCGAAGGCGGTCAGCACCAGGGCGCGCCGCAGCACCAGCCACAACACCGAGGACGCGGTCGCGCCGAGCGCGAGGCGCACGCCGATCTCCTTCGTCTGCTGCGCCACGACGTTGGCGAGCACGCCGTAGACGCCGAGGGCCGCGAGCGACAGGGCGACCGCGGCGAACAGGGCGAGCGTCGCCGTGCTGAAGCGGCGCGACTTCACCGAGTCGTCGACGATCTCCGGCACCGGCTGCACGTTCGAGACGGCCAGCTCGGGGTCGAGCCGCCGCACCGCGGCCAGCAGGTCCGCGCCCACCGCCGCCGTCGGCCGCTCCGATCGCACCAGCAGGTTCACCTCGCTGAAGAAGCCGAGGAACGGAGCCCCCATATCGTCGGACACCATCTGCCCGAGCGGCTCGTAGGCCTGCGGGACGATTTCCGAGTCGAGCGCGCCCTGCTTGATGTCGCCGACGACGCCGACGATGGTCATCCAGGGGAGTCGCGAGCTTTCGATGCCCCACTTCACCTGGTGGCCGAGGGCGTCGCCGTTCGGCCAGAGCCTTCGCGCCAGCATCTCGCTGAGGATGACGACGCGGGCGCGGCCGGGCTCGCCGTCGGCCTCTTCGAAGAACCGTCCCGCCTTGAGCGGAATGCCGAGCGCCTCGAAATAGCGCCCCTCCGTCCAGGTGCCGGCAATGGTCCGGTTCGGCATCGCCGCCGCGTCCGCCGTGGCATCGGGCGTGAAGGCGCGTCGCTCGCGCACGTTGAGCGGCCGGCTGTTCGCGGCGCCGGCGGCGGTGGCGCCGTGGCTCGCGGCGGCCGCGGCGACCGCGTCGTGGAAAAACGCCTTCACCTGCCGCCCGGTGGCGTAGCGACCCGAAGGGAGCACCATCGTCGCGTTCACGACGCCCTCCGCCTGGAAGCCGGTGTCGGTCCGGCTGAGGCGCACGAAGCTACGGACGAGGAGGCCGGCGCCGACCGACAGGACGACCGCCAGCGCGCACTGCGCGATCACGAGCGCGCCGAGCAGCCGGTGCCGGGCGCGTCCCGCCGTGGTCGTGGTCAGGCTGTCGGCCAGCAGCGAGGACGGCGGCAGGAGGGCGGAGCGCAGCGCCGGCAGGACGCCGAAGAAAAGCGGCGTCGCGAGCGCCAGCGCCAGCGTGAAGAGGACGACGAAGCCGTCGAGCCGGATGGCCTCGGGCCGCGGCAGCGTCTCGACCGCCGCCGGCAGGAACGCCCGCAGCAGTCCGAAGGCCAGCGCGAGCCCCGCGAGGGCGCCCGCCACCGCGAGAAGGACGCTCTCGGTGAAAAGCTGCCGGACGATGCGCACCTGGCTGGCGCCGAGGCAGGAGCGGATGGCCAGCTCGCGCTGGCGCGCGCCCGATCGCGTCAGCATCAGGTTGGCCACGTCGGCGCAGCAGATGAGGAGCACCATGCCGACCGCTCCCATCAGCACGACCAGGAGGCGCCGGCTGCGGCCCACGACCTCCTCGCCGAGCGGGTCGATGGGGAAGGTGAGCTTTTCGCCGAGGTCCTTCAGTTGGGCGGGGTAGCGGGCGCCCACCTCCTTCGCCGCGGAGGCGAGATCGGCGCGCGCCTGCTCGATGGTCACACCCGGCTTCAGCCGCGCCACGGTGCTGTTGTTGTACCAGGCGCCGAAACCGCCGCGCTCGGTGGCCGTGAAGGCGATCGGCACGTAGAGCGCCGCCGGCTCGCCGTTCAGCACCGGGCCGCGCGGCGGAAACACGAATCCCCGCGGCATCACTCCGACGACGACGTACGGCTCGCGGTCGAGAGCGATGGTGCGCCCGATGAGCGACGGGTCCGCGCCGAACGCGCGGCGCCACAACGCGTCGCCGAGCAGGACGACGCGGGCGCCGGGGTCGTCGTCGGCGTCGGCGAAGGGGCGTCCGATCGCCGGCGCCGTGCCGAGGAGCGGGAAGAGGCCCGGGGAGACGCGCGCCACCACGACGCGCTCCGACGTTCCGACGCCCGACAGCTCGGCGTCGGCGTTGCGATAGGCCGCGAGGTCCTCGAACGAGCGCGCCGACTCGCGCACGATGCCGAAGTCGGGGGCCGAGAACCCGAACTTCTCCACCGGGGCGCCCGGGGCGTGCTCGAACAGGGTCACGAGCCGCTCCGGCTCGCGCCAGGGGAGCGGCCGCAGGAGGATGCCGTTCACCAGGCTGAAGATGGCCGTGTTCGCGCCGATGCCGACGGCGAGCGCGGCGATCGCCACCACGGCGAAGCCGGGGTTGCGCCGCAGGCTCCTCAGCCCGTAGCCGGCGTCCTGCCGGAGCAGGTCCCAGTGCGCGCGCGGGGCGGTCGTCAGCACGCCCCAGACCGTCTCCAGCCAGAGGCGCAGCAGCGCCCCCGCGCCGCCGCGCGCGGCGACGTCGTCGCGCTGGTCGCGGAAGGTGCGCGCCATCTCGTCGCCGAAATCGCCGCGGAATTCGGCCGGGAACAGCCGCAGCAGCCGCCGGAAGAAGCGCTCGCCGCGCGGGGACGGGGATGGATCGGGCCGGGACATCGTCACGACCTCCGGAACAGCGGCTTGCGCCGCGCCAGGGCGATGGTCGCCTCGAGGCGCGCCGCCTCGGCGCGCGCCACCGCCTTGCCGAACGGCGTGAGCAGGTACGAGCGCCGCCGCTCGTCGCCCTCGGCGTCGACCTCGCGCACCAGTCCGTCGGCGAGCAGGCGCTTGATGATGCCGTACAGGGTGCCGGTGCTCAGCCGCACCTTTCCGGAGGTCAGGCGCTCGACCTCCTTGAGGATGGCGTAGCCGTGGGTGTCTCCGTCGGCGAGCGCCACGAGGACGTGGAACATCGCCGGGGAGAGGGGCAGCAGCTCGTCGGGTCGTCGGCTCATATGGCGTGCGACGATATGTCGCGACGCGCCACAATGTCAACCCCTCAGAACGCCAGGCAGAGTCCCGCCGGGAAATCGGGCGAGGTGATGCCGGGCAGACCGCGGCACTGCGACACGGGATCGGTCGCCGTCAGCAGGCAGCAGCCGCAGGCATCGCCGCCGCAGGAATAAGAGCCGGCCCCGGGTACGACCGGCGCGACCGGCGACGACTCGGTGACATGGCCCTGGGGATCGAGCGCCGACACCCGCACGTCGAGCGGCTGGCCGCCGGAGGCCGTGACCGGGAAGCGGCGGTGGTCGAGCATGATGCAGTCCTGGACGATGGCCGGAAGGTCCGGATTGACCAGCGCGATGGCGCGGGTCCAGGTCGCGTTGCCCGCCACCGCGTCTCCCGACGCCAGGTCGAAGTGCTCGAGGCTGCAGGTGCAGGTCTGCGGGTCGAGCGTGCAGTCGAGGCCCGCGTCCGGCGTGCGCTGCGTCTCCGGGAACGTCTGGGTCGAGCCGTCGTCGAACATCGGCACGTCGTGCGTTCCCCCGGCTCCCGGAACGAGCCGCGCCGTGACCGCGAGACCCGCCGAGCCATCGGCGTCGGTCACGTGTCCTTGGACGACGAGGTCCGAGTACCCGGCGTGGACGACGATCGGGGCGGCCGCCTGCGCTCCCGGCACGCCGAGCGTGCAGATGCGGCCGAGGATCGAGGTGGTCACGTCGCACACCGCCTCGCGCGCGGCGGGTGTCGCCTGCACCGCCTGGACCAGCGGAGGAGCGCCGAAGACGCCGGCGCAGTCGTGAGGGTTGGGGCGCACCACCCCGCTGCTGGCCCGTCCGAGATCGCTCTCGACACCGCCGGCGCGGCCGGTCACGAGATAGAGGAAGCCGTCGCCGGGCGCCGGCGTCGCCGGGTCGTCGAACGTCGGCCCGTGCAGGTTCTCGGCGTAGCAGGAGCCGTAATCCTGAGCGGCGCCGTCATGGTCGGAGTCGCGGAGCGATCGCAGGCCGCCGCGGTACACGTCGTAGTGCGTGAAGCCCGTCTCCTGCTGGAAGCGGACCTGCTGGTTCGAGACGAGCCGCACGTCGATCTCGCCGTCATCGAGATCGCAGGCGTCCCCCTGCACGTCGGCATCCCGGTTCTCCTGCCCCGGGTTGGCGTCGTTCGGGCAATTGTCGAAGCACGACGCGAGGCCGTCGGCGTCACCGTCGAAGCCGTCGTCCACGGTCCCGTCGCAGTCGTTGTCGATCCCGTCGCAGGTTTCGACCGCGCCGGGGAAGCGGCTGGCGTCACTGTCGTCACAGTCCGAGAAGGGCGGCCCCGGGCAGCCGGGTCCGGCCGCCCAGAAATCGTCGCCGTCGAGATCGGGGCAGGAGCGGGCCTGCACCGCCGCGAGACAGTCGATGCGCGGCAGGGTGACGCCGCTCTTCGGATCGAAGATCGGATGGCCGGTCGCCTTGAGCGTGTTCTCGATGGCGGCGGCCCGGATGCCCGGGTCGGCCTGGGCGAGGAGGGCGGCGCAGGCGGCCGCGTGCGGCGCCGAGAAGCTGGTCCCGACGTCGGTCGCGACCCCGCCACCCACGGCGCTCGTGGTGATCCTCCCGCCGGGGGCCAGGAGATCGGTCGCCGCGCTGCTGTTGCTGTAGCAGCCGACCTGATCGACGGCCGTGGTGGCATCGGTGCAGATCTCGTTGTAGACGACCGTGCCGACGTTGGCGTCGTAGGTCCCGCCCACCGAGATGGCGGCGCTGACGCACGCCGGGGCGCTCATGCCGTTCGCGACGCCGGCGTTTCCCGACGGGGCGAACACCGGGATCCCCCGGGCCCGCAGCGCGTTGACTTCGAACGCCATGCCCGCCGCGGTCGCATCCGAGTTGTCGCACACGGGCGGGTAGACGAAGAGGCTTCCGATGCTGCAGTTGACCGCCGTGACGTCGGGACGGTTCTCGAGAATCCAGTCGAGGCCGCTGATCACGTCGGCGAGGCAGCAGGTGAACTCGCCCCCGACCACCTTCACCGCGACGATCTTCGCCCCCGGCGCGACGCCGACCGCCGCCGCATGACCATCGGAGGTGATGATGCCGGCGACCATCGTGCCGTGGCCGTTGTCGTCCAGGGCAGCCCCCGGTCCGACCATGAAATTCCCGCCGTTCGGGCAGCACGAGCCGCTGTGCGGGCAGATGCACGCCTCCCCGGCGAGCGCGCCCGCGAGGTCGGGATGACTGCCATCCACGCCGCTGTCGATCTCGGCGATCACGATCCCGGCGCCGGTCAGGCCCTGCGCGTGCAGCGTCGCGGCGCCGAGGATCGGCACCGACTGCGCCAGCATCGGCGCGATGGGCTGTTCAAGGTCGATGCGCACGACTCCTGCGAGGCGGCGCAGCCGCGCGAGACCGGCGCGGGAAATCTCTCCCGCCAGGATCGGGGCGTGCTTCGGCCGGGAGCGGAGCGTGAGGTCGCCCGCCTTCAGGGCGGCGAGGAGCCGGCCCTGCGCGCGTCCCACCTCGCGGCGCAGCGCCGTGCGGTCGGGCTGCCGGGCCAGCGCCGGATCCACATCAAGAAGGATGACGACGCGGGCGACGGGGGAGGCGGCGAGCGCATCCTCCACCCCCGGGCCGACCGCGACGGATCGCGGCGGGTCGGCGAACGCGGCGACCGGGACGACGACATTCAGTCCGACGAGGACGACGACGAAGACGAAAAACCTGCCAGCCAGCCGGCCGGGACCACCCATGCGTCCTTTCCGGGACCACCCCTTCGCTGACGCGGGGCCGTTCATACGGTCACGCGCGGGGTGTGTCAAGTCAGGATTCGGTCAGGACGCTCCGCCCACGTCGGGAACTGCGGGGCCTGTGCAGCCCCGCCCGCTCAGCGCAGGCCGAAGTTGAAGCGGACGAATCCGTTCCACTGGTCGAAGTCCTGGAACTTCTCGACCGAGGCGCCGAAGCCGAGCCGCCAGATGTTGATGATGCCGCGCGCTTCCCACGAAGTGTCCGACTCGTCGGCGATGTCGTTGTAGTGGGCGAAGCCGTCGATCTCGAAGAGCCTGATCGGCACGAAGCGGATCCCCGCGGTCAGCCGGTAGCCGTCATCGGTCTCGCTCGAGGCCCCGGGCGGGTCGGTCTTCTGCTGCAGCCAGTACGCCTCGCCCACCACGTCGGCGCGGTCGCCGAGCAGCCCGTGCCAGCCGAAGCCGATGCGCGTCTGCGTGAAATCGAAGTCGGGAGCCAGCTCGCCGTTGGTGTACTGCCCGATGAGGTGGAAGTGCTTGCCCAGGTTGAACGCGGCGCCGACGAAGTAGTTGTCCCCCGACTCGTCCAGGTCGTCGACGTCGACGTTGAGATAGCCGGCTTCGACGTATTTCCAGTTCACTTCGGCGCCGACCGCGCGCGCCGGCGCCGCCAGGGCGGACAGGGCGACGAAGACGAGAGCGAACGCGAACGCTTTCAGTGTGACGCGCATGCGGGCCTCCTTCTTCCCGCCGCGGGAGCGGGGGCGGGAGCGTAGCACGACCCTCAGGGCTCGCGCGCGCGCAGGAACCCCGCGATCGCCTCGGCGATGACGCGGCTGCCCGCGGGCGTGTGGTGGCAGACGTCGTAGAAAAGAGGCTCGCTGTCGCGGTGCGCCGTCGTGCGCAGCGCCGGCAGCAGGTCGAGCAACGGGATGCCGAGTTTCGTCGCCGTCTCTTCGAGCCGCCGTTGCGGCCAGTCCGACACGAACGCGGCTTTCACCTGGGGCTCGACCGGGAAGGCGACGATGACGAGCCGGAAATGGTGCAGGTCGGCCTGCCGCCGGAACTCCGCCAGCAGCGGATCGATGCGGCTCCAGGCGCCGTCGCTCCAGGCGCTTCCCCAATCGCGATAGTTCTCCTGCACGAGCGCGTTGAAGGCCCCGGAATTCACCAGAGGATCTCCCGGACCCTGGGGTGCGCGCTGCGCGATCTCGCGCCGCCAGCCTTCCATCTCGTCGGCATCGATCTCCCAGTCGTCGCGCGCCAGGAAACGCGGCACGGCCGACGAGGCGTAGCGCGCCAGCGCGCTCCAGCCGAAGAGCGACGGCACCGGCAGGATGCGGACGCCGGGGGACTGCTGCACATCGTTGAGATAGAACTCCAGCACCACCATGTCCGGGTCGACGCGCAGGCCGGTCTCCCGGAGGATCGCCAGCTCGGTCTCGAGCCCGATCCCGCCCACGCCGGCGTTCACCGTCTCCACCGGGGTTCCCGACTGCTCCAGTTCTTCGCCGACGAGATGGACGAACGTCTCCTCTTCCGGAAGGTAGTGGGCCATGGTGATCGAATCACCGAGGAAGAGGGTGCGCGGCCGGGTCTTCGGGCCGACCTCGGCCCCGCGGAACCCCAGCGCGTTGGTGCGCAGCACGATGGTGCGATGGCTGAGGTAATGATTCTCGATGGTCACCTCGGTCGAGGCCCGCAGGCGCCGGCCGGTCGGGGTCTTGATGAAGAGGGCGTTGACGGCGCCCTTGTAGCCGAGCTTTTTCGGATCGCCGTTCTCGCGCCTGAGCCTGGCGTCGAGGTCCTCGACGCTCAGGACGGTGACGCGCTCCGGGGGCGGGAGGAGCAGCCGGACCGCCCCTTCGGCCAGACCGAGGGCGAGGCAGGTGGAGGCGACGGCCAGGGCGAGTCCCTGGAGGATCTCCCCCCGCTGGCCCGGGCGTCTCCCCAGGCTCAGGCGGCTGGGGCGTTTCCTCTGGAAGGTCGGCACGCCATGGAGAACGCGGCCGGCTCGAAAAGGGTTGAATGCCCTTTTTTTCGGGAGGCTCCGCCATCCTCTTTGATGCGTGCCCGGGCCCGGGCGCTCGTGAGGCGCCGGGATTTTTTTCTGAAAGCTCTTCGCGAGGCCGATCCTTCTCTGGGGGGCGCAGGGACCATCGGCTATAATCGCGCGCGTTCAGGAGACCCCCACTGTCATGAGTCACCCCTTCTGGTCGCGCCAGGAGCTCGAGCGCTACCTCCGCTACGAAGACCCCGAGGTGCGCTACTGGGCGGCCGAGAGGCTGGCCCGCCTCTACCCGGGCGAGTCGGTGGGCGCGCTGGCCCCATTCCTCTTCGACGACCACGACCTGACCCCCGAGCTCGTCGCCTCGCAGCTCGGGCGCCACGGCGGGCCCGAGCAAGCCGGCCCCCTGGCCCGGGCGGCCGAGCGGCTGCGCGGTCTCGCGGCGGCCCGGGCCATCGAGGCGCTGGTGCGCCTCAAGGCGCCGAAGGGGCTCGATCTCGTGCGTGACGCGGCCTCGCGCCGCGATCTCGACGAGGAGTGCTGGGCCGCGATTCTCGAAGCGCTCGCCGAGCGCGAGGATCCGCAGGCGCGGGCGGCCATGCAGGAGGTCTTGAAGCGGCGGGCCGACTGGTTCGGGTCGCCGCCCATCCTGGCGGCGGCGCTGTCGCACGTGCGTCCCGGCGAATATCGGCCGCTCCTGCAGGCGTGGCTGCGATCGCTGCAGTGGCGCGGGACCGGCCCGGCCTCCGACAGCGAGGCGACGGGCGAGGCGTTCCGCGTCCTCATGGATCACCTGCAAATCGACGACTGCGGCTGGTGTTTCCGCACGACCTTGAGCGGCCGCATCGATTTGGGCCGCACCCTGAAGGCGATCGAATCGGCCTACGACTGCACGCTGCTGCCGGCCCTGTCGCCGGCGATCGAGGCGGGGCTCGGCCGGGCCCTCGAAGAGGGGGCCTACGACACGAGCGCCCTGCAGCTCGCCGATGCGGTGCGTGGCCTGGCGCGCTCCCTTGGTCGCGCGCCGGGAGACGATCTCCCCGGGCGCATCGAGGAGGCCGCGTCGTTCTGGGCCGACCCCGACGTGGCGCGGGCGGTCGAAGGGCTGGGGCCACACCTGCGCGAGTGGGTCATCGGGTTCCTGCTCTCGGCGGTGATCAAGATGGCGCGCTACCGCAACTACGAGCTCGAGGTGCGGCGCGCCGGGACCGATCTCGAGGCGCTGCTGCCTTTGCTCGAAGCGGAGACGAGCGGGCTTCTCGAGACGCTGCCGGAGGCCTTGCGCAGCGCCGTGGATGCCGCCGGTCCGGCCGGCAGTCCGCGCCGCTCGGAGGCGCGGCGCGCGGTCGAGGAGCGCTGCCTGGCTCTGCTCGCCATGCGCGGGCCGTTCTTCCCGCAGGTGATGGCGCTCGAGGCGCTCGGCACGCTCGGCAACACGGGCGCCGTGAGCGAGATCCTCGACGCGCTGGCGGAGGACAACTCCTACCTTTACGAGGCGGCCGAGCACGCCCTGGGCGCCATCGGCGAGGCGGTCGTCGAGCCGGCGCGCGCCCGCCTCGAAGCCGGGAGTCTCGGCGCCGACGCGGCCCACAGCCTGCTCATGGTGCTGGCCGAGATGGGCACGCCGAAGGCGCTGAAGCTCGTGCTCGATCACTTCGACACCTTCGCCGAGGCGGCCGGGCCGGCCGACGCGGCGCGCTGGATGTCGCTTTTCGGGGCGCGCGAGCTCATCGATCCGCTGCGCCGCGTGCTGTCGCAGGACATGGCCCAGGTCGGGCAGGCGCTGCTGCTGCTCGGGGCCATCCACAACGTGCGCATCCCCGAGGAGACGCCCATCCGCAAGGCCATCGACGAGTACTGGAAGGATCAGCCCGAAGAGAGCGACGGCGGCGACACCGGGCCCGACGACGGATCGGGCAAGTACGTGATGTGAGGCTGCTCCGCCTGGAAGCCCGCCGCCGGGCGCGCCGGCGGACGCACGTCGCGCTCGTCGCGCTGGTCGCCCTGCCCCTCCTGGCGGGATCGATCGAGCAGCCGGCGGCGCAGGACCCGGTCCTGCCTCCCCCCGGTATGGTCAACCCCGCCCCCGGTGCGAAAACGGAGCCCCCGAAGAAACCGGCCGCGCCGAAGAAGCCGCCGGCGGCTCCGGCTCCCGCCCCGGCGAACGTCGCGCCGGTCACCCTGACGCCGCGCGCCTGGTCCCGCTCGTCCTACTCGTTCGAAGGTCGCGTCGAATCCACGGTGCAGGACGTGACCTTCGAGACGCCCCCGGCTTACACGGAGAGCTTCTCTTTCTGGGGCAACCGGATGAAGGGGACCGAGCGCACCGAGCTCATCCAGACCATCACTTCGACGCACGAGGCGCAGGAGAACGGCAACGTGCCGTTCCACCGTCAGGTGGCGCGCTACATGGTGGACCTGGCCGAGCACGGCCAGACCAAGACCATGGGACCGGTGTTGACCCGTGATGTCCAGAGTCTCGCGTGGGACGGCCAGCTCGATGCGCGCGGACTCGTCGTCGAGAAGAAGCGCGTGGCCGGCCCGGAGGACATGTCGGAGGTCGATCGGCTCTCCTTCCCGCTGCTCGACCAGGTGCTCCCGGTCCTCGACGCGTCGAAGACGCTCAAGCCGGGGGAGACCCTGACGTTCACGTCGACGATGCCGCTGCCGTCGCGCATGACCATCAACGGCCTCGAGGACGTCGCCGCGCAGCTGACCCGCGTGCTGACCTTCAAGGAGCTGCGGGGCCGGCAGGTGGTGTTCTCCGACAAGGCCACCTACGTCATCGATCCCGCCACGCCGCCGAAGCTGCCGCGCACGTCCTGCGTCATCGGGGGCGGAGGGGACGGCGAGGCGATCTTCGATCTCGACGCCGGGTTCTTCCTGAACGCGGGCCTCGAGACGAAGATGACCATCGACATCGAGGCGCCGCTGCGGCCCCTCCCCGGGCAGCCGGAGGGCGTCGATCCCGGAACCGGGAAGAGCCACCTCGTGCTCGCGCTCAAGCTGTTCGGGAAGCAGACGGCGGCGCAGATGTACGCCCCCGAGCCGGCCGCGGCGTCGAACTAGAAAACGGCCCGGGTCCCGGGCCGGCTCCTCACTTCACTGCAACAGGGATCATCCCGGGGTTCAATCCGCGCAGCACGTCGGGCTTCGTCCCGGCGCCGAGGCCGCGGAAGGCTGCGACATCCCAGGCCACGAGTCTCCAGGCGCCGGTGATGCCGTCCACCGCCAGGACCGCCACTTCGGGGCGGCCGTCGCCGGTGAGATCGACGAGGGTCGGGTCCGACGCGGGAAGGATCCCTTCGACCGTCCAGGGCGTGCCAGGAACCGGCGCTCCGTTACGCCCCTGGATCGCCGCGATACGCAGGGCGGTGCCGTTCGTATCCATGCGCCCGAGGGCGCGCATCACGTCGAGCGCGCCGTCGCCGTCGAGGTCACCCGCCACCCATCCCGAGTCGAGGCGCACCGTCGCGTGCGTGAACAGGCGGCGCATCGTCAGCGGGAAGCCCTTGAGCGCCCGGCCGGTGGCGTCGAAGCCGTGGAGCAGGTCGCCGTCCCCCTGCAGGATCTCGTTGCGGCCGTCCCCGTCGAGGTCGGCGAGGATGGCGCCCCACAGCGCCCCTTCGGAGAGGGGCACCGGCCAGCCGCTCGCCTCGCCGCCATCGTGGTGCAGGGTGTGCAGCGCTCCCGGCGGACCCGTCACCGGCGCGGCTCCCTCCGCCTGGATGACCGGCAGCGCCAGCCGCGACGGGAGCGGCTCGGGCGAGCGCAGGAACTCCGGCGACGCGGGCTGCGTCGCCTGCACCACTTCCGCCTGGCCGTCGCCGTCGAGGTCGGCGGCCGCGGGCGCCTGCTCGGATACCACCTCCGGAAGGAGACGCGGATACCGGGTTGCCTCGCCTCCCGACAGGCCGATCGCGTGCAGCAGGGGCCCCAGGCCCGATTCGACCGCGATCACTTCGAGTGCGCCGTCACCGTCCACGTCGGCGGCGGCGAGCCGCGCGTTGATCGCCGGAGCCACGCCCGAGGAGCGCCGCGGCGGATGGAACGGCCAGCCCGGAAGCGCCTGCCCCGTGCCATCGTAGACGTCGATCTCCGCGGGCGCGATGGCCTGGGCCACCTCGGCCCGGCCGTCGCGATCGAGATCGGCCACGAGCGTGCCCCCGGGCGAGCAGCCGGCGCGCGCGTCGAGCGTCGGGATCTCCACCGGCCAGCCGGTGACCCGGCTGCCGTCGCGGCGCCACGCAAGAAGGAACGCGCGGCCCGGATTGCTGCCGGCGTTGAGGCAGGCCACCACTTCGTCCCGCCCGTCGCCGTCGAGATCGCCGATCCCAGGCTCACCGACAGGCCAGGCCGGCTGCGGCAGGTCGTGAAGGTCGGGCGGCCAGCCAGGGACGCGAACGCCGCCCCGTCCGACGAGCAGCAGGTCGCCCGAGGGGATCGACGCGAGCAGCTCGGCCCGGCCGTCACGATCGAGATCGACGGACACGGTCGATCCCCAGCGGGAGCGGTACTCCACCGGCCGCGGGATCGGAATGGGAAACCCGGGGGCGAACGGCGGGACGCTGTGCTGCGAGGCGCCGGAGGCGAAAGGAATGACGGTGGTCGCCGCAAGCGCGGCGACGGCCAGGCGAAAACGAAGGTCGGCAAGGCTCCCAGGCGGCATGAGGGCCCCCTTTCCTCGTGAGATGCCTCCTTATACTGTGCCCGGCCGGTGGGCGCAATGTCGATTCCACATGGCGGCCCCGGGCCGGACCGCGCGCCGGACGCCTGCGGCAGGCCGGCGGCTTGTCGGCGGGGCGCCGATTCGGCTTTAATCCCCCTCCCATGACCAATCCCGCCCCGTCCGGCGGACCCCGCGTCCGCTTCGCCCCCAGTCCGACCGGCTTCCTGCACGTCGGGGGAGGGCGCACCGCCCTGTTCAACTGGCTCTACGCGCGGGCCCGGAAGGGGACCTTCATCCTCCGCATCGAGGACACCGACCTCGAGCGCAGCAACGAGGCCAGCGTGCGGACCATCCTCGAGGGCCTGACGTGGCTCGGGCTCGACTGGGACGAGGGGCCGTTCTTCCAGTCTCGCGGCCTCGAGGAGCATCGCGCGCTGGCCCACCGCCTCGAGGCGGAGGGAAAGGCGTATCCCTGTTTCTGCACCGTCGAGGAGATCGAGCCGCGCCGCCGCGCCGCCGAGGCGGCCGGGGGGGCGTGGCGCTACGACCGCAACTGCCTGCGCCTCAGCGCCGCGGAACGGGAGGAGCGCCGCGGGCGCGGCCTGACGTCGGCGCTGCGCTTTCGCGTCCCGGAGGGAATGACGGCGTGGAACGACCAGGTGCACGGCGAGACCTCCTTCGACAACGGGGTCATCGAGGACCTCGTGCTGCTGCGCTCGGACGGCTCGCCCACCTACAACCTCTCGGTGGTCGCCGACGACATCGCGATGCGGGTCACCGACGTCATCCGAGGCGACGACCACATCAGCAACACGCCGAAGCAGATCCTGCTGTACCGTGCGCTCGGCCACGAGCCGCCGGCCTTCGCGCACCTGCCGCTCATCCTCGGCTCGGACAAGAAGCGCTTGAGCAAGCGGCACGGCGCTGTGTCCGTGACCGAGTACCGCGACACCGGCATCCTGCCTGCGGCGATGCGCAACTTCCTGGCGCTCCTCGGCTGGTCGCCGGGGGACGGCCGCGAGGTCATGACGCGCGAAGAGCTGGTCGCTGCCTTCGACATCGCCGCCGTCAACCGCAAGGGGGCGGTGTTCGACGAGCAGAAACTCGAGTGGCTCAACAGCGAGTACATCCAGAAGCTGCCGGGCGAGGCGCTCTACGACGTCGCGCAGCCGTACCTCGAAGCGGCCGGGCTGCTCGGGCCGGACCTCGCGCCGGGGGGAGCGCGGCGCGACTGGTTCCTGCGCGTCCTCGAGACGCTCAAGGCGCGCAGCCGCCGGCTCACCGATTTCCCGCGCGATGCGAAGCCCTTCCTGGGGGAGGACTACCCGATCGACCCTCCGGCGGCGGCGAAGTACCTGACGGCGGAGAAAAGCGGCGGAGCGAAACAGGTCGCGGCGCGCCTGCGGGCGCTGGCCGCGGCCGTCGCCGCGCTGCAGCCGTTCGACGAGGCGGCGAGCGAGGCGGCGCTGCGCGAGCTCGCGACGTCCAAAGGGGAGGCCGCGGCCCTCTATATCCACCCGATGCGCGTCGCCCTGCTCGGCACCGCGGTCGGGCCGAGCGCATTCGCGGTGCTCGTCCTCATCGGCCAGGAGCGCGCGGTGCAGAGGCTGACACGGCTGGCCGGGCGCCTCGATGCAGGGGAGTTCACGGCCGCCTGAGGCAGGGGCCATTCCGGCCGCAGGAGTGCGCGCGGACGGTTGACGCATCGAGGGCGCTTCACTAGAATCGCCGCTCTGTTCCGGGATCGTCTAACGGCAGGACACTTGGCTCTGGACCAAGGAATCGGGGTTCGAATCCCTGTCCCGGAACCAGGCCGGCATGGCGCTATCGTCTAGGGGTTAGGACAGATGGTTCTCAGCCATCAGACCGGGGTTCGATTCCCCGTAGCGCTACCAGCCGCCTAAGCGCGCGGCCGAATCCCCGCCTTCAACAGCTTGCGATCCGCGACCGCCTGGAGCGCGGCGCCGCTCTCTTCGATCGAATACCAGCGCGTGACCAGGTCCGACCACGGGATGCGTCCCTGGTGTCGCGCCATCGCCCGGATGGCGCCGTGGAAGTGGGAGGCGTCGCTGCCCCAGCAGCCGCGCACCTCGAGGTGCGGCCGGTTGAGGTGCGCGTGCGGGTTGAGCGCGATGTCGCCGCCGTCGGTGTAGTGCCCGGCGACGACCATCACGCCGCCGTCGCGGCACAGCGTCGCCCCTTCGGCCACCGCCTGCGGCACGCCGGTCGCCTCGATGACGACGTCGGCGCCGCGCCCGTGCGTGCAGGCGAGAACCGCATCGCGTCTCGCGGCGTGCGGCAGGGCGTCGAGATCGAGCGCCAGGGTCGCACCCATCCGGCCCGCCATGGCCAGCCGATCGGCCGGCGCTCCGATGACGACCACCGGATCCGCGCCGGAGATCGACGCCAGGGCGGCGGCCGAAAGCCCGACCGGTCCGGCGCCGAGCACCGCGACCGCGTCGCCGAGCCGCACCCCGGCGCGGCGCACGGCGTGGAAGGCGGTCACGGCGCCGCAGCCGCCGCCGATGAAGGTTTCGGGTTCGAGTCCCCGCGGCAGCCGGATCAGGTGCGTGCCCGGCTTCAGGAGAATCGCCTCGGCCCAGCCGCCGCTCGGGCCGTCTGCCATGCCCATGGTGATGCCGTAGACGCGCCGCTTCGGGCAGCGGGTCGACTGGCCGGCGACGAGGCAGTACCAGCAGGCGCCACAGGTGCCGTGCACATCGAGGAACGTCACGACGTCGTCGATTTGGAATCTCTTTCCGTCGAGGTCGGCCGGGCGGTCGGCATCACTTCCACCGAACGCGGCGATGCGTCCGACCGAGACGTGACCGGGGACGATGGGGTACGGAACGCCCGCGAGCCGCCCGTGCCACAGGTGCACGTCGGTGCCACAGACCTCGCTCGCGATCGTCTCCAGCAGGACGGCTCCCTGTGCGAGCGGCGGGACCGGCAGGTCGCGCACGTCGATCGGCGCGTTCGGAGCCGGCATCACGGCGGCGCGCATGCGGGAGCCCCGGTCCCTACGCCTGCCGCGGGAAGGCGGCGGCGAAGCGCAGCAGCTCGGCGCAGGCTTTCTCGAGCGCGGCGCGCGTCTTCGGGTCTTTCAGCCGCCCGTCGGCTTCGAACGCCTGGTCGGCGTGCGGGACGAGCACCTGGTTCGGGACGACGATGGCGAAGAGCGCCGTCATGACCTGGCGCCACGCCACCTGCGATCGCACCGCGCCGTAGGGACCCGGCGAGGCGCCGAGCAGCAGCACCGGCTTTCCCTTGAACGGCTGCCCCTTGATGCGCGACATCCAGTCGATGCAGTTCTTGAGTCCGCCGGGGATCGAGTTGTTGTACTCGGGCGAGGCGATCACCAGCCCGTCGGCCGCGGCGATGCGGTCGGCGAGACGCCGCGCCGGCTCGGGGACGCCGGTCGAGGCTTCGATGTCGCCGTCGTAGATCGGCAGCGGCACGTCCCGCAGCTCGGCGTTGTCCAATTCAGACCGAGGCCTGAGGACCTCGATCGCCTGCGCGAGGAGCATGCGGTTGAGCGATCCGCTGCGGATCGACCCGCAGAATGTGACCAGACGCACGAAACGAATCTTACATCGGGCGGCCCTGTGCGCCGGGCGCGGTGTTAGCCTCCGCGTCCATGATCCGACTCCGCGCCGCCGCAGCGATCCTGGTGGGCGTGTGCGCCGTGTCCGGCGCCGCCTTCGCGGCGGTCCCCCTCGACGACGATTCGAACGAAGCGCAGATCATGGGTTACTACGACGCCGCGCTCGCGTTCACGCCGCTCGGCGCACCGCCCGGCCGGCTCTTCTCGGCCGGGATCGACGTCACCTCTGTGCCGGGCCTGAGCGAGGAAGAGCGGCAGACCAACTTCGCCGGCTCGAAACTGGAGAACACCAACTTCACGTCGGTCATTCCGCGACCGCGCCTGCGCTACCGACCGCATCCCGACTGGCTGCTGGAGACCGGGTTCTTCCCCAAGGTCGAGGTGTTCGGCGTCAAGCCGCAGATGCTCGCCCTCGGAACCGCCTGGCGCTTCGCCGGGCGCGAGGACGATCCGTCGTGGTGGGTGCGGGCGCACTATTTCCGCGGCGACATCGAAGGACCGATCACCTGCTCGGAGGACGCGGTCGAGGACGACCCCAACCAGGTCCCCAGCACCGTCTGTGCCGGCGGCCAGCCCAGCTCGGATCGGTTCCGGCCGGAGACCTACGGCGTCGAAGTCATGGCCTCGGGCGCGCACCTGGGGCGGGGTGGACCGGCCTGGTACGGCAGCGTCGGCTACAGCCACGAGCGCCTGCAGTTCGACACCCACTTCGTCAACTACGCAGGGCTGCTCGACGACCAGGTGCTCGTCGCCCGGCTCGATCGGGGCGCGGTCTCCGGAGGGGTGAGCTGGGAGCCGTGGCGCGGGCTGCGTGTGGACGGCGAGATCTATTACGCCCCGGACGCCCTCGCCACCGTCCGGCTCGCCCTGGCCTGGGGCTGGGGAAAGAAGCCATGACCAGAGTCGAGCGCGGCGGCGCGCGTCCGCCACGGGGCATCCGGCGCGCCGGGCCCGTCGTCCTGCTGGGACTGCTGGCGTGCGGCCTGGCCGCCTGCACCGATCTCAAGCTCAACCCGCTGCCGACCGTGGGGAGCAGCCCCGGCGACGTGCCGGTGGCGCAGCCATCGCTTCGGACCGACGTCCAGCCGATCTTCACGTCGCGCTGCGCCATCGTCGGCTGCCACATCACCGCGACCCAGGCCAACTATGGCCTGGTCCTCACGGACGCGACGACTTCGCGCAACAACATCGTGAACGTTCCGTCCGGCAAGTACCCGCCCTTCCTTCGCGTCGTCCCGGGCAACTCCGCGTCGTCCGTGCTGGCGGCCATGATCGATGACCAGGAGATGCCCAAGGCCGGACCACCCCTGTCGCAGGGCACCATCGACACGATCAAGAACTGGATCGACCAGGGCGCGCAGGACAACTAGTCCGGGCCAGGGCGGGTGGCGCGCCCGCGGGAGACCGAGGCTCTCAGCCCGCGGTCAGCTCGGCGAAGCGGCGATAGATCGGCAGCGGATCGGGGACGGCCGGGAGATCGAGCGCTCCCATCGAGTCGTCCACCCAGGCGGGGCGGCGCATGCCGACGAGCACGGTGGAGATCCCCGGTGTCGAGAGCAGCACCGCGATCGCCTTGCGCGACAGCGTCGCGCCGCGCAGGCGCTCCGGCAGCAGCGGGTCGAGGTGCTCCGAGACCGCCCGCGCCGCCGGGGAGACGTCGGAGAGCCGCACCAGGCGTCCTTCGAGGATGGCGTTGAGCGGACGATTGATCAGCACGTCGAGGCCCGCGGCGCGCGCCGCTTCGAGCGCGGTCTGCGCGCCTCCCGGCCCGGTGTTCGCCTCGAGCGCCGCGCCCCCTTCGAACAGGTTCATCGGCCACTGCACGACGCGGAAGTGGTGCCCCGCCCCGCCGGCGGCGCGGGCCGCGTCGAGGAAGCGCTGCAATGACGTCGTCTCTGCTCCGCCCTCCGGAGCGACGACCGAGTTCGAGGAGACGCCGTAACCTCCGAGCACGCCGCGCTTCACCTGCTCCTCGAAGAAGGCGAATGCCTCCTGCACCCGGCGATAGAATTCCGAGCGGGTCGCTTCGAGATCCTTCGCGCCCCGGTGCGCCGCGTCGGAGAGGAAATATTCCGGGTTGTGCAGCAGGCACACGTCCAGCCGCTCCGCCTGCAGCCGCGAAAGGGATCGGCGCAGCTGATCGGCAAGGAAGTCCGGGTGGATGCAGTGCCAGCAGCCGTCCATGTAGCGGACCATCTCCGGGAACGGATCGCCTTGGCGCTCGCGCTCGAACGCCAGGTCGAGGTTCTGCCCCTGGACGTAGCCGATCTTCGAGACCACGAGAACCTGCCGGCGCGAGCCCGGGGCGCGGCGCTCGCGCTCGGCGAGGACGGCCCCGACGAGCGACTCGCTGCCGCCGTCGGTGTAGTTGGTGGAGGTGTCGATGAGCCGGCAGCCGGCCTCGAGCGCCTGCTCGAGCGCGCTCTTGTGCGCCGGGGTGCGATCGTCCACGCGGTAACAGCCGAAGCCGATGCGTCCGAAGGGGCGCATCGCATCCGCGGGCCGCGGCGCGTCAGGCATGGTTCCTCAGCATCAGCTCCCGCGGGTGCGGGTTGAGATAGACCTGCTCCAGAAGGTAGCGCACGTCGTGGCGCCGGAGGTGATGCCGCAGCAGCGCCAGGGGCACCACCAGCGGCAGCCGTCCGAGACGCATCTCGTCGATCGCCTCGAGGATCTCCTGCTTGTCGCCGGCGTCGAGCGTGCGCTTGAGGTACCCGAGCATGTGCTGCAGGACGTTGGCGTGCCTGCTGGGCGTCGCGCGCCGCTTCAGCGTCTCCATGAAGCTCACAGCATACCGCCCGGCCGCGTCCCCGCCCGCTCCGTGGGCGCCGGCGACGATCCGTCCGAGGCGGCGGGCTCCTTCCGGGTCGTGGGCCATGAGCTGCAGCTTGTGGCGGGCGTGGAATTCGACCAGCCGGCCGGCCGCCGGGCGCGACGCGAGCAGGTCGCGGAGCCGGCGGAAGGCGAAGACGCGCTCGATGAAGCTCTCGCGCAGACCCGGATCGTGCAGCCGCCCTTCCTCTTCGATTGGCAGGAGCGGCAACCGGTCCATCAGCGTGCGGGCGAAGAGGCCGATCCCCGGCTTCGGGCGGCCCCCCGCAGTCCCATGCACCTTCACCCGCTCCATGCCGCACGTCGGGGAATCGCTCTTGAGGACATAGCCGCACAGGTCGAGCGCCGCGAGCGCTTCGACCCGCCGCGCGGCGAATGCCTCCATCCTGTCCGTGAGGTCGGCGCCGCTTTCCCGGCCGACCAGCCTGGGTGCTCCGGGGTTTCCTTCGAGCCGGATCGGCTCGCGCGGCACGCCGAGACCGATCTCCAGCTCGGGACAGACCGGAACCCATTCGACGAACGGTCCGAGGGTTTCGACCAGCCACGCGTCGCGCTTGTGCGCGCCGTTCCAGCGCACCTCCTGTCCCAGCAGGCAGGAGGAGATCCCGACCCGGAAGCGATCCGGGCGGGCCTGCGAACGGGTCACCGGCCTGCGGTGGGGGCGGCGGCCTTGGGGGCGGTCGGGGAGAAGCCGAGATCCACTTCGCGGCCGGCCTGGAAGACGGCCATCGGCCGGGTCAGGACGCTCACGTCCTGCAGCGGATCGCCGGGGACGGCGACGAGGTCGGCGATCTTCCCGGGGGCGATGGTGCCGATGTCGCCGTCCTTGCCGAGCAGCTCCGCGGCGACGCGGGTCCCGGCGGCGAGGGCCGCGCCGGGGGTCATGCCGCCCTGCACCATCAGCTCGAACTCGTGCGCGTTCTTCCCGTGCGGCGAGACGGCGCTGTCGGTCCCGAAGGCAATCTTCACGCCCGCCGCCACGGCGCGGTGGAAGGAGTCGACCATCTTCGGCCGGACGATGAGCGCCTTCTGCACGGCGAAGTCGGGAAGCCCGCCCGACTTGGCGGCCGCCTCGACCGCCTCGCCGGCCATCAGGGTCGGCACGAGAAACGTCCCGTGCTCCTTCATGAGCCGGATCGCCTCGTCGTCGAGGATCGAGCCGTGCTCGACGGAATCGACGCCGGCCTTCACCGCCGCCTTGATGCCGGCGGTGCCGTGGGCGTGCGCTGCGACCTTCCGGCCGAGGCGGTGCGCCTCGCCGACGATGGCGGCCAGCTCCTCGTCGCTGAACTGGCGCGCGCCGATTTCGTCGCCGGGGGAGAGCACGCCGCCGGTGGCGGAGATCTTGATGACGTCGGCGCCGTACTTCACCTGGGTGCGCACGGCGGCGACGCAGGCATCGGGAGAATCGCAGATGCCCATCTCCTCGGGACGCAGCCCGGCCAGGGTGAGATCGGGGCGGAAGCCGTTGTTCCAGTCGCCGTGCCCGCCGGTGATCGACAGCATGTGCCGCGCCGTCATGATGCGCGGGCCCGGAAAGAGACCACGATCGAGCGCGTTGCGCAGCGCCACGCTCTCGCCGTCGCGGTCACCGAGGTTGCGCACGGTGGTGAACCCGGCGCGCAGCGTCTTGAGGGCGCTGACCGCGCCGAACAGCGCGGCGTCGGCCGCCGTGCCCTTGACCGGCTCGATCTCCCAGCCGCGCGTGACCTCCATGGTGAGGTGCACGTGGCAGTCGATGAAGCCGGGCACGAGAGTGGCCGATGTCAGATCGACGGTGCGCGCGCCTTCCGGAGCATGGAAGCCCTTCCAGGCGGCCACCTGCTCGATGCGGCCGTTCCGGACGAGGACGGCGACATCCTGCCGGGCCGCGCCGCCGGTCCCGTCCAGGAGCCGTCCCGCATGGAGCAGCAGCGGAGCGCCCGCGGGGTCGGGGTCCGACGCGGCCGGCGCCGCCGACACGCCGGGCGTCGCGGCGCAGAAGACCACGGCGAGAAGGCAGGCGGTGACCACCTGCCCGAGCGCGGAGCGCAACCTCGGAACGGTGCTACTCCTTCTTCTTGAGGCTGGAGAGGTACGCGATGATGGCGTCGAGGTCCGCCGCGGGCAGGTTCGGGTAGGCCTTCATCTTGGTGTCGGCCTTCATGTCCTTCGGCGCCACCACCCACTTCTTGATGTCCTCGGCCTTCAGCGTGCTGCCGACGCCGTCGAGGGGGTGACTCTTGTTCCCCTTCCCTTCGACCATGTGGCACATGGAGCACTTCTGCGCCGTGAAGACCTCCTTGCCACGAGCGATCTTGGCGGCGTCGTCCTGGGCCCGGACGGGAAGGATGGCGGCGGTCAGAAGCACGACGGCAACGGCGGTCGAGCGTTTGGCGTTCATGGGCGCTCCTCGGAAGCACCGAACATACCACGAAAGGCGCCGACGCTCTCTTCGACGCGCCGGCCCACGTCCTCGAGCCGGCCGCGGAAGGCATGATCGGCGCCAGGGATCGGCACGACTCGCGCCCCGGACGGCAGCCCGGCGGCAAGCGCCAGCACGAGCGGCAGGGGCGCGATCGCGTCGTTCTCCCCCTGGATGAACACGAGCGGCTTGTCGCAATGGAGCAGGAACCCGAACGGGAAGAGCCCGGCCGGCGCCGCGATGGCGATCAGCATCGCCACGCGCGGGTGCTCGCACCCGACGCCCAGGGCGACGAAGGACCCGAACGAGTACCCGGCCGCGACGATGGGACGCGCCGGATAGCGCTCCTCGAGCACGGCGAGGGCGGCGCGCAGATCGTCCTGCTCGCCGCGGCCGTGGTCGTGGCGCCCGGCGCTGCGGCCGACGCCGCGGAAGTTGAAGCGCAGTGTGGGCAGGCCGCGGCGCACCAGCGCTTCGGCCGTGGCGTGGACGACCTTGTTGTGCATCGTCCCGCCAAAAAGAGGATGCGGGTGGCAGACGACCGCGACCGGGCCTGAGGCGCCACCGTCCGCCGGCGCACCGGAGACGGACGTGGTTTCCCCCGGGTGCTTGAGCAACGCCTCAAGCCTGCCGGCCGGTCCGGCGATGAAGAACGATTCGATGCGCGCGCCGCGGATCACGATGGACCGCGCGGCGGAGAAGCGACAACGGTCCCGGGCGCGGCGGCTTAGTGTAATCTCGCCGCCCGGCGCCGAGCCGCATGGGCCGGCCGGGAAAACGGGGGCCCGTTGGCGATCGGAGCACAGCAGTTCAAGGACACGCTCAGGCTCTGGGCCAGCGGCGTCACGGTGGTGACGGTGCGCGGCCCGCGCGGGCTCGTGCCGATCACCGTTTCCTCGTTCGCATCGCTGTCGCTGCATCCGCCGCTGGTGCTCGTCTGCATCGAGCGCCGGGCGCGCGCGCACCGCGCGCTGATGCGGACGCGCGCCTTCGGGGTGCACCTGCTGGCCGACGACCAGGCGGAGCTTTCCGATCGCGCCGCCGGCCGGCGGGGACGCGCGGCGGCGCGGCTGCCGCGCACGCGGGCGCGGCGCGCCGTCACCGGCGCTCCGATTCTCCCGGGGACGCTCGCCTGGCTCGACTGCGCCCTCGTGGCCCGGTACCGTGGCGGCGATCACACCATCTTCGTGGGTCGCGTCGAGGCGGCGGGGACCGCGCCCGGCCGGCCGCTGCTCTGGTTCGATCGCGATTACGCCGTTCTGTCGCGCCCGCGACGGGCCGCCCTACGGCGCAGGCCACGCTTGTGAGCGGCCGCCACGATCCGGTACGATCCGCCTCATGAACATCGTCGATCCGCGGCTGGACGAGTACCTCGAGCGGCTGGTCCCGGAGCGCCCGCCGGTCGTGCAGGAGATGGAGGCGCTGGCGCACAAGCGCCACTTCCCGATCGTCGGTCCCCAGGTCGGGCGCCTGCTGCACCTCCTGGCGCGCGGGATCGGCGCGCAGCACGTCCTCGAGTGCGGATCCGGGTTCGGCTACTCCGCCTGGTGGTTCGCGACCGCGCTTCCCGAAGGAGGGCGCGTGGTGATGAGCGAAGGGGGCGAGGAGAACTGCGCGCAGGCGCGCGACTTCCTGACCCGCGCCGGAGTGATGGAGCGCATCGCGCTGCAGCACGCCAACGCCCTGGACGTGCTCGAGCGGCAGCCCGGCCCCTACGACATCGTCTTCTGCGACATCGACAAGCGGGACTACCCGCGCGTCTACCCGTTCCTGCGCTCGCGCCTGCGTCCCGGGGGACTGTTCGTGTGCGACAACATGCTCTGGTTCGGACGCGTGGCCGGTCCGGACGAGGACCCGGACACGCGGGGCGTGCGCGAGCTGACCCGCCTGCTGCACGAGGATCCTTCTTTCCTCACCACGATCCTGCCGGTTCGCGACGGGGTCTCCGTCTCCCTCAAAGTCCGGTAAGAGTCCCCGCCTTTGCGCCCGGCCCGGAGCGAAGCGGGGTCGCGGCTGCAGATTGCCGCCTCGGCGGTGCTCTTCTCGACCGGCGGCGCCGCCATCAAGGGCATCGGCCTGGGCGGCTTCGCCATCGCCGCGCTCCGTTCGGCGATCGCGGTGCCGGCGCTTCTCTTCCTGCTGCCGGCGGCGCGGCGCCGGCCGCGTCCCGCCGTGCTGGCCCTCGGGGTTTTCTACGCGGCGACGCTCGTCTTCTTCGTGCTGGGGACCAAGCTCACCACGTCGGCCGCCGTCATCTTCCTGCAGTCCACCGCGCCCATCTACGTCGTGCTCCTGTCACCGCGCCTGCTCGGCGAGCCGGTGCGGAAATCGGACGTGGCGTTCCTCCTGCCGCTGGCGGCGGGGCTGCTGCTCTTCCTCGTCGCGGGGGCGCCGGTGCAGGCGACCGCGCCGCGCCCGGCCCTCGGGAATCTCCTCGGCGCGCTGAGCGGGCTCACCTGGGCGCTGACCCTCCTCGGCCTGCGGCGCATGGGCCGGGACGGGAGCGACGATGCGCCCTCGGCGGTCGTGGTCGGCAACGCCTTCGCCTGCCTGGCGACGCTTCCGTGGGCGCTGCCGCTCGGCTTCGTCGCCGGGCGCGATCTGCTGGTGCTCGTCTACCTCGGCGTCATCCAGATCGGGCTCGCCTATGCGCTGCTCACCACGGGGCTGAGCCGCGTGCGGGCTCTCGACGCCTCGCTTCTCCTGTTTCTCGAGCCGGTGCTCAACCCGGTGTGGGCCTTCCTGGTGCACGGCGAGCGGCCGCGCGGGGCGGTGATCGCGGCGGGACTGCTCATCCTGGGCTCGACCTTCTGCAAGACGATCTTCGATCTGCGGCGCGGATCCGCCGGGCGTCTCGAGGACGCGCAGGCGCCGCGCGCCGCGAATTGACGGGCCCGGATCCGTGGGTTAGAGTGCGACCGGCATGCCCCTTCTCGTGAATCTCCTGCGCAGACGCATGCCGGCCCTCGCGATCCCGGTCCTGCTCTTCGGCTGCGGCGGCGGCAAGCCGGCCGACGCCGACATCCGCACGCTCGTGCAGCACGAGGCGGAGGCGCTGCAGGCGCACGATCTCAAGGGGCTCGAGCGCGTCTGGTCGGAGCGACCCGACATCACCCTCATCGACGTGACGCCGCCGGGCCGCTTCGAGGGGTGGCCCGCCATCGCGCACGCCCTCGGCGATTTCATGTCGCGCACCTCCGACGTCCACATGAGCGTGGATCGCCTGCACGTCGACACGCACGGCGACCTGGCGGTCGCGACCTACGACTGGACCATGACCGGCAAGGTGGGCGAGCAGACGCTCGAGGATCACGGGGCGGCGACCTCCATCTACCGGAAGGAGCCGGCCGGCTGGCGGCTGGTGCACGCCCATTACTCGGCCGCGCCGCGCGGCGCGGCGCCGCCGGCCACGGGCACCGCGGCGGCCCCCGAAGGCAAAGCTCCGACCGCCGCCCCGGCGTCGACGTCGGCGCCGGCCGCGGCCGCTCCGGGCGGAAAGAAGGCGGGATAGAACCTCATGGCGGAAGAACGGGTCACGCGCGAAGTCCTCCCCAACGGCCTGACGGTCCTCGTCGCCGAGGATCCGTCCTCGCCGGTGGCGGCGATCAACCTCTGGGTGCAGGCGGGCTATTTCGACGAGACCGACGAGGAGATCGGCATCTCCCACGTCATCGAGCACATGTTTTTCAAGGGGACGACGGCGCGCCCCCGTCCCGATCAGAACGCCACCGAGCTGAAGGCGCTCGGCGGGGAGACCAACGCCGGCACCTATTACGAATCGACCAACTACCACGTCATCCTCCCGGCCGACCGCTTCGAGGCCGCCCTGGCCATCCAGGCCGACGCGCTGACCGATCCGCTGTTCGACGCCGACGAGCTGAAGCGCGAGAAGGAGGCGGTCCTTCAAGAAGCCCGGCGCAAGCTCGACACGCCGCAGGCCTACGCCCTCGAGATGCTCTACCGCGAGGCCTTCGACGTGCACCGCATCCGCCGCTGGCGCATCGGCACCGAGGAGGGGATCCGGGCGCTGACGCGCGAGCAGCTCGTGTCGTACTACCGGCGGCACTACGTGCCGGGCCGCATCGTGCTGGCCATCGCGGGCGGGGTCCCGGAGGCGAAGGCGTTCGAGGCGGCGCGCCACCTCTTCGGCGGCATTCCCGCGGGGGAGGGCGACGTGCTCGGATCGCCGGCGGAGCCGCTGCGCCCCGGGTTCCGGGCGGCCCGTCTCACCGGGGACATCCGGCGCGGCCAGATCATCCTGGGCTTCCGATCCGTCCCGATCCTGAGCGACGACGATCCGGCGCTGCGCGTCCTGGCGCACGTGCTCGGAGGCGGCCGCGCCTCGCGCCTGCACCAGGCGGTCAAGGAGCGCGACGGCCTCGTGGACGGCATCGGCTCCGGGGTCGAGGCGTTCCGCGACTTGGGGATCTTCACCGTGCACATCGAGGGCGACCCCAAGCTGGGCCCGCCGGCGCTGCGATCGACGATCGCGGAGATCGAGCGGCTGCGGACCGAGCCGCCGAGCGCCGCCGAGATCGAGAGGGCGCGCACCGCCATCGAGTTCCGCTATCACGCCAGCCGGTCGGAGGCGCTCGGGCGGTCGGCGATCCTGGCCTACTACGAGTCGCTCGGCGGCTACGGCCTGGCGGAGGAGTCGATGAAGCGCATGCTCGCGGTCACCGCGAGCGACGTGCGGCGCGTCGCCGAGTCGACGCTCGACATCCGCAACGCCACGCTGCTCGAGTACCTGCCGGAGGGGGGCGCGCCGGCGACGGTGCCCGCCGCCGAGGCCCGGCTTCAGGAGTTCCTGCGCGTCGAGGCCGGGCCGGCGCTCAAGGATCCGCTGGCCACGAAGGCCGGCACGGCGGTTCCCGCGGGACCGCCGCCCCTTCTGCGCCTGAGTCCGCTGCCGCCCGCCGGCAGCGTGACGCGGCACCGCTTCGAGAGCGGTCCGCTCCTCGTCCACGAGGAGCGCCGCGACCAGCCGCTCGTCACGCTGTGCGTCACGTTCCGCGGCGGCCGGTCGGGGGAGCAGCGCGAGCAGAGCGGCATCACCCGGCTCATGCAGGCGGCTCTCCTCAAGGGGAGCCCGTCGCGGGATGCGCGGCGGGTCGCGGTGGAGCTCGACAGCCTCGGGACCGCCATCGAGCGCGTGGTGGACGAGGACTACTTCGGCTTCGCGCTCGGCGTGCTTTCGCGGCACGCGGGCAAGGGCTTCGAGATCCTCATGGATCTCGTGCGCCGCCCGCTGTTCGCGTACGAGGAGATCGAAAAGGAGCGGGCGCTCCTCCTGGCGGCGCAGGAGTCGATTCGCGACCAGTCGCTGCCGCACACCTTCCAGCTCTTCCGGCAGGCGGCCTTCGGAAGCCATCCGTACTCGCTGCCGGCGTACGGGCTGACCGCCTCGGTGCAGTCGCTCAAGCGCGAGGACCTGGTCCGCTGGCATCGCCTCACCATCCGGCCCGCCTCGATGATCGTCACCATCGTCGGGGCGCTCGGGGCGACCGAGGCGGCGGACCTGGTCGGACAGGCGATCGCCGAGTGGCCGCAGGACGGGTTCGGCGGCTCCGAGCCGGGGGCGCTCCTGCCCTGGGGCGCGGCGGAGGTGGTGGAAACGCGGCGGCGCTCGCAGACCGCGCAGATCGTCGGCTTTCCGACCCCCGGCGTGCAGTCGCCCGAGCGCCACGCCCTCGACATCGTGCAGTCGGTGACCTCGGGCCTGGGCGGGCGCTTCTTCGAGGCGGTGCGCGGCAAGCGCGGCCTGGCGTACGCGGTGCAGTCCTTTAATTTCCACCGGCTGCGCGGCGGCGCGTTCCTGACCTATCTCGGCACCTCGCCGCGCGACGAGGCGGAGGCGCGGCGCGTCCTGTTCCAGGAGATCGCGACGCTCCGGCACGACGGCCCGCGCCGCGACGAGATCGAGCGCGCCCGGCGCCACCTCGTCGGCGGACACGCCATCGGCTTGCAGGGCAACGGCTCGCGGGCGCTGCGCTACGCCGACGCCGAGGTGCGTGGGCTGGGGGCGGAGGCCGTGGTCGATTACGCCCGCCGCATTGCTGCTGTCGTCGATCAGGATGTCGGGGATGCGATCTGGCGGTATCTCGATCCCGATCGCTGCGCTCTCGGGATTCTCCGCGGCGAGACGCCGGCAACATCCACCTAGCCTCAGTCACCGCCTCAGAGGGAACAGGAATCGACCCCGCCGGGGACGGGTCCGGGCCCGGCGAAGTCGTTCCTGTTCCCTCTCACCCGCCAACCGCCAATCGTTCCCGGCGCTGCGCTAAAGCCGAACCGGGCTCCCGCGGTGCGCGCTTCCTCGAAGGGGGAGCGCGTATACTCCGCGGGCTATGACGCTTCGACGGACTCTCCTGTTCGCGCTTCCTGCACTCGCACTCGTGGTGCTTTTCGCCGCGCCGGCGGGGGCGGGGTCGGATGTGCAGATCGACTTCGACAAGGAGTTCGATTTCTCCACGGTTCACTCTTATGCGTGGAGGGATGATCCCAAGCGATCCCTGTCGCAGGACAATCCGTTTTTTCACGAGAGGATCGTGGAGGTGGTGGACGGGAAGCTCTATCGGGCGGGCGTCAAGAAAGTTCAGGAGGATGGGGACCCGGACGCGTACATCGCCTATCGTGTCGCCATCAACAGCGACATGGCGATCGATGCGGCGGAGTACGGTTACTTCTACCCTGCGTCGTGGTACTGGTCCCCGGCGGCCTGGTCGTGGGCGACTCCGAACATGCCGACGGAGCGGACGTACACGAAGGGAACGCTGCTCATCGAGGTCTGGTCGGCGCGCACGAAGCAGATGATCTGGCGCGGATCCGGACAGACGCAGACGACCACGAACGTCGACAAGATGAACAAGAAGATCTTCGATCTGATCACCAGGATCGCCGACAAGTGGCGCGGCATGCGCGCCGACCAGGAAAAGAACCGGGCCAAGGCCGCCGGCGCCTCCTGAGGCGCCCGCCGCGGCCACCGCGGCGCACGGATTGACGGATTCCGCCCGCTCCTACCGGAAATCACGGATGTGCCCCGTGGGGTCCCGCACGTAGACTTCCGGCCCGACTCGCTCGAACACCGCTGGGCTGAAGCGCGTCCGGAGGGGACGTGAACGGGAACATCCTGCGCCGCACCGGCGCGCGCCTTGCGTGCCTCGTCGCTTTTTGCGTCCTGGCGCCGTCGTCCGCGACCGGGCAGGAGCTGATGGCGGCGCGCGACCTCGGCGACCTGTCCCTCGAGCAGCTCTCCAGCATCGTCGTGACATCGGCCAGCGGCCGCGCCGAGCCGATCTCGGGCTCCTTGACCTCGATCTACGTCATCACCAGCGACGACATCCGCCGCTCCGGCGCCAACAGCATCATGGAGGCGCTGCGGCTCGCGCCGAATCTCGAGGTGGCGCAGAGCGGCGCGGTCGGCTACGCCATCACCGCGCGCGGCTTCAACGACACCCTGGCGAACAAGCTGCTGGTCCTCATCGACGGCCGGAACATCTACACGCCGACCTTCTCCGGCGTCTTCTGGGACGCGCCGGACGTCATGCTGGAGGACGTCGATCGGATCGAGGTGATCAGCGGGCCGGGCGGCGTGCTCTGGGGCGCCAACGCGGTCAACGGCGTCATCAACATCATCACCAGGCCCGCGGGGGAGACGCAGGGGGGCCTGGTGGCGGCCGGCGGCGGCAACCGCGAGCAGCGCCTCTCCGGCCGCTACGGCGGGGCCGTCGAGTCGGGCCACTGGCGCGGCTACGCGCAGGGAACGCGGCGCGAGAACACCGAGCTTCCCGACGGCACCGAGACCCTCGACGGCCTCGGTCGGGTCCAGGGAGGGACCCGCTGGGACTTCGCCCACGCGCGCGACTCGTTCACGGTGCAGGGGGATGTCTACGACCAGCGGGACAACCAGGAGCAGCCGCTGACCTCCGAGCTGCGCGGCGCCAACGTTCTGGGCCGCTGGACCCGCACCTTCCAGGAGGGGGACACGCTGCGCGTCCTGTCGTACTGGGACCACACCGAGCGCCGGCAGCAGAAGCTCGACACCGGGTATCTCGACTGGAGCCACGTCCTGCATGCCCGGGGCGCGCATCGCGTGATCTGGGGCGGAGGCCTCCGGCAGGATCGCGACCGCATCGAGAGCAGCGCCGCCCTCGCCATCATTCCCGAGGACAAGGACCTGAACTCCTGGAATCTCTACGCGCAGGACGAGATCGCGCTGCACCGCAATCTCGACCTCGCCTTCGGCGCCAAGGTGGACCGCAACAGCTACACCGGCGCGGAGTTCCTCCCGAGCGTCCGCCTCGGCTGGCGCTTCGCCACCGATCACCTGGCCTGGGCCGCCTGGTCGCGCGCCCTGCGCACCCCGTCGCGCTTCGACCGGGAGCTCTTCATCCCGGGGACGCCGCCGTTCTTTCTCGCCGGGGGGCCGGATTTCGAGTCGGAAATCTTCTACGTCTACGAGGTCGGCTACCGCGGCCAGATGTCGGAGCGCTTCTCGTGGTCGGCGACCTTCTGGTACGACGATCTCGACAAGCAGCGTACCGTCGAGCCGGGTCCCGCGGCGGCGACGGTGGAGAACGGCGCCGAGGGGCACTCGCAGGGCGTCGAGGTCTGGGGCACCTATCGGGTGATGGACCGCTGGCGCCTCTCGGCCGGCTACAACCATCTCGAAGTCGAGGTCGAGCCGAGGCCGGGCGTGATCGATCTCCAGCCCGCCGTCAACAACAACAGCGATCCGAACGAGTGGGCCAAGCTGCGATCCAGCCTCGATCTCGGCCGGGCGTGGGAGATCGACGTGATGGCGCGCTACTATGGCGCCCTCGAGGAACGCGGCGTCCCGTCCTACACGGCCGTGGATGCCCGGGTGGGATGGAGCCGCGGCACGAGCCTGGAGATCTCGCTTTTGATGCGCAACCTCACCGACGCGGGCCACATCGAGTGGGCCCCGGGAGCCGAGTTCGATCGGACCGCCTTCCTCAACGTCCTCGTCCGGTTCTGATCGGATGCGCGCCGCCGCCGGGCCCGCGAGGCCGCGCCGGAGGAGAGTCGAACCGGTCCTCCTGCGCCTGCTCGCCGCCGGGGGCCTCGCACTGCTGGTCCCCCAGGTCGCCCAGGCGCAGCTGGCGCACGAGGTGAAGGGGGCGTACCTCTTCAAGTTCCTGTCGTACGTCGAGTGGCCGGACGACGTCCTGGGAGGGCCGCACGCCCCCCTGGTGATCGGCGTCCTCGGCGACGAGGAGGTGCGCGGGGCGCTGCAGGAGATCGTGCAGGGACGCCAGGCGCAGGGCCGGCCGGTGGAGGTGCGCCGCCTGAAGAGCGGCGACGCCGGGGACGGCCTGCACATGATCTTCGCCGGCCGGGATTCCGTGCAGGAGCTGGGGCGCTATGCCGGCCGGCGGGGGCTCCTCCTCGTCGGCGACAGCGATGACGGCCTCGCCCGCGGCGCGATGATCAACCTCGTTCTCGCCGAGAACCGGGTGCGGTTCGAGGTCGCCCCCGAGCCGGCGGAGCGGGCCGGCCTGCACATCAGCAGCCGCATGCTGGCGCTGGCGCAGGTGGTCAGGCCGGGGGCGTCATGAGGCTCCCCGCCTTCCTGCGCCGCTCGGTCAGCCGCAAGGTGACGGCCCTCGTCCTCACCACCACCCTCGCCGCCCTCTTCGTCACCGCCTTCGCGCTGGTCACCTACACCGTCCGCGACTACCGCCGCACCAAGGTGACCGACATGCGCACGCAGGCGGAAATCCTCGGCCGCGCCAGCGCCCCGGCGCTCGCCTTCGACGATCGCAAGGAGGCGGCGCGTGATCTCGCGATGCTCGAGGCGCGTCCCGACATCGGCCGGGCCGCCCTCTACGCCCCGGACGGGGCCCTCTTCGCCGTCTGGGCGCGCGACACCGACACGGCGTCGATGCCGTCGCGCGTGCCCGAGCCGGGTCTGCGCATCGACGGGGATCGGCTCGATCTCGTCTATCCCCTGGTGGACGACGGCCAGCGCCTGGGGACCGTCGTGCTGCAGGCGCGCTACGGCCTGAGAGATCGCCTGCTCGCGTACGTCGTCATCCTGGCGGCGGTGATGGCCATGGCACTGCTGGCGGCGCTCCTGCTTTCAGCCTGGCTGCAGCGCGCCGTGACCACGCCGATCCAGGGGGTGGCCGACGCGGCGCGCAGCGTCGTCGCCCGCCGCGATTTCTCCGTGCGGGCGGGACGCACGACGGAGGACGAGATCGGCATGCTGGCCGACGCCATGAACCACATGCTCGCCGACCTCGAGCGGGAGATCCGCGAGCGCCGCGACGCCGAGGAGGCGCTGCGCATCGTCGATCGGCGCAAGGACGAGTTCCTCGCCACCCTCGCCCACGAGCTGCGCAATCCGCTCGCGCCCATCCGCAACGCCCTCTACCTGATGCAGGCCCCCGGGAGCGACGCGCGCATCGCCGCCGAGGCGCGCGCCATCATCGACCGGCAGGTGCGGCAGATGGTGCGCCTGGTGGACGACCTGCTCGAGGTGTCGCGCATCACCACGGGCAACCTGGCGCTGCGCCGCGAGCGGGTGGACGTGCGCGCGGTGGCGTCGGCCGCGATCGAGGCGGTCGAGCCACTCCTGCGCGACCGCGGGCACCGCTTCACCGTCGATCTGCCGCCGGCCGGGCGGACCATCGACGCCGACCCGACGCGCCTGGCGCAGGTGTTCCTCAACCTGCTCAACAACGCCGCCAAGTTCACGCCGTCCGGAGGGCGCATCGACTTCTCGGTGGAGGTGAAGGACGGCGAGATGATCGGCCGGGTGCGCGACGACGGCATCGGCATCGCTGCCGACATGCTGGATCCGATCTTCGAGATGTTCACCCAGGCCGACCGCACGCTCGAGCGCACCACCTCGGGACTCGGCGTCGGGCTGTCGCTCAGCCGGCGGCTGATCGAGCTGCACGGCGGCCGGCTCGAGGCGCACAGCGACGGGCCCGGGAAAGGATCCGAGTTCATCGTCCGCATTCCCGCGATGCCGTTCCCCGCCCCCCGCACCTCGGCGTGGGCGCAGGAGGCCCTCGGCCGTTCCACGACGTTCCGGGAGCGCGATCCGGCGCACTTCCACGCGTCCGGCCCCGAGGCGAAGAGCCGGGTGCTGGTGGTGGACGACAACCGCGACTTCGCCGACACGCTGGCGCGCATGCTGCGCTCGCTCGGCCACGAAGTGCGCGTCGAGTACGACGGACTGGCGGGTCTGGCCGCCTCGCGGACCTTCCGCCCCGACATCGCCTTCCTCGACATCGGCATGCCGGGCCTCAACGGCTACGACCTGGCACGCCGCCTGCGCGCCTTCCCCTCGACCAGCGGCATCGTCCTCATCGCCGTCACCGGCTGGGGCAAGTCCGACGACCGCGAGCGATCGCGCCAGGCGGGCTTCGACGAGCACGTCGTCAAGCCGCTGGAGATCGAGCGGCTCCAGAGCATCCTCGGCCGCATCGGATAGCCGTTCTCTCGGCGGGAGCCGCGCCATCCCGCGGGAACCTTTTCGGACCAGGCCCGTAGTCTCCTGTGGGGTGCCCATAGGAACACCGCGGCGCCCCCGGAGGAGGCACGATGGGCGGCAAGGCGGATGTGATGCAGGGGACCCTGCTCCTGATGATCCTCAAGACCCTCGAGACCATGGGGCCGCTGCACGGGTACGGCGTCGCCCGGCGCATCGAGCAGACGAGCGGTCATGGCCTGCTCGTCAACTATGGCACCCTCTACCCGGCCCTGCTCAAGCTCCTCCAGGAGGGGGACATCGCGGCCGAATGGGGCACCTCCGACAACAACCGCCGCGCCCGCTACTACCGCCTGACCTCGGCCGGGCGGCGGCGGCTGGTGCGCGAGACGCGCGAGTGGGAGCGGACCGCGGCGATCCTCGGACGCTTCCTCGTTCCTCAGGCGGATCGGTCGTGAGGGGCCTGCGCGGGTTCGTGAACCGATTCCTCGGCCTCTTCGGCGGCCGAAACGCCGACCGGGAATTCCGCGAGGAGATCGAGAGCCACGTGCAGCTGCACACCGACGACAACCTGAGACGGGGGCTCCCGCCGGAGGAGGCGCGCCGCCGGGCGCTCGTCGATCTCGGAGGGACGGAGCAGGCCCTCGAGGCGCAGCGCGAAGGGCGCGGCCTCCCGGGCCTGGAGCGTCTGGCGCAGGACGTGCGCGCCGGCTGGCGCGGCGTGCGCAAGCATCCCGGCTTCAGCCTGCTCGCGGTCCTGACGCTGGCCCTCGGCATCGGCGCCAACACGGCGATCTTCAGTCTCGTGAGCGCGCTCCTTTTGCGCCCGCTGCCCTACGACCAGCCGGATCGCCTGGTGCAACTCTGGCACACGCCGCCGCAGCAGCAGTTCCCCGGCCGCCACCAGTTCGCCCTTTCGCCGGCCAACTACCTCGACTGGCGCGCACGCAGCCACGTCTTCGAGCACACCGCCGCCTACGGCGGGGCCAATCTCTCCTACACCGACGGGTCGCACCCGGAGAATCTCACGGCGGCCCTGGTCGCGCCCGATCTGTTCTCCGTCCTGCGCGCGCGGCCCCAGGCGGGCCGGACCTTCCTGCCGGAAGAGGAGACGCCCGGCAAGGACAAGGTCGCCATCCTCAGCGATCGCCTGTGGCGCACGCGCTTCGGCGGCGACGCGGGGATTGTCGGGAAGCCGGTGCGATTCGGAGGCGAGCCGTACACCGTGGTCGGCGTCATGGCGCCCGGGTTCCGCTTCCCGGCCTGGGCCGATCTCTGGGTCCCGCTCGCCTGGACCGACAAGGACAAGGCCATCCGCGGCATCCACGACTACATGTCCATCGCCCGGCTCTCTCCGGGCGCCTCGGTCGCGCAGGCGCAGGCGGAGCTCGACACCATCGCGCGCGCCCTCGAGGCGCAGTACCCGGAGGACGACAAGGGCTGGGGCGCGCTGGTCGTCCCGCTGCACCGCGAGCTGGTGGGAGACGTCCGGCCGGCGTTGTGGGTCCTGTTCGGCGCGGTGACGCTCGTGCTCCTCATCGCCTGCGCCAATGTCGCGAACCTGGTGCTGGCCCGGACGCTGGCGCGCCGCAAGGAGATGGCGCTGCGCGCCGCGCTCGGGGCGAGCCGCGGCCGCATCCTGCAGCAGGTGCTGGTGGAGAACGTGCTCCTCGGACTCGCGGGAGGATGGCTCGGTCTCGCGGTGGCGCGCGAAGGGATCACCGCGCTGACGGCGCTTCTCGGCGAGCAGTTGCCGCGCTTCACCGAGGTGCGCCTCGACCTGCGCGTGCTCGCGTTCACGCTCGGCGTGTCGGTCCTCACCGGGCTCGCCGCCGGCCTCCTGCCGGGGCTCCGGCTGACGCGCGTCGACCCGGCCGAGGCGCTGAAGCAGGGGATGGGGCGCTCCTCCGCCGATACGGGCGGCCGGCGGACGCGCGGGATGCTGGTCGTCGCGGAGGTGTCGATCTCGCTCGTGCTGCTCGTCGGCGCCGGCCTGATGGTGCGCACCCTCGCGAAGCTCCGCGCCGTCGATCCGGGATTCGATCCGCGCGGCGTCCTCAGCATGACGGTCGCCCTGCCGGACGCGAAGTACGCCGAGCCCGGACAGAGGACGGCCTTCTACGACGCGGCGGTCGAGCGCATCCGGGCGCTGCCCGGCATCGCCGGCGTCGGCGCCATCGACGGCCTGCCGATGACGGGAGGATCGACCCAGCCGGTCGTCATCGAAGGCAGCCCGGACGTGCCGATGTCCGAGCAGCCGGAGTTCGCCGTGCGCGCCGTCACGGCGGGCTACCGGGACACGATGCGCATCCCGCTCCTGCGCGGCCGCGATTTCGCCGACTCCGACCGGCCGGAGCGGCCCCAGGTCGTGCTGGTCAGCGAGTCGTTCGCGCAGCGCTTCTGGCCCGGCGCCGATCCGATCGGCCGCCGCGTGTCGCTCACCTTCCACCCCGGCCTGCGCGAGATCGTCGGCGTGGTCGGGGACGTCAAGCAGCAGGGGCTCGGCGCCATCCTGCCGGCGCCGACCATCTACGTGCCGGTCTTGCAGGAACCCCGCTACGCGCTGCAGCTCGTGGTGCGGCCGAAGGCGCCGCTCGCCACCCTCGCGACCGACGTCTCCGGCGCGATCGCCCGGGTGGATCCCGAGCAGCCGGTGACCGACGTGATGACGCTCGAGGCGATGCTGGACGACTCGCTGGCCCACCAGCGCGCCACGATGCTCCTGCTGTCGCTGTTCGCCGGCTTCGCCCTGCTCCTCGCCGCCATCGGCATCTACAGCATCCTGTCGTACTCGGTGCGGCGGCGCGTGCCGGAGATCGGCCTGCGCGTGGCGCTCGGGGCGCGACGGCTCGACGTCCTCTGGATGATCGTCGGCAACGGCCTGCGTCTCACGGGGATCGGGCTCGCCATCGGCGCGGTGGGGGCGCTCGCCGCGACGCGGCTCCTGTCCGGCCTGCTGTACGGGGTGCGCCCGGCCGATCCCCTGACCTTCGCCGGGGTGGCCCTGCTCCTGACGACGGCCGCGCTCCTGGCGTGCTGGCTGCCGGCGCGCCTGGCGCTGCGGGTGGACCCGATGGTCGCCCTGCGGGAGGAGTAGCCGCCGCCCCCTTCCGCTATCCTTATTACTGTGGATCCCATCACGCATGCCTTCCTGGGCGCCGCCGTGGCGCAGACGACGGCGTGGAGAACAGGCTGGAAGCTCGCCCTGCTCGGAGCGGCGGCGGGAACGCTGGCGGACGCCGACGTCTTCTTCCGGGTGTGGAGCGACCCGGCGCTGCCGTGGGAGGTGCACCGGCAGCTCACCCATGCGCTGGCCTTCGCGCCGGTCGGCGGTCTCGTCGCGCTGCTGCCGTTCCTGCTGTTCCGCTTCTGGCGCGCGCGCTTCGTGCCGGCGGCCGCCGCGGCGATCCTCGCCTACGCGTCGCACGGCCTGCTCGACGCCTGCACCAGCTACGGGACGTCGCTGTGGCTCCCTTTCTCGAGGTCCCGCAGCGCCTGGGACCTCATCGCCATCATCGATCCGGTCTTCTCGGTCTTTCTCGTCGTCGGCGTGATCCTGGCGGCCCGGCACGCGCGACCGGCGCCGGCCTTCTGCGCGCTCCTCCTGTGCGCCGCCTACCTCGGACTCGGCGCGCGCCAGCATGCCGTCGCGATGCACGAGATCGCCCGCCGCGCGGCGGAGCGGGGCGACGCGATCGAGCGGGCGCGCGCGCTCCCCACGCCGGCCAATCTCGTCATCTGGCGCGGGCTCTACGTGTCGGAGGGACTCATCCACGCGGACGGCGTGCGGGTGCCGATCCTCGGCGCGGCGACCTGGCGCCCGGGCACCTCCGTGCCGCTCTTCCAGCGCGAGGCGGGCGCGGAGGGCGGCGCCACGGATGCGCGCGAGGCCCGCATCGCCGACGTCGAGGCCCGCTTCCAGCGCTTCGCCGACGGGTTCGCCGCCCGCGATCCGCAACAGCCGGAGGTCCTCGCCGACATGCGTTATTCGCTCGAGGTGGCCGCCTTCGCGCCTCTCTGGGGGATCCGCATCCGCCAGGACGGCGGCGCCGGGGATCCGGTGTCGTGGGTCGATCTGACCGACACCGACGAGCGCGCCTCGGTGCGGAGGATCTGGAGCGACCTGTGGCGCCGGTGACCGGCCTCGCATGAAGACGCCGCGGCACGCGCGCTACGTCCTCGTCCTGCTCGGTCTCTTCGTGATCTGGTGGACGGTGCTGGCGATCCAGCCGCTCGACCGCTCCGACTGGATGCTCGAGAACGCGCTCGCGGTCGGCGCGATCGGCGTTCTTGCCGTCACCTTTCGCTGGTTCCGCTTCTCGCGTTTCTCGTACACGCTGATCTTCGTCTTCCTGTGCGTGCACGAGGTCGGCGCCCACTACACCTACGCGAAGGTGCCGTACCAGGCCTGGCTCCATGCGGTCGGCTGGCCCGGCCTCGAATCGCTCGCCACCGGGCGCAACCACTTCGACCGGCTCGCCCATTTCTCCTTCGGCCTGCTGCTGTCGTACCCGATGCGCGAGGTCTTCGTGCGCATCGCGCAGGCACGCGGCTTCTGGTCGTACTACCTGCCGCTCGACATGACCATGGCCTTCTCGATGCTCTTCGAGCTCATCGAGTGGGCCGCCGCGACGGTCTTCGGCGGCGATCTCGGTGTCGCCTATCTCGGCACGCAGGGCGATCCGTGGGATGCGCAGAAGGACATGGCGCTCGCGAGCCTCGGTGGCCTCATCGCCATGCTCGTCACGGCCCTGGTGAATCTGCACCAGCAGCGCGATTTCGCGCGCGAGTGGATCGCAAGCCTGCGCGCGAAACCGACTCGCCGCGACTGACGCGGCACATGGCACCGGCATTGCAGGCCCAAGGGAGCTTCTCCGACTCATGCGAGGGCTCTCTTGTTGCGAGATCGCGCACCGTGGTGTCAGTCGATCCCTGCGTTCGGCGTCGGAGTTTTCCTGCTCATCACCGGAACCGCGGCGAAATCCACGCTTCCCTCCCTGTCCCACGTCACGACCGAACAGAGGCTCGACGCGCTCCGGCGCGCCCGCGTGCGGGAAGACGTCGACGTCGCTTCGCGCGACCTCTACCACGGCCCGAAGGGATCGCTCGACTTCGCCGTCGACGAGGAGATTCGCTGCGACTTCGTGCCGAAGCCGATCCGCGGCTGGTCGGAGAAGTTCTTCTGCCGGCTCGGGGACGGCCGCGTCTTCAAGGTGAAGTACGTCGCCAACGAGCGGTTCAAGGAGGTGTACGGCGAGGTCCTCGGGACGCGCCTCTTCTGGGCGCTCGGCTTCTACACCGATCGCATGCTGCCGGTGCGCGTCACCTGCCGCGGCTGCCCGCGGCAGCCGTGGGAATGGGTGAACGCGGGGAACAATCCCCACCGCCTCACCGCCGAGGGCAGGATCCCGCCGCTGCCGCCCGAGGCCGAGATCGGCACCTGGACGTTCGACCCGGCCGCCATCGAGGAGCCGGTGGACGCCGCCTGGATCGAGGAGCATCCGAACCAGGGATGGAGCTGGCGGTCGCTCGAGCGCGTGGACGCGACTCCGGACGGGGCGAGCAAGGCCGACATCGACGCGCTCATGCTCCTCGCCGCCTTCTCGCAATGCGCCGACAACAGCGCCGAGCAGAACGTCCTCGCCTGCCCGCGCGGCGCGATCGAGACGAGCGCGGACGGGAGCGTGTGCCGCCGCCCGATCGCCTACGTCGGCGACCTCGGGGCCGTCTTCGGGCACGGCGGCCTGACGACGGCCTACTCGGGGCGGGTGGACTACGACGGCTGGGCGTCGCTCCCCGTGTGGCGCGACCCCGACACCTGCACGGCGCGGCTCAACGGCATCGGCGGGCCGCTCCGGACCTCGACGCTCCGGAACCCGCACATCGGCGAGGCGGGCCGCCGGCTCCTCGCCTCGCTCCTCGAACGGCTCTCCGACCGGCAGATCGCCGATCTCTTCCGCGCCGCACGCATCGAGCGCCTCAAGCAGACGACCTGGGACCACGGCCGGGAGCACGCGGTGACCCTCGACGACTGGGTCGCTCTCTTCAAGAAGAAGCGCGACGAGATCACGCACCACCCCGGTTGCCCGGAGCCCTGACATGACGCAGAGCGATGTCGCCCGCCGGCTCGGCCTCGATCCCTCCGACCTGCCGCCGCTGGTCCGCATGGGGACGCTGGCGGCGATCCTCATCGGCACCTACACCATCGCGAAGGTGCTGCGCGACGCCCTGTTCATCGGCGAGTTCGGCGCCCTGTCACTGCCGTACGCGTACATCGCCGTCGCGCTGTGCTCCGCCGGCTACGTGTTCCTCGAGAGCCGCGTCGCCCGCGCTTTCCCTCGCCTCGGCGCCCTGCGCTTCAGCCAGACGGTGGCGATCGCCTGCAGCCTGGCGCTGGCGGTCGCGCTGCCGCGCGCCCGCCACACGACCGCCGCGCTCTTCTATCTCTGGGTCAGCACCCAGGCGCTGATGCTGCTCCCGCACTTCTGGGCCCTGGCGCTCGACCTGTGGGACTCGCGCCGGGCGCGCCGCCTGTTCCCGCTCCTGGGGGGCTGCGGCCTCATCGGCGGCCTCTCCGGGGGAGCGCTGGCCGCCGCCTCGGCGAAGGTGCTGCCGCAGACCGGGCTCATCTGGATCCTGCCCACGCTCCTCGTCGTCGTCCGCCTGCTGACGGCCACCATCGAGCACCGGCACGTGCGCCGCCCCCGGGCCGCGCCCGCCGCGTCGGGAGACTCCTCCTTTTCGATCTTCCGGCGCTCGCGCTACATCCAGGTGCTGACGGTGGCGCTGGCCCTCGGTGTCTGCATCGGGACCCTGGTCGATTTCCAGTTCAAGATCTTCGCGCAGAAGATGTTTCCGCAACCGCACGACCTGACCCGGTTCCTCGGCACCTTCCAGGTGGCGCTGAACTCGGTTGCGCTCCTGATGCAGTTCGGAGTCACCGGGTGGCTCCTGCAGCGGCTGGGGCTCGGCCCCTCGACCGGGCTGCAGCCGGGGACCATCCTGGCGTTCGCCACCTGGGCGGTGCTGACCACCGGGGGCTGGGCGGTGATCGCGATGCGCTGGCTGCAGGGGGTCGTGTCGCTGACGCTCGGCAAGTCGTCGAACGAGATCTACTACGCCGCCATCCGGGCGGACGAGCGGCGGCGCATCAAGCCGGCGCTCGACACCCTCATCGAACGCTGGTCGGACGCCGTGGTGGGCGTGATCCTCCTCGTCGCCATGCGCCTCCTGCAGGTGCCGGTCGGCGTCATCGTCACCGTCACCGGGTTCGCCGCGGCGGTCTGGCTGTTCGTGCTGGTCCACCTCAACCGCCAGTACGGGAGCGCCTTCCGCGAAGCGCTGAGCCGCCGCTCGTTCGATCCCGAGGAGGTGCCGGAGTCGCTGCGGGTGCCGGCGGCGCGCCGCGCCATCCTCGAGGCCCTGGAGTCGGAGGACGAGCCACGCCTGCTGGCGGCGCTGCGCTTCTCCGCGTGGGCCCGGCATCCCGCCATCGCCCGTGCCGTCCGCGCCCGCCTCGATCACCCCTCTCCCGCCGTGCAGGCGGCGGCGATCGAGGCGATGGAGCGCCTGGGGCTGCGCGATCCGGAGGGACGCGTCGAGGCGCTCGCCCGCGATCGCGATGAGGCGGTGCGGCGGGCCGCGGTGCGCCACGTGATCGCGCTCCACCCGGACGCCCGGGCGTTCGCGAAGAGGATCCTCGAGACCCCGGGCGACCCGCTGCAGGCGGAGATCCTGGACGCGCTCGCGGCTCATCCTGACGTCGCGGAGGGACTGTTCGACCGGGCGCGCGTCGAGGGCTGGATCGCCTCGGGCCGGCGCGAGGATCTCCTGCTCGCCGCCCGGGCTCTCGAGGTCATCGACGCGGTCTGGACGGTGGCGCCGCTGCGGATGCTGCTCGCGACCGTGGATGACGAGGTGCGCCGCGCCGCCCTGGCCGCAGCCGCCCGGCATCCACGCATGGCCCTCCTCGAGATCCTGCTGCCGCTGATGTCCGTTCCGGCGCTCGGGCGCGAGGCGCGCCGCGCCGTCGTCGGGCTCGGCGACGCCGTGGTGCCACCGCTCACCCGCCTGCTCGCGGGAGAGGAGGGGGAGCGGGCGCAGGCGCAGGCCGCCGGCGCGCTGGCCCGCATCGGCACACCGCGCGCCCGTGCGGCGCTCGCCACGCTCGTGCGGAACAACGACGTCCGCCTGCGCCATCTGGGCCTCAGCGGCCTGGCGCGCGTCCGGCTCGAGACCGGTCGTCCGGTCCTGCCGCGCGGCATGGCGCACCGGCTGTTCCTGCGCGAGATGCGCGACTATCGCGCCTGCGTCGCTCCGGCCGCGGCGCTCGCGGATCATGCCGACCCGGCGCTGCGCCTGCTCGGGGAGAGCTGGCGCGAATCGGCGGGGCGCGCCGTCGAGCGCGGCGTGCAGGCGCTCGCCTGCTGGTACGACCCCGGCCCGCTCTTCGGGGTGATCGATCGCCTGCGCCCCGACATGACCGGCGACGCGGCCCCGGCGCTCGAGTACCTCGCCCTCGTGCTGCCGCGCCGCGTCTTCCGCGCGGTCGGCCGGGTGCTCGAGCAGGAGGCCTCCGCCCCCCTTTCCCCGGAGGCCTCCGCTGCGGAGGCCGAGAGCGAGCGGGAGCGGCTGCACGGCTCGATCCGGGCCGCCTGGGAGACTGGCGACGCCTGGTTGCGGGCGGTCGCCGTGCGCGCCTCGCGTTCGGTCCCGGGGTTCGACCGGCGGCTGTTCGTCGGTGACGGCGGCGATCCGATGGTGCGCGACGAGATCGCGGCGCTCGCGACACCCGGGCTCCGCGCCGCGGCGGTGGACCGATGCTGACCGCGGTCGAGCGGGTGCTCATCCTCAAGCGGGCCGACCTGCTCGCCGGGGTCAGGCCGCGGCATCTCCTGGGACTGGCGCACCTGGCGCAGGAGATCGAGATCGCCCGCGGTCAGACCCTCTACCGGGAGGAGGACACCGCCGACGTCCTGTACCTCGTGGTCGAGGGGCGAGTGCGTCTCTCGACGGGCGAACGGACGACGTCGGAGGTCGGTCCCGGCGAGGCGTTCGGGACCTGGGCCCTGGTGGACGACGCGCGCCGCGGCCAGAGCTCCGTCGCCCTCGAGGACGGGGTGGTGCTGTCGCTCCGCCGTTCAGACTTCTACGAGGAGGCGGCCGGGGACGTCACGCTGCTCCAGGAGGTGATCCGCGTGCTGGCAAGGCGGCTGCGGGCCCTGGTCACCGACCGGCCGGAAGAGGCGCGCGTCGAGCCGGAGGGGCAGCCCGCGGACGAGCCGGAGTCGAAGGGCGAGGCGCCTCGGTCCGCCTGAGCGTCAGCCCCCGGCGCGGGTCGGCTCCGGCCGGCGCCTGGTGATCCGCCCCGAATCCACCACCTCGCCGGTGCGCGCGATGGCGTTGAACGTCATCGTGTCGCCGTCGATCTCCACCGCCATGAAGGCGCGGTCGGTGTCGAAGCCGCGCGCCGTCAGCTCGGACGACTTGGCGATGTCGTCCGGCGCGAGGCGTCCCCCCGACCCGACGACGAAGTGGACGATGCCGTGCTGCGGCTTGATCCGCTCGTAGAAGTGATCGTGGCCGGTCAGCGCGACGCTGACGTTGTACTTGATGAACAGCGGCTCGAGGGTCTGCCGCAGCTGCAGGTCGGAACCGTGGCGGCCGCCCGACGAATAGAGCGGGTGGTGGAAGACGGCGATCTTCCAGTCGTCGTTCGAGGCCTTCAGCTCCTTTTCCAGCCACTCGATCTGCTCGGGCACCGGGTAGGTGGAGTCGAGCATGAAGAAGCGCACCTTCTGGTGTGGCGCCTTGAAGGTGTAGTAGAGCTTGCCGTTCATGTTGAAGAGCTTGTAGTCGATCTGCGTGCGCGCGTCGTGGTTGCCGAGCGCCGCATAGAACGGCACCTTCGCGTCGATCAAGGTCTTGTACGGCTCCTCGAACTTCTTCTTGAAGTCCTGCGGGCGCTCGCCCCCGTACAGGTTGTCGCCCACCATGACCACGAGGTCGAGCTTGAAGCGCTCCTCGAGCCTGGTCATCTGGTCCGCCAGCTCGTATTCCACCCGCGCCCCCGTCCCGAAGTCGCCGAGGACGGCGAACTTCAGCGAGCCCGGCCGGTTCGGCAAGGCGACGGGCGGAGCCTCCGGCGCGCGCGGCGCCTCGACCGACGCCGGCCGCGCCGCGACCCCGGAGGTGGCCCCGCAACCGGATCCGGACAGCGCCGCACCCACGAGCAGGGCGGCCAGGGCACGGCGCGCTCCGGCCGGCCGGGAGACACCGTCTCGGGGCCTCATGCCTGGAACACCGGCCCCGTGGAGTCGAGGATGATGTCGGCGTCGGTGTCGAGCAGGACGAGCCGCGATCCGAGGAAACGGTACTCCAGCCCCTTCGGCAGCTTCGGCAGCGCCGCCAGAACCTGGGGCGGCATGGTCGAGAGCGGCACGGTGGTGGGGTACTGCTCATGAAGCCGGATCTCCGGGACGTCGGGGTTCTCATCGAGGATCGAATCGCGCACCGACTTCCCGTCCGCCCCGGAGAGGACCTCGTCCATGGTCCGCTTCAGGAGCGCCTGGATTTCCGGCGTGAAGAACTCGCCCGTCTTCGCCCCGGCGCGCGCTTCCTTGATGCGCGCGGCGAGCGCGCGCTGGTGCTTCACGACCTCCTCGGGCGTGCTCTGCCTCGCCAGGTGCGGCAGCGCCCGCTCGGCCTTGTCCTTGATGGTGAGGTAGCTCTTGACCCGGGCCTCGAAGGCCTGGAGGACCGGGGACGGCGTGCCGGCGGCGGCGGCCGGAGCCGCCGCCGCCATCGACGTCACGACCACGACGAGCACGATCGCCCGCGCGGTCATTGTTCGTAGTCCTCGACCACTTCACCCGGCCGGAGCCGTGCTTTCTCCGGGTCGTTCCCGAACTCTCTCAACGCACGGCGCTGTCGCAGTAAATCCCAGACCTGGTCCAACTCGACCTGGATCTCCTGCAGGCGGCGCTGGTCTTCGGCGGTTCGATTGTTCTGCGCGAACAGACGGTGCTCTTCGTCCACGAGGGCTGCAATGTGCTTCCTGACCCTCTGATCCGTAGTGTCATCGTCCATCTTGGCTCCTTTCGACGCCCGGAATGATTCAAGATGCGTTCCGGATCGCCCCCGAAGCCGTGCCCGCCGCCGATTTCCGGACAGGACGTTCGGGCGTTTCCCGCCTTTCCTGGAGCCGGTCCTCATCTACTCTCGATGCTGGAGGAAACGACCAGGCCATGCATGCGCGCCAGCAGGACACCGAGCCGGAGCAGGAGCGGAGTCAGGACCAGAGTCATTCCGTGTGGATGGACGACACGACCATGCCCGAGGGGACGCCGCTCGCATCGAATCGTCGCATCGAGATCTGCGTCATCGGCGCGGGCATCGCCGGACTGACGACGGCGTACCTGCTCGGCCGCGAAGGGCGCAAGGTGCTGCTCTTCGACGACGGCCGGCTCGCGGGCGGGCAGACGCAGCGCACCACCGCGCACCTGAGCAACGTCATCGACGACGGCTACGCCAGCATCGAGCGCATCCATGGGAAGGACGGCGCCCGCCTCGCGGCGGAAAGCCACACGGCCGCCATCCTGAAGATCGAGTCGATCGTCCGCGACGAGCGGATCGACGCCGACTTCGAGCGCCTCGACGGCTACCTCTTCCTGCGCGCCGGCGGCGAGCCGCGCTGCCTGCAGCACGAGCTCGAGGCGGCGCGGCGGGCCGGGCTCGATGTCGAGCCGGTGACGCGCGCGCCGCTGTCGGCCTACGACACCGGGCCGGCCCTGCGCTTCGGCGGCCAGGCGCAGTTCCATCCCTTGAAGTACCTCGTCGGGCTGGCGCGGGCGATCGTCCGCGACGGCGGCGAGATCCACACCGGCACCCGGGTGTCGAGCGTGACCGGCGGCCCGCTGGTGCGGGTGCGGACGGACGCGGGGCCCGTGGTCGTCGCGGATGCGGCGGTGGTCGCGACCAACACCCCGTTCAACGACCGCGTCGAGATCCACATGAAGCAGAGCGGATCCATGACGTACGCCATCGCGGCCACGGTGCCGGCCGGCTCGGTGGCGAAGGCGCTGTACTGGGACACCGAGGACCCCTATCACTACGTCCGGCTGCAAAGGCTGCCGCGATCCGGGTCCGATCCCGACGAGGCACACCGCGAGCTGCTCATCATCGGCGGCGAGGACCACAAGACCGGCCAGGCCGATCAGACCCGCCCGCGTTACGACCGGCTGGAGGCCTGGGCGCGCGAGCGGTTCCCGATGATCCGCGAGGTCGTGTACCGCTGGTCCGGACAGGTGCGCGAGACCGTCGACGGGCTCGGGTTCATCGGCAAGAACCCGCTCGACCAGGGCGTGTACATCGCCACCGGCGACTCGGGGATGGGGATGACCCACGGCACCATCGCGGGCATCCTCCTGACCGACCTGCTGCAGAAGCGCAGGAACCGCTGGTCCACCCTGTACGCCCCGGCGCGCAAGAAGGCCGGCGCCGTCGGCGGGTTCCTGAAGGAGAACCTCAACGTGGCGCGCCAGTACTTCGATTACCTGCGCCGCAAGCCGAGCCAGGAGCTCTCCCTCGTCTGCCCGCACCTCGGGTGCCTGGTGAACTGGAACGACGCCGAGAACACCTGGGACTGCCCGTGCCACGGCTCGCGCTTCGACCGTCGCGGCCGGGTCATCTGCGGGCCGGCCAACGAGGACCTCGAGCCCGCGCGCGAGCGGGCCCCGCAGCGAGAGCCGCGCCGGGCCCGCGCCCGCGGCATCCGCAACGAACGCTGACGAGACGATGCAGGACCAACGCAGGAAGGAGATGACCGCATGACACCGAAGAGGAAGTTCGACCCACGCATGGTGACGGCGCTTCTGATGCTGGCGGCGCTGTCGCTCCTCCCCGCCGCCCCGGCGCGCGCCCAGCAGGACCACCGTCCGCCCGACCAGCAGGACGGGCAGAACCCGCCCGCGCCGCCGGATTCTCCCGACGCGCCGCGCTCGCCCGATGCGCCGGGCATGCAGCCGACCGACGCACCGCCGCCGGAGCAGGCCGAGGCGACGACCGGGGACGCCGACATCCTGGCGCAGCTCCGGACCATCGACGAGACCGAAGTGCGCGCCGCCGCCGCGGCCCAGCAGAAGAACGTGACCGGGCCGGTGCTCCGCTTCGCCAAGATGATGGAGCAGGACCACGGCCGTGACATCGAGGAGATCGCGCGCCTGAGCGACAGCCTCGGGCTGACGCTGAGCGACACGACCACGGTCGATCAGCTCCGCGCGCACGGCGAGGAGACCCTGACCAAGCTCGCGCCGCTGACCGGCGACGACTTCGGCCGCGCCTACATCTCGGCGATGGTCAACGGCCACCGCGAGGCGCTGCAGCTGCTCGACGACTCGCTCAAGACCGTGCAGAGCGAAGACGTGCGGCAGCACCTGTCCGCGGTGCGGGACAAGGTGGCGCAGCACCTGAAGGAAGCGGAGAGGCTTCAGGGTTCACTCGGCCAGGCCCCCAAGCCGTCGTCGTCAAGCGACGGACGCGACCAGCAGCCGCTCCTGACCTAGGACCCTGACCGGCGGATCGGTCGGGGGTGTGACGCGCCGGCGGTCTTCGGGCCGCCGGCGTCGTGCGTCAGGGGCGGACGAGCTGCCAGCCGCCCTGGAGATCCTGGGCCACCTGCGAGACGAGATCGTCGACGAGGTCGCCGTAGGCGGCCTCGGGATTGGCGGCGTCGAAGGAGTAGTTGTTCCCCCCGAACACGCTCACCTGGCCGAGGGTGCGGGTCGTGGACGCCGAGCGGCTCCAGATCGAGGCGCCGGTCTCGGTCTCGATCATGCGCACCTCGAGAACCGCGTTGACGTCGGCGGTCACCGTGCCCGACTTGAAGAAGGTGGTCAGCGCCACGTTCGGGTGCACCTTCGAGATGGTGAGCGTCCCCTCGAACATCGACTTGATCCCCTGCTTGCGGCCGACGGCGCGGCAGGCCTCCGGGTTCCACTGGTCACGGCCGACGGAGGCGAGCGCCTGCTGCTGCGTGCCGACATCGACCATGCGCAGCATGTCCTGATCGCGGCGGGCCTGCTCTTCGAAGCGGCGCGTCGCCATCTCCGCGAGCTTGCCCTTCGAGGTCGAGGTGAACGCGACCATGCCGATGGTCTCGTACGGCTTCAGATCGACGCGCGGGCCGACCCAGACGCGGCGCGCCGGCGGGTTGCTGGCGCAGCCGGCGAGGAGAACGAGCGACACAACGGCGAGGGAGCGGACCGGCTGGCGCATGTTTCCTCTCTCCTAGGGGGCGTCGCAGACCTGGCAGGAATTCATCCGGGCCTCGAACGACTTGAGCGTGTTCTTCGAGTCGGTGTCGTAGCTGATGACCTCGATGCGCGTCTGGCCGCGCACGCGCATGTCGCCGTGCAGGTCCGTCGTCTTGGTCTTGCCGTCCGGAAGCTGCTCGGTCACGGCGAGCGTGTAGACGACGTCGGCGCAGGCCTCGGCGCTGTTGGCCCCGACGCCGAAGGTGTACTTGGTCCGGATGTCGTTGGGCGTGGTGTTGTTCAGGCCGGCGGTCAGGCTGACCTTGCAGTGCTTCCCGGCGGCGAGCCCCGGAGCCGCCGTCTGCCGGACGCCGGCGAAAACGGTTGCGACCGCGAGAACGACGATGGCGATGCGGCGTGTGGACATGGCGACGGCCTCCTCCCTCGAAACGGATCGGCTCCCGGGGCCAATCTCTGGCCCGGCGGCACCGCCGTCAATGACGAAGGTGTGATCGCGGCCCGATCAGGCCTCGAGGAACAGCTCGTCGGTGTCCTTGTCGTAGGAGAACAGCTCGGCGAAGCGGCCCCAGGAGATGGCGAGGTCGAGCTGGTCCTCGGCGTTGTCCTCGCCCACCTCCTCGGCCAGGCGGTCGAGGAAGAAGTCGCGATCGACGCGGTGGTCGTCGTCGCGCTGCAGGCGCTCGAAGATCCAGCGGATCATCGGCACGCGCAGGATGCGCCCGGCCACCAGCTCCTTGCGGGCGAGAATCGAGGCCTCGGCGTAGGTCTGGCCGAGGGGCGTCATCAACAAATCTCCCTCCTGCACGTGGCAGAAGCCGACGAGCTCGCCGGCCTCGACGATCGGCAGCAGGTCGTCGAGCTCGAGCGACAGGTCCGAGCCGAGGCGCGGCAGGTCGGCGCGGCCGCCGTCGGCGGCCAGCTTCTCGACGAGACCGGCGAGCGCATTGAGGCGCGCCTTCGGCAGGCGGCGCGCCGCCTGCGCCAGCGTCTCCGCCTCGGCGCGGCTCCGTCCCGCGACCGCGGCGTAGACGCTGTCGACGATCGCCTGGAAGGCGGTGTCCTGGCGCTTGCGCGGGTGCCGCAGTGGCACCGGGATCTCCGCGAGCACGCGGCCGGGGTTCTTCGCCATGACGACGATGCGGTCCGACAGGAGCACCGCCTCCTCGATGTTGTGGGTCACGAGGAGGATCGCCTTCGTCGGGATCGACTTGTTGAGCCACAGCTCGAGCAGCTCGCCTCGCAGCGCCTCGGCCGACAGGACGTCGAGAGCCGAGAACGGCTCGTCCAGGCACAGGAGCTCCGGCTCGACCGCCATGGCGCGTGCGAAGCCGACCTTCTGCCGCATCCCCCCCGACAGCTCGCGCGGGTAGGCCGACTCGAAGCCGTCGAGGCCGACGATGTCGATGAGGTGCCGGGCGGTCTTGCGCCTGTCTTGAGGAGGCACGCCGCGCGCCTTCAGCGCGACCTCGACGTTCTCCTCCACGGTGAGCCAGGGGTAGAGGGCGAAGGTCTGGAAGACGATGGTGGCGTGCGGGTTGACGTCGTTCACCGGCGCGCCGCGGTACAGCACCGTGCCCTTCGTGGCCCGGTTGAGCCCGGTAATCATGCGCAGGAGCGTGGACTTGCCGCAGCCCGAGGGGCCGAGGAGGCTGACGAAGTCCCCCTCCCGGATGGTGAGGGTGACCTCGTCCAGCGCTTTATAAGTCTGGCCGCCACCCCCGTACTCCTTGGTGACGTTCCGGAGCACGAGCAGGTCGCGGGCCTCGCCGTTCACGTGATTCGTCGTCGCCATGGGGGCTCGCCTCAGTCCAGACGATACCGCACTTCGGCCAGGTGGTAGAGCCGCCTCCAGAAGAGGCGGTTGATCAGCACGACCGACAGGACGAGGGCGAGGGTCCCGGCGAGGAGGAGCGGGTAGTTCCCCTTGTCGGTCGCCGCCGCGATCACCGCGCCGACCCCGGGCGTCGTGAACACCTCGCCGCCGTAGGTCACGTGCTCGGCGACGATGCTGGCGTTCCAGGCTCCCCCGCTGGCGGTCACCGCCCCCGTGATGATGTACGGAAAGAGGGCCGGCAGGATGAGCACGCGCCAGCGATCCCAGGTGGAGACACGCAGGAGGTCCGTCGTGTAGCGCAGGTCCACGGGGATGGCGGAGGCCCCGGCGATGACATTGAACAGCAGGTACCACTGCGTCCCCATCAGCATGAGCAGCACCGCCGCGATGTTGACGCCCCCTCGCACCTGAAGGAGAGCCACCACGATCATCGGGAAGATCGCGGTCGCCGGGATCGACGCGACGATCTGCACGAGCGGCTGCAATACGGCGGCGACATTCCGGCGGGTGCCGATGAGCACGCCGAGGGGGACGGTCCACAGGAGCGCGATGACGAGAGCCACCACCACGCGCGCGAAGGTCGCGAGGAGCCCGAGACCGAGCGCGGCCCAGTCGGCCGCCGGCAGGCTGCGGAGCATCACCACCGCCTTCCAGCCGCCGTAGCCGGCGCCGAGGGCGAGCACGACGAGGACGACCAGGGCGGTGCGCGACAGGGGGGCGGCTTCCTCCCGCTCGACGGTGTACGGACGTCCGGCGGCGCGCCGGCGGAAGCGGGCGTCGAGGCGCTCCGCGAACGGATCCCAGTAGCGCTCCGTCAGGGTGCGCACGAGGTACGAGCGGGACAGCACGTCAAGCACCCAGGAGGTCGGCCGATCGTCTCCCTCGGTCATCTCCACCTTGAACTTGTCGGCCCAGGCGAGAAGCGGCCGCCAGACGAGCTGGTCGAGCAGCGCGATGATCAGCACGAGCGTCAGGATCCCCACGAGCAGCGCCTGCTTGTCGCCGGAGGCGGCCGCCGTCTGGAGGTACGACCCGAGCCCCGGCAGCCGGAAGTCGCGCGCCCCGACGTTGTAGATCTCCGCCGCCATCAGGAAGAACCACCCGCCCGCCCACGACATCATGCTGTTCCAGATGAGCCCCATGGCGGCGAACGGCAGCTCGAGCGTCTTGAGCCTGAGCCATGGGTCGAAGCGGAACACCGAGGCCGCCTCTTTCAGGTCGCCGGGCTGCGTCGTCATCGACTGGTAGAACGAGAAGGTCATGTTCCACGCCTGCGAGGTGAAGATGAGGACGATCGCCGCCATCTCGGACGCGAGCTTCACCGGCACGACGGCGCTCAGCCCGAGGAGCACCACCGGCAGGAACGACAGGATCGGCACGCTCTGCAGCACGTCGAGCAGCGGCAGAAGCACCTTCTTCGCGCCGCGGTGGCGCGCCGCCGCATAGCCGTAAGCCAGGCTGAAGGTCAGCGACAGGAAGTAGGCCACCGTCATCCGGCCGATCGACAGGAGCGCGTACCACGGCAGCGCCGCGGGAGAGGTGGAGATCTGCGGGCCGGCAATCGACCGCGGCGCCGCGAAGGCCAGCCGCACCCCGGCGTAGAGCAGCGCCGCCAGCCCGAGCAGGATGAGGCTGTCCCCGGCCGTGAACGGCGGCCGCCGCGACAGGATCGGGCCGAAGCGGAGGCGCTTCACCCGATCCTCTTGCTCCGCAGCACGGCGACGTTGCCGGCGACGCACAGGAGGATCCCGAGCAGCAGGGAGGGATGCCACTCCAGTCCCTCGAACAGCCCCGACAGGAGCACCGCCACCACCGGGATCGCCACCGTGACGTAGCCGGCCCGGTCCGCGCCGATGCGGCCGAGCAGGACGAGGAAGGCGCCGAACGCCAGGATGGAGCCGAAGATCGCCAGGTACAGCAGCGACAGGATGTACCGCGGCGTCGGATCGAACACGAAGGCCTGTCGGGTCGCAAGCGCGTACGCGCCGACGAAGAGCCCGCCGTAGATCATGCCGAAGGCGTTCATCGGGATGACCGGCAGCCCTTTCGCGCGGTTGCGGTAGGCGACGAGGTTCCCGAGCGAGGCAGCGAACGCGGCGGTGACCGCGAAGATGAGCCCGTGCACCGCCTCGCCGCGCGCCTCACCGCCGCGAATCTCCGGCAGGAAGACCAGCACGACGCCGGCGATCCCGAGGGTCGCGCCGAGGGCCACGGCCCCGCGGATCGGCGTGCCGAAGGCGAGGCGGCTGCCGACGATGTTCAGCACGACCATCAGCGAAAAGGCGACCGCCACGAGCCCCGAGGCGACGCGGGTCTCGGCCAGGTACACCAGCAGGTAGTTGAGGCCGAAGAGCAGGAAGCCCTGCAGCGCCATCCAGCGATGCTGCGCGGCCGTGAAGCGCAGCGGGATGCGCCGCGCCGCCGCCCATGCGAACAGGATCGCCCCGGCGAGCAGGAAGCGGTACACGACCGACACGGCCGGCGGCACCGGCCCGAACTGGAAGGTGATCGCGAGCCAGGTCGATCCCCAGATGAGGACCGACGTCACGTAAAGCCCCAGGCTGCTCACGCCGATCCCCCTCCGTTCGCCGCCGCGACCCGTCGCGCAGCCCGCCATCCTAGAACACTCGCGATAGAATCGGCCCCGGTGACTCCCACGGTCCGCGATCCCGATTACGCCGCGCGCGTGCGCAGGAGCTTCGAGGCGCAGGCGTTCATGACCACGATCGGCGCCCGTCTCGAGCGCATCGATCCGGGCGAGGTCGTCATCGCCCTCCCCTTCCGGGCCGACCTCGTCCAGCAGCACGGCTTCCTGCACGCCGGCGTCGTCGCCGCGGTGGCCGATTCGGCCTGCGGCTACGCCGCGCTCACCCTGATGGAGCCCGAGGCCGCGGTTTTGAGCGTCGAGTTCAAGGTCAACCTGCTCGCCCCGGCGAGAGGCGAAAGCTTCGAGGCGGTCGCGCGGGTGATCAAGTCCGGCCGCACGCTGATGATCTGCACCGCCGAGGTGCGCGCGGCCCAGGCCGGATCCGGCGCCGGTCCCGGGACCCTGGTGGCCGCGATGCAGGGAACCATGATGGCGGTCCGCGACCGCGGCGCGCTGCGCGACTGAGCGCGCGGCTGTCAGCCGGTTGACGGACTCCGCCCGGCCGGGGCCCCAGCCGCCCCCCATTAATAGAGGATAAGGACCGGCGGCGGCCCGACGTGCACCCCGCGTGCCTTCCCGAAAACCGGACCCTAAGTTGGCGGGGCGCCCGGACCCTCGATGGGCGCGGGAGGGATCCCATGCCGTCGCCCCGTCGGTCGCACCCCGGGCAGGTCCTGATGCTGGTCTGCGTGACGCTGGCGCTCGGCGCCGCGGTCCTCCCGGCTCTTGCCGCCGCGGCTCCCGCCGCGAACCCGGCGCAGGAGGCGCCGGTGCTCCGTCCGGCCTGGAGCGTGCGCCTCGACGGCGCCGTCGAGTGGCAGCGGGTCGCGCCGCTCGGCCAGGTGCTGGTCAAGACCGGTCTCGGCCTGACGGCGCTCGATCCGGCCAGCGGCCGCGTGCTCTGGACGCTGCCGGGTCTCGGCGCGATGGCGCAGGACCACTACGAGGAGATCGCCGGCACCTCGCTCGTCGTGCTGTCGGACGGCCTGCAGAAGCCGCGGGTCGTGATCCTCGACTCGGTGGACGGCCGCGTCCTGTTCGATTCGCGCGTCGCCGGGGTGAACCAGGTGCTCAGCCGCCACTACCTGCCGAAGAGCCGCGCGCTCCTCCTCTTCGGCTTCAGCGAGGGCGACCCGGCGACCTCGATGTTCCTCGTGGACGTGGAGCGCGGCAGCCTGCGCTGGAAGAACAACCAGCTGCTCGCGGGACAGGGGAACTTCACCCGCAAGCTGACCGCGTTCCTGCAGGCGGCGACCAACCAGTCGGGGATCGTCGGCGAGCCGGTCGAGCTCGACCCGGACACCTTCGTCATCGCGTCGAGCACGGAGATCTTCGCCGTGAAGACGCTAAGCGGCGCGATCGCCTGGCGCACGCCGAACGCGCACAGCACGCGCGCCACCCGGTTCCACGTCTCCCCCCGCGCGCCGGGGATGGTCTTCGTCGGCAGCGAGACCACCTTCTCGTCGATGACCACGACGACGGGCTCGCAGCAGGAGACGGTCCAGAGCGAGTACTCGGCGCGGCGCATCGCCGACGGCACCGCCGCCTGGGAGAAGCCGGTCAAGGTCCACGGCGGGCTCAACGACGTCATCTTCGCGGACAAGGGACTCATCCTCAGCCCGGCCACCACCGGCAAGGGGAAGATCCTGTTCTGCGACTACAAGACCGGCGAGTCGATGTGGGGCAGGAAGGGGAAGGGCATCGACATCCAGGGCGGCATCCTCAACCACGACTGGACGACCGCCGGGCTGGTCCTGACCACGGGCTACGACTCCGCCTGGTCCAGCAAGGGAACGGAGTACTTCCTGACGCTGCTCGATCCCGACAGCGGCGCACTGCGCTTCGAGGAGCCGCTGAAGCTGCGCGGGCGGATCGAGACGACGCAGGTGATCCCGGCGGGCCTGCTCTACACCACGACGAGCGAGGTCAACATTCTCAATCTGAAGACGGGAACGACGGTCCTGGCCGAGGGGCTGCGATCCGACGAGTCGCTCGTGACCACGGTGCACGGCCGCAGCCTCTACGCCTACGCGGGGAAGACCGGCACGCTGCACCGCCTCGACCTCGATCGCGCGACGCTCTCGACCGTCTCGAAAGAGCCCGCCCGCCTGGAAGAGGACGAAGCCCCGACCGAGATCGAGATGCGCGGCGACCGGGTCACTGTCCTCTCGAGCCAGAACGTCGTCTCCTGGGGCGCCGACGGCGCGCTGCTGTTCCACGCCTACTACGCCTCGCCGCGCCTGCCGGGCCTGATGCGGGCGCTGCTGCGCGCCGAGCAGGTGCGGATGGCGATGGCGTCCGCGGCCGCGGGGATGGGATCGGTCGCGTTCGCCGGCACCTCGACACAGACGAAGCCCGGCTCGGTCGAGCGCGCGGTCACCGCCACAGCCGCCGCCGGCTACGCCCAGGCCGCCGAGCAGGCTGCCTCTATGAGCGCGCGCTACGGCGAGGCGGCGCGCACGCGCTTCAAGGCGACGACCACGGTGCCCGACTTCGTCTTCATGATGGTCGCGCGCGGCCGTGGCACGGGCCTGGCGCGCGTCGACAAGGAGACCGGCCGCATCGAGACGGTGATCGACCTGGGGCACGACCGCGAGCCGGTGTACGAGGTGGACGCGGTGTCGAACCTGATCTTCTACCGGCCGGCGCCCGACACCGTCTCGGGCTACCGCTTCTGATCGACGCTTCGGGCACGCTCAGGGACACGGCAGCGGGTTCGGCCGTTCCAGGCCATTGCTGCCGAACCCTTTCGTCCCCTCCTCGCTCAGGCTGTTGCGCGACGTGACCAGGTAGAAGTAGCCGGTGCCGGCCACCGGGACCTGGGAGTCGACCGCCTGGGCCGCAACCAGCCCGCTCTGCCAGCACGTCCCGGTTCCACCGAGGAGCAGTTGCGCCAGAGGATCGCGGTAGACCTGGTAGGTCCCCGCCGCGGGCTCGACGTTCCAGGTCATCGTGACGTTGTCGGGCCTGAAGACGAGACCGGTCACCTCCGACGGCGGCGGATAGGCCGGCACGAAGCCCGGGCCGATCTGAAAGGACACGCTCGAGGACGGGACCCCCGCGAGGTCGCCGAGGGCGTCGAGCGACAGCCGGTACGCAGGCGAGCTCAAGACGGCCCCCGAGGCGGGATGGCCTCCGGCGTTGAGCGTGTGCTCGCGCAGGTCGTAGCTCGCGCTCTGCTGCGCGAGCGCCGGGGTCGAGACGAAGAACAGCAGCCCGATCGTCGCGGCGGCGACCGCCGTCATCGGAGTGTCACCAGCACGCGGATGGTCCCGGTGCCCGAGGCGAGCGCCTCGAGCGCCTTCCCCAGGACCGTCCCCGGGATCGGCTCGTCGGCCCGCATCGCCCGGCCCGGCGTCGGCGACGTCGTCAGCGTGTCACCCACCCGCACCGCGCCGTAAGAGGCGTCCACCTTGCACACCGCGATCCCCGCAACGATGACGGGCGCCTCGACGTGGCCCGCGGCGCCAGCCCCTTCCGCCGCCTCGACCTGACCGATCGATCCCGCGACGATCCCGACGACGGCGCGATCCGCGGCCGTGGCGCTGCGCTTCAGGACGCCGGTGCTCGCGGAGTCGGCGACCAGGACGTCTCCGGCCTCGACCGGCTCGCCGACGTTCACGGCGATGGCGACCGCCTCTCGCCATCCGTCGAGACGCGCGACCGCGGGCTCCGTCGCGGCGGGCCGGTCCGCGCTCGGCGCGGCCCCGGGAGGTGCCGCGACCGGGTCCGGGGACGCCACGGGCTTCCCGCTCCTCGGGGCCGGTTCCACCTGGTCCGGCGGAGCGAGTTCCTCCATCCCCGCTTCCAGAGGCTCCCGGTCGGCCTTCGGCCGGCCATGCACCGTCGGATCGAACTCCTCGACCGCCGCGCGCAGGGCCGCCGCGGCCCCGGAGGGACCGTGCGGCCGACCGACCGCCGCCTCCATCCGCTCGAAGCGGGCGCCGGCGGTGAAGTCGCGCAGTCCCGGCTCGCGCTCGAAGCGCTGCCGGTGATCGGTCATCGAAGGGATGCGCGCCTCCTGCGTCTTCTCCTGCACGACCGTCGTCTCCTCGAAACCGATGCGCAGTCCGTACACGATGTAGTCGAAGACGACGTCCTCCCCCGCCGGACCGTTCACCACGAGCGTGCTGGTGGTGAGGGACTGCACCGCCAGCGGGACGGCGCGACCGCGCGGCGTCACGTACGCGGTGAGGCCGATTTCCGGGTTGGTCACGAGGGGGAAGGTCTCGCCCAGGGAGACCTGCGCCGAGCCCTTGACGAGCTGCCCGGTGCCGCGCGTGTAGGTCGCGGTCTCGTCCCCTTCCGGGGCGGTGTAGACGATCACCCTGCCCTTGTCGTGCGGATGGTTCTGCACGAACGACATCGCGCCGTTGCCGTAGATCTTGTAGGTTCCGTAGCCGACCATCCCGAAGGCGGAGCTGTTCGAATCGCCGAAGTAGCCGCCGACATCGCTGCCGATCGCCTGGATGCCGCGATCGCTCCAGGCCACGTCGGCCGCCCCCGTCCCCCCGTTCGTCTGTGCGAAATGCCCGCCGCGATCGGACCCGAACGCATTGATGCCGAAGTTCCCCTCGCCGACATAGGCGAAGCCGGTGGCGCCCAGGGCCTTGAAGTAAGCCCCGGCGCTGTTGCCATATCCCTGGATGCCGTATTCGCCATAGCCGACGTAGGCATAGCCGCTGCTGTTCGAGTCGTCGAAATAACCTCCCGCCGTCTCACCGTGCGCCTGGATCCCGTAGTCGCCGTAGCCGACGTACGCGTAGCCGCTGTCCAGGATGTCGCCGTCGGTGAAATAGCCTCCTGCCAGCGTGCCGAACGCTTCGATGCCGTAGGTGCCGAAAGCGAGAGAGGCGGACGAGGTGTTGTCGGTATCCTTGAAGTAGCCCCCCATCTCGGAGCCGGAGGCCTCGAGACCGCGATTGTCCTTGCCGACCAGCGCGGAGCCGGTGCCGCCGCGATCCTCGAAGAATCCGCCGGCTCCGAACGACTGGCCGTGCACGCCGTACCCGCTCGCGCCCGGGCTGTACCCGAAGAGGCCGGTGACGTTGCCGCTGGCGTACACGCCGTCGTCGCCGGACGCGACCTGGGCGATCGCGGAGCCATTGAGATCCTGGAAGCGTCCCCCCATGGTGTTGCCGTACGCCTTGATTCCGAAATCGCCGCTGCCGAGCTCGGCGGAACCGCTCTGGTCCGAGTCGAGGAAATAGCCTCCCATCTCGAGACCGCCGGCGTGCACGCCGCGGTTTCCGTAGCCGACCCATGCGAATCCCGAGTCGCCCTGGTCGTGGAAGAAGCCGCCGGCGACACCGCCGTAAGCCTCGATGCCGTATCCGCCGCTGGTGGAGGTGGCGTAGACGCCGTCGGAGCAGAAGAGCTGGCCCGCCTTGGTCTGCGGAGTCGCCGAGGTGTCGATGAAGTCGGCGGCGTCCTTGCCGTCGAGGTGATCGGCGTTGAGCGCCGACGCCGCCGAAACGACCAGCGTGCGCGGCGTGAGCGTCTCCGCACCGACCCGCACCTCGAGCCAGACCGCGGCGTAGTCGCGGAACACCTGGGAAAGCGAGGTGTAGGTTCCCGGGCCGGAGCCGTCGGTCGGAAAGCCGGCCCCCAGCGTCACGTTGAATAGCCCCTTCGACACGTGCACCGGTCCGCCGACCCCCTGGCTCCAGTCGTCCACGAGGATCTCGTCGCCGGCGGAGGCGGCGCTCATGAAGCGGAAGACCATGTCGTAGTCCCCGTCGAGCGGCTGGCCGGAGGCGCTGCGCAGCACCCCCTGGTAGTTCACCAGCGGGACCGGCGCCGCCGCGCGGGCCGGCACCGGCGCCGCGAGCATGGCGGCAAGCGAAACCAGCGCCAGCGCGAGGCGACGCGGCGCGGCGAAGGGAAACGTCGGACGGCCTGGTTCCACGAACGGGACCTGGATCATGGTCTTCCTCCCCATGATCCCCACTACGGAAACCGGCCGGCTTTCGGCTCATGGCGCAGGACCATCGGCCTGCGGGATCGAAGCGGGACGGGGTTGATCTGCCGGAAGCGCCTGCGCTAGGGTGATGGCACCGCTCCGTTCGTGGCCGCACCGTTCCGGGAGATCCAACCGTGAAACGGGAAGTGCCATCCGAGGACATCACCGGGATCCTCAGCGCCTGGGGACAGGGGGATCCCGGCGCCGTCGACCGTCTCTTCCCTCTCGTCTACCAGGAGCTGCGCGCGCTGGCGCGCCGCCGGGCGGGCCGCGGCCGCGGGGAGACGATGCGGACGACCGCCCTGGTGCACGAGGCCTACCTGCGCCTGGTGGACCAGACGCGCGCCTCCTACGAGAACCGCGGCCACTTCTTCGCCGTGGCCGCCAAGGTGATGCGGCGGCTGGTCGTGGATCACGCCCGGGAGCGGGCGGCGCGGAAGCGCGGCGGCGACGTGGAGCGGATCGCGTTCGACGACAGCGTCCTGGCGGATCCCGCGCAGCGCGTGGATCATCTCGCCCTCGACCGCGCGCTCGTGCGCCTCGAAGGGCTCGACCCGCGGCTCGTGCGGCTGGTCGAGCTCCGCTACTTCGCCGGGCTCACGCTCGAGGAGACGGCCGGGGCGCTGTCGATCTCGCTGGCCACCGTCAAGCGGGACTGGTTCAAGGCCCGCGCTTTCCTGATGCACGAGATGGCCGGGACGCCGTCGCCATGACGACGCTGCAGACGCCGGAGCGCTGGCGACGCATCTCGAGGGTCCTGGACGAGGCGCTCGAGCAGCCGGCGGAGGCGCGGCGGGCCCACGTGGAGCGCGCCTGCGCCTCCGATCCCGCTCTCCGGGACGAGGTGATCGCCCTGCTGGATCGCGGCGAGCGGGCGGGGGACTTTCTGGAAGGATCGCCGGTCAGCGGGGTCGACACCTTCTCAGACCCTCCCGGCACCGTTCCCCCGCAGGAGGAGGCGACGCACGAGACGCTCGGTCCCTACCGGTTGCTCCGCCGCATCGGCCACGGGGGCATGGGGGTCGTCTACCTGGCGGACCGGGCCGATGGCCAGTTCAAGAAACAGGTGGCCCTGAAGCTCGTCCGGCGGGGCTTCGATACCGACGAGATCCTGGAGCGCTTCCGGCGCGAGCGCCAGATCCTGGCGCGCCTCGAGCATCCGCACATCGCCCACCTGCTCGACGGGGGCGTGTCACCCGACGGCCGCCCCTGGTTCGTGATGGAGCACGTCGAAGGCGTGCCGATCACCGCCTGGTGCGCGACGCACGACGCGTCGGTCGAGGAGCGGCTGCGGCTGTTCGCCGACGTCTGCGAGACGGTGCAGTACGCGCACCGGAACCTGGTGATCCACCGCGACCTGAAGCCGTCGAACATCCTGGTCGACGCCCAGGGGCAGGTGAAGCTGCTCGATTTCGGCATCGCCAAGCTCCTCGCCGAGGAGGGGGCGGAGCCGGAGCGGACCCTGACGCGCGCCGGGCTGCGACCGATGACGCCGGGATACTGCGCGCCGGAGCAGGCCCTCGACGCGCCGTTGACGACGGCCGCCGACGTCTACAGCCTGGGGGTGGTGCTGCACGAGCTCCTGGTCGGGCGCCGCCCGGTGCGGCCGGCCGCGGGCGAGCCGGGCCCGCACGCCGCGGAGACCACCGGCGCTCCGGCTCCTCCTCCGTCGAGAGCGGTGGACGGAGCCGACGCGCGATCGACGCGGCTGCGGCGCCGTCTCCGGGGGGATCTCGACACCATCGTGCTGAAGGCCCTGCAGCCGGACCCGGGGCGGCGCTACCGCACGGTCGAGGCGCTGTCGGAGGATCTCGATCGGCACCGGCGCGGGCTGCCGATCCGCGCGCAGCGCGACACCTGGGGCTACCGGGCCGGCAAATTCCTGTCGCGCCACCGCGTCGGCACCGCCGCCGCCGTCCTCGTCGTCCTGTCGCTCGGCGTGGGGATGGCCGGGACCCTGTGGCAGGCGCGGCAGGCGCGCCGGGAGGCCGCCAAGGCCCGCGAGGTGAAGGACTTCACGCTGAAACTCTTCGAGGGATCGGATCCGCACCACGCCCCGGGGGAGGATCTTTCCGCCCGCGATCTCGTCGACCGGGCGGCGCGTCGCGTCGAGGCGGAGCTGCGCTCGCAGCCGGAGATCCAGGCGGAGATGATGCTGATGCTCGGCCGGATCGACCTGACGCTCGGACTCTACGATCGCGCCCGCCCGCTCCTGGACGGCGCCCTGGATCGGTACCGGGGCCTGTACGGCGACCAGAGCGTCCAGGCGGCGGCGACGCTGAACGAGATCGGCGGCCTGCTCGCCCGGAAGGGAGAGTACGACGCCGCCGAGCGCACGCTCCGGGACGCCCTGGCACGGTATGAGCGTCTGCGCGGGCCCGACGACGCCGGGCTCGCGCCCATCCTCGCGGAGCTCGCAGAGGTCCTGACCGAGAAGGGGGACCTCGAGGGGGCCGAGGAAGCCTATCGCCGGGCCCTCGCCATCAACCGACGCGCGCTCGGCGAAAACCACCTCGAGGTCTCCATGAGCCTCAGCGACCTCGGGTCGCTCATGTACAACCGGGGACACTACCGGGAGGCCGGAGACTTCTTCCGGCAGGCGTTGCGCATCCGCGAAGGGCGGACTTCGGACCTGGACTACGACACGCAGATCGTGCGTCACAACCTCGGCGGGATCCTCGCCGCCGAAGGGGCGTTCGACGAGGCCGAGCCGCTCATGAGGAAGGTCCTGGAGGATCGCCGCCGCATCCTCGGCCCGGATCACCTGGATACGGCGATCTCCCTCGATGTCCTCGGCAACCTGCTCCGCGACCGCGGGGAGTTCGCGGAGGCGGATGCGATGCTCCACGAGGTGCTCGAGATCCGCAGAAAGGCCCAGGGGCCCGGAAGTCCCGACGTCGCGAAGACCCTGAACAACATCGCCTACACGGAGTATCGCCGGGGCGACCTCGCGGCTGCGCGGCGCGACTACGAGAAGGCGATCGCGATCGGCGGGAAGAGCCTCCCTCCGGAGCATCCGCTCCTCCTGGTCGTTCGGAACGGTCTCGGCATGGTCCAGGGGGAGGCCGGAGACGAGGACGGGGCGGAGCGCCTGTTGCGGGACGTGCTGGCGGTGCGGGTCGCGAAGGTCGGCGACGACGCCGTGCCGACCTCCCAGAGCCGGTTTGCGCTCGGCTGCCTGCTGGCGCGCCGCGGGCGCTTCGACGAGGCCGAGGAGATGCTGCAGCGGGCGCTGCAGACGCGGCGGAAGATCCTCGGCGAGGATCACTTCAGCGTGGTGCTGGTGGAAGAGGCCCTCGCGGGGTTGCGGCGCGAGCAGGGGCGCCTCGAGGAGAGCCAGGCCCTGTACACGAAGACCCTGGCGGCGGATCGGACGATCTACTCGAAGCCGGCGCCGCCGACCTCCGACTCGCTCGTCGGACTCGGCCGGACGCTCCTCGCGCTCGGGCGCCCGTCCGAGGCGCTGCCGCTCCTGCGCGAGGGACTGGAGATCCGCGGCCGGCTGTTCGTGCCCGGCGACCGGCGCACGGCGGAGGCGATGATCGCCCTCGGCTGCGGTCTCGCGGAAGGCGGCGACGCGCGGGAGGCCCGGCACCTCCTCGAGGACGGCCTGCCGATCCTCGAACGCCGTCCCTCCGGGCTGCAGCCCCTGCTCAGCGCCGGGAAGGCAGCGCTGGCGAAGCTGCCTCCGGCTCGAGGCTGAGCACGACGCGGAAGCGGGCCTTGCCGCTCATCATCCGTTCGTAGGCTTCCGTCGCCTTCTCGAGCGGGAAGACCTCGTTCATCGAACGCACCCCCTGGAGCGCGCTGAAGGCGAGCGTGTCCTCGCTGTCGATGCTCGTCCCCGACGCCCAGCCGCGGATCGAACGCCTCCCGCCGAGGAGCAGCAGCGGATTGGCGTTGAGGCTGTGCGCCGCGCCGACGATGAGCAGCGTGCCGTCGAGGGCGAGCCCGCCCTGCACCGCCGCCATGGCCTCGCCGCTCGTGGCGGTCGCCAGGATGACCTGCGCGCCGCCTCTCTTCATGAGAGCGGCGGCCGGGTCCTCCGCCTGGCTGTCGATGTAGTCGACCGCCCCGAGCTTCTGCGCCAGCGGCTTCTTGTCGGCGCCGCGGGCGATGGCGACCGTCCGGAACCCCATCTTCGCCGCGTACTGCACGCCGAGGTGGCCGAGCCCGCCGATGCCGAGCACGGCCACGAGGTCGCCGGCGCGCGCGCCGCTGTGGCGCAGCGCGTTGAAGGTCGTGAGGCCGGCGCACAAAAGCGGGGCCGCGTCCACGGCCGGGAGATCGGCCGGGAAGACGGCGACGGCGTTCTCCGCGGCGATCAGGTAGTCGCCGTAGCCGCCGTCACGCGTGATGCCGGTGATCTGCTGGGTGACGCAGGCGATCGGCACGCCGCGGCGGCACGGCTGACAGTGCCCGCAGAAACCGCCGCTCCAGCCGACGCCGACCCGCTGCCCCTCCCTCAGGCGCGGCGTGCCCTGGCCGACCGCGTCGATGACGCCGGCGATCTCGTGCCCGGGAAGCCGCGGGTACCGGACCCCCAGCCACGTCCCTTCCTTCGTCAGCGCATCGCTGTGGCAGATGCCGCACGCCTGGACACGGATCCGCACCGTCCCTGGAAGCGGGTCGGGGATCGGGCGTTCGACGATCTCGAAAGGGCCGCCGGGCCGTGACACCTGCACTGCGCGCATCGTCGCCATGATTCACCTCGAGGAGGCTGCCGGAGGAGCGTCGCGATGCAGCGTATCCGACATCGCGGCGACCGGCCACCCGGCCGGCGACGGCCGCGCGAGCGGCCCGGTCTTCTCCTCGAGCGCCGCGAGGAACTGCGCGGCGATCCGCTCCCAGGTGAACGAGGCCAGGACGCGATTCCGCCCCGTCTCCCCCATGCGCCGCGCCGCGGCCGGGTCCGCGAGCAGCCGCAGCAGACGATCGGTGAGCGCCGGGACGTCCTCCGGCGGAACGAGATAACCCGTCGCGCCGTCCACGATGGCGTCGGCCACGCCTCCCGTGTCGGCGCCGACCACGGGGACGCCGCAGGCGTTCGCCTCGAGATAGCTGATCCCGAAGCCCTCGAAGTTCCCGCCCGCCGTGTCGTGCCGGCTGGGCATCGCGTAGACGTCGGCGGCGGCGTAGAGGTCGGGCAGCGCCGCCTCCTCGACATAGCCGAGGAAGCGCACGGTGTCCTCGACCCCTTGCTCGCGCGCCAGCGCCCGCAGCCGCTCCTCGTACGGCGGGTTGTGCGGCCCGGCGACGACGTAGAGCAGGTCGGGGACGCGGCGGCGCAAATCCGGCAGCGCGCGGATCACCAGGTCGTGCCCCTTGCGCGACACCAGGCGCGCCAGGGTCAGCACCACCGGCCGCGTCCCGAAGCCGAAGCGGCGGCGGGCCGCGGCGACGTCGCGCGGACGGAACAGCTCGGGGCTGACGCCGCACGGGATGACGCGCACCTGGTCGGGCGCGACCCCCGCGTCGAGGATCCGGTCGCGGGTGAAGCGGCTGACGGCGACCGCGAGATCGGCGGAGCCGAAGGCCCAGCGCAGGCCGGTCTGCCGGCGCGGCCGGTGGCCGTTCTTGGTGATCTCCATGCCGTGCGCGGCGATCGCGACCTTCCAGCCGGCCCACGGACGCATCAGGAGCGGGACGCGCGCCACCTTGCAATTGAGGGCGATGACGGCGCGCGGGCGGTACAAACGCCGGCACTCGGCGAGCGCCTTCAGGATGTGCAGCTCCTTGCGCTGCTTCCAGCGCGCCGACTCGATCGGGTGCGCGGTATATCCGTCTCGGTAAAACTCCGGACCGTCGTGCATGAAATCGCGCCGCGCCGCGTACACGACACGGAGGCCGCGGCGCGAGAGCTGGCGCGCCATCCACGATCCCCACTGCGCCACGCCGCCCGGGCAGGGCGGGATCTCCTCGCCGAGGAAGAGGACGGTGGGTGCGGGGCCGGATCGGGTCGGCATTCAGGGAATCCTAAGCGATTTCAATTCCGTGCGCGTGATTGTAGAACCGGGTGGTCGAACCGGAGCGACGGGCATACCATACGACACTTCATCGACACGACCGGCGCCTCGTCGAGGGCCGGCGGTCCAAAGAGGAGGGTTCGACAATGAAGACGCTTGTGCGGCTGTGCACCGTGCTTGCAATCGTCGCGATGGTCGCGGCGCCCATGTCGTCGGCGTTTGCCGGCGGCGCGAAGAAGACCCACGACGTCCAGGTCACCGTCGTCTCCGTGAACGCGGACGGCAAGACCATGACGATCAAGGGACCGGACGGGGCGGAGAAGACCGTTCCGGTGACCGGGCAGGCGATCAGCAAGATCAAGTCCGTGCAGCCGGGACAGACCGTCACGGTGGTCTGCACCGACAACGAGAAGGGCGAGCACGAGTCGATCAGCGACATCAAGATGGAAAAGGCGTCGTCGAAGTAAGACGGCCGCTTTCGGTCCTGACGGGGCGTCCTTCGGGACGCCCCGTTTTTTTGTGCTTTCGCTGGTTCCCTCCTGCCGATCCCGTCCCTCGGTTAGAATCCTCCCCGGTCCGGGACGGGAGAAGCCGATGAAAATCCAGCTGACCGTGAACGGGCGGCCGACCACCGTCGACGCCCCCGCGGAGATGCCGCTGCTCTGGGTGGTCCGCGATCTGCTCGATCTGAAGGGGACCAAGTTCGGCTGCGGCATGTCGGTCTGCGGCATGTGCACGCTGCACGTGGACGGCACGGCCGTGCGCTCCTGCGTCACGCAGGTGGGCAGCGTGGCGGGGAAGAAGATCACCACCATCGAAGGGCTGTCCGCCGACGGGTCGCACCCGGTGCAGAAGGCCTGGAGGGACATCGACGTCGCCCAGTGCGGTTACTGCCAGGCGGGACAGATCATGTCGGCCGCCGCGCTCCTGGCGAAGACGGCGAAGCCCACCGACGCGCAGATCGACGCGGCGATGGACGGCAACCTGTGCCGCTGCGGCACGTACCTGCGCATCCGCGAGGCGATCCGCAGGGCCGCCGGCGCGGCGAAGTCGTAGGAGAAGCCGCCATGGACCGCACCCGGACCGCCCCCGCGCTCCCTCTCGATCGCCGCACCTTCCTCCGCGTCAGCGCGGTGGCGGGGGGCGGCGTCCTGATCGGCCTGTCGTTCGGAACCCGCGCCGGCCGCGCGGAAGACGAGGCGCCGCCGCTCGCGCCGGACGCGTTCGTGCGCATCGGCGCCGACGGCGTCATCACCATCACCGCCAAGAACCCGGAGGTCGGGCAGGCCGTGAAGGTCTCCCTCCCGATGCTCATCGCGGAGGAGCTCGACGCCGACTGGAAGGACGTGCGCATCGAGCAGGCCGATCTCGACGAGACGAAGTACGGCGACCAGTTCGCCGGCGGCAGCATCGCGATTCCGAACCAGTGGCTGCCGATGCGCCAGGTGGGCGCCGGGGCGCGCGCCCTGCTCATCGCCGCCGCCGCGAAGGAATGGAGCGTGCCGGCCTCCGAGTGCACCACCTCGCCGGGGAAGGTCCTGCACGCGGCCTCGAAGCGGTCGCTCGGCTACGGCGCGCTCGCCGCGAAGGCCGCGACCCTTCCGGCGCCCGATCCGCAGACCCTGACGCTCAAGGATCCGAAGCGGTTCCGGATCATCGGCAAGCCGCTCGCCGGCCCCGACAACCTGGCGCTCACGACCGGCAAGCCGCTCTTCGGGATCGACGTCCAGGTCCCGGGGATGCTGCACGCGGTGTTCGAGAAATGCCCGGTGTACGGCGGCAAGGTGATCACCGCCAACCTGAACGACGTGGTGCAGCTGCCCGGAGTGCGGCACGCCTTCGTCCTCGAAGGAGGGTCCGCGCTGTCGGGCCTGCTGGGCGGCGTCGCCATCGTCGCCGACAGCGTCTGGGCGGCGCAGCAGGCGCGCGCCAAACTCGAGGTCAAGTGGGACGAAGGCGCGACCGCAAGCCAGGGCAGCGCCGGCTTCGCGCAGCGCGCCGAGGAGCTGTGGCAGCAGCCGCCGGCCCGCACCCTCCGGAACGACGGCGACCTCGAGGCCGGCTTCAAGGCGGCGGCGCAGGTCGTGGAGGCGAAATACGACTACCCCTTCCTGGCCCATGCCTCGGCGGAGCCGATGAACTGCACCGCGCGCTTCGACGGCACGCGCATGGAGATCTGGGCGCCGACGCAGACGCCGGGGTCGGGCCGGGAGCTGGTGTCGCAGACCCTCGGCATCGCCGAGCGCGACATCACCGTCCACCTGACCCGCATCGGCGCCTGCTTCGGCCGCCGCCTCGAGAACGACTACATGGTGGAGGCGGCCGCCATCGCGAAGAAGGCGGGTGTTCCGGTGAAGCTCCTGTGGACCCGCGAGGACGACATCCGGCACGACTTCTACCGGCCGGGCGGCTTCCACGCGCTGCGCGGCGGGATCGACGCCGCCGGGCGCGTCGTCGCGTGGCGCGATCACTTCGTGTCGTTCGGCGAGGGCGAGAAGTTCGTGCGCGGCGCGTCCATGTCGGAGCGCGACTTCCCCGCCCGCTTCGTCCCGAACTACGCGCTCGTCTCCTCGGTGCAGCCGCTCGGCGTGCCGACCGGCGCTTTGCGCGCTCCCGGGGACAACGCCGTCTGCTTCGTCGTGCAGTCCTTCATCGACGAGCTGGCGCACGCCGCCGGCAAGGATCCGCTTCAGGTGAGACTGGCGATGCTCGAGAAGGAGACGGCGCCGGCCCCGGCCGGAGGCAATCCCCTCGCCCGCTTCGACCCGCAGCGGATGCGTGGCGTGTACCAGGCGGTCGCGGAGCGCAGCGGCTGGGCAAAGCGGACCCTGCCGAAAGGCACGGCGCTGGGCCTCGCCGGACACTTCTGCCATTACGGCTACAGCGCCGTCGTGGCGCAGGTGCGCGTGGACGCGAACAGCGCCGTCCGCGTCGAGAGGGTCTTCACGGCCACCGACGTCGGCCGGCCCATCGTCAACCCGAGCGGGGCGATCCAGCAGGTCCAGGGGTCGGTCGTGGACGGGCTCAGCCACCTGATGGACTTCGAGATCACCTTCGAGCGCGGCCGCGCGGTGCAGAGCAACCTGCACGAGTACACTCCGGCGCGCATCTCCGCGGTGCCGCAGGCGATCGACGCCCATTTCGTCGAGACCGACCACCCGCCGACCGGGCTCGGCGAGCCGGTCCTGCCGCCGGTGATCCCGGCGGTGACGAACGCGATCTTCGGGGCGACCGGCAAGCGGGTCCGCTCCCTGCCGCTCGCGAAGCAGGGCTATTCCTGGGCCGCGCGAGCGTGACTTAGGTTCCCTTCAAGGCTAGAATCCCTCCGCTTCCGGACATTTTCTGCTTTGCAGGGAACGGATTCCGCCGTATGAGAGAACCTGTCGTCCCTCCCAGACAAGACAGGAGAAGTCCATGTCCCGGTTGAAAGGCGTGCGCCTCCCGGGCGCTTTGAGCCTCGCGTTGCTCTTCGGGATCGGAGCCGCCGCTGCGGCGCCGCCCCAGGGGGGGGCCGCGGCCCCCGGCGAGGTCGCCAGGATCACGGTCGCGCCCTCCTCGCTCCTCATCTGGAGCCCGGTGACGACCGCGACGTCCTACAACGTCTACCGGGGGCTCGTCTCGACCCTTCACCACGGCGACGGAGCGGAGTGTCACGACCGGGTCACCACTGCGTCGCTCAAGACGACCGGGAACCCGCCGGTCGGCGAAGCCTTCTATTACCTCGTCACCGCCGAATCCGACACCGGCGGCGAAGGGACGATCGGCTCCGGCACCGGGGGCCTTTCACGGCCGCGGCGCGGGACATGCGACGGCCTGCTGCGCCATCATGTGCTCGAGCGCATCGGGTACGGCGAGAGCGACTGGTCGCGCGCCCGCATCGCCACCCTCGGCCTCCAGGGCTACATCGACGAGCAGCTCAACCCTGCCTCCATCGACGAGTCGGACAACACCGCGCTCCAGACCCGGCGCGCGCCGCTCGTTCCTCCGGAGTCCGTCAGCGAGCTCGATGCGCTCGACCTCGTCAACGCCGTGTACTCGCGGCGCCAGCTCGAACAGCAGGTCACGATGTTCTGGGACAACCACTTCAACACCTGCATCAACGAGTCCACGGATTTCTTCGGGTTCTACGACAACGTCATGGAGATGAAGCAGAACTCCGAAGCGACCAACCTGCACTACCAGGCGCAGAACGCCTTCCGCAACCTGGCCTTCAACGGGACGTTCCGCCAGATCCTCGAGGCGAGCGGCCTGGGGCCGGCCATGATCATCTACCTGGACTCGGTCAGCAACGTGGCCGGCGCTCCGAACGAGAACTACGCGCGCGAGCTCCTGGAGCTGCACACCCTGGGCGTGGACGGCGGCTACACGCAGCAGGACATCGTGCAGCTCGCCAAGGTCTTCTCGGGCTGGAACGTCTGCAAGAAGGACGTCTCGGTCGCGTCCGACCCGCTGTCCACCTGCATCCCCAGCAACATCTACGGCACGCCGAGCGAGCCCCCGGGCGTCTGGGTGTCCAGTTTCGAGCCGGTGTACCACGACACCTCGGAGAAGATCCTGTTCGCCGGGACGCCGTACCAGAAGGTCATCCCGTCCACCGCATTCAACCGGCCCGCGGGCGTGAACGACGCGCGCCTCGCCTTCGACGCCATCGCCGCCCATCCTTCGACCCCGCGGTTCATCGCGAAGCAGCTCCTGCAGCGCTTCGTGGACGAGCAGCCGACGACCGCGATGATCGACGCCGTCGTCGCGGCGTGGAACAACCCCGCCAACCCGCGCGGCGTCGGGGACCTGCGCGAGGTGCTGCGCGCTGTCCTGACCCAGTCGGCGATGCGCGACCCGGCGCGCGTCGGCGGCAAGATCAAGACGCCCTTCGAGCACGTGGCCTCGGCGCTGCGCGCCGTGCGCGCCTCGACCGACGGCCTGTCCATCGTCGAGGGGTACCTGACGCGCATGTCGGAGCTGTTCCACCGCAATCCCGTGCCGACCGGGTACTCGGAGATCGGCGGCGACTGGCTCGACACCAACAATCTCCTGGAGCGGCGGAATTTCGGCATGACGGCGGCCGCCTCGCCGTCCTTCTCCGCCGACGTGATCGGCCTGCTCCACGATCACGGCGTCTCGACCGCCGCGCTGCCGGGCAACGCCGCGGCGATCGTCGACGACCTGTCGTCGATGTTCTTCGGAAGCACGCTCACCCCCGCGGAGCGGCAGCGCGCCATCGACTACCTGAACACCGACGACAACGGGGTCGCGAAGCCTTACGACGACGGACGGATCCGCGAGACCGCCGGCTACATGCTGGGGTTCGCCCAGTTCCTGGAGCAGTAGGAGGGGATCGATGGCCCGCGAGACCGATTGCGACTGCAGCCGCCGCTCCTTCCTGCGCGGCGCCGGATTGACCCTGGCCGGGATCGGGGTCTCGTCGCTGCTCCCGGGCCCCTTCCTCCGCCAGGCGATGGCCGCGACCGCCGGCCCCTACGCCAACAAGAAGCTGCTCTTCATCTTCCTGCGCGGCGGCAACGACGGGGTCAACACCGTGATCCCCGCGGGCGATCCGGATTACAGCGCGCTGAACCGGCCGACCCTGTACATCCCCAACGGCCTGTCGCTCGATCTCGGCAACGGCTTCGCGCGCCTGCACCCGGCGATGGCGGCTTTGATGCCCGTGTTCGCCTCGGGCGACCTGGCGGTCGTCCACCGCGTCGGCGTCCCCGCCAACAGCATGTCGCACTTCGACGGCCAGCGGGTGTGGGAGAGCGGCAACCCGGCCCAGACGAAGCTGTTCGAAGGCTGGCTGTACCGTTACATCGTCGAGAACGCGGTCGCGCAGGGCGTGCAGCTCCCGGCGCTGTCGGTGCAGGCGAACCGGCCGGTGCTGTTGCGCGGCGACCAGCCGTTCGTCAACATCGCCGTCCCCGACGGGTTCGATTACTCGCTGTCCGAGCCGAAGAAGACCAAGGTCGGCGGCGGCTGGAGCGGGGAATATGCCGACCTCATGGGGGTCGAGGCGTACCGGCCGCTCCTGGCGGAGACCAGCGTCAAGCTCGCCGGCGTGCTGGACGAGTACCGCTCGTGGAGCCAGCAGACGTGGAACCCGAAGGACCCGAACACCGGGTTCTCGCTCTTCCCGGTGGACAGCGCGACCAACCCGCCGACGGCGCCGGGACCGTTCCCCTCGTCCGCCCTCGCCTTCTTCCGCTCGCTCAAGATCTGCGCGCTGTCGCTCCTGGAATCGGACGCGACCAACAACAACGGCACGCGCGTCGCCGGGACCGAGCTGAACGGCTTCGACAGCCACAACACCCAGGGCGCGACGATCGGCATGCAGGCCTCTCTCCTTTCGGTGCTGGCGTACGGACTGCGATCCCTTCAGATCGTCCTGTCCGGGGCCGCGATCGACACGCGCGGCTACCGCGGCGTCTGGAACGACACGGTCGTCTGCACCCTCTCGGAGTTCGGCCGCACCTCGAAGGAGAACGGCAGCGGCGGCACCGACCACGCGGCCGCGTCGTGTCTCTTCGTCGCCGGCGGCGCGGTGAACGGCGGCGTCTACAACTGCGATTCGTCCACGTGGCCGGCGGGAACGCTGTTCGCGAAGGACGGGCGTTACGTCAGCCTGCGCACCGACTACCGCGCGCTGTTCTGGGAGCTCCTGCGCGACCACATGGGCGCCGATCCGGCCACGGCGGACACGGTCTTCCCCGGCTACACCGGCCTCGGCCTGACCGAGCCCGGCCTCATCGGCTGATTCCCGCGTACATCGCACAGGGCGCGGGCGGCTCGCGCAGGCATCGCGAAGAAATATCCACGGACGCATGAGTCTTTCTGTCCGGGAACGATCCGCGCGCGCTTTTTCTGCTTTGCAATGAGCCGATCGCGTCGTACTTAGAGGGCTCCAGTCCCCCTCCCGGACAGGACAGGAGACGCCCATGCGCTGGCGCAATGCCGAGCGGACCATGGGCGCCTGCCTCGTCTTCCTGAGCGGGATCGGGATGGCCGTGGCGGCGCCCCCCGGAGAAGTGGCTGGAGTGCAGGTCGGCAGTTCCTCGCAGATCACCTGGACGGCCACGACCGGAGCCACCGACTACAACGTCTACCGCGGCCTGGTCTCGTGGCTGCCGCGGGGTGACGGCGCGGAGTGCAACGGCGACGAGATCGCCGGCACCGCGTTCACGACGGCGGGAGACCCGCCCGCGGGCGAGGCCTTCTTCTACCTCGTCACGGCCGAGTCGTCCGGAGGCGAGGGGACGCCCGGCACGGGCTCCGCCGGCGCCGCGCGCCCGCTGCGCGGCACCTGCGACGGCGTGATGCGCCGCCACACGCTCGATCGCCTCGGCTACGGCGGCGACGAGTACAGCCGCGCCCGCATCGCCACCCTCGGGATCCAGGGCTACCTCGACGAGCAGCTGAACCCCGCCTCGATCGACGAGTCCACCAACACCGCCTTGACCAGCCGCACCGCCACGCTCGTCCCGCCCGACAACATCAACGAGCTGCTGGCGCTCGACATCGTCAACGCCGTCTACGCGCGGCGGCAGCTGGAGCAGCAGGTGACGATGTTCTGGGACAACCACTTCAACACCGATCACAACGAGTCGTACGACTGGTTCAACTTCTACAACGCGCTGTTCCCGGCGACGCAGGACCTCGAGGCGGCCGGGCTGCACTACGAGATGGAGCAGACCTTCCGCGACCTGGCCTTCAACGGCACCTTCCGCGACATCGTCGAGGCGAGCGGGCTGGGGCGGGCGATGATCATCTACCTCGACACGGTCAGCAACGTCGCCACGGCGCCGAACGAGAACTACGGCCGCGAGCTGCTCGAGCTGCACACCATGGGGGTGAACGGCGGCTACACGCAGGCGGACATCGTGCAGCTCGCCCGTGTCTTCACCGGCTGGAACGTCTGCAAGAAGGACGCCTCGGTCGCGGCGGATCCGCTGGCCGCGTGCATCCCGAGCAACACCTACGGCACCGCGACCGAGCCGCCGGGGCTGTGGGTGGTGAATTTCCGCACCTCGCGGCACGACACGTCGCAGAAGACGCTGTTCGCCGGCACGCCGTACCAGAGGATCATCCCCTCGACGGCGGCGAACCCCGCGGCGGGCATCAACGACGCCTCGCTCGCCTACGACGCCATCTGCGCGCACCCGTCGACCGCGCTCTTCGTCTCGAAGAAGCTCCTGCAGCGCTTCGTGGACGAGCAGCCGACGCAGGCGATGATCGACGCGGTCGTCGCCGCCTGGAACAACCCGGCCAACCCGCACGGCGTCGGCGACCTGCGCGAGGTGCTGCGGGCGGTGCTCGCCCAGGCCGCCTTCCGCGACCCGTCCCACGCCAACAACAAGGTCAAGACGCCGTTCGAGCACGTGGTCTCGGGGATGCGCGCCCTGCGCGGCCTGACCGACGGCCAGTCGTCGGTGCGCAGCTACCTCAACCGCATGTCCGAGCTGTTCCACCAGAACCCGGTGCCCACCGGGTTCAGCGAGATCGGCGCCGACTGGCTCGACACCAACAACCTGCTGGAGCGGCAGAACTTCGGGTACGACATGGCGACGCACACGGCGAGCACCTTCGGCGCCGACGTGATCGGGCTCCTGAACGCCAACGGCGTGTCCACCGCCGCGTCGCCGAACAACGCCCCGGCGATCGTCGACTTCCTGTCCGGCGTGCTCCTCGGCGGCGCCATCACCGCCGCGGACCGGCAGCGCGCCATCGACTACCTCAACACCAACGACAGCGGGGCCGCCAGCACCTACACCGACACGCGGATCCGCGAGACCGCCGCATACCTCATGGGCCTGGCCCAGTTCCTCGAGCAGTAGGAGGCGCACGATGAGCCGACACGCGGACTGCGACTGCAACCGCCGTTCCTTCCTGCGCGGCGCCGGGCTGACCCTGGCCGGGATCGGAGTGAGCTCGCTCCTCCCGGGCCCGTTCCTGCGCCAGGCCCTGGCGGCGACCGCCGGGCCCTTCTCGAACCGCCGGCTGATCTTCATCTTCCTGCGCGGCGGCAACGACGGGCTCAACACCGTCATTCCCGCCGGCGACCCCGACTACAACACGGTCAACCGGCCGACGCTGTTCATCCCGAACACCTCGTCGCTCGACCTCGGCAACGGCTTCGCGCGGCTGCACCCGGCGATGTCGGCGGCGATGCCGGTCTTCAACGCCGGCGACCTGGCGGTCGTGCACCGGGTGGGCTATCCGAACAACACCATGTCGCACTTCGACGACCAGCGCGTGTGGGAGAACGGCAATCCGCTGCAGACGCAGCTCTTCGAAGGCTGGCTGTACCGCTACATCGAGCAGAACGCCGTCGCCGCCGGGGTGCGCCTCCCGGCGCTGTCGGTGCAGGCGAACCAGCCGCTGCTGCTCCGGGGCGACGAGCCGTTCGTCAACGTCGCCAACCCGAACTCCTTCGACTTCATCCCCTCCGATCCGAAGAAGACCAAGCTCGCCAACGCCTGGGAGGCGGCGTACCAGAACCTCAACGGGCTCGAGGCGTACCGGCCGCTGCTGTCGCAGACGGACGTCAAGCTGACCGACACGCTCGACGAGTACCGCTCCTGGAGCCAGTCCACCTGGGACCCGAAGGACCCGAACACCGGCTTCTCGCTGTTCCCGGTGAGCGACGCCACCAACCCGCCGACGGCGCCGGGACCTTTCCCGTCCTCGGCCTACGGCTTCTTCCGCTCTCTCAAGATCTGCGCGCTGTCGATGCTCGAGTCCGACGCGGTCAACAACAACGGCACGCGCGTCGCCGGAACCGAGCTGGGGAGCTTCGACACCCACAACTCGCAGGGCGCGGCGAGCGGGACGCAGGCCGACCTGCTCGCGCGGCTGGCGTACGGTCTGCGCTCGCTGCACATCGTGCTGTCGGGAGGGGCCACCGACCCGCGCAACTACCCGGCGGTCTGGAACGACACCGTCGTCGTCACCCTGTCGGAGTTCGGGCGCACCTCCAAGGAGAACGGCAGCGTCGGCACCGACCACGCCGTGGCGTCGTGCCTGTTCGCCGCCGGAGGGGCGGTCGTGGGCGGCGTGTACAACTGCGCTCCCGCCACCTGGCCGGCCGGCGTCATGTTCGCCAAGGACGGCCGCTACCTCACGCACCGCACCGACTACCGGGCGATCTTCTGGGAGATCCTGCGCAAGCACATGGGGGCCGACCCCGCGAAGGTCGACACCGTCTTCCCCGGCTACAGCGGGCTCGGGCTCACGGAGCTCGGGATCATCGCGTGAGCCGCGCCCGATGAAGCCCCGGGGCGGCCGCTTCGCGGTCGCCGCGGGGGGGACCATCCTGCTCCTCGCCGCGGCGATCGCCCGGTCGGACGAGCCCTCGACCCTCACGGTCAGCCCGCCGCGCGGCACCACCAGCGCGCCGACGGTCGTGACGATCCGCGGCGCCGCCTTCGAGCCGGGGACGCGCGTCGCGCTGCTCGGCGGCGGACCGTTCCTCGCGGGCGCGTACTCGCTGCCGGAGGGGAGCCGCTCGGTCCAGGCGCGCGGCGACCGTGTGTCCATCGGCTTCTACAGCCACGCGAGCAAGGCCGGCGGGCTGCAGCTCATCGACGTCAGCGATGCGGCCCACCCCGTGCGGGCGGGCGGCTTCGAGACCGGCGACAGCGGCATCGGCGTCGCCACCCGGGGCTCGCTCGGCTACATCGCCTTTCTCAATCCCTACACCTTCCTCGGCGGCCTGCACATCGCCGACCTCGATCACCCCGGCGGCGCGCTGCGGCTCGGCAGCTTCTACACCTTCACCGACCCGCAGGCGATGGCGCTCGACGGCACCCACGCCTACGTCGCCGGGGGCGCGGAGGGTCTGCGGATCGTGGACGTGACGGATCCGGCCGCGCCGTTCGAGGCGGCCCGTCTCGACTCGCGCGGCATGGCGCACGACGTGGTCGTCGAGAACGGCCGCGCCCTCGTCGCCGACGGCGCCGGAGGGCTGCGCGTCATCGACGTCCGGGATCCCGCCGCTCCGGCGGAGATGGGCTCGTGGGCTCCGGCCGGCGCCGACCTGCTCTCCGTCGCGGCCGGCGACGGCGCCGTCTTCGCCACCGACACGACGCGCGGGCTCCTCGTCTTCGATCTCGCCGATCCGGCACGACCGGCGCTCGCGGCGGAGCTGCCGCTGGCGGACATCGCCTCCGGCCTGGCCCGCGACGGATCCACGCTCGCCGTGGCCGCGGGCGCCGCGGGCCTGCAGCTGGTGAACGTGAGCGATCCGCGCCACCCACGCGTCATCGGCAGCCGCACCCTTCCCGGCAACAGCGCCTACTTCTTCGACGTCGCGGCCGCGCCCGGACGGGCTTACGTCGCCGACCTGCTCAACGGGCTGCAGATCCTCGACACCAGCCGCCCCGCGGCGCCTTCGCTCTTGGGCGGCGTCGATCTCCCCGGCGCGACGACGTCGGTCGTGGCCGACGGCGATCTCGCGGCCGCGGCCAACGGCGCCGGCGGGATCGTCCTGCTCGACGCGAGCGGCGGCGGCTCGGTGACGGGCCGCGTTTCGACCGCGGGCCCGGCGGCCGGAGTGTCGATCGCGTCGCGACACGTGCTCGCGGCCCTCTCCGACGCGGGTCTCGCGGTCATCGACGCGGCCGATCCGACACATCCCATTCTCACCGGTGCGGTGGACACGCCCGGCGAAGCGCTCGGAGTGACGGCGTCCGGCGATCTCGCGTTCGTCGCGGACGGGTCGCAGGGACTGGCCCTCGTCGACTGGAGCGACCGGGCTGCCCCGAGGCTGCTCGCCTCCCTCGATACGGCCGGGACGGCGCGCGGCGTCGCCGTGTCGGGATCGCTCGCCTACCTTGCCGACGATTTCCGCGGTATGGTGATCGTCGATGTGTCGTCGCCCGTCGCACCGCGGCTGGTGTCCCGGTTCGACACCCCGGGGCGGGCTTCGGGCGTGGTGGTGGCGGACGGTTTCGCCTATGTCGCCGATTTGAATCGAGGTGTGCAGGTGATCGACGTCTCGAACCCGGCAACCCCGCGGCTGGCGCGCACGATCTTCACCCCCGGCGCCGCCTCGGGCATCGCGCGCATCGGGAACCGGCTCCTGGTCGCCGACGGGTTCGCGGGACTGCTGGAATACGACGTGACCACACCGGCCTCGCCCGTGCTCGTGGGCGCCTACGACACGCCCGGGATCGCCACGGGCGTCGCGGCGGCGCTGTCGTCCGGGGGAAGCCTGCTCGTCGCCGACGGGCCGCGCGGCGTGCGCGCCATGCGCCTGAATCCCGGCCTCCCCGCCGGCGCGCCCGACGCGACCGAAGGGTTGCGCCTGGAGATCCCGGCCGGGTTCACGCCGGGTCCGTACGACGTCCAGGTGATGAGCGCCGACGGCGCGCCGATCGCGCCGCCGATCCGCAATGCCTTCGTCGTCTGCGGCGGCGGCGACCTCGCGGCCCGCCTGGTCGCGTCGCGGCTTCCTTCGGCGGTCGGGCCGACCCCGGCCCCCTGGCGCCTGGAGGTGAGCGGCTCCGCCGATCTGTTCGAACCCGCGCCGCGGCACGAGGCGCGGCTGCTCCTGCCGGGGCTTCCCGCCGAGCCGCTGCTGCGCTTCGACGCGGGGCGCGACGCCATCGACATCGCCATTCCGCGCGCAGGCGCGGCGATCGTGCGCCTGTCGGGATCCGACCGCGCCGCCCTGCTGGCGCTGTGGAACGCGGCTCTCGCCGCCGGCGGGCTGCCGCTGCCGCGCCTCGACGCGCGCACCTACGGTCCGCTGCGCCTCGAGAGCCATCCGGGCGAGGGAGCCGGCGGACCGCAACGCTTCCGGTTCGAATTCACGGGCGGCGTTCTGACCGGCGCTTCGTCCTGGGGAGACGGCGCCCGGCTCGACTTCACGGTGAGCGCCGCCGATGCCTCCGGCTGCGACCTGCGGGCGGAGACCTCGCTGTGATCCGCGAGGGCGCCGCTCCGAGGCACACCCGGGCCGCGCCGCGGACCGTCCTCGCGCTTCTGGCGGTGCTCGGTGCGGCGGCTTCCGCAGACGCGCAGGACGTCTGCTCGGGCACCGCGCCGGTGCCGAACGCGCAGCTGGCGTCGTTCCCGGTCGTCACCGGGCTGACCGGAAGGCCGCTCCTCGTCACCGCCCCGCCGGGCGATCGCGATCGGCTCTTCATCGTCGAGCAGAACGGCCTCATCCGCATTCACCGGCGCGGCGACCCCACGGCGACGGTCGGCACCTTCCTCGACATCACCGATCGCGTCCAGGCCGCCTCGAGCCTCAACGAGATGGGACTGCTCGGCCTGGCGTTCGACCCCGACTACGACACGAGCGGAATCTTCTACGTGAACTACACCGAGGGGACCATCAACGGGCCGTGGTCCACGGTCGTCTCGCGCTTCTCCGTCGTGCCCGGCGCCCCGGACACCGCCGACCCCGACTCGGAGGAGCGTCTGCTCGTCTTCCCGCAGCCGCAGTCGAACCACAACGGCGGGCAGCTCTTCTTCGGCGCCGACGGCTTCCTGTACATCGCGACCGGCGACGGCGGCGGCGGCGGCGACCAGCACGGCACCTGCGGCAACGGCCAGAGCCGGACCACGCTCCTCGGCAAGATGCTGCGCCTCGACGTCGCCGGGATCGATCCGACGAGCCTGCCGCCCGATTGCGGCGGGGCCGGCGCCGGCTACCGCGTTCCCTCGGGCAATCCCTTCGCGGCGATCGGCGCGTCGGCATGCGGCGAGATCTGGATCGACGGCCTGCGCAACCCGTGGCGATCGGCGTTCGATCCTGCGAACGGCGACCTCTACATCGCCGACGTCGGCCAGGACTGCTGGGAGGAGGTGGACGTCCTGTCGCCTGCGGCGCAGCCGGGCGCCAACCTCGGGTGGCGCTCGATGGAGGGCCTGCACTGCTTCTCGTCCGGGAGCGGCAACTGCAACCCCTCCGCCGTCGCCTGCTCCGGCGTGCCGACCTGCGGCGATCCTTCGCTCCTGCTGCCGGTCCTCGAGTATTCGCACAGCCAGGGCTGCTCGATCACCGGTGGCGCGGTCTACCGCGGCTGCCAGCTGCCCGACTGGGCCGGCATCTACTTCTACGGCGACTTCTGCTCGGGCTTCATCCGCTCGTTCCGCTTCTCGGGAGGCGCGGTGCTCGAGGCGACCGACCGCACCGCCGCGCTCGATCCCGGCGCGACCCTCGGCAACAGCCTGACCAGCTTCGGCCAGGACGCCCAGGGCGAGCTGTACATCGTCGATCGCGACGGGATCGTGCGCCGCATCGGGCCGCGCTTCGTCGATCTCGAGGTCTCGGCGCCGGGAGAAGCCGCGCCGCTGCTGCTCGGACCTCAGTCCTGGACCTGGGGGGATCTCGCCTTCGCCAGCATGCGGCCGGTGTCGTTCTATCGCGTCTGGCGCGGCGCCCCGGGAGGCGTGTTCCACTGCCGCTTCACGAGCGCGTCCCCGCAATGGCCCGGCGGCGACCCGGACACTCCGCCGGTGGGAGGACTCTTCGCTTACGTCGTCACCGCGGTGGACGCGAGCGGCGCGGAGACGCGCCCGGGGATCGCCGCCACCAGCTTCCTGCGCGACGCCTGCCCGTAGGCCTCGCGACGCGTTCGATCTCCGCTGCGCGACGTCCCGTGAGGCGGCGCGCGGTCACTTCCAGTTCTGACGGACGACCTGCTCGAGCCAGGGGAGCGACGCCCACCCGGTCTCGACGTGGCCGTTGATCAGGAAGCCGGGGGTGCCGAGGGACTTCGCGTCGGCCGCCGCCTTCATGTCGGCCCCGACCTCGTCGCGCAGCTTCGGGTCGTCGAAGTCGCGCGCGAAGATGCCGGCATCCAGCCCGATCTCCTGCGCCAGACGCAGGAGCCCGGCCCGATCCCGGGAACCGCCGCCGACGAGCGCCGCGTGGTACTCCCAGAACCTGCCCTGGCGCTGCGCCGCTTTCGCCGCCGCCGCGGCATCGAACGCGTCCTTGTGGATGATGAGCGGGTTGTTCCGCACCTCGACGCGCAGCTCCCCCTTGAAGTCGGCCACCAGCTTGTCGAGCTCGCGCGCCGCGCGCGGGCACACGGGGCACTGGTAGTCGGTGAAGAACACCAGCGTGTTCGACGCCTTCTCCGGCCCGAGCGACGGCGCGCCGGTTTTCGGGGAATGCCGCTCCACCGCCGCCTCTGCCGGAGCGGAGCTCTCCGCGGGCGCCGCCGGAGCCGCATTCCCGGGAGCCGCGCTCGCGCGAGGCGCGGGCGCCGGCTTCGCGGCGGTCGCTGCCGCATCAGGCGCCGCGGCAGCAGGCGCCGCCGGAATGGCCGCCGCCGCGAGCCACAGCAGCGCCGCACCCGCGCCGAGAGCGATCGGACCGCGGCGCATCAGTCGAGCGTGGCCATGTCGATGACGAAGCGGTACTTGACGTCCCCCTTGAGCAGGCGTTCGTAGGCGTCGTTGATCTGCTGCGCTCGGATCGTCTCGATGTCGGAGGCGATCCCCTTCGCGGCGCAGAAGTCGAGCATCTCCTGGGTCTCGCGGATGCCGCCGATGGCCGAGCCGGCGAGGCGGCGGCGCTTGAACAGGAGGCTGAAAACGCCGAGGGCCGCCGGCTCCATCGGCGCCCCGAGGAGCGTCATCGTGCCGTCCTTCTTCAGCAGCTCGAGGAACATGTTGAGGTCGTGCTTCGCCGAGACGGTGTCGAGGATGAAGTCGTAGGTCGCCGCCCGCTTCAGCAGCTCGGCGTCGTTGTCGCGCGTGACCACGACGTCCTGCGCCCCCAGCCGCTTCGCGTCGGCGGATTTCCCCGGCGAGGTCGTGAACAGGGTGACCTCGGCGCCGAAGGCGGCGGCGAGTTTGACCGCCATGTGCCCCAGGCCGCCGAGGCCCACGATGCCGACCTTCGTCCCCTTCCCCACGTTCCAGTGCCGGAGCGGCGAGTACGTCGTGATCCCGGCGCACAGGAGCGGCGCCGCCGCGGCCGGGTCGAGCCCCTTCGGCACGCGCAGCACGTAGTTCTCGTCCACGACGATGCTTTTCGAGTAGCCGCCGTAGGTGACGCCGCCCAGGTGATTGTCCTCGAAGTTGTAGGTGAAGGTGGGGAGGGTCTTGCAGTACTGCTCGGTCCCGGCGCGGCACTCGTCGCAGACGCGGCACGAATCGACCATGCAGCCGACGGCGGCGAGGTCACCTGCCTTGAAGGTGGTGACCGAGGCGCCGGTTTTCGCGACGCGGCCGACGATCTCGTGCCCGGGAACGCACGGATAGACGGTGGGCATGGCGCTCTGCCACTCGTTGCGGACCTGGTGCAGGTCGGAATGGCAGACACCGCAGAACAGCACGTCGATCTGCACGTCCTGCGTTCCCGGCTCGCGGCGCCGGATGGTCATCGGCGCCAGCGGTGACGTGGCGCTCGCGGCGCCGCACGCCCGGGTGGCGTAGCTCCCCTTCTCCATGTCGTCCTCCGTCGTCTCGCGTGTTCGCGTGGCGACAGTCTAGCCCGGATTCCTCACCGGGCTCACCCGGATCCCGGGCCGGGACGACGCGCGAGGGGCCGTCACTGCTCGAACGCGGCCACGCTCATGGTGGCGCGCGAAGCCTACTGCGTGCAGGTCACCTGGCAGCCGGTCGCCGGGCAGCGGTTCGCGTTGAACGAACCGTTGACCGTGCAGGGCAGGGTGGCGTTGCAGTTGCTCGCCCCGGTCATCGGGGCCAGGTTCATGACGTTGCCGCCGGAGAACGTGTCGGACGGCATGCGCGTGATCCCGGTCCAGTCCTGGGTCAGGTTCACCGTGCAGGTGGCGCTGACGGTGCGGGTCGCCTCGTTCCCGAACTGCACGGTGCCGGTCGGGTCGACCGTCCCCGTGCCGCCGGGGATGGGGTTGTTGCAGTCGTCGGTCATGGTGAAGTTGAAGGCGTTTCCGGCCTGCACGACGGTCAGGACGGTGGTTCCTTCGAACATCGTGTTCAGCGAGCCGCACGAGCTGGTCAGCGGGGTCGAGGTGAGGACCCATGACCCCTCGAGGGTCGGGGACGTGTTGGTGCTGCCGGTGACGCCGGGAGTGCCGGCTCCCGGAGAACGCGGGTGGCTGTCGTTGCAGGCGGCGAGCGGCGCCAGGGCCAGGATCGCCGCGGTGAGCGCGGCACCTCGGACATCCATGCGGAAACGTCGGGCATTCATCGAATTCCTCCCGATGCAGGGCGTGAATTTCGAACCCTCCGACGATAGGCCGCAAGCCGCCCCGCGGCGCTCAGCGAATCTCCGGACAGGCCCGTCGGGATTTTTGCCCCTTGTTTCCATTCCCCCGGCCGGTACCCTTGTCTCGCAGACTGAGGAGGTCCATCGATGAGAGAGATCCCGACATTCCGTGCCGGCGCAGCGGCCTTCGCGGCCATGCTGTTCGCCGCCGCCGGGACGCTGGCGACCCACGCCCGGGCCAACGACAAGAACGCCAACGGGAAGTACGGCAACGACGGCGAGATCCTGGCGCAGCTCGTGGCCATCGACGAGAACGAGGTGCACGCCGCGCAGCTGGCCGAGAAGAAGGACGTCGAAGGGCCGGTGGAGAGCTACGCCAGGATGATCCGCGAGGATCACGGCAAGAACATCAACGACACCGAGAAGCTCGCCGACAAGCTGAACATCGACCTCAAGAAGGGGGACCCGGTGGACAGCATCCACACCCAGGGAGAGCAGATGCTCGACCGCCTCGACGACGTCTCTGGCGGCGAGTTCGAGCGCTCCTTCCTGAGCGAGATGGTCAACGGGCACCGGGAAGCGCTCGACAAGCTCGACGACTTCATCCGCATGGCGCAGAACCCCGAGGTGAAAGCGCACCTCCAGGCGACGCGCGAGCGCGTGGCCTTCCACCTCAAGGAGGCGGAGCGGCTGCAGGCGGGCGCCACGGGATCGCACCACTGACATCACGTCCGGCCGGGCGTCGACAATCCGGCCGGACAGACGAGCTCCCTCCACCAAAGCCCGTCGTCGTGACCTGCATTCACGGCGGCGGGCCCTTTTGCGTCTAGAATCGCGACTCGCTCCGCCTTTTTCTTCAGACGGGAGATCGCGATGCACGCAACGCTCGAAGGAGGGTGCGCCTGCGGCGAGGTGCGCTACCGTCTCGATGCGCCGCCGATGTTCGTCCACTGCTGCCACTGCCTGAACTGCCAGAAGCACACCGGCTCGGCCTTCGTCATCAACCTGCTCATCGAAGCGTCGCGCGTCGCGCACCTCTCCGGCAGCCCCGAGCCGACGGAGATGCCACCCAACGGCGGCACCCCCAACGCCATCTTCCGGTGTCCCAAGTGCCGCGTCGCGGTCTGGAGCGTCTACGGCGGCCGTTCGGCCATCCTGTTCGTGCGCGGCGGGACGCTCGACACCCCCTCCGCGGTCGCGCCCGACGTGCACATCTACACGCGCTCGAAGCTGCCGTGGGTGCGCCTCCCCGAAGGCGTCCCGGCGTTCGAGGCGTACTACGACCCGAAGGCGCTCTGGCCCGCGGCGAGCCGGGAGCGGCGCAAGGCGGCGCTCGCCGCCGGAACGAGCCGCGCATGACTTTGAGGCGACGCCGGCCGGTTTCCACGGACGCGACGCGCGGGAATCCGGCGCAGGCACGGCGCGATGCCGCGCTCGGGATGCATCGCTCCATCACGCGGCGCGACTTCCTGAACGGATTGCCGGCGCTCGCCGCGCTCATGGCCGCGTGCCGCACGACCGGCGGCACGACCTCCGCCCCGTCCGCCGCCGGCGCCGCGGCGGGCTCCGCTCCGTCGGCCGATCCCTTCTCGCAGCTGCCGCCGGAGTTCGAGATCCCCGCCGACTGGTACGGGCCGGGGGGGGTCGGCGACTACGCCCCTTCCCACGGCAACACGCCGGACGTCGTGACCATGGCGCACCGGGTGCGAGACGGCCGCTTCGAGGCGCAGCTCGCGCAGGCCTCCGACACCGGCGAGGAGTACGACCTCATCGTGGTCGGGGGCGGCTTCGCGGGGCTCGCCGCGGCGCATCACTTCCGGCGCCTCGACGGCGCGGGACGCTGTCTCATCCTCGACAATCACCCGATCTTCGGCGGCGAGGCGAAGCGCAACGAGTTCGACGTGCGCGGCCACCGCCTGGTGGGGCCGCAGGGCTCGAACGACTTCGGCGTCCAGCCGGCGACCGGCGCGCCCGACGATTACTTCACGGCGCTCGGGCTGCCCCGCGAGTACGACTATCTCGAGCCGCAGGGCCCGGCCGCGGGGATGCGCCTGCCGCTCGACAACTACTCCTTCCTGCACTGGGCCGCGGACCGGTTCGACGTCGGCTACCGCTTCGGCGACGCGACACCGTTACCCGGCGGATCGGGAAGCGCCGACACGGGCCCGGCAGGCGCGAAGGGTGCGGGCCTCCTGGCCCGCGGCGGCAGGCCCGGGTGGGAGCGCGACCCCTGGAGCGCCGCCACCCTCGCCGCGCGCTTCGACGAGAAGACCCGCGCCGCCGTGGCGCGCTGGCGCGACTCCGCCGCCGACGAGACCGAGGCGTTCCGGCGCGGCGCCGCCGGCCGGCCGGAGTCCGAGATCGGGCCGTGGCTCGACGGCATGACCATGAAGCAGTACTACGAGCAGGTCCTGGCGCTTCCGCCCGACGTCACCGCGTACGTCGATCCGATCCTCGCGAGCATCATCGGGCTGGGATGCGACGCCATCTCCGCGTGGTGGGGCTGGCATTTCGGACTGCCCGGATTCCGGCGCAGCTCACGCTACAGCGGCTTCGTCTTCCACTGCTACCCCGGCGGCAATGCGGTCATCGCCCGGCATTTCGTGAAGAGCCTGATCCCGGAGTCGATCGGCGGAGCGGCCCGCTTCGCGGACGTCGTCGATCGGCCGGTCGACTTCGCGACGCTCGATCGCCCCGGGCAGCCGGTGCGGATGCGCCTCGGCTCGACGGTCGTCCGCGTCGAGCACAGGGGCCCGGTGGATCGCTCCGAGAAAGCCGTCGTCACGTACTTCAAGGACGGGGCGCTCCACCGCACCGCCGCAAGAAAGGTGGTCATGGCCTCGGGCGGCTGGATCAACCGGCACGTGCTCGCCGATCTGCCGGAGACCCACCGGACCGCCTACGAGTCGTTCCGGCACTCGGCGGTCCTGGTGGTCAACGTCGCCCTCGACAACTGGCGGTTCCTGCCGCGCCTCGGGTTCGGGTCATGCCTCTGGCAGGGGGGCCTGGGCTTCTCGTGCAATGTGCGGCGGCCGATGCGCGTCGGCGACGACCCGGGCGCGCGGCTGCACCCGGACGATCCGATCGTCCTGACCTTCTACATCCCGTCGTTCACGCCGGGCATGCCGGCGAAGGCGCAGGGGCAGCTCGGGCGTCTTCACCTGCTCACGCCGTCGTTCCCGGAAATCGAGCGCCGCGTCCGCGAACAGATGTCCCTGCTCTTCGGCGAGGGCGGCTTCGATGCGGCCAGGGACATCGCCGGCATCGTGCTCAACCGGTGGGGGCACGCCTACGTGAACCCCGGCCCCGGCTTCATGTTCGGCACGGGCGGGCAGGAGCCCGCCTCCGCCGTCATCCGCAAGCCGTTCGGCCGCGTCGCCATCGGCCACTCGGAGTTGCAGGGACACCAGAACTGGAACGGCGCCGCCGCCGAAGGCCGCCGCGCCGTGGAAGATCTGTTGAAAGGCTGAAAGGGAGCGTGTCGCCGCGCTCGAGCCGCGGCGCGATCAGCGGAGATCGAGTCCCGGCTGCCGCAGGCCGCAATCGAGACAGGGTTGTTCGATGACGCAGTGGACGGCCCCCGGTTTGCCGCAATCGACACCGGCCATGGCGTTCTTCAGCTGCGAGAGGGACAGCGGGACCGTCCGCTTCAGGGCCGCCTGACGCGCCGCGGAAGAAACCGGCGGCCCCGGGACGCCCGCTTCCCGGCGCAGGGCCAAAAAGGACCAGCCGAGGATCGCGACCAGGAGCGCGGTCGAGACCAGCGGCCACGCGCCGGATCTCCGGTCGCCGGCGCGGAACGCCGCGCGCGTCTGATCCAGGAGACGTCGCCGGCGCGCGCAGTCCGGGCAAGCGGACGTGTGACGCCGCAGAGCCGTCGACTCCAACGGGTTCAGCTCCCCGTCGAGATCGACGCTCAACCGCCGCAGGGCCTCATCACAGTTCATCGCCTCTCCTTCTTCTCCAGCCGGGCCGCCAGGCTCCGTGACAACGCCGCGCGCGCATTGTGCACGCGCGAACGGACCGTCCCGATGGGAATGCCGAGGGTCCGTCCGATCTCCGCGTAGGCGAGGCCGTCGCGATCCCGCAGCCGCAGCACCCGACGGTGTGCGGCCGGCAGGTCCGCGATGGCCGACCGGACCAGCGCCTCCCGCTCGGACCGTTCCAGCCGCTCCAGCGGATCGAGGGACGCGTCCGGCAGGGCGGCGAAGAGCCCGTCCTCGGGGACCATCGGACTTTCCCGGCGCAGGTATTCGTGGCAGATGTTGCGGGCGATGCCGAAGAGCCAGGTCCGGAAGCTCGAGCGTCCCTCGAAGCGGTCCGCCGTGCGCTGCGCTCTCAGCAGGACGTCCTGCACGGCGTCCTCCGACCAGGCGCGATGGGCTCCGAGCCGGCGGCCGACGAAGGACTGGAGGGCCCGGCCGTGGCGCTCGATCAGCCGGGACAGCGCTCCGGCGTCCCCCTGCCGTCCCGCCTCCAGGAGGGTCCGGTCCGATTCGGCGGTCGCTTCGCGTGTCGTTCCGTCACTCTTCAAAGTCGAGGTTCTGCGGCTTGCCGCCGGAGGGTCGTCCCTGGCCGGTCACCGGGACATCCGACGTCACCACCTCGAACTTCAGATCGTCCATCCAGACCTGGCCGGGGCCGCTGAGCAGGATGCCATAGGCGATCGCCGTCGCCTCCTGCGGCACGTCGAGGACGATGGCGACTTTGGTCCAGTCCGTCGTCCCCTTGATCGCCCGGTCCTGCATGTTGTCGAAGGCGAGCGGGGAGCGCTGTGGCCCGTCCACCCTGAACCAGAGGCCCGCCCAGCCCCCTTCCACCTTGTCCGATCTCACATAGCCGGACAGCCTCACGCGCTTCCCGCGGTACTCGCCGGGATCGCCCATCTGCATCAGCGTGCCGAAATTCTTGGGATCGGTCTCGGCCGACTTCGCATGGATGGTGCCACTGGCCGCGCCGGCGTGCCGGACGACGCTGTCGACGCCCATGTCATAGTCGGCGGGCGCGCTCCCCGCCTTGATCCAACCGGCTGGAAGATCCGCGGCGAGCACCCACGACGACACCGCGACGAGACACGCCAGGACCACCGCTTTCGGTCGCATCGACCCTCCTTTTCCGGGCCGAGGGTACACCCGGCCCCATGGAATGAGTGTCGGCGGCGGCGGGAAAGTTCCCCCTCGCGGGAAAATAAAGACCGCACCGGAAGCGGCGACCGCCGCCGCGGGGGGAGCCGGCCCGGCGAAGCAGGCCCCCCCGCGGCGGCGTCGTGCGGTTACAGCGAGTCGAGGAACGTCAGGAGCGCCTGCCGATCGGTGCTACTCAGGGCGCGATACGCATCGATCACCCGCTGCGCTTCGTTCCCGTGGCGCTGGATCGCGTCGTTGCGCGTCATGCTCAACCCGTCGTGCATCAGGCGCGAGCGGGTGCGCAGCCCCCAGAGCGGCGCCGTGCGGACCTTGTTGCGCGTGGACTGTCCGCCGTTCTGCACGATCCCGTCGCCGGTTCCCACGTTGTGCAGCAGGAAGTCGCCGAACGGGTGGATGGTGACGTTGCCGAGAGCGGGCGGCACCGTGAAGGTCCCCTGGTTGATGACCGTGCCCGCCGGGGCGGTGGTGATGTTGCGCACGTGGCAGGTGTCGCAGCCGATGCGAGAGAACACCTGGTCCCCGAGCCGCGAATCCGTCGTCGCGGCCAGGTCCTCGTCGCGCGGCGGAACCTTGGTCGAGCGCATGAAGCGGGCGAAGGCCTCGATGTCCTCCCCCGTGTCCTCGGGATCGCCCACCTCGTCGTAGATGGCCGTGGACCTCCCGTTGGAGGTGTTCTCCTTCGGGGCCAGCGGGCTCGTGATCCCCATTTCGTTGAGATAGGCGTCGGCCGAAAACGAGAGCAGGCTGGCGTGCTGGTTCTTCCAGCCGAACCGCCCGACGCGGCTCCTGCCCCCGGCTTCGAGCACCGGCACGACGATCACCTGCCCGCGCATCCCGAAGGGCTGGCGGTTGGCGATGGCCACGAGGGTGTTGCTGTCGATGGCCTCGACGTAGCCGTCGCCGAGGACGTTGAGCGAGGTCCGCTGCGTGCGGACCTCGTTGCCGCTCATGACGCGCTCCTGGGCGGTCGAGTCGATGGCGAGGTCGTTGATGAGCGACCCGCCGGGATGATCCACGAACACGTTGCCGTCGAAGTGCCCGGCGCGCAGCTCGGTGACCTGGCTGATGCCGCCGGTCACCGGGTTGGCGTGGCACGCCGCGCAGGACGCGGCGTTGTAGAGCGGCCCGAGCCCTTCTTCGATCTCCTCCTTCTCCTCGAAGGTGTCGCGGTCGAGCGCGAACTGCGCCTGCGTCGTGAAGCCGTTGCTCTCCGACACGAACGCCGCCGGGGCTTCGAGCGGCCCCGACTCGGTGAAGGTGAACGTGACGGCCACCGCGGCGGTGGCCAGATACACGAGGTGAGCATGCTTGCCTTGCATCTCTTCCTCCCACCCCCGGGCAAACGGGCCCCCACCGGACTCCGGGGAACGGCGCCGCTCAAGCGCAAGGCGCGTGCCCGCTGCGTAGTTCCACGCAGGCCTATCCGGAAAAGCGCGCGCTCAACGCGGACAACTTCGTCTTCAGGTTTTTCTCATGGATCTCATGAACCATGAAAAGACAAGGAGTAAAAACCCGTAGAGACTCGTCGGTGTTCCCACGGAGCGTCGCGCGCGGCGCGGCTGTCTGCCGGCCCGGACACGCTTGTGCGTTTGCCGAACCAGGGCGGCGGGTCTAGAGTCGGTGCCCGCGAGGAACGGAAGCGATGGGGGTCGGGGGTTCCCGGGGCCGAGTGGGGGCGCGGCTGGCGCTGAGCATCCTGCTTCTGGCGGGGATGGCCGGCTTCGCGAAGAAGTACAACCTGCCGCTCCGGTTGAACCGGGCTCCTTCGGGCCCGCTCGCCGACACGGTCGATCTCGCCTACCGGCTGCCGCGGACCTTCATCGTCGCCCCCGGCGGCGCGCTCGTCGCTTCGCGCCAGGGAAGCCAGAAGTGGGACGACCCGCAGGTCGACGAGAAGATCCTGTCGCGCCTGCGCAACGCCGCCGCGCTGGTCCGCTAGAAACCTCCCGCCAGGTCAGGGACAGTCCGGACCGCTCACGACGCGCGGACGCTCGAGGGAGTCGAATCCGAGGGAACCCCTTCCACAGAGAGAGTGCTCTCCCTGCACGAGATAGAAGAAGCCGGCGCCGATGGCGGGCGCGGTCGGGTCCAGGATGCCCGCGTCTCCGGAACGGGGCCCTGTGACGTGCCCCCAGCAGGCGCCGTAATTGCCATAAGCGCGCAGCGCGAGATCCCCCCGCCGGATGATGTATCCCTCGGCGCCCTGCGCCGCGGTCCAGAGGATTCGCCCCTGGGCATCGAGATCCAGGCGCACCCGGTCGCCGGGCGAGCGGAACGCCGGGTCGGCCGGCTGGCAGTCGCAGGCATCGCCGACGCCGTCGAGGTCCATGTCGGCCTGGAGCGGGTCGGCGTTGGTCGGGCAGACATCGCACACGTTGCCCCGTGCGTCCCCGTCGGTGTCGTTCTGGAAGGGGTTGACCACAGCGGGGCAGTTGTCGGGATTGTCGCAGCTGGTCGTTTCGGAGAAGACGACGAGGTGGCCGCGCGGCAGCGGGGACGGCCCGTTGGTGGAGTCCGCCCCGGCGACGATGTCCGGCCGCCCGTCGCCGGTCATGTCGCCCGGCACGGCCAGACCGAAAAACGCCAGACTGCCCTGGGCGATCGGGGAAGGATCGGTCCGTCGGGAGACGATGCTGCAGTCGGCGGAGGAGACGACGAGGGCCGAGCCGGCGAACGCCGCCCCGGGCAGGCTGGTGAGCTCCCCGACGACGAAGTCGGGGATGCCGTCGCCGGTCATGTCGCCGGCCGCCGTAACGTTCCGGCCGAATCTTTCGGAGGGCGTTCCCAGCGGACCGGGGCAGCGGCGCAGGACCGTGTCGCCGATTCCCGAGAATTGCACGACCGCCCCGATATCGTTCGGAGGATTGTTCGTCGGCGCATAGGCGAAGAGATCCTGCACGCCGTCTCCGTCGAGGTCCCCCGCCACCGCGAGGGTCTCGCCCAGGTGATATTTCGGCGTGGCCGCGGGATCGTGCAGACGCCGGAAGGGTGTTCCATCCGGACCCGACACGACCACGAGGCGCCCCGCTTCGGAGACGCCGAGAGACGAATCCGACGGTGCCCCGACCACGAAGTCCGGCCAGCCGTCGCCGGTGACGTCCCCGGGAGCCGCGAGCGCGGTCCCGAAGCGCGCGCCCGCCGACAACGTGGGATCGGTGACCCTGTACAAGACGCCGCAGGTCGAGCCTGAGTAGACGATCACTTCACCGGCCGGCGCGGTCGCCGTCTGACCCGGTGCGCCGCTCGCCAAATCGGGGACGCCGTCGGCGTTGACGTCGCCGATCGCCGCGATGGATGTCCCCTGCCCCACCGGTCCGTTGATCCCGCAGCTCCGGACCGTCGCGCAGGTGGCGCCGGACATCACCTGCACGCTGCCGCCCAGGACCCCCAGGAAATCGGGCACACCGTCTCCGGTGACGTCCGGAATCCCGGCCAGTGGCGAGCGTCCGAGGCCACGACAGCGCACCGTGCCAGTGCTCCCCGAAAAAACGACGGACTGGGTGCCGCTGGCCGCTGCGTAGTCGGGCACACCGTCGCCGTCCACGTCGCCGATCCCGGCCACGGACATGCCCAGCATCCCGTTCGCCTGGCCGGTGGGATCCGTGACGAGGGAGGCCATCGGGACACGCGGCGACGTCTCGTCGATCCGGCCGTCGCAGTCGTCGTCGAGGCGATTGCACATCTCGGTCGCTCCCGGACGAATCGCCGGGTTGCGATCCTGGCAGTCACAGACGGCGCTGACCCCGTCGCCATCGAGATCCGGACCGTCGTCGACCAGCAGGTTGCAGTTGTCGTCGAGACCGTTGCAGGTCTCCGGGGCGCCCGGATGAGCCGCGGCGCGGCCGTTGTCGCAATCGTTGCAGGCGCCGAAGCCATCGCCGTCGGAGTCTTCGTCGACGGACCCGTCGCAGTCGTTGTCCGTGCTGTCGCACACTTCGATGCGGCCGGGAGCCCGCGCCGCGCTGGCGTCGTCGCAGTCTCCGCCGAGCGGCGTCGCCCCGTCGCCGTCACAGTCGGTCGTGCGACCGAGGACGAGCAGCCGTCCCTCCCCCAGGGCCCCTCCCCCGCCCTGGGGCGCGCCGAGGAGGATCTCCGGCAGGTGGTCGCCGTCGAGATCCGCGGACGCCACCAGGACGCGATCGCCGCCGTAGACCGACTGCTGGCCGAGGGCGAGGTCGAACCGTTTCAGCAGGGCGCAGGTGGCTCCGGAAAACATGAGAACCGATCCGCTGCGGGGCGCGGCGCTGGTGTGCTGGAGCGGCTCGACAGCGACGAAATCGGCGATACCGTCACCGTCGAAGTCGGATGTCGCCGCGACCGACATTCCGAGCCGGGACAGGGGAGACGCGGAGGGATCGGTGCATTTGCGCAGCCGGCTGCCGTCCGCGCCGGAAAAGATCGACACGCTCCCGGTGTCCTTGAATGAGCCGTCGTCGAGGCTGGCGCCGACCAGCAGGTCGGGAACCCCGTCGGACGACACATCCGGAAGAACCGCAACCGAGGATCCGAGTCCCCCCCCGGGGACGGCACCCGGGTCGGACTGCCGGCGCAGGACCGAACCATCGGCCAGCGACATCAACACCGCGCTGCCGTTCCCACCGGATTCTCCGACGAGGAGATCCGGAACGCCGTCGCCGGAGAGATCACCCGGAGCGGCCAGTGATGCTCCGAAACGGGCCCCCGCGGCGGCGAGAGGATCCGCGAGGCGCCGCACCACCGCGCAGTCGGAGCCGGAGAACACCACGACACTCCCCGGCGTGGAGGAGTCTCCGGGGGTGCCGGAGGCGAAATCGGGCACGCCATCTCCCGTGAGATCCGGCAGTGCGGCGAGCGACTGGCCGGTGGTGTCCGCGAAGAAACTGACGAGGCCGCCGGGACCCGCAGGATCGGCGCACTTGCGCAGCCAGGAACAGTCGGCTCCGGAAAAGATCGAGACCGAGCCGCGTGCCGGAATGCCGCTCCCGAAGTAGTCGTCAGGGGACCCGGCGGCCACATCGGGGACCCCATCGCCATTGACGTCTCCCAGGCCCACGACCGCGGCGCCCATCCCATCGCTCTGGTCGCCCGTCGGGTCGGTGAGCTCGCACCGGATGGAGAGGCTCGCCCCGGAGACGATCGCCGCTCGGCCGACCCCGTTCACGCCCCCGATGCTGACGTTGTCCGCTCCGACGACGAAATCGGAGACGTGGTCCCCGTCCACGTCGCCGAGACTCGCCACCGATCGGCCGTAGCGGCCGGCGAGCTGGACCGGCGGGGTGAGCGTCCGGGTGTTCCAGACACGGGCCGCGCCCGGATCCACGGAACCGTCGCAGTCGTCGTCGAGGTGGTTGCAGGTGTCCGGAATGCCCGCGAAGCCCTCGTCGATGGCGCCGTCGCCGTCGTTGTCGATGCCGTCGCAGGTCTCGGCGTCGCAGGCATCCCCCACCCCGTCACCGTCCGCGTCGGCCTGCCCGGGATTGGCGGCCGCGGGGCAGTTGTCGGCGCAGGACGGCACCCCGTCTCCGTCGGGGTCGAACCCTTCATCGATGGCCCCATCGCAATCGTTGTCGAGGAAGTCGCAGACCTCCGTCCCCCCCGGGTGCGCGGCGGCGTGGGCGTCGTCGCAGTCAGTGCAGGGCCCGTACCCGTCGCCGTCGATGTCCTCATCGACGGAGACGTTGCAGTTGTTGTCCTTGCCGTCGCAGATCTCGACCCGGCCCGGCGCGCGCGCCGGGTCGGCGTCGTCGCAATCGCCGCGGAAGAGAGTCACCCCGTCGCCGTCGCAATCGGCCTCCCGGGTCATGAAGAAGAGCCCCCGCACGGACGAGGCGATGAACTCGGGGCCCGCGTCACCGCCGAGCGAACCCGCGGCGAGGACCGCCAGTCCGAGGACGTCGTTCGAGCGCCCGGCAGGATCGGTGTACGCCTGCACGACGGAGCAGTCGGCGCCGGAGAACAGCACCACGGCGCCGATGTTCGCTCGAAAGACGGGGAAGGCCTGTTCGCTGAAGTTGATCCCGGCGATGAAGTCGGGCACGCCGTCCCCTGTGACGTCCCCCGCTGCGGCGATGGCCAGACTGGCACCGTTCGGTGGCCCGGTGCACGCCCTCAGGAAGGCGCCGTCGCGGCCCGAATAGAGCATGACGCTCGGGCCGCCGGCGATGGAATCGAAACTGTCTCCCACCGCGAGGTCGGAGATCCCGTCCCCGTTCAGGTCTCCGAGAGACGCCAGCGAAAGGCCGAAATTGGCGTTCGCCTGCGGGTTCGGCGGCCGCAGCCGTCGGATCAGGGCGCCGGTGGCGCCCGACCAGATTAGGACGCTCCCGGACTTGATGCCGTTGACCGCGTCGAGGTGTTCGCCGACGGCGATGTCCGGCCGGCTGTCGCCGTCCACGTCGCCCACACCCGCGACCGACTGGTTGAACGTCGCATCCATGGGACCATACGGATCCACGAGCCTCCGTCCCGGGATGCAGGTCTTCGGGTCGAACAGCGTGACCTGCCCGGTGTTGGAAAGAGCCCCCGGCGCGGTGGCCGCGATCTCGGGGGTGCCGTCAAGGTTCAGGTCGCCGATCGCGGCGACGTCGGTCCCGAGGCGCGCGGCCGGAGTGATCTGGGGATCGGTGCAGCGCCGGATGAAGCTGCAGTCGGCGCCGGAAAGGATGTCCACGGCGCCGCTGTTCCCGTAGCCCGGAACGCCAACCGCCACGTCGGGGACGCCGTCGCCGGACACGTCGGGAAGGGCGGCCAGCGATGTCCCGAAGGCCTGGGAGCCGGCGGGGATCAAATCATTGCCGCTGCATATCGGCGTGCGGTCGCGGCCCGAGTAGAGAGTGAGCCGGCCACCGATCGACAGGTTTGGAAGGCCGGCGACGAAGTCGGGCACGCCGTCCCCGTTGACGTCCCCCAGGGAGACGAGTTCGGTCACCCGGATGTTCTGGCCATCGCTCGGATCCGGCCCGGGCAGGAGCGTGCCGTCGGAGGCCGTCCCTTCGTCCATCCGGCCGTCGCAGTTCCGATCGACGTGGTCGCAGACCTCCGCCGCCCCGGGATGGATGGAGGGGTCTGCATCGTTGCAGTCGCACGGGGTCGTCACGCCGTCGCCGTCGGCGTCGCTCCCCTCGTCCACCGATCCGTCGCAGTCGTCGTCCCGGCCGTTGCAGACCTCGGGCGCTCCCGGATGGATGAGCGGATTGGCGATGTCGCAGTCGGAGCAGGCGTCATACAGGTCGCCGTCCGAGTCCTCGTCCACCACAGTGTCGCAGTCGTTGTCACGCCCGTCGCACACCTCCGGCGCGCCACGGTAGGTGGTGGACGAGGTGTCATCGCAGTCCCCCTGGAAGGGCGACATGCCGTCGGCGTCGCAGACACTCTCGTGCGCGAACAGGATCACCGTCCGGTAGGACGCGAGCTCCGGATCGCGCGCGGGGCCTGCGCCGATCTCCGACACCCCGTCGCCGCTGAGATCGCCGAGGGCGGCGACGGTGGTTCCGAACTGGTCATCCGCGACCGCCGGTGTGGCCTGGTAGCGCCGCAGCAGGCCGGCGTCGGCCCCCGAGAAGAGCAGCGCGGCCCCGGCCGTCTGCGCACCGGGAGCATCACGGAAAGGGGCGCCCGCGAGGATCTCCGGAACGCCATCCCCGTTCTGGTCGGGGACCACGGCGATCGACCTTCCAAGCCCGTCGAACGCCGCGGCGGCGGGATCGACACAGCGCCGCACCGCCGTGCCGGTCGCTCCCGACACGATGAGCACGCTACCGGCCGAGTCGAGCGGCGTGTCGTTTCCTTCGGTGCCCGCCGCTAGGTCGGGCACGCCATCGCCGGTGATGTCCGGCAGCGCCACGAGCCCGCCCGAAAAGCGGGCCGCCCCGCTCGTAGCCGGTTCGGCGATCTTCCGCACGAGGCCGCCGTTGAGCCCCGAGAGGACGTAGACGGACTGTGCGGAGCTGGCGAGCAGGTCCGGCCGGCCGTCGCCCGTGACGTCCGCGATCCCGGTGACGGCGGCGCCGAGCCCTTGCGCCGCCGCGTCCGTGTAGGTGAAGAGCGTTCCGCAGGTCGCGCCGGACACCACGGTCACCTTGCCGGCGCCGGACGCGTTTCCGAAGACCAGGTCGGGCGTGCCGTCGAGATTCACATCGCCGGCAGCCCCCAGGACCAACCCCTGGCTCGGGCAGCGGAGAATCAGCGAACAGTCGACCGGCGAGAAAACGCAGACGAAGCCCGAGGAACGACCGGCGACGTCGGAGACACCGTCACCGTTGAGGTCGCCGACCAGGACAGCGTCCTGGCCGAGATCGAAAGCGGAGCCACCCTGCGGGTCGACCATCCGGCAGACCGGCGAACCGTCGGCGCCGGAGATCACTTGAATGCTGCCGACCTGAACCTGAGCGGCGTTCTTCCAGAATTCGGCGCCGATCGCCTGATCGGGCACACCGTCACCGGTCACGTCGCCGACGCCGAGAAGGACCGAGCCGAAGTTGTCGAACGCCTGGCCGCTCAGGTTCCGGATGACTCGCGAGGTGTCGATGGCCGGGAAGCCCTCGTCCGGAGAACCGTCGCAATCGTCGTCCCGCTGGTTGCAGATCTCGGCCGCCCCGGTATGCACGGCGGCGTCGTTGTCGTCGCACTCCCCGCAGAGGTTGCCCCCCGGCAGGCAGCCGCTGCAGACGACGTACCCGTCCAGATCTCCGTCGGGACAGGGAAGGGAGGCACCCGGCCCGGAACTCGCGACCGTGAGAACCCGGTCCGGAGTCCGCGGCGCCCCGGCGGCCGCGAGCATGGTCGCGGCGGAGAGGACGACCCAGGAGGCGTAGCGGGATGAGGCGGAGACGCGGGCGTCGCGGGTCCCTTCAGGCGGCATGTTGCGACCTCCAAGCGATGACTGGCGAACCGGCGAGTGGCCGGAAATATACGCCCGTCCCGCCGCTGCGGGGAGCACGATTGTGGGACTTTTGTCCCACTCGCGGGGGGCCCGCGGTGGGGACGGTCCACTCCTTGGCTTAGCGGTCCTGGCGGCTTCTTTGGCTTAGAGGGACGGCGGCTTATTTGGCCTTCGCCGGGGCGCCGGCCGGGACCGGGAAGCCGCGGTCGCGCATGAGCGCGGCGATCTGCGCGTCACGCCCGCGGAAGGCGCGGTAGGCGTCGGCCGGATCGACGGCGTTGCGCACCGCGAACAGGTTGTCCACCAGCTTCTTCGCCAGCGGCTTGTCGTAGTAGCCGCCCGGCGCCGCCTGGAACGCCTCCGCCGCGTCGGCGGTGAGGACGTCGGCCCAGATGTAGCCGTAGTAGCCGGCGGCGTAGCCCTCGCCCGAGAAAACGTGGGTGAACTGGGTCGAGCGGTGCCGCATGACGATCTCCTCCGGCATCTTCAGCGCCGCGAGCGTCGTCTTCTCGAAGGCCTTCGGATCGAGCCCCTTCGGGTCGGTGGTGTGGTACTTCATGTCCATCAGCGCCGAGGCGAGGTACTCGGTCGTCTCGAAGCCCTTGTTGAAGGTCGCCGCCTTCTGGATCTTCGCCACCAGCTCCTTCGGCATCGGCTTGCCGGTCTTCACGTGCACCAGGAACTTGTCGATCACCTGGTCCGTGAGCAGCCAGTGCTCGAGGAGCTGCGACTGGAACTCGGTGTAGTCGCGCACGCCGCTGTTCAGCGTCGGGTAGGCGACGTTGGACGAGAAGTAGTGCAGCGCGTGGCCGAACTCGTGGAAGAGCGTCTCGGCGTCGGTCCAGGAGACCAGCACCGGCTCGCCCGGCGCCCCCTTCACGAAGTTCGAGTTGTTCGACCCGAGCGTGGTCTTGAGCCCGTCGAAGGTCTCGTGGTCGCGGTAGGTCGTGGCCCAGGCGCCCGAGCGCTTGCCGGGCCGGGCGTAGGGATCGAGATACCAGACGCCGACGAGGTCGCCGGTCGCCTTCGACTTCACCTCCCAGACCTTGACGTCGGGATGGAAGACCGGCACCTTGCCGTCCGGAAGCGGCGTGAAGGTGAAGCCGAAGAGCTCGCCGGCGACGTAGAACATCCCTTCGCGCAGGTGGTCGAGCTGCAGGTACTGCTTCACCTCCTCGGAGTCGAGGTCGTACCTGGCGCGGCGGACCTTCTCGGCGTAGTAGCGGTAGTCCCAGCCGGCAATCCGGATCCCCGCCTTCTCCTTGTCGGCGACGGCCTGCATGTCGGCGACCTCTTCCTTGACGCGGCCGATGGCGGCGGGCCAGACCTCCTGCATCAGGGCCATGGCGCGCTCGGGGGTCTTCGCCATCTTGTTCTGCAGGTTCCAGGCGGCGTAGTTCGGGTACCCGAGGAGCTTCGCCCGCTCGGTGCGCAGCGCCAGGATCTCGACGATCACCGCGTTGTTGTCGTGCTCGTCGCCTTTGTCGCCGCGGGCGTAGAAGGTGCGCCAGACACGCTCGCGCAGGCCGCGATCGGTCGAGTACGTCAGGAACGGCTCGACCGAGGAACGGGTGTTGGTGATGGCGTACTCCCCCTTGCGCCCCTTCTCCTCGGCGGCGGCCGCCGCGGATTTCACGAGCGAGTCGGGCAGTCCGCCGATCTGATCCTTGTTCAGCCAGGTGACGTCGTTCTCCTCGTCGGCGAGGACGTTGTTCGAGAACTTCGTGTACAGCTCGGCGAGGCGCGCGTTGATGGCGGCGTGGCGCTCCTTCGCGGCGCCGGTCAGCGCCGCGCCGTCGCGCGCGAAGCCGTCATAGACGAGGGAGACAAGGCGCTGCTGGTCCGGCCGCAGGGACGAATTGGCGCGGGCGTCGTACACCGCCTTGACGCGCGTGAACAGCGCGGTGTTCTGGCTGATCTTCGAACGGAACTCGGCGAGGCGCGGCGCCATCTCTTCCTGCACCTTGCGGTAGTCCGGCGTCGACAGGTTGCCGCCCCAGAGGTTCCAGATGGCCATGACGCGGTCGAGCATCCGGCCCGAGTTCTCCATCGCCGCGATGGTGTTCTCGAAGGTCGGCGGGGCGGGATTCTTCGCGATGGCATCCAGCTCCTCGAGATTCTTCGCCATGGCGGCTTCGAGCGCCGGCTTCATGTCGGCCACGCGGACGCGGTCGAAGGGGGGAACGCCGCCGTAGGGGCCGGTCCACGGGGCGAGCAAGGGATTGTCGGCCACGGTCACCTCCCCCGCTGCGGCGGTTGCGGGCTTGTCCGCCGCACCCGCGGCGGGAGTCAGGAGCGCCAGCAGGCAGGCGCAGGCTGGCAGCAGGATCGTCTTCATCGCATTCCTCCGATGGGCGTGTCGCGAGGCGCAAGCATAACGCGTCCCGGGCCCGGGAGGTTCCTGGGGGCGCCGGGGGGCGTCCCGCGAAGACCGCGGGCGCGCCCGGGGAGGGCGCGCCCGCGGCGCAATCGCTAGGGCAGGCTATCGGTGCTGCAGTCCGCTTCGTGCGGCCCGACGACGGTGCAGCGGGACTTGTTGGCCGCCTGGCACGCGTCCGAGCTCCCGGCGGAACCGGGAGGATCGAAATCGAGCCCCAGGCTTTCGTTCACGAGGATCCGCTCGTGGCAATTCCCGGATCCTCCGGCCGTGCACAGGCCGTTCTCGAACGTCCCGCCGTTGTTGAGACAATCGAGCTGGCTGATGCACGCCGTCACGTCGGACTTGCCGGCGTTGGCATCGGCGCAGGTGCTGTTGCAGGTGCTGAAGACGGTCGTGTAGCTGCCCGTCCCGGCGCAGTCGGCTCCGCCGCCGCTGATCACGCAGTTGAGGGCCGCGGCGGTGAGCTGGCGCGCCAGCTGCAGTCGCGAATCGCCCCGGACCTCGACGCACATCGCCTCGGTCGACGACGCGGCGTCGTTCACGTCGGTCGTGCCGTCGGCCGGATTGCTGTCGGGGCTGTCGATCTTCTCCCCGCAGATGAGCAGATAGTCGTTGGCGGTGTGATCCGCGCAGTTGCCGTCGGCGCAGTCGATCACCGCCTCCGTGATGTTCACCGCGGGCTGCCCGTGCCCCGGCGATTTCTCGGTGCCGGCGTGGGTGCCCCAGAAGCCGGGCGTCCGGCAGATCGTCTCCGCGCAACTGGGCGGGAGCGGGTCGGCCGGCGGGTGCGTGCATCCCTGCTGCGGGTCGCAGACGTCGTTGGTGCAGACGTCGTTGTCGTCGCAGAACGATGGCGGTTTCGTCGTGTGCGAGCAGGCCCCCGTGGCCGGAACGCAGGCATCGTCGGTGCACTGGTTGCTGTCGTCGCAGAAGGAAGGCGGCTGCGGCGTGTGGGTGCACTGGCCGGTCGCCGGGACGCAGGCATCCTGGGTGCAGGCGTTGCTGTCATCGCAGAACGACGGCGGCTGCGGTGTGTGACTGCACTGGCCGGTCGCCGGCACGCAGGCATCCTGGGTGCAGGCGTTGCTGTCGTCGCAGAACGACGGCGGCTTCGGAGCATGCACGCATCCCGTCGCCGGAGCGCAGGAGTCGTCGGTGCAGCCGTTGCTGTCGTCGCAGAACGACGGCGGCTGGGCCGTGTGGCTGCACTGGCCGGTGGCGGGCACGCAGGCATCCTCGGTGCAGGCGTTGCTGTCATCGCAGAACGACGGCGGCTTGGGGGCGTGGACGCATCCCGTCGCCGGAGCGCAGGAGTCGTCGGTGCAGCCGTTGCTGTCGTCGCAGAACGAAGGCGGTTGCGGCGTGTTGACGCATCCGGTGGCCGGGTTGCAGGAATCCACCGTGCAGGCGTTGTTGTCGTTGCAGCTCGGCGGCGTGCCCGGGACGCACTGGGCGGTGTCGGCGTTGCAGGTCTCGAGACCGTTGCAGGCGTTCCCGTCATCGCACACCGGACAGGTCAGGGTGATCGCCGAGGTGCCGCCCGCCTGCGCGGTGAGGGTGCTGGCGCAGATGCCGTTGGTGCTCGCCAGCTGGGCGATGTTGGCGGGGGTCCCGTCGCTGCCGACCTCCGCCACCATCACGTCGAACGAGAAGGTGCAGTTGCCCCCGTTGGGGAAGGTGTAGGGAGGCGACAGGTTGAACTTGATGTCGAAGGGATTGGTGGAGTCGACCACCGGCGCCGCCGGGCAGTTCCCCTGCGACAGGTTGCCCGCGTACTGGATCGGCGGCGGGGCGCCCGGGACCGCCCCGGGGTCGATGGTACACACGCCGCCGGAGACGGAGAGGCAGGACGGGAAGAAATCGACCAGCGAGAAGGTCTCGTTGTCGGGCGCGCCGCCGTTGAGGCTGGGACCGTTGGTGATCGTCAGGCTCATGCGAACCGTCTGACCGATCACCCGGTTCAGGTTGTCCCCGTTGGGGAACCCGACGACGAGCTGGGCGTTGCAGATGGTCTGTGCCTGGACCGGGGTCGTCATCGCGACGGCCGCGAAAGCGACGCACGCCAGGATCAACAGAATACCCGGACCTCTTTTCCGATTTTCACGCTGCATGAGGCGAGCCTCCTTATGGTTGTGGACCTGGTGATCCCCAACCCCCCTGGAGTTTCCCGTTGTTGCAGCAGTGGATGGATCGGCTCGGGCCACACTTCCGGCGACCGCGCGCTGACAGACCCCCTCTCTCGAAAGAGGATCCGTACGGCTGGGAGGGAAGCTGCGGGTCCGGTTCCGGCTGTCGGTTAGGACTCTTGAATAGTCCAGAAGGCGCGTCGCGGTCAAGCAGTTTTCACGAAGCGGTGTGACGAACGCGTGACGATCGTCGTGCCGTCAGCCGTGACGGGTGGTCGAATGCTGCGGCTTGCCGTCCTCGATGTCGTACCAGGAGACCTTGCTGCGCACGAAGATGTGGTACTCGGGGCGCAGGCTGAGCGGCGTGTCGAGCGTCGCCGCGTCGATCTCGACCAGGTCGTCGGTGTCCACGAAGCAGAAGAGGCTCGAGCCGCAATTCCGGCAGAACTGGCGCTTCGTGCCCGACTCGGCCCGGTGCGTGGTGAGCTGATCCTGGCCCGACGCGAAGGTCAGCGCCTTCTTCGGCGCCTCGACGAAGGAGACGAACGCGGCGCCGCTGTGCTTGCGGCAGTCGGTGCAGTGGCAGTTCGACATGTTGGCGACGGGCCCTTCGATGCGGTACCGGACGCGTCCGCACAGGCAGGATCCTTCGTGACGGGTCTCTTGCGACGCGGCGGTGGTCAAGGGTGCGCCCTCCGGAGGACGCGACCGTAGCCCGGCCCGCGCGCGGGTGTCAAGGCAGCCGGGCTACTCCGATCGGAGCGCGACGATCGGATCCAACCGAAACCCTAGGGCTCGGTCGAGTTTCCCTCGGCCACCCAGGCGTTGGTGCCGCCGCTCAGGCTCTTGACGTTGCGGTAGCCGAGCGACTTCAAGTACAGCATGCCGTTGGCGGAGATGTTGCCGCGGTTGCACACCATCAGGATGGCGCGGCCGCGGTCCTTCGGCAGCCGGTCGACCGAGGCGCCGAGATCCGCGAGCGGGATGTTGACCGCGCCGGGCACGTGCGCCTGCTCGAACTGCTCGGGCTTGCGCACGTCGATGACCGCGGTCTCCCCTTCCAGGATCATGGCGCGCGCCGTCTCGACGTCCACCGCGTCGGTCGAGACCTTGGCGTGCTGCAGCATCTCGTCGTACAGGCGCACGTTCAGCGCGTCCGCCGGCGCGGGCGCCGCGGCCGCCGCCTCGGTCCCCGCGAACAGCTTCGGGAAGTGCCGCATCACCGACGAGGCGTACTTGAAGATGTTGTCGGGGAAGATGACGACGACCAGGTTCCCCGGCGCGTCGGGCACCAGCTTCAGCGCCCCCGCGAGCGCCATCCCGGAGGACGGGCCGGCGATGATCTGCTCCTCGCGCACCAGGCGATGGCAGAGGGCGTAGGCCTCCTCGTTGGAGACGTCGGTCAACCCGTCGTATTCCTTCGGCGCGAACAGCTCGGTCTGCTCGAGCTGCTTGATGCTGCGCACCCCGGGGATGTCGTGCCCCTCCTGGGGATGGACCCCGAGCACCTTCACCCCGGGGTTCTGCTTCTTGAGGAAGCGCCCGGTGCCGGTGATGGTGCCGCAGGTGCCCAGGCCCGCCGCGAAGTGCGTCACCTTGTGCTGCGTCTGCCGCCAGATCTCCGGGCCCGTGGTCTTGAAGTGGCTCTCCGGGTTCGCCTCGTTGCGGTACTGGTCGAGCATGTGGAAATCCGGCATGCGCGCCGTCTGGCGCGCGTAGGCGATGGCCCCCTCGGGCGCGCCGGGCGCGGGGCACAGCTCGTCGTCGAGCTCGATGACGTCGGCGCCGAAGAAGCGCAACACCGCGCGCTTCTCGAGCGGGATCTTCTTCGACAGCGGCGTGCGCAGCGCGTAGCCGCGGGCGTTGGCCATCATCGCCAGCCCCAGCCCGGTGTTGCCGGAGGTCGGCTCGACGAGCGATTTCCCGCCCGGCTTGAGCACGCCTCTCTTCTCGGCGTCCTGCAGGAGGTTCGCCGCGATGCGGTCCTTGACCGCGCCGAACGGGTTGTACCACTCGAGCTTGGCGTAGACCTGGGTGTGCTTGTAGGGGACGACCTTGTTCAGGCGGACGAGCGGGGTCGGATTCTCCTCGCTCGAGAGCATTTCGAGAATCGATTCGTAGACGCGTCGCGTATGGTCGGTCATGGGAGTGCGGAAAGTTTACACCCCCGGAGACCGGCGGGTTCACGTCGCGTGCCGCACCGTGGTACAACACCCGCCGGCTGCGGATGGGGCGCTCCCCACTCGGTCCCGACGGGCGGTTCGGCTTCTGGGAAGCCGACATCTGGAGCTCCGAGAATTCGCAGCGCCTCGCCGACCCCTACTCCTTCTTCGAACGTCGTGATGCTCCTCCACCCGCTCGAGGCCATCAAGGTCTGGCAGGCGGCCGGTCACCCGGTTCCCTGAACCGCAGGGACTTTCAGCGGAACAGCAGGCTCGCCTTGCCGAGCGTCTGGAGCACGCCCCACAGGAACGGCAGCGCGACCAGCGCCCAGGCGAGGGCGAGGATTGGCTGTCGCCGGCCGGGCGCACCGGCTGGAGCCGGCTCGCCCGTCACGGCCGGCTCGATCGTCACGGCAAGCTCGCCCGGATCGGGCCGGCCGGTCCGTTCCGGCCTGCGGACCAGGAGATTGCAGACGAATCCCGCCACCAGCAGGCCTCCCAGCACCCACATCGTCGTGTTGTAGGCATCGGCCGGTGCGGCCCCGGCATCGATGCGCGCCTGGCGGATGACGTTGACGAGGAGCGGCCCGAGCACCCCGGCGACCGACCAGGCGGTCAGCAGCCGGCCGTGGATCGCGCCGACGAACTGCGTGCCGAAGAGATCGGCGAGGTAGGCCGGGATGGTCGCAAAGCCGCCGCCGTACATCGTCAGGATGAGGCAGACGATGGCCACGAAGAGCGTCACGCTCCCCGCCCGGCTGGCGAACGGCAGCGCCGCGTAAAGGACGATGCCGCAGGAGAAGAAGAGACCGTAGGTGACTCGCCGGCCGATGCGATCGGACAGGCTCGCCCAGCCGATCCGCCCCGCGATGTTGAACAGGGACAAAAGCCCGACGAATCCCGCCGCCGCCGAGGCCGTCACGCGTCCCTTGAAGACCTCCTGGATCATCGGCGACGCCTGCTCGAGGAGCCCGATTCCGGCGCTGACGTTGGCGCACAGGACGATCCAGAGGAAGCCGAACGACGGCGTCCTCCAGGCCTCGCTCACGTGCACGCCCGGCCAGGCGCGTCCGGCGCCCGCGGAGAATCCCGGCGGCCGGTACCCGGGGGGCGGCAGCCGGTAGCCGAGGGCGCCGCAGGCCATCGCGACGAAATAGAGGAGTCCCATGGCGACGAAGGTCTGCCAGACCCCGGGGGACGCCGGCCCGGCGAACCGGCGCATCAGGAGATCCGCCAGCGGCGCGCCGATGAGGGCGCCGCCGCCGAAACCCATGATCGCCATGCCGGTGGCGAGGCCGCGGCGGTCGGGGAACCACTTCAGGAGCGTCGAGACCGGCGAGATGTAGCCGAGCCCCAGGCCGCAGCCGCCGATGAGACCGTTGCCGAGATAGACGAGCCAGAGCCGGTGCGTGGCGACCCCGAGGGCGGCCACGAGGTAGCCGCCCCCCCAGCAGCAGGCGGCGGCCAGTCCCGCCTTGCGCGGACCGGCCGTCTCCACCCAGCGGCCGAACAGCGCCGCCGACAGCCCCAGCACGACGATGAAGACGGTGAAGACCAGAGCGATCTGCGTCTGCGACCAGTCCCCCGGGGCCGGTGCGGTCACGCCGAGGAGGCGCGTCAGCGGCAGCTTGAAGACGCTGTAGGCGTACGCCTGCCCGATCGACAGGTGCACCGCCAGGGCGGCGGGTGGCACGAGCCAGCGGTTGAAGCCGGGGCCGGCGACGATCGCGTCACGGTCGAGGCGCACGAGCCGCGATCCTAAACAAATCGCCGGCCCGCGTGTCGCAGTTCCGCTCCGGATTGCGTGTACGGAGACGAGCGGGCCCTTCCGGCCCCTCGAAGGGGGCGGATCATGCTGAAGAGGGGCTTGTCGGCGGTGCTTGTGACTCTGGCGATGGCGGGGGGAGCGTCCCCGCTCCTGCTCGCTCAGGACGGGACCATCAAGGTGCGGATCAAGGAGGCCGTCGCCTTCAAGAAGGACAACGACGACATCTTCAATCCACCCCAGGACTTCTACGCCATCAACAGCATCGATCTCGGTCCCCCCTTGTTCACCCCGGAGATCGGCGGGCGTGACCATGCCGCCTGGAGCGATCAGATCAACAGCAAGCTGGTGCCGGGGCGCAACCAGCGCTTTTTCGATCTGTACTTCGAACTGTGGGACAAGGACGACTGCTGCTTCGGCAACGTGGACGACGGCTTCGACATCAGCCCGCAGAGCGGCCCACCCGGGCCGCTCGCGCCCGGAGGCGTGTTCGTCCCCGGCATTCCGACCGGGAGCAACCCCCACGTCACCTACGACGTCTGCACCGGGAAGCTTTCCGTGAACGGCGTCAACGGCTCGAGCATCATCCCCATCGGCAGCAACGCCGCCGAGGTGAACGGCGTCAACACCGCCCCGGGCACCCAGGACAACTGGGGCGCCCTGCGCTTCGAGGTGGAGCGCGTGCCCGCGAACTGGCTGCCCGACGACGTGGCGATCGACGACGTGCAGATCGTCCAGTCGGTGTACGGCGCCACCCACGCGGTCGCGGACAAGGCGACCTCCCTCATCGTGACCATCGCCAGCACGCATCCCTTCCCGATCACCGCGCCGGTGCACGGCCAGATGTCCGACGGGATCACGACCGTGGTGGAGACCCGCACCGTGACCCTGGCCGGCGGATCGGTCGCGACCCCCGGGATCACGCTCGTCAGCCTGTTCGACGGCAGCAGCGCGCAGCCCTACCGGCCGCAGAAGATCCAGGGTGTCGGAACCGGCAAGGTGACCGGCTCGGCCTCGGTGGACTACGCCGAGGCGACCTCCCCCAACGCACCGATCCAGCTCATGGACTGCGGCAACCTCAACAACATCGGCCAGGCGACCGACCTGCCGCTGGTCAAGACGTTCGACGGCATCACGCTGTTCGAGCGCTTCGACTACGAAGAGGACCAGTCGTTCATGACGTCGCCGCAGCTCCAGGCGATGTACGACCGCGAGGAGAACTACCGGCTGGCCTCGTGGCCGCTGGCCACGGTCAACAGCTCGAAGACCTTCAACGAGACCTTCTTCGATCACGGCTCGGACTGCGTCCTGTGCTTCGAGCCCTTCAACACGCTGGTGCACTACAACTCGGCGGCGGCGCAGGCCGGCCTCGACCGCATGGTCCTGTCGGTGCGCAAGGGATGGTTCGCCGACAACGCGTTCCGGCACCAGTTCATCGGCGGCGGGTCGATCGGCTATTCGCTCGGCTGGTTCGCGCCGCGCGCCGTCCTGGCGGAGGACGGCTACTACGGCACCGCGACGCACGAGCTGGGGCACAGCTACAACCTCAGCCAGCACCCGTGCAGCAACCAGAGCCCGCCGTTCGGGCCCGGCTGCGCCGATGAGTACACCCATCCGGCCATCGACGGCCGCCCTTACGAGGCCCTCGGGTTCGACGTCTCCGGCCTCATCTACCCGAACGGCCTCCACGTGTTCCCCAATCCGCCCTACGGCAATCTCAACTGCCCGACCACGCCGCCGCAGTCGCGCGACATCTGCGCCCCGAACTTCATGGACCAGACGTCGGGAACGAGGTACGAGAACTGGGTCGACGGCTTCACCTACGAGTACCTGATGACCACCGCCATCCCGCACCTCGATCCCTTCGTGATCAACCTCAGCGGCCTGGTGCGCTTCCCGAACGGCCAGGCGGGCGGCACCACCCCGCCGGCGCTCGAAGGGATGTTCTCGATGGCCGGCTACCAGTTCATGGGGAACCAGGACATGCCGGACGCGCCGCTCAGCGGCGGCGGCGAGACCTTCAGCGGCGTCGGCCCGTTCCGGATCCGCTTCGTGACGCCGACGGGGGTGCGCGACTACCGCTTCCAGCCTCGCTTCTTCGACGACCCGTCGCGACCCGATCTGCTGGGCGGGTTCTCCATCAACCTGCCCTGGGAGCCGGGGGCGGTGCGGATCCAGCTCATCGGTCCGTCCGACCCGCTCAACACGAGCTGCTGGAACCGCCTGTGCCCGGGGGACGGCGTCATCCTGGACGAGCGCCTGGTCACCGCCGCGCCGCCGTCGGCGTCGGACCTGCGCGCCGGCCGCGACGCCTCGGCGCCTCCGACGCCGGCGGGGGGCGTGCCTGCGACCCCGATCATCGGGCCGGGACACGAGGCCGTCGTGGACTGGAGCGCCTCGGATCCCGACTCGCCGTCGCTGCGCGCCACCCTCATGGTCCTCCCGCCCGGCGGGACGGCTTCCGGAGGGACGGGCGGCGCGCAGACGCCGATGGCGATCGACTTCGCCGGCGGGACGTTCCGCATCCCCCAGGAGCGGCTGGCCGACGCGCCGGGGATCTACACCGGCCGGGTCCTGGTCTCGGACGGTGTGAACACGCGGGAGGCCTGGAACGGGGCGCTCTTCAACGTCTGCAACCTGTCCAATGGCGGCGTCGAGCTGTGCAACGGCATCGACGACGACTGCAACGGCACCGTGGACGACGCGCTGCACCCCGGATCGGAGCAGGTGGCGCTGAACCCGCAGCCCTTCCCGCCGGCGCCCGGCGTGACCATGCAGTGGACCGCCGATGCGTCGGCGCAGAGCTACGACGTGGTGTACGGCGACCTTAGCAGCCTGCGCAGCAGCGGCGGAAACTTCACCGGAGCCGTGCTGGGCTGTCTCGCCGACAACCTGGCGGCGACCTCGTTCGGCCCGCTTCCGGACCCCCCGGTCGGGCGCGCCTACTGGTTCGAGCTGCGGGGGAACAACTGCTCCGGCCCCGGGACCTGGGACTCCGGCGGACCGGCGCAGGTCGGCTCGCGCGACGCGGAGATCAATGCCTCGCCGGCCGCCTGTCGTCCCTGAGCCACGGACGCGCCGGCCGCGGTCCGGCGCCGCGAAGACGGCAACGCGTCGCGGACGATCGGTTCACGCCCGATCGCCCGCGACGCGCTCCGTGCTGCGGCGAGGTCTTCAGGCCCGCGGGAAGAGCGTCAGGGCTGCGGCGCGCTCGCGGGGACGAGCTGCGCGTGGGCCAGGAAGTCGGCGACCAGCTCCTCGCCGGCATCGACCTGGTCGATCGGGACGACGATGCGCACCTCGTGCAGGTCGTGCGCCTCGGCGTCGTCCACGAAGTAGGAGACCAGCGCCAGCTCCTCGCCGCTCTTCGTCTTGATGCCGCCGGCGTGGCGGAAGCCGTGATAGGGCGGGGGAACCTTCTCGTCGTCGAGGATGGTCCGGGTCGTGTTGCTCTTCATCGACTCGACCCAGGCGTTCCGGAACTCATGGGTCTCGTCCAGGACCCCGCGCGGGTAGCCGAAGACCATGAGCATGGCGCCGCTGCGGTCGTCGGTCCACTGCGCGCGCGCATCGGGGTCCTGCTTGTAGGCGCGCCACTCGGAACGGGTGTGGCTCCCCTTCCAGTCACCGCCGGCCGGGGCCTCGAGGTCGTGATCGAGCCGCGGCCGGGCGGACGCCGCCAGCGGCACCGCGCCTGCCAGCAGCAGCAGGGACGCGGCGGACCCGGCCATTCCCCAGCGCATCGCCCGCTCCCGGCGGCCTTCCTGCTCGGGGATGGAGCGCTTGCCGAGCACGCGCACCACGTTGAGCGCCTGCAGCTTCACGAGGGCGACGAGGAACGCCATGATCACCATGCCGCCGATCATCCCGCCGCCGTTGGCGCCGAGCATCATGGCCACGCCGACGAGGAAGAGCATCGACTCGCCGAACACGGCCAGGGTGCCGAGGCCGGGATGGCCGAGATAGAACAGGCCCGCTCCCGGGAAACCGAGGGACAGCAGGGAGGCGGTCTTCGTCGAGCGGAAGCGCGTCTTGCAGCCGGCGCAGCTCTCGGGCGCCGGGACCGTGGCGCCGCCGCAGCGCGGGCAGTGCCACTGCGGAGCCGCCTGCGCGTGCGCGGCCCCTTCGACGGCCAGCTTCGGCTGCAGGCGCGGCAACAGGAGTTTGACGAGCTTGCGATCGCCGCCGGTTCGCAGGCGCCAGCCCTGCTTCTTCCCCTGGGCCGGGATCGCGGTCAGCTTCCCGAAGCTCTGCTTGAGGCCTTTCAGATTCCGATAGGCGTACACGCGGAGGCGGGTCCCCGGGCCTTTGGCGCGGAAGTTCAGGAGCGCCTCGATGATGCGCTGGTCGGTGATCACCAGGATGACCTGGTGATAGGCGTACACGAAGTGCCCGAGCCCGACATGATCGAGCCCGCCCGGCACCTGCTGGGCGTACACGACGTGCAGGACGTGCTCGTCGGCCTGCAGCAGCCGCTTCACCATCGGGCGCACGGCGTTCCACTGCTCGCGGCGCTTGCGCTGGACGCGCGCGCTCAGGAACTTCGACGCCCCCGGGAAGAGATCGTCGGGCGACGACTTGCCGGCCTGCTCCACGAGCGGCCGATCCCCGAGCGGTCCGAGGAACTCCGGTTCGATGCGATGGTCCTGACCGGCGCGCGTCTCCATGGATGGTCCCCCCCTCCACCAAGGTAGGCGGCGGGGAGGACGTGTCAATGAGTCATAAAATGACACCCTCCGCGGCGGCCGTTCGGCCGCGGATCCGCGGCGTGAGTACGATTTCGTCCGGACCGGCGGCCCTTTCCGGATCCTCCTCCCGGCCCGGCCCGGCCGCGGCGGGCGCCCCATCGCCGCACGCCCCCGAGCGCGGCTGGTCGTGGCGGCTGCTGCGCTCGTTCCACGTCACCGGCATCTTCTGGTACCGCTTTCACGGCTTCGTGATCCGCGCCACCCCGGAGCCGCTCCTGGAGGCGGTCGCCACCTTCTTCGCCATCTTCTTTTATGTGTGCCTGCGGCGCATCGGCGCCGCCATCGCCGCCAACCTCGAAGCGGCCCTCGGACCCTGCGGTTTCGTCGAGCGCCAGCGCCGCATCTTCCGGACCATCTGGTCGTTCGGCTGGTGCATGAACGAGCGGACCGAGCGGCTGACGACCGACCGGCCGTTCCGCATCGAGACCGAGGGGATCGAAATCTGGAACGAGCTGACCCGCGGCGGGCGCGGCCTCGTGCTGGTGACCGCGCACGTGGGGAACTACGAGGTCGGCTCGATGATGCCGGCACAGGTCGAGCAAAGGCAGGTGCACCTGGTGCGCGAGCCGGAGCCCGAAGCGGCGACGCAGGCGTACGTCCAGGGCGTGATCACCCGCTTCTCGCAGGAGGGATTCCAGGAGCACTTCCAGACCGACGACCCGTCGCTCGGGGTGGCGCTCTACGCAGCGCTGCGGCGCGGCGAGATCGTCGCCATCCAGGGGGACCGGCCGCGCGCCGGCGCCGAGGCGGTGGACGCGACCCTCTTCGGCAAGCCTTTCGCGCTGCCGCCCGGGCCCGCTGCGCTGGCGCGCGCCGCCTCCGTGCCGATGCTGCCGGTCTTCGTCTTCCGCGAGGGGCGCCGGCATTACCGGGTCGTCTTCCGTCCGCCCATCGCGGTGCCGCGGACGCCCGACCGCCGCGCCGACGTCGCCTCGGCCGTCAGGCAGCTCGCCGCCGAGATCGAAGGCGCGATCCGCCGCGCCCCCGATCAGTGGTTCTGCTTCAGGTCGTTGTGGCCGTGAGCCACGTGCTGACGCGCCCGGCCGCAAGCGTCCCGCCGTCGCAGCGCACCTCGAACTCGTAGGACGTCAGCGCCCCGGCGACGCCGACGAGGCTTACCTTCGCGGTGCACACGGCCGCCGCGGGAAGCGTCGCGCGCGCGAAGCGGACGTCGCGGGCCCCGACGAGGTAACCGAGGCGCGGCCCGGCTTCCGTTGCGATCCCCGGCTCCATCCCTCCGGCGGTCCGCGCGCGCCGGCGGGCCTCGAACACTCCCGCCGTCTGCGCCGCCATCTCGATCGCCACGAGGGCCGGCGCCTCTTCGCCCACCGTCAGGCCATGCGCATCCGGAACGCGCGCGGCGCAGACGATGCCGTCAGTGGCTTCGGAGTGGATCGACTCGATGAAGCAGGCGGCCGATCCGTGCGGCAGGAGCGTCGCGGGCGCCACGCTCTCCGGGTGCGTGGCCGCCGGCGCGATGGGTCCCACGGGACGGAACGGATGCCCGGCGGTCAGCGAATCGCGCGGCGGCACCTGACCGGATTGTGCCACCGGCGCCTGTCCGAGCCGGAGGATGGCCTCGGCGACGCGCTCGTCCCCGCGGCGGACGGCGAGCGCGGCACGGTCCGGCTGATCGCCTGTGCGCCGGTGAACCTCCAGCCGCTCACCGGGCAGGACCAGCCGGCGGAAGCGGAGCATGTCGATGCCGATGAGCGCCCCGGCCACGCCGGACGGATCGGCGCGCAGCGCCAGGTGCAGCAGGACGATTCCCGGGAGGATCGGACGTCCCGGGAAGTGCCCTGCGAAAAGCGGTCCGGACTCGGGAATCGCGAGCGGCGTGACCGCGGCCGGCGGATTCATCCGCGCACGGCGGAGATCGAGGCGATGACGCAGGCCGGGACGCGATCGCGCAGCCGGGCGATGTCGGGCTCGACCGCGACGTCGCGGAAGCCGCACGCCACGAGTCCCGCGGCCCATTGCTCCGGCGACAGGAAGCCGCCGTGCGGGCGCCAGGGATCGACCAGCCGCGGCGAGCGGAACGACTCCAGCAGGTTGAAGAGGAACTCGACGTAGATCGGCCGGTCCGCGAACGGCCGGACGCACTCCGAGAGGACGAGCGTGCCGCCCGGCGCAAGGGCGCGGCGGATCTCCGCGAAGGTGAGCTCGAGATCGCGCGCGACGTGCAGCGTGTTGACGCCGTACACCAGCGTCACCGACCCCGGTTCGATGCCCGCCTCGGCGAACGGACGGTCCATGTCGAGCCGCGCCGCCGTGATCGGCGCCCCGGGCAGGCGCGCGGCGAGGCCTCTCTGGCCGCGGCGCAGGAAGGACGGGGCCGCCTCGGTGAAACGGTAGGCCGCGATCGAGGCCGCGCGCCCCGTCGCGGCGAGCCTGTCGAACAGCGCCGCGGTCGCGCTGCCGAGCCCGCCGCCGATCTCCAGCACCGTGCCGCCGCCTGCGCGCGACAGGGAGCGCTCGGCCGCGAGGGCGCCGATGCGGTTGCTCACGGCGTAGAGCGGGTTGTCGTTGGAGAAGTAGTCGATCCAGGCGCTGAACTGATCCGGCGCGAACAGCGCCTCTTCGCCGTTGACGCGGCCGCGCAGGACGTCCGGAGAGAGCGCCGCCACCCGGTCGGCCAGCCGGTACGATGCGAGACAGGCTGGATCGTGGGCTTCCTGCTCGTGCGCAATGACGGCCGCGTCCGGCTCGGGCAAAGGCGCGGCCAGGACGAAGCGGTCCCCTCCTCCGGCGTGATCCGTCGCCTCGACCGCGGAGGCGTCGTCGCCCTCGGCTCGCGTCAGGACACCACTCGCGGCGAGGGTGGACAGGAGCCACGCCACTGGTACTTTGCTTCGACTCGGGTCGAGGCCCGCGCGCGCGGCGAGCTCGTCGGCCGTCCCCGGCTCGCGGGCCGCCTGCTCGAGCCCGGCGTCGCGGACCAACCGAATGGCCAGGCGCCGGATGTACTCCTCGAACAGCCCGCACGAGCGCACGAAGCGGTCGTCGAAGATCGCCCGCAGCGCCGGGGAGAGCAGCCGATCGAGGTCCGCGCCGCCCGTCGTCCCGCTCGCTGCGCCGCTCGTCATCCTGTTCTCCCGCGCAGCGAAGGATTACGCCAGGAGGCCGGCGTCGATGACGATCGTCTGGCCGGTGATCGAGGTGGATTTGTCGGACAGGAGGAAGACGATGGCCTCCGCGACCCCTTCGGGCGTCACGCCGGCCGGCAGCGCCTCGGCCGAGCGCAGCGCCTTGACCTTCTCCGGCGGCACGTCGGCGACCATGGCGGTCGGCACGAACCCGGGGATGACGGCGTTCACGCGCAGACCGCGCGACCCGACTTCGCGCGCCAGGCTGCGCGTCAGGCCGAGCACGCCCGCCTTGGCCGCGCCGTAGGCCGTCTGCCCCGCCAGTCCGTGCACCGCGGTCATCGAGGAGACGTTGACGATCGATCCCCGGCGGCGATACAGCATCGAGGGGATGACGGCGCGGCAGCAGCGGAAGACGCCGCCGAGGTTTGCGTCGAGCAGGTCCTCCCACTCCGCATCGGGAAGCGCCGCGAGCAGGCCGTCGCGCCGCACGCCCGCGTTGTTCACGAGCCCGGCGATCGGTCCCACCTTCTCTTCGACCTCGCGCGCCAGCCGTCCCGCCGCCTCCCGATCGCGCAAATCGAACCGGAACGGCACGGCCCGCCCTTCGAGCCTCTCGGCGAGGGCGCGCGCCTCCGCTTCGTTCTCGCGCCAGGTGAAGGCCACGTTCCAGCCTTCGGCCGCGAGCAGGGTGACGGTGGCGCGGCCGATGCCGCGACTCCCGCCGGTCACGAGCGCGACCGGACGCGCGGCGCCGGCGCCGGAGGACGGGGCGGGGACGGAGCCGGATGGTGCGGTCACGGACGCCCCGGGCGGCCGCCGGCCCGCGTCATGACGGCTTGGAGGCGAGTCGCTCCTGGACGAAAGCGGCCAGGGTGCTGATGGAGGTGAACGTTTCCTTCCCGACCTGGTGCCCTTCGATGCGGATGCCGTACTCCTTCTCGAGGGCGACCATCAGCTCGAGCGCGTCCACCGAGTCGAGCCCGAGCCCGTCGCCGAACAGCGGCGATTCGTCGCCGATGTCGGAGGGCGAGGTCCCCTGCAGGTGGAGCGACTCGACCAGGAGCGTCTTGATGCGTGAACGGACGGCGCTGGTGTCGGGCATGAGGCGAAAAGTATAGACCAGGGCCGGTCTCCCAGAGCGGCGCCGGCCTTGGGGTTCGCTCTGCGGAACGGCGCGCTCAGCCTCCGGCGGCGGGTGCGGCGGGCGGATCCGCGGGGACGGCAGGAGGACTGGAGGGCGGCGCCTCGGCGGGCGGGGCCGGCGCGTGGCTCTCCGTCGGAGCAGCCGGCGCCGGGTTCTCCGCAGGGGTCACGGGCGCGGGAGTGTCCGCCCCGCGCACGATGATGGTCTCGCCGAGGGCGGCGCGGTAGTCGTCCTCGCTCAGTGCGTCCACCGAGCGCAGCTTGGCCAGGAGCGCATCGACGAGCTGGCGGAGCCCCGGTCCAGGGGTGCCGTGGGCGAAGGAGGACTGGTACTTCACCGGAGCCGGGATGAGACAGACGAGAAAAGCCATCTGCGCCGGCGTCAGTTCGCGCGGCTCGCGGCCGAAATAGGCGCGCGCGGCGGGGCGCAGGCCGAACAGGCCGGGCCCCCACTCGATGACGTTGACGTAGATCTCGAGGATGCGTTTCTTGCCGAGCGATGATTCGAGCAGGAACGCCAGCGGCACCTCCTGCACCTTGCGGCCGACCCGCTTGTCGCGCGTCAAGAACAGGTTCTTCGCGAGCTGCTGCGTGATCGTCGAGGCGCCGCGCACCGCGCCGCCGCGCGCCCAGTCGGTGAGGATGGCCGACGGCAGCTCGCGCAGGTCGATCCCGGGGTGGCCGTAGAAGCCGGCGTCCTCCGCCAGGAGCAGCGTCCTCAGGAACAGGGGCGGCACTTCGTCGAGCGGGATGTAGTCCGGCGAGGCGCGGGCCACCTCGACGACGTGGCTGTCGCCGTTCTCCACCACCGCCTCGTGCACGAAATCCCCGCGCAGGCGCGCGATCACCGCGGGGACGCGCGCCGGCGGCGTGAAGCGGACGTCCTGCGTCACCACGAACGAGGCCGGATCCGAAAGCCGTCCCTGCGCATGCGCGCTCAACGACGCCGCTCCCAGGTCCGCAGCCGCCGTCGTGGTCCTGGCGTCGGCCTCGAGGGCGGCGGGGGCGCCGACGCCGGTCGCTTGCAAGAGGGTCGCGAAGTCGGCGCGCTCCACCTCGAGCGACAGATCGACCGTGGGGTCGGCGCCGAGATCGTGGACCGCCAGCGAGCCGGAGACGGCCGCCCCGGCGATCGCGGCGCTGAACGCGGGGACGTCGAGGGTTTTCTCCGGCCGCCGCCAGGTTCCCGCGGCGCGCAGCTCGACCTGCGTCGGCGCACCCAGCCCGGGGTCCAAGTCCCCTTCCGCCGCCAGCGCCGGAAGCCGCGCGGCGGAGGAGGTCAGGTCGACGTCGAACGCCAGGACTCCGGCGGCGTCGGTGAGGCGCGCGCTGCCGCGAAGAGTCCCGCCCTGAAGCAACGCCCGATCGCCGCGCCGCACGTCGAAGACCCGATCGACCGGGAGATCCGAGAGCCGGAGGGCGAGATCGTTCTCACCCGGCGCCACGGTGCGCTCGACCAGAAGGCCAGGGCGCGGCTTGACGAGCGCCAGGCTCCAGGAGCCTCCGGCGCCGCGCAGATCCCACGCGGTCAGCTCCGACGCCAGGGAGAGATCGGCCGGACCATGCAGGGCGGCTTCGAACACGTTCAACCGGGTCCGCCCGCGCCAGAAGCAATCCACCTGCTTCGCCTCGAAACGGAGACCGCTCTTCGAGACGGCGACATCGCGCAGCCGCACCGGCGGCCACAGCCCCAGCCGCACCGCCCCGATCGAGGCCTCGGCGCCCCGGCGGGCGGCCTCCTTTTCGAGCCGCGCCCGGAGCACTTCCTCGAGCCGGGGGCGCGCCAGGAGCGCTCCCGCCACGAGGACGGCGGCGACCACGGCCGCGACGACGGCCCGGCGACGCGTCCGGGAGGATACGAATTCGTACATCCATCGAGAATGCCACAGAAGCATGCGGCCGCCCGCCCGATCACGGTCTCGTCATACGTTTTCCGTCATCGGGGCCTTCTCATGTTCGTCATTCGCTTGCGCGCAAGGGCGCGCCAGACCTAGGTTTCGGCGTGATGGCGGATGAGGCCGCCAACACACAACCATGGGGAGGAACCACCGAATGAAGAAGATCCTCAGCGTCGCGTTTCTGGCCCTGCTCGCCGTCACGGCTCCTTCGTACGCCGCGATTGCGAAGGGCAACGGCGAGGTCGGGTTCGACTACGGGCAGATGAGCTACGACTCGGACACCAACCTCGACTCGTCGGACAACCTGTCGCTGCGCGGCGGGTACTTCATGACCGACCTGTTCCAGGTCGAGGGTCAGTACTCCACCGCCGACTCCAAGACCGAGGTCGTTCCTGGCCTGGACGTGAAGGCCTCGACCGACATGATCATGGTGAACGGCGTGTTCAACTTCATGCCGAAGAAGGACATCAACCCCTTCGTGCTCGTCGGCGTGGGCCAGGCGGACGTGTCGGTCAACGACGGCACGGACTCGGTGAGCGACAGCGGCACGGCCTACCAGATCGCCGCGGGCAGCCGCTTCTTCTTCGGGAAGGCGAAGCGCGCCGCGTTCCGCCTCGACGTGTCGATGATCAACCAGGACACGTTCAACGAGACGCAGACGAACACCACGTTCGCCGGCGGCTTCACCTTCAAGCTGGGCAAGTAACCGACCCGACGGTCAAGCAACACGAGCCCCGGCCGGTCTCCGGCCGGGGCTTTTTCTTTTTCCGCGCGGCGACGTCAGCCGGCGATCTTCGCGATGGCCTGGTCGAGCGCCTCCTCGGTGAGGCGGGTGGGCGTGTACCACCGGACGATTCCCGTCCGATCGATGAAGACGAAGGTCGGGGTGCTCGATCCGCCGTAGCGCTCCATCGAGGCGGTGCTGATGACGATCGGCATCGCCCCGACGTCGGCGTAGACCGTCTTCCAGACGTCTTCCACGCGTGCCTTCTCGGCGGTGCGCTTGTCCCCGTCGTCGTAGTAGCGCGTCAGCCCGACGAAGGCGACCCCGGCGTGGGTCTTCCGGGCGTGCGCCAGGGCGCGCGCCATCCCCTTGCAGTCGCCGCACCATTCGGCCCACAGGAAGAGGACGACCGGCTTCCCCTTGAGCGCCGCGAGCGCCGGCGGCCGGGCGTCGCCCGCGAAGTCCTCGACCACCAGCTCGGGGGCGGCGGTTCCCGCGAGCGTCATCATGTTCAGCCGCTTGTTGAGGCGCGAGCGCAGGGCGACCGGTCCGGGTGTCTTCGCCAGCTCGCCGCGCAGGAACTCCGCCGCCCTCTTCGACCCCGATTTGCGCTCGAGGAGCTGGGCCTCGACTTCGATCGCCGTGCCCCAGGCCAGCTCGAGCCCGTGGTCGTCCTCGAGCTTCGCCCCTTTCGCCGTTGCGTCGGCGACGTGCGCGCGCACTTCGCCCGCGTCACGCTTCGCCTTCGCCTCGTCGCCGAGGAGCAGCGCGCCGCGGGCCAGCCACGAGAGTCCCGAGAGCCAGGTCGCGTCCTCGCCGTTCTCGGCGCGCAGGACCTCGACGATCGACTCGGCGCTGAGCAGATCCCCCGCCGCGATCTTGTTGCGGATGAAGGTGACCGGATTCGGAGGCGGCGCCGGCGCCAGCGTCGCGGGAGCCCCCGGGGCGGCGGGGACCGATGGGGCCGCGGGCGGTGACGGCGGCGTCTGAACCGTCTGCCCGGTCGAGAGGCCGCTCGCGAGCGACAGCACCAGCGGCACGGCCGCGATCAAGGAAACGCCTGCACGACTCGCCTTCATCGATGACCTCCGGAGTGTCTCTTTGCGGCCGCGATTCTATCGTCCGCGCGGGCTAACATGAGCGGACGGTTCGACATGGCTGACGAAGAGGGTCCCCCCGATCTGTCCGCCCGGCTCGCGCTGCGCGAGCGGCCGGCCGGATCTCCTCTGATGTACCAGACGTGGGGAAAGCTCCTCTTCATGCACTGGCCGGTGCCGGTGGCGGCGCTGCGGCCACTCATCCCCCGGGCGCTCGACATCGACACGCACGAAGGACGCGCCTGGGCGGCGCTGACGCCGTTCACGCTGTGGGGGCTGCGGCCGCGTTTCGTCCCGGAGCTTCCGGGGATCAGCCGGTTCCACGAGCTGAACGTGCGCACCTACGTGCACCATCGCGGCGTGCCGGGTGTCTGGTTCTTCTCGCTCGACGCGGCCCGCCTCCTGCCGGTGATCGGCGCGCGGCTGTTCTTCCATCTCCCTTATCACGAGGCCGAGATGTCGCTCGAGGAGCGGGGCGCGACCATCGACTACCGTTCGCGCCGTCTCGGGCATCCGCCGCGGCCGGCGGATTTCCGCGTCGTCTGGGCTCCCAGTGTAGCGCTTCCCGAGGCCGTTCCCGGGTCGCTCGAGTTCTTCCTCGTGGAGCGCTACTGCCTCTATGCAGAGCACCGCGGCCGGATCTTCCGCGCCCGCATCCACCACGTCCCCTGGCCGCTGCGGGAAGCGACGGCGTCGGAGTGGACCTCGACGATGTTCGAGGCGGCCGGCTTCGCGACGCCCGGCGGGGAGCCGCTCCTGCACAAAGGAGGACCGGTGCGCGTCGAGGTCTGGCCGCTCGAGCGCGTCCAGGAGCCTTGACCCGGTGCTGAGCCGGCGCTTGTGCAGCCGGCCGCGCCGGAGTTATAAGACCCCCCTTGCCTGAAGCCGCTTCGCTCGCGCTCGTCCCGATCGTCTTCGCGCTGACGGTCTTCGGACCCGGCTTCCTCCTCGTCCGGCGCGCCGGCTGGACGCCGCTCGAAACCGCCACGGGGGCGCTCGCCCTGTCGATCCTCCTGGTCGGCCTGGTCTCGTTCGGCTTCGGAATCGCGTCGGTGCCTGTCGCCGGGCGCGCGGTCCTGCTGGCGGGGTGCGTGCTCGCGACCCTCGTCGCCGCGCCGGCCGTCGCCGATGTGGTGCGCCGCGACGCGGAGGCGCGCCGCGCCCTCGCGTGGTTCGGCCTGCTCGCGCTCTGGGGCGTGTCGCTGCAGGCGCTGGTGCGCAACTACTCCGGCGGCAACATCGTCTACGACTGGCTCGACCACTACGAGCGAGCGAAGTTCTTCCTCGGCTGGCAGCCCGTGGACAAGCTCTTCTCGGGAGCGCTCCTGACGGCGCGGCCGCCGCTGATGAACGCCTTCGCGGCGCAGCTTTTGGCCGTGACCTCGTCCCGCTTCGCCGGTTACCAGCTGACGGTGGCGCTGCTCGGCCTGCTGGCTTACTGGCCAATCCTGCTCGTGGCCCGGCTGTTCTGCCGGCCCGCGACCGCGGATGGAGAGAGCGCCGCGGCGCGCGGCCTGCCGCGGACGGTGGCGATCGTCCTGATGTTCCAGCCGATGTTCCTCGAGAACGTGTCGTACTCGTGGACGCGGATGACCGCCGTCTTCTTCGTGCTGGCGGCGGTCGGCTTCTACGTCGAGGGGTGGCGGCGCGGCGATCTCACGCGGACCGTGTTCGCCTTCGTCTGCGGCGCGGCCGCCATCCTCACGCACTATTCGTCCGCGCCGTACATCCTGTTCCTGGCGCTGCACCAGCTGTTCTTCGTCCTGCCGGCGCGGCCGCGGATGTGGCGGGAGCTCACGACGATCGCGCTCGCCGGGACGCTCGTGCTCGCGCCGTGGCTCACCTGGGCCGGGTCGGTCTACGGCGCCGGGACCCTCCTCTCGGCCGGGCTCGCCTCCTCGGGGAAGCCGCTGCCGACCGCGGGAGCGAATCTCGCGAAGGCGGCGCTCAACCTGCGCGACACCTTCGTCCCGCCGCTCCTGCGCGACGTGCCGCGCGATGCGGGCGCGCCCGGGTCGGGCTGGGGCCGCCTGCGCGATGAAGCGTTCCTGATGTACCAGGGGAATCTCCCCTTCGCGCTCGGCTCGCTGGGTGTCGTGCTGCTGGTCCTCGAAGCGCTCCGGAGCAGGAGATCACGTCGGTCGCGGCCCCCGGCCCCATCGCAGCCCGACCCGTGGGTCTTCTGGATCGCGCTCGCCGCCTTCGTCATCGTGACCGGCATCGGCGTCCAGGGAAGCCGAGAGCCTCTCGGCCTGGCGCACACGGCGCAGCAGCCCCTGGTGATGATCGGCGTCGCCTTCCTCGCCTCCCGCTTCGGCGCCTGGCCGCGGTGGCTGCGCGTCCTCGCCGCCGCGGGTTTCCTCGTCGACGCGTGTTTCGGCGTCCTGCTGCAGTTCTGGCTGCAGTCGTATCCGCTCGATTTGCCGAGCGACTGGCGCGGCCCGCTGGGGCTGACGCTGCGCGACCTGAGCCTGATGATGGCGGGCTGGAACTGGGGCAACAAGATCGGCGGCGGCCACCGCTTCGTCGCCGATGTTCTCAGCGGGGCCGCATGGATCCCGTTCGTGACCGCGGCGATCGTCTTCGCCGCCGGCACGGTCGCGCTCCTGCGCCTGGCCTGGCGCGGACCGGAGCCCGCGGCGCCTCACTCGTAGCGCAGCGCCTCGATCGGATCGATGCGCGCCGCGCGCCGCGCCGGGATCCAGCACGCCAGGAGCGCCGTGACCGCGATCACGGCCGCGGTCGCGGCCAGCGTCAGCGGGTCGCGCGGCCCGACGCCGAAGAGGAGGCTCCGAATCCACCCGGTGATCGCCAGCGCTCCGGCGAGGCCGGCGCCGATGCCGATCCACGTCAGGGTCATTGCGTGGCCGACGATGAGACCGAGGATGTCCCGCCGGCGCGCCCCGAGCGCCAGCCGCACGCCGATGTCGTGCGTCCGCTGCGTCACAAGGTAGGCGAGCAGTCCGAACAGGCCGATCGCTGAGAGGATGAGCGCTGCCGCGGCGAAGGCCGCCAGGAGCGTCATCGTGAAGCGCCGCGGCGCGGTGGTGTCGTCGAACAGGTCATCCATGGTGCGGACCTGTGCCACCGGCACGCCGGGATCGAGGCCGGCCACTTCCCCGCGCAGCAGGCCCGCGAGCGCCATCGGGTCGCCCTGGGTGCGCACGGCGATCTGCATCGGGTTCCAGCGGCCGAAGAGCAGGTAGACCGCCGGACCGGGATCCTGGTCGGGCGAGAAGAGCCGGACGTCCCCGGCCAGGCCGACGATGGTGATCGGCGGGTTCTTCGCGCCCCACGGATGGAACTGCCGGCCGATCGGGTCCTGGCCGGGCCAGCACTGCTTCACGAGCGCTTCGCTGACCACCGCCCCGGCCAGCTGCCCCTCGGGCGTCAAGTCGCGATCGTCGAGGTCGCGCCCGCGCAGGAGCGGAATCCCCAGCGTGTGGAAGTAGCCCGGAGACACCAGGCGCCACTGCGCCGAGGGGGCCGGGCCGTCCCCGTGAACCGTTCCACCCTCCGGGTAGACCTCCATCATGGTGCCGTTGCCGTCCATCGGCAGGCCGCTCGCGACCGAGGCCGACACGACGCCCGGAAGACCCTCCAGGCGCCCGAGCAGCCGCTCGCGGAACGCGGTGAACTCCTTCATGGAGGGATAGCGCGAGTCGGGCAGGGTCAGGCTCGCCGTCAGAAGGTTCCGCGTGTCGAAGCCGGGCGGGACGTCGACGAGCACGGCCAGGCTTCGGAGGAGCAGGCCGACCGCGAACAGCAGCACGAGCGACAACGCGACCTCCCCGATCACGAGCGCGCTGCGGGCCCGCTGGCGCCCGCCGCCTCCGCCGGCCGTCCCTTCCTTCAGCGTGCGCAGCACGTCCACGCGCGTCGCGTGCAGAGCCGGCGCCAGGCCGAAGAGAAGACCCGTGAGGATGGAAAGGCCGGTGGTGAACAGGACGACGCGCGCGTCGAGCGTGATCTCGTCGGCGCGCGGCAGCGCGTCGGCGGCCGCCGCGGCCAGCGCGCCCACGCCCCAGTGCGCCGCGAGCAGTCCGAGCGCCCCCCCCGTGCAGGCGAGCAGGATTGACTCGACGAGGAGCTGGCGGATCAGCCGCGCCCGGCTGGCGCCGATCGAGGCGCGGATGGCGATCTCGCGGCCGCGCCCCGCGGCGCGCGCAAGCAGGAGTCCCGCCACGTTGGCGCAGGCGATGACGAGGACGAGAGCGACCGCTCCGAGCAGGAGAGAAAGGCCGCGCCGCGACTCCTCCGGCACCGCCCAGTCGAAGAAGCTCATGAGCGTCACCGTCCAGCCTTCGTTGCTGACGGGATAGGCGACCCCCAGGCGCGCCGCGACGCCGGCCAGCTCGGTGCGCGCCTGCTCGATCGTGGTCCCCGGCTTGAGGCGCCCGTAGACGCCGAGGCGATGATCGGAGCGGTTCCCCGCCGGGTCGGGCCGCAGCGGCACGAAGACCTCGAACGTCCCCCAGTGGAACTCGGGGACGATTCCGACGACGGTCGTGGGCACCTCGTCGAGCACGATGGTGCGGCCGACCAGCGCCTCATCGCCGCCGAAGCGACGCTGCCACAGGCCTTTCGTGATCACGGCGACCGCCTCGCCCTGGCCGGGCTTGTCCTCCTCGGGAAGGAAATCCCGCCCGAGGATCGGCCGGACGCCGAGGAGCGGCAGGAAGTCGCGCGTCACCGCGAGCGTGCGGACCCGCTCCGCTTCCGCGCCGCCGCCTCCGCCGAGGTTCTGCGGCCGGCTCTGGGTCGCCGCGAGCTGCTCGAAGGCGGTCGTCCCCTGCTCGCGGAAGTCGAGGAAGTTCGGCTGCGAGACCGAAAACTGCGTCATGCCGCGCTCCGGGTTGCTCTCCCAGACGCGCACCAGCCGTTCGGGATCGGGAAAGGGCAGCGGACGCAGCAGGACCGCGTTGAGGACGGTGAACATGGCGGTGCTGGCGCCGATGCCGAGCGCCAGCGTCACGACGACCGCCGCCGTGAAACCGGGCCGCTTCAGGAAGAGCCGCAGCCCGTGCAGCCCGTCGGCCAGGGCTTCCGAGAAGAACCGCAGCGGTCCCCCGCCGCCGCCCGGAGCGGCGGAGGAGGCGGCGCGCGTCTCGAGGCGATCGGCCGCCCGCACGTCGCCCGGTTGCCGATCGCGGGCTTCCGAAGCGGAGAGCTCGCGCGCCAGGGCGTGCCAGTCCGGGATCTCGCGCTGTGCCGCCGCCACCGCCTCCTCCTCGGAGGCGCCGCGGTCGATCGCCGCGCGGTAGCAGTCCTCGAGCTGCTGGGCAAGATCTTCGACGATTTCCGCCTCGCGACCGGCGCGCAGGCGCGGCAGGCTGAGGCGCTCGCGGACGAAACGGCGGAAGTCATGCATGACCGTGCCCCACCACGGCGTTCACCGCCGCCATGAACTCCTTCCACGTCGCCCGTTCCCGCTGCAGCACCTTCCTGCCCTCCGGGGTGAGGCGGTAGTAGCGCCGGCGGCGCTCGCCGGGGCGCTCGATCCAGCGGCCGCGGATGAGCCCGCGGTTCTCCAGCCGGACGAGCATCGGGTAGAGCGACGCGATGCGCAGCCGCAGGCGCCCCCCCGAGCGGCGCTCGATGCTCTTGCCCAGGTCGTAGCCGTGCCGCGGCTCGGCCTCGAGCAGCGACAGGACCAGCAGCTCCGTGCTCCCCTTCTTCAGCTCGCGACTGAACATCCCCGCCTCCTCCACGCCCGACGCATTTCGACCCAGCGCCTCTGACGCGATATATCGGTTTGCGGTATATACCGCCGCGCGAAGGTCGTTGTCAAGCGGCGTCGACGCACGCCGGACGACGCGGCGGGCGTCTGAATCGCCTGTCGGGAAAGGCCTGAAGGAATTGGGTCCGCGGGGAATCGCTCGCTACGATGAAGCGCGATGCCCGGTCTCCTGAAGCGTTCCGTCGTCCTCAACGTTGCCGTGGGCGCGCTCTTCCTCGCGGCGTCCTGCCGCGCGGGAGCGGATGTCCCCGACCGCGTGCAGCAGATCCTCGCGGGCCTCGGCGATCGCGGCGGACAACCGCACGCCTCCCCCGACGAGATCCGCGCGGTGCTCGAGCGCCAGCTCCGCACCGCGCCGGTGCCGGACCAGGGCGCCAATCGCCCGTCGAACCCGGCCTTCCCCACCCGCGCGACGCTGGTGGATTTCTACGCGCGCCGCGGCCAGCGGCTGGCGTGGAGCAGCGAGACAGGCTCCCTTCTTCCCGAAGCCGACACGCTCGTGGAGGCGCTCGAGAACGCCGGCCGCGACGGCCTGGATCCCGAGGGCTACGCCGTCGACGCGATCGAGCGCCTCCACTCCGCGCTGAAGAAGGATCCCGGCGGAGACGATGCCGTGGCGCGCCGCGCCGACCTCGATCTCCTGCTGACCACGGCGTTCTTCCGCTACGCCTCCGACCTCTCCACCGGCCGCGTCCACCCCAACGAGGTCCGACCCGAGTGGCTGACCGAGCCGCCCGAGCTCGATCTCGCCGCCGCGCTCGAGAAGGCACTGTCCGCGCACGACCTCGACCATCTGCTCGCGACCCTGCCGCCGCCCCATCCCGGTTATGCGCGACTGCGTGACGCGCTCGCGGCGCTGCGCAAGACGGCGAAGGAAGGAGACTGGCCCACGGTTCCGGCCGGCCCCGCCCTGAAGAAGGGATCGCGCGGCGCGCGCGTGGCCGACCTGCGCCGGCGCCTCGGCGTGCGCGCGGGGCTCGTCGAGGCCGCCACCTCCGGGAAGAAGTCGGCGTCCTCGATCTTCGACGCGCGCCTGGACGAAGCGGTGCGCGACTTCCAGGAGCGGCACGGTCTCGAGCCGGACGGACTCGTGGGGAAATCGACGATCGCCGCCCTCAACGTGCCGATCGCGGAGCGCATCCGGCAGGTCGAGCTGAACCTCGAGCGCTGGCGATGGATGCCGCGTCGTCTCGGCGATCCGCACGTCGAGGTGAACGTGCCCGGGTTCGAGCTGCGGCTGGTGCGCGGCGATCGCAGCGCGCTGACCAGCCGCGTCGTCGCCGGGAGCGCCTTCACGCCGACTCCCATCTTCACCGACCGGATCGTCGCGGTCGTCGCCAATCCGCCGTGGAACGTGCCGCGCGAGCTGGCGGTGCGCGAGTACCTGCCCGAGCTGCGCCTGGATCCGAAGCTCTTCCTGCGCCACGGCATCCGCATGTACGAGGCGCCCGACGCAAGAGCCCGGGACGCGAAGAAGCCCGCGAAAGACCGGGACGAGGACCTGCGCGAGGTCGATCCGGAGAAGGTGAAGTGGAAGCACGTGCAGGCCGACGAGTTCGACTACGTCCTGCGCCAGGACCCCGGTCCCGACAACGCGCTCGGCCGGATGAAGTTCGCGCTCACGAACGACTTCCAGATCTACCTGCACGACACGCCGGCGCGCACCGCGTTCGACCAGACGAGCCGCGACCTGAGCCACGGCTGCATCCGGGTCGAGCGGGCGCATGACCTCGCCGAGGCCGTTCTCGGTGACGCGGCGGAGCGCCTCGAAGAGGCGCTGCAGACGACCGACGAGCGTTCGATCCCGGTGAAGCCGCCGGTGCCGATCCAGATCCTCTACCTGACCGCGTGGGTCGACGAGGAGAAGGGTCTGCGCTTCGATCCCGACATCTACGAGTTCGACGCGCCGCAGCAGGAGGCGCTCGCCCGGATGGTGAAAGCCGGAGCCGCCCCCGCCAAGACCGGGGCCGCCGCCGCGCAATAACCGCCCGAAGCCCGCCCTCGCGGAGATATCATCCGCGACTCGACCATGCGGGCGAAACACGCGTCCCTCCTGCTCTTCACGGCCATGCTCCCGGTTGCCCGCCTGGCCGCGGCGGAGCGGCCGGTCGTGGCCTCGCAGGACGGACTGGAAGCCGCGCTCCTGCGCGCCGCGCCGACGCTTCGTGCCGAGGCGCTGCACGCGGCCCTTCTCGCCCGCAAGCGGCTGGCCGACGCAGGTCTCGTCACGCGGCCTCTCGTCACGATCATCGACTACAGCCTCCCCTCGACGACGCGCCGGCTCTGGGTCCTCGATCTCCCGCGCCGCCGCGTCGTCTACCACTCGCTCGTGGCGCACGGGCGCAACACCGGCGAGAACGAAGCCATCTCCTTCTCCAACGAAGAAGGCAGCCTGATGACTTCGCTCGGCGCCTTCATCACCGGCCGGACTTACGTCGGCAAGAATGGCTACTCGCTGCGGCTGAAGGGGATGGATGCCGGGCTCAACGATCGGGCCGAGGCCCGCGCCATCGTGATGCACGGCGCGCCCTACGTCTCCGAGGAATTCGCGCGGGCCAACGGCAGGCTCGGCCGCAGCTGGGGCTGCCCGGCCGTCAGTCCTTCGATCGCGCACGCGCTCATCGACCGGGTGAAGGAGGGGACGCTCCTGTACGCCTGGCACCCCTCGCTGCCGCCTCCTTCCTGAGGATTCGCTGAGCCGGCGGGCGGCGAACCCCGGCCGAAACGTCCTTCGAGCGCCGAGAAAGTCCCTGATTTCATATGGCGCCTTCCCGCGAGTGGGGGTACTGTTGCGGCCGCTCATACCTTCGGGGGTGGTCCGTCATCCGGGCGCCGATTGCGTCCTGAGAGGATCACTGTCTCCCCGGAGTCTCGCTTCAACCTCGTATCGCAACAGAAACGACGACGGAAATCGAACCCGGCGCCCGGGCCGGGGGCTCACGCTTTGTCGCAGTGGCCGGCGATCCGCCCGGATTCCGGCCGGGGAGGGAGCAGATGACGCCTGTCGCGTACCGCCGAGGAATGCTCGTGAGTTGCTTCCTGGCGCTGGTCTGCGCCGTCGGGATCGGGGCGGCCGCTCCGGCCTCGCCGGCCGGACCGCCGGAGCCGCGCAACACGCCGCGCGGCCTCAGGGATGCGCGGCTCGTCGCCCACGAGGACGGCGGCCGGCCGATCTCGGTCGTGCTGACGCTCGACCTGCGCGATCACGCCGGCGCGGATGCCCTCATCGCGGCGCAGCAGGATCCGTCGTCACCTCTCTACCACCAGTGGATCACGCCCGAGGAATTCCAGTCGCGCTTCGGACCGGTGCGCGCCGACCTGGATGCCGCGAAGGACTTCCTCCGGGGCCAGGGCTTCACGAACGTCGATCAGCCGGCCTCGACGGTGGTGCGCGGCGACGGGAACGTGGGTCTCGCGGAGAAGGCCTTCAAGGTCACCATCAACCGCTACGAGTACCACGGCCGGCAGGTGTACGCGAACACCTCCGATCCGGTCCTGCCGCCGGGGCTGGCGAAGAAGGTCGTCACGGTCGGCGGGCTCGACTCGATGGCGAAGATGTTCCCGCACATCACCGCCACGCAGAAAGTCGAACCGAACTACCTCCTCAGCGGCGCCAACTACACGCTGGGGCGCGACACGCAGGTCGCCTACGAGCAGAAGGCCGGCTACTTCGACCTCGGCAGGAAGGGGATCCCCGGGGCCGAGCTGGCGATCGCCGGCTCGTTCGACATCAATCTCAGCTCGATCAACAACATCCTCACCCGGCAGGGGACCGGCTACAACCTCCTGACCAGCGCGCCGAGCGGCCAGCGCACCATGTCGTCCACCTGCGTTCCGGGCACGAACCTCGGCGGCAATCCCGCCGAGCCGGGTTGTCTCTACGACCAGGCCGGCGTCGCCTCCATCGAGACCGCGCTCGACGTCTCGACGGCCGTCAGCATCGCCAACGACAACCACATCGGCATCTACCTGTCGCAGGACCAGCTCACGACGTCGTTCGCCGTCATGTACCAGTACCTCGCCGACCGCGCCTCCACCATCAAGGTGGTGTCGCACTCGTGGGGACTGTGCCTGTCGCTGATGGCCCCTTCGACCGTCGCCGCGGGTGACAACGCCTTCGCGCAGGCGGCGGCCGGCGGGCAGGCTTGGTTCATGTCGAGCGGCGACGGCGGCAGCAACGACTGCCCCGCCGGCAGCGGCGGCGCCAACCCGGACGTCAACTACCCGTCCGCGTCGCCCTACGTCACCGCGGTCGGCGGCACCTCGCAGGATCCGACCGGAGCGTTCGGCGCCGACGGCTGGATGACCGGCTACCCGCCCGGCGGCGAGACCTCGTGCAGCGACGGCGGCGGCGGGCAGGCGACGGCCGGCGTCACCGAGCCGCGCCCGGCGTGGCAGACCGGACCGGGCGTCCCGGCAGGCACGAAGCGGCTCCTCCCCGACATCAGCATGCACTACGGCACCTGCACGACGCCGAACACCGGTCGGCCGTTCCTGACGGTCGCCGGGCAGTTCCTGTGGCTGGTCTCCGGCACCTCGGCCGACGCGCCGCTGTGGGCCGGCTACTGGGCGGTGGCGAACCAGGTCACCGGAGCGAACCTCGGCAACGCCGGACCGCTGATGTTCCGCATCCTCCGCAACGAAGCGGGGACGAGCTACGCGTCTTCGTTCCACGACATCACCACCGGCAACAACGGCGCGTTCGCCGCCACGGCGGGCTTCGACATGGCGACCGGCGTCGGCACGCCGCGGTTCAGCGCCATCTACCCCGCGCTGTCCCTCCTGACCGGCTCCGGCGTCCTGCAGGGGACGGTCCTGGCCGGCGGCAACCCGGCCCCGGGAGCGACGGTGACGGCGAGCGGCTTCTCCGGCAGCTTCACGGCGACCGCGAACGGCTCCGGCGTCTACCAGCTCCCGAGCCTGCCGGCGGGCTCGTACACCGTGACCGCGGCCTCGGGCGGCTACAACAACGGCACCGCCTCGCCCGTGAGCGTGACGAACGCCTCGACGACCACCCAGGACTTCACACTGACGACGCTCGCCGCGACCTCCGCCTGCACGACCGATACGACCCAGGCCGACTTCACCGCCGCGACCTCGTCGAGCACAGCGATCGATCTCGTGTCCACGCCGGGACAGGCGAAGCTCGCCACCGGGTCGGCCGGCTCCGTCGCCGATCAGACCTGCATGGATTCGACCTCCGGCTTCGCGTTCACCAACGTGTCGTGGGGCGGCCAGACCTTCACTCCGTCGGTCACCGGGCAGCTGACCAAGGTCGATCTGTTCCTCTTCTGTAGCGGCTGCAGCGGCATCAACCCGAACATCACCGTGTCGATCCGCAACACCGCGGCAAATCTCCCGACCGGCGCCGACCTCGCCACCGCCACCATCACCGGGTTCAACGATGGCGGCGCCGGGACCTGGCTCACGGCGACCTTCGCCTCGCCGCCGACGGTGAACGCCAGCACGATCTACGCGATCGTCTGGCGCCTGGTCGCGGCGCGCACCGGTTCCCAGGCCTACGTCTCGTCGGGGCTGACCCCCAACAGCGGTGACGGCGACGTCTATCCGGGTGGCCGCCGCTGCACCTCGACCAACAGCGGCAGCACCTGGACCTGCAACACGACGACGACCACGGCGGCGGACAACGACTTCGTCGCCTGGGTGAAGCCGTCCACCGTCAACACGTCGGCCGACCTGACCTCGACCGTGAAGGACTCGAACCCGCTGCCGGGGGCGCCCGCGCACTGGACCACGCTGTCGTGGAACGGCGTGGCCGGCGCCAACACGACGCTGCAGTTCCAGGCCGCGACCAGCAACAGCCCGGCCGGCCCGTTCACCTTCATCGGGCCCAACGGCACCTCCGGCACGTTCTTCACCACCAGCCCGGCGGCCCTGCCGGCGGCTTTCTTCAACGGCCGCTACCTGAAGTGGAAGGCGACGCTCGGCTCGACCCTCGCCGGGGCCACGCCGGCGGTCAATGACGTCACCGTCTGCTCGGACACCACGTGCAGCACGGCGGCGAACGGGACCGCCTGCACCGACAACAGCCTGTGCACCTCGGGCGACACCTGCCAGGGCGGAACCTGCGTCGGCGGCAGCCCGGTCGTCTGCACCGCGTCGGACCAGTGCCACGCCGCCGGCGTCTGCAGTCCGTCGACCGGCCTCTGCTCGAACCCGAACGCCCCGAACGGGCAGACGTGCGACGACGTGAACGCCTGCACGTCGCCCGATACATGCACCGGCGGGACGTGCTCCGGCACGCCCACCGTCTGCGCATCGATCCAGCCGACGATCGATCTGTTCACGACACCTCCGGGGACGGGCACGCACCTCGACTTCGCGACCACGCCGATCCCGGCCGACTTCTTCGGGCCCGGATCGCAGCCGTTCTCCGGCAACGTCGCGCTGCAGGGCGTCCCCATCAACCCGCTCGGGCCGCTTGGACCGACCGACACGATCGTGCGGCGCACCGCGCCGGCGTCGCTCGTCGGGCCCGGCGCGACCGCGAGCGTGCCGATCGAGATGGTGGCGCTGTCACTGGTCTCGAGCCAGCCGATCACCGTCAACTACGGCCCCAACCCGCCCGAGCAGTGGACGGTGCGGGCGTGCCTGTCGTCGAGCACGCCGCAGCCGCAGGGGACGATGGCGATCACCAACGGCGCCTGCGTGGACGAGGGTGGAACGTTCCAGTCGCACCTGCCGGTGCAGCCGCGCCTGATCTTCCGCCGGCTGCTCGACGGCGCCGAGCGGGTGCTCGACACCGGGCTCCTCGGCCAGTCGCCCGATCTCTACACGACCCTCGACGGCCACTGGGTGAGCACCGCCGACCCGGGGCTGCAGCTGACGATGGTCGGCGCCGGCCTCACGGTGGACGCCGACTGCGATCCGTCGACGCCCGATGTCGGGCCGCTGCCGGCGAACGGCACCTTCTTCGCCGGAGTCCGGGTGCCGCGCTGCGGCCCCGGCTGCATCGGGCATCCGCCGCAGATCAAGCGCCTGACCGCGGAGAACGCGGCGCGCGCCTCGCAGAACGTCCTGACGGCGCAGGTGCCGCCGCCCGACACCGACGGTGACGGCATCGGTGACGACGCCGACAACTGCCGGACGATCCAGAATCCGGACCAGCGGGACCGCGACGGCGACAGCGTCGGCGACGCCTGCGACAACTGCCCGAACCTGTGCAACGTCGACCAGGCCGACGCCGACAACGACGGCGCCGGGGACGTCTGCGACTGCAACCCGACGCAGCCGTCCATCGGCTCGTGCGACGACGACAACGCCTGCACCGACGACGTCTGTGACCCGCAGACCGGCTGCTCGCACGGCAACAACAGCAACCCGTGCGACGACGGCAGCGCCTGCACCACCGGCGACGTCTGCAGCGGCGGGACGTGCAGCGGCGGCCTGCCGATCTCCTGCGACGACGGCAACGCCTGCACGCTGGACGTCTGCGACCCGAACAACCCGGTCAACCCGTGCGGCCACACGTTCGCGCCGGTCGGAACGGCCTGCGGTGACCCGGCGGACAGCGCCTGCGATCACCCCGACGCCTGCGACGGCGCCGGCGCCTGCCGGCAGAACCTCGCGCCGGACGGCACGGTCTGCGGGGGCGCCGGGACCGAGTGCAAGAACCAGGACACCTGTCTCGCGGGGGTCTGCCACGACAACGGCTTCGTCGGCATCGGCACGCCCTGTGGCGACTCGTCGAGCGGCTCCTGCGATCACCCGGACTCGTGCGACGGCGCCGGGGGCTGCCTGCAGAACCACGCGCCGGACGGCATCGCCTGCGACGACGGCAACGCCTGCACCGCCGGCACCGCCTGCTCCGTCGGAACCTGCGCCGGCGGAACTCCGGTCCCGACGCCGCCGGTGAACGACAGCGTCAACTGGGACGCGACGAGCACGGTTCTCTCCTGGACCGATCCGCCGGGGGTGTACAGCGTCTACCGCGGCACGCGGATCGACGGCGTCGCGTGGATGTACAACCACGTCTGCTTCGACTCGCACACCGCCGCCTCGAGCACCACCGACGCGAGCGATCCGGGGGTGGGCACGATGTTCTACTACCTCGTCACGCGCCACGGCGCGTGCGGGGAGTCGATCCCGGGCCTGGACTCGGACGGCAACCCGAACCCGAACCCGCTTCCCTGCCCGTAGGGACGGGGACGCACACGGCGGCCGGACCGAGGCCGCCGCGCGGAAGTCGATTTCAGAAACGGAAAGGGCCGGGGATGCGTCCCCGGCCCTTTTTCTTTGCATGCTGTCGCGCCGGGCGGGACGAGGGCTGGCCTTCGCCGTCCGCTGGAGAGCCTCGAAACCGATCCCGCGGGCGGCGACACGGTGCTGGAAGCGGGCAGCGCCCGGCCGATCGTCGCGCATCCGGACGAGCTGCTCACCGAGGCGGTGGCGCGCATGGCGCGGCACGACGTCGGCCGGCTGCCTGTCGTCGATCGCGACGATCCGCGCCGCCTCGAGGGCTACCTCGGCCGCACCGGCGTCATCGCCGCCTGGACGAAGGGACTCGAGGAGGAGATCGCGCGCGAGCGCGGCTGGATCACCAGCCGCGTGCGCCGCGTCGTGCGTCGCGCCCGCGTCCGGAGGAACCGTCCAGGCATCCCGTCCGGCGGAGCCGGCGCGTGTGACGCGCCGTCGGTCTCGCCGGGCGCGTCGTTTCGGTCAGTGGCCGAAAGAGCCCCGGCGCCTCCACGCGGTCAGCAGGAGAGTGCCGAGCAGGACTCCGACCCCGAACCCGGAGGCGCCGTCCAGCACGTCCGTCCGGAAGGGACTGGTCGGGTGGATCAAGAGACGCGCCAGGCCCGACAGCGCATAGGCGCCGAGGCCGAGACGCAGGATCCAGGCATCCGGTTTCGATCGTTCGAGACACATCACGAACTCCCTTCGCGCGTCGGGGACGCGGTCATCAGTGGGTGGCGCGGTACCAGAACATGAGAATCCACTTCACCACGGCCATGGTCAGGCCGATGGAGAGCAGCTCCCACGACCAGACGTGGTCGGCGTAGAAGTGCCAGGCGAACAAGAGCATCGCCAGGATCCCGCCGGCGGTACCGGCGAGGCTCGTGGCGCGGAGACGGTGGACGAGGAAGCGTTCGTCGAAGGCCCAGGCGGGGACTCTCATTTCTTCTCCAGCTTGAAGATGGTGTCGGTGGGACAGCCGAAGACCCGCGCGAAGGTCAGGGCCAGCGGCAGGCTCGGGGTGTAACGATCGCACTCGATCGAATTGATGCTCTGGCGCGACACGCCGACCTTGTCGGCCAGCTCCTGCTGGCTCCAGCCGCGCTCGACGCGCAGCTCCCGGACACGCGTCCTGACTTCGGGTGGCATGACAAGCGAACTTTACATGCGCCTCCTGCGGATGTCAAGCGTGCTTGTCATCGTCCCGGGGGGGCCGGCGACCACAGCCCGCGATCAGGAAGGCCGGGCCGTCTTCGGATACTCTACGCAGCGATCCCGTCCTTTCAGGAGGCGTCATGCGATTCGGTCTTCGAGCCGTTCCCCTGCTCCTGCTCGCCCCTCTCGTCGCCCCCATGGCCGCGGCCCAGGCGCCACCGTCGCCGCCGCCGTCGAAGTCGGGCTCCGATCGCTTCCAGCCGCTGGATTACTTCGGGCTCGAGTGGGCCTCGGACCCGGAGATCTCCCCGGACGGGAAGCGGGTCGCCTACGTGCGAAACTCGCTCGACATCATGAAGGACAGGCGGCGGTCGCAGATCTGGGTCCTCAACGCCGACGGAACGGATCATCGGCCGCTCACCTCCGGCAGCGGCGAGTCCGGTCCGCGCTGGTCGCCGGACGGCAAGCGCCTCGTCTATGCCGCCGCGGATGGCGACTCGGTCCAGCTCTTCGTGCGCTGGATGGACAACGGCGCGACCACGCGCCTGGCGCAGCTGCCGCGCGCGCCAGGCGGCGTGTCCTGGTCGCCGGACGGCAGGTCGATCGCCTTCACCATGCTGGTTCCGGCGAAACCCGAGCCCCTGGCGAAGATGCCGGAGAAGCCCGAGGGTGCGGAGTGGTCGAAGCCTCCGAAGGTCATCACCCACGTCACCTACCGCGCCGACGGCGAGGGGTATCTCGAGGAGGGCTTCAGCCACGTCTTCGTCGTGCCCTCCGAGGGAGGCACGCCGCGGCAGCTCTCGTCCGGCTCGTTCAACCACGACGGCCGCCCGGTCTGGACGCCCGACGGCAAATTCCTGCTGGTCGCGGCCAACCGTCGCGACGACTGGGAGTACGAGTCGATGGACACGGAGATCTTCGAGCTGTCGGTGGCCGACGGCGCCATCCGCCCGCTGACGAAGCGGTACGGCCCCGACAACGGACCCGCCATCTCGCCGGACGGAAAGCTCATCGCTTATGTCGGGTTCGACGATCGCTACCAGGGTTACCAGGTGACGCACCTGTACGTCATGAATCGTGACGGCAGCAACCCGCACGCCGTCACCGGCAATTTCGATCGCGACATCAACGCGCCGCACTTCAGCCGCGACGGGAAGTGGATCTACTTCGGCAGCGACGACCAGGGGAACGGCCGCATCATGCGCGTCGGGGTCGGCGGCGGGAAGCCCGAGGTGCTCGCGACCGACGTCGGAGGCGGCGATCTCGGCCGGCCCTACGGCGGCGGCTCGTACTCGATCGCAGGGGGCGCCGCCACGGGCGGCGCGGAGGCCGGCCGCTTCGTCTATACCTGGACGCGTCCCGAGCGCCCGCCGGAGGTCGCGATCGCGTCGGCCGGCGCGAAGACGACGGTGCTCACGACGCTGAACGACGATGTCTTCACCGGCAAGACGCTCGCCTCGGCCGAGCCGATCTGGACCGAGTCCACGTTCGACCACCGGCGCATCGAGGGCTGGATCATGAAGCCGCCGGGCTTCGACGCGTCGAAGAAGTACCCGATGATCCTCGAGATCCACGGCGGCCCGTTCGCCGACTACGGCGACCGCTTCGGCGCCGAGCTGCAGCTCTATGCCTCGGCCGGGTACGTCGTCCTCTACACCAACCCGCGCGGCTCGACCTCGTACGGCGAGGAGTTCGGCAACCTCATCCACCACGCCTATCCCGGCAACGACTACGACGACCTGATGTCCCTCGTCGACGCCACCGTCGGCCGCGGCTACGTCGACGACAAGAACCTGTTCGTCACCGGCGGCAGCGGCGGCGGCGTGCTCACCGCGTGGATCGTCGGCAAGACGCAGCGCTTCCGTGCCGCGGTCTCCGCCAAGCCGGTGATCAACTGGTACTCGTTCGTGCTCATCTCCGACCAGCCGAACTTCTTCTACCGCTACTGGTTCGCGTCGCCGCCGTGGGAGCACCCCGAGGACTACGCGAAGCGATCGCCGCTGACCTACGTCGGCAACGTTCACACGCCGACGATGCTTTTGACCGGGGAAGCGGATTACCGCACGCCGATTTCCGAGGCGGAGCAGTTCTACGAGGCCCTGAAGCTCCGGAAGATCGACACGGCGCTGGTGCGCGTGCCGGACGCTTCCCACGGGATGTTCGAGCGCCCGAGCATGCTCCTCGCCAAGTCGGCGCACATCCTCGGCTGGTTCGAGAAGTACCGCACCGGCAAGGACGCGGTGAAGACCGCCGCGACGGAGCCTGCCGCCGGCCCCGCCGGCGCGAACTGAGGCCTGTTCCCGGACCGGCCGTCGTCACGGAGAGACGGCACCATGAAGTGGCTCCTCCCGGCCGTCATCGTGTTGCTGCTGGCCCCGACGCCGGCGGCAGCGAATGCCTGTGTCTCGGCCTCGGCGTGCGCGGTGGTCCCATGCTTCTTCGATGCGGCGGCGAGCTGGACGTCCTGCGGCGGCACCTCTCCGCAGCCCACCGACTCCTGGACGGTCCGGGCCGGCCACACGGTCATCCTCGACGCGAGCCTGACCACGCGCGCCGGCACCGTCAACGGCACCGTCCGCACCGGTCCTGACGGCGGCGCCGCGCTCACCCTCATCGGGACCTCCGGAAACGAGCTCACCATCGGCTCGACCGGCCTCTTCCAGCTCCGCAAGGGCGATTCGCTGATCTGTGACAGCACGGCCGCCGCATGCCAGTACGTCTGGGCCTCCGGCGGAAGACTCGACCTGCAGGGCGACGTCCACGAGACGACCCTGACGGGAGCGCTGACCGATCTGCCCGCGGACACATCCTTCCCGACCTGCGGCGGCACGGACGGGCGCAGGTGGATGTTCCGCGTGGCGAACGGGTCCGAGTTTGCGGCGCCGGGCGGCCGCGTGCGCTTCCTGAGCGGCAAGGCGCGCGACCGTGAGTTCGAGATCGTCGACGTGACCTCTGGCGCCATCACGGTCTGCACGGCGCTGACCGACGCCGCCTCGACGGGAATCTACGGAGGCCAGCGGCTGACGCCGCACGCTCTCGTCGGCAGGCTCGGGATTCGTCACACCGTTCCCACCGTCACGGACAACGCCAGTCCGTTCTACGTGCACCCCGCCTCCGGGGACGCCGTCGCCATCATCGAGGACGTCAACCTGATCCAGGTCGGCGGCGCCCACGGCTTCCGGTTTTCCGACATGAGCCAGTCGGGCAGCGCGGTGCCCCCGATCCTTCGCGCCGCGCACCTCGCCGGCATCGGCACGACCGAAAGCGGCACGGTCTCCTTCGTCGCCAAGGCCGCCGCGGCGGGTCTCTCCGCGGGGACCTGGGAGTATCTCAACTGGCATGACTACGCCGGCGCGGACCAGCTCACCCTGCTCGGCTGGGTGGACACGACCATCCGTCGCTCTTCCTTCCATGACGCGGGCCCCGACGCGACGGAGTCCTCCGGTCCCATTTATCCGGGTGCGGCGACATTCCCCGGCTCGAGCGTCAACCTTCCGTGCGATCGGTTCGACGTCATCGACAACACCATCTACCGGGTTCGCGGCAACGGCGTGCAATACAACGCGGGAGGGACGCTCGCCTATTCCACCGGCGGGCGTGTCCAGGGGAACCTCGTGTTCGATGGCTGCACGACGCCGAGCGGCGAATGCTCGGGGATCGAGATCGACGCCTGCCAGTTCTGCGACGTGTCGTACAACGTCGTCCATGACATCTGCCGGCTCGACGGCCGCAGCGGCGATCTGATCCGGTTGGGCGGCCCGGGCGGTCCGAGCCTGAGCCGGGGCACGGTGGCCCACCACAACTGGGCTGTGAACGGCTGCGGAATCGGCCTGCGTTCCAATCCCGGGATTCCGGACCAGGGCCGTGACACCGTCTGGACCGGCAACTACGTCTCGCACGTGCGCCAGGACGGCGGCCAGAACGGGTCCTGGTACGGCAACGTCGTGAAGAACTGGGGGCTCGACAACGCCAGCACCCACGCCGGCATCTCCAATCCGGAGAAGGCGCTCGGCAACTGGCTGCTCGGCAACGACCCGGGCATCGCCGGCGCGGCCGCGTGCGCGACCGGCTGCTCGCGCGACGGCATCCTGTTCGACACCAGCGGAGGGAATGGCCCGGACGCTTCGGGCGTGCTGGTGCAGGACCTGCTCGTCGCCGGGCTCGACTCGCCCGCGGTCCAGAGCGGCGGCGTGCGGATCGACAACAGTGTCGACTACGACGTCGCGGTGGATCACGTGACCTGCGACAACTTCGGGAGCTGCGGCAACTGCGTCAAGAGCGCCGCAACGAACGCCATCGACGTCGCCATCACCGATGTCGCCGTCCAGCGGACCAATCGCTGCACGGCCGTGGTCTGCTCGGCGACCCCGATCGAGAGCGTCGGCAACCTGGCCTACCGGCACTCCGGCGTCGCGGCGGACGATGTCACGGTCAACACCTCGGGCTGCGATGCCCTGGGGACGTGGACGCCGCTCGGATCGCTCGGCTATCGCGATGCCGCGAACGGGGACTTCAATTTCCTGCCGGCCGCTCCGGGGCTGACGCTCGGAGCGGGATCGGCTCCCATCGGGATCCGCGCCTTCAGGCACCCGCGCGGGGCCATCAACGACTTCTGGGGCGGGATCCTGCCGTTCGATCTCATGCAGCCGGTCGATGTCGCGAACGTCCCGAACACCGACTCGGACGACGACGGGGTGATGGACTCCCACGACACCTGCGTGGACGTCGCCAACCCTTCGCAGTACGACCAGGACGGCGACGACTCCGGGGATGCCTGCGATTGCGCTCCGGGCGACGCTTCGGCCTGGGAGCTTCCCGGGGAGGCCACCCACCTGCTTCTCACGGTCGACCCGCCGGACAGCCAGGCCACCCGGCTCGACTGGACCGCCCCGTCCACCGGTGGTCTCCCCGCCTCGATGACCTACGAGGTGATCCGCTCCACCCGCGCCTCGGACCTGGTGGCGCCGGCCACCTGCCTGGCCTCGGGTCTGGCGCTCACCACGGCGGCGGAGCCCGATCGACCGGGTCCCGGCTCGGCCTTCTTCTATGTCGTGCGGGCGCGCGATGCCTGCGGCGCCGGCGTGGCGCACCGGGGATCGAACGGCCTGCCGGTGCCGGCGGTCGATTGCCCGCCGGCGCTCACCGCGGGCGGACCGGCGCGCGACGACTGGCTGGAGACCGCCCGGCCGGTTGCTACTCGCAGCGCAGGGCGACGAGCGGATCGACCCGCGTCGCCCGGCGCGCCGGCACCAAACACGCGGCGAAGGTGACCGCCGCCATCAGCACGAGCGTGGCGGCGAGGGTGGCGGGGTCGGCGCTGCCGACGCCGAACAGCAGGCCGCGGAACAACGCTCCGAGCCAGGCCACCCCCGCAAGACCGGCCATCGCTCCACCGAGGGCGAGCCAGGCGGTGCGGCGCAGGACCAGGCCGAGCACGTGCCGGCTGCGCGCTCCGAGCGCCATGCGGATGCCGAACTCCCGGGTGCGCACCTCGGTCGCGAAGGCGGTCACGCCGTAGACGCCGGTCGCGGCGAGGATCAGGGCGACGAACGCGAAGAGACCGAGGATCGACGCCAGGACGCTCTCCGGTCCCAGCTTGACGCGCAGCCGGTCGGCGAGCGTTCCGGCCTCGTCGAGAGGCAGGTCCGGATCGAGACGCGCGACCAGGGCCTGAAGCCCCGGCAGCAACGCCGCCGGCTCGCCATCGGTTTCGAGGACGAGGCTCATGTCCGACAGGTGGAATTGTGCGGCGGGCAGGAACAGGAACGGCTCGGGGTCGGCCCGCGGGCTGACCAGCCGCGCATCGCGCACGACGCCGACGACCAGCCCTCCCCCTTCGCCCATGTTGCGGATGGTCTTCCCGATCGGGTCCTGTCCCGGCCAGAAGCGGCGCGCGAACGCCTCGTTGACGACGAGAACCGGCCGCGATGATGCGCTGTCGCCGGCGTCGAAGTCGCGCCCGCCCAGGAGCGGGATGCCCAGCGTCCGGAAGAACCCGGGGCTGACGACGTTGAACGGCACGACCGGCGCCTCCTCCGGCGAGCCGGAGTACCCCTCGTATTCGACGCTGTTCCCCATGCTGCGCCGCCCCATCGGGACGATGTGCGCGAGCGCGGCCGAGCGGACTCCCGGGAGCGCGCGGGCGGCCTCGAGCAGTTCGGCGTAGACGCGCTCGGTGCGGGTCGTGTCGTAACCCTGCAGGCCCGGGTCGACCGTGGCGGCGAGGCGATGCTCGACCTCGAAGCCGGGGTCGACCGAGCCGGCGCGCTGCAGGGTCCTCAGGAGAAGCCCCGCTCCCGCCAGCAGCACCACCGCGAGCGCCACCTGGGTCGCGACCAGGAGCTCGCGCAGGGCATGTCCGGAGGCGACGCGCGGCGACGCGTCACGCGCCAGGGCGGTGCGCACGTCCACCCGGCCGGCGCTGAGCGCCGGGATGATGCCGAGCGTCCCGATGGTCACGAGCCCGACCACGAGGGTATAGGCGAGCACGCGCGGATCGCCGACGGACGAAACCGCCTCGAGGGGAATCGGCGTCCCCCGCGGCATCGCGGCGCGCGCCAGGTCGAGGCCCCAGGCCGCCACGAGCAGGCCGCCCGCCGCCGCCAGCACTCCGAGGAGGGCGCTCTCGGCCATGAACTGCCGGAGCAGGCGGCCGCGCGACGCGCCGATCGCCCGCCGGATGGCGATCTCGCGGCTCCTGCGTTCCCCGCGCACCATCAGCATGCCGCCGACGTTGGCGCAGGCGATCGCCAGCACCAGCAGCACGACGCCGAACAGCAGCCGGCCGGCCAGGCGGCTGCGGCCGGCGCTCTCGGTCCCGTACCCCAGCGCCGCCTCGGCCGCGGGCAGCAGGCGTGCCCCGGCGAGCTTCGGTCCCGCGTCCTTGTCGGGGACGGCCACGGCGATGCCCGAGAGCTGCCCCGCGGCCGCCTCGACGTTCTCCCCCGGCCGCAGCACGCCGGCGACGTTGAGCCACATGAACCCGCGGCGCGTCAGCGGCTTCATCTCGGCGAGCGACGTCAGGACCGATTCGGTGTGCGGCAATGGAAGGAACAGATCCGGGAACGACTCGAGGCTCGCGCCGGTGAATCCGGCCGGCGCCACGCCCGCGACGGTGAAGGAGCGGCCGTTGATGCGCACCGCCTGGCCGAGAACGCCGCGATCGCCGGCGAACGCATCGGCCCAGAGACGGTGGCCGATCACCACGACGGGCGCGGCGCCGGAAGCGTCGTCGGCTTCGTCGAGCAGGCGGCCGAGGAAGGCTCGCGTCCCGAGGGTCGCGAAGTAGTTGCCGCTGACCATCGACGCGCCCACCCGCCGCGGGCGTCCTGCCGCCGGGGCGAGATGCACCGGCGAGGCATCGGACCAGGCACACAGCGATTCGACAGCCGGGGCGCGGCGCAGATCGAGGTAGGCCGGGTACGACCAGCCCGCCGCATGCTCGTGAATCGGGATGACGCGCCACAGTTCGTCGGCGCGCGGCACCCGCAGCGGATGGAAGAGGACCGCGTCCACCAGGCTGAAGATCGCCGTGTTCGCCCCGATGGCGAGCGACAGCGCCAGCAGCACGAGCGCGGTGAACCCCGGCTTCTGGACCAGGAGCCGGAGGCCGTGCCGCAGGTCTTCCTTCAGGGCGGGGAGCATGCTCGCGGGTCCTCCTCTTGCGCTCGGGACCGCGGGCGTCGAGCAACTTGCGCGCCACTTGAAAAGGGTGCGTCCGCAGAGAGGTTCGGGCGCTTCGGGCCGGTCGCCTTGTTCACGGGCGGCACGCGTCCGTCCCACAAGCGCACAGACCGGCGGAGCCGGCCGCCCGCGCTACTTCGCCGCGGCGTTGATCTTCGCGAGCAGGGCGTCGACGTTGCGGCCGAGGCGGCGGGCTTCCTCGGCTTCGCGGCGCGCTTCCGAGGTCTTCTTCGAGGCGAGCAGCGCCTCGGCCAGCCCTTCGTGCGCCTCGCCGCGCGCCGGCTGCAGCCGGACGGCATGGCTCCAGGCGTCGGCCGCCTGGTCGGGGTGACCCTCGTCGTATTGCAGGCGGGCGAGCGCGCGGTACCCGGCGTAGGACTCCGGGTTCAGCTCGAGCGCGTGCAGCAGCGTCGTCTGCGCCTCGCGCGCGTCGCCATTGGCGGCGAGCGCCTCGCCGAGCTTCGTCCACCCGACCGCGCCGCCGGGATTCAATCCGACGACGCGCCGGTACGCCTCGATCGCCTTCGGGTCGTCGCCGAAGGCGCGCTCCGCGTCGCCGAGCGCCTGCTGCAGCGCCGGCGACTTGGGATCGATCTTCAGCGAGGACCTGGCGAGCGTGACCGCCTCCTGGGTCTTGTCGCGCGCCAGGAGGACCGCCACCTTCGTCTTGATCGCCGGCACCGACTGCGGGTTCGCCTTGAGCGCGCGCTCGATCGCCTCGGAGGCGCCGTCGAGATCGTCCCGGTCGAGGCGAATCTGCGCCAGGCCGACGAGCGCTCCGACGTGCGCCGGGTTCTCCTTCAGGATCGCGGTCCAGGCCCGCTCCGCATCGGCGGTCTTGCCGGCGTCGTACGACTGCGCCGCCTGGGCCGACCGCGCATCGAGTCCCTGCGCCCCGGCCGCTGGCGCGACGGTGTCGCGCGACGGTGTCTTTTCCGCCGCCACCGCCTCGCCCGGAGACGCTCCGGGACCCGTGGTCGTCGCGGCCTCGCGAGCCGGAGCAGGCGATCCGCTCGAGCCCTCGCGGCTGGAGCAGGCGGTCGCCGACAGGCAGACCGTCAGAAGAATGACGAGAAGGCAGGACAGGTGGCGGGCTCGAAAGGTCATCCGGTCTCCCTCGGACACGCGAACGCGTCGAACTCTACACCCATCGAAGCGGCCACGAACCGGCCGCATCATCTTGATCCCGGCTCCCGTGGTCCCTATCTTCGGCGGCACGAGCGCCGTGCCTGAGCTCGAAAGGGGGAAGCCATGGGTTCGTTCGCGAAGCGGCTGGTCCTGAGCGTCCTGGGCGTGGCGGTGATGTGCGGCTACTGGACCGTCAAGGGATTGTTCGTCGAGGATGCGAACGCGACGATGAAGCACATCCCGGACAAAGTCTGGGACGGCGGCGGCGGCACGATCACCATCGAGACCGATTCGACCGAGGCGGCGCGCGTCTACGTCAGCTTCGAGACGAACGTGGCCGTCGACGACGCCGGCCACAAGTTCCTCGAGACGTGGGAGCGGGTCGAGCCCGGCTTCCACGCGTTCAAGATCGACGTGCCCCCCGGCGTGTCGGGGACCGCCGAGGTGGACGTCGAGAACCCCAAGGTCGGGTCGAAAGCGCGCGTGGCGGTGCGGGTGAACGGCGAGATCGCGATCGAAGACAAGCAGGAGCTGACGGAGCCGCTGAAGCCCGGCTGGGCCTTCGCCGCCCAGGTCGAGCTCGAGGACTACGCGAAGGGCACCCCGGGCAACGACTAGGCGCGCGGGCGTCCCAGCCGCCAGGTGAACCCGAGCGCGTACTGCCCATGCCGGTTCGACTGATCGAACGCATCGTCGAACAGGAACGCCGCTTCGATCCGGAACGCCACCTGGTCGTGGTCGCCGTAGAAGAACCGGCTCCCCACGGCGGCCTGCCAGGCGCTCGACGTGTCGTCGACGTGCGCATTGGGGAACTTCACGTCGGTGCGGCCGACGCCCCCCAGCACGTACGGGATGATGTTGCCGCTCTTTGACGGAAAGTTGAACACGCCGGACACGAAGACCTGACTCATCGCCTGGTCCTGGTCGAGCTTCCTGTCGGTGCTGCCGTTGCCACGCAGCGCTCCCTCGTCGAAGTGGGCCGAGTAGGCGAACTGCCCTTCGATCTCGAACCATTTCGTCGCGCAATACCCGCCGCGCAGTTTGAGCATGGAGCCTGTGTGCCCCACGAGGTCCTGGTCCCAGGAGGTCACGCCGAAATCGAATCCCAACTCCCCGTTCCCTTTCGTGATCCCAGCCCAGGCCGGAGCGAACGCCCCCGACAGCAGGACCAGGCCGGCGACCAACAGCCCCGAAGCCCTCGACGAGCGCATGCTTTCCCCTCCGGCGGCGAGTCTGAGATGAGCGAATGCCGCGCATGCTAACAGACTCGCGCCGGGCGGCGAGCGGCACCTCCGCCCTCCTGAGCCTGCGTGTCCCGGGACGCGCCGTCTAGCGCGGCGGCTGCAGGCGGACGAGGAGGATCCGCTCGGAGGTTCCGTAGCTCCGCGAGTGCCCGACGACGGCGAGCGCGCCGTCCGGCCCGGCGACGACGCTTCGTCCCAGCTCATCGCCGGCGCCTCCGAACCGCCGCTCCCAGCGCGGCGCCCCATCGGGCGTGAAGACCCGCAGCACGATGTCCCAGTCCCCGCCGGCATGGCGCGAGTAGCCCGCCACGGCCATGTCGCCATCGGGAAGGACATCGAGGTGAACGGCGCGGTCGTCTCCGGGCCCGCCCTCGGTGCGTGCCCAGGTCACCTCGCCCGCGGCGGAGAGGCGCATCAGGAAGACATCGGTCCCGTGCCCCGGGCCTTTGTCCGAGTATCCGGCGACGAGGAAGCCGTCGTCGTCGAGGCGGTGGAGATCATGACCGACGTCGAAACCGGGGCCGCCCCACGTGCGTGACCAGACCGGCTTCCCTGCCGCGTCGCAGCGGACGATCTTCGCGTCGTAGCCCGGGCCTTCCCGGGGCCCGCTCCCGCTCTGCCCCGCGAGGGCGAACCCGCCGTCGGAAGTCGCCTGGATGGAGAAAGCACGCTCGACCGGCGCGCCGTCGAGAGCCAGGCGCGCGATCTCCTTCCCGTCGAGATCGGCGCGCAGCACGAGCATCTTCGACGTGCCGTCCGCTGCCAGCGACTCGCCGGCGGCGAGGATTCCGCGCGGCGTCACCTCGATCGACCAGAGACGCTCCTTCGCCGGACCCGGGTACGCCTTGCGCCAGAGCAGGCGGCCGTCCGAGCCGATGCGCAGCAGCAGGGCGTCGAGGTCCCCCGCGGAGGAGGTCGTCCAGCCGGCGCCGGCGAAGGTGCCGTCGCCGACCGGCTTCAGCGACCAGAGGGCGCCGTCCTTCCCCTCCGGTAAGGCCTGCCGCCACAGGACGTCCCCCGACGGCCCGACCCGCAGCAGCAGCGAGCTGTCCGAACCGTTCGACTCGGTGTAGCCCGCGATCAGCAGGTCGTCGCCGGCCGGGATCGCCGACACGCCGAAATCCGCCGCCGGCGCTTCGAGCGGCCGGACCAAGGTCACCTTCATGTCCGCTGCCATGCCGGCGCCGGCGATGAAAGCGAAGAGCGCGGCGAGCACGCGCGGCAGGGTCCCGGACCGGCCTGAACAGGTCATCGTCCCGGTCCTAACGTGCCGCGGCCCGCGCGGGTTCACTTGACGCCTTTCCGTGGCCGGCAGTCTTGGCTAAGATCCCGTCCTCGCGGGAGGGACGGATCGTGGTGACATCGACGAGCGGCGGCGCGCGGCCCCCGCTCTCGGCACGATGGGGCGGGCGCGTCAATCTGTTCCGGGCCTGGGGCCGGATCCTCCAGGGCTACCGGCCGACGCTGTCGCTCGAGATCACCAGGGAATGCCCGCTGCGCTGTCCCGGCTGCTACGCCTACGAGCCGGGCCATCTCGGGGCCGCGGGGCCCCTGCGCGACCTGACCGACTTCCGCGGCGACGATCTGGTGGAGCGCGTGCTGCGGCTGGTGGACGAGACGCGGCCCGTCTACATTTCGATCGTCGGCGGCGAGCCGCTCGTCCGTTACCGCGAGCTGAACGCGCTCCTGCCGCGACTGAGCGCGCTCGGCATCCCGGTGCAGGTGGTGACGAGCGCCGTCCGTCCCATCCCGGCGGAGTGGCGCGCCATCGCGGGCCTGCACCTGTGCGTGTCGATCGACGGCTTGCAGCCGGAGCACGACGCCCGCCGCGCGCCCGCCACCTACGATCGCATCCTGAAGAACCTCGCCGGCCATCAGGTCACGGTGCACTGCACCGTCACGGGCCAGATGGCGCGGCAGCCCGGCGCGTGCGAGGAATTCCTGGCGTTCTGGTCGGCGCGCCAGGGGGTCCGAAAGATCTGGTTCAGCCTCTTCACACCTCAAAGAGGCGCGGACGGTGCGGAGAACCTGAATGCCGCCGAGCGCGTCGCCTTCGTGGAGCGACTCCGCCCGTTGCGGCCCCGCTATCCGAAACTCGACCTGCATCGCCGCACGCTCGAGGCGTTCCTGAGGCCGCCGGACACGCCGGACGAGTGCCTGTTCGCGCGCACGACCACGTGCGTCAGCGCCGACCTGCGGACGCCCATCACACCCTGCCAGCTCGGCGGCGACCCCGACTGCTCGCGCTGCGGCTGCCTCGCCTCGGTCGGGATGAAGGCGTTCGGCGATCTCCGCCTCGGCGGGGTGGTGCCGGTGCGGTCGATCTTCGCCGCGTCCGAGCGGATCGGCGCCGCCGCCCGCGGCCGCCGTTCGAATCCGGGTGCGTGAAGCGCGGCTTCGCCGCGGGCCGCTCGGTGGAATCCGCGAGCCCGGTGTCGCCGCGGCTGCGATCGCTGAACCTGACCGCCTGAGGCGCGCGCGGCCTAGCGCTGGCGGATCAGGACGGCGCGGCTGCCGATGACGATCCGCCCGCGCCGCGGCGCCGCGTCGAACGGGAGCGGCGCGATGGTGTACTGCACCGTCCCCGTGCCGGTGCCGGTCGCGCCCGACGTGATGACGATCCAAGGGTCGGAGCTCGATGCGCTCCAGGAGCACTCGCCGCGCACCGTCACGGTCAGCGCTCCGGTCCCGCCCTCGGGGCCGATGAGGAGGCGCCGGGCATCGACTTCGGTGGCGCAGCGCGGCGGAGCCGCCTGCGACACGGTCTGCGAACGCCCGCCGACACGCACGCTGCCGCTGCGGGCGCGCGGCCCGGGATTCGCCGCCACGTCGTAGCGCACCGTCCCGTCGCCGCTCCCGGCCGCACTCGCGGACGCGACCGTGATCCAGGGGCGATCGCTCGCGGCCGTCCAGTCGCAGAGCGACGAGGCCGTGACCATGACCGAGCCGCTGCCTCCGGCGGCGGAGAACGCCTGCGACGGCGGCGCGATCGACAGCGTGCTGCACGAGCCGGGCGCCGCGATGTGCAGCACCGTGCCGCCGTACAGCGTCACGTAGAGCTCCCCCGCCTCGTCCTGCCCGAACGACGAGATATTCGCCCCGGTGGCATAGAGGACGCCGAACTGGCCGCCCTCGCGCAGGAAGATCTCGCCCGAGCAGTAGTCTCCGAAGAGGTAGGAGCCCGCCGGCAGGCTGCCGAGACTGCCGCGGTACACGTAGCCCCCGGTGATCGAACAGCGCCCGCCGGTGTGTCCGTATTCGGCGATGGGCATGATGAACCCCGCCGGGTTGCACAGCGTCGGATCGTTGCCGGTGCACTGGGTCCCTTCGAAGATGCGCCAGCCGTAGTTGCCGCCCCGGACGATGACGTCCACCTCCTCCCGCGCCGACTGCCCGACGTCGCCGCAGACGAGATCCCCGGTCTGCCGATCGAACGAGAAGCGCCACGGGTTCCGCAGCCCGAGCGCGTAGATCTCGTCGCGTCCCGCGGTCGGCCCGGCGTACGGGTTGTCGGCCGGCGACGAGTAGAGCTGCGTCTGGCTGGCCGCCCGGTCGATATCGATGCGCAGGATCTTGCCGAGCAGCTCGTTGACGTTTTGCGCCCGGTTCCCGGGGTCGTTGCCCGACCCGCCGTCGCCCATGCCGATGTAGAGGAAGCCGTCCGGACCGAACGCCAGCATGCCGCCGTTGTGGTTCGCGAACGGCTGCGCGATGGTCAGGAGGATGGTCTCGGTGCGGTCGGCGACGTCCGGATCGGCGGAGGCGTGGTATTCGGCGATCACCGTCGCTCCGTCGGAGCGCCGCGTGTAATCCACGAAGAAGCGGCGGTTGGTCTCGTACTGCGGATGGAACGCGAGCCCCAGGAGCCCCTGCTCGCCGCCCGCGATCACCCGGTCGCTGATGTCGAGGAAGAGCGTCGGCGCCGCGGCGCCGCTCCCGAGGACGCGAATCGTTCCGCCCTGCTCGACCACGAACAGCCGTCCGCTCCCATCCCCCGCGTGCGTCACGAAGATGGGCGCGGCGAGGCCGCTCAGCACCGGCTCGAGGACGATGGAGGTCTGCGCGCGCGCCGGAGCGCCGGCCGCGAACGCCAGCGCCAAAAGGATCGAGACGAGGATCGAACAAAGCGGCCGTGACGAAGGCATTCCTGAACCCGAGTGAAGGCCTCTATCTTCGACCGCTTCCGGTGGATCCGTCAAGGAACGGCGGACCTGGAAGCGGTATTCGGGCCAGGTGGAAGCCGCCGAGGAACTGCTTCTCGCCGGGATACATATCCAGCTTCGGGTGCTCGCCGCCGTTGACCGTCTCGCCTCCCTCCGCGGGAGCGAGGTACCAGATGTAGGCGTAGCGCCCCATCAGCGTGAAATAACTTCGCCACCGCGGCGCCTCCTGCTCAGTGGGACGTGGCCGGTCCGGTCGAGGGCGGGACGACGAGGATCTTCCCTGCCGGCCCGCACGCGACATAGGCGGTCCCGTCGTCGACCACCGCGGCGTTGCGCGCGCCCTTCGCGGTCGGCACCGCCGCGAGCGCGTGCAGCATCCCCGACTCGTCGAGAGTGGCCACGGTGAGGACCGCATCGGTCGAGGCGGCCGCGTACACCGCCCGCCGCGCGGGGAGGTAGTCGAGATCGTCCACGCCCGCCCCGGTCGGCAGCTTCGAGAGGATGTGGCCGTCCGACGAGGCGGCCAGCGAGTCCAGGTGATCCGGGCAGGCCACCACGAGGTAGCGGCCGCCGTCGGCGAGCGCGAGCCCCCGCGGACCGTCCTCGCCGCACTCCGGGTTCCAGGTCGCGGTGATGCTGCGCGAGGCGAGGGAGATCCTCACGGTGCGGTCCTGGTCCTCGTAGTTGGTGTAGAAGTGCCCGCCCGCGTCGTCCACGGCGTAGCCTTCCGGATCTCCCTCGAGCGCGATGCGCCCTGCCGGCTTCGGAGCGGAGGATTGGGAGACGTCGAGAACGAGGATCGCCCGCTCGCGCGGGGCCGTGACCCACACTTCCTTCCGGCTCGCGACGTAGGCCAGGCCGTCCGGCATCGAGCTCAGCGTCGTGCAGGCCGCCTTCTTCAGCGTCTTCGCGTTCACGGCGCAGACGCTCGCGTCCGCCCGGTCGCCGATGTAGACGAAGCCGTCGCCGATCGTGGCCGAGCTCGGACCGACGATGCGCTTGCGGCCATTGCGCTCCATCTCCGCCACCGGGAAATCGGCGATCCGGTGGGTCGCCCCGGTCTTCGAGTCGATGACGACGACCGCCCCGGTGCCGCCCGCCGGCACCCAGACGCGATGCCGCGCCCGATCGGCCGCGAGGTAGTCGAGGCTGACGCCGTCCAGAGGAGCGGCCGGCAGCGCGATCTCCCGGATCGCCGGAGCGCTCGCCATCGTGACGACAGAGAAGATGCCGGGGGCGAGCCCGAAACCGACCATCGTCGCCTTGCGCGTCCGCATGCTTTTCCCCCCTTCGGTTCAGGTGTCGAGGCCGAGACGGCGGCGCAGGTGCTCGATCTCGCGCCGCAGCTCGGCGATGTGCTCCTGCATCTCGAGGATGGCGGAGACCCCGGCGAGGTTGACGCCGAGGTCGCGGCGCAGGCGCACGATGGTCCGCAGGCGATCGATCGCGGCGACGGCGAACCGCTCGCCGCCCGCGACGGGCTCCACGAGCCCGAACCGGACGAAGATCCCGATCTGATCCGGGTGGAGGCCGGTGGCCTGCGCGAGGTCGTCGGCGGTCAGCTCCGCCTGCTCGTCGCTCCAGAAGATCGTGACCTCGGTTTCACGCTCCATCCGCTGCTCCCGCCACGCTCCTTCCCGATCAGGTCTCCGTGCGGCGCGCATCGAACGACGACGCGTCGGCCAGCTCCTTCATCAGGGCGATCTCCTTCTCCGTCGGGCGCGGCGGCACCACGATGCGCAGGCGCACGTACTCGTCGCCGCGGCTGCCGTCCGGGCGCGCCATTCCCTTCCCCTTGAGGCGGAGCGTGCGGCCGGCCTGGCTTTCCGCCGGAATGCGCATCGTCACCTCGCCATCGAGCGTCGGCACCTGCACCTCGCCGCCGAGAACCGCCTCCCACGGCGCCACCGGCAGCTCGACGTCGATGTCGCCGCCGGCGCGCGGACGGAACTGGGGATGCGGCGCGATGCGCACGCGCAGGTACAGGTCGCCGCGCCCGCCGCCGCCATGGCCCGTCCCGCCCTTTCCGGGCACGCGCACGACGGAGCCGTCCTGCACGCCCTTCGGGATGTTCACCGTGAAGGTCTCGATGCGGTTGCGCACGCCGGCGCCGCCGCAGACGGAACACGGCCTGCCGTTCTTGCGGCCGGTGCCGTGGCATTCGGAGCACGGCTCCTCGATCGGCAGCCGGACGGAGCGGCTGGCGCCGCGATGCGCCTCCTCGAGGCTGACGCTGACCTCGGATTCGGCGTCGCCGCCGCGCGCGGCGGCCGCCTCGAAGCCGCCGCCGCGGGCGCGCCCGGCCGGCCCCTGCCGGCCGAAGATCGCCTCGAAGAAATCGCTGAAGCCGCCGCCCCCTCCGCCGAAGAGATCGTTGAGGTCTTCGACGCGGACGCGGTGCGCGCCGCCCGGCCCGCCGCCGCCCGGAGGCGCGTTGAAATCCATCCCCGACTTCCAGTTGGCGCCGAGAGCGTCGTACCGCTTGCGCTTCTCCTTGTCCGAGAGGACATCGTTGGCCTCGCTGATCTCCTTGAAGCGCTCCTCGGCCTTCTTGTTCCCGGGGTTGAGGTCCGGATGGAACTTGCGCGCGAGCTTGCGGTACGCCGACTTGATCTGGTCCTCGGTGGCGTCGCGCGCGACCCCGAGGGTCTGGTAATAGTCGCGGAACTTGACGGGCATGCGCCCACTTTACCGCAGCCGCCCCGGTGCGGGCGCCGAGCGGGCATGGGCCGGAATGACCCTGCGACCGTAATCGGCGGCGGTCCGGCGCGCCATTCGGGGATCTCGGGAAACAGCAGGAGCAGTTCCCGCGAGTAAGTTCCGGCGAAAGGCGTCTGACCGCCGGGACCGCCTGCTACCGGCGCGACAACGTGACCGGCCGCGCCCACGGTGTCAGCCAGTAACGCGGCTGGATCGATCGCACCACCTGGTATCCCGGCACGGAGGGAAGCCCCATGCCGATCCAGAAGGTGTCGTCGAAGCAGTCGTAGGCCGCCGGGTCGCAACGGCAGCATCCCTCGACAGCGGGAGGCCGTTCACCGCGACGCCACGCGTCGTAGTTGAACCAGGCGTTGACTTCATAGCCGGCCTGCAGCCGCCGGGGAGAGCCGCCCTCGGCGATGTAGCCGCGGACGAGTGTCCAGCGGGCGTCGTTCCAGGCAAAGTGATCGTGCAGCCCGGCGACGGTGAAGACCGTGAGGACCGTCCAGGGAATGAGGAACCGTGGCCACGGCAGGCGCGCCCGCTCCGCGCCGCCGTCCCCCTCGGCGCCGCGGTCCCCGGCGTCGAACGCCAGGAACGCACCGATCGCGAGCACGCCGCCGAGGACGAGGGGCAGGTGGTACCGATCGAAGAGCTCCATTCCCCGGCCCTGGATGGTCACCGCGAGCGAGAGCACCGTCCCCGCCGCACCCAGGAAGAAGATCTCCACCTCCCGGCGACCGCGGCGCAGGAACGCTCCCAGCCGCGGCACGACCAGCGCCCACAGGCCGCCGGCCACGACGGCGACCCCGTGCACGCCCCGGAAGGCCAGCAGCGGCCAATGCGGCCAGGTCGCGACATCCCCCCGCGACGCCTCGGTGAAGGTGACCGGCCCGATCCCGGCGTTGAACAGGACGTTGGGCAGGTAAGGAAAGGAACGGCGCAGCCAGGCCTGCATCGATTGCTCGGGCCCCTCCTGCGCCGCGAGAAAGAGCGCCCCCGAGCAGGACGCGATGAGCAGGGCCGCGCAGAAGGAAGCCTGCACCCAGCGCGCACCGCGCGGCCGCACCAGCAGGAGGAGCGGCGCCATGAAGAAGCTGAGATAGGCGGCGGCCACGAGAGGCTGGATCTCCCACGCCCGCCAGGGAAACGAGTGGACGGCCGTCAGACGCGCCGCGAACGCCGGTGTGAGGTTGCCGGTCGCGCGCGCCCAGGGGAGAAAGGCACCCGCCACCAGCGCGCAACCCGCCGCCGCGACGGCGAAGGGCAGCACGGACCGTCGCAGCCGGCGCCAGTCTCCCGCGAGCGCGAGCGCCAGGGTCGTCGCGGCGAGGAGCGCCGCGAACCAGACGAGGACGTTCTGCCGCGTCCAGAAGGCGGCGCCGGCGATGGCGCCGCTCAGGAGCGCCGAGCCCGTGCCGAGGGCCGGGCCGTCCGGCGTCGATCGGCCGCGCCCGTGGAACCAGGCGACCGCGGCCAGGAGCATCGTGACCAGCGAAGGGATCTCGGTCATGTAAGTGGCGCTGAGATAGAAATAGAGCGGGTTCAGCGCCAGCACCAGCATCGCGGCCAGGCGGACCGCCGCCTGTGAGCCGGCGAAGCGCAGCAGCCGATCGACACACCACAACCCGACGCACGCCAGGGCGAGTGTCGTGAGCCGCAGCAGCGCGTGGGAGAAGCCGAAGAGCCGCAGCCAGGGCGCGGCGAGGATCGCCTGTCCGACGCCGGGCGCGGCCGCGTTCTCGTCCAGGACGAGCGTTCCGGTCTCGGCCAGCCGGCCGGCGATGCGCGCGTACACCCAGTCGTCGTTGAGCGGGTAGTCACCCCACGGTCCGCAGAGGACCGCGCACCCGAGAAAGACCGCGACGGCGAGGCACCACGGCGGGAACCGCTCGAACCAGCGCACGGGACGCGTCACCCCCCGGCGCATCATAGCCGTCGCCGGAGATCCCCGCGCCGCGCTAGGATGGACGCCTTCCATCGAGGCGACGATGAGCGAAAGGGTGGAGCGGGACAGTCTCGGCGAGGTGCGGGTTCCGGCGGGCGCGCTCTACGGGGCGCAGACCCAGCGGGCGGTGGAGAACTTCCCGATCAGCGGCCTGCGGATGCCGCGGCCGTTCCTGCGCGCGCTCGGTCTCATCAAGTGCGTGGCCGCGGGCGTGAACCGCGACCTCGGCCTGCTCGATGCGGAGCGCGCCGCGGCCATCGAGGCGGCGGCGCGCGCCGTGGACCAGGGAACGCACGACGCGCACTTCCCCATCGACGTGTTCCAGTCCGGCTCGGGGACGAGCACCAACATGAACGCCAACGAGGTCATCGCCCATCTCGCGGCGCTCCAGCTCGGCAAGCCCGTGCACCCGAACGATCACGTCAACATCGGCCAGAGCAGCAACGACGTCATCCCCTCGGCGATCCAGGTGAGCGCCGCGCTCGAGATCCGAGAGCGTCTCGACCCGGCCCTGGCGCACCTGGAGGAGACCCTCCGCCGGCGCGCCGGAGAGCTGCGCGACGTGGTGAAGACCGGCCGCACCCACCTGATGGACGCGTTGCCGGTCCGCCTGGGCCAGGAGATCGGCGCCTGGGCGGAGCAGGTGAGCGGGGCGCGCGCGCGCATCGCTGAATCCCTTCCCCGTCTCGAGCGGCTGCCGCTCGGAGGGACCGCGGTCGGCACCGGGCTCAACGCGCACCCCGAGTTCGCGGCGCGGGTCGCCGCGCGGCTGGCGGAGGCGACCGGCGTCCCTTTCACGAGCGCCCCCGGCTTCCGGAACCTCGGCTCGCAGGACGTCGCGGTGGACATGAGCGCGCAGCTCCGCGGTACCGCCGTCGTGCTGATGAAGATCGCCAACGACCTGCGCCTGATGAACAGCGGACCGCTCGCCGGCCTGGCCGAGATCCGGCTTCCCGCCATCCAGCCGGGCAGCAGCATCATGCCGGGCAAGGTGAACCCGGTCATCCCCGAATCGGTCGCGATGGTGTGCGCCCAGGTCTTCGGCCACGACACGGCCATCGCGCTGGCGGGACAGTCGGGAGCCTTCCAGCTCAACACCATGCTCCCGCTCATCGCGTTCGATCTCCTGGAGAGCATCGCGCTGCTGGCGGCGGCCTCCCGCAACCTGGCCGACCGGGCCATCGCCGGCTTCACCGTCAACACCGAGGTCCTCGATCGCGCGCTGCGCCGCAATCCCATCCTGGTCACGGCGCTCAACGATCGGATCGGCTACGACAAGGCGGCGGAGATCGCCAAGCGCGCCTACGCCGAGAACCGGTCGATCGTGGAGGTGGCGAAGGAGATGACCGATCTCGACGAGGCCGAGCTGAAGCAGCTCCTCGATCCCGCCCGGCTCACCGACCCGGCCACCCCCGCCGAGGACTGAACGACCCGCGCCCGCCCGGCGCGCGCCGTCACGAATGGATCAGAGATGGCGACGCTGCTCGACGCGGCGCGGGTAGCTGCCGAGCACCTTCATGTGGTTCGTGTGCGCGCACATCTCCTGGAGCGCCGCCGCGACCCGCGCGTCGGTCGCGTGCCCCTCGAAGTCGAGATAGAAGCGGTACTCCCACGGGGCCTCCGGCTGCGGGCGGCTCTCGAGCTTGGTCAGGTTGAGCCCCTGCGCGTCGAGGCACTGCAGGCAGCGCAGCAGCGCGCCGCGCTGGTGGTTCACCGAGAAGACGAGCGACGTCTTCGCCGGCCGGCCCGGGTCGAAGGGCTCCGGTTCGCGGCCGATGAGCAGGAAGCGGGTGAGGTTCACCGGCTGGTCGGAAATCCCCCGCTGCAGCACGGCGAGGCCGTATTCGCGGGCCGCCTCCTCGGACGCGATCGCCGCGATCCCGGCGTCCCGCTCCTCCGCCACCGCGCGGGCCGCGCCGGCCGTGTCGTGGAAGCTCTCCTCGACGGCGGCGAGCCCGTCGAGGAACCGGGCGCACTGCTGCAGGGCGACCGGATGACTGCGCACGACGCGCAGGCGGGCGACCTCGGCGCCGGGCAGCCCGAGCAGGCAGTGCTCCACCTCCCACACTTCCTCACCCACGATGGTCACGGACCGGTGGCCCAGCAGGTCATAGACCTCGTCGATGCTTCCGGCGATGGTGTTCTCGATCGGCAGCAAGGCGTAGTCGATCGACCCGGCTTCCAGGGCGTCGAGCACCGCCGCGAAACGGCGGAAGCCGATGCGCTCCAGGAGCGCCGCGCCCCGGGTCGCGAACATCCGGCGGATCGCCAGGTCGCTGTAACACGCCGGCACCCCCTGGAAGCCGACGCGCGCAGAGCATGGCTTGGCAATCGCCTCACGCTCTCGTGGGCTGGGATCGTCGGGCGCGTTCATGGAATGAAACCTCGATCTGGAGGGTGGCTGCGCGAATTGTACCCCGCCGGCCGGGGGCGGCCTCCCGGGTCCACCTCGTTGGTGGGGGTGGTCCGCTTCGTGGACTACGCGGCGGGTCGAAGGCCCGCCGGTTCGATGTCGCGATCGGTGGGCGGGCGCAGCGCGAGGCCTGCTCCGCCCAGCGCGAGCAGCGCGCCGAGGACGCCCACGAGCCAGGGCATGAGCCGGTTCCACAGGCCGCGATCGATGCGGGCCCGCGCCGGCTCCCCGGGTACGAAAAGGATCGGGACCTCATCGCCGATGCGGTAGAGCGGGGTGCTGGCGGAGAAGGAGTCCTTGAACCGGTGCGGCCCCCCGCGGTCCTCGAACTCGACGACCGCCGCGTACGTGGTGCCGTCGCTCGAGTCGTTCGACGCGAATTCGACCACGCGCCCCGTGGCCGGGACGGCGCGGGCCAGGAAGTCGGTCGTGGTGCGCTCGAGATGGAACGCAAGGACGACGAGGCCGATTCCCGCCGCCAGGAGCACCGGCCAGGCGGCGCGATTCACCCACTGCTGTCGTCTCCTCGTGGCCGCCAGCGCGGCCGGATCCGCCCAGACGATGCGGTCGCGTTCGGCGGCGTCGAACGTGCGACAGCGCAGCGCCTTGTCCTTGAACTCCTTCCAGGAAGCGGCGAAGCCCCGGTGCCGCACGCCGAGACGGACGAGCTTGAAGCCGATGACCGCGGAGACGGCGATCGACATCGCGACACTCAGCGGATCGGTCCGGAAGGTCAGGAAGAACACGGCGCACGACACCGCTCCGAAGAGCGCCAGGATCACGCCGAGGACCGTGACGCCGCGGGACTCGATCGTCGCCGCGTCCGCATCCTGGAGGTCGAGGACGACTCCGACCTCGCCGCCGACCCGGCCGAGCGGCGCATTGGACGCGACGTTCGACTCCGCGAGACGTTTCCTGCCGCCGAGATCGGCGAACTCGACGACGGCCCGGTACATCCGCTGGGATCTCTCCCGGCGCTCGGAGTGGCCGACGATGCGGCCGGTGGTGCGGACGTCCCCCCGGCGCACCTTCCCTTCCAGGACGACGAGGGACACGCCGACGGCGACGAAGATCAGCCCCACCCACAGGAAGACGATTGACACACGGACCAATCTATCCAGTCCGCCCGGGGGCGCAAGCCGCCGTCAGCCGGCTGACGGATCCGCCGGACCGGGCTCGGGGGCGCTCGACCCGGCGCCGGCGATGCGGCGGACGGTTTCGATGGTGTCGGCCTCGGCCGCCGTCTTGTCGTCGCGATAGCGGATGACGCGCGCGAACCGCAGCGCCAGCCCGGCGGGATAGAGGGGACTCTGCTGCAGGCCGTTGAAGGCGATCTCCACGACCAGCTCGGGGCGCACGTGCACCACGATCCCGTCGCGTGACGTCTCCAGCGCCAGGAGCCGTTCCGTCTGCCAGGCGAGGAGCGCGTCGGTCATGCCCTTGAAGGTCTTGCCGAGCATGACGAAGCCGCCCGCCGGATCGACGGCGCCGAGGTGCAGGTTGGAGAGCCGGCCCTGGCGGCGGCCGTGTCCCCATTCGGCGGCGAGGACGACGAGGTCGAGGGTGTCGGCCTGCTTGATCTTGAGCCATGCGGCGCCGCGCGCCCCGGCTTCATAGGGCGCATCGAGCTTCTTGGCGACGAGTCCCTCGTGGCCGGCGGCGATCGCGGCGTCGAAGAAGGTCTGCGCTTCCGCCGTGTCTGCGGTCACGAGGCGGGGCGGACGCGCCGCCGCGTCGACGTGCTCCGCCAGCCGTTCGTAGCGGCGCTCGTATGGTTCGGCCAGGAGCGGCTCACCGTCCGCTTCGAGCAGGTCGAAGAAGAACGACGTGAGGGACAGGTCGCCGCTCAGCGCTTCGACAGCAAGCTTGCGGCCGAAGCGGCGCATGGTGTCCTGGAAAGGGCGCGGCCGGCCCGATACATCGAGCGAGATCGCCTCTCCGTCGAGGATGGCGTCGCGAAAGCCGAGCGCCCGCGCCGCGGCGACCACTTCCGGCACCGCGACGGTCACCTCGTTCATCAGGCGCGAGAACACGCGCACCTCGTCCCCGCGCTTGTGCACCTGGATGCGCGCGCCGTCGAACTTGGTCTCGAAGGCGACGCGGCCGTGGCGCTCGATCGCCTCTCGCACGCCGTCGGCGGTGCCCGCGAGCATCGGCCGGACCGGCCGGAACAGTTGAATGGCATGTCGCGCGAGCCCCTCGGCGCCCTCCTCCAGCGCGGTGCGCGCGACCTGTCCGAGGTCACCGGCCAGCATGGCGGCGCGGCGGACGTCGGCGGCGGGGAGATCGGCCGCCTTCGCGACCGCCTCGGCCATGATTCCTTCGAGCGCTCCCTGGCGCAGCTCGCCGGTGAGAAGGCGCACCAGGAAGTCCTGCTCCTCGGCCGTGGCGCGCCCGAAGAGCTCGCGCAGGAGCGCCGCGCGCGCCGCGGCGGATCCCTTCCCGGCCGTCGCCGCGATACGACTCAGTGTCGCGTCCACCTCGGCGATCTCGAGCGACGCGGACGGGGCCGGCGTGCCGCGGGCCGCCGCGATCGACGCCCAGCCGACCCCGAGCTTCGCCTGCCTGAGACCTCCCGAAAGCCAGGCGATGACGAGGGCGATCTCCGCGGGCCCCGCCTGCCGCAAGAGCTCGGCGAGGGTCGCCACCTTGGCGAGCCGCGAGGACGTCTGTCCGACCTCCTTCGACACGCTGAACAGCCGCTGGAGCAGCATGAATCGATGATACGGGACGCGGCGGAAGAAACCTCTTGACGCCGGGTCCCGCCGGGAGTACTTGAAGCGGAACATTGAATTGATACGGACACCGCCCGGTCGGGGGGAAGGGGCGGGGGTTCGTCTGTCCTGTTGCGGCCGGCCCGCTCACCGCCCGCCGTCCTTCCTCCACGCCAGGACCCGAACGGAATCGACTCGACCCATCGAGGAGGCTCTCTTCCATGCATGCAGCCCGGCATTGGCGCGCGGCGTCCCTCGTCGTTCTCACCGTTCTCGCGGGATTCGTGGCCTCGCCGGCCGAGGAACAGCGGAAATCCTCCGGCCTCCGCTCGCCGCGGCGGCCCGAGTTCGACGCCCTGGCCACGGTGGCGCCGGTGCCCGGGCTGGCCGCCCGCGCCGAGGGGGCCGCGCACGGTCTGAGACGTGCCGGGTCCCCGTTCCACGCCGACGAGCGCCTGGGAGTGCCGATGTTCCTCTGGGCCTCGCAGGAGGGATCGGATGCCGGGCTCGCGCGGGCGCGCGCTTCCGCCACCGCTCACGCCGCAGGCGCGAGCGGCCGGGCGGCGGGTCCCGCTGCGCCGCTCCGTCCCGAGGAGGCCGCCCGGGGCCACCTCGACGCCTACCGCGACCTCTACGGCCTCGATCCCGGCGACGTGACGGGCGCCGAGGTCACGGACGTGCACGACCTGGGGCGCGGACCGATCATCGTGCGGCTGCGCCAACCGGTGGACGGCATCGAGGTCTTCCGCGAGGAGATGAGTCTGGTGATGGATCGATCGCTCGACCTCGTCGCCATCTCCGGCCACATGCCGGCGGCGTCCCAGGCGCGCGGGCGGGCGGCATCCGCCTTCCGGCTGTCGCGCGCCGAGGCGGTGGCGATCGCGTATTCGGATCTCTCGGGCCGCTCGGTGCCCGCGGCCGGGATCGCCAGCCTCGGGTCACGCCCCGGCAACTACGAATCCTTCGACCTGGTGCCCGGCCTCAGGGGCGTCCCTGAAGCGATGACCCAGCCGGCGCGCGTCAAGCCGGTCTGGTTCCGCGACGTCACCGGGCTCGTCGCCGCGTTCTATGTCGAGGTGGACTCGGCGAACGACGACGGATCCGACAACTACGCCTACGTCGTCTCGGCCGAGGACGGCCGGCTCCTCTTCCGTCACGACCTGACCGAGTACGACGCGAACTCCTATTCTTACCGCGTGTGGGCCGCGACTCCCGGCGACCCGGCGAACCCGTCCGCTCCGTTCGACGGGCCGCAGGGGAACCTCTTCGACCCGCATCCCTTCGCCGCCCCCAACGGCGTCCAGCCCCCGGGCGCGGTCGCGACGAACGACGTGACGATCACGTCGTCTCCCTACGTGACCGACCCCTGGCTGCCGATCGGCGCGCTCGAGTCGGTCGGGAACAACGCCGACGCGTACGCCGACATCACCGGGGCGGACGGCTACACGCCGGCCACCGGCGACTACCGCGCCGACCTCACCGGCCCGAACGCTTTCCTGCGCAGCTACGACCCCGCCAACCCGGGCGCGCTCGACTCGCGCAAGGCCGCGCTCATCCAGATGTTCTACAACGTCAACTTCTTCCACGACTGGTACTACGTCTCCGGCTTCACCGAAGCCGCGGGCAACGCCCAGGCGAGCAACTACGGCCGCGGTGGAGTCGAGGGGGACAGCATCCGTGCGGAAGGACAGGACCAGAGCGGTCGCAACAACGCCAACATGAACACCCCCGCCGACGGCGGCCGGCCGCGCATGCAGATGTTCCTCTTCGACGGCATCGCCGATCGCCACACCGTCGTGAGCGGCTCCTCCTTCGGGCCGAACGACTACGCCACCGGCCTTCCCTCCGGCTGGGGGATCAGCGCCGCGTCGGCCTACGACGTCACGGCGGAGTTGGTCTGGGTGAACGACGGCGTCGGCTCGTCGATCTACCCGCCGTCCACCACGACCACGACGACGATCCACGACGGCTGCAATTACACGCCCGGAGCGGGCGGCGCCGTCGATCCCAACTGGGCGCCCGTGACCGGCAGGATCGCCTTCATCGACCGGGGCGGCGCCGCGGTCGCTCCCGCCACCTGCGGCTTCCAGGACAAGGCGTTCAATGCCACGCGCGCCGGCGCGGTCGCGGTCATCATCGCCAGCACCACCCCGCACGCGGCCTCGACGTCCGTCAACATGGCCGTCACCGCCGGGGCCGGGACGGTCACCATCCCCGCGCTGCAGCTCAGCACGCCCGACGGCGACGCCATCCGCACCGCGTTCGGCGCCGGGACGGTCACGGCGCACCTGACGCGCGCCGCGTCGATCGATCGCGACGGCACCGTGGACACCCAGATCATGGCGCACGAATGGGGCCACTACATCTCCAACCGCCTCGTTGCCAACGCCTCCGGCCTGACCACCGGCATGGCGCGCGGCATGGGCGAGGGGTGGGCCGACTTCCACGGCATGCTCCTCACGGTGAAGGCGGAGGACCGGTCGGTCCCCGGCAACGACCAGTACGGAGGGGTTTACGGCCAGGCGGTCTGGGTCACGACGGGTGGCGCGAACGGGCCGATCCCCAACCAGGGCGTCTACTTCGGGATCCGCCGCATGCCCTACTCGACCGACATGACGAAGAACAACATGACCTACAGGAACATCCAGGACAATTCCGCCATCCCGGTCGGAGTGCCGTTCGCGTTCTGGCCGGCCCCCGGCACGACGGCGGCCAACGGCGGCAACTCCGAGGTGCACAACACCGGCGAGGTCTGGGCGACGATGCTGTGGGAGTGCTACGCGGCGCTCCTGCGCGACTCGACGCCTTCCGTCGCGCGCCTGACCTTCACCGAGGCGCGCGACCGGATGAAGGACTATCTCGTCGCGGCGTACAAGCTGACGCCGCCGCAGCCGACGTTCCTCGAGGCGCGCGACGCGCTGCTGGCCGCCGTCTACGCCGGCGGCGACACCGTGGACTACAACGAGTTCCTGACTGCCTTCGCGAAGCGCGGCGCCGGCTTCGGCGCCATCTCTCCCGACCGCTTCTCGGCGACGAACAACGGCGTCGTCGAGTCATTCACGACCGCGCCGAACCTGGTCTTCGCCGGCGCGTCGATCACCGACGACACCACGACCTGCGACACGGACGGCAACCTCGACACCGGCGAGGTCGGCCACCTGGCGGTGCGGCTGCGGAACGACTCGGTGCTGACGCTGTCCGCCACCTCGGCCACGGTTTCGGCGATCGGCCCGAACGCCGCGAACGTGACCTTCCCGGGCGGCAACGTCGTCTCCTTCACCTCGACGAATCCGCTCGAGACCGCCACCGGCTCGATCGCCATCGGGCTCGTGGGAGGGCTCACCTCGGCTTCGACCATCGACCTGTCGATCACCTTCGACGACAGCGCGCTCAGCCGGCCGCAGACCGTGGCCTGGTCGCGCCGCGGCAACGTCGACGAGGTCGTGGGACAGTCGTTCACCGACGACGTCGAGTCGAACACGGGGACCAACTTCACCCAGGTCATCCTGGCGCCGGCGGCCGGGGGGCAGAACCTCCCCGTGGGCTGGTTCCGCAACGAGATCACCGGCACCGACCACAACTACCGGGCGGCCGACCTCAACGGACCGAGCGACCTGACGCTCCTTTCCCCTTCCATCAGCATCGGGACCGATCCCGTGAGCATCGGCTTCAAGCACCGCTACAGCCTGGAGTTCTCGGGCACGCAGCTGTTCGACGGCGGCGTCGTCGAGATCTCGAAGGACGCGGGCAACACGTGGGCGGACGTCACTTCGTTCCCCGGCGTCACGGTCACCGGGCAGGCCTACACCAACCCGCTCGCGAACACCACGCCGCTCGGCACGCGGCGCGCCTTCGGGGGCCTGAGCCCCGGTTATCCCGCCTACGTGAACACGACCTTCAACCTCGGGACGCAGCTCGCCTCGAGCACCATCCTCGTGCGCTTCCGCCTCGTGTCCGACGCGAACGCGCGCGCCGACGGCTGGGAGATCGACGACATCACCGTCACGGGAGCGGCGGCGAGGCCCTTCCGGGCGCTCCTGCCGAACAAGTGCGCCGCCGGGCAGACCAACCGCCGGCCGACCGCCGCGATCGCGCCCCAGGGCGGGGTTCCCGAGCGCTCGCCCGTCACGCTGAGCGGCGCGACCTCGAGCGACCTCGACGGCGACGCGCTGCAGTATTTCTGGGCGCAATTGAGCGGGACGCCGGTCGTCATCACCCAGAGCCCGGGCAGCCCGACGATGTCGTTCACGGCGCCGGACGTGGCGGCCGCGGGCGCAAGCGTCGTCATGACCCTGACGGTCTCCGACGGAACCGCCTTCAGCACCACCGTCACCAGGACCGTCAGCGTCACCAACGTCGATCGGCCGCCGGTCGCCTCCGCGGGAACCAACCAGACGGTGGACGAGCGCACCATCGTCACGCTCAACGGCTCCGCCTCGTCCGATCCGGACGGCGACGCACTGTCCTACGCCTGGATCCAGACGGCGGGACCGTCCGTGACCCTGCAGGGAGCGACGACGGCGAGTCCGCTCTTCATCGCGCCGGATGTGGCTCCGGCTGGGGCGACCCTCACTTTCCAGCTCACCGTGACCGCGTCGGGTGTGCCGGCATCGGCCTCGGTGAACGTGACCGTCAACAACGTGAACCGCGCGCCGACCGCCAACGCCGGTTCGGACCACGCGGCGCTCGAAGGGTCGCTGGCGCAGCTCTTCGGGAGCGCGAACGACCCCGACGGCGATGCGCTGACCTACGCCTGGACCCAGATCTCGCCGGCGTCACCGGTGGCGGCCCTCAGCAACGCCGCCGTGCTGCAGCCGACCTTCACGGCGCCGGACGTCACCGCCGATACGGCCTTCACGTTCCAGCTGTCGGTGAGCGACGGGCTCGCGCCGGCGGTGACCTCGCAGGTGACGGTCACGGTGCAGGCGTGCCCGCAGCCGCTCCTGCAGGTCAACCTGACCATGGTGACCTTGAGCGGCGGCAAGCCGGTGGTGCACTTCCAGGATCCGAACCCGCCCGCGAACGTGACGGGCTACGACCTCTACCGCTCTCCCACGGCCAACGGACCGTGGTTCCTCGTGGCCCACAACGCGACCGACGCGGATCCCGGCACGCCGGACATCCAGGTCGTCGATGTGACCGGGAACCAGGGGGACCTCTGGTTCTACCGCGTGGCGGCGTTCAGCAGTGTCTGCGGCCTGCAGGGTCCCTGGTGACGGCGACCGCGCCCGGCAGGACTTGAGCGGCGCTCACGCGCCGGTCGTGGTTGACGCGGCCGCTTCCGGGGCCGCGTCGCGGAAGGTGGCGACGACCGGCGCGTGGTCGCTGGTGCCGACCTCACGGAATGACGGGCAGGAGACGGCGCGCGGCGCGAGATCGGTCGAGGCGAGGACGTAGTCCAGGCGCCACCCGATGTTGCGCTCGCGCATGCTCCGCCACGGCGCCCACCACGTGAACATGCGGTCGTTGGCGGGATCGAGAGCCCGTCCGAGGTCGGTCAGCCCTCCCGCCTGCAGGAGCGACTGCATCAGCGCGCGCTCCTCCGGCTTCTGACCGGTGACGTTGCGGCGCTCGCGCGGGTGGACGTCGATCTCGGCGAAGGCGACGTTCAGGTCGCCGCACAGGACCAGCGGCGCGCCGTTGGCCGCGAACGCCGCGGCGTAGTCGCGCATCGCCTCGAGGAAGCGCAGCTTCGCCGCGTAGTCCTTGTTGCCGTTCGGCACGTAGATCGACGCGACCGTCATCGCGCCGATGCGGGCGGTGACGATGCGGCTCTCGTGATCGAACGGCGGATGCGAGAACTCCGGCCGCTCGGCGGCCAGCTCCTTGCGCACGTGCAGCCCGACTCCCGAGTACCCCTTGTAGCCGTGCCAGTAGCACCAGTAGCCGGCGAGGTTGCACAGCAGGAGCGGCACCTGGTCGGAGGTCGCCTTGATCTCCTGCAGGCAGAGGACGTCCGGCTTCTCCTGCGCGACCCACTCCGCCACGTCCTGGGCGCGGGCGCGGATGCCGTTGACGTTCCAGGTGGCGACCTTCACGCGTTCAGCGGCCGGTCATCCGCTCCATGTGCTCGGGGTAACGGTCGCCCTGGACCCGCTCGGCGGCTTCGTCGATCGCACTGAGATCTCCGGGGCCCAGGCGCACGTTCACGGCGCCGAGGTTTTCCTCGAGGCGGGCGAGCTTCGTGGTGCCGGGGATCGGAACGATCCAGGGCTTCTGCGCCAGGAGCCAGGAGAGCGCCACCTGCGCGGGCGTTCCCTTCTTGCGGCGCGCGATCGCTCCGAGCAGATCGACCAGCGCCTGGTTCGCCTGGCGCGCCTCCTGGGTGAAGCGCGGCAGGCTGAGCCGGAAATCCCCCGCTTCGAAGCGCGTGCTCGCGTCCATCGCCCCCGTGAGGAAGCCCCGCCCGAGCGGGCTGTAGGGAACGAGGCCGATCCCCAGGCGTTCCAGCGCGGGGAAGAGCTCCGCCTCGGGCCGGCGCCACCACACCGAGTACTCGTTCTGCACCACCGCGACGGGCTGCACCGCATGCGCGCGGCGGATGGTCGCGATCCCCGCCTCGGAGAGGCCGAAGTACCGCACCTTGCCTTCGCGGATCAGATCCTTCACGGTGCCGGCGACGTCTTCGATCGGCACCTCCGGATCGACGCGGTGCTGGTAGAGGAGATCGATCGTGCCGGTGCGCAGCCGCTTCAGCGACGCCTCGACGACCTCGCGGATGTGCTGCGGCCGGCTGTCGACGCCTTCGTTGCCGGGCGAGCCGTCGCGCTTCAGCCTGAAGCCGAACTTGGTGGCGATGACGACCTGCTCGCGCACCGGGGCGAGCGCCTCGCCGAGCAGGTCTTCGTTGGTGTAAGGCCCGTACGCCTCGGCGGTGTCGAAAAAGGTGACGCCGCGATCGACTGCGGCGCGCAGGAGGGCGATCATCGCCTGGCGCTCGCCGGGCGGGCCGTACGACATGCTCATTCCCATGCAGCCCAGCCCGAGGGCCGAGACCTCGAGACCACTGCTGCCCAGCTGGCGCTTCTGCATCGCGTGTTTCTCCCGCGTGTGAAGCTCCGACTCTACGCTGTCGGGGAAGGACGGGACAAGCGGTCCGGCAAACGCCGCCAGGGATGCGGGTTTGCGCTTCCCTCCCGGGAGAGGACGGGATAGCATGGCCCCTCACCCAATCGCCTTCCGTGCGCCGCGCAGGATCTGCTTTCCTGGCTTTCCTCCTCGGCTCCATGGGATGGACCGGCGCCCAGGCGCCGGATCCCGCTCCCCTGGAGACGCGATTCCTGCGCGCCTCGCCCCGGACGCCGCATGGCGCCCCGGACTTGCAGCGCTTCGTCGTGCGCCGCGGCGCCGTCGACCCGGACATCGCCGCGCTGCGCCGCGCCGCGCGGCATCCGGGTTCGCGGCTGCAGCTGGATCTCTTCGCCGACGTGTCGGCGCGCGGCATCGTCGATGAGGTCGAATGGCGCCGCGGCGGGTTCTCGGTCTCGGGACGGCTCGAAAGCGGCGACTTCCTTCTCGTGGTCGAGGAGGCGCAGCTCTCCGGCAGCCTTCGCTTCGATGATGGACGCCTGTATGCGCTCGGGTCCGGCCTCGACGGCAAGCCGGAGGCCCAGGAGATCGATCCGCAGAGTCTTCCCGATTGTGCCGGAGCGGTGCCTCCACCCACCATGACCGGCATCGCCGGCGCGCCGCTTCCGGCGGCCCCCGACCCGGGCGATCAAATCGATGTCCTGATCGCTTACACCGCGCGCGTCGAGACGGCCGCCGGAGGTCCGGCGGGGGTGCACGCGCTGGCGCAGCGGGCCATCGATGAAGCCAACCGGGCCTACCTGCGCAGCGGCGTCACGACCCGGCTGCGGCTGGTGTGGCGCGGCCGCGTCGATTACGACGAGTCGCTGGACGATTTCCAGACCCACCTGACGCGGCTGCGGCTCCCCGACGACGGGTTCCTCGACGACGTCCTCGCGCTGCGCAACGCTGCCGGCGCCGACGTCGTCAGCCTGCTCGTGGACGACTCCGAGGCGGCCGGGGTCGGGTACCTCATGATGCAGCAGTCGAGCACGTTCGAGTCGCTCGCGGTCAGCGTGGTCTACTGGTTCCCCGCCGCCAACAACCTGTCGCTCGCCCACGAGATCGCCCACAACCAGGGCTGTCAGCACGACCGCGAGCACGCCACCGACCGACCGGTCTTCAACGACGCCTACGGCTGGAAGTTCTACGGCGACGATGGCCGGCAGTACCGCACGGTCATGGGCTACCTGCCGGGGCAGCGGATCGCCAACTTCTCCAACCCTGCGGTGATCTACCAGGGACAGCCGACGGGGCGGGCCAACAAGGAGAACAACGCGCACGCCATCAGCACCACCGCCCCGACGGTGGCGAACTTCCGGCCGCACCGGATCCATCCCGGCTCGGTCAGCGACTTCGACGGCAACGGCGCCGATGACGTCGCCATCTTCGACCCGCTCACGGGCTCCTTGTGGGCCGGCCTGGCGCGCGGCGACAACACCGGCGCGGGAGAGATGGACGTCCTGGGCTGGGGGTCGCTCCCGGCATCGACCTCCTGGGGAACGCCGATCGAAGGGGATTTCGACGGTGACGGGCTTCGGGACCTGGCGACGTTCGACGCGACCACCTCCGCCTGGTGGGTCAGCCGCTCGCGTGGCGATCGCTTCGACAGCCTGCCGTGGCACACGCTCCCCGCTTCGGCCGGCTGGCGGCTGGCGACGCGCGGCGATTTCAACGGCGACGGACGCGATGACCTCGCGAGCTTCGACGGATCGACCGGCTCGTGGCGCGTGGCGATTTCGAACGGGAGCGGCTTCGCCTCGAGCTCGTGGGGAACCCTCGCCGCGCCGTTCGCCGACTGGAGCCGCGCCGTCGCGGCGGACTTCAACGGGGACGGACGAAGCGATCTGGCGGTCTCTGCCGGGACGGCGGGGACGTGGTGGGTCGGGCTCTCGAGCGGAGCCGGGTTCACCTTCACGCCGTGGGGCGGACCGACCGGTTGGGCCGACGCCGCCGCCGGAGATTTCACCGGGGACGGCCGCGCCGATCTCGCCCAGATCCGCCCGTCCGACGGCGCGATCGAGGTCCTCCGCTCGACCGGCGGCGGCTTCACCTCGTCGACGTGGATGACGCTCGCGTCCGTCGGCGAGGTCGGCGCGTTTCTCGCGGCGGATTTCGACGGCGACGGCCTCGACGACGTCGCCGCCCTCGGCGCGGCGGACGGGACCTGGTCGGTCGGCCTCTCGACCGGGAGCGCCTTCTCCGCCGCGTCGTGGGGAACGCTGCAGCCGGCCGCCGGATGGAGCCGGCACGTGGTCGGCGACTTTGACGCCGACGGCCGGATGGACGTGGCCGACTATCTCCTCACGAAGGGGGAATGGTGGGTCGGCCTGTCGCGCGGCGACCACTTCGACTTTTCGATCTGGGGCCGCTTCGTCCTGCCGCGCGACGACGTCGACACCGACGGCGACGGGGTCGCCGATGCGGCCGACTGCGACCCCACCGGCGCCGCGGCCTGGGCGCTCCCGGGCGAAGTGGCGAACGTGACGCTCGCCCCGGCCGCGGGGCCGGGAAGCGCCACGCGACTCGCCTGGCCCGAGCCCTCCTTCACCGGAGGGAGCACGGTGCAGTACGACGTGCTGCGATCCGACTCGGCCTGGTACTTCGACTGGGGATCACTGACCTGCCTCGAGACCAACGACGGCGTCGATCGCGAGGCGCTCGATGCGACGACGCCGCCGGCGGGAGGCGCCTGGTATTACCTCGTGCGCGCCGGCAACGCCTGTGGTGAAGGCGATCTCGGCGTCACGTCCGCCGGCACGCCGCGCACCGCGCTCACCTGTCCCTGACGCCGCCGAGGTTCGCCCGCGCCGACATCAGGGGACGAACGATCCCGGTGGCCAGGAGCGCGAGCCCGGCCGCATAGAGTCCCCAGCGGAACGGCCCCGGGCGCAATCCCGAGAGTGTTTCCGCGCTCGCCGGCAGGGCGGCGAGCGCGTCCCCCATGAAGGCCGCGAGGATCAGTCCGACGCCGCCGGCCATGAGCCCCCAGTCAAAGGCGCGCGGCCGCACCTCCCGGCCGCGATCGTCGAGGGCGATGACCCCGACGCCGCCCCCCGCGAGCAGCAGGGCGACCAGGATCGGCGTGATCACCGGTCCCCACCACGGCAGCGGGATCAGGAAGAGGATGTCGGGCGTCAGCAGCGACTCCGGCCAGCCGACGAGCGCCTTCAGCCAGCCGTAGTAGAGGATGTCCCACACGCCGAAGGCGAAGAGGGCGAAAGCAACTCGCGTCCGCGCCGTGCGGCCGCATGCCCAGCCGAGCGCCACCAGCATGACCAGGGTCGCGGCCTCGCGCCCCACCTCGATGGCGGCGATGGTCGCGTCGTAGACTCCCGGGTCGCGCCACGGCTCGACCACGTCCACGAGACGGCGCAGATACACCACCACCGCCGCCTCGAGATAGGCCATGGCGCAGGCGAAGATCGCGACCGGGAGCAGGCGCCGCATCGCGGCATCCTGCCACAGGTCAGTGGCGCGCCAGCATCACCACGGTGCTGAAGACGCCGTCCACCACCTGCGCCATGCGCGCGTAATCCAGCGTCTCGGCGGTGTCGGTCGCCGCGTGGTAGTTCGGGTTGCGCATGAACGCGGTGTCGGTGACCATGAACGCGGGGATGCCGGCGGCCCAGTAGTTGCGCTGGTCCGAGAGGTCGGCGCCGAGGCCCGTCGGTCCGGAGTAGGACACCACGTCCAGGCCCGAGGCGCCGCGGAAGCACCTCTTCGCGTCGGCGACGAGGTCCCGATCGGCCCAGCGCCCGACGAGCGCGATGTATCGCCCGTGACGGGGGTAGATGGTGCTCAGCAGGATCCCGGGGTGCGGCTGCTCCTCGGTGAAGTAGCCGATCATCTCGAGCGAGATCATGACGGGGACCTTGGTCGCCGCGCCCTGGATCTCTTTCACGTGGACGGCGCTCCCCATCTCGGGTCCGCCGAAGAACGGCGGCTCCTCGCTCGAGTAGGCGACCAGCTCGACCGCGGTCGGGAGGCTGCGCCCGTCGAGCATGCGCGCCAGCTCGAGCAGCCCGGCGACGCCGCTGGCGTTGTCGTCGGCGCCCGGGAGATCCCCGAAGACGTCGTAGTGTGCGCCGATCACCACGCGCGGCCGGGTGTCGAGCCCGAAACGCGCGACGACGTTCTTCGTCTCGACCGGCCCGGCCTTGTAGGGCTGCACGAAGACTCTGGCGCTGGTCGTGGAGAACGCCCGCGCGATGTAATCGGCGGCGCGCGCCATGCCGGCGGCGCTGTGGACGCTGCGCCATTCGCCCGGCGCGCTCAGGAAGCGGACGTGCTGCTCGAGCCGCGCCGCGTCGGCGCGCTCGTTCCCCGGGTAGGGCTCGCTGCCGGAATTCGGCTGGCGGATCACCCACGCGAGCGCGAGCCACAGCACCGCGAGCCCGAAGACCGTGCCGGCGAGGACGCGAATGAAGAGCATCGCGAGAGGGGTGTCAGGTCGTGGCGGTCAGGCGCCGGTACGCGGCCATGTGCTGGATGGCTTCCTTGGGCCGGCTGATGCTGCGGTAGAGGAGCGCGAGGTTGTAGTGGCAGTCGGCGAAGCCCGGGTCTTTGCGCAGCGCGGTCTCGTACACCTGCATCGCCTCGCGGCGGCGCCCGAGGTCCTCGAGCAGGACCGCGAGATCGTAGAGCACGACCGGATCGTCGCCGTGCGCACGCTGGGCCTCGCGGTAGACGCTTTCGGCCTGCTCGAGGCGGCCCATCTCGTGCAGCAGGCACCCGAGATTGATGCGCGCCTTCAGCAGGCCGGGGTCCAGGGCGATCGCCTGCCCGTAGGCCTCGAGCGCGGCGTGCCGATCCTGCGGCTCCAGCAGGGCGCCGCGCTCGAACCAGTCGTCGGCGCTCGCCGGCGGCGTCGCCGTCCGCCGCAGCAGGACGCGCGGCGTCGCGTCGGCCGGGATCTCCTGGTGCCCGCGCGCCTCCTCGAAGTCGGCGGGCTCGCCGGGATCCCCGTCCCGCGGCTCCTCCTGCTCCTTCGGGAAGCCGAGCAGGTACTGCCCCGACTCGGCCTGCCAGCGCCGATCGCCCTCCTTGACCACGACCCCGTCGGCGTCGGCCGACAGGCTGACGCCGGACAACGGGGCGGACTCGGGAAGGCGGCGCTTCAGCTCCTCGACGCCGCTCTTGAGGCGCTTGTGCGGCACGCGGGCGGTGGCCAGAGCCCGGGCGCTCTTCAGCACGATCAGATCCTGGAAGGAGAAGAGCCAGGTGTTGCGCGGGCCGCGCGCCGGGGAGACGAGCCCCGCCTCGACGAGCGAACGGATGCGGCGGCGCGGCAGCCGGACGAGCCGTTCGACGTCGCGCACACTGTACTGGTGCATCGCGGACCGGCCCTCTCGTTACTTCTTGGCGGACTTCTTCGCGGTTCCTTCCGTCGCCTGGGCGCGCTTCAGCGGCTTGCGTCCGGCGGCACTGGCCGCCTGGGCCGGCACCGGCGCGGGCGTCGCAGCCGGCTTCGCGGGAGCGGTGCGCGCCGCGGTGTCCCCGGTGTGCCGGGCCGGCGTCTTCTTCTCGAGGCTGGCGCGCAGTGCCTCCATGAGGTCGATGACCTGGCCGCCGCCTTCGGGCGCCTCGGCCATGGTGATCTCCTGTCCCTCGACCTTCTTCTGGATCTCGGCCTCGATGCGGGTGCGCACGTCGTCGACGTACGGCGTCGGGTCGAACGTGTCCACGGCCTGCTGCTCGATGAGCTGCTGCGCCAGCTTGAGCTCGGCGTCCTTCACCTCGCCCGGCGGGATCTCGACGTCCTCGATCGACCGCACCTCGCCGGCGTAGAGGAGCTGCTGCATGACCAGACCCTTCCCCGATGGCCTGATCATCACGATGTACTGCTTGCCGCGGGCGGCGTAGCGGCCGATGGCGCAGCGCCCCGACTCGCGCAGCGCACGCGCCAGCAGCGCGTACGGCTTGTTCCCCCCCTTGTCGGGGGCGAGGAGGTAGGCCTTGTCGAAGTACACCGGATCGATGGAGGAGATCGGCACGAACTCGGCGATCTCGGCGCTGTGGGTCCCCGCCTCCTCGAGCGCCTTGAGCTCCTCGGGGGTGAACATGACGTACTGGTCACGGGCGAACTCGTAGCCCTTGACCATCTCGTCGCGGGTGACCGGGACCTCCTCCTTGACGCAGAGATACTGCTGCTTCAGGCGGGACCCGCAGGTCTTGTGCAGGAGGTTGAAGGAGATGGCGTGGCCCGCCTCGGTGGCGGAGTACAGCTTGACGGGGATCGAGACGAGTCCGAACGAGACGGTCAGCGACGCGATGGCTCGTGGTGCCATTCTTTCCTCCGGTCGGTCCGTTCTAAGTGCGCTCGAGGACTTTCTCGAGGCTCTGTTTCTTCGTCAGGGCGTCGCGCCAGCGATCGCCCGTCTCCGCCAGGCGCGCGGCGGCGTTGGTGATCCGGAAATCGAGCGGGTGCGCCTTCGCCAGCTCGTCCCACGTCAGCGGCATCGACACCGGCGCCCCGGCGGCGCCGCGGGGTGAGTAGGCCACGTTCAGCGTCTTGCCGCGGGCGTTCATATTGTAGTCCAGGAAGATTTTGCCGGTGCGCTTCGGCACGCTCCACTCCATGGTGATGTCCTTCGGGTGCCGCCGCATCAAGTGCCGGCCGACGATCTCGCACAGCTCGCGCGCCTGGTCGAAGTCGATGGTGCGGCGGATCGGCACGAAGATGTGCAGCCCGGTCTTGCCCGACGTCTTGGCGATCGCCTCGAGCGACATGCTCTGGAGGAGCTCGCGCAGCCGGAACGCCACTTCCTTCCCCTTCTCGAAGGCCGCGGTGTTCAGCTCCGGCTCGTCCCCGGGCTTCTCCTGTCCGGAATATATGTAGGGGTCGAGGTCGAAGACAAGGTAATCCGGGCAGGCCAGGACCGAATGCTCCATCGACTCGAGCGACGAGGCGAAGTCGGTCCCCTTCCCGGGCGCATCGTCGCCCGGCGTCGCGCGCGAGTGCCAGACGTGGAACTCGAGCGTCCCCGACTGGCCCAGCCACAGGAGCGTCGGCAGGTTGTTGCACAGGAGATAGTCGTGGCTCTCCTCCTTGTGCCCGGAGAAGACGGTGATGGTCTCGACGAAAGGCGGCCGCTCCTGCTCCCAGTGCTTCTGGAAGAAGCGCTGTCCCCCGATGCCGTCCGGCATGCGGATCATGGTGAGCGGCCGGTCGTTCAGGTGCGGCAGGATGCAAGGCGAGATCTGCGCGAGGTAGCGGAGGAGATCGCGCTTGGTGAGCGGCGGCTGCTGCAGCGCCGCGTCGGCCGGCCAGTACACGCGGTCGAGCGTCGTGAGCCGGATGCGGTGCTTCCCAACCTGAAGCTGGAATTCCCTCCCGCCCCTTTCGAGCTGCGCGAGGACCTCCTGGATCTGCCGGTCTCCGGCGCGCGGCTTCGCTCCGCCTCCTTCGCCGGCGGCGTCGGTCTGCGAGGGATCCGAGAGCGCCGTGATCCCGGAGCCGGGAGGGACCGATCGGGGAACGGGCTTCGGTTTGGTGATCCTGGCGGGGTCGAGGTCCTCCCGTATCCTTATATATACGGGCGCGCGAAGGTGGCCGTCGGGCGTGAAGGAGTGGAACTTCACCTCCGCCGCCAGCTTCGGCTCGACCCAGGTGGCCGGGCTCGTCGATTCGGGCTTCTCGGCGAAGGGGCAGGTCTTCCGCTGGAGCGGCGCGAGCTTCTTCCGAAGGAGCGTCACGGTGCGATCGTCGAAGCCCGACCCGACGTGCGAGACGAAGACCAGTTTCTTCTTCTCCCAGTAGCCGACGAGGATCGCCCCGAACGACTCGCGCGAACCCTTGCCGCGCGTCCAGCCGCCGATGACGAAGTCGGCGGTCTGCGTCGGCTTGATCTTCAGCCACGACCCCGATCTCCGCCCCGCTTCGTAGCGGCTGTCCCTGCGCTTGCCGACGACGCCCTCGAAGCCGCTCGCCAGCGACGCCTCGTTCAGCGCCAGGCCGTCCTCCGAGGCGTGCACGAGCCGCACGCGCGGCGTCGGCAGGAGGCACTGGGACAGGTAACGCCTGCGATCGCGATAGGGCGACTTGCGCAGATCGACGCCGGCGAAATACAGGAGGTCGAAGGCGAAGTAGACGGCCGGCGCCGCCTGCTCGGCGGCGGCGACCTCCGCCGGTGTCTTCGCCTGCGCCCGGTTCTGCATCGCGTGGAAGGACGGCCGTCCGTCGGCCTCGAAGGCGACGATCTCGCCGTCGAGGATCATCGATCCCGCCGCCTGCTTCCCCAGCTCCTCGACCAGGCGCGGGAAGGTCTCGCCCAGCTCGTGGCCGCGCCGCGAGCGCAGGCGCACCTTCGTGCCGTCGATCAAGGCGAGGACACGGTACCCGTCGAGCTTCGGCTCCCACATCCAGTCGGGATGGTTGAAGGCGGATGATCCGATCTCGGCGTGCATCGGCTCGAGCGCGTCGGGCAACGGTGCGAGGTCGCCGGTCGGAACGAGCCGCGAGGCCGGGATGCGATGAGCGGGGACGACCTTCATCTCCTCGACCGTCGCGCCCGACAGCACCGACCGATTCTGCGCGGTCAGGTCGGCCGTCGAGACGAACCGGTCCTTGTGCTTGATCAGGAGCCAGTTCTGCTTGGTGCGCACCAACGCCCAGGATCCCTTCAGCTTCTCGCCGCGGAAGGTGACGCTGAGCTTGCCCTTGGCAATCCCGTCGCGGACGCGGGCTTCGGCCGCAGCGCGGTCGTGGAACCAGGTTCCGCCTTCGTCGGGCGAGTAGACGCCGCAGTCCCAGACGATCACCTCTCCCGCGCCGTACTGCCCGGGCGGTATGATTCCCTCGAACGACGCATAGTCATAAGGGTGATCCTCGGTCATGACGGCGAGGCGCTTCTCGGCCGGGTCGGCGGACGGTCCTTTCGGCACGGGCCACGACTTGAGCACTCCGTCGCACTCGAGGCGCACGTCCCAGTGCATCGCCCGGGCGGCGTGCTGCTGGACGACGAACAGGAGCGGCCCGCTGCGCGGCGCCATCGCGGCCGGCGGCTCGGGCGTGAGGTCGAACGCCCGCTTGGCGGTGTACTCGTCGAGCAGGCCGGGCTGGTCGGGCGCGTGAGGGTCGCGGGACGCGGGCGGAGCGGGGGGCCGATCGGGCGGCTTCTTCGAGGATCGGGGCAACGATGCGGATGTTAGCAGGAACGAGCGGCTATTCGTACAAGGAGTGGGTCGGCCCGTTCTATCCGGAGAAGACGCCCGCCCCGGAGATGCTGCGCTTCTACGCACGGCATTTCTCCACCGTCGAGATCAACAACACCTTCTATCGCATGCCGGCGGCGGCGCTGCTCGAGCGCTGGGCGCAGGAGGTGCCGGACGGCTTCGCCTTCGCCGTCAAGGCGCCGCGCCGCATCACCCACATCCGGCGCCTGAAGGACGCGGGCGAGATCGTCGAGGAGTTCCTGCGCCGCGCCGCTTCACTCGGCGACAAGCTCGGCATCGTCCTGTACCAGTGCCCGCCGACGCTCCGGAAGGATCTGCCGCGGTTGCGGGACTTCCTGGCCACGCTTCCGGCCGGCGCGCGCGCGGCGTTCGAGTTCCGCCACGACTCCTGGCACGACGACGAGGTCTACGACTCCCTGCGCGAGCGCGGCGCCTCGTGGTGCGTCGCCGAGGAGGACGACGGCGCGACCCCCTTCGTCTGCACCGCGCCGGACGCCTACCTGCGCCTGCGACGGACGAACTACACCGAGGCCGACCTGCGCGTTTGGGCGGAACGCCTCGCCGCCCAGCCGCTCGAGCGCGCCTGGGTCTACTTCAAGCACGAGGACGAGGCGCTCGCTCCGAAGTTCGCCTCCCTCTTCACCGACCTGTGGAGCGGAAACCCGGCGCCGAAGACGAAGGGCGCGACGAAGGCGAAAGGCCGGAAGCGCGCATGAAGCGGACCGGCGACACGCTGCGGCTGAGCGCCACCGACCTGGCGAATCACCTCGCGTGCCGCCACCTGAGCCACCTCGACCTGGCGGCCGCCGAAGGGCGCCTGTCCGCTCCCGCCTGGCGTCCTCCGGACGTGGCGCTGCTCGCAGCGCGTGGCCAGGACCACGAGGACGCCTTCCTCGCTCATCTCGAGACGAAGGGGCGGAGCATCGCCCGGCCGATGGACGGGCCCGAGGACGGGGCCCTCGACCGGACGCTCGCGGCGATGCGCGGCGGGGCCGACGTGATCGCGCAGGCGACGCTCTTCGACGGCCGGTGGTTCGGCCGGGCCGACGTCCTGATGCGCGTCGAGCGTCCGAGCCGGCTCGGGCCGTGGTCCTACGAGGTGTGGGACACCAAGCTCGCCCGCGAGACCAAGGGTGGCTCGGTCCTGCAGATTTGCCTCTACTCCGACCTGCTCGGAGCGCTCCAGGGGGCGAGACCCGAGCACATGTCCATCGTCCCGCCGCGCGACGACTTCCAGGAAGATCGGTACCGCGTGGACGAGTTCTTCGCCTACTACCGGCTGGTGCGCAAGCGCCTCGAGGCGGTCGTCGGCGGCGCGTCTTCGGAGCGCACCTACCCCGACCCGGTGACCCACTGCGACGTCTGCCGCTGGGCGAAGGAATGCGATGCCCGCCGCCGCAAGGACGACCACCTGAGCCTGGTCGCCGGCATCGGCCGGCTGCAGACACGCGAGCTCATGGAGCGGCAGCGGGTCCCGACTCTCGCAGCGCTCGCGGCGGTCCCGCTTCCCATTCCCTGGAAGCCGAAGCGGGGGGCGGTCGACTCGTACGCCCGCGTGCGCGAGCAGGCGCGCGTGCAGCGGGACGGGCGCGATGCCGGCCGGGCCGTGTACGAGCTGCTGCCGCAGGAGCCGGGCAAGGGGCTCGAGCGCCTCCCCGTCCCTTCTCCGGGGGACGTGTTCTTCGATCTCGAAGGGGATCCGTTCGTCGGCCCGTCCGGCCGCGAGTATCTGTTCGGCTGGGCCATCGAGGAGGACGGCGCGCCGCGTTGCCACGGCGCCTGGGCGCTCGACGAGGCGTCCGAGCGGGCGGCCTTCGAGGCCTTCGTCGATCTCGTCATCGCGCGCTGGGCCGCGCATCCCGGCATGCACGTCTACCACTTCGCGCCGTACGAGCCGTCGGCGGTGAAGCGCCTCATGGGGCGCTACGCCACGCGCGAGAACGAGGTGGACCGGATGCTGCGCGCCGGGATCTTCGTCGACCTGCACGCCGTGGTCCGGCAGGCGATGCGGGCGAGCGTCGAGGAGTACTCCATCAAGAAGCTCGAGGCCCTCTACGACTACACGCGCGAGGCGCCGCTTCTCGACGCCGGCGTGAACCTGCGCATCGTGCAGCGGGCGCTGGAGCTCGAGGAGCCGGACTCGGTCACGCCGGAGGTGCGGCGCATCGTCGAGGCCTACAACCGCGACGACTGCGTCTCGACGCTGCGCCTCGACCGCTGGCTCGAGGCGATCCGCGCCTCCGAAGAAGCGAAGGGCGTCGTCCTCGGGCGCCCGGATCCCGGCGACGGCGCTCCCAGCGAGAACGTCGAGGAGCGCGACGCCGCGGTGCGCGAGGTCATGACCGCGCTCCTCGACGGAATCCCGCCCGATCGGGCCGCACGGACCGACGAGCAGCAGGCGCGCTGGCTGCTGGCGTACCTGCTCGACTTCCACCGGCGTGAGGACAAGGCGGCCTGGTGGGAGTACTTCCGCCTGCGCGAGCTGCCGGACGAGGCGCTCCTCGACGAGAAGGCGGCCCTGTCCGGCCTGCGCTACGTCGGCCCGGGCGAGCCGGTGAAGGGAAAGCCGACCTCCCGCTACAGCTTCCCGACACAGGAGACGAGCATCCGCCGCGGCAGGACGGTTCGCGTGCCCCTGCCACTCGATCGGGAATTCGGCGAAATCACCGCGCTCGACCTGCGCGCGCACACCTTCGACGTGCGCAAGCGCGGCGCCTGCGCGGCGCTGCACTCGGCGAGCGTCTTCGAGTTCGAGCACGTCCGCACCCACGAGCTGGCGGACTCGCTGCTGCGGCTCGGCCGGTGGGTCGCCGGGCACGGCATCGACGCCGCCGGCCCGCACCGCGCCGCGCGCGACCTGCTGCTCGGGCGGCCGCCGCGGTTCCCACGCGTCGCCGGCGCTCCGCTCCGCCGGGCGGACGAGACCGGTGTCGTGGCGGCGCGCCGGCTCGTCGCCATGCTCGGGCAGGGCACGCTGGCCGTCCAGGGCCCTCCGGGCACCGGCAAGACGTACACCGGGGCGCGCATGATCACGGACCTCGTCAGCGCCGGAAAGAAGGTCGGCGTCTGCGCCACGAGCCACAAGGTGATCGACAACCTGCTGGCCGAGGTCCTGCGCGCCGCGGAGGAGGAGAACATCGCGCTGCGCTGCGGCCACAAGGACAAATCCGACGCGTCGCCGGAGGCGATCCAGGATCTTCCCGACAACGGTCGCGCCCTGCAGGCGCTGCGGACCGGCGCGGTCCAGGTGCTCGGCGGGACCGCATGGATGTGGTCGCGCGAGGAGTTCGCCGGGGCCGCGGACGTGCTCTTCGTGGACGAAGCCGGGCAGATGTCGCTCGCGAACGTCGTGGCCATCGCCCAGAGCGCCTCCTCCCTCGTGCTGCTGGGTGACCCGCGCCAGCTCGATCAGCCGCTGCAGGGAACGCACCCGGAAGGGACCGAGGTCTCGGCGCTCGAACATCTCCTGCGCGAGCGCCGTCCGGCGGGCGAAGGGAATCCGGTCATCGAGGAGCGGCACAAGACCATCCCCGAGGATCGCGGCCTTTTCCTCGAGGAGACCTGGAGACTCCACCCGGCGATCTGCCGGCTGACCTCCGAGCTGTTCTACGAAGGCCGCCTGAAGCCGCGCGACGATCTCGATCGTCAGGCGATTCTCGGCTCGGGTGTCGTGGACGGCGCCGGCCTGTGGTTCCTGCCGGTGGCGCACGACGGCAACCAGAGCTCGAGCCCGGAGGAGATCGAGGTCATCGCCCGGCTCATCGCGAGGCTCACCGCCGGAGGCGTGCGCTGGCGGAAGCGCGACGGGACCGAGCACCCGCTGACCCTGCAGGACATCCTGATCATCGCCCCGTACAATGCCCAGGTCGCCGACCTGAGCGCGCGGCTGCCCGAGGGCGCGCGCGTCGGCACGGTGGATCGGTTCCAGGGACAGGAGGCGCCGGTGGTCCTCTACTCCATGACGACGTCGAGCCCGGCGGACGCGCCGCGCGGCATGGAGTTCCTCTACAGCCTCAATCGCTTCAACGTCGCGACGTCGCGCGCGCGCTGCGCCTGCATCGTCGTCGGCAGCCCGCGGTTGTTCGACCCGGAGTGCCAGACACCGCAGCAGATGCGGCTCGCCAACGCGTGCTGCCGCTACCTCGAGCTGGCGACGATGCTCACCCTGGAGCCCGAGGGTCCGGTCACCGGCCCCGGCGCCGAACGGGCCCGCCGCGCGCCGCGCGCGGGCGAGGCGGGAGACAGCGCCCCCGACCAGGGAAGGTTGTTCCCGTCGTGACGCACGTCTTCGAAGCCGCGCCGACGGGCCGCGCCAAGTGCCGCGGCTGCGGGAAGCCCATCGACAAGGGGACGATCCGCTTCGGCGAGCGCATCCCGAACCCGTTCGCCGAGGGCGAGGCGACCCTGTGGTTCCACCCGCTGTGCGGCGCCTACAAGCGGCCGGAGTCGATGCTCGAGGCGCTGGAGCAGAACCGGGCGGCGGCGCCGGACGCCGACGCGCTCGAGCGCGCCGCGCGCGGCAGCGCGGCGCAGCGGCGCCTGCAGCGCATCGACGGCGCCGAGCGCTCCCCGACCGGCCAGGCGAAGTGCCGCCAGTGCCATGAGCCGGTGGCCAGGGGCGACTGGCGTCTCCGCCTCGTCTTCTACGAAGAGGGGCGCTTCTCGCCGTCCGGGTTCGTGCACCTCAAGTGCCGGGGCGCGTACTTCGAGACGGAGGACGTCCTCGCCCCGGCCCTGCACTTCAGCCCGAACCTGACCGACGAGGACCGCGCGGACCTCGAGCGCGCCTTGCTCCATTAGACTGACGGCATGGACAAAGCCCGGATCGTGACGACGTTCCTGCTGCGCGTGGTGGCCGGCCTGCTGTTCATGCAGGCGGGCGGCCTCAAGATGCTCGACTGGTTCGGCGGCATTCCCCCCGAGCACGGCGGGCATCCGTTGTTTCCCTCCCAGATCTGGTTCGGCGGCATGCTCGAGCTGGTCGGCGGCGCGCTCGTGCTGATCGGGCTGTGCACGCGGCCGGTCGCGTTCATCCTGTCGGGGGAGATGGCGGTCGCCTACTTCCAGTTCCACCAGCCCGGCGGCCTCTGGCCCGCGCAGAACCACGGTGAGCCGGCGGTCCTCTTCTGCTTCATCTTCCTGTTCTTCGCCGCGCACGGCGGCGGTCCGTGGAGCATCGACCACCTCATCGCCCGGCGACCATCGCCCTCCGCCGGCCCGACCCGCTGAAAAAGGAATCGTTTCGGCGACCTTTGGCTCCCCCGCGACACTGAAGAGACGCGTACGGAGATCGCGCCGTCAGGTGCGCGGCGGCGCGGGTGTCGAACCGAAACGCCCTGACTTTCGGGGCAGAGAGGAATGGTCACGATGCGGAGATTCGGATTCCTGATGGCGGCGGCGTTCCTTGTGACCCTCGGCCTGGCGACGGAGCGAGCCCAGGCGTGCAACTGGGTCGAATGCGCGGAATCGTGCGACGCCTATTGCACCAGCAAACATCAGACCTGCGAGAGTTCCTCGTTCACCGGAACCTGCGGCACCATGACCTGCAGCTACATGTGCAACGGCGGGAGCGGGGGCGGTTATCAGTGCAACGGACCTTCCTGCGGCGGATCGCCGATCTTCCGGAAACAGGAAACCACCGTCAGGCAGGGGCAGGCCCGGGAAGACCACCTCCCCGTGGCGCCGACCGGCCACCCCGCGATGCCGGTTCTGAAGCTCCTGGCCGAAATTGCCGCGCACGCCTGTCCCTGATCGCGGTGACCGCCGGCCCCGGCTCGCTGCGCTCCTGACGCTTCTCGTCACGGCGTGCGCGAGCCGGGATCCGGCGCCGCCGGTTCCGCCGCCCGGGACCGCGCTGCGGTCCTCGATCGAACGGGGGCTGCGGTGCGTCGACGGGATGACCGACGGCGACTCCTTCCACGACGGTTACCTGCAGTACGAGTACCCCGGGGAAGCGCTCGCGTCGCCTCTTCCGGGGCGCCGCCTCACCTATCGAATCCTCGACGCCTATTTCATCGTCCTGATGATCCGCCAGGCCGGCGTCCAGCCAGGCGGCGCGCAGGCTCTCTTCGACCGGGCCGAAACGGCCACGGCATCGCTCGTCCCTCTCTGGCGGCAGCAGGGGATCTACAACCTGCGTCGCCATCCCGTGCGCGGCGGCGTCGCCCTCGACACCTACGCGATCCTGGCCGTCCTGCAGCGCGATGTCGCGATGGGCCGGGTCGTGGCCGCCGGCCGGGACGGTGACGGCTGGCTGGCCGAGGACTTCTACACCGGCTGGGACGCGTTCCGCCGGCTGGCCGACGAGTCGTGGGCGGCGCGGGCGATGCTCGTGGCCGATCCCGTCGCGGGGCGCGCGGCCATCCTGGAAACGTGCCGCCGCATCGCGGTCTCTCTCCGCACGGAGCGCGACCCGAGCGCGCGCGCGAACCTCGTCATCCACGCCCTGGAGGCGCTGGCGGACCTGCCCGCCCCGGAAGCCGGGACCGGAGGTGATGCGGCGGCGCTCCTCGACGTCACCCGCCAGGACTTCCGGGAGGAGGCCCTGCGTCTCCTCGAGACGGACACGATCCGGCGTGACACGCTCACGTCCGGCAACCTCGTGGGCGTGCTGGCGCGAAGACCCGCTGTCCCGGGCGAGGTTCTCGCCCCCCGCGTGGCCGAAATCGTCGGGCGGCAGGATGGAACCGGGTGCTGGAATGCCACCGCCGATCCCGCCGACACCGACGCAAGACTGTTCGCCACGCTCCGGACGGTCCTGGCCCTGGGACGCTACGCGGCCATTCCCGGGGGACGCTGAAGGTGCGCGCTCGCATCGTCGCCGGAGCCCAGGCCCTCGTGCTGTACGGCGCGGTGCTCTTCCTGGGCCCCATTCTCCGGGCCCGGATCATCCGCTTGCTCCCCGATCGGCCCTGGTCCGACCATGTGCTCGACGCGGCGATGCTGGCCGCCTTGGCGCTGGCGGCCTTCGTTCTCACGCGTCCCCTCTTCGGAGCACGCGGCCATCCGCGCCCCGCGCCGTCGTTCCGCTCCCGATTCGGAGCGGCCGGCGCGGCGCTCTTCGCGCTCGGGCTCTTCGCCCTCGCCCTGCGCCTCGTGGATCCCGCCTACGACGCCCGAGAGCTCGGCGGGCGCGGCCTGGACTCCCCCGGGGCGCTGGCGGCCTTCCTGACCCTGCTGCCCCTCGGGGTCGCGGCGGAGGAGATCGTGTTCCGCTCCTGCCAGTCGAGGCTGCGCATCGTCCTGCGGCCCGGCCCCGCGGCGGTCACCGTCGCCCTCGCGTTCGCGGCGTATCACTGGTATCCGGGTTGGATCTGGGATCGCCACGGCATCGAGACCGAGCTGGCCCTTCTCGCCGGCGGCCTGGTGTTCGCGGTGACGTACGAGGTGACCGCCAGCCTGCCGATCCTCGTGGGTGTGCATCTCATCTACGACAACCTGGCGGTCGTGCAGGCCTGGCTGAACGTGCGACAGGCTCGCAGCGCAGAGACGGCGCTCTTCGTCCTCTGGCTCTCGATCGCCGGCGCGCTCGCGTGGAAGGCCGGCCGCCCGCGCCTCGCCAAGCCATTCGCCCGCCGTCCGCCGGGCGCGTCCGCAGATTTTTCGCAAGTCCCGCCGCTGCAATGAATTGACGCCTCGGAGTCCTCCTTTTTCGGGGGACGATTCAAGAGTTGTTCAACCCCCCGGGTCCACCCTTCGCGCGGCCGGCGGAGATCCGCCGGTTTTCGGTCCGACACCTTGGAAGGGGGACTCATGAACTCTCTGCACCGGCGCATCAGGTTCTCGGATCCGGTCGCGTCGCGACGCGGCGCGGCGCTTCGCCCGTGGGGCGCCGCTCTGCTTGTCGCCGCACTCTTCCTCACCCGGGACGCGCGAGGGGCGGCCAACGGCGCCTCCGCCGGCTCACCCGGCCCGTCGCAGCCAGACGACGACTGCGTTTCGGCGCCGGCACTGGTCGTGAGCGATCCGGCCGGCGATCAGATCCCGTTCCCCTCAGGGCAGGACATCACCGGCGTCTCGGTCGGCGAGGACGATCGCTTCCTCGGCTCGCCACGCCTCGTCTTCGTGGTGAAGGTGGCGGACCTCGCCACCATGCCGGCGAACGGCGTCTGGCGGGCGCGCTTCACCGCCGGCGTCACGACCTACTACGTCGCGATGAACTCGGACGCCGACTCGGCGGTCACCTTCGACTACGGCACGCAGTCGGGGAACCTGGTCACGTCGGTGGGAGCGATCGAATCGGGCACCTGGGCGACCGACGGCACGATCACCATGGCGATCGCGCTGAGCAAGGTCGGGAACCCGGCGGCCGGCTCGCTCCTCACCGGCGTCAGCGGCGTCACGCAGACGAACGTCGGAGGCACGCTCTTCGCGGGCGCGGACTCGACCTCGTCGGGCGCCTACACGGTCCGCCCGCAGCCCGCCGGCTGCGTCCCGGTGGACATCCCGCCGCCGTCGGTCACCTACCTCAAGGGGGGCCTGACCTTCAGCCAGAACGTCACGGTGCGCGCCCCCTACATCGGCCAGGACGTCGAGCCGAGCCTGCGCACCGATCGGTTCGGCAACGCGTACGTCGCCGCCATCCGCGGCGTCCCCGGCGGGACGGATCTCTGGTACTTCGATCTGCGGCCGACCATCCCCGGTCCCGGCGGCGCACCCGTCGCGAACCCGGCGTACGACCCGAACATGCGCAACCCGCAGTACCGCGGCCAGCCCGACGGGATCACCGGGTCGGAGGACGTGGAGGTCGGCGGCGACGGCGGCGGCGACGTCGACATGGCGGTCGGCTTCGACGAGGCGAGTCCGGGAAGCCCGCCGTATCTCGCCTACACCAGCCTCGTCATCGGCAACATCTCGACGCAGCGCTCGACCGATCGCGGCGTGACCTGGATCAAGAACCCGATCGGCAACGTCACCGGCGGTGTGCCCGGCGACGACCGGCAGTGGCTGGAGTTCCTCGGGCCGGACAAGGTCTACCTGCTCTACCGCTCGCTGGCTCCGGCGGTGACGCAGATCCAGCGCTCGATCGACGGTGGGCTCACCTACGGTCCGGCGCGCACGGCGGGGCTCATCGGCCAGGTCGGCGGCATCGACGTCGACCAGAACGACGGCACCGTCTACATCAGCGGCAGCGACGGCGTCGTTGCGGTCGGCATCCCGCCGGCGGCCGGGGTCGAGCCGCTGACCTACACGGTGCACACCGTCGCCGGCCCGGGCTACGCGCACCTCTTCTTCACGGTGAAGGTCGCCGCCGACGGCACGGTCTACGCGTGCTACTCCGACGACACCAACATCCTCATCCAGGTCTCGAAGGACAAGGGGAACACCTGGAGCGCGCCGATCCGGGTCAACGACGGCCCGGAGACGCGCACCAGCGTCTTCCCCTGGATCGAGACCGGTCCCGTCCCGGGATCGATCGGCGTCGTCTGGTACGGCACCGACACGGCGCTTCCCGTCCCGGGCAACGATGTCGCGAACTGGCGCGTCTACTACGCGCTGGGGACCGGCGCCGACACGCCGCATCCGACCTTCCGGCAGGCGGTGGCGAGCGACCACGTCATCCACGCCGTGAACATCTCGGAGTCGGGACTGGTGGTGAACGGTTCGTCGCCGAACCGCAACCTCGCCGACTACTTCCAGGTCGCGTTCGACCCCACCGGCGCCGCGGTCATCGCCTTCGCCGACGACCACAACGATTTCGCCGGCCACACCTACGTCACGCGCCAGATCGGCGGGCCCGCCGCGAACGGCGGCATCGTCCCGGCGCCGGTCGAGGGGAGCGCGCTGCCCCCGCCGGCTCCGTTCTCGACGGACGGCTCGCAGGTCGTCGATTTCGCGCGCGACGTGCGCGACGGCGGCAACGCCCAGCTCGGTGGACTCGTGGTGCTGCCGGTGGACGACCCGCTCGACATCGTCTCCATCAGGTACTCGGAGGAGATGTCGGCCGGCACTCGCCTGCTGGTCGCCACCCTGAAGGTCTCCGACCTGAGCCTCGTCCCGCTGTTGTCGAACTGGCGGGTGAATTTCGCGGCCAACGCCCCCGACGCCGCGATGAGCCCGACCGGCGGTTTCAGCTTCGGCCTGTCGGACCGGGCCGACCAGTTCTTCCTGCGCGCCGCGACCGACACCTCCGGGGCGCAGACGTTCAAGTGGGGCACCGCGACGAGGAATTTCGACGGATCGATCGCCTACACCGATCGGGGCGATCTCGACGCGGCGGCGTTCGACACGGCGGCCGGCACGATCACCTTGAAGGTCGCGGTGAGCCGCTTGAACGATCTGCTGACGACCGCCGGACATCCGGTGCTCGCCCCCGGCTCGATCCTGGCGGGGCTGCGCGGCCAGGCGTTCACCAACGCCCAGGGGAACAACATCAAGATCGACTCGACGCGCGGCGGCACGCAATACCGCTTCAACCGTCCGCCGGCCGCGGTCGACGACGGCTACAGCCTCGATGAGCACTTCACCCTCGCCGTGCCGGCGCCCGGCGTCCTCGCGAACGACACCGACCCCGATGCCAATCCGCTGACCGCCGTCCTCGTCGGCGGCCCGGCCCACGGCTCGCTCGTCCTGAATCCGGACGGCACCTTCGCCTACACGCCGGCGTTCGGCTTCGCTGGGAACGACACCTTCACCTACGCGGCCAGCGACGGGGTCGATCTCTCCGCGGCGGCGGTCGTGACCTTGAGCGTGCTCGCCGCCTCGGGCGCGGTGCCTGACGGGAGCGAGGGGGCAGCGCCGCCGCTCTTCGTCTCGGCGGCGAACGGGGACCTGACGCTCACCTGGGGATCCTCGTGCCGGACGACCGACATCGACTACGCGATCTACGAAGGGACGCTCGGAACCTTCCCCAGTCACGCGCCGAGGCTCTGCACCACGGGCGGCGCGACCACGGCGACCTTCCCGGCCCCTTCGGGGAGCGCCTACTACCTCGTCGTGCCGCGCAACGCCGCGCGCGAAGGCTCGTATGGCCGCGCCAGCGACGGCTCGGAGCGCCCGCAGGGGATCGACGCCTGCCTGCCGCAGGCCATCGCACCGGCGTGCCCGTGACCACGGTCCTGCGCACGCGTCCGGAGCGCGCGACCGGTCAGCGGGAGGATTCGGCCGGCGCGGTGTAGCGCGCCTCGATCGCCTCGCGCAGCCGCGCGCGGCTCTCGCCGGGGGCCAGCGACTCGTCCTGTTCGACGGCGGCCGCCTCGCGCGCCAGGTCCTCGTCCTTGATCGCCTCGCGGAACCAGCGGGAGTAGTCGCCGCGGCGCAGGTGGAAGAGCCAGGTCTCGTCGTCGAGCCCCTCGGCGATCTGGTTGAAGAGGGAGAGATTCTGCACCCGCAGCTTGAGCCGGTCGTCGGGGCCGCGGAAATAGAAGGAGCGGTCGGGACCCAGCTCTCCTTCGGCGTACTTGCGCACGTGGCGGCGGCGCTCCCCATCCGGCGGAGCGACGTGGAAGAGGACCGGGGCCCGCCTGGGATCCGCCGGCCGCCAGGCGATCGCCTCCCCCGGCGCCAGCGACGGCTCGCGCACGCGCGGGGGGCGCGCGCCGACCGCCCGCGCGAAGCGGCGCAGGGTCTCGCCCGGCTCGGACCCGACGGTCAGCGCCAGGCCGACCTCCTGCAGCACCTCCGGGGCGATCCGGTCGGCGTGCACCGTGATGAGGAAGGCGCCGCGCAGGCGGCGCGGCACGCCCTGCGAGGCACGCGCATGTTCGGCCGGCAGCACGTGATGGGCCTCGTCGATCACCACCCAGTGGGGATGACCGGTGCGGGCGCGCAGATCCGACACGGCGGCCAGGAGCGCCTCGAAGTGCTCGGGACGGTGCGCCATCGGCAGGCCGAGCAGGTTGGCGACACCGCTGCGCCCCGGATCCTCCAGCAGGCGGACGACCTCCTCGACCGCCGGAACGCGCTTGCTGTCGCCCAGGACGACCGCCCCCTGCAGCCCGGCGTAGTCCCCTTCCGGATCGATGACGAAGAACTGATAGCGGGCCGCGGCGAGGCGCTCGAGGAAGCCCTGCGTCAGGGTGGACTTGCCGCTCCCGGAGGTGCCGGCCAGGATCACGTTGACGCCGTAGGGCGGCACGGCAATCGCCTCCCCGTCCGGGCCGCGGCCGAGCAGGATGTGGTGCCGCGCGAGGCGCGGCTCGACCTCGGCCAGGTCGGAGTCGACCAGGGCGCGGATCAGCTCGGCGACCCCGGCCCCGTGATCGGCCCGGGTCACCACGTCGGCGCGCTCCTTAAGCGTCGGCAGCGCGTTCGCGACCGCCGCGGCGCACTCGCACACCGCCAGGAAGGCATGGTCGTTCTCGGCGTCGCCGACCCCGACGACGTTGTGCGGCGACAGCCCCATCTCGCCGAGCGCCCGCAGCAGCCCGGTCGCCTTGTTCACCCCGGACGGCAGCACCATCACCGCCCCCTTGTTGAAGATGACCTGGAGCTCGAGCCCGAGATCGCGGATCGTCTCGATCACCGTGGTCTCGTGCGGCTCGGCCGTGGCGACGATGACGCGGCCGGTGTCGAGCGGCACACCGCGGGCGCGCAGGCGGTCCACGAAGGCGGCGGGCGGCGCCTCCGCGAGGACGCGCGCCTCCCGCGGCCCGGGAGCGTGGACCACCGCGCCGTTCTCGGCGACGACCCGTTCGAAGAGATCGGTGTGCGGAAAGACCCGCTGCAGATCGTCGAGCGTCCTCCCCGTCACGAGCAGGAGACGCCGCCCGGTGCGGCGCAGCTCCTCGAGCGCGGCGAGGGTCGCTTCGTCGACGTGGCCTCCTCTCGCGATCGTGCCGTCGTAATCGGTGGCGAGGGCTTCGTAGCGCACCCGTCCACTCTACGGGGAAAGGCGCGCCGGGGCGAAAGGATGAGCCGTTTCTCCCGCGAACCGCGTAGGTGTGATCGGGAGCTCTGAATCGAGTTCGCCGGAGGGTCGACCATGACACGACGCATCCTGTTCCTGCTGCTCGGGCTGCTGCTGGCCGCCGGAACCGCCCAGGCGGAGACCCACGACTTCTACGTCTTCACCTACTGCCCCTCGACGAACCCGATGTGCGGGTTCGCCTCCAACACGGACTATCGCGCCTACATCGAGACCGCCGTCCAGGAGATGAACGTCGAGTGGGAGCGGGTCGGCATCTCCTTCCATCCGGTCGTCTTCGACATCGCGACGGACGACTACTACGGCGTGACCAAGGGGTGCAACGGCGACGTCTCCCAGACCATCAAGGACCGGCGCGTGGAGTGGAAGGCGAATGTCGCGTCGCTGTACCCGGATGCCATCAGCGTGATGATCACCCCCGACGGCTCCTGGTGCTGCTCGCACATCCCGCAGGCGCCGTACGGCCATCCGGAGAAGGACGCCTTCCCGGCGCTCTTCGGGCTCTTCTGCTCGACCTCCTGGGGCTCCGTCGAGCTCGGCTCGATCCTGGCGCACGAGGTCGGCCACTACTTCTGCCTGGTGCACACGCAGACGTTCCAGGACCCGGCGACCAACCCGCCGACCCCCGATCACGACAACGACGACTGCTGCGGCATCGGCGACACCAATCCCGATCCGGCCCGGCTGGAAGGGTTCGACCCGAAAGGACCCGGTGGCGACCTGGACATGAACGGCAACCCGGTCAACGGCCACGAGTGGTGCACGAACCAGAGCCTTCCGGGCCTGACCGACGACGGCAGCCCGCACGCCACCATGTGCCAGCCGACCTGCTTCCTGTTCCAGAACGACACCCAGTCCGTGACCAGCAATGCGCCCCCATCCAACGCGTCGATGTCGTATTACATGTCCGGATGCAAGGGACCCTACGTCGTGAACGGGCAGGTCTCGTACGCGTTCGGCGACGACTCGGTCCACCAGATCCAGGACGTCTGCATCCCGCAGGTTCCCGAGCGCGCCAACCTGCCCGACGTGTGCGCGGGCCACGGCGGCGATCCGGACTTCGACGGCATCTGCAACGCGCTCGACAACTGCCCGGCCGCAAAGAACACCCCCCAGGACGACACCGACGGCGACGGGGACGGCGACGCCTGCGATCTCTGTCCCTCCGATCCGAATCCCACCGGGGACATGGACCAGGACGGCGTCGGAGACAACTGCGACCCCGACAAGGACGGCGACACCTGCGCCAACGCCGTCGACGATGACCCGGACAACGGCCGCGTCCGGATCGGCTTCAAGTTCCAGAGCGGCTGCGGCTTCGGGATCGAGCCGGTCTATGCGAGCGCGGAGATCGACTCGGATCACGATGGCATCAAGGGATGCCAGGACCTGGATGACGACAACGACGGCGTCTGCGACGGGCCGGCCGCCCACGGACCGGGCTCGCCCGGCGCGCCGCAGGGATGCACGGCCGGACCCGACCCCTGCACGGAAAGCCCCAATCTCTCGTGCTATGCGATCGAAGGATCGCCGGTGCTCTGCCAGCCCCCGTGGCTGGTCTGCCTCGGAGGCGGCTGCGTCGAGTTCTTCCTGAAGATCGTCAGCGTCATCAATCCCGGGGACGAGGTCGTGCTGGACGGCGGGATGAGCATCGTGAACCGCAAGATCTACACGTCGCCGCTCGCCGGCACCACGCTGAGCCAGACCGGCAAGGCGCTGGCGGGCGATTTCGCCGCGGGCGGTCTCGCCGGACTCGCCGACCCGGAGGCGGTCACGGGCCTCCTGGCGCCCGGACGGGTGCGTCTCGAGATCTGGAGCCAGAAGACCCGCGTGCGCGTCGCCATCGTCGGCGAATACGACCCGTCGCAGGTGACGCTCGGCGACCTGACGCGCGGCACGGTGCTGGAGCTCGAGCCGACCGGCGACCCGTCCGGCGGGCCCGCGCCCCATCTCTTCGTGAGAAGCGCCTACGACCGGTTCGACAACGACGCTCCGAAGGACACCGACGGGGACGGGCGGCCGGACTCGATGGACAACTGTCTTGCCGTGCCGAACTTCCTGCAGATCGACGCCGACGGCGACGGCTTCGGCAATGCCTGCGACGCCGACTTCGACGGCGACCTCCTGGTCACGCCCGACGACGTGACGGCCGTCCATTCCTGCCTCGGAGCCGACCTCACCTACGAGGGACTCATGGCGGAGCCGGGCGACGACGAGGGAGCGGCGCCTCCCGACGATGTCCTGACGGCGCTCAAGAAACGCTGCCTCGCCATGGATCTGGACGACAACGCGCGGGTGGATGCCACTGACGAGGATCTCGTCCGGGCGAAGCTCGGCCTCCCCCCCGGCCCCTCCGCGAAGAAACCGTCGACGACCGGCTGCAGCCCGGCCGGCTGCGACGACGGGCTCGCCTGCACCTTCGATTACTGCGACGCGTCCGGCGTGTGCCGCCACGTCCCCGGCGCCTGCAACGACAAGAACCCCTGCACCACCGACTCCTGCAATCCGTTCACCGGCGTCTGCACGCACACGGCTCTGACCTGCGACGACGGCAATCCCTGCACCAGCGACTCCTGCGACCAGGCCGTGGGATGCAAGGGCGTTCCGGTCACGGACGGGCTGCCGTGCGACGACGGCAGCGCCTGCACCCAGGGAGAAACCTGCCGTACGGGCGTCTGCGGCGGCGGCGCGCCTCTCGGCTGCGACGATCACAATCCCTGCACGACGGATTCCTGCTCCCCGGCCACGGCCGTGTGCGTCCACACGAGCGCCTGCGATGACGGCAACCCGTGCACCGTGGACTCCTGCGGCCCCACGGGAAGCTGCACGCACCAGCCGGTCCCCAACGGCGCGATCTGCACCGACGGCAACTTCTGCACGGTCGGAGATGTCTGCAGCAGCGGCCTCTGCAGCGGCGCGCCGAAGAACTGCGACGACGGTTCGCTGTGCACGGTCGATCTCTGCCAGCCGTCGACGGGACAGTGCGACCATGCCCCGGCCAACTGTGACGACGGCAATGCCTGCACCGCCGATGCCTGCCTCGCCACGACCGGTCAGTGCGTCCACCTCGCGGTGCCGTTCGGCCAGGCGACGCTGCGCCTCGCCGGTCCCGCGTCCCTCACGTGGGACGGTGCGGCCGGGACGACCTGGAACACGTACCGGGGAACCATCCCGGCCGGGCTGATGGGCGGCCGTCGGCAGACGTACGATCACGAGTGTCTCGAGACCCTCGACTTCCTCGAGGATGGCCCGACCGAATCGCTCGATCCGGGCCTGCCGCCGCCCGGCGCCGCCTTCTACTACCTGGTCTCCGAGCGCAATGCCTGCGGCGAAGGGTCGCCCGGCTCCGCGTCGAACGGCACGCCGGTGCCGAATGCCTCGCCGTGCGTCACCGCCCCCTGAGGTCCACTCCCTGGCTGCATACTCCGTCTATCGCGGAGGACGGCCAGTGACCGGGAGCACGGCGGCGCAGGAGATCACCATCGACGCGGGCGGCCGGGCGGGAGGGGTGGGGGGCCTCCTCCTGCGTCCGCCCCGGGCCTCGCACCTGCTGGTGTTCGCCCACGGCGCCGGCGCCGGCATGCGTCATGCCTTCATGGAAGCGGCCGCCTCGGCGCTGGCCGATCGCGGCGTCGCGACCCTGCGCTACGAGTTCCCCTACATGTCCAGGCAGTCACGCCGGCCCGATCCGCCGGCGGTGCTGCAGGCGACGGTGCGCGCCGCGGTCCGGGCGGCCGTCGCAGCCGAGCCCGCGCTCCCGCTCCTGGCCGGAGGGAAGTCGATGGGCGGCCGCATGACCTCGCTCGCGGCCGCCGAGGCTCCGCTCCAGGGAGTGCGCGGCCTGGTCTTCTTCGGCTTCCCGCTGCACGCGGCGGGAGCCCCTTCGGACACCCGCGGCGTCCACCTGGCCCGCGTCACCGTGCCGATGCTCTTTTTGCAGGGAACTCGCGACAAGCTGGCCGATCTCGGCCTGCTGCGGCCCCTGCTTGCCGGCAACGGCCATGCGAGGCTCCACGTCATCGAGGGGGCCGACCACTCCTTCCACGTTCCGAAGTCTTCGGGCCGCGGCGACGCGGAGGTGCTCGCGGAGATGGCGGAGACGATCGCGTCCTTCGCCGGAGCGATGTCGTAGTTCGCCCCGAGGCGTGCGATCATGACCGCCGAGGAGGACCCGTGACCGCCCAATCGACCCGAAGATTCGCGTTGGCCGCGCTCGTGCTGGCCCTCGGTTTGGCGCGCACGCAGGCGCCCGCCGCGGCGGACGAGCCGAAGCAGGACGTCCCGCAGGTGAAGATCCCCCAGCCCGGGGTGCCGCAGATCATGACGATGGAGGGCCGCTTCATCCGCATCGCCTACAACAACGAGGGGTATGCGACGCTCGGCTACCGGGTTGCGAACCTGTCGGTCGGCCAGGAATGGATGCTGCTCGAGATCGGCCTCACGGTGCGCGACGGAGTGCCCGAAGAGACGCTGACGCGCGACGCCCTGTCGCTCGACACGCCCGACGGCAAGACGATTCCGCTGGCCTCGATCGAGGAGTTCCGCGCCGCGCCGACCGCCGGGCTCGTGAAGCGGGCCGAGATGTCGCACGACCGGATCAACTACTTCCCCCCCCAGGCGACGCACGCCTGCCGCATCGGCTTTTTCTCCGATCTGGACTCCGGGGCCAAGGCCTGGGATCAGGTCTCGCTCAATTCCCAGGCCGGCTGCCTGGGACGGATCTTCTTCCACGTGCCGGGGGGCATCCAGCACGGCCAGCACTGGCTCAACGTGAAGTTCGAGAAGAGCCTGGTGCGCATCCCCTTCCGCATCCTGACCGACGAGGAATACAAGTACCTCGACAAGCACTACAAGAACATCGAGAAGCAGGTCAAGGACGCCTTCAAGAAGAAGGGATGAACGAAGACGCCGCCCTCACGGCGGTCGGCCGGGCGATCCAGCTCTCGGTCGCCCCGGTGTTCCTGCTGTCCGCCATCGGGGCCATGCTGTCGGTCATGACCAACCGCGTCGCGCGCGTGGTCGATCGGGCCCGCGTGGTCGAAGCCCGCCTCAAGGAGGTCGCGGCCGGCGAGCGCGGTCCGTGGCAGCGGGAGCTCGCCAGCCTGGCCCTGCGCGTCCGGCTGATCCAGCGCTCCATCACCTTCCTGACGCTGACCGCCATCCTGGTCTGCGCGGTGGTGGCGACCATGTTCGTCGCGGCGTTCTTCAGCGTCCACTTCGCCGCCCCGGTCGCCTTCTTCTTCGTGTCGGCGATGGTCCTGTTCCTGGTCGGCCTGCTCTACTTCCTGCGCGAGATCTTCATCGCCACCGCGAACGTCCGCATCGGCCACCCGTAGCCGCCGGAGCGGCCGGGCCGCGTCCGATCAGTGCATGCCGCTGCCGGAGAACTGCTTGACGAGGTCGCCGACGACCGCCTTGGCGTCGCCGAACAGCATGAAGGTGCGGTCGGAGAAGTAGAGCTCGTTGTCGATGCCGGCGAAGCCCGGGTTCTTGCTGCGCTTGATGGCGAAGACCGTGCGCGCCTTGTCGGCCTCGATGATCGGCATGCCGTAGATCGGGCTGCCCTTGTCGGTGCGCGCCGCCGGGTTGACCACGTCGTTCGCGCCGACGACGAGCGCCACGTCGCACTGCGGCATGTCGGGATTGATCGCGTCCATCTCGACCAGGTCATCGTAGGGAACGTCGGCCTCGGCGAGCAGCACGTTCATGTGCCCCGGCATGCGGCCGGCGACCGGGTGGATGGCGAACTTCACGGTGACGCCGCGCTTCTTGAGCTGGTCGTACAGCTCGCGCACCTTGTGCTGCGCCTGCGCCACCGCCATGCCGTAGCCGGGCACGATGACCACGAGGTTGGCCTGCTCCATCACCTGCGCCGCGCCTTCGAGCGTCTCCGACTTGTATTCCTTCTGCTCCCCCGTGGTCTTCTTCGCCTCGACCTGCCCGAAGGCGCCGAACAGCACGTTGGCGAAGGAGCGGTTCATCGCCTTGCACATGATGATCGACAGGATGAGACCGCTCGATCCGTCGAGCGCCCCGGCGGTGATCAGCAGCTTGTTGTCGAGCACGAACCCCATCGCCACGGCCGAGAGACCGGCGTACGAGTTGAGGATCGAGATGACCGTCGGCATGTCGGCGCCGCCGATCGGGATGATGAGCAGCACGCCGAACAGCAGTGCCAGCGCGATGACGCCCATGAATGCCGCCACGGCCCACGACGCCGCCGGGTTCACGATCACGCCCACCCCGAGCCCCACCGCGATCGCCAGCAGCCCCAGATTGACGACGTTCTGCCCGGGATAGGTGACCGGGCGCTGCGGCACCCACTTCAGCTCCATGAGCTTGCCGGCCGCCATGAGGCTGCCGGTGAAGGTCAGGTAGCCGAGGATGATCTCCGCGACGATGGCGGTCATGCGGAAGGTGGTCAGGCGCGCCGCGTTCTCCTGCACCCACAGCAGGTACTCGGCGGTGCCGACGAGGCCGGCCGCGAGCCCGCCGAACGCATGCGACAACGCGGTCCGCTGCGGCACCGCCGTCAGCGGCACGCGCGACAGCGGCACGCCGACCAGGAACCCGAGCGCGATGGCGCCGGCGATCCAGACGTGGTGCACGATGACCTGGGGCTGCGCCCAGGTCGCCAGGATGGCGAGGACCATCGCAGCCACGCCGCCCTGCACCCCGCGGCGCGCGGTCTTCGGGTCGTTCATCCAGTGCAGCGCCAGGACGAACAGCGCCGTGGCGACGGCGTACGCGAGCTGGGTGATCGCTTCGCTCACTTCGAGCCCCCCTCGCGCTTGAACATCTTGAGCATGCGATCGGTGATGAGGAAGCCGCTGACGATGTTGGTCATCGAGGCGAACAGCGCCACCGCCCCGAGGAACCGGATGAGGGGCGGGTGCTCCGACCCCGCGACGATGATCGCGCCGACCACGGCGATCGCCGAGATGGCGTTCGTCAGCGACATCAGCGGCGTGTGCAGCAGGCGCGACACCCGCCGGATGACGCCGACGCCGATGAAGGTGGCGAGCATGAAGACGAACAGCATCGACCAGTAATCGAGCGCGGGCTGCGTTTCGGCCATCGGTCTCCTCGGTTTTCCGTTCCTGGGTCTATGTCCTGCGGGGCGGGGGGCCGGCGGCGCCGGCCCGGATTCAGCTTCGGCGCTCCGATCCTGCGGTCGCCGCCATGAGCGCGTCGCGGATGCGATCGTTCGTCACCGCCCCCTCGTGGGTGATGAGCGATCCTTTCTGGAGGTCGTCGGAGAGGTCGAGACGGAACGCCTTCTCCTTCGTGAACGCCAGCACGAAGCTCGTGAGGTTCCGGCCGAAGAGCAGGCTGGCGTGCGCCGGCATCGTGGTCGCGAGGTTCAGCGGCGCCAGGATGAGCACGCCGTTTTCCGTCACCACCGTCTCGCCGGGGCGCGACAGCTCGCAGTTGCCGCCACCGTCGGCGCCGAGATCGACGACCACGGATCCGGGCCGCATGCGGCGCACCACCGCGGCATCGAGCAGGCGCGGCGCGAACACGCCGCCGATGAGGGCGGTGGTGATCACCACGTCCGCGATGGCGCACTGGTCCGCGAGCATCTCCTTCTGGCGCGTCTTGTCCTCGGCCGACAGCTCGCGGGCGTAGCCGCCGCCGGCGGAAGCGCTCTCCTTCAGCTCGATGCCGACGTACTTGGCGCCGAGGCTCTCGATCTGCTCCTTCACCTCGGGCCGGACGTCGGTCGCGAAGACGTTCGCCCCGAGCCGCTTCGCGGTGGCGATCGCCTGCAGCCCGGCGACCGCGGCGCCGACGACGAACACCCGCGCCGGGAACACCGTCCCGGCCGCGGTCATGAACATCGGGAAGTACTTCGGCAGCTCGGCCGCGGCCAGCAGGACGCCCTTGTAGCCGGCGATGTTGGCCATCGACGACAGCGTGTCCATCGCCTGCGCGCGCGTGGTGCGCGGAATGGAGTCGGTCGAGAACGCCGTCACCTTGCGCTCGGCCAGAGCCCGGATGGCGTCGAGGTTGCGCATCGGCATCAGGCTGGCGACGAAGATGGCCCCCGGCCGCATCCAGGCGGCTTCATTCCGGGGCGGCGCGGTCGCCGGAGCATTGACCTTGAGGACGACGTCGGCGGAGCCGAGCAGGGCCGCGGGGTCCTGTTCCACCGTCGCCCCCGCCTCGCGATAGGCGGCGTCGGGGTAGAACGCGGCCTCCCCGGCCCCCGCTTCGACGGCGACCTGGTAGCCCGCCTGGATGAGCTTCTTGCAGGACTCGGGCGCGAGAGCCACGCGGTGCTCTCCCGCCCGGGTCTCCTTCGGAACGGCGATCTTCATCTCCCCTCCCGGCACGAAGCACCGATTATGTCAGGCTCGGGCCATACAGGGAATCACACCACGAGGTAAGCGGTCGTGCGGTCCTGGCCCGGGGGTGCACCACCATTTGAAACGGGGAGGGTCCCGTCGTCAGGCAGCCTGTCGCGGGAGGGCGAGGGAGCGCAGCGCGTCGGCGACGTCTTTCGCCGACCGCGGCCGGTCGGAAGGATCCTTGGCGAGCAGGCGCGACACCAGCCGGGCGAGGGCGGACGGCGCCCCGATTGCGGCCGCGTCGAGCGCGGGAGTCGACGCGGGCGACGCGTGCGCGAGCAGAACCTCCTGCACGGTCCCCGAGTACGGCGGGCGGCCGGAGAGCATCTCGAAGAGCACGCAGCCGAGCGCGTAGAGGTCGGCGCGGAAGTCCACGGCGGCGCCGCGCGTCTGCTCGGGAGCCATGTAGGACGGAGTTCCCATGACCGCGCCCTCCTGGGTCATCGCCGAGTCACCCATCCGCGCGAGGCCGAAATCGGCCACCTTGATGTCGTTTCCCGAGAACAGGATGTTCGCCGGCTTGAGATCGCGGTGGATGACGCCGCGGGCGTGCGCCGCGGCGAGCGCTTCGGCGATCTGCGCTCCCAGGCGAGCCGCCTCCGCGGCCGGCAGCTTCCCCTTTTTCCGGAGGCGCGCGGCGAGATCCTCTCCTTCGCACAGCTCCATCGTCAGGAAAGGCCGATCGCCTTCCCGGTACAGATCGAAGACCTGCACGACGTAAGGGCTCGAGATCTGCGCCAGCGCACGGGCCTCCCGCAGGAACCGCTCGCGCACCGCGGGATCCGTCGCCAGGGGACTCGCGAGCTCCTTCACCGCCACGCGCCGCCCGAGCACGACGTCTTCACCCAGGTGGACGGTCCCCATGGCGCCGCGTCCCAGCGTCCGGACCAGGCGAATCCGCCCGCCCGGGCCAATCGCCCCGGTCAGCGACTCGTTCGCGAGCGGCTGGATGGCCGTCCGGCTTCCCTGCCGCTCGCGCAGCCGCCGGCCTGCGTCGGCGCGTTGCGGCGCGTCCGGAGCGAGCGCCTCGGCCCGGGACAGCAGGAGGATCGACCGCTCGATGTCGCCCTGCCGCGCCGCCTGCTCGGCGGCCATGGAGAGGTCGTCACTTTCGCGGCGCGCCCGTTCGATCGTCGGCTTCACCCGGCTCTTTGCGAGCGCACCGACGAGCGCCCATCCCGCGGGCCACAGCACGAGGTCGAGCCACCACATCACGTCGGGATAGGCGTCATGACCGGTCCGGATCAGCCCCAGGTAGGCCTTCGGCTTCGGGACCACAACCCGGACCAGCGGCCCGAGGACGAGCGTCATGAAGAGGGTGTGGACGCAGAGGGCGATGACGGCCGCCCGGCACTCCTTCAGCCACAGAAGGAAGATGGGCTTGCGCCGCAGGGCCTCGAGCGTGGAGGACAGGAGCATGGCCCTGCGGAATATAAGGACCGCGCCACGAGGGGGCAAATGCCCGGCGGGCGTGGCGGTGGACACCCTCGGGCGACGGCGGCTATCCTCCCGCCGCCATGCCGCTCGCTCCCGGCACGACCATCGGCCCCTACACCATCGTCGGTCCGCTCGGCGCGGGCGGGATGGGCGAGGTCTATCGCGCCCGCGACGCGCGGCTGCAGCGCGAGGTGGCGATCAAGGTGCTGCCGGCGACGCTCGTCGCCGACTCCGAGCGGCTGCGGCGGTTCGAACAGGAGGCGCGCGCCACAGGCTCGCTCAACCACCCGAACATCGTGGTGGTGTACGACATCGGCACCCACGACGGCGCGCCGTACGTCGTCGAGGAGCTGCTCGAAGGGCAGACGCTGCGCGAGCGCCTGGAGACAGGTCCCATGCCGGCGCGCAAGGCGATCGATTTCGCGCGCCAGATCACCCAGGGGCTCGCCGCCGCGCACCAGAAGGGGATCGTCCACCGCGACCTGAAGCCGGAGAACCTGTTCGTCACGCACGACGGCCGCGTGAAGATCCTCGACTTCGGCCTGGCAAAGCTGACGCGCCTCGAGACCGACTCCACCGCGTTCACGTCGGCCCCGACGGCCGCCGGGGCCGGCACCGGCGCCGGCGTCATCCTCGGCACGGTCGGCTACATGTCCCCCGAGCAGGTGCGCGGCCAGGCGGCCGACCACCGCTCCGACATCTTCTCGTTCGGCAGCATCCTGTACGAGATGCTCGCCGGCCGGCGCGCCTTCAGCGCGTCTTCATCGGTCGAGACGATGAACGCCATCCTCAAGGAGGAGCCGGCCGATCTCGCGCGCTCGCTCGCCGATCTGCCGCCGGGCCTCGAGCGGATCGTGCACCACTGCCTCGAGAAGAGTCCCGACGAGCGTTTCCAGTCGGCGCGCGATCTCGGCTTCCAGCTCGAGGCGCTGTCGGCGACCTCGGCCGGATCGATCGCGGGCGGGGTCTCCCTCGCCTCCGGCGCGACCGCGGCCAGGCGGGGTCTCGGCGCGCGCGTCCTGCTCTGGCCCGCGCTTCTGGCCGCCGTGCTCCTGGCGGCGGCCGGTTTCTGGGCCGGCCGGGCCACGGTTCCCCCCGTGGCCGAGGCGATCTATACGCAGATGACCTTTCAGTCCGGGGTGATCAGCTCCGCCAGGTTCGCGCCGGACGGCCAGACGGTCGTCTACTCCGCCGCCTGGGAAGGCGGGCCGACGAGGCTCTACACGGCGCGCAGCGGGAGCCCCGAGTCCCGCGCGCTCGAGCTGCCGACGGCCGATCTCCTGTCGCTCTCCCGGTCGGGGGAGATGGCCATCCTCCTCGACCCTCATTTCACCCTCGGCTGGCAGCGCCAGGGGACGCTCGCCCGCGCCCCCCTCGCCGGCGGAGCGCCGCGCGAGGTCATGCAGGACGTCGAGGACGCCGACTGGGCGCCCGACGGCGAGGGACTCGCGGTGATCCGGACCGTCGACGCGCGTTACCGGCTCGAATACCCCACCGGCAAGGTGCTGTACGAGTCGAACGGCTGGATGACGGCGCCGCGCTTCTCCCCCGACGGCCGGTTCATCGCCTTCATCGACCATCCCTCCCCGGGGGACGATCGCGGGCGCATCGCGGTGGTCGACCGGGACGCGAAAATCCGCTTCCTGACCGACCCGTTCGCCTCCATGGCCGGCCTGGCGTGGACCCCCGACGGCCGGGCCGTCTGGTTCAGCGCCGGGCGCATCGGCAACATTCGCGCCATCCACGAGGTCGATCTCTCCGGCCGGCAGCGCGTCGTGGACGGCGCGCCGACGGGCATGACCCTCACCGACGTGGCGTCGTCCGGCCGGACGTTGATCGTGCGCTACAGCGCGCGCCGCGGGATCCTCGGCACCTCACCCGGCAATCCGGTCGAGCGGGATCTGTCATGGCTCGACTGGTCGCGTCCCGCGGCGCTGTCGCGCGACGGGCGCCAGGTCCTCTTCGAGGAGCAGGGGCAGGGAGGCGGCCCGGGCTATTCGGTGTACCTGAGACCGACCGACGGCGGACCGGCGGTCCGTCTCGGGCGCGGCTCGGCGCTCGATCTCAGCCCGGACGGCCGCTGGGCGCTGACCGCCTCGCTGGACGACGAGGACCTCATGACCTTCCTGCCGACCGGGGTGGGAGAGCCCCGCACCGTGCGTGTCCCCGGATTCCAAATGATCAATGCGCAGTACCATCCCGATGGCCGGCGCATCCTCCTGCTCGCGGCCGAGAAGGGACACACGCCGCGGTTCTATGTCATGGACCCGGAGGCCAGCGGACCGCCGAAGGCCATCACGCCCGAGGGCGTCGGCATCGTGTGCGCCCCTTCGCCCGACGGCCGTCGCATCGCCACGACCATAGCCGGAAAGCCGGCGCAGATCTGGCCGATCGACGGGGGCGATCCGTCACCGCTCCCGGGATCGACTCCCGGGGACAAGCCGATTCACTGGAGCGCGGACGGACGCACCGTGTCCGTCATCGTGATCGGCAACAAGGCCGCGCGCCTGGACGCCATCGATGTCGCGAGCGGCCGCCGCAGCACGGTCCGCACCCTTTCCCCCGCGGACGCCGCCGGCATCGTCAGCGTGGATTTCGTCACCCTCTCCGCCGACGCCAGCGTCTACGCCTATTCCTACCGTCGCATGCTGTCGGCGCTGTACCAGGTGGACGGTCTGCGCTAGCAGGACCGCGCCACGCGGGGCGCGAGGTCAGGGCTTCGCGGCGGCGGGCATCTTCGACGTGAGGGTCACCTTCTTCCCACCCCGGAGCACCGTCACGACGACTGCATCCCCGGGCTTCAAGCCGACGATGCGGCTGCGGATCTTGGGAAGACTCTCCGGGCCCGCGACCGGGATGTCGAAGACGGCGGTGACGATGTCCCCGCCGACGATCAGCTCCTCGTCGCCGATGCGGGCCGGGAGCATCCCGGCCTTCAGTCCCAGCTGCTCGGCCGGTGACCCTTTGGCGACACGCTGCACCAGGAGACCGGTGCCCGGCGCGGGCAGGTTGAAGACCGCGCCCAGGTCGCCGTCCAGCAGGTAGCCGTCGATGCCGCTCCAGAACGCTCCGCTCTCGAGCAGCAGCCGCGCGATCTTCGAGGTGACGGCGAAGCCCAGTCCGTCCGATCCGCCGGTGCGCGACATGATGTAGCTGACGATGCCGACGACTTCGCCCTGCATGTTGAACATCGGACCGCCCGAGTTGCCCTGGTTGATCGCGGCGTCGGTCTGGAAGAACTCCACCGGCATCATGCCGCGCACGGTGCCGTTCGGCTTGCGCCGGCCGCCGATGTAGCCGACCGTCAGCGTGTGACTGATTCCCAGTGGTGCCCCTACCACGAAGACGCGGTCGCCGACGTCCATGGCGTCCGAGTCGCCGAGCTTCGCGATGAACGGCGTGCGCGGCGACTGGTCGAGCTGGATCATCGCCAGGTCCACCAGCGGCTCCGACGACACCACGTGCGCGGGGACCTTCTCGCCCGACACGAACAGCACCTCGATCCGGTCGGCGGTCTGCACCACGTGCGCCGCAGTCAGGATCTTCCCCTCCGGGGTGATCATCACGCCCGACCCGAGCGACCGCATCGCCGCCGGCTGAACCATGCCCTCCGGCGCCGGCAGGGCCGCTTCTTCTGTGCGGATCTCCACCACGGCAGGGTTGATGCGGGAGAAGACCTCGCGCAGGGGCGGCGCGTCGTCCGCCGCCTGGAACCCCGCGCCGGCCGTCAGCAGGAGAAGGAGAGCCGCCGACCACGCCACCGCCATCGCCATTCTGCTCATGGGTCGTTCATCCTCTTCGAGAGGCCGGAGCATACAGGATGGGAGCGACAACGCTGCTTTCGGAACCTCGGAGGCCGGGCGGCGGTAACCTCCTCACGTGCAGAATCCCCGCTCGACTGCTCTCGCGCTCGCCTTCGTCCTGACGGCCTGCGCAAGTCGCGCTCCGGTCGTCTCCGATGCCGGCCACGCGGCCAACGTGTTCATCCAGGACGTGACGGTCATCTCCCCCGAGCGGCCCTCTCCCCTGCCGCAGGTGGACGTGGAGATTCGCGACGGCCGCATCGCACGCATCGGGCCCGGGATCGCGGCCGGGTCCGCCGGCGCGGGCTCGAACGTGCAGCACATCGACGGGCGCGGTCGTTTTCTCGTCCCGGGGCTGATCGACTCGCACGTGCACGTCGGGCACCAGGGTCCCCTCGACGACGACGCAATCGAGCAGCATCCGGAGCTGCAGACCGCGTGGCGGTCCCAGGTCGGGCGCTCGCACCTCGCGTTCGGCTTCACGACCCTCGTGGATCTCGATCTCGCCGAAGACACCCGCGCGTGGTTCGACGCGACGCCGGTTCATCCGCGCCTGTACGGTTGCGGCCGCGCGGTGCGCGTCGCCGGCGGCTACGGCGGAGCGCAGCGCGTGCCCGCCGACGGGGAGTCGGCGGCGGCGCTCAACCTGGTCTACGAGCCGGGGCAGCATGACCTGTGGCCGGCGGCCGTCGACCCGGATGATTTCACCCCCGAGCGCGCCGTCGCCCGTGCCGCCGATACCGGAGCCATCTGCGTGAAGACCTTCATCGAGCCGGGCTTCGGCGGCGCCGCCCACTGGCCCGTGCCGCGGCCGGAAACCCTGACCGCGCTGCGCGACTCGGCGCACCGGCGTGGTCTCGTCTTCGTCGTGCACGCGAACGCCGTCGACGCCTGGCGGGCCGCCATCGACGGCGGCGCCGATGTCATCGCCCACGGCCTGTGGCACTGGCCGGGCGATCGGATGAGCACCACTCCGCCGCCGGAGGCCTCCGCCGTCATCGACGCCGCCGCCCGCGCCGGGATCGCGGTCCAGCCGACGCTGCAGGCGGTTTTCGGCGACGAGACCATCTTCGACGCCTCGCTCCTGGACGACCCGCGCCTGGCGGAGTCGATCCCCGGCGTCGTGCTCGAGCATCTTCGCGGCGCCGAAGCCCGGGCGGCGCGGCAGGCGCTGGCGGACGAGTATCGCGGCGCCATCGAGCGACTGCTCGGGCCGGCGGTCGATCCGGCGCGCGTGATGGCGACCGCCCCGGAGCGGGCGGCGCACACGCTCCGGCTCATGACGGAGCGCAAGGTGCGGCTTCTCTTCGGCAGCGACACGCCCTCGAACGAGGGGATCGGCAACCCGCCCGGGCTCAACGGCCGCTTCGAGCTGCAGCGCTGGTTCGAGGCGGGGGTGCCGCTTCCCATCATCCTGCGCGCCGCCACGCTCGGCAACGCCGAAGCCTTCGGGCTGGCGCGCGACCTCGGCACAATCGAAGTCGGCAAGCGCGCCGATCTCCTGCTGCTGCGCGCCGATCCGCTGCAGAGCATCGACGCCTGGGACACCATCGAGACCGTCTTCCTGGATGGCCGGCCTCTCCCTCGTTCGTCGTTGCGCGCGCCGGAGTCGCGATAGATTAGGCGGCGGAGAACGACACCTGAAGGCCCGAACGACCCCCGCTTCCGCCTCCCTGTCCGTCCTGACCCGCCTCCTGCCCATCCTGTCGGCGATGCTGGCGGCGTTCCTCGTCACCGGGATGGCCATCCCGGTCATCCCGCTGCACGTGCACCAGGACCTCGGGTTCGGCACGTTCGTGGTCGGGCTGGTTGCCGGCAGCCAGTTCGCGGCCGCGCTCCTGTCGCGCTTCTGGTCGGGGTCCTACTCCGACCGGCGTGGACCGAAGCGCGCCGTGGTGGCGGGCCTGCTGATGGCGTCCGCCTCGGGGGTGCTGTACCTGCTCTCGCTCGCCTTCGTCTCGATGCCCGTGGTCTCGGCGGGCGTCCGGCTGGCGGGCCGCGCGGTGCTCGGCGGCGGCGAGAGCTTCATCGTCACCGGAGCGCTGAGCTGGGGCTTCGCGCTCGCCGGGACGGGGAACACCGGCATGGTGATGTCCTGGATCGGGACGGCGTTGTGGACTTCGTTCGCCGCCGGCGCGCCGGCCGGCAACGCGGTCTACGCCCTCTTCGGCTTCCCCGGCGTCGCGGTGGCGACGCTCCTGGTGCCGTTCCTGCCGCTGACGCTCGTCCTGCGGCTGCCGGGAACGGCGCCGTCGGATGCGGAGCATCCGCGCGTCACGCAGGTGCTGGGAGCGATCTGGATCCCGGGTCTCGGGGTGGCGCTGTCGAGCATCGCCTTCGGCACCATCGCCACGTTCAGCGCGCTGCTCTTCGCCGAGCGAGGCTGGAGCGGCGCGTGGCTCGCCTTCACGGCGCTCGCCGCTGCCTTCATCCTGGGCCGCATCGTGTTCGGCCACCTGCCCGACGCGGTCGGCGGCGCGCGCGTCGCGCTCGTGTGCGTGCTGATCGAGGCGGCGGGCCAGGCGCTGATCTGGGTCGCCCGCACGCCGGCCTTGGTCTTCACGGGCGCGGCGGTGACCGGTCTCGGGTACTCGCTCGTCTACCCCGGCTTCGGCCTCGAGGCCGTGCGCCGTTCCCCACCGCAGAGCCGCGGCCTGGCGATGGGAGCGTTCACCGCCTTCCTCGACCTGGCGCTCGGGATCGCCAACCCGGCGCTGGGCTTCCTGGCGAGCCGGGCCGGGCTGACCTCGCTCTACCTCGCGGGCGCGCTCACCGTCCTGGGCGCCGCGCCGGTGGCCGTGTTCCTGCTCCGCGGGCCCCGCGACTTGGCGGACGCGCCGTCCGCGGATACAAAGGAAGCGGCCGGGCACACGCTGTAAGAAAGGAGGCCCCATGCGGGGAGGTGTCCTGCACGCGCCGCACGACGTGCGCTTCGAGGAAGTTCCCGAGGCGAGGATCCTCAGGCCGACCGACGCCGTCATCCGGCTCGCGGCGACGTGCATCTGCGGGTCGGATCTCTGGCCGTACCGCGGCGTCAAGACGATCGACGCCCCGAACCCGATGGGACACGAGTACTGCGGCCTCGTCGAAGAGGTCGGGCGCTCGGTGACGTCGGTGAAGCCGGGCCAGTTCGTCATCGGCTCGTTCTTCGCGTCCGACAACACCTGCCCGCACTGCCGCGCCGGCTACCAGACCTCCTGCGAGCACAAGGAGTTCGTCGGCGGCGCCCAGGCGCCGCGGCTGCGCGTGCCGCTCGCCGACGGCACCCTGGTCGCGACCCCGGGCGTGCCGGCGGACGACCGGGTGCCGAGCTTTCTCGCGCTCTCCGACGTCATGGGGACCGGCTGGTTCGCCGCCGTCGCCGCCGACGTCAAGCCGGGGAAGGTGGTCGTCGTGATCGGCGACGGCGCGGTCGGCCTGCTCGGAACGCTCGCGGCGCGGCAGCTGGGAGCCGAGCGCATCATCGTTATGAGCCGGTACCCGGCGCGCCAGGCGCTGGCGCGCGAGTTCGGCGCGACCGACATCGTGGCCGAGCGCGGCGTCGCGGGCGTCGCCGTCGTGAAGGACCTGACCGAAGGGGTCGGCGCCGGCTCGGTGCTCGAATGCGTCGGGACGCAGGAGTCGATGACGCAGGCCGTCCGCTGCGCCCGCCCGGGAGGCTCGGTCGGCTTCGTCGGCCTGCCTCACGGCGTGTCGCTCGAGCTCGAGGACTTCTTCTACACGCACGTGCGCCTGCACGGCGGCCCGGCTCCCGTGCGCCGCTTCCTGCCGCAGCTCATCGAGCTCGTGTGGAACGGGGTCGTCGATCCGGGAAAGGTCTTCGATCTCACCCTGCCGCTCGACCAGGTGGCGGAGGGCTACCGCGCCATGGACGAGCGCCGCGCCATCAAGACGCTTCTCCGTCCGTAATCCCGGCCGCCCCGGGTGCGCTATTACCCGCGGTCGTCGCGCGATGGTATGGTCGTTGGCATCCGAAAGGAGATCCGCATGGCCGAAATCCACTGGACGAAGGACGTCGACGCGGCGCTGAAGCAGGCGAAGGAGACCGGCAAGCCGGTGCTCCTCGACTTCAGCGCCGCCCCCATGTGAGGGGGCTGCGCTCGGCTGGAAGCCGAGGTCTACCCCAATCCGAAAGTCGCTGAAAGCGTCGCCTCGCGTTTCATCCCCGTCAAAGCCCACATCAAGGAACAGAAAGAGACCTTCGACCGGTTCAACGCCCCCTGGACGCCGACGCAGCTGATCCTGGATTCCGAAGGGGTCGAGCGGCACCGCATCGAGGGGTTCCTGCCCGCCGAGGATTTCCTCGCGCAGCTGAACCTGGGGATGGGCAAGCTGAACTTCCAGCACAAGCGATTCGCCGAGGCGGAGAGGATCCTGCGCTCGGTCTGCGACGATGCTCCGAAATCGGGAGCGGCGCCCGAGGCCTGCTACTGGGCCGGCGTCGCCGCCTACAAGGACACCAACGACGCGAAGCAGCTGGGCGCGACCGGCAAGCTCCTGAAGGAGCGCTACCCGGACAGCGAGTGGGCCCGCAAGGGCTCGGTCTGGGGCGGTTGATCGGCTGAGAAAAACGTCCTAGCGGGCGATGAGGTCCATCTCCATCGCCGCGCCGAGCGGCAGCGCCTTCACGGCGACCGTGGTGCGCGCCGGGTAGGGCTTCTGGAAGTAGCGCGTGTAGACCGCGTTCATCGCCTGGAAGTCTCCCATGTCGGCGAGGAACACGCGCACCTGGATGACGTTGGAAAACGTCCGGCCCCCGGCGGACAGGACCGCCTCGACGTTCTTCAGGAGCTGCTCGGCCTGCCGGGTGATGTCCCCCTCGACGAGCCGGCCGGTGGACGGGTCCTGCCCGACCTGGCCGCTCAGGTAGAGCCAGCCGTCGATCTCCACCGCCGGCGAGAACGGTCCTCCCGCGGGCGCGATCTTGTCCGTCGTCACGATGCGCTTGTCCATCCGTCTCCTCCCCTACCTGTGGTCCTTGAATTCGACCGCCGTCGTGTTGCCGCCGCAGACGACGACCCCGACGCGCTCACCTTCGCGAGGTCGATAACCGCCTGAGAGCACCGCCGACAGCGCCGCCGCCCCGCCGGGCTCGGCGACGACGCGCAGCACGCGCCACAACGACTCCTGCGCCTGCCGGATGGCGGCGTCGGAGACGAGCACCATCCGCTCGATGGAGCTTTGGGCGATCGGGAACATCAGCTCGCCGACGCGGCGCGCCCCGAGGGAGTCGGCGGCGATGCCGGCGACGTCGGCATCGACGGGACGACCGGCTTCGAGCGCGCGGGTCAGCGTCGGCGCCTGCTCCGGCTCGACACCGATGATCCTCGGGCTGCGGCCGGCGTACCAGGCGGCCACGCCGCCGATGAAGCCCCCGCCGCCGACCGCGATGAGCAGCGAGTCGAGATCGGGCGCCTGCTCTTCCAGCTCGAGCCCGAGCGTCCCCTGCCCGAGCAGGGTCTCGGGCTGATCGTAGGCGTGGATCGAGACGGCGCCCGACGAAGCGACCCAGCGCTCGCACTCGGCGAGGGCGTCCGCGTAGCGATCGCCGTGCACCACGAGGTCGGCCCCGTGGTCGCGGATCTGCCGGATCTTCGCCGGTGACGCAACGGTCGGCACGAAGATCCGCGCCGGGATGCCGAGCCGCTTCGCCGCGAGCGCCACGGCGGCGCCGTGGTTGCCTCCCGACGCGGCGGCGACGCCCGCCGCCGGGATCGGGCGCGCCAGCAGGTTGGCGAAGGCGCCGCGTGCCTTGAACGAGCCGGCGTGCTGCAGCAGCTCGAGCTTCAGGATCAGCCGCGCCTTCGTCTCCAGCCCGAAGTCGGCCGCGTCCACCTCGACGACGGGCGTGCGGCGGACGTGCGGAGCGATGAGCCCATGGATGTCACGGATCCGCTGCCTGCCGATCGCCCGCGCCATGCGCTCTACCGCCTCTCTCGATGGTCAGACATCTTAGCCGAGCAAGCCGATTCGGCGACCCGCGCGGCGCCCGGTAGAATGCCCGCCATGGCGTGGGACGGCGAAGAGGAGCTGCGCGAGCACGACGCCGAGACCGGTGCGTGGATCGTCATCGCGATCCACTCGACGCGGCTCGGCCCCGCCGTCGGGGGGACGCGCATGAAGCCGTACCCGTCCCCCGAGGAGGCGGAGAGCGACGCGCGCCGGCTGTCCGCCGCGATGACCCTCAAGATGGCGGCCTCGGGGATGCCATGGGGCGGCGGCAAGGCGGTCCTCGCCGTGCCGCCGGGACTCACTCCCGAAGCGCGGCGCGGCCTCCTGCACCGCTACGGGCGGATCGTGGCTTCGCTCGGCGGGCGCTATCACACCGCGCCGGACGTCGGCACGTCGTCGGACGACATGGATCGAATCCGCGAGGCCGCCGGGCCGCTCGTCTTCGGCTGTACCGAGGCGAACGGCGGCTCGGGTCCTTCGGGTCCGGCGACCGCGATCGGCGTGCACGCGGCCCTCCGCGTCACCTGCCAGGAAGCGTTCGGGTCGGCCGCGCTCGCCGGCCGCGCCGTGCTCGTCCAGGGAGCCGGCAGCGTCGGCGGCGCGCTCATCGAGCGGCTGGTCGCCGACGGTGCGCGCGTCTCGTGCAGCGATCTCATCCCGGACGCGGCCCGGCGCTTCAGCGAGCGCGGCGTTCCCGACGTCGAGCCGACGTCCGTCATCGGCGCGCCGTGCGATCTGTTCAGCCCGTGCGCGCTCGGCGGCGTGCTGACGGCCGAGGCCGCGCCCCGCCTCCGCTGTCGCGCGGTGGCCGGCGGCGCCAACAACCAGCTCGCCGACGAGGCTGCGGCCGATGCGCTCGCAGCCCGCGGCATCCTCTATGCCCCCGATTTCATCGCGAACTCGGGGGGCGCCTGCTCCGGGATCCACATGGAAGCGGACGGCTGGTCGCGCGAGCGCGCCGAGCGCGACGTCGAGGAGCGCGTCTCGACCTCGCTGCGCGCCGTCTTCGCCCTCGCCCGCGAGCGGCGCATCACGACCGACGCGGCCGCGCGCGAGATCGCCCGCCGCCGCCTCGACGGCGCCCGCGCCTGATCGATTGCCGAAGGAGGGAGCCATGTCCACCGATCCATTCGCCCAGTTCAAGGCCATGCAGCGCGAAGGCTGGAGCCATTTCGCGCCGCTCGAAGCGTTCACGACCATGCCGGCGGCCGCGCTCGTTCGCTACGCCGGCATTCGCGGCGGACAGACGGTCCTCGACGTCGCCTGCGGCACGGGACCGGTCGCGGTGACGGCGGCGCGGGCGGGAGCCCGGGTGTGCGCCCTCGACCTGACGCCCGCCCTGCTCGAGCACGGCCGGCGCAACGCCCAGACGGCCGGTGTGGAGGTCGAATTCACCGAGGGGGACGCGGAGGCGCTTCCCTACCCCGACACGATGTTCGACGTGGTGGTGAGCCAGTTCGGCCACATGTTCGCACCCCGTCCCGACAAGGCGATCGGGGAGATGCTGCGGGTGCTCCGGCCGGGCGGACGCATCGCGTTCTCCACCTGGCCGCACGACCAGTTCGTGGCGCGCGCGTTCGCGCTGACCGGCCGGTACGCGCCGCCGCCCCCTCCCGGATCCGCGCCGCCTTCGTCGTGGGGCGATCCCGACGTCGTGACCGAGCGCCTGGGGTCCGCGGTGAAGGATCTCCAGTTCGACCGCGACCTGATGCTCTTCCCCTGCCTCAGCCCGCAGCACTACCGGCAGAACGTCGAAGCGACCGCGGGGCCGGTGATCAAGCTGGTCGCAGCGCTCGCCTCCGATCCCGCCCGTCTGCAGGCGTACCGGTCGGAGGTCGAGGCGCTGGCCAGTCTCTGGTTCGCCGACAACGCCGTGCGCCAGCACTACCTGATGACCCGGGCGACGAAGCTCTAGCGACCCCGTTCCGATGCATCGTCACGCGGCGGCGGCGACCGCCTGCGAAGCGACGATCGGCGCCAGGGCCAGGTTGACTTTCTCCCGCTGGGCGGGAGTGGTGACGGCCAGGAACAGCTCCTCGAACCGCGGGTGCGTGACCCCGCTCAGGATGAACGTCCAGCGCTTGGCGCGCAGGATCTCGCGGCCGACCTCGTCGCGCCGCGCGGCGTCGAGCTCCTGACCCCGGAGCCGCTCGAAATTCAGGAGGTCGAGGCGCGCCTGCTCCTGGAGCAGCCCGTCCACGCCCCCGACCAGCTCGATGAGATGATCGATCGCCGTCTCCTTCTCGGCGTCGGTCATGCCGCCGAAGGCGCGCAGCGTCTCGAGGTGGTCCATCTTCGCGTGCTGCGCCTCCTCCTGCCAGTGGGCGCGGAAGACGCGCCTGGTCAATGGATCGAGCCCGTCGTCGTCGCGCATGGCGTCCTTGAAGTGCAGCTGCGTGAACCACTCGATCGCCGCGGTCAGGAGGAGCATCGCCCCGGTGCTCTTCGACAGGACGAACTGCGCCGTCTCGGTCGCGCCGCCGACGAGGGCGGTCTCGAACCCGAGCGCGTCGTCCACCATGCGGCGCACCTGGCGGAAGAGGTTCATGTGCTTGACCTCCTCGGCCGCGAAGTTGGTCAGCGCGTCGAAGGCGTCCCGCTCGACCAGTTCGTGGTCCTTCGCGAGCGTGAGCATCTTCGGAGCGATGAACTCCTCCACGTAGCCGAACAGGTGCGCGTAGGCAGCCATCTCGACCTGCGAGAGCCGCCGGCGGTCTTGCTCGTCCATCCAGGCGAGCCGGGCGGTCGCGGACAGGGCGGGAGGCAACCAGCGGCGCGCCGGGTCGAAGGCCCGATCCCCCAGGACGTCCTCGATCCTCCAGTTCACGGCGTAGGCGCTCTTGAGGCTGTCGGCGTACGAGTAGGTGCGCATCGTGTCGTCTCCTTTAGTTTCAGAACGATAAGTGACAAACGGGACGATACGACGCGCTTATTAGCATGTCAAGAACTTTTTAGAACGATATGTGAAAAATGTGGTATATTCCCTACTGCCTTGGAAACAAAAGCCTTGAGGTGGGTGCCGTGGGCCGACCGAAGACCTGGGAACGTTCAGACGTCCTGAGAAAGGCCGCCCGGCTCTTCTGGGAAAAGGGCTTCGAGGGGGCGCACCTCCAGGAGCTGGTCGATGTGACCGGCCTGAACCGGTTCGCCCTCTACAAGGAGTTCGGTGGAAAAGAAGGCCTCTTCCACGAGGCGCTTCAGTCCTACATCAGCGACCTCGCCGAGCTGACGAGCTTCCTGGGCCGCGAGCCGCTCGGGCTCGAAAACATCCGGGACTTCTTCCGGGCGTCCGATGCGTACAACTTCCACCACGGCTGCTTCGTCCTGAATACGGTGCGCGAGAAGTCGCTCGTGAATGAGGACACCTGGTCCACGACGCGCGGCTTCGTCCTCGGAGGCGAGAAGGCGCTTCGCCTGAATCTCGACGCGGCGATGGATCGCCGGCAGATTCCGGCCGGGACCGACACCGAAGGGCTGGCTCGGTTCCTGGTCTCTTTGGAGATCGGCCTCATCACTTACGGCGTCGTGGCTCAGGACCGCACCGACCGGGGTCGCGCCCTGGCTTTCCTCGATACCGTCCTCCGCTGAGACGCTGCCGCGTGTGGCGCGTCGTTGCCTGCCTGCTCCTCGCGCTCGCGGGCGCTCGTGCCCCGGCCTGGGCGGCCGACGAGATCCAGGTCTACAACGCGGACATCAACCGGCCGCGACAGTTCTCCCTCCAGATGCACGGGAACTACATCGTGCGCGGCCTCGAGGAGCCCGATTTTCCTGGCGGGCTCGTCCCGGACGCCTCGTTCAACGGGACGCCCGAGTTCGCCTACGGCGTCTTCGACTGGTGGGAGGTGGGTGCCTACCTGCCGTACGCGATCGAGCCGGGGCCGTCCTTCTTTTCGGGAGGCGCCAAGCTGCGCACCCTCTTCGTGAGCCCGAACGCGGCCCAGCGTCGCTTCTTCTACGGCCTCAACATCGAGGTCGCCCGTGAGACGGAGAAGTTCTCACAGGGCCGTTGGGGGTCCGAGGTGCGGCCGATCGTCGGCTGGCGCTGGCCGCGCCTGGAGTTCATCGTCAATCCGATCGTCGAGGTCCCTCTCAGCGGCCCCGAGCGCGAGGCCATCTTCTCACCCGCCGTCCGTCTCGCCTGGCTGTTCCCGCCGTCCTGGGCCGTCGGCTTCGAGCACTATGCCGAGCTCGGCCCCCTGAAGGATCTGGTGACCCTCGAAGAGCAGGCGCAGGAGCTGTTCGCGGTCGTCGACCACGGCACCCCCTCCTTCGACGTCAACTTCGGCATCGGCCATGGCTTCACGCCGGCCTCCAACGACTGGACGGTGAAGGGCATCCTGTCCTGGTCCTTCTGACCGCCCCCGGGTCGTTCTCCGTGTCGTCTTTTTCTCCGGATTGGTGATCTCCCAGGTGAAGCGAGTCTCCAGGGAGGATCGACATGTCCAGGCATGCGGGGTCGGTTGCAGGGGTGCTGTGTGCGGTCGTGCTGCTCACGTTTCCGGGTGCCGTCGGGGCCACCGCCTCACCCCCGCCGTCGATCAATTACCAGGGAGTGCTGCGCGGGCCTGCCGGGGAGCCGCTGACCGGCACCTACGAGGTCGATTTCCGGTTCTTCGACGCCGAGACGGGCGGAAACGAGATCCTCATCGACCATCACATCGCGGCCTCGGGGAAGTCGGTGGTCGTGGACGGCGGTCTCTTCTCGGTCGAGCTCGGCGGGGGTCTCGGCATCGTGGACGGCTCGGGGCCCGGAACCTACAACACCCTCTCCGCGGTCTTCCGCGATTACCCGTCGGTCTGGCTCGAGGTGATCATCGGGACGGAGACCCTGAGCCCCCGTACCCGCGTCCTGGCCTCCGGCTACGCGTTTTCCGCCGCGAACGCGCAGTCGGCCGACGTCGCCGCCTCGGCCACGACCGCCGTCACGGCGACGGATGCCACCAACCTGAACGGGCAGCCGGGATCCTTCTACATGGACACCAGCGCGACGCGGCAGTTCAAGGCCGGCGGGGCCCGGTTCACTGCCGCGGATTCGGGGTACTACGTGCTCGAGGCCTACATGAATCCCGGGTCACCGGGGGCGATGCTCGCGCAAGGGACCAGCGGCTATTGCGTGATGGGTTACGACAACGTCGGCGAGCTTTGCGGCGGAAACGACTACGGCGGGTATTTCTACGACCGGAACGACAGCTCCTATGCGTATCTCGGCCATGGCCCCGTCGGCGTCGACGCGGGTGGTTCCGGCTACGGCGTCATCGGTGTGGGTTCGGGGTCGACCAGCTACGGCGTCTTTGCCGCCAGCAACGGATCCGCGGGCTACGGCCTCTATGCGCAGGGTCAGATCGCGGCGCGATTCGTGCAGTCGAATTCGACCGACACCAACGTGAACCTCGCCTATTCCGGCTACGGGGTGTTCTCGCGCTCCCACAACGGGATTTTCAACCTGGACGTCGACGACAACACCTACGCCTACGTGGGACGCGGCGGCTACAAGATCCAGGGAACGGGAACGGTCTCCTTCGTCCAGAACGACCCGGATCATTCCGACCAGGTCGTCATCTACCACGCACCGGAGTCGTCGGAAGTGAACGTCTACACGCGCGGCGGCGGGAGGCTCGAGAACGGCGTGGCGCACATCGCGCTCGATCCGACCTTCGTGCTGACCGCGAACCCCGATCTCGGCCTGACGGCGCAGCTGACGCCGCGCGGCGTGCCGGTCCCCCTCGCGGTCGAGGCGGTCTCGGCGACCGAGCTGGTCGTGCGCGGACCCGCCGGATCGGACGTCGCCTTCGATTACAACGTCATGGGGCTGCGCATCGGCTTCGAGGAGATGCCGGCCATCGCCCCCAAGGAGCGGGAGTCGGTGATCCCCGGCTCCGCCGACGGCGCCGCCGTCTACGCGGCCCGCCCCGAGCTGCGGTCGTTCAACGCCCTCGAGCGCTACAAGACGATGGAGCGCGCCGTCGGCCGCAACGTCGACTCCGATCTCAAGGCGAGCGCCGGCCTGCGCAACCGCATCGGCGTCGGCCGTCCAAAGCCGGTGATGGTGGGCGATGAAGCCGCGGTGCGGCCGATCGAAAGCCCGGCCGCGACCGCGCCGGCCCCCGGTGCCGGTCCCATGCTTGCGACGCCGGTCCCGGCGGCCGCTCCCACTTCGTCCAGGGCGCCGCGGCCGCGGCCGTCGATCGACCGGCGGCCCGCGGAGCCCGGCGTCTCCACCACCGAGAGCGCCGCCGCATCCAAACCCGCGCCGCAGCCGTTGAGCCAGCGCTTCGCGGCCACGTCGGCGGTCGAAGCCGGGGACGTCGTCGTCATCGACCCCGCGGCGCGCGGCGCGGTGCGGCGATCGGACCGTGAGCGTGACGCCACCGTGGTCGGCATCGCCCTGGGCCCGGTCGTGGACGGCCAGGTGGAGGTCGCGATGGGCCTGGTGGCCACGGTCCGGGTGGACGCTTCCTACGGAGCGATCCACGCCGGTGATCTCCTGGTCACTTCCCCCGCGGCGGGAGCCGCCATGCGCGCCGAGAACGCAGCGGCGGGGACCATCCTCGGCAAATCGCTGGAGCCGCTCGACTCCGGCCTCGGGATGATCCGCGTCCTCGTGGTGCTCCGGTGAGCGCGCCTCGAGGGTTGCGACGGGTTCTTCACGTGCGGAACGGAGTCCGGTTGCTGGCGGCGGCGTTGCTGGCCCTCGCGCCGTCGGCGCTCTTCGCGCAGTCCAGCGCCAGCTTCCGCATCGACGAGAAGGCGCTCAACGAGGGAGGGCGTCCGGCGCAGGCGGTCGTCTCGGCCTCCGCGAGCTACCGCATCAGCCTCGACGCGATCGGCGACTCCTTCGCCGGGCTGGCGATGAGCGGCCCTTCGTTCCGCCTCGGCGGTGGCGGCATCGCCACGGCGTTTCCGCCTCCGGGGGAGGTGAACGGGCTGCAGATCCTCGCCGATCGGCAGACTCTCGTCTGGTCGTCCGAGCCGGCGTCCAACGCCTACAACGTCTACGCCGGGATGCTGTCGACGCTTCCCGGGCCCTTCGGCGTCTGCGCCATCGCGAGCGTCGCCGGCACCGCCGCGGTCGACGTCACGGTTCCCGGAACGGGGACCGGGGTCTTCTATCTCGTCACGGGCGTGAACGGCCTGCACGAGGAGGGCACCAAGGGCAGGACGTCGAACGGCACGGTGCGCGCCAACCCGTCCCCCTGCCCCTGATCGACGCGCGGCCGGGAGCGCCGCGCGCCGGAGCCGGTTCCGTGGTAGAAGGGCGGGCAGAGCCCTCGCTCGATGGACGCCGCCCAGGCGAAAGGAGATTCACGAATGATCAAGCGCATCGTCATCCCCGTGCTCGCATTGGCCGTCATGACATGCCTCGTGCTGGTGGCCGGATCGACCGGCTCCGTAGCGCAGCAGGCGAAACCCGCAGCGCCCGACTGGGCCCTCAACGGGACGGTCATCGAGGCCTGCTCCTGCCAGATGTTCTGCCCGTGCTACTTCAGCACCAAGCCGATGCCCGGTGACAGTGGCATGCACGAGATGGCCGGCGGGCACTACTGCCGCTTCAACATCGTCTACAGGATCAACAAGGGGCACTACGGTCCGACCGACCTCGCCGGGGCCAAGGTGTGGATCGCCGGCGACCTCGGCGACGATTTCGGCGACGGGCAGGCGGAGTGGGCCGAGGTCACCTTCGATCCCGCCGTCTCCAAGCCGCAGCGCGACGGCATCGCGGCGATCCTCACCGGCTCTGTCTACCCGCTGAAGTGGAAGACCTTCACCGTCGGCCAGGACGCGCCGATCGAGTGGACCGGCGGGAAGGATCGCTCCGTGGCGAAGCTCGACGGCGGCAAGGCGGGCGAGGTCGTCCTCGTCCACAACCAGACCGCGATGAGCCCGGAGCCTTCGGTGCTCAAGAACGTCAAGTACTTCGGCGCCCCGCGCAACGACGGCTTCATCCTGATGCCGAACGAGGTCCAGGCCTACCGCCGCGGCGACAACAAGTTCGAGTCCAAGGGGACCAACGGCTTCATGCTGACCCTGGACATCAACTCGAAGGACGCGAAGTAAGCGCCGTCCGCGGCGCACCATTCCCTCGAACCGGACCGCTTCGTCGATGCTGCGCTGTGGCTTTTCACAGTGGCCGGCGTACGCACCCGTGCGCGCGCTCGCCGTCGCCCTGGCCCTCGCCTTCGCTCTGCCGGCGGAGGCGGCCGCTCCAACTTCATGGTCGGTCGAGTACTCCGGCGGCTCTTACAGCTATGCCGACCACAAGAACCTCAAGCTCGAGGTGGACGGCAGCTCGATCCGGATTCTGAAGGGCGACACGCTGCAGCACACGATCGAGGCGGGCTCCGTCGTCACGGTGCTCTACGACCATGCCCGCTACCATCCAGTCACCGGATATCTCCACTCGGCGGCCGGCAACGCCGGAACGGGCAGCGGGGATTTCGCCGCTTTGATCGGGGTCATCCTCGTCATTCCGGTGATCGTCCTCGCCCCATTCGTGGACAAGCAGCATTTCGTCACGCTGGCGTGGAAGGACGGAGAAGTGGTCCGGAGCGCGACGTTCCAGGTGAAGGACAGGGAACGGAATGCCGTTCTCGCGGCGCTCAGCGCGGCGACCGGTCTCGCCTGGCGCGACGCTCCGGCGGAACGGCAACAGCTGGCGACCGAAATCGCGGCGGCGCGATCCTCGGGTTTCACGTTCGACGTGGACCGCGAGGTGGCCGTCGCCGACGTCTATCTGGAACCGGGGAAATACACGGGCCTCCTCCGCACCCGTCCGGAAGGCCCCGAACTCGTTGTTCTCGAGGGGAGCGCGTCCCAGGTCGAAGACGCGCTGCTCTGGACTCCCGTGCAGATCGGGACGATCCCTCCGGAAGGCGCGACGCACGCATCCGGCGGCTCGTCGCGGAAAAAGGGAGCGCACGAGGTGGCCCAGGTCACCTACCGCGACGGCGGCGACATGCCTTCCATCCGGGAGCTGCGCGTGGGCGGACAAACCCTCACGCTGCCCGAGTTCGAGGCGTTTCCGCCTGCGATGCCGCACGCGGTTGGAGCTGATGGCCGGACCGTGGCCATCTCCTATGGCCAGTATGGGAGCGCCACGATCACGCGGAGCGACTTCCAGGGTGAGCCGGCGTTCCGATTCCACGATGTCGCCCTTTTCCCCCACTCCCGGAAGGGCGGCCCGGCCCTCGATGACCTGGCCATTTCCTCCCGGCGCGTCGTCTTCAATCCGGAGGGCGATCCCGCCTGGAGCCTCGTGATCGAGCGATCGTCGATCACCGACGTGGGCAACGGGCCGTTGAACACGCAGACCGGGCTCGGCCTGACGACCTCCGAGAAGACGTACACCTTCACGCTGCACGCACCGGGCCGCAAAGCGGCCATGCACCCGAAGCGCCAGAGCCTGGTGCTCACCCGGATCGCCGATTTCGCCCGGCTGGCCGTGCGCGATTTCGACGCGGCCAACGTGCTGTTCGACGACTGGCTGGCCGGAATCCCCACCCTGCCGCCGACCGGCACTCCGGGCGAGACCGCGGCGCCGGAGGAGACCGACGCAGCGACCCCTTAGCCTCCGGGGGCCGGGGGTGGAGTCTTCTCCGTCCCTGTTTCGATCCAGTGCAGGGCGTCCTCGAGGTCGCGCAGCAGCTCGTCGCGGCCGCCGGCGAAGCCGTGGTTGCGGGCTTCGACCTCGTACAGGCGCCGCGTCGCCGTGTCGGGACCGAAGAGAGTGCGCGCCTCGTCCGCGGGGACGTACTTGTCGCCTTTCGCCTGGATGACGGCGAGCGGCGCCTCGCCGGCCAGGGCGATGGCGGGATAGAGCTGGATGCGCTCCTTCTCGTCCACCTGGATCTGCGGCGGGCGGTTGGCCGGATCGGGCGCCTTCAGGTAATCGCTCTCGCGCGTCAGCGCGATGGCGATGGTGCCGGCGATTTGCGGCTGCAGGCGCGGCGACACGGCGGCGAGCACGGCCGCGCTCGCGCCGCGCGACTCGCCGATGAGGATGAGTCGCGTCGAGGCGGGGAGATGCAGATCCCGCCGCGCGCGTCCCAGCAGGTTGTCGAGCCAGAAGGCCGTGCGCTGGAGGTCCGCCTTCTCTCCCCCCTCGCGGATCGGCTTGAGCATCTCGCGCGCGTTGTAGCCGGCGGCGTAGTAGCCGAGCTCGGCGAGGCGCTCGAACACGGCGCCGCTGACGCCCAGCCAGCCCGCATCCCCCGTGGAGAAGGCGACCAGCCGGTCGGGATGGAGCGGATGGGCCGGCGTCACGTACGTCGCGGTGAAATCGCGGTGCGCCATCGAGACGGTCTGCCTGCGCACCTCGAACAATCCCGGCCGGGTGGCGAGGTGGCCGCCGCAGGCCGGAAGCATGGCTGCGAAGACACCCGTCGTGACCAGCAGGGCCGCGCGGAACCGGGCGGTCCTCACCTAGGCGTTGTCGCCGCCGGTGTCGGACGGCGGCGGCCCGGAGCCGTCGCGACCCCAGGTCCAGTCCCGGATGGCAGGAAGGTCTTCTCCGTGCTCGCAGATGTACTGCTCGTGCTCGATCAGGATGTCGCGGATCGCCTGCTTGGCGTAGGCGGCGCGCGCGCCCAGCGCCGGGACGCGGTCGATGACGTCCTCGGCCAGGTGGAAGCGATCGAGATCGTTGCGCACCGTCATGTCGAACGGCGTCGTCGTGGTCCCTTCCTCTTTGTAGCCGCGCACGTGCAGGTTGTCGTGGCCGTGGCGCCGGTAGGTGAGCCGGTGGATGAGCCAGGGATAGCCGTGGAACGCGAAGAGGATCGGCTTGTTCACGGTGAACAGGTCGTCGAACTCCTGGTCCGGAAGGCCGTGCGGGTGCTCGTGCGGCGGCTGCAGGGTCATCAGGTTCACGACGTTCACGACGCGCACCTTGATCTCCGGCGCGTGGCGCCGCAGCAGATCCACGGCCGCCAGCGTCTCCAGCGTCGGCACGTCGCCGCAGCAGGCCATGACGACGTCCGGCTCGCTCCCGCGGTCGTTGCTGGCCCATTCCCAGATGCCGACGCCCGCGGTGCAGTGCTTGATCGCCTGGTCCATCGAGAGCCACACCGGCGCCGGCTGCTTCCCCGCCACGACGACGTTGACGTAGTCGCGGCTGCGCAGGCAGTGATCGGTGACGCTCAGCAGGCAATTCGCGTCGGGCGGCAGGTAGACGCGCACCACGTCCGCCTTCTTGTTGACGACGTGATCGATGAAACCGGGGTCCTGGTGCGAGAAGCCGTTGTGGTCCTGGCGCCAGACGTGGCTGCTCAAGAGGTAGTTGAGCGAGGCGATCGGCCGGCGCCACGCGATATCCCTGGAGACTTTCAGCCACTTGGCGTGCTGGTTGAACATCGAATCGACGATGTGGATGAACGCCTCGTAGCACGAGAAGAAGCCGTGGCGGCCGGTGAGCAGGTAGCCTTCCAGCCAGCCCTGGCACTGGTGCTCGCTCAGGACCTCCATGACGCGCCCGTCGGGCGAGAGCTTGTCGTCGCCCGGGAGGATCTCCCCGACGAAGCAGCGGCTGGTGACTTCGAGGATGTCCTGCCAGCGGTTGGAGTTGTTTTCGTCGGGGCTGAAGATCCGGAAGTTGCGGGCCTCGAGGTTGAGCTTCATGACGTCGCGCAGGAACTTCCCCTGCACGCGGGTGGCCTCGGCCGCGATCGCGCCCGGCTTCTCGACTGCGACCGCGTAGTCGCGGAAGTCGGGGAGTCGCAGGTCCTTCAGGAGCAGGCCGCCGTTGGCGTGCGGGTTGTCGCTCATGCGCCGCCTGCCTTCCGGCGCCAGCGCGGCGAGCTCGGGCCGGAGGGTTCCCTTCGCGTCGAACAGCTCCTCCGGCCGGTAGCTCTTCATCCAGTCTTCGAGCACCTTCAGGTGGGACGGCTGGTCCATGTCCCCCATCGGCACCTGGTGGCTGCGCCACGAGTCTTCGCACTTCTTACCGTCGATCTCCTCCGGGCAGGTCCAGCCCTTCGGCGAGCGCAGCACGATCATCGGCCAGGCCGGCCGCCCCTTCGCGCCGCGGCCGCGCGCCGCGGCCTGGATGTCCTGGATCGACGCGACCGCCTCGTCGAGCGCCGCCGCCATCTTCCGGTGCATCGGTTCGGGCTCGTGCCCCTCCACGAAGATCGGCCGCCAGCCGTAGCCCTCGAACAGGCGGCGCAGCTCTTCGCCCGGGATGCGGGCGAGCAGCGCCGGGTTGGCGATCTTGTAGCCGTTCAGGTGGAGGATCGGCAGGACGCAGCCGTCGCGTGCCGGGTTCAGGAACTTGTTCGAGTGCCAGCCGGTCGCGAGGGGACCCGTCTCGGCCTCGCCGTCGCCGACGACGCACGCCACCCACAGCGCCGGGTTGTCGAACGCCGCGCCGAAGGCGTGCGACAGCGAGTAGCCCAGCTCACCGCCTTCGTGAATCGACCCCGGTGTCTCGGGGGCGACGTGGCTGGGGATGCCGCCTGGAAAGCTGAACTGCTTGAAGAGGCGCTTCATCCCCTCTTCGTCGCGGCTGACGTCGGGGTAGACCTCGCTGTAGGTCCCTTCGAGGTACGCCTGCGCGACGATTGCCGGCCCGCCGTGCCCGGGTCCGATGACGTACATCATGTCGAGGTCGTGCGCGCGGATGACGCGGTTCAGGTGCACGTAGATGAAGTTGAGGCCGGGGGTGGTGCCCCAGTGCCCGAGCAGGCGCGGCTTCACGTGCCGCCGCTCGAGCGGCTTCCTGAGGAGCGGGTTGTCCATCAGGTAGATCTGGCCGACCGAGAGGTAGTTGCTGGCCCGCCACCAGGCGTCGATGCGGGCGACATCCTGTTCGGTGAGAGACCCGGTCCTCATGGATGGATTCTCCGGCCCTCAATGTATCGCGGAGTCGCGGCGCCGGACAGTGAGGTGGTCCTGCCGCCGTCCGGAGGAGGAGGACAACCGCGGCGCGGCACGGTAGGCTGTTCGCATGTCGGGCAAGATGCGCCGGATCGCCTGGGTCCTGATCGCCGCGCCGCTTCTCTTCGGCCGCTGCGCCTTCAATCGGGCCGCGGTGGTCCCTTTGCCGACCATGGCGCAGGCGCTGCGTCCCGGCGGGCCCGCGTCCAACCTGATCGTCTTCCTGCCGGGCAGGCGCTCGCATCTCGGCGACTTCGAGAGCAACAGGTTTTTCGACATGTCCCGGGAACGCGGGATCGATGCCGACCTGGTCGAGACCGATCTCCACCTCGGCTACTACACGGACGGAACCTACGCCACGCGACTCTGGGAGGACGTCGTCTCGCCCGCCCGGGACGCCGGCTCCACGCGGATCTGGCTCGTCGGGATCTCGCTGGGCGGGGCCGGGGCGATCGGGTTCGCGCGCGAGCATCCCGACGCGATCGCCGGGCTCATCCTGCTGAGCCCGTTCCTGGGTCCGCCCGAGATGCTGGAAGGGATCCGAAGCCAGGGCGGTCTCGCGACCTGGTCTCCCGACCCGACCGCCGCCCCCGGTTCGCTCAAGTGGTTCATCGAGCAGAACTGGGACTTCCTGCGCCACGCCGGAGAAGGCTCCCGGCCGCCGATCCTCTACCTGGGCTACGGTCAGGACGAGCCGATGGTCCCTTCGCTCGATCTGCTGGCCGGCACGCTTCCCGCCGATCGGGTGATTCGCGTCCCCGGCGGCCACCGCTGGAACACCTGGAGGACGCTCTGGGCCGAGATCCTGAGTCGGCTCGGCTCCGAACCCCGACGCGGCGACTGAGACGTGTCCATCGCGCACCTGCGGTAGCATCCGTCCCCCAGGGGGATCTGTATGCCACGCTCGCAGAAAGTGCCGATCGCGCTCGCGTTGTCGCTGTTCGCTCTCCTGCTCGCCCCCGCGACCGCGTACGCCGGCGGAGACGTGAACTTCCTGATCGGCGGCAAGCCGTTCATGAACGGCTGGGACCCGGTCGGAAACCAGTCGACCTTCGGAGTCGAAGTCACTTTCGGGCGGGAGACGTGGCCCGTCTGGATCGCCATCTGCGCGGTGAGCGGTGTCCGCTAGTTAGCGGACGCGGCCTTCGTCGCGGGGGCGAGCGTCCCGGTGTCGTAGACGACCTTGCCGCCGAGCACGGTCAGCAGGACGCGCGTGTCGGAGATCTTCGTCACCGGGATCTTGAAGAGATTCTGATCGAGCACGATGAGGTCGGCATCCCTGCCGGTCTCGATCGATCCGCGCGCGTTCTCCTCGTGCATCTCGTAGGCGGCGTTGATCGTGTGCATGCGCAGGACGGCGAGCAGGTCGGGGATCGCCTCGGACGGCGCCAGCGGACCCGGATAAACACCGGGACCCTGCTCCCCCGTGCGCGTGATCGCCGTTTCGATCTGCACGAACGGCAGGAGGGGATCGACCGGGTAGTCGCTGCCGCCGGCGACCACCGCGCCGGTGCGCCACAGGCTGAACGCGGGGTACATGCGGTCATAGACCTCGTCCGCGATGTAGCCGCGCGTGAAGTCCACCGAGTAGCCGTCGCGTCGCGGCCACTGAAGCGACATGCTGGCGACGACGCCCAGCCGGCCGAAGCGCGGGATGTCGGCCGGGTCGATCGCCTGCAGGTGCGTGATGGTGTGGCGGCGATCGTGGTCTCCGTTCGCCTTGCGGGCCGCCTCGAAGTCGTCGAGCGTGTCCCGGACGGCGCGGTCCCCGATGGCATGCACGTGGATCTGCCAGCCGGCGCGGTCGAGCGCCACGAACCCCTCGCGCGCGTCGGCGCAGGACGGGTCGGGACCGCGCGACGGACCCGGGCGCCAGTCGGGAGCCGCGGCGGTTCCGGCGTTCTTGCGGTACGCGGCGAGCATCGCCGCGGTCTGCGCCGGGTATTCCATGACGCCGTCGCAGTAGACCTTCACGGCATCCACGGTGATGAGGCCACCCGCCTGCTTCTTGAAGGCGTCGAGCGCCGCGATCTGGCGCGCGAGTTCTGACGCAACGTGGTTGCCGCGCACGAACGAGGCGGAGAGTCCCAGGTCGGCGCGCAGGGTCATCTTTCCCTGGTCCCGCAGCGCCGCCCACGCGGCGATCTGGTCCTCCCCGCCCCCCGGCACGAAGATCGAAGTGACCCCCTGGAGGTTGGCGTCGGCCTGCGTGCGCGCGACGCGATCGATCCGCATCGCGTCGGTCACCGGGCGCTCGTCACCCCATGTGTCGGAGAGATCGAAGTCGGCGAAGAAGCCGTTCAGCTCGCCTGTGGCGTCGCGGCCGACTGCTCCATCCGGCGGATCGGGCGTGTCCTTGCCGAGGCCGGCGTTGGCGATGGCCTTGCTGTTCAGCCAGAACTTGTGACCGTCGGCGTTGCGCACCAGGACCGGGCGCGTGGTCGCGAGCGAATCGAGGTCGCGGCGCGTCAGCATCGTTCCCGGCGGCTCGACCGCCTCGCCGAAGAAGCTCAGCGCCACGAAGCGCATGTTGGTGTCCTTCAACGCCGCCTGGTCGGGCGCGTCCAGGCATGCCTGCAGCTTCGCCAGGATCTGCGGGATCGTGCCGCCCTGGTACCCCATGCGGCAATCGGTCGGCCGGGTGCCGTGGAAATGGCCGTCGATGATCCCCGGCATCACCATGCGTCCGCCGAGGTCATAGACCTTCGTGCCGGGACCGATGTACGCGCGCGCCTTCTGCGCCGGCCCGACGAAGACGATCTTCCCGCCTCCGATCGCCACGGCCTCCTGGAACTCCGGCTTGCGCCCCGACGGCGGAGGATCTCCTGGACGCACCTCGACGCCATGGAAGACCAGCACCGCGCCGTCGAGGAGGACGGTGTCCGCCGGCTGCGGCTTCGCCAATGCCGCCCCGGGGAGGAGCAGGAAAAGCAGGGCGACCATCATCATCTTGTTCATCGGGCCGCCATCATACGCTTGGCGCCCAGGTCGTCGAGGGTGCGCGACAGGCTCCTGAGCCCGTGCGCGAGCGCGGGGGGCGCGCAGCCGAAGCTGAGGCGCACGAAGCGCGGCGACTCGAAGAATCGGCCGGGAACGACCAGCGTGTCGTAGCGACGCAACAGGCGGCGCGCGAACCGGTCGGAGTCGATTCCCTCGGGCAGTCGCGCGAACAGGACGTTGCCGCCGGGAGGGAGGTGCGCCTCGAGACGCGCCTCGCGCTCGAAGAAGCGCCGCATCGCTTCGAGGTTGGGACCGAGGACGGACCGGGCCCGCCGGCGGATGGCGGGCAGGCGCCGCAGCGCGGCGAGCGTCATCGCCTCGCCCGGGGCGACGCCGTTGACCCCCAGCAGGTCGTGGATCAACCCCGCCTTCCGGATGATCTCCCTGGGCCCGAGAATCCAGCCGGCGCGCAGGCCGTCGAGACCATAGGCCTTGGTCAGGCTGTTCGTGGTGATGACGTTGGTCCACGCGTGCACCGACGACTCGGTGCGCGCGCCGAAGAGGCATTCGAGGTAGACCTCGTCCACGAGGAGGTACGCGCCGGCGCGCGCCAGGATGCGCGCGCACTCGCGGAGAGTCTCCATGCTGATTCGGGCGCCGGAAGGATTGTGGAGGTTCGTCACGATCGCCAGGCGCGTGCGCGGCGTCACGAGCGACGCCAGGCGGTCCGGGTCGATCGCCCAGCCCTCGGCGAACCAACGATCGAGCCGGCGGACTTCGGCTCCCATCGCCTCGGGGATGCGCAGGAGCGGCTCGTAGGTGGGACGCTCGACGATGACCTCGGCGCCGTCACCCGCGCCGTCGAGCGCCGCCGCGCACGCCACCCAGTTGGCGAGGCTCGTTCCCCCCGAGACGGTCAGGACCCTGTCGGCGGCGACGCGATACCGCCGGCCGAGCGCCTGCCGCAAGGGCGGCCAGCCGTACCCCGCGGCGTGTGGCGTCTCGAGGGCGCGCGACGGAAACCGCAGCAGCCGGATCGGGCACGGTGGCAGACCGCTGCGCGCCAGGTTGCTCCTGGCTCCCGGAGCCGCCTTGGCCCAGCTCATGTAAGCGATCTCGGGGAACTTCACCTCGGTGTCTCCCCCGGCCCGTTCATCGGCTGCCGCCGGCCGCGACGCGCCCGCGCGCCGCCACGAGCGGATAGGTGGCCGCCGCCAGGAGCAGGATCGCCGATCCGATGCACGACTGCATGGGATAGACGAAGAAACAGTTGAGGACGATCCCGAAGGCGACCGCGACGAAGACCAGCGTCGTGACCGGGTGCCCCGGCATGGCGACCAGCCCGACCGGGGCGGCCGGGCGGCGCCGCAGGACGAAGATCGCGGCCACGGTGAGCCCGAAGAAGAGCCAGTCGGCGAACACGACGTAGGAGAGCAGCTGGTCGTAGGTGTTCGAGGCGAGCAGCACGATCGACACGCCGGCCTGGAACCAGAGCATGAAGACGGGTGTGCGGAAGCGCGGGTGCAGCCTCCCGGCCGGCGCGAGGAACAATCCGTCGCGCGCCATGGCGTAGTAGAGGCGCGGCGCGGTCAGGATGATCACCGCGAGAAAGCCGAGCGCCGACACCAGGATGAGGGCCGCGACGAAGCGCGCCCCCGCCTCCCCCCCCACCGCCCGGGCCGCGTCCGAAGCGAGCGCCGGCGACGCCGCCATCTGCGCCGGCGTGAGCACGTGCAGATAGGCGAGGTTGAGGCTGACGTACAGGACGATCACCAGGAGGACGCCGAGGACGTTCGCCCGCGGCAGGTTCCTGGCCGGATCGCGGATCTCCCCCGCCACCGAGCCGCAGTTCTGCCAGCCGCCGTACGCGAACATGATCGGCACGAGCGCGGTGAACAGCAGCCCCGTCCACGAGAGGCTCGGCGCGGCGAGCACCGCCAGGTCGTAGCGGCTCGCCGGGGGACCGGCGCGCAGGAAGGCGACCGCCACGAGGCCGAGGATCCCCGCCACCTTCACCGCCATGAGCGCGTTGTTGACGCGCTTCCCCGCCCGGATGCCGACCGCGTTGATCGCGGTCAGGACGACCAGCACCGCCGCGGCGGCGAGGCGGATCCCCGCCGGCCCCAGCGGCAGGATGGAGGCGCTGACGTACGAGGCGAACAGGATCGCCACCGCCGCGATGGAGCCCCCATTAATAATGAAGAGGAGCGCGATGCCATAAAGGTAACCGACGACCGGATGCCAGGCGCGCGCGAGGTAGACGTACTGGCCGCCGACGACCGGAAGCCTCGACGCCAGCTCGGCGTACGCGAACCCGCCGAGAAGCGCCAGCACGCCGCCCGCGACCCACGCGGCGACGATGAGGATCGGCTCGCCGACGATACGCGCGACGTTCGACGGGTTGGCGAAGATGCCGACGCCGACGATCGCGCCCGCCACTACGACAGCGGCATCGAGCAGCCCCAGCTCGCGCCGGAACTCTACGGCGCCGGACATCTCGGGCATCAGCGCGTCCCCCGCACGCGGCCGGGATGGTAGCATCGGGCACCTGGAGGACCTCCATGAGCGGGATGACGCACCGATTGTTCCGGATCGCCCTGGCCACCCTGCTGCTGACCGGTCTGGCCGGCGCGAGCCGCGCCGAAGACAAGAAGAAAGAGGAAGCGACCCCGGCCCCCGCGCGCAAGGTCCTCGTCATCGCGAAGGTCCAGGAGGAGGCGAAGCGGCGGGCGCTCGAGGAGGAGGCCCGAATCGAGCTCAAGAAGAAAGGCGTCGAGACGATGCTGAGCGCCGACGTGATGACCGAGGCCGACTTCGCCTCCGAGGACAGCATCCGCCGGAGGGTGGAGAGCCTCGGGGTGGACGGCGTCCTCGGCTACGTCCCGCTGCGGGTCGACGAGACTCAGAAGACGTCTTCCGCCAGCCTCAGCATCGGCATCGGCGGCTACGGAGGTGGGGGGTTCGGCATGATGGTCGGCGGCACCGTCCCGATCGGCGCCAAGACGACGATCATCCGCACCGTGCAGCTGCGCGCCCGCTTCTGGGCGAAGCCCTTCTCCGGCCCCGCCTGGGAGAAGGTCTACAGCGAGAAGCTCGAGGCCGACACCACGCGGCTGACGCAGTCCGTCGCCTACGACTCGGTGAAGACCCTCAAAAAGAAGAAACTGATCCCGGCGAAGTGACGGGCTTCCCCTCGAGGTACGCCCGGGCCCGCGCCAGCTCCGGCCGCTGGCCGTCGCCCTCTTTCGCCAGGTCCACCAGGCGGCCGTAATAGTCGCGCGCCAGCTCCGCCTTGCCGGCGCGCTCGGCCGCGAGCGCGGCGCCGGCCGTGGCGCGGTAGCGGCCCGGGTTGAGCTGCAGCGAACGCTCGTACGCCGCGAGCGCTTCGCCGGGACGGTCGAGCTCCAGATCCAAGTCCCCCAGCAGCTCGCGGATCGGCACGATGGCTCCGGGGCTGACCGGGTGCTTGCCGAGCGCGTCCTCTTCGTCGGCGGCGCCGCTCAGTGTCGCAATGGCTTCGTCGGGGCGCTTCTCGGCCCAGGCAATCCAACCCGCCACCGCGCGCTGCTGCAGCTCCAGCTGCTTGCGGAAGAACGCCGCGTTCGGCTGGTCGCTCGCGTCGTGCAGCTCCCTCATCCGGCCCATGGCGCGACGGGCGCCGGCGAGGTCGCCGGTGTGCACGAATCCCAGAGCGCGCGCGAATTCCACGTGCGCGGAGTCGAAGGGGAATTTCGCCACCAGGGCGGCGCGCGGCGGGGCCAGCGCCACCGCCTCCTTCCAGGCCTGGCGTTCGAGGGCCAGGCGCGCGGGAATCGCCCCGGCCGCATAGGCCACGGCGAAATCGACCTCCGGCGAGCTCTTCTGGATCTGCGCCAGACGGTCCGCCACCCCCTGCGCCTTCTGATCCTGCGCCGTCTGAAGGTAGCCGTAGGCCAGGTAGTCGAGGGCGTGCAGCTCGTTGTAGTTCGCCGCGCCGGGATGGTAGCGGCTGGCATAGTCGCGGGCGGCCTGCGCCGAGGCCAGGTTGCCTGCGATCGACTTCTGCCACATCCCCAGCCGCGTATAGATGTGCGACGGCATGTGGAGCGCGTGCGGCACCCACGGTGCGAGGCTGGCATAGAAGTCGGCGGCCGGCAGCCCCTTCGCCGCCAGCGTCGGATAGTCGTAGGCGTGGATCAGGTAGTGCACCAGCCCCGGGTGGTTCGGGTTCTTCTTCCACAGCGGCTCGAGGATCGCCGCCGCCTTGAGCTGGGTCGGCAGGTCTTCCTCTTTGGGGCTGGAGAGAATCAGCGACAGCGCGTAGAACGCCGCCGCCTCGACATCGTCCGGATACTTCGCGTGCAGCTTTTCGAGGGCGTCCGAGAAGGCGGCGCGCCGCGCGCGGAAATCGGTGGGCCCGTGGCAGCTCTGCCCGGCGGGCCCGGTGCCGGTCTCCTTCGCGGAACGGTAGAAGGAGGCGACGGCGGCGATGTAGTCGCGCTCCCGCTCGGTCTTCGCCTTCGCCGCTTCCGCTCGCTCGATCGCCTTCAGGCCGGCCTTGAGGTCGTCGTCGCTCGGCGGCGACCAGATCGGGTGGTACCAGGTCATCGCCACGCCCCAGGAGGCCATGGCGCAGGACGGGTCGAGGGACGCCGCCGATTCGAACACCCGCCGCGCCTCCTCGTAGAAGAACGAGTGGAGGAGCGCCACGCCACGCAGGAGCTCCGGCTGCGCTTTCGCGCTGCACGACGTGGGGAACACGACCGTGCCGACCTTGCCGAGGTCTCCGAGGGCCGGCGATCCGGCCGCGAAGGCGGGCGGTGGCGCCGCCGCCAGGAGCATCGTCGGAAGGATCGCCGCGAAGAACATCCGCTTCATGTGCAGCCCTCCAGGGACCTTTTTAACCGATTCGCCGCTCGCGATGTAACTTTTCCCCGCCTCCTGCATACCTCTCGATGACAGGGAGCGGGCCGGCACCTCGGGAACGAGGCGCGCACCCGCCCTGATTCCGGAGCTCGCCGTGTCCAACGTCCCCGTGTCCCACGTCCTTTCCGAACCGATCTCCCCCATTCCCAACGATGTGTCGGCGCGGCCGGTCCCGATGCGCCTGCGCCCGATGGTGGTTCTCGTCCTGGTGTTCCTGGCGATGGCATCGTGGGGCGCGCTGGCGCAGCATCGGTCGGCCGCCCATTCCAGCACCCTGCAGGTTCCGGCCAGCCCGGCCGCCATCTACGCCGGACTGATCCTCATGGAGTGGGGGCTGGTGTACTACGTCTGGAAGGCGGCTCTCGGCGGCAGCACCGTCTCGCTGCGGGACCTGATCGGCGGGCGCTGGAAGACGCTTCGGGACGTCGCGGTCGATGTCGCCATCGGGCTCCTGACCTGGGGCGCGTGGACCCTGGCGAGCTGGCTGTGGGTTTCCTGGGCGAGACCCGATTCGGCCGCCTCGGTCGATTCGCTCCTGCCGCACCGACCCCACGAGATCGCGCTCTGGATTCTCCTGTCGCTGAGCGCCGGATTCGGCGAGGAGCTGGTGTTCCGCGGCTATCTCCAACGCCAGTTCCACGCCCTCACCGCAAGCGCGCCGCTCGCCCTGGTGCTCCAGGCGGCCCTGTTCGGCGTCTCGCACGGGTACCAGGGAGTTTTCGCCTGCACCCGGATCTTCGTCTACGGCCTGCTCTTCGGCGGCCTGGCGATCGGGCGGCGCTCGCTGCGACCGGGGATGGTGGCGCACGCCTGGACCGACATCGCGAGCGGGCTCCTGCTCAATTAGGCATCATGAGCGCGTGACCGATTTCGAGGGGCTGTATCGGCGCTACGCGCCGGAGGTGTTCCGCTTCGCACTGTACCTGTCGGGGAATCGCAGCGAGGCCGAGGACATCACCTCCGAGACGTTCGTCCGCGCCTGGACGTCGTCCGCTCCGATCCGCACCGCCACGGTGAAGGGATACTTGTTCACCATCGCGCGTCACCTGCATCTGGAAGGGCTGCGCCGGAGCCGCCGCCACGTCGAGATGCCGGAGACCTTGACCGAGACGCTGCCGGATCCGCGGATCGGCCCCGACGCCCTGGCCGAGCGCGTCTCGGAGGTGGCGGCCGCGCTCCGGGCGCTGCAGCGACTGCCGGAGATCGACCGAGCGGCGCTGCTGATGCGCGCGGCCGACGACATGCCGTACGAGGAAATCGCGCGGGCGCTGAATCTCTCGCTCGCGTCGGTCAAGGTCCGGATTCACCGCGCGCGGCTGGCGCTGCGGGAGCCGGGTGAACGAACCCAGGGAGAGAGCACATGAAGGTGACGCGCGATGTGGTGGTGGATCTGCTGCCGGTCTATCTCGCCGGGGAGGCGAGTCCGGACACGCGGGCGCTCGTGGAGGAGTACCTGCGCCAGGATCCGGATCTCGATCGGCGGGTGCGGGCCCGCGATACGGCGCTCCTGCACGACCTGGCCACGGGTCCGTCACCCGAAATCGAGCTCGCGTCGCTGCGGCGGGCGCGGCAGGTGCTGGCGCGCCTCCGCTGGACCTGCGCCCTGGCGACGGCCTTCACGGTCGTGGCCCTGGCCCTGCGCATCGACTTCACCGACGGCCGCCTGACCACGTTCCGCTTCCTGATCGTCGACCATCCGGTGCCTTTGGGCACCTGCCTGCTGGTCGGAGCGGTCCTGTGGGTGACTTACTTCACGATGCGACGGCGCGCCGGGGGCACGGGACTGGCCTGAGGACAGGCCTTTCAGGGGTTTCCGGCGGCGGCTTCAGGCCCTTTCCGACGGGCGGATTGCTCAGCGCGTGCGATAGTCGGCCGCATGGAGATCCGCGAGAGCGTGAACCGCGTCGGAGTCACCGGGACCCTCTATGACCTGGGCCTGCGGGCGGCGAACAAGGTCCTGCTGATCAAGATCCTCAAGTGCATGGAGATCGAGAGGGTCAACCCGGCCTTCACCGCCTGCCCCGAACCGTACCGCGCCCGGTTCCTGAGCGAGCCGATGCTGCGCGCGTTCGGACGGGATCCCGGCAACGAGATGCCCCCGGCGTTCCTCGACGAGGCCCTGGCGAAGGGGGACGAATGTTTCGGCCTGCTCCAGGGCCATGAGCTGGCCGCCTACGGCTGGTATGCGAGCGGACCGACGCGCATCGACCCGCCGGATCTCGTCCTGCACCCGGGCGGACGGCACATCTACATGTACAAGGGGTTCACTCACCCCGCGCACCGCGGTCGCCGCCTGCACGCCATCGGCATGACCCTGGCGCTGAGGGACTACCTGGCACGGGGCTTCCGGGGGCTCGTCTCCTATGTCGAGTCGAACAACTTCAGCTCGCTGAAGTCCACCGTGCGCATGGGATACGAGATCTTCGGCACCATCGCGGTGCTGCAGGCATTCGGCGTCCACTGCACGCGCGCCAGCGCCGGATGCCGCGCGCGCGGCGTCCGCGTGGAGCCTGCGACCCGGCTCGTCCCCGTCGTCTGACCCGGAGGCTTCAGGCCTGACGGGGAGGCTCCCGGTCCATGTCGGAGGCGTGCTGGAACAGCGCCGCCGATCCCAGCCACACGAAAGCGAACATCCAGTTCAGGAGCCGCGGCGAGGGCCAGTCAGAGACCTGGATGATCACGGCGACCAGGCCCTGGGCCAGAGCCGTCGCGAACAGCGCGCGCGCCATGCCCTTCGCGCGGAAGCGGGCCAGGACGGCGCCGAGAAGCCCGACCGCGAGCACCCCTCCGTACAGCAGGTTCTGGTGGCTCCGCGCGTCGCCGATCATCCCGACGGCGAGGTTGATCCAGACGAGGAAGAAGACCGCCGCCATCGCGGCTCCGGCTCCCGCGTGATAAGCGAGATTGGTCGTCGTCCGACGCAGCAGCTCGTACGCGAGGATGGCGCAGATCGCCAGGCCGCCGGCGACGACGAAGTCGAATGGCCCCCAGGCCATCTGGTCGGCGAACTGCATCGCCACGAGCGGCACCAGCAGCAGGGCCACCACCACCATGACGATGCGGACGATGTTCCGGTCGCTCATTCCGAGGCCTGGCCCGGCTGCACCTGCATCGGCGGCTGCTTCATCCACGAGTAGCCCGACATCGCCTCGTTGTAGCCGAACTTGTAGAGCTCCTTCATGAACTCGGGGTCGAAGTCTTCCTTGTGGACGACCTTGAAGTCGTTGGGGATGAAGGCCAGGTTGAAGTCGGTCCCGTCCCGCTGCGTGATGCTGTAGATGCGGTAGAGATCGCCGAACGCCTGGTACTGCAGCAGCGTTTCGATGGCCTTGAAGGTGATCGGCAGCGTGCGGCGCTCCACCTCGCCCCATTCCGGATCGAGACGCGCGTTGACGATGATGTAGATCTTCCGTTCGCGCACGGCCCCGTTCTGCCTCGCGAGCTCGCCGAGCCGAACGCCCGCCCAGTAGACGAAGACCTGGGTCGTGGCGCCACCGTCCACGTGCATCTCCTGGTACTTCTTCCCCCGCGCTTCCACGTCGAACATGACGGGCGGAAACGCACCCGGGATGGCGGCCGAGGCGAGCAGGATCCTGCGGACGACGTCGATCGCCTCGGGCCGGTGGCTGGCGGCGATCTTGGTGACGTTCCAGACCACGGAGCGCCGCGCGTCGAGGTTGGTCGTTCCGATGAAGAGCATCCGCCCCTTCGCGTACTCCGCGGCGATCGCGTCGAGCATCTCCTGCGTGACGTGCGCGGCCAGGAGCTTCGCCAGAGGCGACGTGTCCGCCATGCCGTCCTGCAGGAAGACCGAGTAGAAGAAGCGCTTCGCGGCGATGTCCTTCTGCGACACGCCGGTGTAGAGCGCCCGGAGATTCTTGTCGTAGTCCGCGCCCAGGAAGGCGAAGGGAGCGATCAGCGCCCCCGTGCTGACGCCGGTGACGAGCTTGAACGTCGGCCGCGTCCCCGCCGCGGCCCAGCCGTTGAGGAACCCCGCGCCGAAGGCCCCCTTGTCGCCGCCCCCCGACAGGGCCAGGTAGTAGGCTGGCGGCAGCTGCTGCGCCTTGAGCAGGTCTTTCTCTTTGAGCCAGGAATCGACGAATTCCTTCTCCATCAGCTTGATGTCCCCCGGATCGCGGGGAAAGTAGCGGACCTCCTCGGGAAACCCGTCGAGGCGGGCCTCGACCGAGAGCTCCCCGGGGACGGCGTGATGCCGCGTGGCCGGATTCCAGCAGAACATGGTCAGAAGGACGACGGCCGAAATCATCAGGGCGAGGAGAACGAGGAGAAGCGGACCTCGGGCCCGGCTACTTCGGGTCGTGGAGGTGGAGCTCACGGGGCGATTCTAGTGGAACCGGTTCGCGTGGCGCCTGATTTCCCGAAGCCTTCTCACCGGTGCGGCCGTTCGGGCGTATCATGGGGGCCAATCCGGGGTCACCGTTCCAAATGAGCGACCACTCGAAGGACGACACTCTTTCGCAGCCCCCGCCCCCGAGGACGACCCCGGGACCCGCTCATGACCCATCGCCGACGACGGCGGTACGAATCGAAGTCGCCGGTCTCTCCGACAAAGGGAAGGTCCGTGAGGAGAACCAGGACCACTTCCTGATCGTGCGCGCCGGCCGGTACGCCGAGACGGTCCAGACCAGCCTGCCCGCGGGATCGATCCCGGGACGCTCCGAGGACCAGGGCACTTTGATGATGGTGGCCGACGGGATGGGTGGACAGGCGGCGGGGGAAATCGCCAGCCGCACCGTCCTCGTCACCATGACCCATCTCATCATCAATCACCCCGAGTGGGCGCTGCGGGTCAACGAGAAGAGCGCCGCCGACATCCAGGACCGCGTCGTCGCGCGCTACCAGGCGCTCGATGGCGCGCTCGCCGACGCCATGCAGGCGGACCCGAGCCTCAAGGGGATGGGGACGACCCTGACGGTCGCCTACAGCCTCGGCCGCGACCTGTTCATCGCTCACGCCGGAGACTCCCGGGCGTACCTCTGGCACGACGGTGCGGTCCGCCAGCTCACCCGCGACCACACCTACGTGCAGCGGCTGGTCGACGCGGGCATGCTGAGCAGCGAGGCCGCGGCCGGGCACCAGCTCCGGCACGCGCTGACCAACGTCCTCGGCGGCGGAAAGCGATCGGTCGACGTCGAGCTGCAGCAGCTGCAGATCGCCGCGGGGGACCGCCTGCTGCTCTGCAGCGACGGCCTCACCGGCACGATGAAGGACGAGGAGATCGCCGTTCTTTTGGGCGCGACCGGCTCGGCCTCCGACGCCTGCCGCCGCCTCGTCGATCTCGCCCTCGAGCGCGGCGCCCCGGACAACGTCACGGTGATCGTCGCGCGCTACGCCCCTTCCGAAAAAACCTAGCGCGGTTCTACTTCGCGGCGTCCGCGGGGGCCATGGCGCTGGCGGAGTCCTGGTACTTGTCCATCTGCTCGGGCGTCAGGACCGTCTTGAGCTTCGCGTCGGTCTCGCCCTGCAGGGTCTGGAGCTGGATGCGCATGGCCTTCTGCGCCGCGACCGGATCCTTCGCCTCCGAGGGGGCGTCGGCGAACAGCTGCAGCCGCTTGTCGAAGCTCTCGGTCAGGATCGGACGGACCTTCTCGGACTGGGCGGCATCCACTCCGACCGTGTCCTGGAACCACTTCAGGCGCGCGTCGATGAACGCCTTCTTCATCCCGGCATCGAACTCGGCGCGGATCTTCATGAACTCCTGGCGCTGCGGCTCGGTGAGGATCGGATCGACCTTGGCCCTGAAGTCGGCGCGCGTCGCCTGGTACTCCTTGAGGAGAGCGGGCGCGAGGTTGATGCTCCCCCCGGCATAGCTGTCGAACAGGGAGCGCATCTTCGGCAGGTGCGCGCGCAGGAGCGGCCGGATCTTCTGGACCTGGTCGTCGCTCAGTCCGTACTGCGCCTTGACCGCGGCGAGGGTCTGGTCGGTCAGCTTGTCCCAGTCGGGCGCGGCCGGCTTGACCGCCGCCATCTGCGCCAGGACAGGCGCCGCGACCGCGACGGCCACCAGCACCCCCGCGATGAGGAACAGGAACGGCAACGCCTTGCGCATCCGCATGGAAACCTCCGGAAGTGGACTGTTTCGAGGGGCGAAGCATAGACGAGCCCGCCCGGGCCGATCAAGGTCGGCGGACACGGCCATCGACTACGGGTTGCGGACGCAGTCGTAGGTGAGGGGAATGCGCATCCCGGCGTCGATCATCTCGAAGTCGGTGACGTGGATCGCGGCGAGACCGGTCGAACCGCTCGGCAGGACCGCGTTCCACTTCGCCGTGGTGAAGCGATCGCCGGCCGCGGTCAGCGCGATGTTGCCGCCGTCGGCCAGGATCATGCCGTAGCGCTGCAGGGCCCGCGCGATGATGCGCGTGCCTTCGTCGGGCAGGGTGGCCAGCGGGTAGTCGGCGCGCAGCCGCAGCCGGGCTCCGTACGGCGGCATCCCTTGCCCGCTCGGGCCGCCCGCGTGCGTGGCCGGATGAACGTAGGCGCCGGCCTGGATGCGCGGGTTCGGCAGGATGAACCGGATGGCGTGCCGGATCGCGCCCGCCTGCAGCTCGTCGGCCGTGAACAGGAGCGGGGCGATCGGCATCCCGGCCGCGTCGGCGCTGGTGCACTGCTCGCCCCGGCCCGACGGCGGATAGACGCGGTCGCGATCCCAGACCGCCAGGCAGCCGCCGCGGAAGACGCCGCTCGTGATGTCGGCGCGCCACATCTCATACAGCCGGTGCGTCGGCAGGTGGTTCACGATCAGGTGGCAGTCGCCGTCCCCCGCGCACTGGTAGCCCGCTTCGCCTTCGAGTGCGCCGCCGGGCGGCACCGGGACCGGCGCCAGGTCGCAGTCGGGCGAGTAGAAATCGCCCGTCGGCGTGAACGACTGCAGCGGGACCGACGCGTCCGCCGACAGGACGTTGATGGAGAAGTCGATCTGCAGCCGTCCATTGCCGAACCCGCCGGCCGCCGCGAGATTGGCGATGATGGCGCTCGACGCCACGTCCACCGCAGCCCCCGAGATGTCCCGCATCCAGAAGGGCCCGGGCAGGACGCGGTAATAGAAGACGGACCCGGCGGGCGGGGTGTCGCTGAAGGAAAGCGTTGCGGTGGTCCCCACCAGGTTCGCTTCGCTTTTCTCCGGCGGCGCGCTGGTGGATCGATAAATGGCGTAGGGCCCGCCGTCGCCGCTGGTCCAGGTCAAGGACACGGAGCCGGGGGCGCCGCCGGGCGACACCGAGAGCGTGATTCCATCCAGCGGATCGGCGGCTCGGGAGGGGCTCGCCAGGAGAACGAGAGACAACAGCCACACGCCCCGCGACAGGGGGCTGCACTTCACCCCGGAATCTTAGCGAGGGAACCGGAGCGAGGCGAATGCCCCGCTTCGCTTTTCGGCATCTTTTCTATAATGACGCCCCGTGATCACCCTGGAAGAACTGGCGGCGCTGCCGCTGTTCGCCGCCGTGCCGCGCGCGGAGTTGGAGAAGATCTCCGCGGCGGCGGCGGACATCCGCCTCGCCCCGGGCGAGTACGCGGCGCACGAGGGGGACGAGCGGGCGCTCTCCGGCGCCGGCCGCTCGCGGCGCGGGGGGCCGCGGCCGATCAGTGGCCGCAGGTCGCGGTGCGGGGATTCCCCGAGGAGTCGGTCCCGAGCGGACCTGTGCCCGCGGGACAGGCATCCCGCGCGCGCACGAGGTAGAAGAACGCCCGGCCCTCCGTCGGGGCGTCCGCGTCCGTCACCGTGTTCAGCGACGGGTTGGTCATCGCGAGACACGTCGTGGCCAGGTCGAAATCGCGCGGGTCGTTGAAGCGGAGCGCCTCGTAGGTCAGCGCGCTGCCCCCGGGCACGTCCGGCGGGAACCAGGTCAGCTTGGCCGCCGCTCCGGCGGCGTGCTTCAGCGTGATGTCGTGCACCTCGCCGGGTGTCGCCCAGGCCTGCCCGTTGGCATTGTCGCAGTCGCAGCTGACGAAGGTGTCCCCGTCCGTGTCGAGCCCGGCGCAGGCCCCCGCGGTGCAGCAGTCGGTGTCGGTGCAGTCGGTCTTCCCGTCGCAGTCCTCGTCGATTGTGTCGCTGCAGGACAGCTCCACGCTGGTCGCCCCGCAGTCGACGCAGTTGCGGCCGCTGAAGCCGGCATCGCACACGCAGAACCCGCTCGCGTCGCAGGTGCCGTGACCGGTGCACGTCGTCTGGCTGTTGCAGTAGACGCACTGGGGATAGGCGTAGTGATCGATGCCGCACGAGTCGCACCCGGCGCCGGCGAACCCGTCATCGCAGGCGCAGAACCCGGTCGCACCGCACGCGCCGTGGCCGTTGCACGTCGTCCCGGCCTGGCAGAAGCGACAGGCCGGATATCCGTAGAAGTCGATGGCGCAGGCGCCGCAGTTCGGACCGGCGAAGCCGTTCGCGCAGGCGCACGCCCCGGACGCGGTGCACGTCCCGTGTCCCGTACATGTGATCCCGGCGTTGCAGAACTGGCAGGCGGGATAGGCGTAGTAATCGGTCGCGCAGGCATCGCAGGTGGGGCCGGTGAACCCGACATTGCAGACACACGACCCATTGGAGCTGACCGTGCCGTGACCGTTGCAGGTCGTCGCATCGCTGTACTGGCAGGCAGGTCCGGTGTAACCCACGGCGCAGATGCAGGCGCCGCTGCCGGCGATCCCCTCGTTGCAGGTGCCGTGGCCGCTGCAGGGATTGGCCGCGCCGCCGGGACACGCGTCGCAGTTGGGCCCGTACCTGCCCGCCGCGCAGCCGGTGCAGGTGCTCAAGTGCCGGATCCGGCTCGTCGAGCAGGTGTAGTTCGACTGGAAGATGTTCGGAAAGCACGTGGACGAGCTGACCTGCGAGTAACCGGACGGGCAGCTCCCGCTGGTGCACCCGGTGTCGCACTGACAGGAGACGATCTGCGTCGCGCAGGACGAGCATGCGGACGGACAGGTCTGGTCGGCGGGCAGGCTGCACGGACACGCCGCCGCCTGCGCCGGCGCCGGCCACGCGACGATCAGCAGGAAGAGCGCGGCGCCGGCGAGCGCGCGCAGGATGACACGGACGCCGTGGTGCGAAAGCATCGTGACGATCGAGCGATGTGAAATGGCCGCCAGGTCCCCGGTGCACTCTCAATACGACGAGGATCCGGCCGGCGCAAGGGCGCCTTGCGCGTCAAACAATTGACTCCGGCCGGCGTCGAGGGCATCGACCCGACGATCGTGGCGGAACCCCCCAGGCGGGACCTAATTTTTGAGCCATGCAGGCCTGGAGGGCTTTCCTCGAGCTTCCCTGGCACCGGATCCTCGGCGCGGCGATCGATCTGGCGGCGCCGTACGGGCTGCTCGCGTGGGCGTGGGCGCGGTGCACGCGCGATCCCCATCGCGCCACGGTGCCACGCTGGCAGGAGGCGCTCATCCTGCTATCGCTGGTCTTCGCGTCCGCGGGCGCCGTCATGTTCGCGCTGCGCATCGCGTACCGGGTGCACCCCGGCCTGCTGGACCCCTACGTCCAGCTCTGGGCGCGGCCGTTCCTGATGGACACGCTGTACGTCCTGCTCGCCGGGCTCGGCCTGGCGCTCATCTTCGCGCGGGGACTTCTGCGCTTCCTCGTGGCGCTCGCCTGCTTCTGGCTGACGGTGCTGTGCCTGGTCGCCTGCTGCGGCCTGATGGAATACATC
>DASRAU010000042.1:0-12276 GCA_035638075.1 Verrucomicrobiia bacterium
GGCCCCGGCATCGGCGGGTACTGCCTGCCGAAGGACGGCGGCCTGGGGATCTGGGCGAACCGGCACCTGATGGGCTGGGAGGAGGAGACGTTCAAGATCACCCCCCTGGCCATCAACATCAACGACACCCGGGCGCTGCACGTCGGCACGCTGACGCGCGACGCGCTGCGCAACATGGGGAAGGTGGTCGCGGGATCGCGCCTCGTCGTGCTGGGCGCCGCCTACCGCGAGGACGTCGGCGACACCCGCTACTCCGGCTCGGAGCTGATCGTCCGCAAGCTCGCCGAGATGGGCGCCGACATGGCGGTGCACGATCCCTACGTCGCGCACTGGTGGGAGTTCGAGGAGCAGGAGACCTACCCTCGCGAGGGCTACTCCTGGTCGCGCTTCTTCCGCAACCAGGAGGGGCTCAAGTCGCTGCGCATGCAGCAGGACCTGGGCGCGGCCCTCAAGGGGGCGGATGCCGTCATCCTGGCGGTGCGGCACAAGCCCTACCTGGACCTGGCGCCGGAGGAGGTCGTGAAGCGGGCGGGGCGGCCGCTCGCGGTCGTGGACTGCTTCGGCATCCTCGACGACGCGAAGATCCGCCGCTACTTCGAGCTCGGGTGCGAGGTGAAGGGGCTCGGCCGCGGCCACATCCAGCGCATCAAGGAAGAGGTCCGCAGCCGCAGGGCGTGATTTTCGCGCGCCTGCCGGCGCTGGAGCGCTAGCGCGTCGTGGTCGGCACGGGCTGTGGAGTCGGCGCCCGGGACGTGAACAGCGCCTTGACCGGCTCGGGGCCGAGATTGCCGCGCACGGTCCGGTCGATGAGCGGCCGCAGCTCGTCGAGCGCGATGTCGGTGTCGAGCACTTCCGGCGTCGTCTGGCCGGGGAGCTTGATCATCAGCGGGACGTGCCGCTTGGCGTCGTGGGCATTCTCCGGCGTGATGTCAGGGTCCACCCGCCACGCGTGATCGGCGGTCAGGACGAGCAGCGACCGGTCGAAATCGCCCGCCTGCCGCAGCCGCTCCATGAACCCCCCGACGATGTGATCGAGGTAGAGCAGGTGGCGGTGATAGTCCTCGGGCGAGCCGGCCATGATGTCGGCGTCGATGTCGGCGGTGCCGCCGCTGTTCACCGGGAACGGCCCGTGGTACGTGCCGTCCGGGTTGAAGACGAACGGGGCGTGCGGCGCGGGGAAGTGGATGAAGACCAGCGACCGCCGCGGCGCGGTGGTGACGATGGCGTCGAAATCGTCCTTGACGTCCTCGTTCAGCCGGAGCCAGTGGCGCGAGAAGATGTGCGCCCACACCCCCTTCCACACGCTCGAGATCCCCGGCATGAACCAGTATTGCGGCGCCCCCAGCGTCGTGATCAGCATCCGATCGAGGAGGCCGTCCCCCTTCGGATAGTCGGAGTAGGCGCGGTCCACGTCGGCCTCGTTGCCGATGATGTGCGGGTACGGCAGGTAGAAGCCGACGAGGTAGGTGGTGTAGCGGTTGCGCCGCGCCAGCGCCATGAGCGATTCCGGCGGCGTGCCTGAAGACTGGTCGTCGGTGATGTGCTCGGGCGCGGGGCCGCGCGGTTCCTTCGGCTCCTTGCGGTCGATGAAGACGTACGGCAGTGATTCGTCGTCACGGCTCTGGAAGAGGATGCGCGGCAGCGACACGTGCGTGCTGGCGGCGGGCGAGCGGGCCGAGGTGAAGAAGAGCGACCGGGACTTCAGAGCTTTGAGATGCGGCAGGTCCGGCAGGATGTCGCCGTCCTTCATCATCCGGTCGTACGACCACTCGTCGAAGACGAAGAAGTAGATCGGCGTGCCGTCCTCGCCCTCGCCCGCGGACGCCGGGATCGGATCGCGCGGGTAGTCCCACGATCGCCAGATGAGCGCCGGTCCGAGGAGCAGGATCACCAGCGGCGAAAGGATGAGAGTCGCGGCGCGGGCGAAGCGAATCATCTGCTCGCGCCGCAGCCAGACGCCGATCACCCAGCCGACCGCGATCAGACCCGACCCGAGATCGAGCAGGACACCGGCCGCGCCGCGATGGCTGCGCGCGAAATCGAGCAGCGCCTCGATATGGAGCAGCGGCAGCAGGTTCGCGAGCGCCCCGAGCCCGAGGAAGGTCAGGAACACCAGGTCGCGCAGCTTCGCGAGCAGCCGGTTCCCCGAGCGGTCGATGGCGAGGCCGAGCAGCGCCGCCAGCCCCGACAGCAGCGCGATCGACAGGAACACCGCCAGCGTGTCGCGCCGTCCCCAGAACAGGAAGTAGCGGTTGCGCTCGACGCCGAGCGCGGCGAGGAACGGCGTGTAGAACAGGAAGACGGTGACGAGGGACGGCAGCCAGCGGTCGAGGATGGCCGCGAGGGTCGCGAGCTGCCCGGAACGCGCCGCCGGCTTCGCGCCGGCCGTCACGGGCGAATCATGCGACCGCGGCCGGACGCCGCTTGCGGAAGAGGAGCAGGACGCGGCCCCCCTCCGGGACCGGCTCGCGCGCCACCAGGTCGAAGCGCGGCGCGAAGGCGGCGAGGCACCGCTCGAGCGTCATGCCCTCGAAGGTCTCGCGCCGCAGCCGCGTCAGGCGGCGGAACATCACGTCGTCGGTCGGCACGAACTCGAGCACCAGCGCGTCCTTCGTCAGGTCGTCGAAGAGATCCGCGATCGCCTCGAGCGGCAGGTTGCCGGAGACGTGCAGGTGGTGCAGGAGCGCCAGGGCGAGCACCGCGTCGGCGCCGATGCGCTCGACCAGCCGGGGCCGCTCGAGGTTGCGGAAGCCGATGGCCGGGCTCGGGTTGGTCAGGTCCACCACGATCGGGGTGATCGGCTTGCCCTGGCCGCGCACCCGGCGGTAGAGCATCTCCACGGCGTCGTGATCGGCGTCGGCGGCGATCACTTCGCACCCCGCCTCGGCGGCGAGCAGCGAGTACTCGCCGGTGTTGCAGCCGAGATCGAGGACGCGGCGCGGTTTCACCCGCTCGATCATGGCGCGCACGATCTTCTTCTTGGCGGCGGTGGCGGCGTCCACGTAGGAGCATTCCTGCGTGTAGCGCGCCCAGACGCCCTGGGGCCGGTAGCCTTCCGCCAGCTTCAGCACCTTCTTACGCAGGCGCCTGAGGTTCATCGCCTGCGGCGCGCTGTTCGGGTTCGGCTTGTCGAAGACTTCGCGTCCGGGACCCGACTCGCCGCTCTTGCGATCGAGCCAGAGCGGCAGCGTGAGATCGAGCAGCAGGCCCGGGCGCAGGCGTGACAGCCCGGTGAACGAGGCCCCGACCTGCGCGGCGGTGCGGCCTCCCAGGCTCGACAGGAAATACGAGCGCAGGTCCCAGCCGCGGTAGCGCGAGAGCAGCAGCGGGTAGGTGAACATCTGCTGGAACTGCCCGAGCGCCACCCAGATGTCGAGGCGCGGCGGCCTCTCGATCGAGGTCAGGTCGATGAACAGCGGCCGCGACCGCACGAACTGCACGTTGTAGGCGGTGGCGTCCTTGAGCGAGTGGCCGGTCTCGAGGAGCCGCAGCTGCACGTCGAGTGTTGACGCCGCGGCGTCGGCGAGCATGGAGACCGTCCAGCAGTAGGGATAGGTGATCGGATCGATCGTCTCGTGCTCGAGGAAGGCCGCGAACCCGGGGTGGGCGGCGGTGAGCTGGTCGAGAAGCGGCGACGGCGGCACGAAGGTCGTCGGCACGATCAACCGGTCGGCGACCAGCTTCGCGAGCGCCTCCTTCTCCTGCAGCGCTTTCAGGTCGGCGGCGGCGCGCACGTCGAGCGACCGGAAGATCCGTCCGGCGTGCCGGAAGACGTACCCCGATGGATCGCGGAAGGAGGCCGCGTCCCGCTGGCTGCCTGTGGCGGCCTCGGACATCGGTCTCAGGAGACCTTGGGGTCCTTCTCAGCCGGCGTGGAGGGATCCTGGGCGGACGTGGACGAAGAAGGGCGCTTGAAGAGGGCCCAGATCGATTTGCGGAAGAACGCAAACCCGCCGGCAACGGCGGCGACCAGAGTCTGGATCAGGATCGAGCCGGAGACCGGGTCGATGTAAGCCAGACGGACATGCCAATCCACGATGCCACCCTCCTCGAACGGGGCCTCGACAAATGTGCGTTGTGCTGTTCCGAAGTCAAGTGATTGTAACGATTTCGTGAGGACCGGCGCAACCGGAGAAGGCCTGCGGCACGCCCGAAACCGGAAGTTATTCCAGTCCCGCGCGGCTCGCGGCTTCGGGCCCCAGGATCGCCCGGATTCCGTCCGGGTCGGTGGCTCCTTCGGTGTTGAGGGCCAGGACGCACGTGGAGGGGCCCAACCCCAATCTTTGCCCCACTTCGGCGAATCCGGGCGCGTGGACGAGCGCCAGCAGGCCGGCGACCCCGGCCGCTCCGGATTCGCCGGCCTGGATGAAGGTTGGCTGAGTGCCCGTCCACAGGAGGCGCACGGCCTCGGCGGCGTAACGGTCTTCGACGCTGATGAAGAGATCGATGCCGCGCCTCAGGGTCGGCCAGGCGGCAAGCGATGGCAGGCCGCAGTTCAGGCCCGCCATGATCGAGTCCTGCCGCCCGCGCCCGGCGCGCGGCTGGCCGTCCGGAGACAGGATCGACTCCAGCAGGCAGTCCGATTCGACCGGCTCGACGACGACGAGCTTCGGCGCCGTGCGTCGCTGCCGGTAGTGATCGACCGCGGCGGCCGCGAGTGCGCCGACCCCGCCCTGCAGCATCACGACCTCCGGCTGTGGCAGCAGCGCCTCTTCGATCTGCGCGTCGGTCTCCTGGAAGAGCGTGCTGTAACCCTCCGCGACGCGGCGCGGGATGTCGAGATAGCCCTCGTAGCCGGTGTCGGCGATCACCTGCCAGCCGTTCTTCGCGGCCTCGGCCGCGGCGCGCGCCACCGTGTCGTCGTACGTCCCGTCGACCGGCACGACGCGCGCCCCCTCGCCGCGAATCGCCTCGATGCGCGCCGGTGCGGCATGGGCCGGGATGAAGATGACCGCCTCGAGCCCGAGCCTGCGCGCCGCCCAGGCGACCGCGCGCCCATGGTTGCCGTCGGTGGCGCTGGCGACGGTGCGCGGCGCCGCCTCACCCGCCGCGCGCCGCTCTTCGAGCAGCGAGTGCAGGGCCCACGACGCCCCGAGCGCCTTGAACGCCTTGATGCCGAAGCGCCGCGATTCGTCCTTGACGAGCAGCGTCCCCAGGCCGAGCGAGCGCGCCGCGGCCGGCAGGGACTGCAGGGGAGTCGGCTCGTACCCGGGAAGCGATCGGTGGAAGGCGATCACGTCGCGCTGCCGCGCGGCGGGGCCGGGACTCACGACCCCGGCCCGGAAGAACGGATTGAACGCGAAACGCATCATGCCCGGCCGGTCCCGGTTCGAGTCTAGCCGAGACCGGGCGCCGGCCGCCGCGTCAGTTTTCTGAGGCTTCCGCGTCCAGCGGCTGTCCTTCGAAATCCTGCGGCTCGAGATCGTCGATGAACGCCTCCAGGCGTTCGGCCGCCGGAGCGCTCATGCCGTCCCGGAGCGCCGCAAGAAGATCGCTCAGTGTCGTGCCTCCGGAATGCGGATGGAGAACGACGCCGACGACCCCCACATCGCGATCGAACGGTTCGATCGCTCCCATGCTGATCAGATGCCGGGCGGCGCGGGTTTCCAGGGCTTCGCCGGGCAGGTCGATTTCAACGCGGGTCGGGTCGATGGGTGTCTCGCCGGGACCCGGGCCGCGCTCCAGTTCGCGCATCGGCACCCAGCACCCGGTCCTCGTGGCTTGATCGAGCATGGTCCAGGTTTCGCCGGCCCGATCGAAGCGCGACCGGATGGTGACCCGTGCGCCATTCGGGATCCGGGCGTCGGGCCAGGACGTTCCCGCCACGGCTGGGTCGTCGAAGCAACGAACGCTGGTCCGCTCGCGCGGCGCCACGACATGCCATTCCTCCGGCCCTTCGGGATCGGGTTCATAAAAATCGGAGCAGGCCGTGGTCCAGGTGTCCTCCGAATGCCCTCCCTCTCCCTGGAGGTAGAGGGCCAGCTCTTTGTAATCCGGCTTGTGACGCTCGTCGGAGTCGGCCATGGAAAGCAGGCGGGGAATGGCTTCGGCATCGCCACGTTCGCGCAGCTGCGCGAGGATCCCTTCGACCCGCCACTCCTCGGCCTGGACCATCGGACTGGCCAGGAGGTCGAGCAGGGTGTCGGTGGCACGCGGATCGTCGGAGGATCGAAGACCATCGGCTGCAAGCACACGCAGCGAGACATCCCGCGGGCCGGTGATGTACTCGAGGAGTCGGGCATCGCGTTCCGGGCGATGGAAGCACTCCAGCAAGCGGATCGCCGTGAACTCCAGCGCGTCGTCGGAACGGCTGGCGGCGAGGATGGCCTCGAAGGCCTCGTCGGAATCGGTATAAGAGGAGAGCGCCTTCAGGGCGACACTCCGCTCGTGTCGATCTCTCGAGCTCGCCAGCTCGAGGAGGCGGGCCTGCACTCTCTCCTCCGGAAGGAACTCCAGGGCCTTGATGGCCGCGAGGCGCAGGGCGGCATCCGGGTCGTACGTCCAGGCAAGTGTGTCGTCGAGATGCGATCGCGAGCGGTGAAAGGCCAGGGCCGTCATCAGGTCGGCACGGGCCCAGTCGGGGACGCCTCCATCCCACAATCCCTCGAGGAGCGGCAGCGACTCCTCATTCCAGTGCGACGCGAAACGGCGAACGGCCACCGCCCGGATGTTGGGTGAGGGCGCGGCCAGCGCCGCGAGGAAGATTCGGTCGGGCTCCGGCCCCTCCTCGTCGACAAAGTCTTCGAGCATCGTCCAGCCGACGTAATCGTCGTTCTTGGAGAGCACCTTGATCAGGAAGTCCACGAAGGTGGCCGGGTCCGGCGGGGTCGGCGACAGGGTGCCGTCTTCGGACACCAGCTGCGGGAGTTCCTCCCGGACCATCGCCTGGAGCGCCTGCCGCAGGCGTTCGGAGTGATGAATCACGCTGGCTCCCGCCGCCGGGCCCCATGCGACATCGACGCCTGACGTGACGATCAGGAGGACGATCGCCGGCCATAGCGGGAAAGAAAAGCGGGGGGAGGAAACGGGGCGGGGTAAGCGTCGATGTCGCATGGCGTCCTCCAGAGCGAGGCGGACGTCGGGAATGTGCCGCGCCCGGCGGCGGGACGCCGCCGCTGATGATCTCGGGTGCGGCGAAACGACAACACCGACTGCGGATGAGCGACCGCGGTGGCACAATGCGCGGCGCGGCGAGTCACCGGGCCGCACCTGAATGACCCTGACAAGCATCAAGAGCGCCGCCCTGGCGGCGGCCCTGCTGGGCGCGGGACTCGCCGTCGTCTCGGCGCCCTCCACGGTGCTCGACCTCCCGCCGCTCCTCAAGCAGGCGCGGGAGGCGCAGCGGGCCGATATCGTCGGGTGGGCGGAGTACCGCTTCCAGCGCCAGGAGCGGGTCGAGGAGCTGACCGACACCGGGCAGGTGAAGAGCGTCCGCACCCTCGACTACGAGATCACCCCGCTCCAGGACGGCTTCGAGGAGCGGCTGATCAAGAGGGACGGCCTCGACCCGACCGAAGGGGAGATCGAGGATCACCGCCGTGAAGGCCGCTTCCAGAAGCACTACCAGACCCTGCTCGCGGGGAGCGAGGAGGAGGACCCCGAAGGCGGCTATTCGATCAGCACCCTCCTGCGGCTGACGGAGTACCGCGACGCCGGGCGGGAAACGATCGACGGCATCGAGTGCCGCCGCCTCGACTTCGAGCCGCAGCACAACCCGCCCGGCAGCGGTCTCGAGGCGCGCATCGCCGAGGCGATGTCGGGCTCGATCTGGCTGTCGGTCGAAGGAGCGCACCTGGTGCGGGCACGCACCACGAGCACCCGGCCGATCACCCTCTCGCTGGGGCTGTTCAAGGTCCAGTCGCTCGAGGTGGCCTTCGACGCCGGCCGGATCGCGCCGGACCGCTTCCTGCCGCGGCAGCTGTCGATCGTGAGCCACGCGCGGCTGGTCTTCCTCGGGCAGCACCGCCGCCGTGTCTTCACCTATTCCGGCTACGCGCCGCTGCCGGACAAGCCCGGCCGCGATTCCTCCGCACGGCAGCAAGACCATCCCTTGCCCCGACCCGGGTGACGACTTAGAGTTCCCGACCGATGAGCCTTCGGCTGCGCCTGGCTTTGGCCCTGACCTTCGCGGCCCTCGTGCCGATGGCGGTCGTCGCCGGCCGGCCGCTCCTCAACGCCCGCCGCCACGCCGCCGAGGAAGGGGCGCGCCGTCTCGAACAGGCGCGCCGCCAGGCGGCGGTCCTGGTCCGGCGCGAGCAGGCCGACCTGCGGGGCCGGGTGGAACGGGCCGCCTCGGATCTCGCGGCGGACCGCACGGCGCCGCGGGCCCTGGCGCAGGGGCCGGCTTCGACCGTGCGCGCCCTGGTGCGCCTGCTGGCGGAACGTCATGGGCTCGACCACCTGGAGCTGCGCGGCGCGGACGGCGTGGTGCTCGCCGTGCACGACCCGCTCGGCTCCTCCGCGCTCGCCCTTCCGCCGGCGTCGATCCCTCCGGACGAGGTGGCGATCGCCGACCTGCCGCTGAAGCCGCTGCCGCCCCCGCGGGAAGAAGATCAGGCGGCGACCGACGCGGCGGGCGGTGAGGACGCGCCCGATCGCCCGCTGCCGTCCGACCCGCCGGAGCGCGGCATGGTCGCGATGCGCTCCGTCGTGATTTCCGGTGAGAGCTACGAGGTGCTCGGCGCGCGGCGCCTCGGCGCCGTGTTCCTGGCCGCCGTGTCGGAAGTCACGGGCTCGCCGTCGGGGCTCGTCAGCCCGGAGGGCGACACGGTGCAGGCCGGGATGCCTGCGGAGGAAAGCGATGCGCCGGCCGATTCCGCGCGCGCCGCTTCGGAAGCGAGGCTCTGGGCCGATGTCCCGGTCGCGGGCGGCGGCTGGTCGGTGCGGGTCGAGGCCGCGCCCGGAGACGCCGCCGCGGTGCGGCGCGAGCTGCTCGCCTCGCTGAAGAACGTGGCCCCGGTCGCCCTGCTGGCCGCGGCCATCATCGGATTGCTCCTGGCGGAAGGCATCTCGCGCCCGGTGCGGGCGCTCGCCGAGCGCGTCGAGGCGATCTCGGCCGAGCGGGCCGGCGGGCCGCTCTCCCCGGTGCACGAGAGGGACGAGGTGCGCGGCCTCACCCGCTCGTTCGATCGCATGATCGAAGCGCTGTCCGAGAGCGAGGCGCGGCGGCTCTCGGCCGAGCGAGTCGCCGCCTGGCAGGAGGTGGCGCGCCGCGTGGCGCACGAGGTGCGCAATGCGCTGTCGCCGATCCGGCTCGCCGTCGAGAACCTGCGCCGCACCCGCGAGCGCGCGCCGGCCGAGCTCGATCGCGCCCTGCGCGAGGAGGGGACGGCCATCCTCGAGGAGGTCGAAAGCCTCAGACGCCTGGTCGAGGAGTTCTCGCTCTTCGCGCGGCTGCCGGGCCTGCGGATCGCCGCGTGCGATTTGAGCGAGGTCGCGCGGCAGGCGCTGACGCTCGCGGGTCCGCGCGTGCAGGCTCTCGGCATCGCGGTCGAGGTCGAGGACGGAAAAGCACCGCACACGGTCCGCGGAGACGCCGATGTCCTGGGACGCGCCCTCACGAACGTGATCGCCAACGCCCTCGACGCGCTGGAAGCAGCGCCGGAGAAACGCCTGCGCCTGGCGCTGCGGGCGGTTCCTCCGGGCTGGGAGGAGATCGAAGTGCGCGACACCGGACCGGGCTTCGCGAAGGAAATCGCCGGCCGCATGTTCGAGCCGTACGTGACGACGCGCGCCGAGAGCGGCGGAACGGGTCTCGGGCTCGCGCTCGTGCAGCGCGTCGTCACCGAGCACGGCGGCACAGTCGCCGCCGGTGCGGCGCCGGGCGGCGGGGCGTTCGTCCTGATGCGCCTGCCGGTCGCAGGCCCTCAAATCTCGGAGAGCCCGGCGGCGCCTCTGGACGACCGCCGCCGGCGGAGCGCCTGAGCGCGGGAGAACGATCGATGCCGACGATCCTGATCGCCGACGACGAGAAGAACATCCGGGCGACCCTGTCGCGCGCCCTCAAGCTCGAGGGCTTCCTGACCGAGGAAGCGGAGAACGGCCGCCAGGCGCTCGAGCGTCTTGAATCCGGGGATATCGATCTCATGATCCTCGACCTGCAGATGCCCGTCCTCGACGGGCTCTCTCTGCTGGAAGAGATCTCCGGGCGCAACTGGCGCATCCCGGTGATCGTGCTGACGGCGCACGGCAGCATCGACCGGGCGGTGAAGGCCGTACGTCTCGGGGCGCACGACTTCATCGAGAAGCCGCCCTCGACCGAGCGGCTGCTCCTCGCCGTGAACAACGCGCTGCGCTTCGAGCGCCTGCGGGAGGAGAACCGGCGGCTGGCGGACGACGCCGGGCTCGCCGGCCGCCTGCACGGCACGTCGGCCGCGGCGCGCGAGCTCGAGGCGACCATCGGCAAGGTCGCCCCGACCGACGCGACCGTGCTCATCCTCGGCGAGAACGGATCGGGAAAGGAAATCGTCGCGCGCGCCATCCATGCCGCGAGCGGGCGGCGGCAGCGGCCGCTCGTCACCGTCAACTGCGCCGCGCTCCCGGAGACGTTGTTCGAGAGCGAGTTGTTCGGGCACGCGCGGGGTGCTTTCACCGGCGCCGTCGAAGCGCGGCGCGGCCGCTTCCAGTCGGCCGACGGCGGCACGCTGTTCCTCGACGAGATCGGCGAGGTGCCGCCGGCGCTGCAGCCGAAGCTGCTGCGCGCCCTCGAAAGCGGCGAAGTCGAGCGGGTCGGCGGGCGCGGTCCCGAGAGGATCGACGTGCGCCTGCTCGCCGCCACCAACCGCGACCTCGAGTCCGAGGTGCGGGCCGGCCGCTTCCGCCAGGACCTGTACTACCGGCTGCTGGTGGTGCCGGTGGAGGTCCCGCCGCTGCGCGATCGGCTGGAGGACGTCCCCTCCCTCGCTGTCCACTTCATCGAAACCGCCTGCCGGCGCAACCACGTGCGCCCCAAGCGCCTCGCGGCCGAGGCGATCGACCGGCTGCAGCGTCACGACTGGCCGGGCAACGTCCGCGAGCTGCGCAACGCCATGGAGCGCGTCGCCATCCTGACCGCCGGCGAGACCATCGAGAGCGGCGCGCTCGACTTCCTGGTCACGCCGTCCGGCGCCATCGCTCCGTCCGCCGCCGCGCCGGCGAAGCCGCCCGCCGCGCCGGGGGCCGGGCTCGCCGGTGAGATGCAGCAGCACGAGCGGGATGTCATCCTGAGAACGCTCGAGCGCCACCGCTGGCACATGACCAAGGCGGCGAAGGAGCTCGGGCTCGAGCGAAGCCACCTCTACAAGAGGCTGAAGGCCCTGCGCATCGCCCGCCCCGAAGAATCCTGAGAGAGCGGGAACTCCCGCGCGACCGCATCGGTACTGACGCTTGCCGGCCGGGGTCCGGTTCCTCTTGAAGCCAAAGGCGCGTTTCTACTTCGGACAGCTTCTGAAGCTCGGCGCGGGGGCCGCGTGCCTGTTCGGCTCCGTCGTCGTCTGCCGGATCCTCCTCGGTCAGGGGACGTTCATCGCCTCGTCCCTGGGGGAAGCGGCCGCCTCGCCCCTGCGCCGCGCGGCGATCTTCGCCGCGGCGGTCTCCTCTTACTGGGCGTTCGTTCATTTCTACGAGCGGCGGCCGGTCGTCGAGCTGTCGCCGCGGTGGCGCTGGACCCTGCTCGCCGCGGTCGCGGGGGCGGCTTCGATCGGGCTGACCATCGTCTTTCTCTACGCGACCGGCCGATACCAGCTCGTGGGGTTCCGGGGCTTCGACGGCGTCGCGGGCCTGCTCGTCATCATCGCCATCGCGGCAATCCTCGAGGAGCTGGCGTTTCGCGCGCTTCTTTTCCGCATCCTCGAAGAGACCGTGGGCACCACCGCGGGCCTCCTGGCCAGTGCGGTCGTCTTCAGTGTCGTGCACCTCACGAATCACGGTGTGCACGCCATCACGCCCCTGACGGTCACGCTCGGGGGCCTGATGTGGGCGGGCCTGTACATCATCTCGCGGAACGTCTGGGTGACGGCGGCGCACCACGCCTGCTGGAACGCGACCATCTTCCTGATCGGGGTGCCGCTCTCGGGGGAGGACTGGACCTCGCAGGCTCCCTGGCAGACGACGGTGCGGGGATCGGGTCTCTGGACGGGGGGCCCGTTCGGCCCCGAGGACTCGCTCTTCAACATCCTGGTGATGGCGCTGATCTGCGCCCTCCTCGTCTGGATTGCGAAGCGCCGTGGACGCTGGAACCCGGGACCCTTCCGGCCTGTCGCGGGCCGCGCTGCCCCGGCGTGTCCCGGCGCACACGCA
>DASRAU010000043.1:0-147344 GCA_035638075.1 Verrucomicrobiia bacterium
CTGCCGCCCGCATGACGGGGCTCATGGTGCCGCGGGTCTCCGCCGCGCGCGCCTGGGCGATCGCCTGCACGGCCTACTTCGCGATCGTGCTCGCGGCGGTGCTGATGACCGCGCACGCGCCGTTCTGGACGTCGGCGCGCATCGCCCTGATCCAGGTCGTTCCGGATTGCGCGCTTGCGCCTCTGGCGTTCGCGGCGGCGCGACGCATCCCTCTCGGGCGGCTCCCGGCCTGGCGCTTCGCCTTGTTCCACACCGCCGGAGGAGCGGCTTTCACGCTCCTTTCGGCCCTCGCCTTTCTCGCCGGGTTCCTGGTGGAGGGACGGCTCACGGGAGGAGCGTGGCCCGCGCTGCCCCGCTTCGAGGGTTTCGTCTACAAGGGGATCGGATCGGTGCTGGTGTACGCGACCGTGTGCGCCGCCGCCAACGCCGTCGAGCAGGCGCGCCGCGCGGCGCGCGCCGAGGTGCTGTCGGCGGAGGCGCGCCTCGCCGCGCTGCGCGCCCGGCTCAACCCGCACTTCATCCTCAACCTGCTGCACACGCTCATGGGGCTCGTGGGGCGCGACCCGGCTTCAGCGCAGGCGGCGCTCGAGCAGCTCGGCGACGTGCTGCGCTATGCGCTGCGGGTGCAGTCGCAGGGTCTCGACGAGGTGCGGCTGCGCGAGGAGTGGGAGTTCGTCGAGCGCTACCTCGCGCTCGAGCGCCTGCGGCTCGGCGACAGGCTCCGGACGCGGCTCGAGGTCGAAGAGTCGCTTCTCGATACGGTGGTGCCGGTGTTCTCGCTGCAGCCGCTCGTGGAGAACGCGGTGCGCCACGCCATCGCCCCGCGCGCCTCGGGAGGGAGCATCGCCGTGCGCGCGGCGCGCCAGGGCGACACCGTCCTGCTCACCGTCGAGGACGACGGCGTAGCGCCGGACGATGCCCTCGCACCTCGCGTGGAGAGCCGTGCGGCTCCGAACGGAGGGGCGGGGAACGGGATCGGTCTCCGCCTGATCCGTGAGCGCCTGGCGGCGCTCTATGGCGCCGCGGCGCGCCTGGAGACGGGACGCTCGAGTCTCGGCGGCTTCCGCGCCGCCGTCACGGTGCCGCTCGGGGAGGGCCCGTGATCGTCAAGTCATGCGGCAGGATCAGGGAGGCGTCGTGACCACACCGGCCGGCGGCATTCGCGCCGTCATCGTCGAGGACGAGCCGGAGGCGCGGCTCGCGCTGAGGACCTGGCTCGAGGACGAGGACGGGATCGAGGTGGTCGGGGAGGCGGCCGATGGACGCACGGCGGTCGCCCTGATCGACCGGCTGCGCCCCGATGTCGTCTTCCTCGACGTGCAGCTCCCTGAAATGACCGGCCTGCGCGTGCTCGAAGCGGTGCAGCACGCCCCCGACGTCGTCTTCACCACGGCCTGGGATCACTACGCCCTCGCGGCCTTCGAGCTCGGCGCGCTCGATTACCTCGTCAAGCCGTTCGGCCGCGACCGGTTCCTCAAGGCGCTGCAGCGGGTGAGACTGCGCCACGGCGGCGCGGAAGAGACCAGCGCACCCGAGCGGGCGCGCACGGCGTTCGCCTCCGGCCACCTGACGCGCCTGTTCGCGCGGCGCGGAGAGCGCATCGTGCCGATCCTGGCGCACGACATCCGGCGCATCGCCGCGCAGGGAGACTACGCCGAGGTGCACACGCCCGCCGGCGCGTTTCTCCTGCACGTCAGCCTGAAGGAGCTCGCCGGGCGGCTCGACCCCGAGCGCTTCGTGCAGGTGCACCGCTCGCACATCGTCAATCTCGACGCCATCGATCACCTGAAGGCGTACGACGAGCGCCGCCTGGTGATCGTCCTGAAGGAAGGCGGGGAGATCGTCGCCAGCCGCGCGGCATCCGAACGCCTCCGTCACGGCGTGCGCTGAGGGTCAGCTCAGGCCGTATTTTTCGAGCCGGGAGTAGAGCTGCGCGCGGGTCAGGCCGAGGAGCTGCGCGGCCTTGGTCTTGTTGCCGCGCACCTGCTTGAGCGCCTTCTCGACGAATGCGCGCTCCATGGCCTCGAGATCGACGCCGCCCGGCGGCAGCGCGGCGGCCGGCTCGGTCCCGGCCGCACTGCGACCCTGGCGGGCTGCGGCGGCGCGCGCCGCCGCCGGCCGTCCGACCACGGCGGGCAGGTGCTCGCGGGTGATCAGGCCGCCGTCGCAGAGCAGGATCGCCCGCTCGATGGCGTTGCGCAACTCGCGCACGTTGCCGGGCCACGGATGCGCCAGGATCCACTCGCGGGCGTCGCGCGAGATGCCGGCGGCGGGACGGCCCATGGTGCGGCCGAACTCCTCGACGAAGGATTCCGCCAGCGGCAGGATGTCCTCGCGCCGCGCCCGCAGCGGCGGGATGGGGATCTCGAAGACGTTGAGGCGGTAGAACAGGTCCTCGCGGAACTGCCCGCGCTCCATGGCCGCCTGCAGGTCCCGGTTGGTCGCCGCGATCACCCGCACGTCGGCCTTGAGCGCCTTCGTCCCGCCCAGCCGCTGGAACTCGCGCTCCTGGAGCACGCGCAGCAGCTTCGCCTGCACCAGCGGCGTCATCTCGGCGATCTCGTCCAGGAACAGGGTGCCGCCGGCCGCCTGCTCGATGCGGCCGATCTTCGCCGTGGTGGCGCCGGTGAACGCGCCGCGCTCGTGGCCGAACAGCTCGGATTCGAGGAGCTGATCGGGGAGGGCGGCGCAGTTGATGGCGACGAACGGCTTGTCGCGCCGGGGCGAGCCCTCGTGCAGCAGGTGCGCCACGACCTCCTTGCCGGTGCCCGACTCGCCGGTGATCAGGATGGTGGTGCCCGACGAGGCGACGCGCGACACCTGGGTCAGGATGTCCTTCCAGGCGTGCGACACGCCGACGACGCGGCCGCGGCCCTGCGCCTCGAGGGCGCGCGTCAGCGTCTCGACCGTCGCTTCGAGCCGCGCCGCCCGTTCGCGCGCCTCCGCCGCGGTGCGGGCCTCGTCGGCGAGCCGGTGATGGGCGAGCGCCAGCGCGATCCGATCCGCGACCCGACGTGCCACCTCGGCGTCGGCGGGGGTGTAGCGCGCCGGCTCGCGGTGACCGAAGGCGATGCCGCCGTGCACCTCTCCGAGCAGGCGCACCGGCACGCGCAGCCACGAGCGCATGCCGCTGGCGATCATCAAACGATTCCTTTCGGTGTCGGGAGGCATCTCGGTCTCGATGTCGCGGTAGATCTCGAAGTCCAGCACCCGCCGTTCCATCTCCTGCTGGCTGAACCGGATCTCGCCCGCGGGGATGACGATGTCCACCTTGCCGGCGTGCGCCACCACGCGGAACGTGCCGGCGGCATCGTCGATCTCGACGAGCACGAGGAACTGGTGCGGCAGGATGTCCTGCACCGCGGCCGACAGGCTCTCGAACACCTCGCGCACGTCGAGCGACGCCTGCAGCGCGCCGAGCGGCTCCTCCAGCCGGTCGAGGCGCTCGCGCCGACGCCTCTCGGCGTCCCAGATCCGCCAGTGCTCGACCGCCGAGCCGAGCAGCGTCGCGATCGGCGCGAGAGCCTTCTGGTGCTCCTCGGTGAAGGTGTTCGGCTCCGGGGAGGTCAGCCAGAGGCCGCCGGTCCAGGACTCGCCGAGACGGAACGGCTCCCACAGCGCCGAGCGCACGCCCGAGGCGAGGATGCCGGCGTCGGCTGCGAAATCCGGATTGAGCTCCGCAGGCGCGTCGTCCACCCGCGGGATGGCGCCGGGACGCGGCCGCAGGCGCGGCGACCAGTCGCGCAGCGGGAACGGGTCGGAGCACTTCCCACCCGACTCGCCGCAGTCGAAGGTCGTGGCGTGCATCACCGCCCAGTCGCCGTCGAGGATGCGCACCACGCCGACGTGATCGCACGGGATGAGGCGCCGGATCGACGCCGCCACCCGGTCGAAGACCGCCTGCAGCTCGAGGGTTTCCGAGGCCGCGGCGGCGATCTCGGAGAGGACGCCGGCGACGTCCGTGGAGCGGGAGCTATTCATGGGAACGGCGATTGTAGCCCGCGCCCCGAGCGCGACGCCAGCATGCCGGCCGGCCCGTGACGGCGGGGACAGCGGTCAAGTCCTGGCCGGGTCAACGGCAGCGTGCGCAGTTCCCGCGATTGCATGCCGTTCGGTGCGCGCATAGAATCCTCCCTCCTCGAAACGTCAGGCATCCTGTTGGGACGGTTGGCCTTGGCCAGACAAGCAGTCGGACCACAACCCGAGCCTCTGCCTCCGCTGCCGGCCCCCGGCGGGCCGGCGCGCGCCGTGCTGCTGCCGATCTCCCCGAAGTTGCTCTTCCTTTATTGGGTGCTCGACGACGGCGTCCGGCAGAGGCTCGACCAGGCGACCGGGCCTGCAGAACTCCGGTTGGAATGGATGGGGGAGGCGTACGCGCCGGGCCAGGAACACGAGGCCCGCCGCGGCGACGGCGGCGACGCGAAGCGGCTGTCGTTCGATTTCCGCAGCGGCTCCTGGTATCTCGATGTGGCCGGCACGACGGGACGGGTGCGCGCGCGGCTGGGTCTCATCGAGCGCGGACGCTTCGTCGAGATCCTGGCGAGCAACGAGCTCCTGATCCCGCGCGCCGAGCCCGGCCCGGGCCCGGAGATCTGGATGGATCGCCGGGCGCTGCGTGCGGGGCACGGTGAGCCGCTGCCGCCGCCGACCACGCGGCGGCTCGAGCCGGGCGGTGCGGGCAAAGGCTCGTCGCCGGCGGAGGTGGTTCGCGACGGCGTCAGCGTGCGGCCCTCGCCCGTCTCCTCGCCGGGAGGACGGCTTGCGTGGAGCACCGTGCCGCGCCACGACGTCGTTGCGGGCGAGCCGGCCGGACGCGTGGCGGCCGCAACGCCGCTCTGGAGCGAGCCCGAGGCGCCGGCCGACATCCGGGCCGGCCGCAGACCGCCGGGCAAAGCACCCGTGCCGCCGATCGGCGTCGCGAACCCCGTGGGCTACCTCGGTCTCGTCCTGCACGCGCACCTGCCGTTCGTGAGGCACCCGGAGCACGACTTCTTCCTCGAGGAGCAGTGGCTCTTCGAGGGAATCACCGAAACCTACCTGCCGATCCTCGACGCGCTCGACCAGCTGGCGCGCGAGCGGGCGCCGGTGCGGCTGACGATGTCCTTGAGCCCGACGCTCCTCGCCATGCTCAGCGACCCGCTGCTGATGGCGAAGTACGAGCGCCTCCTCGGGCGGTTGTGCCACCTGGCGTGGCGCGAGGTGGAGCGCACCCGCAAGGACCCCGACTTCAGCCCGGTCGCCGGTTTCTACTGGGATCGCCTGCACCGCTACCAGCACCTGTTCGTCGAGCGCTGGAACCGCGATCTGCCCGCGGTGTTCCGCGACCTCGAGGACCGCGGCGTGCTCGAGCTCATGACCTGCGCCGCGACGCACGGCTTCCTGCCGCTGCACCGCCTCGACCCGGGCACGCTGCGCGGGCAGATCGAGACGGCGGTCGCCGAGCACCGGCGCCTGCTCGGGCGCACGCCGCGCGGGTTGTGGCTGCCGGAGTGCGCCTACTTCGAAGGCCTCGACGCGTACGTCGCCGACGCCGGCATCGAGTACTTCTTCGTCGACACGCACGCGATCCGCAACGCGACGAGCCCGCCCCGCTTCGACGTGCACGCGCCGCTCCTGTGTCCGACCGGCGTCGCCGCCTTCGGGCGCGACGAGGAATCCTCGGTGCAGGTGTGGAGCAGCCAGGAGGGCTATCCGGGGGATCCGTCGTACCGCGACTTCTACCGCGACATCGGCTTCGATCTCGAGCACGCCTACGTCGCGCCGTATCTCGACCCGGCCGGCACCCGCGGGATGACGGGGTTCAAGTACCATCGCATCACCGGCCGGACCGACTGGAAGGAACCGTACAAACGGGCCGCGGCGCTGCGAAGCGCGGCGCGACACGCCGCCGATTTCGTCGGCAACCGCCGCGCGCAGATGACGTGGCTGCGGGGCGGCCTCGATCGGCCGCCGCTGGTCGTCTCGATGTACGACGCGGAGTTGTTCGGCCACTGGTGGTTCGAAGGGCCCGACTGGCTCGATCTCGTCCTGCGCGGTCTTCCCGGCGCGGGGATCGCGGCGGTCAGCCCGGCGCAGTACCTGGAGGCGCATCCGGTGACGCAGGTGGCGCGGCCGTCCGAGTCGTCGTGGGGTGAGAACGGCTATCACGACGTGTGGCTGCGCAGCGACAACGACTGGATCGTCCCGCCGCTCCACGACGCCTCTCGCCGCATGGCCGCCATCGCCGACGAGGTCCGATCGTCCGGCACCGATCTGCGGCGCCGCCTCGCGGCGCAGGCGGCGCGGGAGCTGCTGCTCGCGCAGGCCTCCGACTGGCCCTTCATCCTGAAGAACCGCACCACGCCGGAGTACGCGCGCCAGCGGGTCCACGAGCACCTCGATCGCTTCGACCGCCTGGCGCGGCTGTTCGCGTCGCGCGCTGGGGAGGGGAGCGGCGAGGCCCGCCGGGCCGTGGACGTGCTGGCGGCCATAGAATCCCGCGACAATCTCTTTCCGGAGATCGACCCGGGGCTGTGGGGGACACGATGAACGAACGCGGGACGCGCGGGGACGGGGGCGTGGGTCGCGCGAACGCGGGACCGCCGGGGTACGGCGGCGACTCGCGGCGCCTGCAGGCGATCGTGCTGGCCGGCGGCGAGGGCCGCCGTCTCATGCCGCTGACGCGGCGCCGGGCCAAGCCGGCGATGCCGTTCGCGGGCGCCTACCGCCTGGTGGACTTCGTCCTGTCGAACCTCGTCCACTCGAACATGTTCCGCATCCACGTGCTGACGCAGTATCAGTCGTACTCGCTCATCCGGCACCTGTCGCGCGGCTGGAACTTCGCGTCCAACCTGGGGCAGTACTGCGAAGTGATCCCGGCGGCGTTCGGCGAGGGGAAAGGCTGGTACCTCGGCTCCGCCGACGCGCTGTACCAGAACCTCGAGCGGATGGAGCGCGACCGCCCGGCGTACGTCGCGGTCCTCGGCGCCGACCACATCTACCGCATGGACTACCAGCAGATGCTCGACGAGCACGTCGAGAGCGGCGCCGACATCAGCGTCAGCGTGGTGCCCCACCCGATCGAGGAGGCGCACCAGTTCGGCTGTCTCGAGGTGGACGCGGCGATGCGGGTGACGCGCTTCCTGGAGAAGCCGAAGACGCCGCCGCCGTTCCCCGGCGACGCCTCGAAGGCGCTGGTGTCGATGGGGAACTACATCTTCAACTACGACGTGCTGCGCGAAGCGGTCCTCTTCGATCACGAGGCGTCGGATTCGACGCACGACATCGGCCGCGACATCCTGCCGCGCTGGTACGAGAAGCGCCACGTGCGCGCCTACAACTTCATGAACAACCAGGTGCCCGGGGCGCCCGCCTCCGACAACGGCTACTGGCGCGACGTCGGGACCCTCGACGCGTACTGGCGGGCCTCGATGGATCTCGTCAGCGTCACGCCGTCGTTCAACACCTACAACTACGACTGGCCGATCCTGACGGCGCGCCGCGACGATCCGCCGGCGAAGTTCGTCTTCGCCGACCGCGAGTCGAACCGGGCCGGCATCGCCACCGACTCGCTCGTCTGCAACGGCGGCATCATCTCGGGCGGGCACATCGACCGCTGCGTGTTGAGCCCGCGGGTGCGCATCAATTCCTACGCCACGGTGTCCGAGAGCGTGCTGTTCGAGGAGGTGGACATCGGGCGCCGCTGCCGCATCCGCCGCGCCATCATCGACAAGAACATCCGCATCCCCCCCGACACGGTCATCGGCTATGACGCCGAGCAGGACCGGGCGCGCGGCATCACCGTCAGCGGCGAGGGGATCGCCGTGGTCTCCTCGGACGCCCGCTTCGGGGTCTGAACGCCGTGCCCCGCGCCGCGATCGCCTTCCTCTGGCACCTGCACCAGCCGCTCTACCGCCTGCAGGGAGAGCGCGTCTGCCGGCAGCCGTGGGTGCGCCTCCACGCCGGGAGGTCGTACTACGACATGGTGCGCGTGCTCGAGGAGTTCCCCGGGATGCGCGTCACCCTCAACCTGGTGCCGACCTTGCTGGAGCAGATGCGCGCCTACACGAAAGGCGACACCGACACCTTCCGCGAGGCGGCCATGGTGCCGGTGGAGGAGGCGGACGACGCGCAGCGGCGTTTCCTCGTCGAGCACTTCTTCTCGGCGCAGGAGGAGCGGATGATCCGTCCGCTGCCGCGCTTCGCGGAGCTTTTCCGTCTGCGCGCCGACGCGCGCCGGCGCCGCGGCGACGAAGAGGCGTGGCGCGACTTCTCGCAGACCGATCTGCGCGACCTGCAGGCGCTGTTCGATCTCGCCTGGTTCGGGTTCAAGGCGCCCGAGGACTACCCGGAGATCGCCGCCCTGCGCCGGCGCGGGCGGGCCTTTACGCGCGACGACATCGCGACGCTCCATCGCGTCCAGGACGACATCCTGCGCCGGCTTCCCGACCTGTACCGCGGGGCCGCGGAGCGCGGCCAGGCGGAGATCGCGGCGTCCCCGTACGCCCACCCGATCCTGCCGCTCCTCGCTGACACCGAGTCGGCGCTCGAGGCGCTGCCGAAGGCGGTGCTGCCGGAGCGCTTCCGCGCGCCCAAGGACGCGCGCGCCCAGATCGCCGAAGGGCTCGAAGCGGTCGAGGCGGAGATCGGGCGTCGGCCGCGCGGCATGTGGCCTTCCGAGGGCTCAATCTCCCAGGCCGCGGTGGCGCTGATGGCGGCGTGCGGCGTCGGCTGGGCGGCGAGCGACATCGAGGTGCTGCGCGCCTCCGAGCGGGACGGCGACGCCGATCCTCGCCGGCCGTGGCACCTCGAGGGGGATGGGGCGCCCCTGGCGCTGCTGTTCCGCGATCACGACCTGTCGGACCGGGTCGGCTTCGTCTACAGCCGCCGCGATCCGCGCGAGGCGGCGGCCGAGCTGGTCGCCGAGGCGCGGGCGCGATCGGGAGACGCGGAGGACGCCGTCACCCTCATCGCGCTCGACGGCGAGAATCCCTGGGAGCAGTACGCGGACGCCGGCGCCGGATTCCTGCGCGCCCTGTACGGTGTGCTCGAGAAGGAGCAGGAGCTCGTGCCGCGGACCGTGGGCGAGGCGATCGCCGCCTGCCCGCGGCGCGGCGTGGTGCGCCGGCTGCGCGCCGGCTCGTGGATCGAGGCGTCGTTCGGCATCTGGATCGGCGGGCCGGAGAAAAACCGGGCGTGGAACCTGCTGGGAGAGACGCGTCGCCGGGTGCAGCCCACGCTGGAGGACCCGGATCGCCCGCAGGCGCGCCGCGCCGCCTGGGCGGCCCTGCGCGCAGCGGAGGGGAGCGACTGGTTCTGGTGGCTCGACGGCCAGTTCGACAATCTCTATCGCGCCGACTTCGACGCCTTGTTTCGCGGTCACCTGCGCCAGGCGTGCGAGGCGGCTGGTGTGCCGCCGCCGGAAGGGCTCGGGTGGCCGATCATCGCCGGCCGCGATCAAGACATGTTGAGGGCCGCGGCGCTGGATCCGTCGATCGACGGGTTCGAAAGCGACTACTTCGAGTGGTACACCGCGGCGCCGATGGACGGCGCCAACCTCGTCGCCGCCGGCACCATGCAGCGCGCCGGCCGGACCATCGGCGCCCTGCGCTGCGCCATCACGCCGAAAGGCGCCATCGCGCTGCGGCTCGATCCCCCGTCGCCCGGGATGCGGGCGCCGTTCGCCGGGACGCGCCTGTCGCTGCGCATCGCCGTGCCGGAGGGCCCGGTGGTCGAATCGCGGCTGGCCCTCGATGATGAGGGGAACCTGCTCGAAGCCGAGCCGGCCGGGGTGAAGGCGCGCGCCCGGAAGATCCTCGAGCTGTCGGTGCCGGCCCAGGCGATCGTCGCCAACGGCACGGAGCGGGCGCGCTTGTCGATCACGCTGGAACAGGAGGGAACGCCGTTGCCGCTCCGGGACCTGGAGTTCCGCTGGGATCGCGGGGTGCCGCGATGACGCCGAAGACCCCGTCGCCGGTTCAGCGCGCGCCGGTGCGCCTCGTCCTGGTGCTGCATTTCCACCAGCCGGTCGGGAACTTCGACAGCGTCTTCCGCGAGGCGATCGATCGGTCGTACGCGCCGCTGCTCGATCACTTCGAGCGCCATCCGGGCGTGCGCGCCGGGTTCCACTTCTCCGGCTGCCTCATCGAATGGCTCGAGGCGCACGATCGCGGCCTGCTCGACCGGGCGCTGGCGCTCGTGGCGCGCGGCCAGGTCGAGCCGCTCGGCGGCGGCTTCTACGAGCCGATCCTCCCCGCCATCCCGCGCGAAGACGCGCTCGATCAGATCGAGCGGCTGGCGGCGTGGTGGGAGAAGCGCGCCGGTCGGCGGCCGCAGGGGGCGTGGATCGCCGAGCGGGTGTGGGAGCCGGCCCTCGCCGAGGTCCTGTCCGAGGCGGGGGTGCGCTACACCATCCTCGACGACCAGCACCTGCGCTTCGCGGGCCTGCTCGACGAGCGCTTCACCGGGATCTTCGCGACCGAGCGCGCCGGGCGCGCCATCGCCTTCTTCCCGTCGGACTCGGCGCTGCGCTATCTCATCCCGTTCCGGCCGATCGACACGGTGCGCGCGCACCTCGAGACGGCGGGCGCGTCGCTCGACGCCGGCTCCGACGAGGGCCCGGTGCTGACGTACGGCGACGACGCCGAGAAATTCGGCCTGTGGCCCGAGACGCACGCCTGGGTCTACGGCGAGCGATGGCTCGAGCAGTTCATGACGCTGCTCGAGGAGCCGGACGGGCCGGCGCGGGGCGTGCAGCCCGCCGACGTGCTCGCGTCGAACCCGAAGGCGCGCAAGGTGTACGTGCCGAACGCCTCCTACACCGAGATGCTGGAGTGGGCGCTGCCGGCCGCGTCGGTCGCCGCCTACGGCCGCGCCCGCGACGCGGCCAGCGAGCGGGCCGGTCGCGAAGCGGCGCGCGCCTTCGTGCGCGGCAGCCTGTGGGACATGTTCCTGGCCCGCTACCCGGAGGCCGACCAGCTGCACAAACACGTGCTGTGGTCGTCGCGGCGCGCCCGGGCGCTCGAGACGTCGGTCGCGGATCGCGCCCCCGCTTTGACGGCCGCCCTGCGCGCCGAGTGCAACTGCGCCTACTGGCACGGGCTCTTCGGCGGCATCTACTACAGCCACCTGCGCCACGGCCTCTATCACTCGCTGCTCGAGGCCGACGCGCTCCTCGCGAAGCGGCCGGCCCCCGCGGCCCTGCGGATCGATCTCGACGGCGACCTCGAGGACGAGGTCGTCCTGCGCGGCGGGCGCCTGCAGGCGTTCCTCCGCCCGTCGGATGCCGGCACGCTGGTCGAGCTGGACGATCTCGAGAGCCGCTTCAACGTCACGAACGTGCTGTCGCGCTTCCGCGAGTCGTACCACGAGGGGGCCGACCTGACGCACGGCGGCGAAGGCGAGGGCGCGGTCGCGTCTCCCCACGAGCAGAAGGTCGGCATCGCGCCAAGCGATCTCGAGGGCCGCGCCTTCGACATCCTGCCGCTTCGGAGCCTGCGGGATTTCACCGCCGCGGCCCCGCCGTCACCCGAAGCGCTGGCCCGTTTCGAGGGGATGACGCTCCTGTCCGGGCGCCCGCAGTCGTGGGAGATGACGGGGCGCGGCTTCCGCCTGCACATCGATCAGGACGAGGTCGCCTTCGAGCGCGAGGTGTCGATCGACGAGGAGGCCGGGCTGCGTGTCCGCTGGGACGTCCGGCGCGCCCCGGCCGGGGGCGTTTTCGGAACCCTGCTGGCCCTCACGCTGCTGACGCCGAAGGAAGCCGATCGCCGCCGCGTCATCGCGCCTGCGGCCGGCGGCGGAAAGCCGATCGAAGACGCTCCGGGGGAGGCGGTGTCCGTGGCGGACGCGGCGCGCCTGGTGCTCGAGGACCGGGTCTTCGGCTTCGCGCTCGACGTGCGCGCCGATCCGCCGCTGGCGCAGCTGGTGGCGTCGCCGATCGAGACGCTGCAGCGCGCCGAAGTGCGCTACGAGAAGGCTTACCAGGGGACCCTCTTTGCGCTATGCTGGCGCCTCCCGCGCGGAAATGAAGCGGGCACGACGCCCGGATTCACCGCGAACCTCGTCCTGCGGTTCCGCAAGCCGGATTCTCCCAAGTGAGCAGGTGACGCCGCACCCCACGACCCACGAGCCGGAGCTGCGCAAGGACCCGATCCTCGGGCGCTGGGTGATCATCGCCGGCGGACGGGGCCAGCGCCCGAACCCGTTCCGCCGCTACACGACGGCGGTGCCGAGCGCCGCGCCCTGCCCCTTCTGTCCCGGGCAGGAGGCCGAGACGCCGCGCGAGGTGCTGCGCTACGCCGAGCCGGGGCCCGACGGCGCCTGGCGCGTGCGCGTGGTCCCGAATCTCTACCCGGCGCTGCGCATCGAAGGACGTGACGACAAGCGCGGCGAGGGGCTGTACGACATGATGCGCGGCATCGGGGCGCACGAGGTCGTGATCGAGACGCCGCGACACGACGAGGACCCGGCGTCGTACACGCGCGATCACATGGCGGAGGTCCTGACCGCCTTCCGCGAGCGCACGCTCGATCTCCTCAAGGACTCGCGCTTCCAGTCGATCCTGGTCTTCAAGAACCACGGCCCGGCGGCGGGCGCCAGCCTGCAGCACGCCCACTCGCAGATCATCGCCCTGCCGGTCACGCCGGCCCGCATCGAGTCGGAGATCAAGGGAGTCGAGCGCTACTTCGACTTCCGCGGCCGCTGCATCTACTGCGACATTCTCAAGCAGGAGCTGCACGACGGGCGGCGACTCGTGGCCGAGAACGCAGACTTCGTGGCGCTGGCACCGTTCGCGTCGCGCTTCCCGTTCGAGGTGTCCATCCTGCCGCGGGCGCACGAGCCGTTCTTCCAGACGCTGGCGCCGCCGCTGACGTCGACCCTGGCGGAGATCCTCATCGACGTGCTGCGGCGCTACAAGCTGGCGCTCAAGGACCCGCCCTACAACTACGTCATCCACAGTGCGCCTCCGGGAGCGCAGCATCCGGAGCGCTATCACTGGCAGGTCGAGCTCCTCCCGAAGCTGACGGAAGTGGCCGGCTTCGAGTGGGGGAGCGGCTTCTTCATCAACCCGACGCCGCCCGAGGAGGCGGCGCGGGCGCTGCGCGAGCTCGACCGGGTCATGGACGTGCCGGAAGGGCACCTGCTCGCCAGCCCCGACCGGATCTAGGAGGATTGGTCGTGCGTCGGCTCGACATCTGGATGGTCTCGGCGGAGATGAGTCCGCTGGCGCAGACCGGCGGCCTCGCCGACGTCGTGCGGGCGCTCCCACCCGCTCTGCAGCGCCGCGGCCACCGCGTGCGCGTCTTCCTGCCGGCTTACGGGCGGATCGACCGCCGTCCTTTCTCCTACAGTCCGTCGGAAGATTACCTCGCCGTGCCGCTGGGGTGGGCGCGCGTGCCGGTCCGCTTCCTGTCGCGCGATCTGAAAGAGGGCGTGCGCCTGACGCTGGTGCAGTCGGAGGAGCTGTTCGGCCGCGACGGCCTGTACGGCCCGCCCGGCGGCGATTACGACGACAACGACCGGCGCTTCACGCTGCTGTCGCGCGCGGTCTGCGAGCTGGCGGCGCGCGCCGCCGCGCCGCCCGACATCCTGCACGGCCACGACTGGCACGCGTCGCTCGTGCCGCTGTTTGCGCGCTTCGCCATGTCGTGGCGCGGCCGGCGTCCCGGCACCGTGCAGACCATCCACAACATGGGTTACCAGGGGCGCTTCGGCGGCGACTCGATCGACTGGATCGCGCCACCCGGCCCCGTGCGCGGCGCCGTTTTCAACGAGTACGGCATCGAAGCCGGGGGCGACGTCAACTTCCTGCAGGGTGGCCTGCGCTACGCCGACAAGGTGACCGCCGTCTCGCCGCGCTACGCCTGGGAGATCACCACGCGCGAAGGGGGCTTCGGGCTGCACGAGGTCGCCGGTCATCGCGGGCGCGATCTCGTCGGCATCCTCAACGGCGCCGACTACGAGCACTGGGATCCCGTGCGTGACCCGCACATCGCCAGGACGTACGACCCGTCCACGATCGAGCGCAAAGAAGAGTGCCGCAAGGCGCTGCGCACCGCGTTCGGCCTCGCGACGGGCCCGGCTCCGCCGGCCCGGCCGGCCGGTGCGCGCGCGCGCGTGCCGCAATCGCTGGGCGCCGCCGCCAGGAAGTCGGCCGCCCGCGCACCGAAAGTCACGAAGTCGAAGAAATCCGCGCCGGGCGCCATCGCGCCGGCCGCCGTGCCGGCGCCGGCGCGGGACGCGGAGCCGGCCGATCGGCCGATCCTCGGCGTCGTGTCGCGCCTCGTCGATCAGAAGGGAATCGACATCCTCGTCGAGGCGGCGCCCTGGCTCATCGGCGCCGGCGCCGACCTGATCGTCCTCGGATCGGGGGATCCGCGGATCGTCTCCGGGCTCGAGCGCCTGCGCGCCGAGCATCCGCGGCATGTCGGGGTCTTCATCGGCTTCAACGAGCCGCTGTCGCACCAGGTGGTCGCGGGATCGGACCTGCTGCTGGTGCCGTCGCGCTACGAGCCGTGCGGCCTCGTGCAGATGCACGCCATGCGCTACGGCACCATCCCGGTCGTGCACCGCACCGGCGGCCTCGCCGACACGGTGCGCGACGTGGACGAGCATCCCGGCCGCGGCACCGGCTTCGTCTTCGACCGCCTCGATCCCGGCAGCCTGGCGCACGCGACGCACCGCGGCATGACCCTGCGCGCCTCGGGCCGCCAGGCCTGGCGCGCCCTGCAGCACCGCGCCATGGCCGAGGATTTCTCCTGGGACCGGGCCGCCGCCTCCTACGAGGATCTGTTCGCCGGCATCACGACCGCCTGACGACGACCGCCTGACGGGTCTTCACCCCGGGGCATCCTTGCCCCGCATCCTGCACGGTGGTGGCGGAGGAGTCCCGTGAGCGAAGAGCGCCGGCCTATTCGGCCCGCAGCGCGACCAGGGGATCGACGCGCGAAGCGCGGCGGGCCGGAATGTAGCCGGCCAGAAGCGCCACGGCCAGAAGGACGCCGGCGCTGAGCGCGAGCGTCGCCGGATCCGCCGGCGTCACGCCGTAGAGCTGGGTCGTCAGCACCCGGGCCGCGAGCGCCGCTCCGGGAAGTCCGAGGGCCAGGCCGACCAGGATGAGCCCTCCCGCCTCGCGCAGCACCATCCCCAGGATGCGCCCGCGATCGGCGCCGAGGGCCATGCGGATGCCCATCTCGTTGGTCCGGCGTGCCACCGCCTGCGACACGACCCCGTACAGGCCAACCGACGCGAGCACCAGCGCCAGCAGGCTGAAGGTGCTGACGAGCTGCGCCAGGAGCATCTCGGGACCGACCGAGCTCGTCACCTGCTGCCGCAGCGACGTCACCGTGGCGATCGGCACGCGCGCATCCACCTCGGTCACGGCGCGGCGGATCTCCGGGACGGCCGTCATCGGGTCGCCGGACGTCCGCACCTCGAGGTCGCTGGCGTACGCCGACGGGTCCTGCGCCTGCATCATGGCGAGGAACATCGTCCGCGAGGCCGGCTCGCGCGGGCTGTTGTAGCGCGCGTCGCCGACGACGCCGACGATCTCGTAGCGCGGGTTCCCGGGCTCGTCGCCGATGGCGACGCGCCGGCCGATCGGATCGCTGCCGGGGAAATAGGCGCGCGCGAAAGCCTCGTTGACGAGCGCCACCTTCGGCGCCGCCGGACCATCCCGCTCGTCGATGACCCGCCCGCGGACGACCGGGATGCGCAGCGTCGAGGCGAATCCGGGCGTGACCAGGATCGTGTCGGAGGAGACATCCTCGTCCGGTCCGGCGGTGCGTCCCTCGATCGTCAGACTGTTGTTGCGGGTCGACCCCGCCATCGGGCTGTAGGTCGCCACGGTCGCCGACGTCACCGCCGGGATCGCCCTGACGCGCTCGAGCAGGCGCCGGTAGTAATCGCCCAGCTCCGTCGGCGCGAGGCCGGCGACGCGCGTGTCGATGTCCACCACGACGACCCCGTCGCGCTGGAAGCCGACGTCGGCCCCCGCCAGGTTCATCAGGCTGCGGACGAGGAGCCCCGATCCGGCCAGGAGGACGAGCGACAGCGCCACCTGCGTCACGACGAGCACGGGCGCGAGGCCGGTGCGCAGCCGTCCCGCCCCTCCGCCTTCGCCCCGCGCCCGCATGGCGGTGATCAGATCGGCCCGCCCGGCCCGCAGCGCCGGCGCCAGGCCGAAGAGCACCCCGGCGAGGATCGACACCGCGGCCGTGAAGCCCAGGACCGGCAGGTTCAGCCCCACGTCGATCGGCGCGCTCTTCGAGACCAGGGTGCGAAGCGCCTCGACGCCCCAGAGCGCCAGGAGCAGTCCGGCGGCGCCGCCGAGCACGGCCAGCATCAGGCTCTCGGTCATGACCTGGCGAATCAGCCGTCCGCGCCCGGCTCCGAGGGCGAGCCGCATGGCGATCTCGCCACGCCTCTCGGCGGCGCGCGACAGCAGCAGGTTCGTCAGGTTGGCGCAGGCGATGAGCAGCACGAACCCGGACACGACCATGAGCACCTTGAGCGGCTGGCCGTAGTAGACCCGCAGGCCGGAGATGCCCGAACCGCCGGGCGCGAGGCGCACCGCGCCGCGCTCGATGGCGTTCTTCCAGTCGTCCGCCGGGGTCGTCCCCCCTTCGGCCCGGAGGTACTGCTTGAGGCCGGTGTTCGCCTGCACGGAGGCTTCCTGGAGCGTGGCGCCCGGCTTCAGGCGCCCGACGAGGTTCAGCCAGTAGACGTCGCGGTCGGTCAGGAACGAGTCGCTCCGCTCGATGCGCGGCTGGAGCGAGAGCGGGAGCCAGAAGTCCGGAGAGCGGCGCACGCGCAGGCCGAAGAAGCGCTCCGGCATCACGCCGACGATCGTCAGCGGCACGCCGTTCACCGTGACGGTCCGGCCGATCGCCGCGCGGTCGCCCGCCCAGTGGGCCGTCCACCAGCCGTGCGAGACCACGGCGGCAGGGGGGGCCCCATCGCGGTCGTCGTCGGGAGTGAGCGCCCGCCCGATCTCCGGCTGGACGCCGAGCAGCCGGAAGTAGTTCCCGGTGACCAGATGGCCCGAGGCGAGGAGCGACTCGGGGGCGCCGTCCTTCTCGCCGACGACGTTCAGCCTCGACTCGCCGCTGCGGAAGGCGGCGAGCTGTTCGAGAGCCGGGACGCTCGCCGCGAAGTGACGGTACGACCCCATCGAGAAGCGCTCCCACACGCCGTCGCGCGGGCTTCCCTGGCTCGTGCCTTCGCCGGTGGTGTCGCTGAACAGGACCAGCCGGTCGCGATCCGGCAGCGGCAGCGGCTGCAGCAGGATGGCGTTGACCGAGGAGAAGATCGCCGTGTTGGCGCCGATCCCGAGCGCCAGCGTCAGGACGGCGACCACCGTGAAGCCCGGCCGCTTGCGCAGCATCCGGGCGCCGTACTTCAGGTCCTGGAAGAACTGTTCCACGCGGGTCTCCTTACGTCGGGCGGCCAGCCGGCGACGGACGCGCGCGGGCCGCGGCCCCGGAATGGCAAGATGCGTGCCGTGCCCGGCCGGGGCGCGATTCCCTGTGCCGCCGGAGCTCGCCGGTGGGCGCGGCAACCCGATAGTGTCCGGACGCGGGACGCCTGCGTCCCGGAGCCGTCGATTCACTCCGCCGTTGACAGCCCTCCTGAATGGAGGTACTAGGGAGCCCATTCCGGGGTGGGTCCCGCCGCAACCGCCCCCACAGCCTTCGGCCCAGCCCTCAAACTTCGGGAAGCTTCGGATCAGGGGAATCCATGTCCATGCGCCCGGCCGCGACGACCTTGCTGCTCTTCGCTCTGCTCGTCCCCGCGCGAGCCGCTTCTTCGCTCGCTTCCACCAGACCGGCCGATGGGAAGACCCCGCAACCTCAGGTTCTGAGCTTCAAGGCACTCTCGACGCCGTCCGACGGCCGGCAGCCGATCGTCTCCGGGGCGGTGGGCCTGGACTCGGTCCTGGTGGTTTCGGAACATCGCATCAAGCGCTTCGACAAGGCGGGCAATCCGGTTGGACTCGACCAGGACCTCGACGCCTTCTTCGGCTATCCGGCCGGGTCCGGTTCCATCCGCTACCCGCGGGTGCAGTACGACCGCGTCGCGCGCCTCTTCTGGTTGATCGCGGCGACCGATACTTATCCCTCGGAGATCTTCATCGCCGTCGCGAGCGAGCCGCTGAGCGGTTTCTCCCTGACGCATTTCACCCAGGATCAGGGTGATCTGACCCTTCACGACATCGGCGGGAAAGTGGTCCACTCTCTCAGCCTCGGAGTGGACCGGCAGGCCCTCTACATCGGCGCCGTGCTGCAGGATCCCCTGAACCTCTCGCGGGCGTTGAGTACCGGCTTCGTCCTGCCGAGGTCGCAGGTGTTCAACGCGTCGGGCCCGAAGGTGACGGCGCTGCGTGGCTTCACGGTCTGCGACGTTCCCCCTTACCAGACCTGCCACGGCGCCTGGGCCGTCGTGGGCGTCAACAACGACGATCCCCTGTCCCAGGACGGTTTTTTCATCGGGACGTCCTACCACGATTCGAACGCGCTCCTCGTCTACCGGATCCAGGACCCCGGGAGCAACTTTCCTAGCCTGTGGGCTCCGAGATCCCTCGCCATCTCGCCTCTCGGGTTACCCTGGGCCGTCCCGCACCTCGGAGGTGACCAGCCGCTCGCCGATTTCGCGGCGCCCGCCCTGACCTCCGCGACCATGGCCAGGGACAAGATCACGGGGGAAGCCTCCATCGTGGCGGCGCTCGTCGAGGGGAACGGGGTGCGGACCAGGGCGCACTGGTACCGCATCACCGATTTCTTGCCCGGCCCCCCTGCCAGCGTGGCGGAGGAGGGGGTGCTCGCGGATCCCTCTCCCGGTTCCCCCAATTCCTTCCTGAACCCGACCGTGGCGATGTCGGGCCAGGGGCACATCGCGGTCGGAGCGACGACCTCGGCCCTGGACGAACATCTCAATGCCGTCACCGCGGGGCGCTACGCGGGCTTCGCTTCCGACTCGACCACCTGGACCGCCGCGACCGCCAGCGTGAACGCCTACACGCCCGTCCAGGTGGACCCGACCCGGCATCCGTGGACGCACGCGTCCTCGACGGTCGTCGACCCGCGCGACGACATGACGATGTGGACGTTTCAGCCCTGGTGCGACGGCCCGAGTTCGGTCGGGCTCCAGGTGGTGAAGCTGGCGGCGCCGCCGCCTCCCACGCCCGATTTCGTCACGCGGTGGTGTCCCTGGAACCCGCTCGGGATCCCGACGGTCATCCAGGCGACGAACCCCGCGCCCAAGGGCTTTTTCGACCCCGGGAACGATTCCGGCGGGCCCGGCTTCCCGAATCGCTTCAGCGTGTCGATCAGCGGCGGGCTCCAGCTCCTGGCGCCGCCGATGGTGTTTCCCGACGGCTTCACCCTCGAGATCGACCCGGCGACCGCCGCGCCCGGACTGCACTCCGTCACGGTCACCAATCCGGACGGCCAGAGCGCGACCGGAACGAACGTCCTGAACGTCCTCGCGCTCGTGCCCGACCCGATCCTGAGCAACAGCGGCCCGGTCTGCGAAGGAGGAACCGCGCAGCTCTTCCTGAAGCCCGCCCCGGGGACGCCTCCCGGGGCGCAGTCGTACCTGTGGTTGTCGGGCGGCGTCACCCTTCCCACGGGCGTGTCGGACCAGCAGAATCCGATCCTGACCAACGTGACGCTCGACCAGGGCGGCCTCTATGACGGCCGGATCATGGTGGCGGGCGACACCTGCGGTTCGGCTCCGACCTACACCAATCTCCAGGTCTTTGCGGACGGGGCCCAGAACTGCTGCCCGGGTGCGCCGTTCTCGGGTTGTTCCCAGGGTCGCTGCATGCCCGATTTCGACGGGGACGGGAGATCCGATTTCTGCGATTCCTGCCCGACGGTCCCCGGCCTCGACCCGACCGACAGCGACGGGGACGGCATCGGCGATCTCTGCGACAACTGCCCCGCCAATGCGAATCCCGGGACCGGTCCTCTCAACGAGACCTTCGAGCTGTCCCCGGCCGGGTTCACGCCCGTCAACGTGGGCGGCCCCTTCGGGTCCACGATGACCTGGGCCTGGACGAACAGCCGCTGCGGCGGCACCTATCCGAGCAAAGGCTGGAGGACGCTCGGATCCGCCGGACCCAACTGCGATCCCTTCGGCTTCAACCAGGAAGACAACCTCCTCGTCAGCCCGAGCATCACCATCCCGCTGGGACACTCGACCATCGCGTTCGACGCCATCGGATACGACTCCGGAGGCGCGTGTCTGAACAGCGGCGAGCAGGACGCCAAGGAAGTGGTGGTCATCCCTTACCCGCAGTTCCCCACCAGCTACACGACGATCAGCGGATGCGCGCGCCTGACGCAGGGGACCGGTGTCGTGACCCACAACGAGTTCGACCTCAGCTTCTACTCGGGAATGACGATCCAGATCGGCTTTCGCTACAGGGCGAACGCGTTCTTCTCGAACAGCCAGGGCTGGATGGTCGACAACGTCGTCATCAAGGGCTCGCAGCAGGCGGACGACGCGGACGGGGACGGCCATGGAGGCGCGTGCGACTGCGCGCCGTCGAACGTCACCACCTGGGGGACGGTCGGCGAGGTCCTGAACCTCCAGATGGCGTCGGGGCCGGGCGGAGGCGTCTCGCTCACGTGGAGCCCGCCCGCGGGCAGCTACGGCGCGCCCGGAACGGTCGCCTACGACGTCATCCGCTCGACGTCGGCGAACGATTTCGTCGGTCCGGGTGTCTGCCTGGAGACGAACGACGCGAGCGACACCGCCGCGTCGGACGCGGCGATCCCTCCGGTCGGCCAGGTCTATTACTACGTCGTGCGCCCCGAGAACCCCTGCGGCTTCGGCATCGCCTGGCGCGACTCGACCGGGGCCGCGCGGCCGGCACGTTCCTGTCCCTGACCTTGCGCCGCTGACCGTGCTAGGCTCCGTGTCTCCTGTCGCCGGGAGTCGCACGGAGGGACGATGGGCCGGACTCGCAGGGAGTTCCTCGCCACGTGTGGCGCGGGCGCCGCGCTCTGGGCCGGGGCGCAGCTCATCCCGGGACAGATCTTCATCAGCCGCGTCGAGGCCGACGAGATCTCTCCGGACACGCTGCGCGAGCTCGCCGCCTTCGCCCTCGATCGCGCGAAGAAGGCGGGCGCCACCTACGCCGACATCCGCATCAACCGCTACCGCACGCAGCTCGTCACGCTGCGCTCCCAGCCGGATTTCGCGAGCGGCACGCTGAACCACGTGCCTGCCATCAACGAAACCGGGTCGTTCGGCTTCGGCGTGCGGGTGATCGCCGCCGGAGCGTGGGGCTTCGCCGGTCGGCACGTCGTCACGAAGGACGCCATCGCCGCCGCCGCGAAGGAGGCGGTCGCCATCGCGCGCGCCGATGCGCCGCTGCGGCGCGAGCCGGTGCGTCTCGCGAAGGTGGCCGCCTGCACCGAGTCGTATCGCACGCCCGTGAAGCAGGATCCGTTCGCGGTCACCGTGCAGGACAAGCTGGAGTTCCTGCGCGGCCTCAACGGCGAGGTCAAGAAGGTCGAAGGTGTTTTCTCCGCCAACGGGACGATCTCGCTCCGGCGCGAGAATCGCTTCTTCGCCTCGAGCGAGGGAAGCCGCATCGAGCAGGAGGTCGTGCACACCGCCTCCGAGCTGACCGCGACCGCCGTCGAGAAGGGACGCAAGACCAAGTCGCGCACCTACCGGCCGCACGCCGTCGCCGCCGGCTGGGAGCAGGTCGAGCGGGCGCGCTATGCCGACCATGCCCGCCGCCTCGGTGAAGAGGCGGTCGCCCATCTCAAGTCGCCGTCGGTCGAGCCGGGGACGAAGGACGTCGTGCTGATGCCGAGCCATCTCGGCCTGACGATCCATGAATCGCTCGGGCATTCGACCGAGCTGGACCGGGCGCTCGGCTACGAGGCGGATCTCGCCGGCACCACCTTCCTGACGACCGACAAGCTCGGGAAGCTGCGCGTCGGGTCGGACCTCGTGAACGTCAACGGCGATCGCATCCGCCCCGAAAGCCTGTCGACGTGCGGCTGGGACGACGATGGCGTGAAGACGAAGCAGTTCCCGCTGTTCAGCAAGGGGATCTTCGTCGGCTACCAGACGATCCGCGACCAGGCCCACCTCATCGGCGCCGAGGAGTCCACCGGCTGCTGCTACGCCGACTCGTACGCGTCGGTCCCGTTCCAGCGCATGCCGAACGTCCGGCTCGAGCCGGCGAAGGAGGCGGTCAGCCTCGACGATCTCGTCGCCGGAGTGGACGATGGCATTTTGATCGACGGCCGCGGCTCCTGGTCCATCGACCAGCAGCGCTACAACTTCCAGTTCGGCGGCGACGCCTTCTGGGAGATCAAGGGCGGCAAGGTCGGGCGCATGCTCGCCGACGTCGCGTACCAGAGCCGCACTCCGGACTTCTGGCAGGCGTGCGACGGGCTCGGCGGCGAGGCGACCTGGGAGAACGTCGGGCTGCAGAACGACGGCAAGGGACAGCCCCAGCAGGTGAATGCCATGAGCCACGGCTGCCCGCCCGGCCGCTTCCGGCGCGTCAACGTGCTCAGGACCGAGTGATGGATCGGACGCCGCTGACCGCGAAGGAAGCCCGCGCGCTGTGCGACCGCGTCCTCGGCTTCTCGAAGGCCGAGGAGTGCGAGGTGACGATCGAGGCGGGGGCTTCGGCGCACACCCGCTTCGCGGCCTCGGACGTCACGACCGCAGGTTCGGCGACGACGCTCGCGATCAACGTCACCAGCCGCGCGGGGAAGAAGAGCGGCACGGTGCAGACGAGCGACACCGACGACGCGTCGCTCGAGCGGGCGGTGCGGCGGAGCGAGGAGATCCTCGCCCTCGCGCCGGAGAGCCCCGAATGGGTGCCCGGTCTGGGGCCGCAGACGTATCCCGCGATCGCCGCGTTCGACGGTGTGACCGCGTCGGCCGGCCCCGAGGCGCGCCGCGACGGGGCGGCGGCCGCGGTCGAAGCCGCCCGGGCGTCGGGCCTGGCGGCGTCGGGCTTCTTCTCCACCGACGTCACCGCCTCGGCGATCGCCAACCGCAAGGGCCTCTTCGGCTATCAGCCGGCGACCGAGGCGTCGTTCTCGACGACGATGCGCACCTCCGACGGCACCGGGTCGGGCTGGGCGGGCGGCAGCGCGAACCGCCTCGCGGACCTGAAGCCGAAGGAGATTGCCGCGAGCGCCGCGAAGAAGGCGCTCGCCTCCGCGAAGCCGCGCGAGCTCGACCCGGGCCGGTACACCGTCATCCTCGAGCCGCAGGCGGTCGCCGATCTCCTGCAGACGATGCTCGGCGGGATCCAGGCGCGCGCCGCGGACGAAGGCCGTAGCGTCTTCTCGAAACCGGGCGGCGGCAACCGCATCGGCGAGAAGGTCTTCGCCGACACGGTCACGCTGCGGTCCGATCCGTTCGACCCGCGCGTCCCCGGCCGTCCGTGGATCGCCGCGGCCGGGTTCGGCGGGGGAGGCGGGTTCTTCGGCGCCGGCCAGCAGAGCACGGGCCTGCCGGCGGTGAAGGTGACCTGGGTCGAGCGCGGCACGCTCAGGAACCTCAGCGTCGATCGCTACTGGGCGCAGAAGACGAACACGAAGCCGATGCCGTACCCCGGCAGCCTCGTGCTCGACGGAGGGAGCGGCACGCTCGACGAGCTCCTGGCCGGCTGCGAGCGCGGACTTCTCGTGACGCGTTTCTGGTACATCCGCACGCTCAACCCGCAGACGCTGCAGCAGACCGGTCTGACGCGCGACGGTGTGTGGCTTGTCGAGAAAGGGAAGATCGTGTCGCCGGTCAACAACTTCCGGTTCAACGACGGGCCGGCGGCGCTTTTGCGCAACGTCGAGGCGATGAGCGCCCCGGTGCGGGCGGGGCGCATGGTGGTGCCGGCGATCCGCGCCCGCGATTTCAACATGGCCTCGAAGAGCGACGCCGTCTAGGAGTTCCTGAAACCCCGCCTCGCGCGGGAGGAGGAGGTGCGATGGCCTTCCTGTCCCGCCTTGAATCGCTCGCCGCGGCGATCTCCAACCGGTTGCGCTGGGTGCCTCCGACGCTGGCGCGCCTGACGCTCGGCTGGGTCTTCCTGATGTCCGGGTGGGGCAAGCTCCACCACCTCGACGACATCACCGAGTTCTTCGAGAGCCTTCACATCCCGGCGGCGCACATCCAGGCGCCGTTCGTCGCGGGATGCGAGTTCATCTGCGGCGCGCTCATCCTCCTCGGGCTGGTCACGCGGCTGGCGATCGTGCCGCTCGTCGTCACGATGATCGTGGCCATCCTGACGGCGCGCCGCGAGGAGCTGACGTCCATCGACGCGCTCTTCGGCTTCATCGAGTATCTCTACATCGTGATGCTCCTGTACCTCGCGGCCGAGGGACCGGGCCCGCTCTCCCTCGACGGTCTGCGCGGCCGCTCCGGCCGGAGCTGACTCAGGGACAGTCGACGGGCGACGCGGCGATGGACGCGTCGCGCGGGGCTGCCTGTCCGGGCATCTCGCCGTCGTACGATCCGCCGCTCCCGTTCGGCCGAACCGCCCGCACCAGGTAGAAGAAGGCGTTGCCGACCAGGGGGTTCGGTGCGATGTCGAGCGTGTGGAACGGTCCGTCGTTCTGCAGGCAGGCCTGCACCGCGGTGCCGAAGTTGCCTCCGGAGGAGCGCAGAAGCGCGGCGCTGCCGCGAATGACATCCCAGCCGCCGATGAAGGAGATCGGGCTCCAGGACAGGTGCGTGTTGTCGTTCACCCGGAGGTCCGGGTTCTGGTCCGCCTCGTTCTCGAAGACCGCGAAGTCGAGACAGGATCCGAACAGGTCCATGTCGCCGTCCCCGACGAGGCGGGCCGCCCAGTACCCGTAGCAGCCGACCCCGGCGAACCGCTCCGCCGGCAGGAACGTCCCGTTGCCGACCCCGGGAAAAACGTCCAGCTCATTGCCGTCCATCGTGACGAGGAGGTCGAGGACGCCGTCGCCGTTGAGATCCGCGAGACTCGGCCCAATCGTCCCCATTCCCCCCTGGTACTGGGAGGACGTGGTGAACGTGTTGCCGGGCTGGTGCAGGAGAACGACAGTCCCTCCGGGAAGGTCTGGATTCATGTTTTCACCCTGGATCGAGACGACGAAGTCCACGTCGCCGTCGCCATCCAGGTCGCCCATCGCCGATCCGCCGGGGTTCAGCGCCTGGAAGAGAATGACACGCGGATCGAACGTGGCATCGCCATGCCCCTTGAGCCAGGCGAGCTCCCCGAGGATGGCTCCATTTCCGCGGGTGGTGATCACCAGGTCGGGCGTGAGGTCGCCGTCCACGTCGGCGAGATCGACCTGGACCGGCGCCCGTCCGACGGTGATGGGCGCCTGCGCCGTGTACGCGCCTCCGGCCCCTCTCAGGTAGAGGGTGACCGTGTTGTTGAGGGAGCTGACCACGGCCAGATCGATGTCGCCGTCGTGATCCAGATCTCCCGCCGCCACGTCCTGGGGCCATTGGACGGTCGGAAGCGTGACGACGGGATCGAACGTGCCGTCGCCGTGCCCCCGGAGCAGTGACAGCGTTCCCGGGTCGATGGTGGGACCGGTGGGGTCCACGGTGTCCACCTCGACGAGATCCAGCTTGCCGTCGAGATCCAGGTCCGCCGCGATGAGCGACCCGGCCGGGTTGAACCCGGTGTCGCTCGTCGAGGTGATATTGAACCCGCCGCCCGGCAATGCCAGGCGCACCTCGACCTCTCCCGGGCACGGAGGCTCTCCGCAGATGATGGGCTGGCTGTGGAGGATGGCCACGTCCGACCGGCCATCGCCGTTGAAATCGGCGGCCACCTCCACACCGATGTGGGCCAGCCCGTTCGGTGAGGGAAGGCTCGCCGGGACATAAGTCCCGCCCGGCCTCGCCAGCACGAAGATGACGCTGTTCCCGGCGCCTCCCGCGATGGCGAGGTCGAAGCCAAGGGTGCCGTCGAAATCGCCGATGACCGGCTGAACCGCTTCCAGGCCGGTGGGGAAGGGGGCCCGCGGGGCGAAGGTTCCTCCGCCTCCGATCCAGAGCTGCGTCTTGTCCCCGGCGCTGAACGAGGTTCCGGTCGTGGTCGCAAGATCCGGCGTCCCGTCCCGGTTCAAATCGCCCACCGCGAGGCCGGTGATGGACTGCGGCAGGGTCAGGGTGCTGAACGGGGAGACATCGAACGTGCCGTCGCCGTGTCCGCGCCAGGCGCGCAGCTCGAAGCCGGCCGGTTTCACCTCGACGATGAAGTCGGCGACGCCGTCGCCGCTGGCGTCCGCCACGGCGGAGACGAGCTGGGGTGTGGAGGTCGCGATCGACTGTCCCTGGGTGAACGTGCCGGTGGCACTGCCCTTGAAGACCACGCTCGCGTTGGCCAGCGTATTCGTGGCCACGACATCGGCGATGTGATCGCCATTGAGGTCGCCCACCGCGAAGGGCGACAGGCTGAAGTCGATCCCGGCCGGGGCCACGAACGCAGCGAGCCCGGTGAACGTGCCGTTGCCGGCGCCGGTCCAGACGCGGAGCTGGGTGGTCGTTCCGCTGCCGCTGCGCACGAGGAGATCGAGCTTGCCGTCGGCGTTGCAGTCGTCGAGTGCCAGGCGTCCCGGAAGCGCCAGGTTCGGGGCGACCGGAGTGAAGGTCCCGTTCCCCTGGCCGAGCAGCACGTGGGCCAGCCAGGAGCTTCCACCCCCGGTCTCGAGGACCAGGTCCGCCTTGCCGTCCAGGTTGACGTCACCGGCAAAGAGGATGGGGGCGGTCGCGGTGACGCCCGACGAATAGACGACCCCGCCCTGGCGGTAGAGGCCGCCTCCGTCGTTGAGCAGGAGGCTGACCGTGACCGTTTCGGATGTCCCGAAGCTGCCTCCATTCGGCGTGGCCACGTCGGGCCGTCCGTCGCCGTCGAAGTCGGCCACGGCGAGGCAGCGCGGGTTGTGACCCACTCCGTAGACGGGGTCGGGCAGGAAGGGGCGCGCTTCGGAGCCGCGTCCGGCGGCATCGCCGCCGACGAGAAGCGCCGTGAGAATCAGGAAGGGCGGGACAGAGGAATGCCGTCGCCGGAGGTCCTTCGGCATCGTTCCACCTCACGAATCTGGTCTCGGCGAGCGCGGGGAATATACCGCCCCGGCTCGATCCGTGCACCATCGAATTGGCTCAGCGGGGGAGCCGGGTGGCATAATCCGGGTGCCCTGGGGAACCCTTCCATGCGCCCGATCCGCATCGTGACGGCCTTTCTCCTGACCGCGGTTTTGGCGCGGCCGGCCCTGACCGACACGCCTCCCTCCCCATCCCCTGCTCAGCCGGCCCCCGGCGCAACCAAGGCGCCTTCCGGCACGCCGATGCCGAGCCCCCTGGTCGAGCAGACGCGCAGCGAGCTGATCCTCATCGAGGTGTACGCGCGCGATTACAAGGGGAACGTGGTGCGCGATCTGAAACCCGAGGACCTGGTCCTCAAGGTGGACCAGAACCGGGCGCCGAAGAAGATCGAGACCCTCGAGTTCGTCGATCCGGAGAGCGAAGGGAAGGCTCCCGAGCCGGCGGAGGGGGAGACGGCCGTGGAGGCGTCACCGGACCAGGCACCGGTGCTCGGGGCGCAGCAGGCCCGCCGCGAGCGGCCGCGCCGGTTCCTGCTCTTTTTCGATGACGACACCTCGAGCCCGAACAACATGACCGAGGCGCGCCGCTCCGCGCTCAGGTACCTGCAGGGATCGGGGCTGGCGACCGATCAGTTCGGCCTCGCCGTCTACGAGCAGCGGCGCAAGCTCGAGATCCTCTGCCCCTTCACCGACGACCGTGGGGAGCTGACGCGCGCCCTCGAGGCGAGCATCGCGGATGTCGGCCGCTTCTCCGACTACGCCCTGGAGCGCGTGGCGCGACGCGAGGAGATCGAGAAGCTCCAGCGCGTCGGCGGCAACGGCTCGGTCACCGGCAGCGCCACCGGCAACGCGGCGATGATCGCCGGCCAGGACCCCGTGGCCCTGATGCGGCAGTACGCGAACGAGGACTCCCTGCGGATGGGGCGCCTCGTGAACAACCTCAAAGTGCTGGTCGAGTCCCTGGCGGGCTGGGACGGCTACAAGGCGATCGTCTTCTTCAGCGACGGCGTGCCGGAGAACCCGGGCCTCGACTACGGCCTGAACGATCCGCGCCGCGCCCTGACCGACGAGTTCAGCACGCTCGCTTTCTCGGCCGGAGGGTCGAACGTCGTGCTGCACACGATCCAGACGACGGGCGTCACCGCGGAGGGGACACGGGAGGTGGGGTCGAGCTTCCGGCGCAGCAACGCCCTGGCGGCGCTCGCGCTCGACACCGGCGGCATCCAGCGCGCCACGAACGATCTGAAGGGGGCGCTCAACGACATCGAGAACTCGACGCACGGCTACTACCTGCTGTCCTACATGCCTGAAGGGCCTCCCGACGGCGCGAAGCACTCGATCAACGTCAAGTGCAAGCGGACCGGCGTCCAGCTCCGGTACCGGCAGTTCTTCACCCGCTTCACGCCCGAGGAGGCGCGGACGCGATCGGTGCAGGCGGCCTACCAGGTGCCGGAGATCCACGACGCGCTCGGGGCCGAGCTGTCGATCATCGGCGGGCCACTCGCCGGATCGCAGCGGGTCGTGGACGTCGTCCTCTATGTCCCTGCCGGCCGGCTCCTCTACCTGCCGCAACCCGGCGGGGCGAGCGCCAGCGTCGAGGTCGGGTTCGTGGCGCTCGACAAGGACGGCCGCGAGACGCTGCGCGAGTCGCGGCGCGTGCAGCTCGGCGTCGATTCGTGGCGGGCGCTCCACGGCGGGGCGGTCTCCTACGATTTCTATTCGCGCGTCAAGCTGCCGCTCGGCGCGCAGACGCTGACCGCGGTGATCTCCGACCTGCAGTCGGGCGACCTGGGATCCGCGCGGGTCAGTCTCGACGCCTCCGGATCGCCGCCCCCGGCCGTGCACGGCCTGTCGCTCTACGCCGTCTCCGAGAAGAGCCTGTGGGTGCAGGTGGAGGAGGGGTCGGCGCGCGGCGCGGCGCCGGCGGCCACCGCGAAGTTCACCATCGGCCCGACCCTGCGCAGCCGTTTCTTCAAGGGGGAGAAGATCTCCTGCGGCTTCAAGAGCACCGACCCGGCGTCCGAGAAGGCGGGGCCGAAGCGCCTCGAGGTGCGCCGCGGCGAGGAAGTGGTGACGAGCATCCCGGTGCCGGACGGCGGTGGCTCCCAGGCCTCCCTGGGTGGCGGAACGCACGGTCTCGAGGTGCCCACCCAGGGCCTCGAGAACGGCGAGTACGTCCTGTCGGTCGAGGAGGACCGGGAGTCCGGCCCGGTCGAGCTCGGCCGTCTGCCTTTCCGCATCGCCACGCGCCGCTGATGCGCCGCCTGGGGATGCGCCGCGCCGCGTTCGTCGTCCCCGTGGCCCTGGCCCTTCTCACCGCCGCTTCTCCCGCCGCCCCGCCCGAGGCGCCGCACGTCTCGACCCTCTTCGAGAGCGCCACGAGTGAGATCGTCCTCGTCGAGTTCTGGGCGGTCGACTTGACGGGCGCGCCGGTCACCGATCTCACGGCGGAGGAGATCAACCTGATGGTCGGTTCGTATCGACGGCCGATCGACAGCTTCGAGCACGTTCTCGGGCCTGGCGGCGCCGCGGCCTCCCCGGCGCCCGAGGTCGCGGGCCTGCCCCCGGCTCCCGGCGCCGGTCCCGCGAGCGCGCTGGCGCGCCGTTTCGTCCTGTACTTCAACGACGCGCTCTCGAAGTCCCTGGGGATGACGCTGGCGCGGAAGGCGGCGATCGACTTCGTGTCGAAGTCGGTGCCGGGCGATCAGTTCGCCCTGGCCAACTCCGGGGACCTGCGGCGCTTCCGGGTCCTCCCCTTCACCGACGATCACGAGGAGGTGGTGGAGTCGCTCCGCCGCAGCCTGGCGGATCCCAACCGCGTCTCGGGTCTCGTCCTGGATCTGGAGCGGCCGGCGGTGAACGAAGGGGAAGCGCACCGCATCGCGCCGCGGCGGCCCGAGCCGGAGTTCGGCGCGGCGTCCCAGGTGACCCAGAGCGCACGCTCCACCAACCGGGGGCTCGAGACGCTCATCGCGATGCTGGCTCCCTACCGTGGCCCCAAGTCGATCGTCTACTTCAGCGACGGCATCACCGGGCTGCTGAACCAGGACATCGAGGCGGCGACCCGCGCCGCCTCCGCCGCGCAGGTCACCATCAACACCGCCAACACCTCCGGCCTCGTGGCGGGCACCGCGGACATCGAGGTGGCCGCCGCGTCGCACGCCGCCTCGAACCTCGCGACCTTCGCCGACGAGACCGGTGGCCTGCGGACGTCGTTGAACGATCCGTCGATCCTGTTCCGCGAGATGGAGGCGGCGGAAGCCGGAGCCTACGTGCTCTCCTTCGTCCCCGAGGGCGAGGCCGACGGGCGCGCCCACAGCATCCGCCTCACCTGCCGCCGCAAGGGTGTCGAGCTGCGCTACCGTCACGTCTTCATCCGGGAGACGGCGTCGCAGGCTCGGCAGCGTCGGTTGCAGGCCGCGTTCGTCGCCCCGGGCGTGCACGCCCGCTTCGGACTCGACGCGATGACGCCGCTGCGCGCCGGAGCGAGGGACCTGGTGCTCTACGTCCCGGCCGATCGTCTCCTGTTCCTGCCGCAGGGGCCCGCCGAGGCCGCGCAAATCGAGGTGGGAGCGGTGACCGTCGATGCGAACGGAAAGGAGCTGGACCGGGTGTCGCGGCGCATGGAGATCCGGCTCGCCTCCGGCGACTCGGCGCGGCGGCACGCGCCGCTGAACCTCGTGCTGCGGGGCGCCGTGCCGGCCGAATCCCGCGGCGTCACCGCGGTCGTCTCGGATCTCAACTCGGGGGACGTGGGTGCCGCGGAGATCGATCCCGCGTCCGAGACCCACGTGGCGGGTCTGCGCGGGCTCGCACTCGGCGACGCGCAGGAGACGAGTCTCTGGGTGGATGTCCCCCTCGGCGCCTCCGGTCATTCGGACGCGAAGACGGTGGCGGGGCCGCCGGCCCTCCGTCCTGCACGCCGCGTCGGGTTCTCCGCCTCCGAGCGTCCGGTGTGCGAGGTGCGGCTCGACGGGCCGCGGCCGGACGGCGGGAAGAGGTTGCGTCTGGTCATCGCGGACGAGGCCCGCACGGCCCTGATCCTGCCGCTCGATGGGGCCGAAATGGCGAAAGACCCGGGCGGCGCGGTCGTGCTGAGAATGCCGCTGCCCCTGCGCGGCGTCGAGCCCGGCTCGTTCGTGCTGCGACTCGAGGACCTGCGCGCCGAGGGTCCGGCGACGCTGGGCAGCATGCCGATCCGGATCACCCCCGAGACCGTGGCTGCTCCGGCCCCCGAGCGCCAGTCGCTCCTGGCCTCGGAGAGCGGCCCATCCTCTGACGAGGGTCCTTAGCCCGGATTTCTAACGGACTGCGCCTAGCGGCGGTCGGCGAGCAGGGCGCGCGCGGCGTTGCGGCCGTTGGCGCCGGTCAGGCCGCCGCCGGGATGGGTTCCCGAGCCGCAGAGATACAGGCCGCGCACGGGAGTGCGGTAGCGGGCCCAGCCGAGGACCGGACGCATCGTGAAGATCTGATCGAGCGACTCCTCGCCGCCGAACAGGTGCCCGCCGGTCAGCCCCCAGTCGTCCTCGAGATCCTTCGGCGTGATCACCTGGCCGCGCTCGACGAGAGAGGGCAGGTTCGGCGCCGCGGTCGCGAGGGTCTTCACGACGCGATCGCCGAGCTGCTCGCGGCGTGCGGCCCAGTCGCCCTCCTTGAGCGCGTGCGGCGCGTACTGCACCAGCACCGACATCACGTGCTTGCCGGCCGGGGCGAGGCTCGGGTCGAGAAGCGTGGGGATCGTCGCCTCGAGATACGGGTGCTCCGACATCTGCCCGTACTTCGACGCGTCGAACGCCCGCTCGAGATCGTCGATCGACGATCCGAAGAGGATGCGGCCGCGCAGCGGCGAGCCGCCGTCTCCGGCCGCGCCGGACGACGCGCCCTTGAACGCGGTGAATTCCGGCAGCCCGCCGAGCGCCAGGTTCACCTTGGCGGTGACGCCTCGCGCGCGGATGTTCTGCACCTTCTTGCGGAAGGCGGGGTCGAGATCGACGGGGGAGACGAGATTCAGGAAGGTCCGCTTCGGATCGAGCCCCGACATGACGGAGACGGTCTCGATGCGATCGCCCTTGGCGAGGCGCACCGCCTGCACGGCGCCGTTCTTCACCTCGATGCCGCTCACCTCCACGCCGGTGCGGATGGTCGCGCCCGCCGCCTTCGCCGCAGAGGCGATCGCCTGGGTCAGCGCCCCGAGGCCGCCCTGCGGCACCTTGACCGAGGGGACGGCGCGTGGATCCTGGGCCGCCCGCAGGAAGTAGTTCGCGGCCGTGCCGGCCGACCAGGGACCGGCCGCCTGGCCGAGGATGGCGCGCGACGCGAGCGCGGCGCGGACGATCTCGCTCTCGAACCACTCCGCCGCGAGGTCGGCCACCGCCATCGGCATCCAGCGCAGCACCCGGTAGAGATCCTTCCGGCCGAGGTCGCGCACCTTCTTGCCGGTGCGCAGGAGCGGGAAGACCTCCTTCCAGGCCGGCTTGTCGATGTCGGGCGGGATGAGGTCGAGCAGTCCGCCCATGGCCGAGGCGATCCGCCCGACCGTCTCCTCGAACTTCGGCCAGCGCTCGGCGTCCTTCTTCGAGAAGGCGGCGATCGACTCGGCCGACCTGCCCGGGTCGCGGTGCAGCACGAGGCCGCGGCCGCTCCCGTCCTGGGCGGCCATCAGCACCGGCGAGTCGAGCCAGGTCAGCCCGTGACGATCGAGGCCCAGGTCGGCGAGCAGGTCGCTGCGCAGCGGCCCGCCGAGGTGCATGAGGCGCGGCGCCTTGAAGCCCGGGGCGATCTCCTCGGTGACCGCGATGCCGCCGACGGTCGGCCGGCGCTCGAGGAGCGTCGGACGCCTGCCGGCGCGGGCGAGATCGAAGGCGGCGACGAGCGAGTTGAGCCCGCCGCCGAGGATGACGACGTCCTGGCGGTCGCTCACGCGATCCCCCGCTTCCAGTCCTTCAGGACCTCGAGCGCCGAGAGCCGTCCCGGCGCCCCCATGATGCCGCCGCCCGGGTGGGTGGCGGAGCCGCACATATAAAGGTTGCGCACCGGGGTGCGGAAGCGCGCCCACCCGGCGACCGGCCGCAGGAAGAACAGCTGCTCGAGCGACAGCTCGCCCTGGAAGATGTTCCCTTCCGAGAGCCCCGTGATCCGCTCGATGTCGAGCGGCGTCATCACCTGGCGGTGCAGGATGAGCTTCTTGATGTTCGGGCAGCGCTCGGCGAGGGTGTCCACGACCGTGTCGCCGAACGCCTCGCGCTGGCGATCCCAGTCCTGCGGCCCTTCCTTCAGGTTGTACGGCGCGTACTGCACGAAGCAGGACATGACGTGCTTGCCGGGCGGGGCGACCGACGGATCGGTGAGGCTCGGGATGACGCAGTCCATGTAGGGCCGGCGCGAGAAGGCGCCGTATTTCGCCTCGTCGTACGCCTTCTCCATGTAGTCCATCGACGGCGAGATCGAGATCGCGCCGCGCAGGTGCGCGCCGTTGCCGGGCAGGCAGGTGAAGTCCGGCAGACCGTCGAGCGCCAGGTTGACCTTGCCGGAGGAGCCGCGGTACTTGTAGTGCTTCACCTCTTCGAGGAACTCGTCCGACACGGCGCCGGGCTCGAGCAGCTTGATGAAGGTCATGCGTGGGTCGAGGCTCGAGGAGACGAGGTCGGCGTGGATTTCGTCCCCCGATTCGAGCGCCACGCCGACCGTCTTGCCGTGCTTGACGATGATGCGCGCGACCGGCGCCTCCCTGCGGACCTCGACGCCCAGGGCGGCGGCGCTCGAGCCGATGGCGTTGCTGATGGCGCCGGTTCCGCCCTTGGCGAAGCCCCAGGCGCGGAACGCTCCGTCGATCTCCCCCATGTAGTGGTGCAGCAGCACGTAGGCCGTGCCGGGGGAGCGGACGCCGAGGAAGGTGCCGATGATGCCGGAGGCCGACATCGTCCCCTTGAGCGCCGGCGTCTCGAACCACTGGTCGAGGAAATCGGCCGCGCTCATGGTCATGAGCTGGATCAGGTTGTAGCGATCCTCGTACGGCAGGTTCTTCAGGCGCTTGCCGAGGAAGAGCAGGTTCAGCAGGTCCTTGATGTCCGGCTTGCCGGGATCGGGCGGCAGCATGCTGAGGATCGGGCGCACGAAACGGCAGAGCGCCTGCATGGCGCGGCCGAACTCCTCGTAGGTCTCGGCGTCGGTGCGCGAGTGGCGCGCGATCTCGCGGATCGAGCGGCCGTGGTCGTCCATGCGCCAGAGATAGTCGCCGTCGAGCGGCGTGAAGGTGCCGTCGAGCGGCAGGATCTCCAGGCCGTGCTTCGGCAGCTCGAGGTCGCGGATGATCTCGGGCCGCAGCAGCGACACGACGTACGAGAAGACCGAGAACTTGAAGCCGGGGAAGACCTCTTCGGTGACGGCGGCTCCGCCCAGGACATGGCGGCGCTCGAGCACGACCACCTTCTTCCCCGCCTTCGCGAGGTAGGCGGCGTGGACGAGGCCGTTGTGCCCCCCGCCGATGACGATTGCGTCGTAGCGCTGCGCCATGTGCTTCGGACTCCCGGGACCGCGCGCGCCGCCCCCTCCGGGGTCTCCGGAGCGTGGTGCGCATCGCGAAACGGTGTTGCGTATGGAGGCCGCATTCTAGGGGCTCGCGCGGGCCGACGCAAGGGGCGACCGACGCCTCCGTGTTGACCCAAGCCACCCCGCTTCGCGCACGCGGCTCACTCAGCGCGCCCTCATTGAGGCCAATCAGGCCGCGATTTGATCCCCGGGGAATGATCGTCTAGAATGCGCGCCTTCCTGAGACAGGGGGTTCGACGTGCCGATTGGAACGGCGGTTCACGACAGGACACTGGCGCTCTGCGAAAGCCTCAATTACCGCGAGTGGTCCGGCTATTTCGCGGTGAGCTCCTACGAGGTCCACTTCCACCACGAATACAACGCCATCCGCAATTCCGCCGCGCTCATCGACATCTCCCCGCTCTTCAAGTACCGCATCAGCGGTCCGGATGCGCGCCGTCTCGTCGATCGCGTCGTGACGCGCGACATGACGAAGGTCGCCGTCGGCCAGATGGTCTACACGCCCTGGTGCGACGAGCGAGGCAAGGTGGTGGACGACGGCACGGTGACGCGCCTCGACGAGGACGTCTACCGGATGACCGCCGCCGACCCGACGCTGCGGTGGATCCAGGACAATGCGGCCGGGCTCAATGCGAAGATCGAGGACGTCTCCAATGCGGTGGCCGCTCTGGCCCTGCAGGGGCCGACCTCGGCCGCCGTGCTCCGGGACGCGGCGCAGGCCGACGTCCGGAACCTCAAGTACTTCCGCATGACCCGCGGGACCGTCGACGGCGTGCCGGTCGAGATCACCCGCAACGGCTACACCGGCGACCTCGGCTACGAGATCTGGCTGCCGTGGGACAAGGGGACCACGGTGTGGGACGCGCTCATGCGCGCCGGACGGGCGCACGGCATCCGCGCCGCCGGCATGCTGGCGCTCGACGTGGCGCGCATCGAGGCCGGGCTCCTGCTCATCGAGGTGGATTACCTGTCCTCGCGCCGCGCCACCATCGACGACCAGACCTCGACCCCCGACGAGCTGGGCTGGGATCGCCTCGTGCACCTCGACAAGGCGGAGCCCTTCGTCGGGCGGGCGGCTCTCGCGGCCGGACGCGCCAGGGGTGGAGCGGTGCGCCGCATCGTCGGGCTCGATCTCGACTGGACGGACGTCGAGCGGCTGCACGATCGGTTCCACCTGACGCCGTCGATCCCCGCCGCCGCGTCGCGCGTGTCGGTGCCGGTTTACAAGGGGGACCGCCAGGTGGGGAAGGCGACGTCCACCACCTGGTCCCCGACCCTCAAGAAGATGATCGCCCTGGCCACCGTCGAGTCCTCGCTCGCGGCGCCGGGCACCCTGCTGCAGATGGAGATCACCGTCGAGGCGAACCGCCTGAAAGGGGGCGCCCGGGTGACGCCGTTGCCGTTCTTCAATCCGCCGCGCAAGACCGCGGTCCCCGTGGTCTGAGGCGGCAGTCAGTTCACGCAGTGAAAAGCGGAGGTTTCGGAATGCGACGCAAATCCAGCGCCCGGCGCGCCCGGGCCATGCGGGATATCGATCAGGGATTACGGATGCTCAACTCGGGGCTGCGCCGACTGGCGCGCGACGTCAGCACGATGCGCGTGGCCGGCAACGGCCGCGCTTTGGTGCGGCGCCGCCCGGTGACCCGCGCGCTCAAGCTCCAGGGACGTTACATGGGGCTCATCCGCACGCTGCCGGTTCGCCTGAAGATGCAGGTGAAGGCGATCCGCGCGAAGCAGGGCGTCGAGCAGGCGATCCGGAAGGCGCGCGCGCTGAAGGACTAGGCCGGTCGGAATCCCGGGGCCGGCGCGTCGTTCGGCCGGCCCCGGTCCCTCAGTCTCAGGACGAACCGCTCTTGCCGCCGGGCGCGTAGGAAAAGTCGGCCGTCTTCGCTTCGCCGTCGCCGACCGTGACGGTCTGCTTCGACGTCCCCAGGCGCTCGTGCCAGGCTTCGACCTCGTAGGTCCCCGCCGGCAGGCCTTTGATCTCGTAGCGGCCATCGGGCGCCGTCAGCGCCTGGAACGGCGTGTCGTTCACGAACACCCACGATCCCATCCACGGGTGGATGTCGCACTTGACGCGAACCGGCTCCGGTTTCGCGAAGCTCTTCTCGGACGGCTTTCCGCCGGGCGGCACCGTCATGTTGAAGCCGGAGTTGATCTTGGGGAGCGCGTGGACGTTGTGCGCGACGGTGTCGCTGTTGTGGAACGCGATCGTCTGCCCGGTCTGCGCGGTCACGGCGTGCGGCGTGAACGTGCAGCCGTGCTGATCGAGCGCCACCGGCTCGGCCGGAGGCCCGAAGGCGCGGTCGCCCAGCCCTGACACGACCCGGACCCAGACGTTCTGCACCGATCCGTCGCCACCGACCAGCAGGTCGTCGCTGAGCGCCTCGCCCTCCGGGTGCTTGCAACCGGGGTCGGCGGTCATGGTGATGGGACGGCGCGGCGGGAGCTTGCCTGCCGCGCTCACGCGGCCGGTGATTGAAGCCGTGCCGATCGACTGGCCCGCCGCGGTGGCGTTCGCCGCGGGAGCGGGGATGGCCGGCGGGGCAGGGGAGGGCGCCGTGCCGCCCGTCTTCGATTCTCCGCCGCCCCCTCCGCCGCAGCCGGCGAGAGCGAGGGCCGCCGCGACGCAGACAGCTGCCGTCGTCGGATGAGCGCGCATGGCCGTCCTAGAACTGCGCCGGAGCCGGCGTCGCCGACTGGGCGTAGAGGTACTTCGCCAGCGCGAAGCCCAGGCCGACGATGACGAGGGCCCAGACCCAGGCGAGCGGCGAGCCGTAGAGCGCCGGGTAGTGGTTGCTCACCATCATGAAGAGGAGCGGGATCGACATGAAGGTGTTGTGCCGCGAGCGCAGCCCGGCCACGGCGACGAGGGCCGCATCGGGCGCCTGGCCCAGCTTGATGGCGCTGATGATGCGGCGCTGGTTCGGCCAGATGCGCATCCAGACATTCGCCGCCATGATCGTCCCGAGCGTCGCCCCGAGCAGGATGTACGCGGCGCGTCCCGAGAAGCAGCGTTGCAGCAGGAACGCCAGCACCGCGATGAGCGCGATCGACACGACGTTCGCCGCCATGGCGTTCTTCCCCAGCGACTTCCACAGCAGGTCGTAGACGACGAAGGCGACGACGAGGATCGCGAGCGCCAGCGCCGACGCCGGGCCGGGGCCCATCGGCGCGTCCGGCTCCACGAGCGCGCCGCCCATGGCGTAGACGATCCCGAACAGCAGGACTCCGGTGATCCAGGTCCACGCCGCGCCCCAGCGGAAGAAGTACAGGGCCCGCGGCATCAGCTCCGGGACGACTTTCTTCTTCGAATCGGCGTCGTAGGTCTTCGCCACCTGCGCGTTGACGAAGTTGAAGAAGTAGAGATGACCGATCCAGGTCACTCCGGCGATCACGTGAATCCAGCGGAACAGGGCGTTCAGCCAATCCATCATCGAAGCGGAACCTCCTGACCCCGACGGAGGGGAAGGGATGCGAGCGCAAACCAGTCGAAGGCCGGAAGCCTAGCGGGCGCTCCCACGACTGTCAACAAGGGGGCGCCGACGCGCCGTCATCTCGGTGTGGCGGCAGGTGGTCAGCGCGCCGCGGTCTTCGCCGGCGGGCCGGGGACCTGTCCCTCGAGCAGGCGCGGCAGGTCCCGCGCCGGGAAGCGCAGGCCCACGTAGAACGGACCGAACAGGGCATAGAGCGCGCTCGCCTCGTCGAAGCGCAGGTCGTAGATCAGCTTCTTGAAGACCAGCGGGTCCTCGGCGAAGAGGTCGACGCCCCACTCCCAGTCGTCGAGACCGATCGAGCCACTGACGATCTGCGTGACCTGGCCGGTGTACTCGCGACCGATGAAGCCGTGGTCGCGCATCATCGCGGCGCGCTTCTCGAACGGCACGGTGTACCAGTTGGCCTGCTCGCCGCGCCGCTTGTCCATGGGATAGAAGCAGGCGTACCTTCCGGGAGGTACCGGCGTGTAGAGCCGGCCCATCATCCGCTCGCGTTGCTTGAGCATCTCGGCGTCGAAGGCACGGTCGAACTCGGGCGTGCCGCGCGAAAGTTCCCGCTTCGCCATCTCCTCGTGGATCTTCGCGGTCATGTCGTACAGGCCCAGCTCGACGATGGAGACGTACGACGTGGTCGGCTCGAGGTACGCGTGCAGCCCCGTCTGCGCGAGTTTCAACTCCGCCGCCTGCAGCCCTTCGAAGTCGCGGCGGAAGTGGATGAGCATCAGGTCGCCCTTGTGCCCGAGCAGGCTCACGAGGGCCGAAGGGCCCTCGGCGTCGGCTTCCATGGCGGCGAGCGTCTCCTCGGCTTCGACGGCGATATCCGCCCGGCGTCCTGCCGTCAGCGCGCGCCACGGCTCCCACCGGATGCGGAACATCTGGTGCAGGAGCGACCAGCCTTCGAGGGTCTCCGGAACATTCGGATGTCGCATGCCGGTCAGTCTAATCAGTCCCCGCGTCGGGAAGCAACGCCGGCGGCGCGCCGTCCGACTCCCGGCGGGCGTTCCGCTATACTCGATGCGGGGAAAATCACACATGCAAAGCATCGAGAGCGATCCGGGGATGGTGTCGCGGGTGTACCGGGAAATGGAGGGACGGCTCGCGATCGTCCGCAAGCGGCTCGGGCGGCCGCTGACCCTGACCGACAAGATCTTCTTCGGGCACCTCGCCGACCCGGACCACCAGGATCTCGACGCGGGCCGGTCGTACCTGATGCTCCGGCCGGACCGCGTCGCCATGCAGGATGCCACGGCGCAGATGGCGATCCTCCAGTTCATGCAGGCGGGACGCGAGCGGGTCGCGGTGCCGACCACCGTCCACTGCGACCACCTCATCCAGGCGCGCGCCGGCGCCGCCGCGGACATGAAGACCGCGCTCCAGGAGAACCAGGAGGTCTACGAATTCCTCCGCTCCGCGTGCGCCCGCTACGGCATCGGCTTCTGGGGTCCGGGCGCCGGCATCATCCACCAGGTGGTGCTCGAGCACTACGCCTTCCCGGGCGGGCTGATGATCGGCACCGACTCGCACACGCCCAACGCCGGCGGCCTCGCCATGGGTGCGGTCGGAGTGGGCGGGGCCGACGCGGTGGACGTGATGGCCGGCTTCCCGTGGGAGGTGCTCGCACCGAAGACGGTCGGCGTGCACCTGCTCGGCGCCCCGTCGGGATGGACCGCGCCGAAGGACGTCATCCTGAAGGTGCTCGGCATCCTGAGCGTCAAGGGAGGGACGAACCGGGTCGTCGAGTACTTCGGTCCGGGTGCCCGGTCCCTCTCCGCCACCGGGAAGGGGACGATTTGCAACATGGGGGCCGAGCTGGGGGCCACGACCTCGGTGTTCCCCTTCGACGGCCGGATGGAGGCGTATCTGCGCGCCACCGAACGCGCCGCGCTCGCCGACCTGGCGCTGAAGAATCGCTCCCTCCTGGAAGCGGATCCGGAGGTCGAGGCGGATCCGAAGCGGTTCTACGAGCAGGTGATCGAGATCGACCTCTCGACGCTCGAGCCGCAGCTCGTCGGTCCCCACACGCCGGATTTGGCGCGCCCGATCTCGGAGGTCTCCAGGGCGGTCCAGGAGCACGACTATCCCGACCGGATCGCCGTGGCGCTCGTCGGTTCGTGCACCAATTCCTCCTACGAAGACCTGGGGCGCGCCGCGGATGTCGCGCGGCAGGCGGCGGCGCACGGCGCGAAGATGGCGGTGCCGCTGCTCGTCACCCCGGGCAGCGAGCAGATCTTCGCGACCATCCGGCGCGATGGTCAGATGCAGGCGCTCGAGCAGGTCGGCGCGAACGTGCTCGCCAACGCCTGCGGCCCGTGCATCGGCCAGTGGCGGCGCGAGGAGATCAAGAAGGGGGAGAAGAACACCATCGTCACGTCCTTCAACCGGAACTTTCCCGGCCGCAACGACGCCAATCCCGAGACGCTCGCCTTCATGGGAAGCCCGGAGATCGTCATGGCGTACGGCCTGGCGGGGCGGCTGTCGTTCAACCCCCTGACGGACACGCTGCCGGGGAAGGACGGCCCCTGGAAGCTCGCCCCGCCGGCGCCGGCGCCCGACCTGCCGTCGAAAGGATTCGTGTTCTCGCGCCAGGGGTATGAGGCGCCGGCCGACGACGCGGCGAGGGTGACGGTGAAGGTGGATCCGGGCAGCGAGCGGCTGCAGATCCTCGACCCGTTCGACCGCAACAGCGACAACGACTTCGTCAAGATGCCCGTCCTCATCAAGACGAAGGGAAAGACGACGACCGATCACATCTCGCCCGCGGGGCTGTGGCTGCGGTTCCGCGGTCACCTCGATCGCATCAGCGACAACATGTTCACGGGGGCGGTGAATGCCTACACCGGCGCCCGCGGCCGGACCCTGCAGCAGCTCACCGGCGAGCGCGACGTCGAAGTGCCGAAGGTGGCGCGCGCCTATCGCGCCGCCGGGCGGCGGTGGATCGTGGTGGGGGACGAGAACTACGGTGAGGGATCGAGCCGCGAGCACGCCGCGATGTCGCCGCGCTACCTCGGATGCGCTGCGATCCTGGCCCGATCCTTCGCGCGCATCCACGAAAGCAATCTGAAAAAGCAGGGGGTCCTGCCGCTGACGTTCGTGGATTCGGCCGACTACGACCGGGTGCGCGAGGACGACCGCGTGACGCTGACCAACCTGCGCGACCTGATGCCCGGGACGACGGTGACCGCCATCCTGCACCACGGCGACGGCACGGCCGACCCCATCCACCTGCGCCACACCCTCAACCAGGAGCAGATCGCCTGGTTCTGGGCCGGGTCGGCGCTCAACCTCCTCGCGGGCCAGAAAGGAAGCGGGGCGGAGTCACCGACCCCGCCCCGCACCTGAGACTGACGGACGGGCGGAGCCGAGGAGGGATCCGCGCCCGTCCGATCGCCTTGCTGCCTAGTCCGTTTCGGCCTTGTCGTCGATCCAGATCCGGACCTTGCTTGAGCCGTCCGTGACGGTGACCAGCTCTCCGGAGTGCTGGGAGGCGAGCGCCTCGAGGGCCGACTTGATGTTGAGCTGACCGTCCGGCGCGTCGAGCAGCGCGTCCACCACCTCGAGCGGCACCCGCACCTGCACCTGCTCGCCGTTCGTGTCGACGGAGTTGCGGCCGTGGCCGCGGCCGTTCACCTTGGCGATCATGAACCGCCCCGACTTGGCCACGCGCACGTCCTCGTCGTCGGATTCGACCGTGATGAACTCCATGTCCTGCGCGGTGCGCAGCGACTGCCAGACGTCCCGCAGCTTCGCCGCGTCGACCCCTTCGTGGCCGATCTGGATGTGGCCGTCCTTGATGTGCTCGTCCTGGATGACGTCGGCCATCGAGACCAGCGCGGTCACCGGCATGTTCACCTTCACCGAGGTCGCCTTGTCGTCGCCGTCGATCACCCGGATGTGGATCCACTTCCCGTCCGCCGGCGCCGCCAGCGCCAGTCCCGTCGCCACCACCGCTGCCGCCCCCGTCGCTGCCCAGCCCGCCAAGCTTGCGCGTTTCATCTCCGAGCCCTCCTCGTCCGATGTAACGCCGGTGCCTGGCCCTGGTTCCCTCCATCTCAGCCTAAACTCGGTCCATGCCTGAGCTTCCTGAGGTCGAGACGGTTCGGCGGGGTCTCGCGCCCTTGCTGGTGGGGCGGCGGGTCACGGGTATCGACGTCCGGGATGGGCGGCTGCGGCGGCCGGTGACGCGGAGGGGGCTGGGGCCGCTGCGGGGGGCGAGGGTGCTCGCCGTCAGGCGGCGAAGCAAGTACCTGCTGGTGGACACCGACGCGGGGCGGACGCTGCTGCTCCATCTCGGGATGACCGGGCACTTGCGGGTGGACGACGCGGGCCGACCGGAGGCCCCGCACACGCACGTCGTCTTCCGGCTCGACGACGGGCGCGAGCTGCGCTTCTCGGACCCGCGGCGCTTCGGGATGGTCGAGCTGATTCCCAACGACCGGCTCGAGCAGCACCCGCGCCTGGCGGGCCTGGGACCGGAGCCGCTCGAGGCGAGCCTGACCGGGGCGCTTCTCCACGCCGCCACGCGTGGCCGCAGGAAGCCGGTGAAGAACCTCCTCATGGACACGCGCACCATCGCCGGCATCGGCAATATCTACGCCTGCGAGGCCCTGTACCGGGCGGGCCTCCATCCGCGCCGCCGCGTCGGCCGCGTCGACGCCGCCGGATGGGATCGCCTGGTCGAAGCGCTGCGCGCCGTCCTGAACGAGGCGCTCGGGGCGGGTGGGACGACGCGCCGCGATTTCCTCAACGCGGAGGGCGAGCCGGGGTACTTCGCGGTGTCGCTGCGCGTCTACGACCGGAAAGGGAAGGCGTGCCGACGGTGCGGGACGCTCATCCGCAGGATCGTGCAGGCGGGTCGGAGCACGTTCTTCTGCCCCGGCTGTCAGCGCTGAGAGCCGCCGAAGAGGATCCCGCGGGCCCGCGGGGCCCGGTCAGTCGCCCGCCTTTGCGAGGAACTCGAGGAGCGGCTTGCCGCCGGCATCGGAGAGGGTCAGCGTCTCGCCGTTGCGGCTCCAGCGCGAGGTCTCCTGCAGCGCCTTCAGGTATTTCGATTCCAGGTCCGCAGAGCCCCCTTTGCACGCCATGCGCGTCGTCGCGAGAGGTCCGAACCTCAAACCCGCGTCGTCCAGCTCGAAATGCCCGCGGAACTGGTTGCAGACCGCCTTGCCGGTGGCCTCGGAGGTCTTCGGGTCGAGCCGCATGACGGCCTGTGCGCCGAGCTGCCCCACGGGAACCCCCTCGATGCTCGCGAGGAGCCAGTCGACCCCCGCCGGCGTCGTCGAGGCGGCGGAGGGCTGCCCCGTGGTGGTGGAGGGCTTTTCTCCGAAGCTCGAATCCGGCGGGGCCTTCACCGCTCCGGGGTGTTCCCCCGTGGGCGGAGTCGACTTCGCCTTGCACGCGGCGAACAGCAGCGCGGCCACGGCACATGACAGCACGAAACGATTGCGCATCATCACGATGAGGCTTCCTCGAGTCGCCGGCCGGGAACCCACAGGACGTCCCCGTGGCCGTCGCTGTTGGCCCGGCGCGCCAGGACGAAGAGGAGGTCCGACAGGCGGTTGAGATAGACGATCGCCTGGGGGTTGAGTCCTTCGCGCCGGGCGAGCGTCACCAGCCGTCGCTCGGCGCGGCGGCAGACGGTGCGCGCCAGGTGCAGCCACGCGGCGGCCTGCGATCCGCCGGGAAGAACGAAGCTCTTGAGCGGGACGAGACCGGCGTTGACCCGCTCGATCGCCTGCTCGAGCGGAACGACGTGGGCCGCCGTCAGGCGCAGCGCCGTCCGGGCGCGCCGCGAGCCGCCGGCCCGCGGCGGCGGCATGGTCACGTCGGCGCCGAGATCGAACAGGTCGTTCTGCACGGCGCGCAGCAGGTCCGCCGAAGCCGACTTCGGATCGGCGGCGATGGCGAGGCCGAGCACGGCGTTCAGCTCGTCCACCTCACCGGTCGCCTCGATGCGCGGGTGATCCTTGCGCAATCGCCGGCCGTCGCCGAGAGCGGTCGTGCCGCGGTCGCCGGTTTTCGTGGTGATGCGGGACAGAAGGACCACGCCGTGTCTCCGGCGGCGCGCGGGATCCCTCGCGCCGGCGCACGATGTTACCCGAACTGGGAGCCTAGGGCTTCCCGGGTGGGCGCACCGTCCCCGGCTGTTTCTCCTCCGCCCGCACCCCAAAAAACCGGTAGCTCGCGTAGGTCTGGAGAAGCCGGTAGACGACCTTGCTCGAAGAGGGCTGGCCGCCGCGGCCGGGAATGCGGTGCTCTTCGATCTCCACGGTCGCCCGCGTCGGGAGGAGCATGCTGTTCTTCTCGACGCCGAACTCGGTCGTCACGCAGAGGACGGGGAAACGATGCCGGCCGCCCGGGGCCTGCTCTCCCGGCGCCATGGAGGCCTCGAAGAGACCGAGGGTTTCGAGAGATCCTGGGCCTTTCTCGCCTCGACACGGAGGATCCGGCCCGTCGCCGGCTCGACCCAGGCGGTCCCGGTCCAGTCGTTGAGCTCGGAGAGGATCGGCGGCACCGGTTCGAAGCCCACGCGCGCCGCCTCGCGGCCGAGCGCCTCTCCCGGATCGAGGAACCGGTACCGGAAGCGCGGCCAGCGATCGCGGCCGAACAGGAACACCCACGAGTAAGGCCGGAGCATCGCGTGCTTCACGGGGATCGATTCCGGGCTGACCTCGACCGCCTGCGAATCGCCGACCCGGGTCCGGTAATCCCTCAGTGTGCCGTCCTTGCCCACGACATAGAGGTAGTCGTAAAGCAGGTTCGACCCCCCGTCCTTGTGGATCGTCTCGCGGCAGGAGAAATTCAGCGCGGCCTGCCGGTAGAGGGAGGCCGCCCGATCCATCCGGCCGAGGAGGGCCCGCAGATCCGCCGCCGGCGCGGGCGGAGGCGCGAGCGCCGGGCCGGCGGGGGAGCCCCGCGCGGCGGCGGCCGGCAGCAGCGCCAGGAACGCGGCCGCCAGGAGCGCGCCACGGCACGGCCGGACCCGATCGCGGTGGCCGGAGGCGGGCGACACGCGCGCATGCTAATCCTGATTCCTCCTCGGGATCCTGCTGTGACCGGTTCGCCGGGCCCCCCGGGTGTCGCGCGGAGGTCGGGCCGGCGGCACGCCCTTGACACCGCGGCCGGCCCCGGCTAATTTGAACGCTCGTTCAAATCGGAGGCAGGGCGGACGATGGGGCGCGCGGCGGCGGCGAGGTCGGAGATGACGGCCCGGGGCGAATGGCGCCGTCTGCCCGCGCGCGGCGCATCCGAACCCTCCGCCGACCGACGGCTGGAGATCCTGCGCGGAGCGGCGGCCGCCTTCCGCGATCGCGGCTACGCGGCGACGAGCGTGCGGGACATCGCTGCGCGCCTCGGGATGACTCCCGGCAACCTCTATTACTACTTCCGCAACAAGCAGGAAATCCTCTACTTCTGCCAGGAGGCGTCACTCGAGGTGCTGCTGCGCGAGGCGCGCCGCATCGCGCAGAGCGAGCTCGCCCCCGAGGCGAAGGTGCGCGCCCTCGTCCGCGCGCAGGTCCTCTGCATGCTCGACGAGCTGCACGGGTCGGCCGGCCACATCGAGTTCCACGCCATTCCGCGGCACCGGCTGAAGCGGGTCATTGCCCGCCGCGATGCCTACGAGCGGCTGGTGCGCGCGCAGGTGGCGGAAGGCGTCCGCGCGCGCCGCTTCGCGCCGTGCGATCCGAAGCTCGCCACGCTCGCCATCCTCGGAGCGGTCAACTGGACGGCGCGCTGGTACCGGCCGGGCGGGTCCTGGGCTCCCGAGGCGATCGCCGATGGGTTCGCCGACCTGCTGGTGAGAGGGCTCCTGCGATGAGCGAGACGCGGGTGACAGGCGCCGGACCCGGAGGGCGCGCCGCCCGCCGCCGTTCCGCGCGCCCCGCGCAGGAGGAGCCGGCGACGATCGCGCTGCGCCTCACGGTCAACGGCGAGCGGCTCGAGGTTTCCGCGCCGCCGCACCACACGCTCCTCGAGGTCCTGCGCGAGGAGCTGGGGCTCACGGGAACGAAGCACGGCTGCGAGCTGGGGGAATGCGGCACCTGCACGGTGCTGGTGGCAGGCCGTCCGGTTTTGTCGTGCCTGGTCCTGCCGCGTGCATGCGAAGGAAAGCCGATCGTCACGGTCGAGGGGATGCAGCGCGGCCCCGAGCCCGATCCGCTGCAGCGCGCCTTCGCCGAGCTGGGCGCGGCCCAGTGCGGCTACTGCACGCCCGGGTTCCTCCTCGCCGCGCGCGACCTGCTCGACCGCCGCCCCGACCCGACGCGCGACGAGATCCGCGAGGCGCTGTCGGGAAATCTCTGCCGGTGCACCGGCTACATCAAGATCTACGAGGCGGTCGAGCTGGCGGCGCGCCGGCAGAAGGACCCGTCGGCCCGCCCCTCCGAGGAGACGCTCCGTGGCCGCTCCTGACGACAAGCCGGGAGCCCCCGGCGCCGGCCCGCAGAAAGGCGTCGGCGGCATCCCGCGCGCCGGCGTCGTGGGCGCCTCCGTCACCAAGGTGGACGGCCCGGCGAAGTGCGCCGGGCAGACGAAGTTCGCCGACGATCTGGTTCTTCCGCGCATGCTCTTCTGCAAGGTCCACCGCGCGCACGTGCCGCACGCCCGCATCGTCCGCATCGACACCTCGAAGGCGGAGGCGATGCCGGGTGTCATCGCGGTGATGACCGGGAAGGATTTGCCGATCCCCTTCGGCATCCTGCCGGTCAGCCAGGACGAGCACGCGCTGTGCCCCGACAAGGTCCGATTCGTCGGCGACCCGGTGGCGGCGGTCGCCGCGACGAGCGAGGACATCGCCTTCGACGCCATGAACGCCATCGAGGTCGAGTACGAGCCTCTCGACCCGGTGTTCTCGATGCACGACGCGGCCGACGGTCGCGGCGCGCGCATCCACGATTACGGCGACGAAGGCAACATCCACAAGAAGGTGGCGCTCGAGTTCGGCGACGTGGCGCGCGGCTTCGCCGAGGCGGACGAGGTGTTCGAGGACGTTCTCTTCTACGAGGGGAACACCCACCTGCCGATGGAGCAGCACGCCGCCCTGGCGCTGCCCGAGCCGGACGGCAAGGTGACCATCTGGTCGTCGACGCAGACGCCGCACTACCTCCACCGGGCGCTCGCGAAGGTGCTGGAGATGCCGCCGTCGCGCATCCGCGTCATCGCCTGTCCGAACGGCGGCGGCTTCGGCGGCAAGAGCGATCCGTTCAACCACGAGATCGTCGTGGCGGCGCTGGCTCTCAGGACCGGGCGGCCGGTGAAGATCTGCCTGACGCGCGAGGAGGTCTTCTACTGCCACCGCGGCCGGCACCCCGTGCTCATGGCGATCAAGAGCGGCGTGAAAAAGGACGGCTCGATCTCGGCGCTGCACTTCCGCTCGTACCTCGACGGCGGGGCGTACGGGTCGTACGGGGTGGCCAGCACGTACTACACGGGCGCGCTCCAGACCGTGACCTACCCGATCGCCAACTACCGCTTCGAAGGGGCGCGCTTCTTCACCAACAAGCCGCCCTGCGGTCCGAAGCGGGGGCACGGCACGCCGCAGCCTCGCTTCGGGCTCGAGGTGCATCTCGACAAGATCGCGGCGCGCCTCGGCATGAATCCGGCCGACCTGCGCCTGAAGCACCTCGTGCCGCCGAATTCGTTGACCGCGAACTACCTCAAGGTCGGCTCGATGGGACTCGGGGCGTGCATCGAGAAGGTGGTCGCCGGATCCGGCTTCCGCGAGAAGCACGGGCGGCTGCCGCGCGGCAAGGGCATCGGCATCGCCTGCTCGTCGTACATCTGCGGCGCCGGCCTGCCCATCTACTGGAACAGCATGCCGCACACGGGCGTGCAGCTCCGCCTCGATCGCGGCGGCGGGGTGGCGGTGTTCTGCGGCGAGATCGACATCGGACAGGGGTCCGACACGGTCCTGGCGCAGTTCGTGGCGGAAGTGCTCGGCATCGACCCGCTCGACATCCGGCTGTGCGTCGGGGACACCGACCTCACGCCGGTCGACCTCGGCTCGTACAGCAGCCGCGTCACCCTCATGATGGGCAACGCCGCCATCCAGGCGGCGGAGCGGGCGCGCGAGCTGCTCGCGAAGGCGGTCGCGGCGAAGCTGGAGATCCCGGGCGAGCGCGTCGGCTTCGGCGGCGGCCGTGTCTACGACGTCGAGAACCCCGAGGCGAAGCGCATGACCTTCGCCGAGGCCGTGGTGCTGGCGGAGTCGCGCTTCGGGACCATCGGCACGGTCGGCTCGTACGTCCCGCCGCCCTCGGCCGGCCGCTACCGCGGCGCCGGCGTCGGCCCCTCCCCGGCGTACTCGTACAGCGCCGCGGTCATCGAGGTGGACGTCGATCCCGACAGCGGCTGGATCAAGGTCGAGCGCGTCCACGTCGCGCACGACATCGGCCGCTCGATCAACCCGGTGCTCGTCGTCGGCCAGGTCGAGGGGAGCATCTACATGGGGCTCGGCGAGGCGCTGATGGAAGAACAGGTGTTCCGCGCCAATCGCCAGGGCGTGCACAAGATCCCGTCGCTGCTCGAATACAAGAGCCCGACGACGATGGAGATGCCCGAGGTCGTGACGTATCTCGTCGAGGATCCGGATCCGAACGGTCCCTTCGGCGCCAAGGAGGTCGGGCAGGGTCCGCTCCTGCCCGTGCCGCCGGCGATCGCCAACGCCGTGTACGACGCCGTCGGCGTCCGTGTGGACGAGGTCCCGATCACCCCGGAGAAGATCCTCAAGGCGCTCGACTCCCCGCAGAAGCGCTACGGCCCGACACGGCTGCCGCGCGTCGAGTGGCCCGAGACGACCCGCGTCCCGACGCCGTGGGAAGGGGGGACCGGCAAGGCGCTCGAGCCGGAGAAGGCCGCGGCCAAGGCGGAGCCGATCGGCCCCGGCGGGGTGCGGCGATGATGCGCCTGCCGAAGTTCCGCTACGTCGAGCCGCGATCGCTCAAGGATGCCGCGTCGATCCTCGCGACCGAAGGGCCGTCGGCCATGCCGCTGGCGGGAGGGACCGACCTCTTCCCCAACATGAAACGGCGGCACCAGACGCCGAAGACACTCGTGGCGCTCGGAGCCTTGCCGCGCTTCGCCGGGGTGCGCGGCAGCGCCCCGAAGGGCTTCTCCATCGGGGCGGGGACGACGCTCACCGCTCTCGAGGAGCACGGCGGGATCCGCAGGGCGTGGCCGGGCCTTCACGAGGCGGTGAAGTCGATCTCGACGCCGATCCTGCGCAACATGGGGACGCTCGGCGGCAACATCTGCCTCGACACGCGCTGCAACTATTACAACCAGAACTACGAATGGCGACGCGCCATCCACTTCTGCATGAAGTGCGACGGCGACACCTGCTGGGTCGCGCCGGGGAGCGACACCTGCCTCGCGGTCTCATCGAGCGACAGCGCCCCGATGCTCTGCGCCCTCGACGCGCGCCTGCACCTCGTCTCGAAGGCGGGGGAGCGGACGATCGCCGCGCGTGAACTCTTCGCCCGCGACGGGATCAAGTACCTGACGAAAGCGCCGGAGGAGATCCTCACGCAGATCGATCTCCCGCCCGTCGATGGGTGGCGGACCACCTACCGCAAGCTGCGGCGGCGCGAGGCGTTCGACTTCCCGGTCCTCGGCATCGCGGTCGCGCTGCGCTTCGAGCAGGAGGTCGTGGCCGAGGCGCGCCTGTGGCTGGGTGCGGTCGCCGAGGCGCCGATCGAGGCGGCCGCGGCGGCGAAGGCCCTGGCCGGCCGTCCGCTGGCCGACGAGGCGATCGAGGAGGCCTCCCGCCTCGCCTTCCCGGTCGCCAAGCCGGTGGACAACACCGACTTCGGCGTCCGCTGGCGCAAGGAGATGTCCCGCATCATGACGCGGGACGCCCTCCGGTCCCTGCGATCCCAAACGCGCTGACGCCTGGCGCCCCGGCCGCGCCGTGAGGGACTGACCCCTTCTGCTCTTCTGTGACTTGCATTACCTGAACAAATCATGAACACAGGCGAATAACCGGAGGTATATTCCGGCAACACGCTCTCGCCGAGGAGGGGTTTATGCTCTCGCGCTTCGACCTTCCCCGCCCTTCCGCCGGTTCCCTGTTCCTTCTGGTCGCCGGGCTGCTGTCCGTGTCGAACGCCCTCGCCCAGGATGCCTCGGGCCAGGTTGGCGCCGAGGTTCCCTCCCCGAGCCGCGCCCGGATCCAAACGGAACTGACCTGCCCCGGGTGCGAAGACTGGAACGCCTGCACGGTCGATACCTGCGACACGACGACGGGGACCTGCCGGCACGACCCTCTTTCGTGCGATGACGGCGATCCCTGCACCATCGACGAATGCCGGTCCGAGCGGCGCAATTACGGCGCGGTCGGCGGGTGTTTCCATCGTCCCACGACCGATGGCACGCCGTGCGACGACGGCGAGACCTGCACTCTCGGGGATTCCTGCGCGGGCGGCGTCTGTGTTCCGGGGGGACTCCTCGGTCCGGGCGCGTCCTGCGATGACGGCAACTCCTGCACCGTTTCGGATGCCTGTGACGGGGCACATTGCCAGGGCACGCCGCTCGGAGGTGGAGCGGGCTGCGACGACCACAACGCCTGCACGCGCGACGACCGCTGCGTGACCGAGGGCGACACCGTGGTCTGCGAAGGGAGCGCCCAGGACTGTGCCGATGGCGACCTCTGCACGCAGGATCGTTGCGACCCTGTGACCGGAGCGTGCCTGCACCCGCCCGTCGACTGCGCCGACGGCAACTCCTGCACCACCGATGTCTGCGACCCCGCGACCGGCCAGTGCCGCCGCGACAACGTCGCGGGTTTCTGCTCCGACGGAAGGGTCTGTGCGACCGGGCAGAGCTGCGTCAGCGGCAACTGCGTCGGCGGTGAGCCGGTCGTCTGCCCGCAGCCCCAGTGCGGCAGCAACCGCTGCCAGGAGGAAGACGGGGGCTGCAGGCTGAGCGAGTCGGGGAACGCCTGTCCGGCCGGCGGGCCTTGCTACTTCTATCAGTGCATCAACTTTACCTGTCGGGTCGTCAACACGACGGGGGGAGCGTGCACCATCCCCGGCTATTGCGGGATCGCCCAGTGCATCCTTGGCGACTGCCGGGCGGCCGTGACCTTCAACTGCGACGACGGGAATTCCTGCACCGAGGACGTCTGCCCGCAAGGGGGGTGCACGCACCCGGCCAAGCCCGACGGAACACCGTGCCAGGATCTCTGCCGGAGCTGCCAGAGTGGCGTCTGCAGCGACACGCCGGTGAGCTGCGACGACGCCAATCCCTGCACGGCCGATTCCTGCGACCCGGCCGTCGGCTGCATCCACGCACCGCTCACCTGCGACGACGGGAACTCCTGCACGGCCGATCTCTGCACCGCTCCCGAGGGCTGCCAGCACCAGCCGCTCCCCGGACAGGTCTGCGATGACGGCATCACCTGCACGGAGCAGGACCGCTGCGTCGCGGGCCAGGGGGGCGTCATGGCCTGCGCCGGCACCGTCCCCGGCTGCGACGACGGCAACCCGTGCACGACCGACACCGGGGTCGTGGAAGGCGGCCTCTGCTCCTGCCGGCACGATGCGCTGAACGATCCCTGCTGCCCAGGCGGGACCCCCTTGTCGTGCGATGACGGGAATGTCTGCACAGCCGATGCATGCGACAGCACGACCGGCGCCTGCCGGCACGATCTTCTGAGCTGCGACGACGCCAATCCCTGCACCGAGGACTCCTGCGATCCGAACACCGGCTGCGCCTCCCGCGGCGCACCGCGCGAGGGACAGGCCTGCGACGACCTGAATTCGTGCACCCGGGACGATGTCTGCGCGGAAGGGGCGTGCCATGGCACGGTGCTCGCCGACGGCGAAGCCTGCGACGACGCCAACGTCTGCACGGCCCAGGACCAGTGTTTCGGGGGCCGCTGTTTCGGGTTCGGAGTCGAGGGCGGCACGCCGTGCGACGACGGCAACTCCTGCACGACGGGGGATCAGTGCGTCTATCCCGAGAACGGCGATCCCGCCTGCCATGGCGTGGCGCGTGCGATCGGAGCCCCGTGTGACGACCGGAACGCCTGCACCACCGGGGATCAGTGCGTCGCTCCCCCGGCGGGCAGCGAAGATCCGGTCTGTGCGGGTCCCGGCACGCTCTCCTGCGATGACGGGAATAAGTGCACATCGGATTTGTGCGATCCCACGCTCGGATGCGTGCACGGCGGCGCCGGGACGCCGAACCCGCCGGCGGAGACGTGCAACGGTCTCGACGACGACTGCGACGGGCAGGTCGACGAGCGGGAGCCCTTCTCCCTGTGCACGATCCGGCCGTACCTCATGCGGGACAGCGGCACGTTGAAGACCTTCTTCGTCACCTGCCGCTTCAAGCCGGCATGCCCGGGCGGCCCCGCGCCCGCGCCGCTCGAGCAGATCGGCACGGTCTGGCTGTCGGCGGCGGACGCGCTGGCGGATCCGCTCGACAACGTGGTGCTGCCGAATCCCATGCGCGACTGCGAGACCGCCATCGTGGACGACGCGGCGAAGCGGATGGTCAACGACACGGCCGTGACGTTCGTCTTCGATGCAGACGGCAACGGCGTCTGCGGCACGACGGGCGGAGGACGGCAGGGCCTGATGGAGCACCTGGCGCATGTTCCGGACGGCAAGCTGGCGCGCGTCTGCGTCCGCTGGGCGACGAGCGGCATCCAGCGCTGCGGCGCCGTCGTGGTGAAGCACGACACCGCCACCGAGCCGCAGCCGGTGCTGGGTCCGGTCGCCAACGACGGGTCGAGAGTGACACCCGAGCCATGAGGGCCGAGCTCACCAAGGAGGGGTTCATGCTCTCGCGCTTCCGTCTTTCCCGCGGTTTCGCCGCCTGCGTCTTCGCGCTGAGCCTGACCCCGCTGTCGGTGACGCCGGCCCTGGCGCAGAGCGCCGGCGGAATGCGGTCCCGTTCCGGCGTTCCCCTCCCGGCTCCGGCGGGTCGCGCTTCGGCGGAGGTGGCGCTGGCCTGTCCATCCAGCTGCAATGACTTCGATGGCTGCACCGATGATTCCTGCGACACGACGACCGGGACCTGCCGGCACGTGCCGCATTCCTGCGACGACGGCAACGCGTGCACCGTCGACAGCTGCGTCCGGCGGGCGCAACCCAAGGGTTTCGCCTCCTGTGTGAACTCGCCCGTGGTCGATCACACGGCGTGCGAGGACGGCTCCTCCTGCACCGTTCGTGACGAGTGTTCCGCCGGCGTCTGTACTCCGGGACCGGCACTCGAGGCGAACGCGTCGTGCGACGACGGCAACCCGTGCACCGATCACGACACATGCGACACGGGCCATCACTGCGCCGGTGTCCCTCTCGGGTCGGGCGCGGCATGCGACGACGCAAATGCCTGCACCTCGGACGATCGCTGCGTCGAGGAGGACGGGGCGGTCCGCTGCTCCGGAGCGGTCCGCGACTGCACGGACGGCGATCTCTGCACGCAGGACGTGTGCGACCCGGCGACCGGCGTCTGTGCGCATCCTCCGGTGGACTGCCAGGATGGAAACTCGTGCACCACCGACGCCTGCGATCCGGGGACCGGCCTCTGCCGGCGGGACAACGTCCCTGGCTCCTGCGACGACGCGAACGGCTGCACCAGCGGGGATGCCTGCGTCGGGGGGAACTGTGCCGGTCAACCGATCACGTGCCATGCGAACGGCGCCTGTGACCGGACCTTCTGCGACAGCTTCGATGATGTCTGCAAGCACTTCGACGACCAGAGTCTTTGCCCGCCGCCGGGCCAGTGCTCCGGACCGGTGTGCACGCACGGGGTCTGCCAGTACACCGGCTGGAGTGGAACGCCGTGCAGTCTCGGCGAACGAAGCTGCTCGATCGGCCTGTGCGTGAGGGGCGAGTGCACGCCCGATGGCACCTTCCCCTGCAACGACAACAATCCGTGCACCGACGACACCTGCGGGCCGAGTAATTTCATCTGCAACCCGACCCCCAAGCCGGACGGGACCCCCTGCCCCGCTGGTCCCTGCTCGGCAGGCACTTGCCAGGCGGGCGTCTGCTCCGGCCTCACCGTGAGCTGCGACGACGCCAACCCCTGCACGGTCGATTCGTGCGATGCGGCCACCGGGTGCGTGCACGCGCCGCTCGGCTGCGACGACGGCAACCCGTGCACCGCCGACTCCTGCTCGACGGCGTCGGGGGCCTGTGTCCACGCCCCGCTCTCGAACGTCCCCTGCGGCGGCGATGCCTGCAACCGCACTTTCTGCGACAACGGCGCCTGCACCGAGGTCGAGCCGAATCTCTGTGACGATCACGATGCCTGCACCGTCGATCGTTGCGATCCCGTGTCCGGCTGTTCTCATGAGGCCGTCTCGTGCGACGACGGCAACCGCTGCACCGCCGACTCGTGCGACTCCAACCAGGGGTGCGTCCACGATGGGCCGGCGCAGCCGGCGAAGGAGGCCTGCAATGGGCTCGACGACGACTGCGACGGTCTCGTCGACGAGCGGGAGACCATGCCGTTCTGCGCCGTCCGGCCCCTGATCGCGCGGGACGGCGGCACGCTTCCGTCGTTCACCGTCAGCTGCCGGTGGGCCGCCGCCTGCGGCCCGGCGGCTCCGCCCGAACCGATCGGCACGGTGTGGCTCTCGGCGGCGGACGCGCTGCTCGATCCCGCCGACAACAAGGCGCTCCCGGATCCGTTCGCGCACTGCGCCGAGGCGATCGTCGAGAACGGGACGCGACGCATGATCTCCGACGGCGCCATCACCTTCCTGTTCGACCCGTCCGGCAATGGCGTCTGCGGGACGACCGGAGGCGGGCGCGCCGGGCTCGTCGCGGCGCTCGCGGGGGTCCCGGATGGAAAGCTGGCGCGGGTCTGCGTGAAGTGGCGGAACGTGGCGCTCGCGGACACCGAGCGCTGCGGCGTGGTCCTCGTGCAGCACGGCACGAGCACCGAGCCGCAGCCGCTCCAGGTCGCGCCCGAGGACGAGGACACCGGCCTCCTGCGGCCGGCGCCTTGACGCGCGGCGCGCGGCGCGCCTAGAGTCCCGGCAATGTCGGAGGCGTCCCCGGGACGCGCGCCGCGGCGCGCCACCACGTTCCATCTTGTTTTCCTGACTTACTCCGTCGTCTGCAGCGGCGCCTACGGGCTCGAGCAGATCGTCTCGGCGTCGGGGCCGGGACTGGCGCTGACGCTCATCCTCGTCCTGCCGTTCCTGTGGGGCATCCCCATCTCGCTCGCGTGCGCGGAGCTGTCGTCGTATTACCCGGTCGAAGGCGGCTACTACCGCTGGGTGCGCGCGGCGTTCGGCGACTTCGTCGGCTACCAGGCGGGCTGGCTCGTCTGGCTCGCGAACCTCATGACGAACGCCGCGTTCGCGGTGCTCTTCGCGAGCTACCTGCGTTACTTCCTGCCGGACCTGTCGCCGGCCGGTCACTACGTCATCGCGCTCCTGCTGATCTGGGGGACGACGCTCCTCAACTGCTTCGGGATCCGGCTGGTCGGGGCGACGTCGGTCGTGCTCACGCTCCTCATCTTCCTGCCGTTTCTCGGGCTCTCGGCGATGGGGCTCCTGCAGTGGAGCCATCCGGCCTTCGTTCCTTTCCTGAACCCGGACAAGAGCTTCGCGACCGCGCTGACCGACGGGCTGATGATCGCGCTCTGGCTCTACGGCGGGTACGAGAAGCTCACCCCGAATGCCGAGGAGGTGGAGAACCCGTCGCGCGCCTTCCCGATCGCACTGGGCATCGCGATGCCGATGGTCGTCGGCTCTTACCTCATCCCGACCTTCGCGGGACTCGTCGCGTGCGACGGCTGGCGCGACTGGGGAGAAGCGCACTTCACCGTGCTGGCCGGGCAGATCGGCGGCGCACCTCTGGCAGCCGCCATGTCGATCGGCGGCCTTCTCAGCAACACCTGCATCCTGATGGTCACGATCCTCGGCCAGTCGCGCCTGCCGATGGTGATGGCGCAGGACCGGCTCTTCCCGCGTCTCTTCGGCCGCGTGTCCCGGAAGTTCGGCACGCCGGTCGTGTCGCTCCTGGCGGGGTCCCTGGCGCTCAGCGTCCTGGCGCTCCTGCCGTTCGCGGAGCTGGCGGGACTCTTCTCGCTCGTCCAGGTGCTGGCCTACGTGCTCATCTGCGCGGCGCTCCTTCGCCTGCGACATCGCGTGCCGCGCGACCTGCCCGGGTCAGGCCTGGCTCCGGCCTTCGGCGGACCCGCGCAGCGTCCCTTCCGGGTGCCGCTCGGGCCGTTCGGCCTCCTCCTGCTCATGCTCCCGGTTTTCGGCCTGACCGCCTTCGTCGTGGAGCGCCAGCTCTGGCCCGAGGGCGGGCTGGGAGTCCGCACGATCGCCACGGACCTGCTGGTCTTCGCCTCGGGCCCGGCGACCTACTTGCTGGTCGGTTGGCGTGCCAGAAGGGGGGGCTCCGGGGGCGATCCGGGAGCCCCCTGACTTTTTTGCGGGGGGTCTGGACATCGGGACGATATATCGAACAGAATGACTCCGTTCCATGAGACACCCCAAGATAGGATAATGGTCTGCGACGCCGTCGGTGGCGTCGCGCCGTCGAGGGGGAGTCTCGTGCTTTCTTGAGGTGGAGTGGATATGCCCAGGGGGAAGGTGAAGTGGTTCAACGACGCGAAGGGGTACGGTTTCATCACGCCCGAGGACGGTAGCAAGGACGTCTTCGTGCATCACACGGCAATCCAGTCCCAGGGATTCCGCACCCTCCAGGAAGGCGAGACGGTGGAGTTCGAGATCACGCAGGGGCAGAAGGGCCCCGCGGCCGCGAACGTCCGCAAGGTCTAAGCGACCACCACACGATTTCCGGCAGACATGGGGCCGCTTCCCGCCAGGGGAGCGGCCCTTCGCTTTTCAGCGCGACGCGAGGGCGCGATCGAAGTGCGCCACGAGGCGCGCCTCGAGCTCCTCGCGGTCGTCCTGGCCGCGCGGCAGGTGGCGCTCGTCGGGGAAGACGAGCAGGTCGTACGCGCGGTGCGCGGGGTTCAGGACATTGAGCAGGCGCGCCGTGTGCCGGAAGTGCACGTTCTCGTCCGACAGCCCGTGGATGATGAGCAGCGGCCGCTCCAGCTTCGCCGCGAGCGGCAGCACCGACCCGTTCCGGTAGCCGTCGGGATTGTCCTGCGGCGTCCCCAAGTACTGCTCGGTGTAGTGGGTGTCGTAGCCGTCCCAGTCGGTGACGGGCGCGCCGGCGACGCCGGCGCGGAAGACATCCGGCGCCTTCAGCAGCATCAGCAGCGTCATGTAGCCGCCGTACGACCAGCCATAGACGCCGATGCGCGCGCCGTCCACGTCGGGGCGGGAGGCGAGCCAGCGGGCGCCGGCGGCCTGGTCCTCCACCTCGAGCGTGCCGAGGCGACGGTTGATCGAACGCTCGAAGGGGCCGCCGCGCCGCGGCGTGCCGCGGTTGTCCACGCGGAACACGATGTAGCCGCGCCTGGCGAGGAACTGCGCCCGGAGATCCTGCGTCAGCTCCCAGGAGTCCTTCACCGTCTGCGCGGTCGGGCCGCCGTAGACGCGCACGATCGCCGGATGGCGCGGGCCGCCGGGGGCGCCCGCGGGCGGGTGATAGATCGCGCCGTGCAGCACGGAGCCGTCCGGTCCCTCGAGCGTGACGAGCTCGGGGGCGGCGAGGCCGAGGGCCTGCACCTCGGGGTCGTCGTTGGCGTCGAGCACCCGCTCGATCGTCCCGTCCGCGGCGCGCAGCAGCGCCTTCGGAGGCTGCGACCGCGTGTCGTGCACGTCCACGAAGCGTCGGCCGTCGCGCGCGAAGACCGCGGCGTGGAACCCGTCCTCGGGGGTGACGCGCGTGATGTCGCCCCCTTCCAGAGAGACGCGGTAGACCGGCTTGTGCAGGGGCGAGTCGCGTGCGCCGGTGAAGAAGACGACTCCGCTCTGTTCGTCGATCCCCTCGAGCCTGTCGACGGGCCACGCGCCCGAGGTCAGCGGGCGCACCAGACGACCGTCGGCCGCGCGCAGCTCGAGGTGCTTCCAGCCGCTGCGCTCGCTCGACCAGAGGAACCGCCCGTTCTCGAGCGGCCGGAAGTCGTCGTGCAGATCGACCCAGGTGTCCGACCGCTCCTCGAGGAGGGTCGTGGCGGCCCAGGCAGGCGGCGCGAAGCGCAGCAGCCGCAGCCGCTTCTGATCACGGCTCTGCACCTGGGCGAAGAGCGCGCCGTCGCGCCCGAAGCCGACGCGGGCCAGGTAGAAGTCCTCGCCCGGCGGCGCGAGCGAAAGCCATTTCGTCGAACCTCCGGTGGAGGCGACGACCCCGAGCCGCACCTTCGCGTTCGGCCCGCCCGCGAACGGATAGCGCGGCCGCTCCACGTCCCACGCGGGGCGTCCCTGGTGCACGATCGGGTATTCGGCGATCGCCGCCTCGTCGGATTCCTCCCACGCGAGGAAGCGCCCGTCGGGGGACCACCAGAAGCCCAGCGGCCGGTCCATCTCCTCCTGCGCGATGTACTCGGCCACCGCGTGGTGCAGAGTGCCGGTGGCGCCGTGCGTCAGCGCGACGAGGGCGCGGGACTTGAGATCGAGCACCCGCAGCTCGCCGTCGCGCACGAAGGCCAGGCGGGTGCCGTCGAAGGAGAGCTGCGGTGTCAGCGCGCCGCGGCCGGTTTCGGCCAGGCGCGCCGGGGTTCCGCCCGGATGGGCCAGGTAGAGCTCGCCTCCCGAGACGAAGACCGCCACGTCCGCCTTCTCGGCCAGGACGTACTCGGTGATGCCGAGATCCTGGATGCGCTGGCGCTCGCGCCTCAGGATTTCGTCGGGGCTCAGCGCCGCGGCGTCGCCCGCGCCGCGGCCGATCACCTCGCGCTTCCCGGTGGCGACCTCCTCGCGCAGAAGCGAACGCTCGGGCCCCGGGCCGAGCAGCGCCAGGAAATAAAGGAAGCGGCCGTCGTGGCTGAAGCGGAACTGCGTCGCCACGCGGGCTCCCGGCGGAGGAAAGCGCGCGACCCGCGCGAGCGTCAGCTCGTCGGCGCCAGCCGGTCCCGAGGCTGACAGCAAGGTTGCGGAGAGAATCACGAGGAGGCGGCTCCGGCGCACGCGCGCCGGTATAAACCGGCCGTCCAACCGCTGTCAACGCCCGCACGAAAGCGGGACGACCCCTCCCCTCCGGCTCACCGCCGAAGCGCGCCGGAAGGGGACCCCGGCCCGGAGGAGGGAGTCGCCCGGGCCGGGAGTCGCCGCGGGGCCGTCCCGCGGGATATGGGGACGCTCGAGCGTCGCCCGTTCAGGCAGTACGTTCAAAAGTGAGAATCGTCAAGAGAGCGACGTTTCCTGTTGACAGTCCCCCGGGCGGGGCGTAGAAGGTTCCCCATCGCCGCCCGTTCCCGCCTTTCCGGCGGGCAGGGTCGAATGGCTTCCAGAAAACGCAGCAGAACATCACGACGAGAAGGACGCATGACGCCCGCCGCCATGGTGCGGCGGCTCGATCTCCTCTGCCGGCTGGCCGCGGAGGTCGCGGCGTTGCGGGAGGAGCCGCGGACGCTGCGCCACGTCGTCGAAACGGCCGTGAAGGTCGTCGGCGTGCCGGCGGCGCACGTCGCGCTCGTCGATCGCACCCGGCGCTCCCTCTACGGTCTCGTCAGCTCCGGATCGCATCCAGCCAGGGCTCCGCGCGCCCGCTTCGATCTGTCGCCCGGCCAGGCGGCCCTCACCGCGCTGCGCAGCCGCAAGCCGGTGGTCATCCGCGATGCCCGGCGCGACCGGCGCGTGCACGCCGAGGCGCGCGAGCGGCTGCGGCTTGGAAGCGTGGCGTACCTGCCGCTGCTCGCCGGGAAGGAGAGCTTCGGACTGCTGATCCTGGCGCGCCCGAAGCCCCGTGCCTGGTCACCGGAGGAGATCCGTCTGGCGAAGCACGTCGCGTGCTTCGCCTCGGTGGCGCTGCAGACGTCGCGCCTGATGGATCGGCTCGCGGAGACCGACGGCCGCTTCCGCAGCCTCCTCGAGGACATCCCGGCGGTCGTCTACACCTGCGAGGTCGACTTCCCCTACCGCACCTTCACCGTCGGCCGGCAGATCGAGGCGCTCCTCGGGACGCCGGCCAGCCAGTGGCTCGAAGACCCCGAGCTGTTCTTCAAGCTGATCCACCCGGACGACCTCCAGGCCGTCCTGGCCGCCAACGAAGAAGGGAAATCGGGACGCGGCTTCGTGCGCACCGAGTACCGCCTGCTGGACCGGAAGGGGAGCACCCGCTGGTTCCGCGACGAGGCGGTGCTCGTCCGCGATCCGGCGGGGACGCCGATCGCCTGGCACGGGGTGCTCGTCGAGATCACCGGCATCAAGGAGCTGGGAGCGGCGCTGGCCCGGCCCGAGACCACGCCCCCCACGGACGACCGACCCCGTCTCGACACCTGAAAACGCGAGTTTCCGTGGTCCGAAAGGTGGCACAAGGGGGGCCGCCGCGCGCTTGCACGGCCGCCGCCTCCGGCATTAACCTCCGCCCCCATGACGCCGCTGCTGGTGGCCGTCCTCCTCGGCCTGGTCGAGGGGGCGACCGAGTTCCTGCCGGTCTCCTCGACCGGTCACCTCATCATCGCCGGACGGCTGCTCGGGTTCGAGGGGCCGAAGGCGGCGACGTTCGAGATCTTCATCCAGCTCGGCGCCATCCTGGCCATCGTCGTCATCGAATGGCGGCGCTTCACCGGGCTCCTGCGGCCGGCGCCGGATCCGGACCGGCGCTTCAGTGGACCGCGCGGCATCGCGCTTCTGGCGCTGACCACCGCCCCCGCCCTTCTCGCCGGGTTCCTGCTGCACGACGTGATCAAGGAGCGGTTGTTCGGCACCGGACCCGTGGCGGCGGCGCTGTTCGTGGGCGGCGTCCTGATCCTGCTCGCCGAGGCGTTCCTGCCGGCGCCGCGAATCGCGAGTGTGGACGGCGTCGGCTGGCGCGAGGCCCTCATCGTCGGCCTGTGCCAGTGCCTGGCGCTGTGGCCGGGCGTGTCGCGGTCGGGAGCGACGATCGTCGGGGGGCTTCTTTGCGGGCTCGAGCGGCGCGCCGCGGCCGACTACTCGTTCCTCGCGGCGGTGCCGACCATGGTCGCGGCGGTCGGCTACGATCTTTTCAAGTCCCGCGGCGACCTGGCCGCGTCGGACGCCGGGTTCTTCGCGATCGGCCTCGTGGTGTCGTTCCTCGCCGCCTGGGTGGCAGTGCGCTTCTTCCTGGCACTGCTCGGACGCACGACGCTGCGCCCCTTCGCCTGGTACCGGATCGCCGTGGCCCCGGCGGTCCTCCTGGTGCGTTGAGGTGAGCTGGAAGCGCTGGCTCCTCGGATCCCCCCTCGAAACCAGCCGGCTGGCGGAGGAGCGCCTCGGGGTGCCGCTGGCGCTGGCCGTGTTCGCCTCCGACGCGCTGTCGTCGGTGGCCTACGCGACGGAGGAAATCCTCCTCGTCCTCAGCACGGCCGGGCTGGCGGCGCTGCACTTCTCGCTGCCGATCGCCATCACCATCACCTTGCTGCTGGCCCTGCTGATCGCCTCGTACCGGCAGACGGTGCACGCGTATCCGGACGGCGGCGGCTCGTATCTCGTGGCGCGCGAGAACCTGGGGACGATGCCGGGGCTCATCTCGGCCGCGGCGCTGCTCATCGACTACATCCTGACGGTGTCGGTCTCCTCGGCGGCCGGCGTCGCGGCGGTCACGTCGGCGATCCCCGCGCTCCAGGGACACAAGGTCGCCATGGGGATCCTGTTCGTGGCGATCATCGCGGTCGCGAACCTGCGCGGCGTGCGCGAGTCGGGGAGGGTGTTCGCGATCCCGACCTACTCCTTCATCTTCTCGCTCGTCCTGCTGATCGGCGTGGGCCTGTGGCGCGCCGCGCGCGGGCTGCCGGCGATCGAGGCCCCGGTGGGGACGCTGCCGGAAACGACGCACGCGCTGACGCTGTTCCTGCTCATGCGGGCCTTCTCGTCCGGCTGCGCCGCGCTGACCGGGATCGAGGCGATCAGCAACGGTGTCAAGGCGTTCAAGCCCCCCGAGACGCGCCACGCCGCCCAGACGCAGGTGATCATGGGGTGCATCCTCGGGGTCTTCTTCCTCGGCATCACCTGGCTGGCGCATGTCTTCGGCATCGTGCCGGGCGCGGGGCAGACGGTGATCTCGCAGCTCGGGCACGCCGTGTTCGGCAGCGGCGCCGCCTACTTCATGCTGCAGGCCGCCACCGCGTCGATCCTGCTCGTCGCCGCCAACACGGCGTTCGCGGGTTTCCCGCGGCTCACGTCCATCCTCGCGAACGACCGGTTCCTGCCGCGCCAGCTCGCGACCCTGGGCGACCGCCTGGTCTATTCGAACGGCATCCTCATCCTGTCGGCCGCGGCGATGCTCCTGCTCATCGTGTTCCAGGGCGAGACGCACGCCCTCATCCCGCTGTACGCCGTGGGGGTCTTCCTGGCGTTCACCCTGTCGCAGATGGGGATGGTGCGAAGACACCTGAGGGTACGCGACGGCGCGTTCCGGATGCACGCGGCGCTCAGCGCCGCCGGGGCCGTCGCCACCGGCCTGGCGCTGGCCGTCATTGCCGTCACCAAGTTCACCCACGGCGCGTGGATCGTGGTGGTGCTCATCCCGGCGCTGGTGGTCTCGTTCCTGCGCACGCACCGGCACTACTTCTACGTGCGCACGCAGCTCTCGCTCATCGAGATGGAGCCGGAGCGGCCGATTCGCCACACCGCCATCGTGCCGATCTCGGCGGTGAACCGGGCGACGATCTTCGCGCTGCGCTACGCCAAGTCGATCGCCCACGAGGTCGAGGCGGTGCACGTGGCGCTCGACGAGAAGCGGGCCGAGATGATCCAGCAGCAGTGGAAGACGTGGGGCGGCGGCGTGCCGCTGCGCCTGCTCGAGTCGAACTACCGCTCGCTCATCGCCCCCCTGGTCGACCACATCGACGACCTGATGCAGGGGCGCCGCCGGAACGAGATGGTGACCGTCGTCCTGCCGGAGTTCGTCACCGCGCACTGGTGGGAGGGGCTCTTCCACAACCAGTCGGCCTTCCTCATCAAGGGGGCGCTTCTGTTCCGCCCCGGCGTCGTCGTCACGTCCGTGCCGTATCACTTCAAGCGATGAAACGATCCGGCCCCGCGGAAAAAAGCGGGAAGCCCGCCGGTACGGGTCCGGCCACGCTGCGCGTGGCCTGCGCGGGTCAGGCCCCTGCTCGCCCCTCGCTCACCCTTCGCGCCTGAGAAGCGGCGCGATGGGGCCCCTTTTTTCCGCGTGGCCCGCACCATGGGTGGTCGAAGCGGACGGCACGGTGCACCGCGTTCGGGAGGAACAGCAGCACCCCGTGCATGCGGTTTGATTGTGGACGAGCCCACTCCCGGGCTCGAAAGGCGATCGATTACAGGCTGTTGAGGTAGTTCTGGAGGAGGCGGCGGTCTCTTGGGTCGAGGCGGAGGAACTGCAGAACGATTTCATAAGGGAGGCCGTGGTGGGGTTCGGGGCGGATGTCGCAGCGGAGGACGGACGCCGCGGCGGTGACCTGCGCGGGCTCCACGAGGTCGCCGCCGACGAGCTGGACCGAGACCTGGAGACGCTGGCCGGCTTCCAACCGGCCGGCCGCGATGCAGCGCGCGCCGCCGACACCGATGTCGAGGGTCGTCAACGCCTCGCCGGCGGTCACCCGCTCTCCCGAGACGACGCGGACGTCGAGGCGCGCCATGAAGCGGTGGTGCTGGCGTTTCTCCGCTCCGCTGCTCATGGCCTCCTCCTGCGGTTCAGATCTCGATGGCTTTCAGGAACGCGGCGTTGCTGGGGAACTTGGAGAGCTTGTCGATGAGCTTCGACATCGCGTCGTGGGGTTTCATCTCGAACAGGACCCGGCGCAGGCGATGGATGCGGGGCAGGTCTTCCTTGGAGAAGAGTTTTTCCTCCTTGCGGGTGCCGGACTTGCCGATGTCCACCGCGGGGTAGATGCGCTGCTCGAAGAGGGCCCGGTCGAGCACCAGCTCCATGTTCCCGGTGCCCTTGAACTCCTGGAAGATGACGTCGTCCATGCGCGAGCCCGTGTCGATGAGGGCGGTCGCGATGACGGTGAGGCTGCCTCCCTCCTCGGCCTTGCGCGCGGCGCCGAACAGGCGTCGCGGCTGCTCCATGGTGCGCGCGTCGAGGCCGCCGGAGAGGGTGCGGCCGGTGCCCGGGGTCGCGGCGTTGTGCGCGCGCGCCAGGCGCGTCAGCGAGTCGAGCAGGATGACGACGTCGCCCCCCACCTCGACCCGGCGGCGCGCCCGCTCCAGCACCAGGCGCGCGATCGAGACATGCTGGCGCGCCATCTCGTCGGACGACGAGGCGATGACCTCGCCCCGGACGTTGCGCTTCATGTCGGTGACCTCCTCGGGGCGCTCGTCCACGAGGAGGACCATGAGATCGATTTCCGGATGGTTCTTCGAGATCGCCGCGGCGATCTTCTGCAGCAGGGTCGTCTTGCCGGCGCGCGGCGGCGCCACGATGAGGCAGCGCTGCCCCTTGCCGATGGGGGTCAGGATGTCGATGACGCGCGTCGAGATCTCGCCCGGGTCGGTCTCCAGCTTGATGCGCTCGAACGGATCGATCGACGTCAGCGTCGAGAAGGCGCGGCGCTCGGCGAACTCGGCCGGCGTGCGGCCGTTGATGGTGCGGATCTCCGTGAGGCGCGCGGCCGCCCCGCGGCCGCCCCCGCCTCCGCCGCCCCCGCGGCGATCGTGGCCGTGGCGCCCGTGCCCGTGGCCGTGCCGGCCGCCATGGCGCGGGTCATCGTTCCGCTGTCCGCCGCCGCCGGCCTGCGGCACCGCCAGGCCTTCGATCTCGATGCCCTCGATGCCGGTGCCGTTCGTCGGCGGCACCGCCGGGGTGAACGGCAGCAGGATGTCCCGGGGCGCGTAGACGTCTTCGGGCGAGGGACGGTAGTTGCGCGAGGGGAGGCGCAGGAACCCGCCGCCATCCTGAAGGATCTCGAGCACGCCGCGCGTCTCGAACGGCGTCGCCGTGACCACCGGCGCCGGAGCGGGGGCGCGATGCGGCGTCTCGTCGGGTCTTCGGGGCGGGGCGTTGTTGCCCTGGGGTCCGTTCGGCTGGGCGTTGCGATCGCGCCCGCGGCGCCACCGGCGGCCGCGGCGACGTCGCCGGCCGCGTCCCTGTCCGGGCGCACCACCGCCCTCGGGGCCGCTCATCGCAGCCGCACCATTCCCGTGCGGAGCGCCTCCGCCCGAACCCCCAAACGGGGGCTGGGCAGACGGAGGCACAGCCGCGCGATCCTTCGATTCTTGTCCGTGGACCGGGCCGGGTCGGTCTACCCCGGTTTCGGGGCGCCGGACGTGGCCGGGTCGCTCTTCGTCCGTCAAGGCTTTTATCTGGCCGTTCCCGAAGGGGGGCCCAGAACGGGCCCCTCACATGGCGGGCGCGGAGAAGGTAACGTGATCCGCCCCGCCGGGTCAAGTCGGGATCGCCGGGACCCCCTTTGGATCCCAAAGGGTGCAGGGACGGGGACTGGGCCCCTCGCGCTGGCCCCCCCGGTGTCCGCATCCTTATATTCAGGCCGCCATGCGTGCGAACGGGGCGGGGATGGTGGCGGGACTCGTGGCGGGGTGTCTGATGTCGGGCTCGGTCCTGCTCGTGGACGCGCTCTGGATCGAGCCTTCCTGGATCGAGGTGACGCACCACGTCGAATACGTCGCCGCCTGGCGCCGCTCGGCGCCCGACGTCGTCCTCGTTCACCTGAGCGATCCGCACGTGGAAGCCGAGGGAGCGCGCGAAGCGGAGGCGCTCGGGCGCATCGTCGCCTGCCGCCCGGACGTCATCGCGATCACCGGGGATCTCGTCCGCGAGGGACGCGACCCGCTGGCGCTGGAGCGGTTCCTCGCGGGGCTGCCGGCTGCCGGGCACACGTTCGCCGTCTGGGGGAACCACGATCACGTCAGCGGCTTCGCCGGGCCCGCGGGCCGGGCTGTCCTCGCCCGCGCCGGCGTCACGCTGCTGCAGAACGCGCATCGGCGCATCGACACGCCCGCCGGGCCGCTGGTCGTCGCGGGCGTGGACGATCCTTCGAGCGGACTCGACAACCTGTCGCGCGCGCTCCAGGGCGTGGCGCGCGAGGACGTCACGCTCCTGCTGTCGCACAGTCCCGAGATCGCCGGCGCGCTCGGGAATCGGGACGTCGATCTCATGCTGTCGGGCCACACGCACGGCGGCCAGGTGCGCCTGCCTTTCCTCGGAGCGGTCCTCCTTCCACCGGGGACGCGTCCCTTCGAGGAGGGCTGGTTCGATGTCGACGGCGGCGCGCGCCTGCACGTGAGCCGCGGTCTCGGATGGTCGGGACTGCCGGTGCGCTTCCTCTGCCGGCCGCGCATCGACGTCATCACGCTGCGCGGCGGCGCGCCGCCCGCGCTCCCGCATCGCCGCCGCTCGAACGCCGCCTGAGCGCGGATTGCTTCGCTTCGGGATCGCCGTCGCGCCACGGTGAAGCGCCGGGAGCCTGGCGTCGCGTCGCGATCGACACGCGCCGGATCGGGATCGACGGACGCGCGATCGCGATCGAAGGCCGAACGTATTGACACTGCGATCTTTCTCTCGCTAGAATCCGCGGCGATGAACGACACGATCGTTCTCGCTCTGAAGACCTCCTCCACTCCGATCGATTCCGTTCCCGATCTTCTTCGTTCGACGCACGCGCATGGCGCGTGTTCCGACTTCTCCGTTCCGCCGCCCCCGCACGGCGCGGCGCGCACCCCCGATCTTTCCGCACCGACTGCAACCGGGAAAGGAGGTGAGTGTCATCGCTAAGAAGAAGAAGGCCGCGAAGAAGAAGGGGAAGAAGAAAGCGAAACGCTGAAGTCGCTTTGGAACGGAAATCCCGAGGGGTGACGGTGTCACCCCTCATTTTTTTCTCACCGGGCCGCGGCGGGCCTTGAGGCCATGAATTCTTCGAAAACCTGGAAGAGCGGCGAGCGGTGCGTCGTGGCCGGCGTCTATCGCTGCGAGCAGTGCCGCCTCGAGGGGCGGGAGACGACGCGCGCCGTCCAGGCCGGCGCGATCTTCCCGATGTGCGACCTGGATCCGGGTGGCGACGCCACCTGGAGGATCACTCGGCCGGACGCTCCGGCTTCTTCCCGGTGACCTCAGGCGCCGCGGCGGAGCGCTCGCGCGCCGCGCGCATGCGTTCGAGCCGCTCCTTCACCCCCGCCTCGGCTCCGACCGGTCTGGGATCGTAGTAGCGCCGTCCCCGCAGCCTCTCGGGGAGGGTCTCGATGTCGGCCGTGCCCTCCTCGGTGTCGTGGGCGTAGACGTAGCCGCGCCCGTAGCCGAGGTCTTTCATCAGGGACGTCGGCGCATTCCTCACCGCGAGGGGCACGGGATCGGTCTTCCCCGCGCGCAGGTCCTCGACCACCGCCCCGTAAGCGCGATACACGGCGTTGCTCTTCGGCGCCGCGGCGAGCCAGGCGGCGGCCTGCGCCAGCGCCAGCCCTCCTTCCGGCATCCCGAGCGCCTCGTACGCCTCCTTCGCCGAGAGCGCGAGGCGCAGGGAAGCCGGATCGGCGTTGCCGATGTCCTCGCTGGCGAAGCGGATGAGCCGCCGGGCGATGTAGAGCGGATCCTCCCCCGATTCGAGCATGCGCACGAGCCAGTAGATCGCCGCGTCGGCGTCGCTGTTGCGCAGCGACTTGTGCAGCGCCGAGATCAGGTTGAAGTGCTCCTCGCCCTCCCGGTCATAGAGAAGGGCCGCGCGCTGCGCGGCCCGCTCGACGTCGGCGCGCGCGAGCCGCCGCGCCCCCGCGGGGCGCGCCCCCGCGTGCAGGGCCGCCGCCTCGAGCAGGTTCAGCGTGCGCCGGGCGTCACCCGCCGACAGCGAGGCGAGGAGCTTCAGCTCCGCGTCGTCCGCCTCGAGACCGACCGTCTTCAGCGTCTCGTCCTGGTCCATGGCGCGCCGCTGCAGACGCACGAGGTCGTCCTCGCAGAGGGGCGCGAGCACGTGCACCGCGCAGCGCGACAGAAGCGCGGCGTTGATCGAGAAGGAGGGGTTTTCCGTCGTGGCGCCGATGAGGACGATGGTGCCGCGCTCGACGTGCGGGAGGAAGGCGTCCTGCTGCGCCCGGTTGAAGCGGTGGATCTCGTCGATGAAGAGGATCGTGCGTCGATCCCCCGCCGCCGAGGCGCGCTCGGCCGCCAGCATGACGTCCTTGATCTCGCGGATGCCGGAGAGCACCGCGCTGTAGGCGACGAGGCGCGCGCGGCTGCGCTCGGCGATCAGGCGCGCGAGGGTGGTCTTGCCGCTCCCGGGCGGCCCCCACAGGATGAGGGAGGTGACGCGGTCCTGGTCGATCGCCAGCCGCAGCGCCCCCTCCGGTCCGAGGATGGCGTCCTGGCCGACGACCTCGTCGAGGGTCTTCGGACGCATCCGCTCGGCCAGCGGCGCACGCGCGCCGCCGGGAGCATTCGGTTTCGGATCGGGAGGGTCGGCGCGGTCGAACAGGTCCATGCGGCCGACGGCCGGTTCAGCCGGCGTTTTTCTGCAGCGTCGGCCCCGAGATGGTCACGTCCTCCGACGGCCGCCGGGGCTCCGATCCGTCCTGCGAGAACCCGTGCAGCTCGCGCACCCTCGCCCGGGCCAGCGTCGTCACCACGGCGTCGTACACCGAGAGCGCCGCGACCAGGGGCTCCAGGACGTGCGACTCGAAGTTGCGGGTGTGGCGGCCGATCTCGGCGTCGTTCAGGTCGCGGAGATCGCGGCCGGTCGCCGTCCGGAGGTGATGCGACGCCGACTGCAGGACTTCGAGCGCCGACGTCAGCGCCCGGCGCTCCTGCGGGGTGAAGGCATGGAGCTGCTGGGCGAGATCGAAGACCTCTCCCTGCATCCGGTCCATCTGCGAGGAGCCGTTCTCCCAGTGGCGCCCCGTGAGAATCCATTCGATGGACGTGTTGCCGATGCGGGCGAGCTCGAGAAGCCTCTTCACTTCAGGGAGGATGCCGTTCTCATACTTGTGGACGGCCGGCTGGGTGGCACCGAGCAGCTCCGCCATCTGCCACTGCCGCAGCCCCCGGGCCTTCCTCAGCTGCTTGATTCGCTGTCCGATTGCCGTTTTATCGAGTTGTTCCACTTGGCCACTCTCCGTTCCAACCCCCCCTAACCTAGGGTGAAGGCCTGAGCCTTCCTGCGGAACCGATTTTTTGAATGGCCGAATCATACGCTCGATCGGGGAAGCCAGCAACCAAAATCATAAGCAATCGGAATGGAGTGTCCTGGAAATGCACGCCAGGCCGGGTCTTCCACCGGGTTCACGCCTCTGTGCCTCCGGTCACGGGACTTTTCCCCTCCGGTGAAGACTCTAGGAGCGAAAGCGCTCTAGGACCCGATGGCGGGTCTCCACCTCCAACCGAGCCAGACACCCACGTCGGGGGAGTTGCTGGCAGGAAGGAGGTTCTCGAGGAGGGCCGCATCGAACTCCCCCGTGGTCCCCACGGCACGCCGGTACCCGAGGGCGGTCTCGATGGTCAGGTCCCCCAGGTCGCCCTCGACGCGGTGAGGGAAGAGCCCGCGCTCGAACAGGAATTGCGCGAACCATCCCGAGACTTGTCCCGCGCGGTGCTCGTACACGGCGAAGGCGGTGCGACGAGGCTGGAGGTCGAGATCGGGAAGGGCGTCCCACCCTCCGAAGATTCCGAGACGGCCGCCGATGTGGAGGCTGCTGCGCCGGTACTTCCAGGAAGCTTCGACCCCGGCCACGCCGTCGAGGGATCCGTTTCCCTCGATGCGATCGACGCTCCCGGTCGGGAACTCCACGCCGAACGACCCGGAGATGGCGCTGGAACCTTGGGGGCTGCGATAGAAGGTGCCGCGCAGCACGACCGAGAGATCCCCCGGACGGATTCCCGAAGGCGGGCCCTCGGCGTAGAGGGTCCCGTCCGCGTCGGCGTAGGCGACGAACCACCGGTCACGCTCGAAGGCCCCCCGGCCGGCGTCGCCGAAACCGAACTGCTCGTGATAGTTCTCGATCGTCCCGTCGAAGAACCCGCCGGTGTGGACGTAGAGCGGCAGCTCCGCGCCGATCTCGAGACCGTGTCCGAGTCCCCAGGCTCCCGACAGTCCGAGGCGCAGGTTCTCGCCGTCCACGAGATAGGCGGTCTCTCCCTTCGAGCCGGCCGCGATCGCCTCGAGGTCGGTCTGGGTCAGGAAATGCCGCTGGCCGTCGCTGAAGGTGCGCAGGAGGTCCTTGCTGACCGCGTGCGTGTTCTCGTAGGCGAGGCCGGCATCGAGACGCCAGCCTCCGGGCGGCAGGAGGAACGCCGACGCGGGCGGCAGATCGAAGAAAGCAAGCCCGATGGGCATCTGCCCGCGCATGGGGATCGGATCGCCGAAGGACGGATCGAGGGCGGCGGACTTTTCGGGTGCCGCCCGCACCGGGAGAACCGGCCCCGCCGCGACCAGGAAGATGGCCGCCGCGAAGGCGGCGGGAAGCCGGCGGCCGCCACGCCGTGCCGCGGCAGGAGCGCGGGCCTTCCCGCGCGGCCGCGCCGGACGCCGGCGCGTCAGGACGGATCCGGGTCGGAAGACTTCGCGGCGCCGCCCAGCAGCCGATCGATCGCCGCCTCGACGTCGGCGGGAGACTGCCCGGTCGCGGCGATCGTTCCGTTGGCCGCGATCAGGACCGAGTAGGGAAGCCCGACCGCGGCCGCGCCATAGGCCGTGGTGATCGGCCCGGTGGGGCCGCCGTCGTGGATCTGGAACCCCGGCAGGTGCTGGTTGTAGACGAAGGCCTCGTAGGCGCGCGGGTCCTCGTCGACGCTGACGCCGACGATGACCAGGCGGTCGCCGCGCTCGGCGGCTAGGCGGCGCACCACGAGCGCCGCGTCACGGCACGGCGGACACCACGACGCCCAGAAGTCGAGCAGGACGACGCGGCCCCTGAGGGCCGCGAGATCCACCGCGTGCCCTTCGAGATCACGCCCCTGGAAAGCCGGAGCCGGCTTCCCCTGCTCGATGGGACCGGTGGCCGCCGCCGGCGTTCCTCCCGCGCGGGGCAGGGTGACTCCGAAGGTGCGCGACCCGCGGCCGAAGACGAGGCGCAGCGCCCCCGCGCGTCCGGAGTTGTTCCAGGTGTCGATGCGGCGGAAGAGTCCCACGGGCGGAGAGGGGCGCAGGTCGGCCACCGTCTGGTCGTCCACGATGAGCAGGACGTCCTCGGTCCGCACTCCCGCCGAGGCGGCGGGCGAGCCGGGCAGGACGCGCGTCACCACGGCCCTCTCGGCGCGCGCTTCCAGGAGCATCCCGCTCAGCCAGCGCGGCGCGCGCGGATCCGCAGGCGCGGACGTGCGGGGGGCGGACGGCGCGGCCGCGATCAGGAGCGGCACGAATGCCAGAACGGAAAGTGCGCGGCGCATGACGCGGGGATCCTATCCCAGCGTCGCCGGTCCTTGTTCGTACCCGGATCGGCGTCGCCGACCTCAGGATCAGGCGCGGCGCTGCACCTGCGTTTCGAGCTCGGGAGAATGAATCGCGGCCGCCATCGGCGGCACCGTGGCAGGTCGCGCCGGGAGCGGGAAGGCGGGTGAGTGCCCGGCCCCCGCCGGGCGCGTGCCGCCGTCCACGACCGCCTTGAGCGAGCGCAGGCTGAGATCGAGGAGCCTCGCTTCGACCCGCTCGGGGGCAAGCAGCCGCGCGAACAGCATCGGCATGCTGTGGATGCGGGCGCTCAGGTGCCAGGTCACCTTGGTCGATCTCTCCCCGACGGCGTGCAGCCGCAGCTCGCCGCGATGGCGGAGCAGGCCGCGCTCCGAACGAAGGTTGTCGCCGACGAGGCGGACCGCCAGCACCGCGGGCGCCGCCACCTCGAGGATCTCGATGCGGGCCGAGTAGGGACGCTGCCCCCAGGTGCCCTGCTGGAGCCACACGCTGTGCGGCGTGCGCCCGTCGCCGCGCTCGAGGTGGCTCGTCTGCACGCGCAGGAGCGGCCGGCCGCGCCCGTGGGCGGCGAACAGCGCCGGGAAGTCCTGCACCAGCTCCCAGGCGCGATCGATCGGAATGTGCAGCAGGACCGACCGGGTGGAGTGGACCACCCGGATGGCGCGAAGCCGCGCCAGGAGAGCGATCGCGAGCCCTCCGAAGATCATCGTCGCCGTCACCAGCACCAGCACGGGACACCCCCGTCGCGCGGGCCGGGCCCGCGCCTGCATGAGATCAACGAGTTTTGGCGGCGATCGGAACGGGGGGACCCCGGTCCGAGCGATGCGGAAGCCTAGCACATGTCATTTCGACATCAACCGGGAAATTTTCATGGTCCTATACTGGAACTGCCATGAGTCCCGCGCCCACGGCCCTTTTGAGTGAAACCCTCGCCCGCCTGACCCGCCCGGGGTCGCTCTACGACGCGCTCCCCGACGGGGCGGTGCACTGTTACGCCTGCGGACACGACTGCTTCATCCCGCGGGGCCGCCCGGGCATTTGCAAGGTGCGCTTCAACGACGACGGCGTGCTGCGCGTGCCCTGGGGCTACGTCGGCGCGCTGCAAGTCGATCCGATCGAGAAGAAGCCCTTCTTCCACGTCTTCCCCGGCACCGACGCGCTGTCGTTCGGGATGCTGGGGTGCGACCTGCACTGCGCCTACTGCCAGAACTGGATCACGTCGCAGGCGATCCGCGACCCCGAAGCGGTCGCGCCGGCGCGCGCCGTCACGCCCGCCGAGCTGACCGCGCTGGCGCAGCGGCACGCGGCGCCGGTGATGGTGTCCACCTACAACGAGCCGCTCATCACCTCCGAATGGGCGATGGCGGTCTTCGCCGAGGCGCGCCGCGCCGGTCTCGTCACCGGTTACGTCAGCAACGGCAACGGCACCGAGCGGGTGCTCGACGCGATCGAGCCGCACCTCGATCTCTACAAGATCGACCTGAAGGGCTTCGACGACCGCGCCTACCGCAAGCTCGGCGGGACGCTCGAAGCGGTGAAGCGGACCATCGCGTCGGTGCACGCCCGCGGACTCTGGCTCGAGGTCGTCACCCTCCTCGTCCCGGGGATGAACGACTCCGACGCGGAGCTGGGCGCGGCGGCGGGGTTCCTGCGCGAGATCTCCCCGGACATCCCGTGGCACGTGACCGCCTTCCACCGGGATTACAAGATGACCGGGCCCGAGGAGACGGGGGTGGAGACGCTCGTGCGCGCGGCGGCGATCGGCCGGCGCGAGGGTCTGCGTTACGTCTACGCCGGGAACCTGCCGGGCCGGGTCGGCGATCTCGAGGACACGCGCTGCGCCGCGTGCGGCGCGACGGTCGTGGCGCGCCACGGCTTCCATGTGCGCCCGGTGAACCTGACACCGGCCGGGACCTGCCGCCGATGCGAAGCCCCCGTCCCCGGCGTCTGGTCGATCGAGGCGCGCCAACCGGCGCGCCGTTCATGAAGCGACGCCGGCCGGCCGCCTAGCTTCTCGGGCCGGACCCGCTCCTGAGCCGCTCGGTCACGTCGGCGACGAACCGATCCGGATCGTCCGGCGTCACGATGACGTTGCGGAACAGGCCCCTCCGCCGGCGCAGCGTGACCGCGTTCCAGAACCGGAACCCGGACCACGACTCGTTGACGATGGCGCCACGGCGGTCCACCGATTCGATGTCGGCGAGCCGCAGGCGGCGCACCACCCTTCCGAGCAGGCTCACCTCGACGGCGTCGGGACCGAGCGCGCAGCGGATCGACCCGATGAGGGCGGCGCCGGCGACGACGATCGCGGTCAGGAGCATCGCCAGCACGAGGGTCGCGCCGGTCATGATGGGGCTCCCGCGCCCCGGCTCAGGAGCCCGGGGACTCTTCGACGAAGCGGTACAGCGTGTCGCGCTGCCGCGGCACGAACCCGGCCTCGCGGATCAGCCGCTCCATCTCGGCGCGGGTGGTGCAGCCGTGGGCGCCGGCCGCCTTCACCACGTTCTCCTCGATCATGATGCTCCCCATGTCGTTCGCCCCGAAGCGGAGCGCGACCTGCCCGATCTCCTTACCCTGGGTGACCCAGGAGGACTGGATGTTGGGGATGTTGTCGAAGAAGAGGCGCGACAGCGCCTGGGTGCGCAGGTACTCCGCGCTCGTGGCCTCGCGCCCGCCGAGGGCGGTGTGCTCGGCCTTGTAGGTCCAGGAGATGAAGGCGGTGAAGCCGAGCGCCCCGAGCGCGCGGCTGCGGTCCTGCAGCTCGCGGATCTTCGCGAAGTGGGCGACGCGGTCGGCGTACGACTCGACGTGCCCGAACATCATCGTGGCGGTCGTGGGGAGGCCGAGGCGGTGCGCCGTCTCCATCACTCCGAGCCAGTCGTCCGACATGGTCTTGAGCGGCGAGATCGCCCGGCGGACCTCGTCCACCAGGATCTCTCCTCCGCCCCCGGGGATGCTGTGCAGGCCGGCGTCCTTGAGACGCTCGAGGGTCGCGGCGATCGACAGCTTCGAGACGCGGGCGATGTGCTGGATCTCGGAGGGGGAGAAGGCGTGGATGTGCAGCGACGGGAAGCGCGCGCGGAAGGAGCGCAGGAGGTCCTCGTACCACGCGATCGGCAGGTCGGGATGGTGACCTCCCTGCATCAGGATGCCGGTCCCGCCGAGCGCCAGGGTCTCCTCGATCTTCGCGAACAGCGTCTCCTTGTCGTGCAGGTACCCTTCGGGGTCGCCCGGCTCGCGGTAGAAGGCGCAGAACGAGCAGCGGGCGGTGCAGACGTTCGTGTAGTTGACGTTGCGGTCCACGATGTAGGTGACGACCGGCTCGGGGTGCAGGCGCTTTCGCACCGCGTCGGCCGCGAGCGCCAGGTCGGTCAGCGTCCCCTCCTGGAACAGCAGGAGCGCCCCGGCGGGGCTCAGCCGCTCGCCGGCGATGGTGCGCTCGAGGATCGCCTCGGTCTCGGGCTTCGAACGGCGCACCCGCCGGCGTTCGGCCGCGGCGGGGACTTCCGGCATCGCGTTCATGCGGTCCTCGCGGCCGTCTCGTTCGCGCGGCCGATCCAGCGCAGCGGGCCCGGGCGGGAGACGAGCCCGATCTCGTGCGCGCGCGACAGGAACATCGGCAGCGCGCGCTCCTCGTCCGGGCCGAGCCGGTAGTGGATGCAGTCCCGCAGGTAGGAGAGCAGGTCCTCCGCCGGGAGGCCGAGCCGCCCGCTCGCTTCGCGCGCGATCGCCTCGAGGTCCTGCTCGCCGCGGCGCAGGGCCTCGTGGAAGAGCGCGCCGTCGTCCGGCAGGGCCAGGTCCGGCCGCACCGCCCAGACCGCGAAGACGAACGGCAGGCCGGTGGCCGCGAACCATTCCGTCGCGAGGTCGATCGCCTGGAAGCCGGACCAGTCGGTGGTCAGGGCCGGGTCGCCGATGACGAGCGCGGCGTCCACGTCCTCGATCAGGGCGGGCCAAAGCGGCGCGCGCTCGACGAAGGCGACGTCGCGCAGGCCCCGGCGCGCCAGGAGCAGACGCACGAGCGCCGCCGACGTCCGCGAAGAGGAATCGAGGGCGACCCGCCGGATCGATTCGAGCGGCATGCGCGCCACGAGCAGAACCGATCGGGCCCGCCGCCGCGACGCGATGCCGAGGCCGGCGATGATGCCCGGGTCGCCGAGGCCCGGGAGCTCCACGACCGGAACGAGACCGATGTCCGCCTCTCCCGCGCGCAGCAGCCCGGCGATGAGCGACGGGACGATCGGCCGGATCTCGACCGTCGTTCCGGTCTCGGGAACGGCTTCCGACAGCCCCCGGAGCAGGGGCGCGGCGTTCAGGTACGGCACGGTCGCGATGCGCAGGCGCGGCACGGGCGGGCCTCTCGTGAATGTGTTCCCGGGCGGGGGATTCTAGCAGAGTCTGCTACATTGACCGTGCCGATGCGCCGCCCGTGGCTCTACCTCGCCTATCTTCTTTATTGCGCCGAAGCCGGGGTCTACCTGCTGCTCGTTCCATGGTCGGCATTGTGGGGGCCGCTCCTGCTCGGATGGCCGACCCGTCCACGCGCCATCCTCGCCACCGGCATGGCGCGGGGCGGCATCTCGGCGCTCGGCGGGCTCCTGCTGGTCGTCTGCCTCATCGATCTCGTGCGCTTCTGCCGCGCCTTCCGGAGCGCATGAGCGGCGCGCAGCCCGTGCGGCTCATGCTCGTGACCGACGCCGGACGGCTCTCCGGGCGCTCGCAGGCCGAGGTCGTCGCCGCGGCCATCGAGGGGGGCGTGACGCGCGTCCAGGTGCGCGAGCGGACGATGCCGGGCGGGCCGCTCCTGCGTCTCGTGGAGGAGATCCTCGCGGCGGCGAAGGGGCGCGCCGCGGCGAAGGTCGCCGTGCACGTCAACGACCGGCTCGATGTCGCGCTCGCCGCTGGAGCGCCCGGCGTGCACCTGCCGGCGGCGGGGCTCCCGATCAAGGCGGTCCGCCAGAAGGTGGGCCCGCGCTTCAGGATCGGCCGCTCGGTCCACAGCCTGGCGGAGGCCAGGGCCGCGCAGAAGGAAGGGGCCGACGAGCTGATCTTCGGCCCGATCTTCGCGACACCGGAGAAGGCGCCGTTCGGGCCGCCGCAGGGGATCGAGGTGCTCCGGAAGGTGGTCGACGCGGTCCGCGTTCCCGTGTGGGCCATCGGCGGGATCAACGCCGCCACCGCGGTCGAGCTGCGCGGGCTTCCGATCGCCGGAGTCGCCGCCATCGGCGCGTTCGCGTCAGAGGATCCGGCCCGGGCTGCCCGCGATCTCCTCGCGGCGCTGTCAGGCTGAGGCGGCGGTCTTCGAGGGAGCGTTCAGGCGGAAGCGGTCTTCGTGCGCACCAGCTGGCCGCAGGCGGCGCCGATGTCGCGTCCCTTGCTCCAGCGGATCGACGCCGGCACGCCGCGCTGCAGCAGGACGTCCCGGAAGCGGGCCGCGACCTCGGCCGACGGGGTCCTGAAATCCTGGAGCCCCGCCTCGTTGTACGGGATGACGTTCACCTTGCCGCGCACGCCCGCGAGGCGCCGCGCCACCTCCTCGGCGTCGGCCGGCGCGTCGTTCACCCCGGCGATGAGCACGTACTCGAAGGTGATGCGCTCGCGGGGCCCGAGCGGGAAGGCCCGGCAGGCGGCGAGCAGCTTTTCGATCGGCCACTTGCGGTTCACCGGCATCAGCCGTCCGCGCAGCGCGTCGGTCGGCGCCGCGAGAGAGATCGCGAGCCGGGGGCGCGGGTCTTCGCGCGCCAGCCGTTCGATCCCCGGGACCAGCCCGGCCGTGGAGAGCGTGATGCGCCGCGGCGGCAGGGCGAAGCCTTTCTCGTCCACGAGGATCCGGAAGGCGGCCAGCACCGCGTCGTAGTTGTGCAGGGGCTCTCCCATCCCCATGAAGACGATGCGCAGCCTGTCGATGGGAACGTCCTCATCGGCGAGCAGGGCCGCCGCCTGGCCGGCGATCTCGCCGGCGCTCAGCTGGCGCCGCAGTCCCATCGTACCGGTGAGGCAGAAGGCGCAGTCGAGGGCGCAGCCGACCTGCGAAGAGAGGCAGAAGGTGACGCGATCCTCGTGCACCATGTGCACCGCCTCGACCTCGAGGCCGTCCTCGAGCGCCAGGAGGTGCTTCTTCGAGCCGTCCGAGGAACGGCCGGCGACGCGGGTCTTCGGCCAGGTGATTCGGAAGTGCTCGTCGAGCGCGGCGCGCAGCGCGGCCGGCAGATCGGTCATGGCGTGCGGGTCGGTGACGCGCCGGCCGTAGATCCAGTGGTACACCTGGTCGGCGTGGAAGCGCCGCGTCGTGAGCGGGGCGAGCGCGCTTCGCAGCGCGTCGCGCTCGAGGCCGAAGAGATTGAGGCGCGCGTCGAGCGCGTCGGGCATCGCGGGCATGGGAGGCTTCAGGGCCCTCATTGTAGCGCCGTCCCCTCGCCGACCCGCGGGTCGAGCAGCGGCAGGACCAGATCCACCAGCAGGCTGGCGAGGACGTAGGCCGCCGTCAGCACCAGCACGCACCCCTCGACGAGCGGCAGATCCCGGAGCGCGATGGCGCGCACCAGCGCCTTGCCCAGCCCGGGCCAGGCGAACACGAACTCCGTCGCGACCGCTCCTCCGAAGAGGCTCGCGAGCTGCAGGCCGAGGACGGTCACGACGGGAGGCAGCGCCCGCCGCAGCGCGTGCCGCACGAAGACACCCGGCCGGCTGAGCCCGCGCGCCCGCGCCGCCACCAGCGACTCGGCGCCCGCCACGTCGAGGAGCGCCGCGCGGGTGACCCGCGCCAGTGCCCCGGCGAGGACGAGGGCGAGAGTCAAGGCCGGCAGCACGAGATGCCGCCACTCCGGAAGCCGCGCGCCGACGAAGGGCAGGACGATTCCGTCGAGGCCGTAGCCGGTCACCGGCAGCCAGCGCAGCCAGGAGGCGAAGGTCAGGATCAGGAGCAGCCCGAGCCAGAAGACCGGCGTCGAGGCCCCGACGAGCGCCAGCAGGAGGACGCCGACGTCGATGGCGCGCCCGCGGAACCAGGCGGCGAGCGTCCCGAGACCGATTCCCGCGACCGCCGCGAGCGCGAGGGCGGCCAGTCCCAGCGTCAGGGTCGGGATGGCGAAATCGCCGAGGATCGCGGTCACCGGTCTTCCCTGCGCGTACGACATCCCCAGGTCCCCGCGCAGCAGCCGCGCGATGTAGCGGGCGTACTGCGCCGGCGCGGGCTCGTCGAGCCCCCACTCCGCCCGCACTTCGCGCAGAATCTCGGGATCGACGGCGCGCGAGCCGGCGATGAGCCGCGCCGGATCCCCCGGCAGCGCGAACAGGAGCAGCCAGACGAGCGTGGCGGCCGCCAGGAGGACCGGCACCAGTCCCAGGAGTCGCCGCAGGAGATAGCCGCTCACGGGCCGGGTTGAAGGTGCAATCAGGAGGGCTTGTCGAGGCGCAGGCGTTCGAGCGGGATGCGGAACTCGCCGAGCGGTGTCGGCGTGACGCCCTTGACGTACGGCTTGAAGAGCGTCATCGATCCGTAATAGTTGAGGAAGAGCATCGGGGCATCCTCCATCACGGCGAGGCGCTCCGCCTTGCGGTACAGGTCGGCGCGCGCCGCGGGCTCTCCGACGACGAGGGCGCGATCGACCAGGTCGTCGAAGGCGGGATTCCGGTAGCGGAAGTAGTTCCCCGCGGGGCCGATGTTCTTCGAGTGGAGGAGCGGGCGCAGCACGGCGTCGGCGTCGGGATAGTCGAGCGCCCAGCCGAAGCGGAACATCTGCGCCTCACCCGCCGTGTCGGCGGTTCCCTCCACCGCCTTGAGGTAGGCGCCCCAGTCGACTTCGCGCAGCGTCAGGTTGACGCCGATCTTGCGCAGGTCGGCCTGCACCTGCTCGGCGATGCGGCGGTTGTCGCCGCTGGTGTTGAACCACAGGGAGATCGGAGGCAGCCCGCGCCCGGCCGGGTAGCCGGCTTTTGCGAGCAGCGACCGCGCCTTCGCCTCGTCATGCGGATAGCCGGGAAGCTCGGGGTCGTACCCGGGGATCCCGGGCGGGATCAGGCCGCGTCCGGGAACGTTCGCGCCCGGCATCAGCGTGGTCCAGAGGTACTCCTTGTCCACGGCGTAGTTGATGGCCTGGCGCAGCGCCACGTTGCCCTTGAAAGGGGCGCGATCGAGATTGAGGCCGATGTAGCCGACGCCGAGCAGGGGATAACGCAGCACCTCGGCCTGGATTTCGGGCGGCAGATCGGCCGGCACCTCGTCGAGAGAGTCGAGTCCACCCGCGCGGTACTCCTGGAACGCGGTGACCTGGTTCTCCATGATGCGCACCTGCACGAGGTCCAGCGCCGGGCGGCCGTCGTAGTACTTGTCGAACGCGGCCATCTCGATCAGGCTCGCCGGCTCCCAGCGCACCACCTTGAACGGTCCGCAGCCGACGGGGGAGCGCAGGTATTTCTTCTCCGGGTCCTCGTAGACCTCGCGCGGCACGATCGAGGCGCCGCCCATCGTCAGCATCCCGAGGAAGGGTGCGAACGGCTTCTCGAGCCTCAACGCCACCGTGCGTGGATCCGGAGCGGTCATGCCTGCGACCGCGGTGGCCTTTCCCTCCGCGAAATCGAGCGCGCCGGCCACGGGCTCGAGCAGCCAGCGCCGCGGCGAGTGCGTTTCTTTTTTCAGGAGGCGCTCGAACGACCAGACCACGTCCTTCGCCTCGACGGCGCGGCCGTTGTGGAACACGATTCCGTCGCGCAGGTGGAAGGTGTACGTCAGGTGGTCCGGAGAGACGGTCCACGAGGACGCGACCGCGGGGACCACGGCGAGCGTCGCCGGATCCATCGCGACGAGTCCCCGGAACACGTTCATGATGACCGCCTCCGACAGGTTGTCGGTCATCTGGGCAGGGTCGACCGTCGGCGGCTCCTCGCGCAGCCGGAATCGGAACACCTGGGGTGTGGCGGCAGAAGCGGGAGCCGCGCCCGCGGCCGCGGGGCCGACTTTGTCGCCGGAGCGCGATCCGCAGGCGGCGAGGAGCGCCGGCAGCGCCAGGACGGCGGTGGCGAGAAGAACCCTCCTCATGCGGACACCGCGAGCCGCGGGTCGAACCGGTCGCGCAGCGCGTCCCCGAGCAGGTTGAAGCCGAGCACCGCGGCGAGGATCGCCAGCCCGGGCGCGAGCCCGGCCCACGGGCGCTGCAGGAAATGGATCTGCGCCTCGGCGATCATCGTCCCCCACGAGGGAATGGGCGGGCGCGCGCCGACGCCGAGAAACGACAGCCACGCCTCCATCAGGATGTTGCCGCCGAGTCCCAGCGTGGCGGCGACGAGAATCGGTCCGGAGGCGTTCGGGAGCAGGTGCCTCCCGAGGATGCGCAGCGCCCCGGCTCCCGCCGCCCGGGCGGCGCCGGTGTAGCTCTCGGACTTGAGCCGGCGGATCTCGCCGCGCACCAGCCGTGCGATGCCCGCCCAGCCGAGGCCCGCCAGGACGAAGAGCACCACGCCGGCCGAAGGGACCGGCAGCGAGCGCAGGACCGGCACGCTCTCCGGCTCGGGGATCGCCGCGGCGACCGCCAAAGCGACGAGAGGCGACGGCAGCGCCAGCAGGATGTCGGCGCCGCGCATCGCGAAGGCGTCCACGAGCCCGCCGCGCAAGCCGGCCAGCGATCCGATCGCGATCCCGAGAGCCAGCGCCACCGCCTGGGCGCCGACCGCGACCACGAGCGAAAGGCGGGCGCCGAAGAGGACGCGCGAGACGAGATCGCGGCCCATGGCGTCGGTGCCGAAGGGATGATCCCGGTCCGGCGGCGTCGGAGGCGTCTGATCCCGCGGCGCGACCTGGGTGTACGGATCGGGAGCGAAGAGAGGGCCGACGACGGGGGCCGCCAGGGCGGCGAGGGTCACGAGACCGACGAGAGAGCCGCCCAGGAGCATCGCAACGGACGGCCGGGCGGAACGGAGGAGGCGGCGGGACTCCGTCGTCACGCGCGTACGATAGGGACCGGCCCCGCAAAGCGCAAGAGGCGCGATTCTTGATCGAGGCGGAGGGGTGTGTTACGGTCCCGCGCATGCTGAAGGAACGGCCGTGGGGATCTCGACGATGACGCGCGAACAGTGGCGCTTCCTGGTCTCCGGGATCGTCTTCGGATTCCTGGTCGGTTACGTCGTCGCCTGGGGCGCCTTCGTGCCGCGCGTCACGCATGAGCCGGCCCCCGTTCCTGAAGCGGGGAACCTCGGCATGACCGGCGCCGTGATCGGCCCGGGCGGCGGTGGCGGTGCCGCGGGCGGCCCAAGCGGCGGCGGGGACGCGGCGCCGGCGGACGGCGGCGGCGGAGGAGGAGAAGAGCGCGGCGCGGTCATGGCGCGCGTCCTCCAGGAGCTCACCGCGCTCAAGCAGACGATCGAGAAGAATCCGAAGGATGTCCGCGCCCTGACGCGCCTGGGGAACTTCTACCAGGACGCCGGGAAGTTCGATCAGGCGGCCGACTACTACGCGCGCGCGCTGGCCGAGGATCCGAAGCAGGTGGATGTCCGCACCGACCGCGGCATCTGTCTTCGCGAGCTGGGGAAGCCCGACGAGGCGATCGCCGAGTTCCGCCGCTCGCTCGACATCGATCCGAAGCACTGGCAGACCTGGCTCAATCTCGGAATCGTGAGCCTGTTCGACAAACACGATCCCGAAACCGCCGCCTCCGCCTTCGGCAAGGTGGAGGAGCTCCAGCCCAATTACCCCGGGCTCGCCGACCTCAAGGAAGAGGTCCGCAAAGCCCGGAATCCCGCCTGAAAAGCCGCCCGACCCCGGCGGAGCCTCCCCCTTTCCGGGGATGTCCGGACGTTTGACTTCCGGGTCCCGCGACCTACATTTGGACACGGTTTTTCGGGCGGACTTGCGCCCGCGGGGCACTGGTGATCGACGACGAACTCCTGCAGGAACTCCTCGTCCGGGCCACCGGCCTCTACAACAATGGCGACTATCGCGGCGCCATCACGGCCTGGCGCGAGGCGCTGGCCGTCGATCCCGCGAGCCAGAAGGCCAAGGAAGGGATCCAGATGGCGACGCTCCTGCTCGCCGACTGGGATCCCGCCACGTCCTTCGGCGCCCCGGAGCCGCCCCCGGCCGCCGACGGCGGCGGACCGCGCCCTTCGCAGACAAGGGAAGCCGACGCCCAGCGCATCGACGCCGGCGTGAAGCGCGTGCGCCGCCTGCTGCTCGAGCGCAAGTACTCCGAGGCGATCGAGGGGGCGCGCGGGCTGGTTCCGATCGATCCGGACTCGGAAGAGGTCCAGCGCCTGGTGGACGAGGCGCAGCAGGCCTTCGAGTCGGCCCCGTTCATCGACGAGCACCTGACGCTGACGCGCGAGCTCCTGGAGCAGGAGCGGCGCGACGAGGCCGAGGCCGAATGCCGCAAGGTGTTCACCCTCGACCCGGCGAATCCCGATGCGCATGCGCTCCTGGCCGAGATCCAGGGACGGGCGAAGGCTTCGGCCGCCGCCGCTCCCGAGCCGCCGGCCGGCGATCTCGGCGGCCGCACCATGCGGATCGATCGATCGCAGCTCCAGGCGTTCCAGATCGTCCCGGACGCCCCGGCGGCGCCCGGCGCGGACGACTCCGTCGAGACCGCGGCGGAGACCGAATCCTCCGACGCGTTCGGCGGAGACCTGGAGCTGGACCTGGCCGGGGCCGATCCCGCCGCCGCTCCGGAACCGGAAGCCGCCGCGGGGTCCGAAGCCGCGACGCCCGCGGATGCCGATGCAATCGAGTTCGGAGATCTGCCGGAACTTCCCGAGAACCTGACGGCCGCGGCCGGGGCCGCGGCGGAGCCCGAGCTCGATTTCCTTCCGGAAGAGTCGCTCGATCTCTCCGACGGCGCCGATGCCGCGGGACCAGCGACCACGGGAGCGGAGAGCACGGCCGCTGCGGACGCCGGAGTCGAAGCCCCGACGGAGCTTCCCCTGGCCGCCGACGAGCTGTCGCCTTCCGAGGCTGCGGCGGAAGCCCCCGAGACGGAGGCCGCCGCGCCGGAGGTGATCGAGGCGACCACGGTGGTGCCGCCCTCGGTCCGGCTGGTGGAGCGCAGCCCGGAAGGGCAGGCGGCCATCGATCGCCTGATGCAGCAGCTCGACGAGAACGAATCCGTCGAGTCGATCCCGCTCGCCCTGCCCACGCCGCCCTCGCCGGTCGCCTCCGCCGCGCCCAAAGCGCCGCCGGCGGCGGCGAAGGACGCAGCGCCGGCAAGCCGGCCGGCGACGCCGGGTGCCGGAGGAGGATGGGAACAGGAGCTCGAGAGCCTGAACCGGAAATCCGGGGAGCACGAGATCGTCGGGCGCGCGGCCGCGCGCGCGGCCGCTCCGTCGGCCTCGCCGGACGAGGATCTCGACCTGACCGCGCTGATGGGGGACGAGCTCGGGCCGCTGCAGGGTGCGCCGGCGCCCGAGGCGCGGCCGGTGGAGACGCCGATCGAAGTGCACGAGCCGACCGTTCCGCCCCCCTCCGTGATGGATGCGGAGCCGGGCGAGGCCCGGGCCGCCGTGGCGCGGGCCCGCGCGCAGGAGCGCGCCGCGCGCATCGCCGGCGCCGCCTCCGCGGGCGATCGCCGCGGACGCTCGATGACCACCCTGTTCGCGCTGTGCGGGGTCGTGATCCTCGTCGCGGCGGCGGCGATCTGGTGGTTCTTCTTCCAGCCGCGCAATGCCATCGGCCGGTCGCAGCCGCCGACGGCGGCGGCGCCGCCGTCCGCATCGTCGGGCCCGGCGCACGGCGCCGACGGACCGATCCCGACGCCGATCGGCTCGACCTCGCGCCAGCCCGACCCGGCCGCCCGGCAGAACGCGCCGCCCGGCGATGGGGCGGACGGCACCGCTCCCGCCAACACCGAGCCCGCTCCGGCAGGCGGTCCCGCCTCCGGCGCGCCCGCATCGGGTTCCGCCCAGGCGCCGGCCACGAACAGCCCGTCAGCGAACGGATCCCCGAACACGGCCCCAACGGCCGCGCCCGCGCCCGCCACGCGCCCGCGCACGGCGGAGGAACTGCGGGCCGAGACGGCGCAGCACCTCAGCGCCGGCAGGACTTTCCTCGCGCAGGCGAAGTGGCAGGACGCGCGGCGCGAGCTGGCCGCTGCGCTTCAGCTCGACCCGGTCAACTTCGAGTGCAAGGAGCTGCTGCAGCAGGCGCAGGCGAAGGTGGACCAGGAGACCAAGGTCCGCGGGGAGTACGACGAGGCGCGCCGCCTGTTCCAGGACAAGGACTACCAGGGAACGCTCTGGAAGCTCTACCGGCTGCCGAAGGATCCGAGCTACGGGAACCTGGACGTGCCGATCGCCAATTCCTGGTACAACTGGGCGGTCGTGGCGTTGAAGGGGGGCGATGCCACGACCGCCATCCAGAAGCTCAACGAGGTGCTGCAGGTGAACGCAGACGACGCCGGCGCGCAGAAGATGATGGACGTCGCGTCGCAGTATTCGTCGCGCGCCAAGGACAAGGGCTTCTACGCGTTCGTGGATACGCTCCGCTTCCGGTCGTTCGACGGGAAGTAGGCGATCGAGGCCCGCGCCGGGCCGTTCTTCCTAATGCCGGAAGTGCCGCAGGGCGGTGACGACCATGGCCATCCCGTGCTCGTCGGCGGCCGCGATGATCTCCTCGTCCCGGATCGACCCGCCCGGCTGAACGACGGCCGTCACGCCCGCCTTCGCCGCCTCGTCCAGGCCGTCGCGGAAGGGGAAGAACGCGTCGGAGGCGAGCACGCCGCCCGCCACGGGCTCCTGCGACTTGCCGACGGCGAGGCGCACCGAATCGACGCGGCTCATCTGGCCGGCGCCGACGCCGAGCGTGCGCTCGCCCCGCGCGATCACGATGGCGTTCGATTTGACGTGCTTGGCGACCTTCCACGCGAATGCAAGGGCGCGCCGTTCCTCCGCCGTGGGAGCGCGGCGCGTGACCACGTTCGCGGCCGCGACGTCCGCATTCCCGGTGTCGGCGTCCTGGACCAGGAGCCCGCCGGAGAGGCTGCGCAGGTCGAACGCCGGCGTGGCGGACGGATCCGGTGTTCCCGCTTCGAGCACGCGGAGCCCCGTCTTCGCCTGCAGCGCGTCGCGGGCTCCGGCGGCAATCGACGGCGCGATCAGGCACTCGAGGAAGATCCTTGCCGCCGCGGCCGCGCCGCCGGCGTCGAGCTCGCGGTTGAAGGCGACGATGCCGCCGAAGGCCGAGACCGGATCGGTCCGGCGCGCCTCCTCGAAGGCCTCGGCCAGCGTGGCGGCGCAGGCCACCCCGCACGGGTTGTTGTGCTTGACGATGACCGCGGCCGGCCGGTCGAATTCCCGCACCAGGCGCCAGGCGGCGTCGAGATCGAGCAGGTTGTTGTAGGAGAGCTCCTTCCCCTGCACCTGGCGCGCCTGCGCCACGGACCCCGCGACGGCAGCGGGGGAGACGTACAGGGCACCCTTCTGGTGCGGGTTCTCCCCGTAGCGCAGCGACTGCTTCCGGGTGAACTCCAGGCGAATCGCCGGCGGGAATTCCGCCGCGCCCGGCGAGGCCGGGCCCGCTCCCGTGTCCTGCGTTCCGCCCGGCGGATCGAGGGCCGCGAAGCGGCGCGCCAGCGTGTCGCGGATGTCGGCGTCGTAGGCGGCGGTGTGCGCGAACGCCTTGGCGGCGAGCCGCCGGCGCGTCTCCTCCGAGAGGCCGCCGGTCTTCTCGATCTCGTCCAGGGCCGGGCCGTAGTCGGCCGGATCGACCAGAACCCCGACGGCGGCGTGGTTCTTGGCCGCGGAGCGGATCATCGCCGGGCCGCCGATGTCGATCATCTCGATGAGCTCGCCGAGCGGCGCATCGGGCCTGGCCGCGACGGAGCGGAACGGATAGAGGTTCACCACCGCCAGTCCGATGGGATCGATGGCGGAGCGCTCCAGATCGGCGCGATGCGCGGGATCGGAGGGATCGCCGAGGAGCCCGCCGTGGATGCGCGGATGGAGCGTCTTGACGCGGCCCCCGAGGATCTCCGGCTGGCCGGTGTGCCGTGAGACCTCGGTCACCTCGAGGCCGTCGCGCCGCAGCGCCTCGGCCGTGCCGCCGGTCGAGAGAATCTGGAAGCCGAGAGAGGCGAGCCGGCGCGCCAGCGCGACGACACCGGTCTTGTCGTAGACGCTCACGAGGGCCCGGCGCGGCAGCGGCTTCATGGCTTTTCCGCCGCGCCCGCGGCGCTTTTCGGCGGCGCGGGAACGGCGCCGGCGGTCATCGGCAGAGCTCCGGTCATGTCGCCCCCCGACTCGCGCCACAGGAGCGCCCAGACGCGCGCGATGTCGTTCACCGCCTGAGAATAGGCCAGCGCGCCGACCCCGAAAGGCACGGAACGCTCGTCCACCGCCTGCGGCGACACCGGCGTGCCGTCGTCCTTGAACGCCGGGGCGATGCGCGCGTAGGAGCGCACCGCGCGGCGCGCGCTCTCCAGCAGGTAAGGGCGCAGGTCGGCGCCATCGATGAGCGGCGCCGGCGCCGGGTCGAGGACGAACGGAATCTTGTCGAGCATGCGCTCCATGAGCTTGCGGTAGGCCTCGCGCACCAGCGGCTCGCGCGGATCGCTGTCGGAGGCGTTGAGCGGGAAGGACACGTCGGCGACCAGGTGGGCGAGCGCGCCGCACTCGTATGCGAAGCGCGGCAGCGTCCCTTTCTTCGAGAGAAGATCGCCCGCCTGCTTTTTCTTGAGGATCGCCGCGTCCGCCGCGAGCCCGCCGCCTTCGGCGCGCAGGAAGTGCACCTCCTCGTCCTCGTGTCTGGACGGATCCGTCATGCCCCGTTCCATCTCGCCCCGATGCTTCTTCAAAATCGCCACCAACCCCGGCGGCGCCACCCTCAGCGCATCCGAGATCATCCTCATCCGGGTCGGATTCGTCCACGCGAAGACGGATCCGGAGCAGAGCGACAACACCGCGATGACGACCAACGGCACACGCAATCGGCTCACGCGCGCATTCTACATGCCGAACCCGACGGTCTTCGAGACGTGTTGTTCCAGTCGTGTCCCCGTCCCCGGCGGGGCCGATTCCTGTTCCCTCTGAGGCGGTGGCCAAGGAGATGGTTTGACGGCCGCCGCGTTGACAACAGCAAGGTCGGAGTGCAAGATGCCGCACCGATGAGACACAACGGTCGCGTGAAGTGGTTCAACGCCAGCCGCGGCTTCGGATGCATCGCGCTCGACGGCGGCGGTGAAGTGCCGGTTCACACCGCCGCGATCCGGCGTGAAGGCGTGCGCACGCTCGAGGAGGGGCAGGCGGTCGAGTGCGACGTCGCCCAGGGGCCGCACGGCCCGCAGGCGGAGCGCGTCGTGCCGATCGGCGAAGTCCTCGAGTAGGCCGCCATGCAGAACCTGTGGCGCGACGACGAGGCGCGCGGCCTCGGGCCGATCGATCTCCTCGTCTACCGCTCGCGCCTGTACGGCCGCGATCCCGCGCTCGTCCTCTGGGGCGGCGGCAACACCTCGCTCAAGCAGGACGAGACCGACTTCCGCGGTCGTCCGATCGCGGCCCTGCGGATCAAGGGGAGCGGCGCGGACCTCCGGACGATCACGGCAGCCGATTTCCCCGCGCTGCGGCTCGACGATCTCCTGCCGCTCCAGGAGCGGGCGTCCCTGGACGACGACGCGATGGTGGACTGGCTGCGCCGGTGCCTGCTCGATCCGGGCGCGCGCCGTCCGTCGATCGAGACGCTCCTGCACGCCTTCGTGCCCCACGAGCACGTGGACCACACGCACGCCGACGCCATCCTGGCGCTGGCCGATCAGCAGGACGCGCGCCGGCACGTCGAGGCCGCGCTCGGCACCGACGCCGTGTTCATCCCCTATCGCCGCCCCGGATTCCTGCTCTCGAAGGAAGTCGGAGAGGCGGTGCGGTCGGCGCCGAAAGCCCGTTGCGCCGTCCTGGAGCGCCACGGCCTGATCGCGTGGGGGCAGACCGCGCGCCAGTCCTACGAGGCGACGATCGGGATCCTGGCGCGGGCGGAGGAGTACGCCCGCGATCGGGCGCAGGGCCGCGTCGTCCTGGGGCCGCTCGTCCACCCGCCGCTCGAGGCCGCGGTGCGCCGCCGCCTCGCGGCACGTCTCCTGCCGCGGCTCCGCGGCGCGCTGGCGCGCGCGGCGCTCCCGGCTGCGGCCGGCGCCGCCGGCGCCGCGGCCGACACCCGCGTCATCCTGCGCCATGACGACGACCCCGACCTGCTGGACTTCGTCGGCCGCGAAGGCGCCGCGGCGGTCGCGCTCGCGGGACCGGCGACGCCGGACCACCTCATGTACACGCGCGTGCGCCCGCTCGTCGTTTCGCTCCACGACCGGCCGCTGACGGGCGAGGCCGACGCCGATCGCCTGGCAGAGGCCTGCGAGCGCGAGATCGGCAAGTATGCCGACTGGTACCGGCTCTTCGTGCGCAAGCACGGGGGGGACGAGTCGAAGGTCGATCCGCGCCCGCGCCTGCTGCTCGTGCCGGGCCTCGGAGCGATCACGGCGTGGAAAGACGCGCGCCACGCCCGCATCGTCGCCGACATCGCGCGTCATGGCGCGGCGGTGATGCGCGCCGCCTCCGGGATCGGCGAGTACCGCCCGCTTCTGCTCCAGGACGCGTTCGACATCGAGTTCTGGCCGCTCGAGCTTTACCGCATGAGCCTGCAGCCGAAGGAGGCGGAGCTTTCGCGCCGGGTCGCGCTGGTCACCGGAGCCGCGCGCGGCATTGGACGCGGCACGGCGCTGCGGCTCGCGGCGGCCGGCTGCCACGTCGCGGTCACCGATCGGGACGGCGAGGGCGCCCGGACGGTCGCCGCCGCCATCGCTTCGGCGCACGGCGAGGAGCGCGCGATCGCCTGTTCGATGGATGTCACCGATGAAGCATCGGTCGCGGCCGGCTTCGAGGCGGCGTCGCTCGCCTGGGGCGGCGTGGACGTCGTCGTCAGCAACGCCGGCATCGCGCACGTCAGCAGCGTGGAGCGGATGGAGCGGCGCGACTGGGATCGGGTCCTCGCCGTCAACGCCACCGGGCATTTCCTCGTGTCGCGCGAAGCGGTGCGGCTGATGAAGGCGCAGGGCACCGGCGGCAGCATCGTCGTCATCGGGTCGAAGAACGTGCTCGCGCCGGGAAAGGATTTCGGCGCCTACAGCGCGTCGAAGGCGGCCCAGGTCCAGCTCGCCCGCGTGCTGGCCATCGAGGCCGCCCCGGACCGCATCCGGGTGAACCTCGTCCACCCCGACGCGGTGTTCCAGGATTCCGGGCTCTGGTCCGAGGAGGTGCGGCAGGAGCGCGCCCGCGCGCACGGCATCGCGCCGGCGGAGATCGAGGAGTTCTACCGCAAGCGCAACCTGCTGGGGGAAAACGTCACCGCCGAGGATGTCGCCGAGGCGGTCCTGTGGCTCGCGTCCGATCGATCGCTCAAGACGACCGGCTGCATCCTGACGGTGGACGGCGGATTGAGGGAAGCCTTCCCGCGTTGAGGGGCCGCCGCGGACGTCGTCCGCGCGAGGCGCGGGGCCCGGGGCTGGTCCTGCGTGCCGTTACTGCGGGATGGACGACTCGATCGGGAAGACCACCGTCCCGCCGCGATCGATGTAGGTCTGGGCCATCACCGCCGGGACCCGGTTGTTGCTGACGATCTGCGGGTTCTGGCGCACGTCGAGCAGTCCCGGGTCGAGCGCGAAGGCACGCTCGTAGGCGTGGATCGCCTCGGTGTAGAAGTTGTCCGCGTCGAGGACGACCCCCAGGTTGTACCAGGCGAGAGCGTAGTTCGGCTGAATCGCCACCGCCTTGCGGTACGCGAGCTTCGCTTCGCTCTTGCGCCCGAGGGCATACCGGACCACGCCGAGGTTGTTCCAGGCCGCGGCGAAGTTCTTGTCGAGCTTGACGGCCCGCGTGTAGCGCGCCTCGGCGTCCTTGCGGCGTCCCTGCTTCAGCAACAGGTTACCGAGTTCGTTCAGCAGGTAGGGATTGTCGGGATGCCGCGCCAGCTTCTCGTTCAGCACGTCGATGTCGAGCGGGACGGCGCTGTCCGGCTTGCGCGCCGGCGGCTTCGGGGCGGTCGCCTCGGGAGCATTCGCCTCGGGCTCGGCCGGAGCCGCCGCGGGGGCCTGCGTGGGGGGAGCCGCCGGAGGTTCCTGGGCATACCCGGGAGCGAACGTGCCGAGGAGCACCGCTCCCGCCAGGAGCGACCGTTTCATCCCGAACCTGCGACCGAACCCTGCGAACCTGCTCACGAACCCTCCGATTTCTCGACGGCGCGGACCTTCAAAGCCACCTTGTTGTCCTTGGAGTATATCTTGAACTCCACCGCCTCACACGGGTTCTTCGCCTGCAAAGCCGCGGTCTGGCGGGCGATCTCGCGGGCGAAGGACTCGAACGCCAGGGGTCGGGCGTCGCCGCTCTGGCTGCGGGCCGCGATGAACGACTCGTAGAGGCGCCTGACCTTGGCCTCGTCCGGCTGGTTCGCCTGGATGCGGACGGCGCCCGCAGCCGCGGGCTTCCTGGTCTGAGGTCTTGCGCCCGCGGCCTGCGCAGCGGGCGGTTTCGCGGGAGGGATCGGGCCGGCGCTGCCGCCGTTCCCGGCCTGCGCGGCCCGCTTCGCGGCGCGGACGGCGAGAGGGTGGACGCGCGCCCCCTCCTCCTTCATGCGCATCATCTTGTTCCAGAGCTCCTGGAACGTGTTGAACTTGTTCACGACGCTGCTGTACATGAAGCGTTCGGCCATGTTGCGCAGCTCCACGCCCTGGAGCTTGCGGAATGCGCGCGACAGCGCGCCGTGCTGATCGGTCGGCGGACGCGGACTCGCTCCCTGGAAGTAGAGGTCGTACTGGACCTTCAGGCGGCGGATCTCGAAATCGAGCGCCTTCAGATCGTCTTCCATGCTCATCGGGTGCGATGGCTCCCGGTCCGCCGACTCGGGTCGGACCTCGCGCGGAATATAGGTTGGCCGGGACGGGATTCAAATCGTCGGGCTTTTGACACCCCGGAATGACTGTGATGAGATGCCGCCCCTCATGCCCTCCCTGAGATCACCCGCAAGGTCCCGTGGAAACACCGTTCGCGCCGGGTCCGCTGGCAAGGCCGAAGCCGGCGGGTCCGCAGGTCTGCGCCGCCTGCCGTCGGTCCACGAAGTCCTGGAGCGGCCGGAGGTGCGCGCCCTCTCGGAGCGTTTCGGCCGTGCCATCGTGACGGCGCTCCTGCGCGAGCGGCTCGAGTCGCTGCGGCAGCGGGGGCGCCGGCCGGCCTCCGCCTCGCAGGGAGCGGCGCTCGCGGACGCCGTCGCCGGGCTGGGCGCCTGGCTCGAGGCGGAGACGGCCGCCCGCACCCGCTCGACCCTGGTTCCGGTGATCAACGCAACTGGCGTCGTCATCCACACCAACCTCGGACGCGCGCCGCTGCCCGAGGAGGCGCTGCGCCGGATGGCGGAAGTCGGCCGCTCCTACACGACGCTCGAATACGACCTCGCGGCCGGGAATCGTGGCTCGCGCGGCGTCCACCTGGAGCGGCTCTTCCGGCTCCTGTTCCCCGGGGCGGCGACGCTCGTGGTGAACAACAACGCCGCCGCGGTGATGCTCGTGCTCAACACGCTGGCGGAGGGGCGCGAGGTGATCGTCTCGCGCGGCGAGCTGGTCGAGATCGGCGGCTCGTTCCGCGTCCCCGACATCCTCGCGAAGAGCGGCGCCGTCCTGCGCGAGGTGGGCACGACGAACAAGACGCGCCTCGCCGACTACGAGCGGGCGATCGGTCCGAAGACGGCGCTCCTCCTGAAGGTGCATCCGAGCAATTACCGCATCGTCGGCTTCACCGACGCCGTGCCGCTGGCGGACCTGGCGCGCCTCGGCCGCAGGCGCCGCGTGCCCGTGCTCATGGACCAGGGGAGCGGCAACCTGCGCGACCTGCGCCGCCATGGGCTGCGTGACGAGGGAACGGTGCAGGAGGCGCTCGGAGCCGGCGCCGATCTCGTCTGCGCCAGCGGCGACAAGCTTCTCGGGGGGCCGCAGGCGGGGATCCTGGCGGGGCGTCCGGCGCTGCTCGAGCGGCTGCGGCGCAACCCCCTGGCGCGGGCGCTGCGCGTCGACAAGACGATCGTGGCGGCGCTCGAAGCGGTGCTGCTGGCGCACATCCGTGGGGACGAGGACTCCGTTCCGGCCGTCCGGATGATCGCGCTCACGCCGGACGCGCTCGAGCCCCGCGCCCGCCGCTTCGCCGAACGCATCTCGTCGGCGGCCGCCCGCCTGCAGGCGCGCGTCCGGGCGGGGACGTCGGTCAGTGGCGGCGGTTCGGGGCCGGGGGAGGGGATGCCGTCGGTCCTGGTCGCGGTCCGCGCCGAGGGGTTGAGTGCGCGCGCTCTCGAGGAGCGCTTGCGCCTCGGCGCCCGGCCGGTGATCGCCCGGATCGAAGCGGGGGAGCTGCTGTTCGACCTGAGGACCGTCCCGGAAGAGCAGGACGAGGAGCTCCTCGCCGCCCTCGTGGCCGCCGCCTCCGCCTAGACGTTGAAGCGGAAGTTGATCACGTCGCCGTCCCGCACGACGTAATCCTTCCCTTCGGAGCGCAGCAGCGCCTTCTCGCGCGCCGCCGCCAGGCTGCCGGAGGCGACGAGATCGTCGTAAGCGACCACCTCGGCGCGGATGAAGCCGCGCTCGATGTCGCTGTGGATCGTCCCGGCCGCCTGAGGCGCGCGCGTTCCCTTCGCGATCGACCAGCCGCGGCACTCGTCCTCGCCGGCGGTGAGGAACTGGATGAGGCCGAGCAGTCCGAAGGCGGCGTGGATGACGCGATCCTTGGCCGGCTCGGCGACGCCGAGATCCGCCAGGAAGGCGCGCGCGTCCTCGGGGTCGAGCCGGGCAATCTCCTCCTCCACCTTCGCCGACAGGCCGGCGACGGCCGTGTGCGGCTTCCCGGTCCATTCCTTCAGGCCGTACTCGTCGGCGACGTGATCGACGCGCGAGGCCTTCCCCTCGTCCACGTTGACGAGCAGGAGCAGCGGCTTGGCGGTCAGGAACGCGAACCCGCGGATGCGCTTGAGGTCCTCGGGCTTGAGGTCGAGGGCGCGGATGGGCGTCTCCTTCTCGAGGGCGAGAAGGCACCGCTCGACGATGGGCAGCTCCGCCTCGTCGTCCTTGTTCCTGGCCTTCCTGATGTTCAGGGCCAGGCGCTCTTTGCGCTTCGTGGCGACCTCGAGGTCGGCGAGGATCAGCTCCATCTCCATGGTGGCGATGTCGCGGGCCGGGTCGATCGAGCCCTCGGAGTGGGGGATCGCCGGGTCTTCGAAGGCGCGCACCACGTGGGCGATGGCATCGACATTGCGCATCTCGCCGAGCGACAGCGACTGCTGGCCTTCCCCCTTCTGCACTCCCTGCAGGTCGAGGAAGTCGAACTGCGCGTAGGTCAGCTTCTTCGGCTTGTAGAGCTCGCCGAGCCGCGCGACGCGCGGGTCGATCACCTTGGCGACGCCGACGTTGGTCTGCGAGCGGCCGGAGGAGAACTTGTCGACGCTCACCTGCGCGCCGGTCAGGATGTTGAAGAGGCTGGTCTTCCCCACTTTGGGGAATCCCAGCAATCCGAATTTCATGTCGGAGGGCCTCCGGACGCACGCGCCGCGGACGGCGGCATGCACGGTGAAGCGCGGATTCTAGCCGATCATTTCCGGCGGGTCTCGCGGGGCGGGGGAGCGGACGCCCCGTCGCCCCCTTTCAGCCGGCCGGACTCGAGAAGGAGGCGGCGCAGGAGGAATTCGATCTGCCCGTTCAGGCTCCGGAGGTCGTCGCGGGCCCAGCGTTCGAGCGCCGCGAGGACCTCGGGGTCGATCCGCAGCAGGAAGGGACGACGTTCGCCCACCGGTTTATTGATAGAGGGTGCCGGTGTTCACGACCGGCTGCGCCGAGCGCTCGCCGCAGAGCACGACGAGCAGGTTGCTGACCATGGCGGCGCGCCTTTCGCCGTCGAGGGTGACGACCTTGTTCTCTTCGAGCCGGGCGAGCGCCATCTCGACCATGCCGACGGCGCCGTCCACGATGCGCGTGCGGGCCGCCACGATGGCGCCCGCCTGCTGGCGCTGCAGCATCGCCGAGGCGATCTCCGGCGCGTAGGCCAGGTGGCTGATGCGCGCTTCGATGACCTCGACGCCGGCGCGGTTCAGACGCGCCTGGATCTCGGTCTTGAGGTGCTCGGCGATCTCCGCCGTATGCCCGCGCAGCGACATCTGCTTGTCGTCGTGCGCGTCGTAGGCATAGGAGGTGGCCAGGTTGCGAAGCGCCGCCTCGCTCTGCACGTGGACGTAGTTCTCGTAGTTGTCCACCTCGAAGCAGGCCTCCGCCGTGTCCACCACCCGCCAGACGACGACCGCGGCCAGCTCGATCGGGTTCCCTTCGATGTCGTTCACCTTGAGGTGGGCCGACTCGAAGTTGCGCACGCGCAGGGACAGCCGCCGCTTGCTGTAGAACGGGTTCGCGAACCGCAGCCCCGGCTGCTTGACGGTCCCCACGTAGGAGCCGAACAGCTGCAGCACCCGCCCTTCGTTCGGATCGACGACGAACAGCCCCGCCAGCAGGACCACGGAGCCGACGAACACCACGATGGACGCGATGATCGTCCCCTTGTCCTGGTGGAGGATCCCCTGCACGAACCCGTAGATGGCTCCCGCCATCGCCAGCAGCAAGATTGCCAGAGCCGCATACCCCGACACCGCCCGCCGTTCCTTTTCCCGAATCATCTTTCGTCCCCCTCAGCGCCCCAACGGGCGGCTTCACTGTTTCGTGATTGCGTAGTGATATCACTGTGTAATCTACCCCGTCAAGCCCGGAATGCAAGGAGATTCTTCGAGCCTTCTCCCCGCCCGACTGAGTCACGAGCGGCGCGCACGAACGCGAGCGACCGCGTCCCCCGCCGGCCTCCCTTCCGTTCCTGCCCCGGTGGCGACGGAGGGGGTTTCAGTTGCGGCCACGGTGATAGAATCCCGCCTCGCACAGCGGAGAGGGACCCGGGGCGTAGCGCAGCCTGGTAGCGCATCTGCTTTGGGAGCAGAGGGTCGGTGGTTCGAATCCACTCGCCCCGACCCCGGATCCGCGGCGGAGGCCGGTTCCGGTCCGGTCCCGCTTCAGCCGATGTCTTCGGGTGCGCGCCTGTAGCTCAGCGGATCAGAGCACTAGCCTCCGGAGCTAGGGGTCGGAGGTTCGAATCCTCTCAGGCGCGCCAGCCCGGACGCGTGTTAACATGCCGCTCCCCAAAAGGTCCGGACAGTGGCGTCGGGCCGTTGTGGAAACGAAATTCCGACCGCGCGCCTGTAGCTCAGGGGACAGAGCAACGGCCTTCTAAGCCGTGGGTCGGGGGTTCGAATCCCTTCAGGCGCACCACTTTTTTGCATGCGGCGGCCTTCGTGGATGTCGCGGGGAAATCGGGCAGTCGGCAGTCGAAGGATGGTGAGTGTAGCTCAGGTGGTAGAGCCCCGGGTTGTGGCCCCGGTTGTCGGGGGTTCGAGTCCCCTCACTCACCCCATCGGTTGATTTGACGTCTGGGACGGGCCGTTAGCTCAGTCGGTAGAGCAGCTGACTCTTAATCAGCGGGTCGGAGGTTCGAGTCCTCCACGGCTCACCAGTCCCCGGCACGGCGCACACGGTCACGGGCGCCGAGCGGCGCATCGCGCCGCTTTTCCCTTCAGCAAGTCCCGCTCCCGCGCGTTGCCGGTGAGCGACGCCGCGCGCTCGTATTCGGCGCGGGCCTCGTCGCGCCGTCCGAGCTTCTCCAGGAGATCACCCCGCACGCCCGGCAGCAGGTGATACGACGCCAGCGCCGGATCCGCGGCGAGGGCGTCCACGAGCGGCAGCGCCTCCGCCGGGCCCGAGGCCATCCCCACGGCGACGGCGCGGTTCAACGCGACGACGGGCGACGGCATCCACCCGAGGAGCGCGTCGTAGAGGGACACGATGGCGCGCCAGTCGGTCTCGACGGCCGTCGGGGCACGCACGTGGCACGCGGCGATCGCCGCCTGCAGCGCGTACGGGCCCGGCCTGGTCGCGAGCCGAGACGCCCGGTCGAGCGCCGCGAGTCCGCGGCGAACGAGCAGGGGATCCCACAAGGCCCGGTTCTGATCGAGCAGCAGGACCGGCGTTCCGTCGGGGGCGCGCCGCGCCGGGAAGCGCGACGCCTGCAGCTCCATGAGGGCCACGAGCCCGTGCACCTCGGGTTCGTAGGGAGCGAGACCGGCGAGCACGCGGCCGAGCCGGAGCGCCTCCTCCGACAGCTCCGGGCGCATCCATTCGTTCCCCGACGACGCCGCATAGCCCTCGTTGAAGACGAGATAGATCGTCTCCAGCACCGAGGCCAGCCGCGCGGCGCGCTCGTCGCCGCGCGGGACCTCGAACGGCACCCGCTTCTCGGCGAGCGTGCGCTTGGCGCGGACGATGCGCTGGGCGATGGTCGTCTCGGGCGTCAGGTAAGCGCGCGCGATCTCCGTCGTCGTCAGGCCTCCGAGGACCCGCAGGGTCAGCGCGACGCGGCCGTCGGAGGGAAGCGCCGGGTGACAGGCGACGAACATGAGCCGCAGCAGATCGTCGCCGAGGTCGTCGTCGATCGCCTGGTCCATCGACTCGATGGCCGCCCGCGGCTCCGGGGCGTCGCCGAAAGATTCGTGCACGCGGCGCTGCATCGCCTCGCGTCGGAAGCCGTCCACGGCGCGGTTCTTCGCGGCCGCCATCAGCCACGCCGCCGGGTTGCCGGGGAGGCCGTCCCGCGGCCACTGCTCGAGCGCGGCGACGAGCGCGTCCTGCGCCAGGTCCTCGGCGCGCCCGACGTCGCGCGTCAGGCGCGCCAGCGCGCCGATGAGCCGCGGCGCCTCGATGCGGAAGACCGCCTCGACGGCATCGCGGGTCACCTCGTCGCTCACACTGCGCACCAATCGCGATTCAGCGGCGTCTCCCTTGCACTCTCACGTCGAAAGCGCGGGCGCGAAATCGACCGCGAGAGCGATTCTATGGCTCCGTCGCCCCGGCCGACGACGGCGTGACGCTTGATCCTCTTCGCGCCGCTCGGATACGATGCGCTCCCCACGGAGGAAATGGAGATGCCCCCCAGCGTCCGCATCTTCGGGAAGGACTCCTGACCGTACACGACCGCGGCCCGGGAGGCCTTCGCCGACAGACAGTACGACGTCCAGTACCACAACGTGCAGAAGGATCGAGCCCTCCTCGAGGAGATGCTGGCCCTGACGAAGGGACGGCGCAGCGTTCCGGTCATCCTCGAAGCGGGGAAGGTGACCATCGGCTACGGCGGGACCTGAGGCGTCTGAATCCCCGGCCGTCGGCCGGGGCCTCGCCTCCGCGTTCCGCCATGACCGCGATCGAGCGCGCCCGCTTCCTCCTGCAGACGGGGGAGATGCTCGAGCGCATCGACGATCCGGTCAAGCTGCTCAAGACGGCGCTGGCGCAGGTGGCGCGTTTCTTCGGCGCCGAGTCCGGCGCCATCGTCCTGCGCGATCCCGTCTCCGGCGCGCTCCGCGCCCATCGCTGGGGACGGGACGGCGTCCTCTGGGACGATGCGACCCTCAACGCCTTCATCGACCTGGAACGTCCCGAGATTCCGTCGACCGATATCCTCGCGCCGCTCGTCGTCGGCGAGCGTGCGGAGGGTCTGATCGCGCTGCGCCGTGCCGGCGGGTTCCCGCAGGGCGCCGGGCGGTTCCTGGTGCGGGTGGGCCACAAGGTGGCCCACGAGGCGGGGCTGCGCGAGGAGCGGCGCGTCCAGCGCGCCGTCGATCAGATCAAGGAGCGGACGCTGCGCGACCTGCGCCCGCAGGATCTCTTCTACCAGATCCTGCACGGGCTCCGGACGCTGACGCGCTACGACCATTCCTCGGCGCTGCTCATCGCCGAGGAGGACGAAGGGCATCTCGTCCTGCACGCCGAGCAGGTCGCCTGGACCAAGGGGAAGAGCCGGCGCATCGGCAAGCGGATCCGCGTGCCGCGGGAGCTGCGCGCGAGTCTGCATCGCCCGGGGGCCGAGCCGTTCGCCTGGTCCGCGCCGCCGCGTTCGAAGAAGAAGACGGCCGCCGGAGTGCCGACGCCGGCCGTGGAGGCCGCCCGGACGACGTCGTCGCAGGACGCCCTGGCGCAGCTGCTGCGCTGGGGCGGGCGCGGTCGCGAGCCTCACGAGGAGAGCCTCCTCGTCGCCACGCTGCACCACGACGGGTCGCTTCTCGGCGTGCTCAAGATCGCGGCGCAGAGGCGCGGCGCCTTCGCGTCCCCCGAGGCGCGGGCGGTCGGGGCGGTGCTGCGGCACGTCGCCTCGGTCATTCATCTCTCGCGCCGGGCGCTGTCGATGGAGGAGCGCATCCTCGAGGCGGAGAAGAAGCACGCCATGGCCGATCTCGCCCGCGCCATCTCCCACGACGTGAAGAACGCCATCGGGGCCATCCTCCCGCTGGCGCAGCAGGCGCGCGAAGAGGTCCAGGCCGGGTCCTCCGACCCGGCGGTCCTCGCCCAGGACCTGCAGCAGATCGAGCAGTCGGCGCAGATCTGCCAGCGCATCTTCGACGGCATGCTGCAGCTGGCGCGCTCCGGCGTGCGTCCGGCCGAGCACGCGCCGCTCGACAAGATCCTCCGGGGACCGATCGGCATCCTCGGGAACCGCCTGAAGCGATCGGGCGTCGCCCTCGAGCTGCGCCTGGCGGAGGGTCTCCCCGAGGTGAAGGCGAGCCGCGGCGGCCTCGAGCAGCTCTTCCTGAACCTGTTCACCAACGCCATCGACGCGATGCCGGCGGGCGGGCGCCTGCACGTGAGCGCTCGCGTCCTGGAGAACGGGCGCCTGGAGATCAAGGTCGCCGACACCGGCGCCGGGATCTCGCCCGAGCAGCTCAAGCGCATCCACGAGCCGTTCTACACGACCAAGGAGGAAGGGTTCGGGCTCGGGCTGGCGATCTCCCGCTCGATCGTCTGGGAGAACGACGGCGAGATGCGCATCGAGAGCCAGCCGGGGCGCGGCACGACCATCACCGTGCTGCTGCCGGCGGTGCCAGCCGCCGGTGAAGCCGCCGCGGCGCCGAGACCGAGGAAGAAGCGATGAGCGCCACCCGCGGCCGCATCCTGGCGGTGGACGACGACGCCGCGATGCTGCGCACCGTCGAGCGCATCCTGTCCCCCTCGCACGACGTGCGCGGCGCCGCGTCGGGGGAGGAGGCCCTGCGTCTCTTCCGCGAAGAGCCGAGCGACGTCGCCATCATCGACATCCGCATGCCGGGGATGGACGGCTACGCCGTGACGCGCGCCATCAAGGAGATCCGCCCTGCGACCGAGGTGATCCTGGTCACCGGGTCGGTCTCGGATCTGGACGAGAAGCTCATCCGATCGGTGCAGGAGCGCGCCGGCTTCTTCATCACCAAACCGTTCTCCCGTTCGGTCCTGACGTCGCTCGTCGATCGCTGTCTCGAGATCCAGGAGCTGGAGCGCGAGCGCGACGACCTCATCCGCCGGCTCACCGACGATCTCGAGCGCGCCCGGCGCTTCCAGCTGGCGCTCCTGCCGCGCGGCCTGCCGCGGGCGTTTGGTCCTCTCCAGGTCGCGGCCGGGCACCTGTCGTGCGAGCGGGTGGGAGGGGATCTGTACGATGTGGCGGCGCTGCCGGACGGACGGTTGCTCCTGTCGGTGGCCGATGTCGCGGGGCACGGCGTGGCGGCCGCGCTCGTGACCGGGATGATCAAGACGGTGCTCGACGCGGGAGTCCGCGAAGAGCCGGATCTCGCGGCGACCGCCGCGGCCGTGCTCGACACCCTGGCGCCGCTGTCGCAGCAGCGGATGATCACGCTCCTTCTCGTCCTGGTCAACCCGCGCACCAAGTCGATCGATTACCTCAACGCCGGGCACCCGCCGTTGATCGTCTGGGGCGGGAAGGACGGGCCGGCCCTCCTCTCGGCGACGACGCCGCTCCTGTCGTTCGGGCTCGGGCTATCGAAGGACCCGGTGCGCACGCACCCCTTCCGACCCGGTGACCGGCTGGCCCTCTACTCCGATGGCCTGTACGAGGTGCGCGATCCAGCAGGGAAGGAGTTCGGCCGGGAGCGCTTCACGGAGACCGTCGTCGCCGCCGGGCCGGAGCGGCTCGAGCAGGCGGCGAAGCGGCTCCTCGACCAGGCCGTCCGCCACGCCGGCGGCCGCCCCCCCGAGGACGATCTCACGCTGCTCCTCGCGGAGTTCGCGAAGGGCTGACGCGCCCGGCCGGCGTTCCCGACGGAGCCGGTGTTCCTAGAAGCTCATGGCCAGGCCGAGTTCGACGGTCAGCGGCGGTCCGATCTGGCCGACCGGCTGTCCGAATGTATTCGACGTCGCGGTGCCGTCGATCGGGCCGCCGTTGAAGCGGTCGAAGACGTTGAACACCTGCAGGAACGCCTCGCCGTGGTGGTCCTTCTCGCCGCCGAGCGGGAACGGCTTGGCGATGCGCAGGTCCACCTGGAAGAAGTTCGGCTCTTCGACGTGGGAGATCGCCGGCAGTTGGAGGTAGGGGACCGCGCGCAGCGCGTTGACCGCCGCGAGATTGGTTTTCGCGCCGGTGTTGCGCCCGACGCCCGCGGGCCGGTCGGTCAGGAACCCGTCGGGACAGTCCACGTTGATGTCCGGACAATTGTCGTCGGTTCCGCTCGTCACGTTGAACGGGACGCCCGTGGACGCCTGCACCACCCACGACGTCAGGAGACCGCCCCACGGCAGGAACGTCGTGCCCGCCATCGTCACGCGGTGCCGCCGGTCGTGGTCGGAGCGCGCCTTCTCGGCGATGAGATCGGTCGTGGGCGGCAGGTAGAAGCCCCCCTGCAGCGGATCGGGCCCCATGTCGAGCGTCTTCGAAAGCGTGTACCCGAAGGAGAGCCAGTTGCGCTGGCCGCGCCACTGCCAGCCGAGGTCGAGGCCGGTGTACCAGGAGCGACCCTCGCTCACGAAGGCGGCGATCGAGCCCGTCGTGCCGTCGGTGTGCTGCGGGGCCCCCTGCGTCGTCTCGCCGATGACCGGGTTCAGGTCCTTCGTCAGCATCTGGTGGTAGCCGAGCGAGCGGGTGACGTTGGCGGAGAAGGACGCGCGGCCGACGCTGCGCTCGAGGCCGAGGTTGTAGAGCACCGAGTACGGCGTGTCCAGCTCGGTGCCGGTCGAGAAGCGCAGCGTCAGCTCGGGAGGGAAGAACAGGGCCTGCTTGATCGTGTCGATGCCGAGCTGCTCGACGAGATCCTCGGTCAGCTCGATGGCGAAGCCCTGCGCCGGGATGATGCCGATCTGCGTCCCCGAAGTGATGGCCGCGACCGCCGGAAAGGAGAAGACGATCTTGTCGTAGAACATCCCGGCGCCGCCGCGCACGAGCCATTTGCCGTCGTCGTCCGGACGGAAGGTGAACCCGGCGCGCGGCGCGATGTTGTTGGTGTCGGTCGGCGCGCCGCCGTTCGGGATGTCGGACGGGACGATCGCCGAGTCGGGCAGGTGGTAGGTGCTCAGGTCGTAGCGCAGCCCGTAGGTGAAGACCCAGCGGGATCCCGCCTGCCACGTGTCCTGCGCGAAGGCTCCCAGGCGAGTGTCGCGGATGGTCGCCGTCGGCTGCCCTTCCACCAGCTCGTACACGACCGGGTAGGTGCCGATGACCCCCTGGTCATCGACGACGCCGTCGCCGTTGTCGTCGACCAGGTTCGGATCCCCGAAGCAGTAGACCCCCGTGAAGTGCTGTCCGTCGATCGGCTGGTTCACGTCCAGGTTGTCGCAGTCTCCCGGCTCGAACGGCTTGTCGGTCTCGTAGATGAAGGAGCCGTTCGGATTGAAGGCGGTGGCGATCTCCGTGTGCGAGCGGATGGCGTCGAGGCCGAATTTCCAGGTGTGCCGTCCCGTCTGCCAGGTGACGTTGTCCACGATCTGCAGCCGGTTCTCGTCGCGGTTCTGGCTGTTGAGGACGTTGCCGCCGAAGACGCCGGACGGGCGGTCGACGCCGGGGCGCGTGGAGTTCCCCTCCTGGTCGAAGCCTGACGTGCCGACGAGCAGGCGCGCCTCGTTCATCAGGGACGGCGACAGGATGGTGGTGAGCGAGGCCACGGTCTGCACGTCCTGCTCGTCCACGGTGAAGCCAGCCTCCGGGGTGTTGCGGCCGCCGACCCGGACATCGTCGGCCGTGCGGGTGTCCCCCGAGGCGCGCAGCATCAGCGTGCTCGCCTCGCCGACGTTCAGGTCGGCGCGGAAGAAGAGGTTGTCGTCGCGCGACGGCGCCGAGACCCTGCCTCCCGCGACGCCGTCGCGGCCCACGCCGGTCCAGGGGGTGACGGTGTCCATCTCCGAATGCTCGTAGGAGAGGAAGTAGAACGCCTTGTCCTTCTTGAACGGCCCGCCGAGGGCGAAGCCGGCCTGCAGCCGGCCGCTTGTCTCCTCGATCCCGCCGTCGTTCGGCAGCGACGAGACGAACGCGCCCTCGTGCGACAGGCCGTGGGCCACCCCCTGTGCGAAGACGTCGAGGCTCTTCTCGTTCGTCCCCTGGCGCGTCACGATGTTGAGGACTCCCCCGGAGGCGCGCCCGAACTCGGGCGCGAACTGGTGCGTCAGCACCTTGAACTCGCGGATCACCTGGGTCGAGAACGGGGCGTTGAGCGTGGTGTTGCTCGTCAGGTCGTTGTTGTCGAGCCCGTCCACGAGGAACGAGTTGGCCCGGCCCGACTGGCCGTTGAGGACGAAGGCGGTGCCGCGCTCGCCGAAGAAATCCGTCGGCGCCGTCGGTCGCACCGACGAGTCGAGCAGCGCCAGGTCGGTGAGCTGGCGTCCGGCGAGGGGGAGATCGGCCACCTCCGACTGGCGGATCGACAGCTCCCCGCCGGTCCGCTCCGGGTCGAGCACCGGGGCCTCGCCGGTGACCGTGACCGTCTCGGTCATCGCCGCGGAGACCGAGAGGTCGAGCGTCAGCGTCTGCTGCAGGACGATGAGGGCCGGCACCGTGGGGCCGGGCGGATCGCCACCGAGGCGCGCGGAGACCACCCACGGCCCCGGCGTCAGCAGCTCGATGCGGTAGCGGCCTTCGCGATCGGAGAGAGCGGAGCGCTCGGCGTTGGTCTCGAGCGACCGCGCGAGGACGGTCGCACCCGCGATCGGAGCGCCACCCGAGTCGCGCACCGTCCCCGTGAGCGAGCCGCTCACCGACTGGGCGCGCGCGGGCACAAGACCGCTCCCCGCGATCATCGCGAGGACGAGGACGAGCCGGAAGAGAGAGCGCAGCGGGCGGACCCCGCTACTGGCCGTAGTGGCCCCACGGACCGGTGCCGCCGGTGCCGCGCGCCACGACGAGGAAGTAGGTCCCGGCCGGATTGCCGGTCCAGCAGGTGGAGAGATCGGTGTCCATCACCGTCGAGTAGCCGGCGGCCGTCTGCGGTGTCGCGGCGCCGAGGATCCGGTAGCCGGCGAGACACGGGTCGTTGACCGGGTTCCAGCAGAGAGTGATGTTGCCGCCCGCCGCGTGGCTCACCTGCACGTTCGTCACTTCGGCCGTTGGGAGGCAGGCGCCGCCGGTCGTCGTCGCCGTGACCTCGATCGGATAGGTGAAGTTCGGGTCGCCGGAGATCTGCGTGGGATAGAGCGGCGTCTCGTAGTTCGTGGTCACGCCGCTCGACGGGCTCGTGAACGAGCTGAGCGAGGTCACTGTGAAGTAATAGCTCGTCCCCGGCGTCAGGCCCGAGATGACCGCGGTCGTGCCGCTGAGGGCCGCCTGCCCCGGATTCGCCGCCGAGTTGAACGCGTAGGAGGTCGCCGCGCCCGAGTCGCTGTCCCAGTAGACCTTGTAGCCGGTGATCTTGTGGGTGTCGAGGCCGGGATCCCACGACAGGCTCACCGTCGTGTCGGCGGTCGCGGTCACCTGGATGGTGCGCGGCGGGAACGGGCCATAGGCGATGACCCCTTCCTCGACGCCGGTCCACGATGTCAGGTCCGCGGTATTGATCGCCGACTGGATGCGCGCGACGGTCCCGATGACCGGCACCTGCCAGAGGTAGTTCACCGTCCGCACCGCCTGCACCTGGAAGCCCGTGGTGCAGCCGGCGCCCGCCCAGACGCAGAAGTCGGCGACATTGCGGCCGAGCATGGCGTTGAAGGTGTGCCCGGACGGCGTGGTGACGACGCCGTTCTTGATCGTGGCACCGGACTGCGTCCCGTTGTGCAGGGGGTCGGGTCCGGACGGGTCGCATGACTTCGTGTACAGCTTGTCGAAGAGCTGCGACGCTCCGCACACCTGGTTGAAGAGATTCTGCTCGCAGTTGAAAGGGGTGCTCGTCCAGGCGTCGCCCGGCAGGATGTAGCGCTCGGCCCCCGCCGTGTCCTGGTGCGGGAAGAGCCAGAGCGGCGCGGAGGTCCGGGTCACGCCCCCAAACGTTGAGTAGCAGAAGCGGCTCTCGCCCGACCCGAGCGATCCCGCGCGTCCCTCGTGCTGGGCTCCGGAGCGCAGCCAGATCACCGTGTCGGACGGGCGCAGCTCGAGCTCGAGCGAGGCGTTGATCTTGTCCACGCTGGCGGGGACGTCGTAATTGCGATCGGTGCGGTCCAGGACCACGCCCGGGATGGTGTAGCCGCACTGGGAGATGTTGCAGGTCTCCTGGGCGTTCATCGGCGCGGTGGTCGCGCCGACTTCGAAGCCGGTGGTGATGCCGGAGAAGTCCCACGAATCGAGCGCGATGAGCTGGCCGATGGTGGTGATCCCGGGCACGGGGGTGAAGGCGGAGACCGGCGTGCAGGGTCCCTGCTTCGCGCCCTGGCAGCAGGCCAGCGGCGCCCCGCTGCCGGTGCAGGAGTCGTGGTCCGGGGCGGCGCGGTCCCGGGAGAGGAGGATGTCGCTGAACGGCGTGCTCCACAGATCGTGAACGTAGAGGCGCAGATCGGCGGCGCCCGCGATCACCACATCGGCCACGGACGCCTCGGTGACGGCGATCCGGGAGCGTCCGTCGGGACTCGCGGGGCCGGAGATCTCGGCCACGACCCCGGCGCGCGGATCGATGAAGCGGTGCACGAGACGGTCCGGGACGAAGCCGACGTCCGGTCCCGCGGCGCGCATCAGCAGGAGCCGCTCGAGCACCACCTCGCGCGGCCCCGAAGGCAGGTGCACCCAGCCGATGCCGGTGATGGTCGAGGTCGCGAGGAGACGGGTACGCGACGGCGCCTGCCCGGGGCGGACGTCGAGCGCGAGCTGATCGACGCGGTACTGCTCGCGGCGGCCCGGGCGCAGCCCTTCGGGAATCGTCTCCGGACGCATGAGCCGCAGCGCGGCGTCCTGTCCGGTGGGATCGACGAAGTGCCAGGCGGTCGGACCGGGGCGGGATGGACCCAGGGCCGCCGGCAGGGACGCGGTCCGCTGCGGGAGCCCCTCGTCCTCGCTGAGCCGCACGGCATCCCCTTCCTCGGACAGGTGACGCGTGAAGCGGTCGAGCAGGAGGGTCGCCCGCAGATCCCAGCGGGTCCGACCCTCCGGCTCGACGAAATCACGCGGCAGCGCGATCGTCGACGCCGTCGCGAACCGGATGATCCGCTCCGGCACGGGGGCCCGCGCCGGGACGGGCGCCGGCGCCGGCGCCGCGGCGCAGACCGAGGCCGCGACAAAGATGACGGCCAGGGACATGCGGGTCTTCCTGTCGCGTGCGGCGATCATGGGATTCCCTCCGCCGCGCATTATCTCCCAGGACCCTCATGGATCGCCCGTTCCGCCTCGCGAATCCAGTCCGCGGCGTCCGGGTCCCCCGCAGTCGCCGCGTCCCGCGCCAGGATCAGCGCTTGTTCATCTTCGCGCCGAGCGGCTTCCGCGTCGCCGTTTTTCGCCAGCGCCTCCGCGAGCGCCAGTCGGTTGGGCGGATAGCGTTCGCGCAGCGCCGTCGCGCGCCGCGCGTGCTCGAGCCCCTTCGCCGCGTCGCCCGGCCCGGTCGGCCAGCCGGGGGCGCGCAGATAGAGCAGCGCCAGGGCGCGATCCGGTCCCGCGTCGTCGAGGGTCGCGTCGGCCGCGGCGGCGTCCTTGAAGCCCTGTTCGATCAAAGGCAGCGCCGAGAGCCCGGTGGAGGGACGTTCGCGCGCCTGCTGGCCGAGCGCGGCCGCCTTCCAGTAGGCGCATGGAGCGGGGGTGGCGGCCGCGTCGCACCACTGGGCCGCCTGCACCGCGCGGGTGGCGGCGGTGGCGCGGGCCTCGGACGTCGTCTCGTGCTCCGCCAGCCAGACCTGGATGCGGATGGCGAGGAGGAGCGCGGCGCCGTCGGGCGGTGTCGTCGCGGCCGCGGCGCGCAGCGCCAGGGACGCCGCCTGGTGCGCCTCTTCGACATCGCGGCGTGCGAACCGATTCTGCGCCTCGGACACGAGGGCCGCCGGATCGGCGGGCGCGCCCGGCGGCAAAGGGCCGGCGAGCTCGGTGATCGACGGCGGCGTCTTGAGCGCGTGCGCGCAGGCGGTTCCAAGAAGCACGCCGGCCATGACGATGACGGCGTGGCCGCGGTTCAAGGACGGCCGCCGCGCTCCTGCCCGGCGGCGGTCTTGAGGCGCGCGACACCCGCTGCGTCGATTGGGTCGAACCGCTGCACGCGGATGGCGGCGAGCGCTTCTTTCCCTTCGGCCGACTTCGGGAGCCGCTCGAGGCCCTTGAGAACCGTCGCGCCCGGCTTTGCGGATTTCGGGAGCGCGCAGACGAGCCCGGCGGGGAACGCTTCCGACCGCGCCACGATCGCCAGGTCGGCGCCGAACGGCAGCGAGGCGAGAGATGACGTCGCTGCCGCATCGAGCACGACGGCGAGCTTGTCTCCGGTCGCCGCGCGCCGCAGCGCCTGCAGCGGAGCGGCGTTGAAGGTCACCCGGGCACCGTCGGGGATGACTCCGAAGTCTTTCTTGAACGCGTGACGGATGAACCCATCCGCATATCCCGCGGTGCCGGTGACCTCCCAGCCCGCGAGGTCCGCCGGCTTCGCGACGCTCCCCTTGTGCACAACGAGGGCGAAACGCTCCGGCTCGCCCGGGGCCGCGACGATGCTCAGCCGCGGTTCGAGCCCGAGATCTTTTTCGTGCGCGACGAAGAACGGGATCGGAACGGCCGCGAGCAGGGTTTCGGTCGCGCGCAGGGCCGTGAGCCCGGACGCTTCGCTCTCGTAGTAGGCGGCGCTGACCGATCCCGCCGGGAGGCTCGCCGTCTTCTCGAGCGCGCGCGCCAGCTGCTCCATGGTCGGCCCGGCCTGCGCCGTGTCACCGGGGGAGCCGGGGGAGCAGAACACCAGCGACGCTGCCTGGAGCGAAGACGCGGCCGCCGCGTGCAGCAGGCACGCGACGAGCAGCAGGCCGAAGCGGCGCGCGAAGATCGGCATCACGCTCGAAGCATATCGCGGAGGATGACCGGGCCGCGCTCGAAGCGGCGACCGGGCCGCGCGCGCCAGGGGAGCGTGGTATCTTCCTGCGTCGCACCCCGCACAACGCGCCCGTAGCTCAGCTGGATAGAGCACCGGACTTCGAATCCGGTGGTCGGGGGTTCGAACCCCTCCGGGCGCGCCAGCCTAGCGGCCGGCGACGCCGTCCGGAAGCGCCGGTGTCGCCAGCGACCAGTCGCCGAAGATGGGCTTCCCGCCGAACAGCGTCAGCAGCACCTTCGTCTCGGAGATCTGCGCCGGTGGAATGGCGAACAGGTTCCGATCGAGCACGATGAGATCGGCGAGCTTGCCGGTCTCGATCGAGCCGGTTGTGTCGTCCTGGAAGTTGACGTAGGCGGCGTCGAGCGTGAAGGCGGCGAGGGCGTCGCGCAGGTCGATGCGCTCGTCGGGGAGATAGGGCGTCTTCGTCTCGCCGTTCGGTCCCATGCGGGTGACCGCGACCTCCAGCTCCTCGAGAGGATTGGCGCTCGACACCGACCAGTCGCTGCCGAAGGCGATCACCGCGCCGCTTCGGAGCAGCGAGCCGATCGGATAGATGAAGCGCTGCCGTTCGGCGTCGAGGAACGGCAGCGTCAGCTCGGTGATGTAGTCGTCGGCGAATGCCCACAGCGGCTGGAAGTTCGCCACCACCCCGAGCGTGCGGAAGCGTGGGATGTCGGTGGGGTCGAAGAGCTGGATGTGCGCCATGTGGTGACGCGCGTCGCGGGCCCCGTTGGTGCGGCGCGCCGCCTCGACCGCGTCGAGGCACTGCCGGATGGCGGCATCGCCGATCGCATGGAAATGGACCTGGAAGCCGTCATGGTCGAGCTCGGTGACCGCCTTCTTCAGCAGCTCCGGCTCGACCATCGACAGCCCTTTCTGCTCCCCCTTTCCGACATACGGCTTGAGCAGGGCGGCGGTCTGTGCCTCGAAGACGCCGTCCTGCATGATCTTGACCGTCGTGGCGCGCACGTTGCCGCGGGTGAAGGTCCGCCGCTCGTTCAGGAAGGCCGGGATCTGCTCGAGCCCTTTTGATCGCTCCCACCAGAGCGACGCGACCACGCGGGCCGTCAGCTCACCGGCGGCATCCAGGGCCCGGTAGGTCTCGAGGTCCTCCGGGCCGACGGAGGCGTCCTGGAAGGATGTCACGCCGTATCGGGCCAGCATCCTGAGGGCGTAGCGCAGGCCGGTCTTGCGTTCTTCCTGGGTATACGGCGGGATCTTGTCCGCCACCAGCGACATCGCGGAATCCTGGAGGCTGCCGACCGCTTCTCCGGTCTTCGGATCGCGATCGATGCGGCCGCCGGCCGGATCCGGCGTGGTCTTCGTGATGCCGGCGATCTCGAGCGCCTTGCTGTTGACCCAGGCCGTGTGGCCGTCTTTCGACTCGAGGTAGGCTGGACGGCCGGGAAGGACCGCGTCGAGCAGACGCTTGTCCGGGATCCCGCCCGGGAAGGCCGGAAGCAGCCAGCCGTCGCCGCGGATCCAGGACGCAGACGGGTGCGCCGCCGCGTACTCCGCCACCTTCTTCGTGTAGGCCTCCTTCGTCGTCTGATCGTGGAGGTTGCAGGAGACGGACATCGACGTCCCGCTGGAGATCGGGTGGATATGGGCGTCCTGGAAGGCGGGCAGGACCATGCGTCCGCCGAGGTCGACCACCCTGGTCTTCGGACCGATGTAGGCCGCGGCTTCTTTCGAGCCGCCGACGTAGACGATCTTGTCACCCTTGATCGCCACCGCCTCGGCCCAGGAGCGCACCGCATCCACGGTGTAGACCGGGCCGCCGTGCAGGACGACGTCGGCCCGCGTCTTGGCCGTCGAACCACCGCCCGGTGCCGCGCCCGCGCCGGCCCCCTGCGGACCCGTCGGCCCGGTCTGTGCCGGGGTCGGAGGTGCAGCGATTCCCGGGCCCGCCGTGGCCCACGCCGTCACCGTCGCCAGGAGCAGGACAAGAGGAAGGGGAGACCGGGTGCGCATCGTCGGGGACCTCCGGCGCCGGAGGTTACAAGACTGCAATCGCTTGCGCAATCGTGAGCCGAACACAATCTTCTGAGGCGAGAGCCGAGGAGGTCCGCCGTGTCGCTGGTCATCCGTTCGGTCGGTGCGTTCGCGATCCTGCAGGGAGTTCTCCTCGCCGCGCCCGCGGTGCTGTCGTCCCCGGGCAAGGGCCCCTCGGCGGCGAAGGCCGTCCATGCGGTGGCGACGCCCGAGGGCTGTCTGGCCCCGGCCGCGGAACCTTCCGACGTCGAGGCCTGCCACCACGTGGCGCTCGAGCTCGCGGGGCAGCGCGATTTCGACCGGGCCATCGCCATCGAATCGACTCTCTTCGAACGCCAGCCGGCGAATGCCGAGGTGGCGACCGCGCTCGCGCAGATGCAGGAGACGGGGCGCAAGGATGTCGTGCAGGCGCTGAAGATGTACCACGAGGCCCTGTACGCCTCGCCCGGCTATCCGGCGGCCCTGCTCGGCCTCGGGATCCACTGGAAGGGGCGCGGCGAGAGCCGGATCGCGGAGCGCTACTTCGCCCGCGGCGCCAAGGAGAACCCGGAACAGCCGATCTTCCAGGTCCGCCTGGCCGAGGTGCTGATCGACGCCGGCCGGGGCCAGGAGGCCGCCCCGATCCTCCAGGCCGTGGCGGAGCGCTTCCCGGGCACCGGCGAGGCCGACGATGCCCGCCGCCTGATGTCCCGCACCAGCCTGGCCCGACCGTAACTCCGACCCACCAAACCCCGAGTCACGCAGCCACCTGACCCGCGCCGCCGCTGGCGGCCCCGGGAACCCGACCGGCCCGGAGCGCGTTGTTGACGCTGCCGGCGGGGGTGCCCTATCCTCCCGGCTTTCCCGACTCGAGGAGGAGCGTTCCCCCATGTCATTCGCTGCGGTCCGCCGTGCGGCCCTGCTTCTGTCCCTGGCGTTGCTTCCTTGCCTGGCCACCTCCGCCCAGGCGCTCGAGGAGTGCCGGCTGCTGCGCCAGCCCGACATCCAGGGGGATCGCATCGTCTTCGTGTACGCCGGCGATCTCTGGACCGTGCCGCGTTCGGGGGGTGTTGCGGCCCGCCTGACGACGCACGAAGGGCTCGAGCGCTTCCCCAAGCTGTCGCCCGACGGCAAGTCGGTCGCCTTCACGGCGGAGTACGACGGCAACTTCGACGCCTTCGTCGTGCCGGTGGAAGGGGGAGATCCGGTCCGGCTGACGTTCCACCCCGATGTGGACCAGGTCGCCGACTGGTACCCGGACGGCAAGTCGGTCCTGCTGCGCTCGCAGCGGGCGTCGGCCATGCGGCGCTACGACCGTTTCTTCAAGGTGGCCGCGACCGGCGGCTTCGAGGAGCTGCTGCCGCTGCCGACCGGCGGCTACGCGACCTTCTCCGCCGACGCGAAGAAGATCGCCTTCGTTTCGCCCTCGTACGACAACCGGACCTGGAAGCGCTACAAGGGCGGCAACGCCCCCGAGATCTGGACCTACGACTTCGCCGCCAACACGTCGGAAAAGATCACCGACTGGCCGGGCGCCGACGAGTGGCCGATGTGGTGGAAGGACACCATCTACTACGCCTCCGATCGGGGCGGCCGCACCGCCAACCTCTGGGCCTACGACCTCAGGACGAAGCAGCACCGCCAGGTCACCCACTTCGACGAGTACGACGTCAAGTGGCCGAGCATCGGGGGAGACAGCATCGTCTTCGAGAACGGCGGGTCGCTCTACGTCCTCGACCTGCCGTCCGACAAGCCGGTGGCGGTCAAGGTGCTCGTGCCGGACGACCGGCCGGCCACCCGTCCGGAGCTGCGCAACGTCTCCCGCTTCATCAACGGCTATGACCTGTCGCCGTCGGCGAAGCGGGCGGTCTTCGAGGCGCGCGGCGATCTCTTCACCGTGCCGGCGGAGAAGGGGGACGTCCGCAACCTGACCCATTCTCCCGGCTCGCGCGAGCGTGACCCGGCCTGGTCGCCCGACGGGAAATGGATCGCCTACCTGTCGGACGCGAGCGGCGAGTACCAGATCCACGTCGTCGGCAGCGACGGGAAGACGCCCGACCGCCAGGTGACCAAGGAGGGCGCGACCTTCCGCTATCCGCCGCGCTGGTCCCCCGACTCGAAGAAGGTGGCCTTCTCAGACAAGACGATGACCGTCTGGTACGCCGACGTGGAGAGCGGGAAGATCACGAAGATCGACAAGAGCGATTTCGGCGAGATGTTCGACTACGCCTGGTCGCCCGACTCCCGCTACGTCGCCTTCTCGCGCCCGGAACGCAACGGCATGAACCGCGTGATGATCTACGCCCTGGAGGGCGGGAAGCTGTCTCCCGTGTCGAGCGGTCTCTACGACGATTTCTCGCCGGCCTGGGAGCCGGGCGGCGACTACCTCTACTTCATCTCCCGCCGGACTCTGAACCCGCGTTTCGGCGCTTTCGAGCTGGACTTCCAGTTCTCCGCCACCGATCGGATCTACGCGGCGGCCCTGCGCCAAGGCGTCGCCTCGCCGGTCGCGCCGCAGAGCGACGAGGAGAAGGGCGACGAGGACAAGGACAAGGACAAGGATAAGGATAAGGATAAGGATAAGGACAAGAAGGACGCGGACAAGGCCGACAAGAAAGACGACGCCAACGGAAAAGGCGACAAGGGCGCGGCCGACAAGAAAGCCGGCGACAAGGGGGACAAGGACGCGAAGGGGGAGAAGAAGGACGCTCCCAAGCCGATCTCCATCGACTTCGACGGGATCGCCTCCCGCATCGCCGAGATCCCCGTCCCGCCCAGCCGGTACCGCAGCCTCTATGCGATCAAGGGCAAGCTCCTCTACGCGCGCCTCGAGGAGCCGGACAACTTCGACGGGCCCAACGCCCCGGGAGCGCAGGCCACGATCCTGCAATACGACTTGGAGAAGCGGAAGGAGGCCACCGTTCTCGCCAAGGTCGATCCCGGCTTCGCCGTGAGCAAGGACGGCTCGAAGCTCCTCTACCAGGTCGGCGAGTCCTTCGGCATCGTCGACGCTTCCGAGGGCAAGAAGCCCGGGGACGGCAAGATCGAAACCGGCAATCTCACCACCGTCGTCGACCCGCGCCAGGAATGGATGCAGATGTTCAACGAGGCGTGGCGGCTGGAGCGGGACTTCTACTACGACCCGAACATGGGCGGCCTCGACTGGAAGGCGGTCGGGGAACGCTACCGCAAGCTGGTGCCGTACGTCGCGCACCGCTCGGACCTGAACTACATTCTCGGTGAGCTGATCGGCGAGCTGTCCACGTCGCACACCTACGTGAGCGGCGGCGACCAGCCGCAGACCCCCCGTATTGATGTTGGGCTGCTCGGCGCCGACTACACGCTCGACGCGAAGAGCGGGCGCTACCGCTTCCAGACCATTTACCGTGACCGGGACTGGAACGGCCCGACGGCGGCGCCCCTCGGCGAGCCGGGCATCGAGGTCAAGCCGGGCGACTACCTGCTCGAGGTGAACGGCGTCCCGCTGAAAGCGCCGACCAACATCTACGCCGCGTTCCAGGGGACGACCGGTAAGCAGACGACGATCGTCGTCGGGTCCTCACCGGACGACGCGAAGCCGCGCACCTTCACGGTGACGCCGGCGCGCGAGGAGACCTCGCTGCGCTACATGGCGTGGGTGGCGGCGAACCGGGCCCGCGTGGACGAGGCGACCGGGGGGCGCGTCGCCTATGTGCACGTCCCGAACACGGCCATCCAGGGGATCCAGGAGTTCACCAAGCAGTACTACCCGCAGATCGGCAAGGACGGGATCATCGTGGACGACCGCTTCAACGGGGGCGGCTTCATCCCCGACTTCTTCGTCAACCGCCTGCGCCAGACCACCTGGGCGGCCTGGAACAACCGGGACGGATTCGGGTTCGTCACCCCGAACGCCTCGATCGACGGGCCGAAGTGCATCCTTATTAATCAGTACGCCGGCTCGGGGGGGGACGCCTTCCCGTACTTCTTCCGCCAGCAGGGGGTCGGCCCGGTGATCGGGATGCGGACCTGGGGCGGGCTCGTCGGCATCAGCCACGGGCTGCCGCTGGTGGACGGCGGCGCCGTCACCATGCCCGACTTCGGGTTCTGGGATCCGAAAACGCGACAGTGGATGGTCGAGAACCACGGCGTCGATCCCGACATCGAGGTGGAAAATGCCCCGGACAAGATGGTCTCCGGCCACGATCCGCAGCTCGAGCGCGCCATCCAGTACGTGCTGGACGAGCTGAAGAAGAACCCGGTGAAGCGGCCGGCCCCGCCGGACTTCAAAGTCCAGTCGAAGTAGTCGTCAGGCCGGGCCGAGGGTCATCGTCATCGGCCCCTTGACGAGGACCCTGATGCGCGTCGGGGCCGGCGCGCCGCCGGGCGTACCGCCCTGCGTCCCGGTCCCCGAGCTGCCGTCGGAGTTCATCGTCAGGCCGGGTGGCAGCGGGATGTCCGCGGTCATCGTCAGGTCGAGATCGACCTGGATGGTGCGGAAGGTGCCGTTGGAGAGATCGAAGATCGCCGAGCCGGTGCCGCCGCCGGCCATTTCCAGCTTCTGCCCCTGCCCGACCGTCATCGAGGCGGCTTCCGGAAGCGTCTGCTTCACGTCGAAGGTCGCCTCCTTGCGGGTCAGCGTCTTCAGCGTATAGAGCCAGACCGCCTGCACCTGGCGCTCGCCCTTTCCGGAAGGACCAGGAAGGGTCATGGTCGTCTTCGTCTCGAAGGTGTCTCCGGGGCGCAGGTCCTTGTCGGGGAGGACGGGAAGCGAATCGGCGACGCGCTCCCGCACCCGCTTGGGGATTCCTTCGGTCGCGCTGTCGCCCGCATCGAGGATCGCCTGGCGGCCGTCGGCGGTGACGTGTCCCTGCGAGGGCGGCTTCTCGGCCGCCTTGTCGAGCGACGGGATGGCGCGCGTCTGGCCGCCCTGGGTCAGCGTTCCCTTCGCCTCGAGGATCCTGTATTCGAAGGGAAGGGTGCCGTCGGCGTTGCGCGTCTTCGTCTGCAGCCGGGCCTTCGAAGAGACCTCCTGCTTGATCTCGCCGGTCATCGACTGCAGCAGAGCCAGGAGCGGCGCGGGCACCGAAGCCGGGTCGAAGGTCATGGTGAGGTTGAGTCCGAGCGCCTGCTCGTAGCTGGCCTGGGGCTTGAAACCGTAGCGCAGCCGGACCGAATCGGCCGCGGAGGCCTCGGAGAGGAGCGCGCAGGCGCCAAGAACCGCGATCGTCAAGGCCGGCCGCACGCGACTTCTTGCGGGAATCGCCTGCGGCAGCGTCACTCTGGGCATCGGGCGCGGAGACTACCCCACGGTCCGGGGGAGGTCAAGGCGAGCGCGGGGCGAAATGCCACGCGCGCGAGGCGAAACGCCCCATCCCCCACTCCTCATGCGTCCGGGACCGGGGCGCGCGCGCGTGGTGTAGAGTGCCCGGCGGCGTCGCGAAAGTGGCGGAACCGGCAGACGCGCTGGACTTAGGATCCAGTGGGGCAACCCATGAGGGTTCGAATCCCTCCTTTCGCACGCCTCGCGACTCTTGCGGCGGGGCTGGCCCTCTGCTAGAGTCCGACGCGTGTCGAAAGGAAGACCGTAGCGCCGTCGAAGACGGACCCCTCCTGTAGCCTTCCCCAGAGACCGACGACGACGATGCCCGCGAACGAGAGCGACGCGATGAATGTGATCGTGAATGAACTGGAGCGCTGCAAGCGCGGCCTCGAGGTGACCATCCCGGGGAGCCGGGTCGCCGACGAGATGACGCGCGCGTTCCAGGAGTACGCGCACCATGCCCGCGTCCCCGGTTTCCGCAAGGGGAAGATCCCGATCGACGTGGTGCGCCGCCGCTTCGCGAAGGAAGTGCGGGACGAGGTCATCGGCCGTCTCGTGCGCAGCGAGGCGCTGCGCGTCCTCGAAGAGAAGCACCTCGATCCCGTGGAGGCGCCGGTCCTCGAGGAGGTCACCTGGGAGGACGGCCAGCCCCTGAAGTTCCGCGCCACCTTCGAGGTGCGTCCCGAGATCGACGTGAAGGATTACCGCGGCCTCAAGGTCACGGTCCCGAAGCACGCGGTGACGGACGACATGGTGGAGACCTCCATGCGCGGGCTCGCCGAGCGTGCCGCGCGGCTGGAGGCCATCTCCGGGCGCCCGGTCCAGAAGGGCGATTACATCGTCGGGACGCTGTCGTGCCGCTTCCTGAAGGGGAAAGGCAAGAACCTCAAGGACGAGCCGCTCCTGCTGGAGGCGGGCTCGGAGGAGAACCATCCCGACTTCAACGCCGCCATCCTCGGGATGAACGCCGGCGAGACGAAGACCTTCGAGGTGGATTACCCCGCCGATTACAATGCCGTCAGCCTGAGGAACTCGACCGTCGAGTACACGCTCGTACTCACCGAAATCAAGCAGAAGATCGTTCCCGGCCTCGACGACGCGCTGGCGAAGGAGATCGGTTCGTTCACCTCGCTCGAGGAGATGCGGACGCGCGTGCGCAGCGAGATCGAGCGGCGGGCGGCGGCCGCGGAGCGCGACGAGGCGCGGCAACGGCTCCTGGCCGACCTCGTGAAGCGTCACCCGGTGGACGTGCCCGAGTCGATGGTCGAGGCGCAGCTCGACGCGCGCATCGAGTCGATGGCGCGGGACCTGATCTCCCGGGGGATCGACCCGGCGAAGGCCGAGGTGGACTGGCCCGGCGAGCGCGAGCGCGCTCGGACGGCGGCCTCCGACGCGGTCCGGGCGATGCTTCTGCTCGACGCGATCGCGGTCCGCGAGAAGATCGAGGCGACCGAGGAGGATCTCAACGACGTGCTCAAGGAGGAGGCGCGCCGACACAACGCGAGCGTCGCGTCTGTCAAGGAGAAACTCGGCCAAAGTGCGCGTCTGTCAAGCCTTCGGAGGCAGATCGTCAGGGAAAAGTCGCTTGACTTAGTGCTGCGTGATGCTACTATTACGCCCGAGGTGAGATAGCCCCCTATGCCCCTCATCCCCATGGTCGTTGAACAAACCAATCGTGGGGAACGCGCCTACGACATCTACTCGCGACTCCTCAAAGACAACATCGTGTTCATCGGCAGCGCCATCGACGAGCACCTCAGCAACGTGGTGATCGCGCAGCTGCTGTTCCTCGAAGCCGAGGATCCGGAGAAGGACATCTCGATCTACATCAACAGCCCGGGTGGATCGGTCACCGCCGGGCTGGCGATCTACGACACGATGCAGTTCATCCGGCCGGACATCTCGACGATCTGCATCGGCGAGGCGGCCAGCATGGCGGCGGTGCTCCTCGCGGCGGGGACGAAGAAGAAGCGCTTCGCGCTCCCGAACTCGCGCGTGCTGCTGCACCAGCCGATGGGTGGATTCTCCGGTCAGGCGACCGATGTCGACATCCATGCGAAGGAGATTCTCAGGGTGCGGCAGCGGCTGAACGAGATCCTCTCGCACCACACCGGCCAGCCGCTGGATCGCATCCACAAGGACACCGACCGCGATTTCATCCTGACCAGCGGCTCGTCCGTGGAATACGGCGTCATCGATCAGGTCATTTCGCAGCGCGAGTAGGCGAGGGCCGGGACGAACTCAGTCCGGGCTCATCAGGAGAGAGAGCACGATGGCTGGCAAGCGCGGTGACGGAGAGTCCCTCCGCTGCAGCTTCTGCAACAAGGATCAGCGCGACGTCAAGAAGCTGATCGCGGGTCCCACCGTCTACATCTGTGACGAGTGCGTGGACATCTGCCTCGACATCATCGCCGAGGAGCGCGAACCGGACGAACCCAAGGCCAAGGTCAAGCTGCCGAAGCCGATGGAGATCCGCGAGTTCCTGGACGAGTACGTCGTCGGCCAGGAGAAGGCGAAGAAGAAGCTCGCCGTCGCCGTCTACAACCATTACAAGCGCAACGAGCTCGCCAAGCGGCGCGGCGAGGTCGAGGTGCAGAAGAGCAACATCCTGCTCATCGGCCCGACCGGCACCGGCAAGACGCTCCTGGCGCAGACGCTCGCCAAGCTGCTCTCGGTCCCGTTCGCCATCGTCGACGCCACCACGCTCACCGAGGCCGGCTACGTCGGCGAGGACGTCGAGAACATCCTGCTCCGGCTGCTGCAGGCGGCGGGCAACGACATCGAGAAGGCCAAGCGCGGCATCATCTACATCGACGAGGTCGACAAGATCAGCCGCAAGAGCGACTCCCCGTCGATCACGCGCGACGTCTCGGGCGAGGGCGTGCAGCAGGCGCTCCTGAAGATCCTCGAAGGGACGGTCGCGAACGTGCCGCCGCAGGGCGGGCGCAAGCACCCGCACCAGGACTTCATCCCGATGGACACGACCAACATCCTGTTCATCTGCGGCGGGGCGTTCGTCGGGCTCGACACCATCATCGAGCAGCGCATCGGCAAGAAGGCGATGGGATTCAAGGCCGACATCAAGCGCAAGACCGACCGCACGGTGCTCGAGGTGCTCGAGCAGGTGCAGCCGGCCGACCTGATCAAGTACGGCCTCATCCCCGAGTTCGTCGGCCGCCTGCCGGTCGTGGGCGTGCTCGGTGAGCTCGACCGCGATGCGCTCGTGAAGATCCTGACCGAGCCGCGGAACGCGCTGGTGAAGCAGTACCAGCGCTCCTTCGAGTTCGAGAACGTCACGCTCACGTTCACGCGCGACGCGCTCGACGCGATCGCCGACCAGGCGCTGCTGCGCAAGATCGGCGCCCGCGGCCTGCGCCTGATCATGGAAGACCTGATGCTCGACCTGATGTACCAGCTCCCATCCCGCACCGACATTCACGAGTGCGTCATCACCAAGGAAGTCGTGGAAAACAAGATGGCGCCGATCATGTTGATGGAGAAGGCCGGCTAGTCCAGCCGCACACCCTGATGCTCGTTCGACTCGACGATACGACTGAAACCCTGCCCCTCGTCCCCCTGCGGGACGTGGTCGTTTTCCCGTACACCATGATCCCCTTCGTGGTCGGCCGCCGCTCGTCGCTCCTGGCGGTCGAGCGCGCGCTCCAGGGCGACAAGCGCATCTTCCTGGCGACCCAGCGCGACGCGAAGATCGACGATCCCAAGCCGGACGAGATCAACGTCATCGGCACCGTCGCGAACATCGTCCAGAGCCTGAAGCTGCCGAACGGCAACATCAAGCTGCTGGTCGAGGGGACCTCGCGCGGCCGCTGCCAGCGGCTGGAGAGCCAGGACGGCTGTCTCATCGCGACGCTCACGCTGATCGACCTGAAGGCGGAGCTGACGCCCGACGTCGAGACGCAGATGGGGAAGGTGGTCTCGCTGTTCGAGAAGTACGTGAAGCTGTCCCCGAACATGCCGTACGAGACGATGATCTCGACGATCCGGGTTTCCGAGCCGGGGCGCCTCACCGACACCATCGCGGCCCACCTCCAGGTCGAGGTCGAGGCGAAGCAGAGCCTGCTCGAGGTGTTCAACCCGGTCGAGCGGCTGAACCTGCTCTCGGGCATCCTCGACGCGGAGATCGAGAAGCTGCGCGTCGACCGCCGCATCCATCAGCGCGTCAAGAAGCAGATGGAGAAGGCGCAGAAGGAGTACTACCTCAACGAGAAGATGAAGGCGATCCAGCAGGAGCTGGGCCGCAAGGACGACAAGCTCAACGAGGTGGAAGAGCTCAAGCAGCGCATCCAGGCCGCCAAGATGCCGAAGGAAGCCCTGGAGAAGGCGATGCAGGAGCTGAAGCGCCTCGAGGTCATGCCGCCGGTCAGCGCCGAGGCCACGGTGTCACGCAACTACCTCGACTGGCTGCTGTCGGTGCCGTGGCACAAGCGCTCCAAGGAGATCAAGGATCTCGACTTCGCCGAGAAGGTCCTCAACGAGGATCACCACGGCCTCGAGAAGGTGAAGGAGCGCATCCTCGAGTTCCTGGCCGTCCGCCGGCTCGTCGGCAACAAGCACATGCGCGGGTCGATTCTCTGCCTCGTGGGCCCGCCGGGCGTCGGCAAGACCTCGCTGGCCCAGTCGATCGCCAAGGCCACCGGCCGCAAGTTCGTGCGCGTGTCGCTCGGCGGCGTGCGCGACGAGGCGGAGATCCGCGGGCACCGCCGCACCTACATCGGCGCCTTCCCCGGGCAGATCCTGCAGATGATGAAGAAGGCCGGCACCAAGAACCCGGTCTTCCTGCTCGACGAGGTGGACAAGATGAGCATGGACTTCCGGGGCGACCCGTCGTCCGCGCTCCTCGAGGTCCTCGACCCCGAGCAGAACGGCACCTTCCTCGATCACTACCTCGACACTGAGTTCGACCTCAGCCAGGTGATGTTCATCTGCACCGCCAACGTGCTGCACCCGATCCCGCCGGCCCTGAAGGACCGGATGGAGGTGCTGCGGCTGGCCGGCTACACGCTGCTCGAGAAGGAGGCGATCGCCCGCCGCTTCCTCATCCCGAAGCAGCTCAAGGCGCACGGGCTCGATCCGGCGAAGTTCCAGGTCGAGGACGCGGCGCTCAAAGACGCCATCGAGAAGTACACGCGCGAGGCGGGGGTGCGCAATCTCGAGCGCGAGCTGGCCTCGGTGTGCCGCAAGCTGGCGCGGCGCGTCGTGCGCGAAGGCGCGGAGTTCACCTTCACCGTGAAGTCCGAGCACCTGAGCGACTTCCTCGGCATCCCCCGGTACCGCCCGACGACGAGCGACAAGCTGCCGGAGATCGGCGTCGCGACCGGGCTGGCCTGGACCGAGGTGGGCGGGGAGATCCTCCTCACCGAGGCGACCCTCATGAAGGGTCGCGGCAAGCTCACGCTGACCGGCAAGCTCGGCGATGTCATGCAGGAGTCGGCGCAGGCGGCGATGTCGTACGTCCGATCGCGCGCCCAGGCGCTCGGCATCGACGAGGACTTCAACCGCAAGTTCGACATCCACGTGCACGTTCCGGAGGGCGCGATCCCCAAGGACGGCCCCTCCGCCGGCATCACCATGGCGACCGCCCTCGCGTCGCTCCTGACCAGGACGCCGGTGCGCGGCGACGTGGCGATGACCGGAGAGATCACCCTGCGCGGCAAGGTGCTGCCGATCGGCGGAGTGAAGGAGAAGGTCCTCGCGGCGCACCGCCTCGGCGTGCGCACGATCATCCTGCCGCGCGACAACGAGAAGGACCTGGCCGACGTTCCCGACGACGTGCAGAAGTCGTTGGAGTTCCGCCTCGTGGAGACGATGGACGACGTGCTCCAGATCGCCCTGGAGCGCGAGCCCGCCACAAAGGTGGACAAGGACTACAATAAGGACCTCGACAAGGGCCTTCCCGGCTCGGTCACGCACTGATTTCCAGTTGACGCGGGCGCGGCCGTCGCGCCCGCCTTTCCCAGGGACGACGAAGCTGTTCGCGGGCGCCGAATCCGGCGCCCGCCGGCCCGTCCGCTTTTCCGAACCATGCTGATCCGAGAGACCGAACACTTCGCCGCCGCCTCGACGCCGGATCAATTCCCGCGCGACCAGGCCCCCCAGATCGCCTTCATGGGCCGCTCCAACGTCGGCAAGTCGAGCCTGATCAACCGGCTGCTCGGCACGCGCGGCCTGGCGCGGACGAGCAAGACGCCGGGGCGGACGCGCGCCATCCACTTCTACCGGGTCAATCGGAACGTGCACTTCGTCGATCTGCCTGGCTACGGATACGCCCGGGTCCCCAGGCCGATGCGCGAGGAGTGGAAGGGACTCGTCGAGTCCTACCTGATTGGGCGTCCGGGCCCTGACCTGTGCGTGCTCCTGGTCGATGCCCGCCATCCGCCGACCGCGCTCGATCACGAGCTGTGGGACTGGCTCGCGGCCGCCGGCCGACGCGCCCAGATCGTCCTGACGAAGATCGACAAGCTGCCGCGCGGCCGATGGAGCGCCGTGGGGAGCGCCGCCGCGGCGGCTTTCCGTCCCGCGCCGCCGTCCGCGCCGATCCCCGTCTCGGCGGTGACCGGGGATGGAATTCCGGCCCTCTGGCGTATACTCGACGACGCCTGCGACCAAGCACGCGTCATTTCCCCTCGTTCGGAGCCCCGACAGTCCCCACACCCCCCACAAGGAGAAGGACACCACCGTGAACGGCAAAGACATCGAGCGTGACAATCGAGGTCCCCGCGAGCCTCGCCCGCCCCGCGGAGGCGGCCGCGACGCCGGGGGACGCCCCCCGCGCCGCCCGCCGATGGACGCCCCCGCCGGAAACCCGCCCCCGCAGCCCGACGTCGCCGTCGGGGCGATGATCGACGACGAGGTGGAGCGCGACGACGTTCCCCGGGCCGAGCTCTCGGGAGAGAAGCTCGACATCCGGGTTCTCAAGGAGAAGTCGGTCTCCGAGCTGACCGGCATCGCCAAGGCGCTCGACGTCGCCAACGCGACGGCGCTCCGCAAGCAGGAGCTGATCTTCGAGATCCTGCGCGCCCAGACCGAGAAGAGCGGGCTCATCTTCGCCGAGGGGGTGCTGGAGACGCTCCCGGACGGCTTCGGGTTCCTGCGCGCTCCCGAGTACAACTACCTGCCGGGGCCGGACGACATCTACGTCTCGCCGTCGCAGATCCGCAAGTTCGACCTGCACACCGGTGACACGATCTCCGGCCAGGTGCGCCCGCCCAAGGAGGGGGAGCGCTACTTCGCCCTGATCAAGGTCGAGGCGGTGAACTTCGAGCACCCGGAGCAGGCGCGCAACAAGATCTTCTTCGACAACCTGACGCCGCTCTATCCGAACACCCGCATCAAGCTGGAGACGACGAAGGAGAACGTGTCGTCGCGCGTGCTCGACATCCTCTGCCCGATCGGCAAGGGGCAGCGCGGCCTCATCGTGGCGGCGCCGCGGACCGGCAAGACGATGCTGCTGCAGGCGATCGCCAACAGCATCACGCAGAACCATCCCGAGGTCGTCCTCATCGTGTTGCTCATCGACGAGCGGCCCGAGGAGGTCACCGACATGCAGCGCTCGGTCAACGGCGAGGTGATCTCGTCGACCTTCGACGAGCCGGCGACCCGCCACGTCCAGGTGGCCGAGATGGTGATCGAGAAGGCGAAGCGCCTGGTCGAGCATCGCAAGGACGTGGTCATCCTGCTCGACTCGGTCACCCGCCTCGCCCGCGCCTACAACACCATCGTGCCGCCGTCCGGCAAGGTGCTGTCGGGCGGCGTCGACGCCAACGCCCTGCAGCGCCCGAAGCGGTTCTTCGGCGCGGCGCGCAACATCGAGGAGGGGGGCTCGCTCACCATCATGGCGACGGCCCTCATCGAGACCGGCTCGCGCATGGACGACGTCATCTTCGAGGAGTTCAAGGGAACCGGCAACATGGAGATCCACCTCGACCGGAAGCTCGCCGACCGGCGCATCTACCCGTCGATCGAGATCACCCGCTCCGGAACCCGCAAGGAAGAGTTGCTCCTCTCGAAGAAGGAGCTGGATCGCTCCTGGGTGCTGCGCAAGGTCCTCAACTCCCTGTCGCCGGTCGAGGCCATGGAGCTGCTCATCGAGCGCATGCAGAAGAGCAAGAGCAACGAGGAGTTCCTCGACTCCATGTCGAGCATGGGGTAGCCGACTCAGGCCCCCGGCCGCCGGGCGGCCGGGCGAGGCCTCCCGTGATGTCCCGGCCCGCCCCTTGTGAGGGAGGGCCGACGGCCCCTATAATGGCCGGTCCATTGAGCCAGGATTGGAAGCGAAGCGAGGGACCCCCGTCCCCGGGAGCGATGTCGTCATGAAGAGCGGGATTCACCCCAAGTACCACGTGGTCACGGTCACCTGCGCCTGCGGGGAGACCTTCCAGACGCGCTCGACCAACCCCGAACTGCGGCTCGAGATCTGCTCCAAGTGCCACCCGTTCTTCACCGGGAAGCAGAAGCTGATCGACTCGGCCGGCCGCGTCGAGCGCTTCGAGAAGCGCTACAAAGCTACGGTTGCCGCCGCGGCGCCGGCGCCGGCGCAGGCCGCCAAGGTGAGCCGCTCCGCGAGCCGCATCGGCGCCACGCGTCCGAAGGCCGAGAAGAAGCCGCGGAAGGGGACCACCGCCGGCGCCTGACGCCGGGCGGTCCGCCCTATGGAACTCCGGGAACGGCTGGACACCATCGCGGCCCGGTTCGACTCGCTCGGGGCGCAGATGGCCGATCCGGCCATCGTCGGCGATCCGGATCGCTACCGCCAGATCGCCAAGTCCTATTCCGACCTCGAGCACGTCGTCGGGCGCTACCGCGAATACCAGAAGGTCGAGGGGGAGATCGGCGACGCCCGGGCCCTCGAGAAGGACCCCGACCTGCGCGCCATGGCTCTCGAGGACATCGCCGCCCTCGAGCCGAAGCGCGAGGCGCTCCTCGCCGAGCTGCGTGAGCTCCTGCTGCCGCGGGACCCGAACGACGAGAAGAACGTCATCCTGGAGATCCGCGCCGGCACCGGCGGGGAGGAGGCGTCGCTCTTCGCTTCCGAGCTCTTCCGCATGTACAGCCGCTACGCCGAGCGCCGCGGCTGGGTGGTCGAGGTCCTGACCATGAGCACCACCGGCCTCGGCGGCCTCAAGGAGGTCATCGCCCTCATCAGCGGCAAGCAGGTCTACAGCCGCCTGAAGCACGAGAGCGGCGTGCACCGGGTGCAGCGCGTTCCGGCGACCGAGTCGGCCGGCCGCATCCACACCTCCACCGCCACGGTGGCGGTGCTCCCCGAGGCGGACGACGTGCAGGTGCAGGTCAACGAGAAGGACCTGCGCATCGACACCTTCTGCGCCACCGGCCCGGGCGGGCAGGGCGTCAACACCACCTACTCCGCCATCCGCATCACCCACCTGCCGACCGGGCTCGTGGTGCAGTGCCAGGACGAGCGCTCGCAGCACAAGAACAAGGCGCGCGCCATGAAGGTGCTGCGCTCCCGGCTGCTCGAGGTCGAGCAGCAGAAGCAGCGCGACGCCATCGCCCAGGACCGCCGCAGCCAGGTCGGGACCGGCGAGCGCTCGGAGAAGATCCGCACCTACAACTTCCCGCAGAACCGCGTGACCGACCATCGCGTCAACGTCACCCTGCACCGCCTGCCCGAGCTGATGGACGGCGCGCTCGATCCGCTGGTCGAGCCGATCGTCGCCCACTACCAGGCCGAGCGCCTCAAGGAAGAGGTCAGCGCCGGGGCGTGACCGGCCCGGGTGATTCCGCCCCGGACGCCCTCGCCCGCACCCTGATGGGCGAGGCGGCCCGCCTCCTGAAAGCCTCCGGCGTCCCCGATTCGGACCGCGACGCCGAGCTGCTGCTCCTGCACGTGCTCGCAATCGACCGGGCGGCGCTCCATGCGCATCCGCAGCGTCCGGTGTCCGCCGAGACGGCGGCCCGCTACCGCGACCTCGTGGGGCGGCGCTCCGGGCGCGAGCCGCTGCAGTACCTGACGGGGGTGCAGGAGTTCTGGTCGCTGCCGTTCCGCGTGACACCCGCCGTGCTGATTCCGCGTCCGGAAACCGAGGGGATCCTCGAAGCGCTCATGGCGCTGCCGTTGCCGCAGGGGCCCGGCCGCCCGCACATCCTCGACCTGGGGACCGGCTCCGGGTGCCTTGCCATTGCGGCGGCGCACTCGCTTCCGGAGGCGCGTGTGGTGGCGACGGATGTCTCCACGGAAGCGCTCGAGGTGGCGCGCGACAACGCCCGGACGCTCGGCGTGGCGGATCGGATCCGTTTCGTCCACGCCGATCTCGGCGATGCGCTCGAGGGACCGTCGCGCTTCGACGTCATCCTGAGCAACCCGCCGTACATCGCCGAAGCCGATCTGGAGGCGCTCGCCCCCGAGGTGCGCGATCACGAGCCGCGGGTCGCGCTCACGCCGGGGCCGGATGCGCTCGCGGCGCACCGCCGCATCCTCGACCTCGCCGGCGAGCTCCTCGACCCGGCCGGCTGGCTTCTCGTCGAGATCGGCGCCGGACAGGCGGAGTCGATCCGCGCCCTCTGCGCCGCGCAGGTTCGGCTGCGGCTGGACGCGATCCATCCCGACCTCGCCGGGATCCCCCGCGTCGTCGTGGCGCAGGCCGGAGCGGCAGGGGACGGGTGGTAGACTCGCGCGCATGCCGGAGATGATCGCGGTCGAGCGTGCGCTTGCCCTCGTCCTCGAGGCGGCGCAGCCGCTCCCTGCGATCGCCGTCGATCTCGACGAAGCCGCCGGACGCATCCTGCTCGAGGAGATCCGCGCCGATCGCGACCAGCCCGCCTGGGACAAGGCTCTGATGGACGGCTTCGCGGTGATGGCGGCGGGCGTCACCGATGGCCGGGACCTTCTCGTGGCTTCGACGATCGCCGCCGGCGCGGATCCGGCGACCCTGAATCCCCTGCGGCCCGGCGAGACCGCCCGCATCATGACCGGCGCCCCGCTCCCTCCCGGAGCCGACGCCGTCGTCCCGGTGGAGCAGAGTCACGAAGGCGCCGCGACGGATCGGGTCCGTTTCGAGGGCGCCGTCCGCCCCGGGGATCATCTCGCCCGGCGGGGTGACGACGTGCGCGCCGGGACGACGCTTCTCGACCGGGGGGACCTCCTGGGCCCGGCGGAGATCGGCACGCTCGCCGCGTGCGGCCGCACGCGCGTCCAGGTCGGCGCCAGGCCGCGCGTCTCCATCCTCGCCACCGGGGACGAGCTGGTGCCCGCGGATCGGACGCCCGGGGACGGGCGCCTGCGGAACAGCAACGGCCCGATGCTCCGGGCGCTGGCCCGGCGCGCCGGCGCCGAGGCGCGCGACCTCGGCATCGCCCGGGACGACCCGCAGGCGCTGCGCGAGGCGATCGAATCGGGCCTCGACGCGGACGCCCTGGTGCTCTCGGGCGGCGTGTCGATGGGGCTCTACGACCTGGTCGGCGGCGTCCTGCGCGAAGCGGGGGCGGAGATCCTCTTCGAGCGCGTGGCCATCCGCCCCGGCAAGCCTTTCACCTTCGCGCGCCGCGGCGCGACGCTCGTCTTCGGCTGCCCGGGGAACCCGGTGTCGTCCTACGTCATCTTCCAGCTGTTCGTGCGCCCGGCGCTGCGGCGGCTCGCCTCGCACCCGCGCCCCGAATGGGAGGCGGTTCCGGCGCGCCTGGCGGCCAAGGTCCGGCAGCGCCCGGGCCGGGAAGGTTACGCGCAGGTCCGCGCGCGTTTCAAAGACGGGCGGGTCGAAGCCGATCCGGTGCCGACGACGGGCTCGGCCGACCTCGTCGCGTGCGCGCGCGGGAACGCCCTCGCGGTCCTCGCCGAGGGCGTGGCGGAGTTCCCCGCGGGCAGCGAGGTGCCGGTGATTCTCCTCGACGATCACGCCGACCGATGAGCCCCGTGCCGCGCGCCCGCGCCGCGTTCCTGCTCGGCTGGCTCGCGCTCCTCGCGGTCGCGGCCCTGTTCGGGGCCCTCGCCTGGAGGCTGACGCCGCTCGAGGGCTCGACGCTGAAGCGCACCCGGCGTGTCGAGAGCGGCCACATCCCGGAGGACGCCAGCCTCGTCCTCATCAGCATCGACGGCCTGCGGGTCAACCGCCTCGGCTCGTATGGCGACGCGCCCCTGTCGCCGACGCCGCACCTCGACCGGCTGGCGGCGGAGGGCTTCCGCTTCGAGCAGGCGACGACCCCGGTGCCGGAGACTTTCCCGGCGCACTGCGCCCTGATGACCGGCGCCTCGCCCGTCGGCCGCCCCTCCCTGCTGCGGCCGGGCGCGGCCCTTCCTTCCGAGACCACGACGCTCGCCGAGATCCTGCGCGCTTCCGGTTACCAGACCGCCGCATTCGTGGGCACGTCGGCGGTCGGCCGGGCCAGCGGACTGGCGCGCGGCTTCGATCGGTTCGACGAGCCGCGCGCAGGCGAAAGGCCGGCGACGGTGCGCTGGCTCGCCGAGCGGCCGTCCGACGACGTCCTCGACGCGGCGCGCGCCTGGCTCGACGATCACTTCCGCTCCCGCTTCTTCCTGTGGGTGCAGCTCGCCGATCCGGCGCCGCCGCATCCGCCCGATCCGCCCCGCACCCTGCGGCATCGCGAGCCGTACGACGCCGAGGTCGAGAGCGCCGATGCCGGCATCGGGCGCCTTCTTCAGCGGCTCGCGTCGCTCGGCGTGGACGGGCGCACCATCGTCGCCGTGGTCTCGAGCCACGGCGCGGGGCTCGGCGAGCACGGCGAAGCGGGAAGCGGCGTCGGCCTGTACGACGCCACGCTGCGCGTGCCGATGCTGCTGCGCGTGCCCGGGCTCACGGTGCGCGATCGCTCCATCCCGGAGCCGGTCCGCCTGTTCGACCTGGCCCCGACTCTGCTGGATCTCCTGAAGCTCGCGGCGCCGCGGCCGATGGAGGGGACGAGCCTCACGGCGCTGCTCGACCCGGAGGGGACCTTGCCGCCGCTGCCGGCGCGATCCGAGGCGGTCCTGGCGTCGAACTGGCTCGGCGCTCCGGGGCGCGTGGCGGTGCGCGCCTCCGGCTTCAAGCTCATCCGCGGCAGCGCGCTCGAGCTGTACGACCTGCGCCGCGATCCCGGCGAGACGCGCAACCTGGCTCCGGTGCAGAACGAGCGGGTCGCCGAGATGAAGCGGCTGTGGCCCGAGGGGTTCGACGGCCGGTCCGCCGTTCCGGGCGGAGGGTTTGCGTCCCCCGATCCCTCGCGCGACATCCCGCCGGGGGGCACGGCGCTCCTCGAGGATGCCTTCGCCGCCCTGCGCGGGGGCGAGACGGCGCGCGCCTGGCGGGCCCTCGAAGACCTGCGGGTGATGCTGGCGCGCGGCGCGGATCGGCCGGTGCCGGTCGGCCTGCTCGCGCTCGAGGGCGGAGCGCTGCGGCTGCAGGGGCAGGTGCGCCCGGCGCTGGCGCTGTACGAGACCGCGCTCGGCGCGCTGGGGTCTCCCGAAAAACCGGTGATGGTCGCGGCCGGAGCGAAGACGAACGGATCGGCGGCGACCGGCGCCGGGGCGCACGGACCCGGCGCGAACGGCGACGCCACGAAGGGACCGGCCGCCACCGTGCCGTCCGGATCGGAGGCCGAGCGGGCCGACCCGCTGCGCGGGCTCGTCCTGGCGGAGATCGGCGCCTGCCGGCGGCTCCTCGGCGATCGGGACGGGGCCGTCGAGGCCTACCGCGAAGCGGCGGCCGCGCGGCCGGACGACGTGGACGACCGCCTGGCGCTGGCGGAGGCGCTGCTCGACGCCGGCCGCACCGACCAAGCGATCGACGAGCTGCGCGCTTCGCTCAGCCGCGCGCCGGGAGAGCCGGATCTGCTGGCGGGACTCGGGCGGGCGCAGGTGGCCGCGGGGCAGGCGGACGCGGCGCTCCAGTCGCTGCAGGACGCCATCCGCGCCGCGCCGTGGCTGCACCGGCCGTGGCTCGATCTCGGAGGCGCCTACGAGGCGCTCGGCCGCGTGGACGAGGCGCGCCGCGCCTACCAGGACGTGCAGGCGCGGACCGACCCGGACGATCCCCTGCACCAGCAGGCGGCGGAGCGGGAGCGCGCGCTGCGATCTCGTTCCTGAGCCGGGTGAGCGACGGCTCCCCGGGATTCTTCACAAGGCCCGCGTCGACCGCTTGCAGCGCCTCGTCGCGCCGGCCGATGGCGTCGAGCGACAGGGCCATCCCGAGCCAGGTGGCCGGAGTGGCGTCGCCGAGATCGCGGGCGCGCGTGAAGGCGGCGAGCGCCTGCTCCGGCCGGCGCAGCCGCCGGTAGACCGATCCGAGCCGCAGGGCGGAGGGAACGGTCGGCTCGAGGTTCATGGCGCGCTCGTACGCCTCCGCGGCCTCGCTCCAGCGTTCCTGACGGGCGCATGCGGCGCCCAGGTTGGCGGCGTAGCCCGCGTCGTCGGGCGCGAGATCGACCGCCCGCCGGAACGCGTCGAGGGCGGCCGCGCCGTGTCCCGCCTCCGCTTCCACGGTTCCGAGCAGGTTCCACGCCGCGTCGCTCTTCGGATCGGTGGCGACCGCGCGCTGCAGCGCCGGCCGCAGCGCCGCCCGTCCGGCGGGCGATTCGAGCGCCAGGAGCCGCTCGGCGACGAAGGCGCGCGACGGGTCGGCGTCGAGCGAACGCCGGAACGCCGCGACCGCCTCGTCCCGCTTCCCCTCCGTCTCGAGGACCAGGCCGCCGATGGCGTCGTCGAGGCCGGGCTTGCGCGCCGTGCGCGGCGCGTACTCGGCCGCGACCGCCCGCCCCGAGGCGGCGCCTCCCGAACCCGTCGCGAGCCGCACCAGCCACAGGACCGGCTCGGGATCGAGGTCGGCGTGGGCCGCGAGCAGCGACTTGAGCGCGGCCTGCGCCTCCTGCGGCCGCCCGAGCCCGAGGTACGCCTCGGCCAGCATCTCATCGGTCTTCGGCAGCGGCTGCCGCGCGTTCGCGAGGCGCAGCTCCTCGATCGCCCGCTCGTAGTCGCGCCGCTTCAGGAAATAAGTCGCCAGGTTGCGGTGATAGAAGACCTGCGTGTCTTCGGACGCCGCCGCCCCGCCGGCTCCGGCCGCGCCACCCGTCGCGGCCGCACCCGCGCCGCCTGCCGCCGCATCGCTCTTTCCTTCGTCGCCTCCGATGTAACCGAGCGACCGGAGGCTCGCGAGCAGCTCCGCCTCGGCCTCGCGGGCCGCCGGGTCGGCGGACGCGGAAGGATCCCGGCGCAGCGGCGTCCCGATCGTCTCGTACGACGGGATGCGCCGCGCCGGGTGCTGCGCCAGGAAGGCCGGGTCGATCGCTTCGGCGATCACCCGCCCCGGCATCTCGTCGGAAGCGGGGAGACCGACGAGATCGAGGATGGTTGGAGCGATGTCGAAGAGGGTTGGACGCGCGCTCAGCCGGGCGCCGCGCCGCGCCCCGGGGCCGCTCAGGAGGAAGATCCCCTCGCGGTCGTGCCACTCCACCGGCTGCTCGGTCGTGTACGGCAGCGCACCCTGCGGCCGGTCGGCCCCCGAGCGGAACCCATGGTCCGACACGACGAGGACGGTCGTGCGCGGGCCGGCTGCGTCGAGGATCGTGCCGAGCAGCCGGTCCTGGTAGGCGTAGAAGCCGGTGACGGCGTCCTGGAAGCGGGCGAAATCGGCCTCGGGGCAGAGCGCCATGCGCGGCGGCATGCAGTGCTGGAAGCGATGCCCCATCATGTCGATCCCCTCGAAGTAGACCCCGGTGAGATCGGCGTGACGCGCCGCGAGATCGGCCGCGACGCGGGCGTAGTTGGCGCTTCCGGCCAAGATGGAGATCCCCAGCGCCGCCGGGTCCTGCACGGCTTTCTTCCCCGCCGGAACCGCCTCGTCCGGTCCCTTCAGGACCTCGCGCCGCGCCGCGGCGAGCGCCGCGTCGTCGAGGTGCAGGACCGACCGGATGTCCCGGTCGGACAGATCGGCGGCGGTCTTCAAGAGCGAACCGCGCTGCTGGAGGTAATCGGAAGGCCACACGATCCCCGCGGGCCACGGCTTGTCGGCGGCGCGCGGCCGCAGCGATTCGAACGCCAGTAGATTGGTGACCTGGAAGCCGCGCACCGGCTCGGCGGGATACGACGCCCACCACGCCACGAACGCGCTCGTCATGCCGGCGTCGCCGAGGATGTTCCACAGCGCCTTCACCTTGCGGAAGCGGCTGGTGATCGGCACGCGCCGCCCGCTCGGCTGCTCGACCGCCTGGAAATCGGCGACCCCGTGCTTGTCGGGCCCGACGCCGGTGACGATCGTCGTCCACAGGAGCGGCGAGATCATCGGGTCGTACGACCGCAGCGGTCCGCGCACGCCCGCGTCGATCAGCCGCTTGAGGTGCGGCAGCTTCCCGGCCCGCACCAGCGGATCGATGAGATCCCAGTCGGCGCCGTCGAGTCCGATCAGGAGCACGCGCAGGCCGGTGGCATCCCGCTGCGGCATCGGTCCCGCCGGCGCCGGCCCGCCGGCAGCGCCCGCCGTCGCGGCGCCGCCCGTACCGCCGGCCGTACCCGCCGTGGTTGCCGTGCCTCCGATGGCGCCGGACGCGGACGCGATCGCGATGCCGCGTTCCTGCAGCCGCCCGGTCACGCTGCGGACGAACGCGTCGGGAAGAGGAACGGCCGTGGCGGCCGGCGGCAGGGCCGCCTTTCCTGCGGCGGATTCGGCCGCCAGCGCCCGGCCGATCTCGCTCGACAGCAGGGCGCGCAGCGAAGAGGCGCTGCCACCACCCTGTTCTCTGCTCGCAAGCGCGGCCGAGGGCTCGAAGGAGAGGCGCCCCGCGTCGAGCCGATAGTCGAAGGAGAGATGGACCGGAAGCGAGGCGCCTTCGGGCGTCGTGACGGCCGTTTCGATTCCGTCGAGATGTCCCGAGGCGGGCACCCTCACGACCGTCGCCAGAGGCGGCCGGAGATGCCACCCGGGCCCGATCGCCCGCCCGCGCAGCAGCCCGACCTCGCCTTCAGGAACGTGGACCAGGGAGACGCTCAGGAGCGCCCCGGCCACCACGACGATTCCGGCGGGCAGGAGACGCGCGCGAGGAGAACTCACGCCCGCGAGTATAAGTCACGCCCTCGACGCCGGCCGCCGTGCGTGCGGCGGTGCGCCGTGCTGCGACGGTGCGGTGCTGCGGTGGGCTAGAAGTCCCAGCGCATCCCGAAGCGGACGCTGCGCGGCGCCTGGTACGACGCGGCGCGCCCGAAGTCGGGGTCGGTGACGCCGGAGGTCAGCTCCACCGTGTCGATGTAGCCCGTGGTGGCGGCGCTGTCGAAGACGTTGAAGACGTCGAGGAAGACCCGCAGCGTCGACTTCTCGAGTGCGAACGGGTAGTCCGCGTGCAGGTCGAGGGTCGTGACCGACGGCGTGCGGCCGAGATTGCCGCGCTTGACCGGCGTGTAGGACTCGAGGAAGACCGCGCCGGGGCGCGTCGCGTCCGGGTCGGTCAGCGCCGTCGACAGATTCGACGTGTGGCGCAGCTCGAGGCTCCCGAGCCCGTCATCCGCCCAGTAGGCGTACACCGGATCGATGCCGGGGATCTCGCCCGAGTTGAAGTAGACCGGGTGCGCCAGGAGCGAGGTGCGCGGCGTGCCGCTGTGCCACGACAGGTTGGCCCCGAGCCGCAGCTTGTTGTCGAACTGGTACGACGGGTACACGTGCAGCACGTGCGTCACGTCGGCCGGCAGCGCCCCGGAGCGGAACTGGCCGTGCATCAGCGGCGTGTCGGGGAAGTCGTACAGCGACGTGATGTTCGGGTCGCTCTGGCCGTTGTCGTTGCGGTACAGCCCCTCGTAGTTCCCCGACAGCTTCGCCAGCCGGTAGTTCGCGAACAGCGACCAGTTGTGCGACATGCGCCGCGTGAACACCGCCTCGAAGGCGCGGTAGTCGCGCTTCGGGGCGGGGAAGTCGTACAGACCTCCCTTCGGCACCGTCTTCGTGCCCGGGTTCGCCAGCTCGTAGGCGCCGAACGGCGAGCCGGGGTACGCGGTGCTGACCGGGGTCGAGGGGCTGCCGCCGAACGGGTCGTACGGGTAGCCGTAGGCCGTCCCGTAGTAGAAGTTCTGGACCTGCTCCGCGGAGTTGACCTGCGTGTCCTCGAGGACGCGCCCCTGCTGCCGGAAGATGGCCCGCACCTCGAGGGACGACTGCGGCGCGACCTCGAAGCCGAAGCCGGCCGAGATCTCGTCCTCGTAGGGGAGCTTCGTCCCCGGCACCACGGTCGTCTGGTCCACGCCCTGGATCGACACGCCGCTCGACGGCGAGCAGGTCGTGGAGCCGCCGAGGCCGTCGTTGCACGACGTGCTGACGGGCACGGTGGCCACCTGCGTCAGGGCGCGGTCGGTGAAGTCCTGCCGGCTGATCGACACCTCGCTCGAGAAGGCGCGCACCGCGAGGTCGTTCGGCACCCGCTGGAAGTAGCGCGCCAGGTTCAGCCAGGCGCGGCTCTTGCCGTTGCCGAGCACGTCCCAGACGACGCCGAGGCGCGGCGCCCAGTTGCCGTCGAAGGTGTACTCGGAGTGGCCGAACGTCGTCGTCCCCGGCGTGAAGATGCGGTACTCGACGCCGCCGAAGTTCAGGACGTCGGTGCCGAAGGGGAGCGTGTAGTCTCCGGCGCCGGTGACCGTCTCGGAGGTGTAGCGCAGCCCCGTCTTGAGCGTCAGGCGCGGGTTGAGGGACCAGGTGTCCTGCAGGAACAGCGAGGTCTCCTGGGCGTTGGTCGCCGGCGGCTCCGGCCCGATGCGGGCGCGCGACACGCGGAACGCGTTGGCGCTGTCGTAGGCCACCAGCGGGTCGGCGCCGACGCCGTTGCGCACGTCCACCTGTGCGCCGCCGAAGGTCGGCATCGGCAGCAGGTCCTGGTTGCCGTCGCCGTCCGCGTCGATCGGCGTGCCGGTCGAGTCGCTCATCGGCAGGCCGATGTTGATCGACTGGCCCGAATACGTCGAGACCTCGCGGTAGTCCATGCGGTCGTGCTGCACGCCGTAGCGGAGCTCGTGCGGGCCGAGGACCGAGGTCATCTTCAACGAGAGCTGCAGGCTCTCGTCGTCCTGGTCGGAGATGAAGCCGACGCCGCCGCGGCGCGTCGCGACCGGGCTGGCCTCGAGGGGCACCGGCCCGCCGCCGGGATCGTACGAGTTGGCGCCGCGGATGAACTCCTGCACGTTGCGGATGTCGTTGTACTCGATCTCGTTGAGGTTGCTGTCCTCGCGGAACTTCCCGGAGTGCCAGCCGAACTGCGCTTCCATGAAGAAGCGCGGCGTCAGGACGGCGTTCCACTTGAGCGCGGCGTTGTTCGATCCGTAGTGGATCTCGCTCTCGCCGCCGCCCTGGTCCACGTCGGTGTGCAGCGCGGCATTGCGGCGCTGCGGCCCCATCGCCCCGTCGCTCGGGTCGCCGAAGAACGACAGCTCGAACTGGTGCTTCTCGTTCGCGAGCCAGGAGATCTTCGCCGCGTAGTTGTTCGACATCCGGCTGCGGTTGAGGGTGCCGCGGGACGACGGGAAGGCGAGCGGATCGGTCACGCCGAAGCCGTTGGCCGTCCCCTCGTCGAAGGCGGCGACGCCGGCGCTGGCCGCGGCGTACGCCGGGTTCGCCTGGCCGGTCGCCCGCAGGTCCTGGTTCGAGACGACCGGGTTGTAGGCGAAGAAGTAGAAGAGCTTGTCCTTCTTGATCGGGCCGCCCACCGAGAAGGCGAAATCGTTCACCGTCTCGTCGGTGATGTTGGCGGTGCCGGTCGACAGGTCGACCGCCGCGGGGGTGGACTGCGTCGCGCCCGGGCTCGAGTAGAAGGCCACGCTGCCCTTGAAGTCGTTGGTCCCGCCCTTGACGATGGTGTTGATGATGCCGCCGAGCGCCTGCCCGTACTCGGCCTCGAACCCGCCGGTCTTCACCTGCACCTCGTCCAGGAACTCGCTCGTCACCCCCGTCCCGAGAGAGCCGTAGACGAGGTTGTACGCGCCGATGCCGCCGTACCCGGTGTTGTTGATGTTGACGCCGTCGATGAGGTACAGGTTCTCGAGGCCGGAGGCGCCGCCGATGGAGGCGTTGCCGGCGCCGGTCCCGAGGCCGCTCACCACCCCCGGCGCGGCCATGTAGGTCTCGGTGAAGGCGCGCCCGAGCGGCAGCGAGGTCGAGAAGGAGTCGTAGTCGATGGTCGTGCCGGTCGAGGTCGATTTCGGATCGATGAGCGGCGTCTTGCCGGTGACGATGACGGTCTCGGTGACGCCGGTCTCGAGCGTGAAGGCGAGGGTGGTGCGCTGGTTCAGCCCGACCACCACCTCGCGCTGCTCGATGCTGGCGAAACCCTGCCCCGCCTCGATGCGCACCATGTAGGTGCCGGGCCGCAGGAAGGGGAGGAGGAACTGGCCAGCCTCGTCCGTCTCACCGGCGCGCGTGCCGAAATCGCAGGTGGCGATGACGGCGGCCCCGCCCACCGGATGACCGCTCGGGTCCACGACCCGTCCCGCGATCGTGCCGGAGGTCAGTTCCTGCGCGAAGAGCGGTCCCGCGAACAGCAGGGCGGCAATCGCCGCCACAGCGCAGGCCGTACCCTTGAATCTCATCGGCAATCCCTCCCGCGTTGTTGCCGTTCGTCCGGGCGCGCGACGAACACCCGATCCCCGGCCGGGACCGTGGCGGAGGGAATATATGTATCGATGACAATGTGGCAAGGCGAGCGTTCAAAAATTGAATAGTCGCCATGGTCGGCGTGGGATTGTGGCTCTTAACTATCAGGAAACGTGCGACTTGGAGGAATTCTCGACCGGTCAGGCGCCGAGGATGACCTTGAGCTCACCGGCGAGGACGGGATCGATTTGGCCGAGGGAGTCCAACTCCCGGCGAGCCTCCTCGGTCCTGCCCAGGGCGCGCAGGGCCAGGGCGAGCTGGAAGTGGGTCCGTCCGTGCCCGGGCTCCAGGTCACGGGCGCTCTTCAGAGCCGCGGCGGCGTCCTGGTAACGTCCCTCCGTGCCGAGCGCGATTCCGAGGTTGTAACGCGCCAGGTGCGAGGCGGGATCGATCCCCGCCGCCTGCCGGAAATCCTCGACCGCCGACGACACACGGCCCGCCCCGAACTCGAGGACGCCCTTTTCGAGCAGGAGCGAGGCGGTGACCCCCGCCTGCCGCGAGGCCGCGTCGAGGAGCGCCAGGGCGCGGTCGAAGCGTGCCGGCCCCGACAGGCGCAGGGCCTGGCTCACCAGTCCCGGGACCGTGCCCAGAACCGAGGCGGAGGGGGCGACGGCAATGGCCTCGCGGACGCCCTGAGGCGACGCGGGATCGGAGGCCGTCGACGGGGCGGCGGACGAAGAAGACCCCGCGGCGGTGTCGGGGGCCGGCCGGCCCGCTTCCATGACGACAGTCGCGAGCGACGGGTCGCCTCCGGCTGGAGGCGGAAGCACCGAACCGAGGAGCATCCCGGTCGGATCGAAGAGGAGGCCGGGATCGGCGCCCCGCTCGTCGAGCAGGCGCACGAGCAGCATGCGGCCCTCCCCGGGAAGGTTGACCACCCGCTCCACCCGTCCCCCGACGAGGCGGTTCCGGAACCCGTCACGTCCCCGAGCCAGAAGAACCGCGGATCCCGGGGCCGGTGTCGAAACGGAAGGCCCCGAGTCGAAGCGCCCGGCCGGGGCGGGGGAGACGGCCTGCGCGAGCGCACCGTCCCGTCCGGCGCAGGCAGGAAGGCCGGGAGCCTGCAGGAGCACCTGGTCCCGATCGCGGTCGATGAGCCTGGCCGCCGTCACGCTCCACGAGGGCGGAGCGCCGGTGCCGGCATCGTCCCGGAGGATCGCCAGCGAGCGCCACTGCACACCTCCCCGCTCGAGCGGGTGCAGGGGCGCCACGGCGAGTCCCGGTGTCGCCGTGGCGGCTGCGACCGATTCGAACAGCGTCCGGTCGCTCTCGTCCCTGGCTACGAGCCGCACGAGGCACGCAGGAGGGACGGAAGCGGCGCTCGAGACAATCGAGGTCGCAGTCGCTTCCGTGCCATTCGAGGCCAGGCCGGCAGAGAAGATCGAAAGGGGCAGAAGGAACGCGATGCCCGGGACGGCCAATCGGCGAAGCCGTCCCGAACTCCCTCCCGTTCCCGGTCCCCCTCGCCGAGACATACCTCTCCCCCGGGCCGACCGGTGCCGTCGCCGGATCCCCGTCCGCGGCGGGCCGATGGGCTGAACCTGACGTCCTGTGCGGGTTTCGCGCCGACCATTTACGACGTCCGGCGCGCGCCGTCAAGTCGTTTTGTACCTGACAGTACGGATCCGACTTCGCCGGTCGTGAGACACGGGTGCTAGACTCGCCCGCCCCGAACGACACGATGCAGGGCCCGCCGGGACGCGGGGTACGCGAGGAAACGAAGAAATGCCTCAGCGCCGTGCGGTCGTCACAGGCCTCGGAGCCGTCACGCCTTTCGGCGTCGGCGTCGAGGGCTTCCGGCTCGGTCTTCTGGAGGGGCGCAGCGCCGTCCGGCGCGTCTCCCTTTTCGACCCGGGGGACCTCCCCTGCCAGGTGGCGGCGGAGGTGCCCGGCTTCGAGCCGGATCGCTACCTCGACCCGGCCGACCGCCCGCGGGTCGGCCGGATCGTCCCGCTCGCGCTCGCGGCGGCCCGCGAGGCGCTCGACGCCGCCGGGATCGACGCCGGGCGCGAGCGACCCCACCGCACCGACATCGGCGTCGTGATGGGCAGCGGCGCGGGCGCCATCGACTACGCCGAGCGCCAGTACGAGGCGTACTACCGGGACGGCATCCACCGCGTCAATCCGTTCGCCATCTCGTCGTCGGTCCTCGGCATGGTGTCGAGCGAGCTGTCGATCGCCTTCGGCTTCACCGGCCTGTCGCACGTGCTGAGCGACGGGTGCACCAGCAGCACCGACGCGCTCGGGTACGCCCAGCGCCTGATCGAGCGGGGGGACCTGCCGATGGTGCTGACCGGCGGCGCGGAGGCCTGCATCACGCGCGGCATGATGGAGGGGTTCTGCCGCATGCGGGCCGCCGCCACGGGATGGAACGATCGCCCGGAGAAGGCGTCGCGTCCTTTCAATCGCGATCGCAGCGGCTTCGTGCTCGGCGAGGGAGCCTGGCTCCTGGTCGTCGAGGAGGCGGAGCACGCCAGGGCGCGCGGCGTCACCATCCTGGCGGAGATCGCCGGCTACGGCTCGACCTGCGACGCCCACCACCGCGTCCACATGCACGGCGAGGGGGAGGAATCGACGCGGGCGATGCGCCTGGCCCTCGCCGACGCCGGGGTCGATCCCGGGGAGGTGGATTACATCAACCTCCACGGCACCTCGACGCCGCAGAACGATCGTGTCGAAACGCGCGCCGTGCGGAACCTGCTGGGAGAGAAGGCCTCGTCCGTCCCGTGTTCGGGGACCAAGTCGCAGGTCGGCCATCCGCAGGGCGCGTGCGGTGCGATGGGCGTGACCGCGACGATCCTCGGCATACGGGACGGGTTCGTTCCGCCGACCATCAACTACGAGCACCCGGATCCGGACTGCGATCTCGACTACGTCCCCAATCAGGCCCGGCGGCACGACGTCCGGGTCGCCCTGTGCAACTGCATCGGGTTCGGATCGAAGAATGCGGCGCTCGTGGTGCGGCGATGGGACGGATGACGTCGCGCGATGTCCTGGTCGCCGGCGGCGGTCCGGCCGGGGCCGCCACGGCGGCTCACCTGGCGCGTCTCGGGCACGACGTCGTGGTGTGCGAGGCGGCCCGCTTTCCGCGCGAGAAGATCTGCGGCGAGTTCCTGCCCCCTTCCGTCGGACCCTGCCTCGACCGGCTCGGCGTGCGCGCGGCGGTCGAAGCGCTCCGGCCGGTCCGGCCAATCGGCATGGCGGTCGTCGCCCGCGGTGGCGCCGTGGCGCTCGGCCGCTTCGGCGCGGCGGGCCCCGGCTACGCGGTGCGCCGCCCGGCCCTCGACTCGGTGCTCCTGGAGGGTGCCCGTCTGGCCGCGGCCCAGGTCCTCGAGAGCACGCGCCTCCTCGACCTCGTGCCCGGACCCGCGGGAGGATACGAGGTGGAGATCCGCACGGAAGGAGAGACGTCGCGCCGCCTCGCGGTCCGGGCCCTCGTCGGCGCCGACGGACGCAACTCGCTGGTCGCGCGCCGGCTCGGACTGCGTTGCCGTGCGCCGGGGCACCGGCGCTTCGCGGTCATGGGCCGGTACCGCGGCGCGCGCACGCCCGCCGATCACGGCGAGATGATCATCACCTCCGACGGGTACTGCGGGATCAACCCCCTGCCGGACGGCGAGGCGAACGTCTGCTTCGTCATCGACCCCGGGCGCGCCCCGCGCCTCCACGACGGCGCTTTCCTCCCGGCGCGGAGCGATCTCGAGGCCTTCGCGCGGCGGCGCATCGAGGCCGAACCGGCGCTCCGGGAGCGGCTCGGCGACGCCCGCCTCGATGGGCCGCTGCGCGCCATCGGACCGATCGCCACGCGCGCCTGTGGCACCACGGCCGACGCGGCGCTCCTGGTCGGCGACGCCGCGGAGTTCTTCGACCCCTTCACCGGGGAAGGGGTGGGGACGGCGCTGCACGGGGCCGAGCTGGCGGCGGAGACGCTGCACGACACGCTCGTGCGCGGCGACCTGTCGCGCGCCGCCCTGCAGCCGTACGAGGCGCGGCGGCGGGCGGCGTTCGCGGCGCGCTTCCGGGTCGAGCGGGTACTGCAGGGGATCCTCGGCCGTCGCCGCTTGACCGACTTCGTCGCGGCGCGGCTCGAGCGCGAGCCGGCCCTGGCCGATCTGCTGGCCCAGGTCACGGCGGGGCTGGCTGCCTCGCGGTCGCTTTTGCGCCCCGATCGCCTGCTGAGATTCCTGTGCGCCTGAGCCGGGGCGGAACGGCGGCATGACTCCCGCCTCTTCGTTGTATCTTCTGTTCGTCGCCGTATCGGTTGCGGTCGCCGCGCGCGAGCGTTCCGTGGCGCTCCGCAACGAACGCAGGCTCCTGGCGGAAGGGGGGACGGAGGTGGCGCCGGCGGTGTTCTCCTTCATGGTCCCGGTCTACGCGCTGCATTTCCCGGCCGCGGCGTGGGAGCACGTCGCGCTGCACCGCGCCCCGCGCTTCGCGTGGGTCGCCGCCATGCTCCTGGTCTTCGCCGCGTCCAAGTGGCTGAAAGGGGCGTCGGTGCGGGCGCTGGGCGAGGCGTGGACGATGCGCGTGGTGGTCCCGGCGCAGCCGCGTGTCGCCGCCACCGGGCCCTACCGGTTCCTGCGGCACCCCAACTACGTCGCCGTCGTCGGCGAGCTGCTGTCGCTGCCGCTCGCCGGCGGCGCCTGGATCACCGCCGTCGTCTTCGGCGCCGCCTTCGGGGCCGTCCTGTTGGCGCGCGTCCGCACCGAAGAGGCGGCGCTCCTGGCGCGTCCGGAGTACGCGGCCGCGATGGCCGACCGCCCGCGCTTCCTTCCGGGGCGTCCGCCCTCATGACGCGCGCGGTGCCGGGGCTTCTCGCCGTGCTCCCGGTCCTCCTGATCGCCGCGGCCGCGCCGCAGACGCACACGGCGGCTCCGGGGCCGGCGACGGCGGAGCCGGGGGTGCGGACCTTCGCTTTCGACGCGTCCGGGTCGAAGCTCGGGTTCACCGTGACCCGTCCGGGAGAGGTGGTCGAGGGGACGGCGACCCGGTTCGAGGGCACGGTGCGGCTCGACCCGGAACACCCGAACGAAGGGGGCGGCGTCACCCTGAAGGTCGACGCGGCCACCATGGTCACGGGAAACCGGCTGCGGGACCGCACCATGCGCAACTCGCACCTCGAGACCGAGACCTACCCGGAGATCCGCTTCGCGTCGGTCAAGGCGACGACGGCGAAGCCGGAGCCTTTGAAGCCGGGAGAGACCCGGGGTTTCGAAGTGGAGGGGAAGCTGAACCTGCACGGGGTGGAGCGGACCATCAAGATTCCGGTGATGGTCGGGTATGATGGCGCCCTCCTGACGGCCGATGGAACCGCAGCGTTCACGCTGACGGAGTTCTCCATTCCGATCCCGAAGGTCCTCTGGTTCGTCCTGGACGACAAGGTGACGGTGAACTTCCACGCGGTAGCCAGGCCCGGCCCCCCCGGGACCAAGCCCGAGACGGCGCGGCCGTCCGGCCGATGACGACCCACGTGCGCGAGCAGCACTGGGCGGACGAGACCGCGACGCAGATCGCGGCGGTCGGGAGCCGCCACGAGATCTCCACCGGCATCTCCCCGTCGGGGGAGATCCACATCGGCAACCTGCGCGAGGTGATCACCGCCGACATCGTGGCGCGGGCCCTGCGGGAGCGGGGCGCCGAAGTGGTGCTCGACTACGTCGCCGACAACTTCGACCCGCTGCGTAAGGTCTACCCGTTCCTCGACCGCAAGCTCTACGAGCCGCTCATCGGGGCGCCGCTGTCGGAGATCCCCTGCCCGTGCGGCAAGCACCCGTCGTATGCGGCGCATTACCTCGAGCCGTTCCTCGGCTCGCTGAAGCGCCTGCGCATCGACGTGAAGGTGATCTACGCCGACCAGATGTACAAGTCGGGGATGCTGGTGCCGCAGATCGTCCAGGCCCTCCAGGGTCGCAACGACATCGCCCGCATCCTGCACGAGTGCACCGGCCGCGAGATGGAGGACGACTGGTCGCCCTTCAATCCCATCTGCGCGCAGTGCCGGAGGCTGACCGAGACGAAGGTGAAGGGTTTCTCCGCGCAGGACGAGACGGTCGATTACACCTGCCGCTGCGGCGGGGCTGGGACCGTGTCGATGCGCGGTGGCGGCAAGCTCACCTGGCGCGTGGACTGGCCGGCGCGCTGGGCCCGCATCCCCGTGACCGTCGAGCCGTTCGGCAAGGACCACGCGACCCGCGGCGGCTCGTACGACAGCGGCGCGCGCATCTGCCGCGAGGTGTTCAAGGCCGAGCCGCCGTTCCCCGTGACCTATGAATGGATCGCCTTCACCGGACAGGGCGACATGTCGAAGAGCAAGGGCAACGTCCTGTCGGTGCACCGGATGCTCGAGGTGGTGCCGCCGGAGGTGCTGCGCTACCTCGTCGTCAAGACGCGGCCGATGCGCTCCATCAACTTCGACCCGGGGCTGCCGCTGCTGGCGCTGGTGGACGAGTTCGACGACGCCGCCTCGACCTCCCGCGACACCCGCGCCATGGCGCTTTCGGGCGCCGACCAGTTCAAACCGATCGGCGTGCCGTTCCGCCACCTCGTCAACGTCGTGCAGATGGCCGACTTCGATCTCGACCAGGTCGTGGTGATCCTCCGGCGCAACGGCTACGCGGTGGAGGACGAGACGGCGGTGAAGGAGCGGGCCGGCTATGCCATGCGCTGGCTGCGGGAGTTCGCGCCGGAGGACGTGAGGTTCTCGGTGCAGCGCACGCTTCCCGCGTCGGCCGGAAACCTCACCGCGCCCGAGCGCGGGTTCCTGCGGCTTCTCGCCGACCGCCTGCGCCCCGGGCAGACCGGCGAGGAGATCCACGCCCTGGTGTACGAGGTGGCCAAGGAGGCGGGCCTGGAGAAGACGACCGCCGCCTTCCAGGCGATCTACCGCGTCTTCCTCGATCGCACGCGCGGACCGCGCGCCGGGTGGTTCCTGGCCTTCCTGGATCGCGCCTTCGTCCTGGCGCGGCTGCGTGAAGCGGCCGCGGCCCCGGTCGCCTCCGGCGCCGCGCAGAGGACGAAGGGATGAGCCGGAGCGGCGTGCTGTTCGGGTGCGCGGTCCTCCTCGCGGGGGCCGCCCTGGTCCCGGCGCCCCCCTCGCGCGCCGCCGCCGCCGCCCCCGCGTCTCCGCGCGAGCGTTATCAGAAGCGCTTCACCGGCAAGGCGGCTCCCGATTTCTCGCTCTACGACCTCGCCGGCAACACCGTGACCCTGTCGGGCGAGCGCGGCCACGTCGTCCTCCTGAACTTCTGGTACTCCGCCTGCGTCCCGTGCCGGCGCGAGACCCCCGACCTTTCGACCCTGCACAAGACCTACTCGCCGAACGGCTTCAAGGTGATCGGCGTCAACCTCGACGACCTGCTGATCCCCGACACGGGAGGCGCGTCCCTCAAGGTCTTCCTGCAGGAGTTCAAGCCGCCGTACCCGATCCTCCTCGGCAGCAACGACGTGATGGAAGCGTACGGCGGCGTGCCGGTGCAGCCCATCAGCTTCCTCATCGATCGCAAGGGGACGGTGTCGAAGGTCTTCTGGGGGGCCTACCCGGGTGCCGTCTTCGAGAAAGAGATCCGGGCTCAGCTCGAAGGATCGACGGCGCCGCGGTAGACGGCCCGGCTCCACGCATCCCGCAGCGCCGCCGAGAGCGTCGCGGACGCGACGGGGGCGATGATGGTCTCGCCGGCGTGGCCGCCGCGGTCCTGTCCCGGCGGGATCGGCGCCGCGAGCAGCGCCGCCCCGACCCCGGTCGCATCGGGTGTCTCGGTCACCGCCACCGATTGGCCGAGGAGATCGGCCTGCGCCTGCAGCAGGTAGCGGCAGCGGGTCAGCCCGCCTGACACCCGCACGGGAGCCCCGGGACCGCCGCGGCCCGCGTCGGGCGCCGCCTGCTTCGCGGCCAGCGCGATCTCGGCGCAGCGCTGCGCGATCGACTCGACGGCCGCGCGCATCCTTCCCTCGAGCCCCGCCCCGGCGAGCGAGCCGATGAAGCGCGGCTTCGCCCGCTCGTCCCAGTGCGGCGCGGCGAGCCCCGAGATCGCCGGCAGGAAGTGCAGCGTCCGCTCGGCCTCGGGGTCCCACGGGCCGCAGAGCCGATCGAGATCGGCGGTATGCACCTCGCGGTGCATGCGGGCGGCGACCCAGTCGAGCGCGATCGCGGCGGCGTTGACCGGCCCCTCGAGCGCGAAGGTGGCGGCCATGCCGCCGCCGCGCCCGTCGGCGGGGGACAGCGTCCAGCGCGACGACACCAGGGTCGTCAGGAGTCCCGGGCGGCGGATCGGCCCCGTGCCGATGCAGCGCAGGACGAACGCCCCGGATCCGTAGTTGATCGCCATGTCCCCGCGGCGCCGGCAGCGCAGGCCGACGAGGGCGGCCTGCTGATCCCCCGTCACCGCCAGCACGGCCAGGCGGCGCCCGTTGGCCGTGAATTCGATCGGCGACGACAGGCACGTGGGCGTCAGCGCGGGCAGGGCCGGGGCGTCGAGCAGCGGCTCCAGTCCGTAGAGCTCGAACAGGCGCGGCTCCCAGGAGAGCGTCGAGACGTCCATGAGGGACGTCCGCTGGGCGTTGGCGTGGTCGACGGCGTAGACCGCGCCGCGCGTCAGCCGCCACACCACGTACGTCGTCAGGGTCCCCCAGAGGGCCGCGCCCGAAGCGACGCGTCGCCTCAGGCCGGGCACCCGCCGCAGCGCCCAGGCGATCTTCGGGGCGGCGTAGTGGGCGCTGGGACGCAGACCCGTGAGCAGGCCGATGTCGAGTCCATGGCTGGCGCCGCGCCCGCGCGCGGCGCGATTGATGGCCGCGGCGCGCAGGTCCTGCCACGAGATCGCCGGCGTCAGCGGACGGCCGGTCGCCCGGTCCCAGAACAGGAACGTCGATCGCTGCGCTGCGAACCCCAGTGGGATCGCGCCGCGGGCGGGCAGGGACGGAGCGAGCTCTTCGAGCGCGCCCAGCGTGGCGGCGAAGAGGCGTGCGGCGTCGTGCTCGACGCGCTGGCGATCGCGCCGCGTCGGAAAGGTGCGGCGGGTGGAGCGACGCGCCCGGCCGCGGCCGTCCACCAGGATCGCCTTGGAGCTCGACGAGCCGATGTCGAGACCGACGCGCATCGCCTAGAATGCGGCGGCCGGCGCGCCGCCGGCCTGGTTTCCGGAGGCCGGCCCGGCACGCCATGACATCTCCCGACGCTTCGCGGCCCCTCGTCCCATCATCGCGCCCGGCAGTATGTCACGGTCGGCCATCGCCTCCGGCGCGCGCCCGGTGAGCAGGCGCCTGCGCGACACGCTCATCCTCGCCGCGGTCGGCGGGGTGCTCCTCTTCGCCGGTCTCGGGCGCGCCGATCTCTTCAACCCGGACGAGCCGCGCGAATCCGAAATGGCGCGCGAGATGCTTGTGACCGGCGATCCCGTGGTGCCGCGCCTCGACGGCGAGCCGTTTCTCGAGAAGCCTCCTCTTTTCTACTGGCTGGTGGTGACCGCGTACCGGGTGGCCGGCGGACCGTCGGAAGCGGCGGCGCGTGTCGCGCCGGCGATCGCCGGCTTCCTGTGCCTGTTCGTCACCTGCGCCCTGGCGCGACGCCTCTTCGGAGACGGGACCGCCTTGCTCGCCGCGCTGATCCTCCTGACCGGGTTCGAATCGTTCTGGCTGGCGCGGCGCACGCTCATCGACATGCCGATGACGCTCGCCATCCTCGTGGCGTGCGATGCGCTGCACCGGGTGGTGACCGCCGAGCGGCGGACACCGGCGGGATGGCTCGCGGCCGCCGGGGCGGCGCTGGCGGCGGCGCTCCTCTTCAAGGGAGTCGTCGGGGCGGCGATCCCCGGGCTGGCCGTGGCCGGCTGGCTCCTGTGGCGGCTCGATCTCCGTCCGATCTGGAAGCGCGGCCTGTTCGCGGCCGGGCTGCTGTCGATCGTCCCGGTCGGCCTGTGGGTGCGGGCGCTGCACGCGCGGCTGGGCGACCCAGCCGTCCACGAGTTCGTCTTCGTCAACAACGTGCAGCGCTTCACCGGCGGTGCGGCGAAGGGCCACGACAATCCTTTCTGGTACTACCTGCCGGCCATCGTCATCGATTTCTTCCCGTGGTCGATCCTGCTTCCGTTCGCGATCGCTGCGGCTCTGTGCGTGGCGCTGCGGTCTGCTCCGTGGAGGCCGGCGGCACACGAAGAAGAGGAGCGGGAGCGGGCCGGCCTCCGGGATCTGCTCGTCTGGTTCCTGCTGCCGCTGTTCGTGCTGTCGATCGCCTCGACCAAGCGGGGCCTCTACCTGCTGCCGATCTATCCGGCGGCGGCGGTGCTCGTCGCGTGGTGGCTGACGCGCGGCCGGCCGGGGCGGGTCGCCCGTCGGGCCGGGATCCTCGCGGTCGCGCTCCCGGGTCTCGCAGCCACCGCGGCGCTTCTGGCCTCCGGTCACCGGGGGCTGGCCGCAGTCCTGGCACTCGGCACCGCCGGCGCGGTCACGCTCGCCTTCCGGTTCGCCCGCCGGGACGAGCCGGCGCGGCTCGGAGGTGCGATCGTCTCGGCGGCGGCTGCGTGGTGCCTCCTGGCGGCGGCGGTCATCGCGCCCGCGATCGTCAACGGAGGCACCAGCGCCCGCGCGGCGGGGGAGAGCCTGCGCCGCCGCGCCGACGCGGGGGATCGCCTGGCGTTCTATGAATTCCGCGAAGGGAACCTCGGCGGCTTCTGCTTCTACGCCCGCCGCACCTGGCCGAACCTGAAAGGCCCCGGGGCGCTGGCGCGGCATCTCGAGGGGGAGGGAGGCGCGTCGCTCGCGCTCGTCAAGGCGGAGGACCTCGAGAGGACTGCGGCGAGTCTGCCTTTCCCCATCGAGGAGGTCGAGCGCTGGCGGTACCGCAGCCGGCCGGGACAGGACACGAGCAGCGACTACGTCCTCATCCGGCGTTCAGCCGTCGCGGCTCCGGCGACCGGCGGTTGAAGCGGCGCTTTCGGGTCCGGCATAATGCGTGGCCGGGGGGCCTGCTTTGAATCCGCCGTCGATCTCCGCCGTCGTCCCGATCCACAACGAAGAGGGGAACATCCCCGAGCTGCACCGCCGGCTCGACGCGGCGATGCGCGCCCTCGGACGGACGTACGAGATCGTCTACATCGACGACGGCAGCGCCGACGGGAGCCTGCAGCTCCTGCTGGATCTCCGGGCGGCGCAGCCGGACCAGGTCGTGGTCCTCGAGCTGTACCGCAACTACGGGCAGTTCCGGGCGCTGGTGGCCGGCTTCGAGCGGGTGCGGGGAGAGATCGTCGTGACGCTCGACGCCGACCTGCAGAACCCGCCGGAGGAAATCCCCAGGCTGGTGCGCCGGCTCGAGGACGGCGGCTACGACGTCGTCAACGGCTGGCGGCGCAACCGCCAGGACTCCGCTTTCCGGCGGATCGCGTCGCGCGCCGCCAACCGGATCGCCGCGGCGCTGACGGGGGTGCGGATGCGCGATTACGGCTGCATGCTGCGCGCCTACCGGCGCGACGTCATCCGGCAGATCGTCGCGTGCCACGAGCAGTCGCCCTACATCCCGACGCTGGCCAATGCGCTCGCCCGCCGCGCCACCGAGATCGAGGTCGCGCACGCTCCGCGGCACAGCGGGCGGTCGAACTACTCGCTGTGGAAGCTCATCCACCTCCAGTACGACATGGTGACGTCGTTCTCGGTGCTGCCGCTGCGGTGGCTGAGCGTGCTCGGAGCGGCGATCGCCGTGTTGAGCCTGCTCGCCGGCGCCGGGATGGTGGTGGCGTCGCTCTACGGCGTCGGCGCCGGGCTGGGCCTCGT
>DASRAU010000044.1:0-12262 GCA_035638075.1 Verrucomicrobiia bacterium
GGCCTCCTCCGAAACGTCTGGCTGAAGCCGATTTCCCGGCATGCGGCGATGGCACGTCGCTGGCTCTACAGCCCCGCGAGCCCGGCCACCCCGCAGCGGGGAACTCACCCGGGCCAGGAGAGAGAGCCATGATGAAGCGCACGCATCACGCCACGTCCGGTGCCGCCGCCCTCGTTCTCGGACTGGGCCTCGCCGTCGCCCCCCTCACCGGCTGCACCGACAAGAAGCCGGTCGAGACCTCGTCGAGCCGCACCGAGAACACCCAGCCGTCCGTCACGTCCACCCCGTCGACCGAATCGCAGGTCGCCGAGGTCCAGGGCCCTCCGGCACCGTCGACGCCGGCCGAGACCATCGATCCGAAGACCGCCTGGAAGGAAGGCGTGCAGTCGTACCAGTCGGGTGACTTCGCCACGGCATCGTCGCGGCTGCGCGTCGCCCTCGACGGCCGCCAGGACGACCCGTACGCCCACTACCTCTTCGGTCTCGCCCTGTGGAAGTCCGGGCAGGTCGACGAGGCGGAAGGCGAGCTGGTCCGCTCGACCACGCTCAACGATCAGTCGATCAAGACCTGGATCAACCTGGCGCGCGTCCGTCTCGACCGGAAGGAGTTCGACTCCGCGCTCGAAGCGGCCGACAAGGCGGTGTCCATCGATTCGCAGTCGTCCGACGCGCTGCACCAGCGCGGCCGGGCGCTCGACGGCCTGAACCGCGGCGACGAGGCGGTGGTGACGCTCCAGCAGGCGCGCAGCCTCTCGCCCGACAACGGCTACATCGCCAACACGCTGGGGTACCTGCTGCTGCGCCGCGGAAAGACCGAGGAGGCGGTGCCGCTCCTCGAGGCCGCGCGCGACCGGCTGCCCCAGGTGGCGTACGTCCGCAACAACCTCGGCGTGGCCTACGAGCGCACGGGTGATGTGCACCGCGCCGCCGAGGAGTTCCGCGCCGCCCTGCAGGCGGGGGACTCCGAAGGCAAGGCGAGCGCCAGCCTCGCGCGCATCGAGCCGCTGCTGCGCGATCGCATCGCCTCGCAGCCGCTGCCCGAAGAGCAGTCCACCGCGGACCAGCCGCAGAACTGACCCAGCCGCAGAACTGGACCCCAGGTCCTCCCTCCGAACACCCGGCGCTCCCCGGCCGGGGCAAGGGCCGGCCGTCCGCTCAGGTCCGAGCGGGCGGCCGGCGACTGTTTCGGGACGCGAGGTGCCGGGGGGTACAGAGTTTTCAAAGACCTGACATTTCCGGGACCTCCATGCCGTGCTAGGCTCCGGACGCGGGCGCGGGGCCGGGAGGGTGCGGGGCCGCCGCGCCGATGCAGGAGGCTCCCGTGAACCCGAATCCCCGAATCCTCTCGTCGCGTCGCTTCGCTTTCTCCCTGTCGTTGCCGGTGCTGGCGCTCGCCGCCGTCGGGGCGGTCTTCGCCTCGGGCAGCGGCCCGTCGCCGATGCCGAGTGGCGGCAGCAGCGGCATGAGCCAGTCCAGTCCCAGCATGACGCCACAGCAGCAGGCGGCGATGCGCTACAACCACGGCCTGAAGCAGCAGGCCAAGGGTGACGAGGCGGAGAAGGCGGCGGTCGCGGCGACCGACGAGAAGAAGCGCGCCAAGGCGATGAACACGGCGCAGAAGGCCTGGGCGAACGCCCAGGATGAGTACCAGTGGGCGGTGAAGCTCGACTCCTCGCACTACCAGGCGTACGGCGCCCTCGGTTACGTGCTGCGCAAGCAGGGGGACTTCAACGGCTCGCTCGGCGCCTACGCCCACGCGCTGCAGCTCAAGCCGGGCTTCACGCCGGCGATCGAATACCGCGGTGAGGCGTACCTCGCGCTGAACAAGGTCGAAGAGGCGAAGGCGGACTACATCACGCTGTTCGCCACCGACCGTCCGAACGCCGATACGCTCGCGAACGCCATGACGAAGTGGATCTCGGATCGCAAGAAGGACCCCGCGGGCGTCGATCCCGCTGCGGTCGATGACCTGTCGAAGTGGCTCGAATCGCGCCAGGAGATCGCCGCGAAGACGAGCGCCCTACTGCCCCCGAAGGATGCGCACTGGTGAAGGAGCCGGTCGTCTCCTGACGGTCCGCTTCCCCCCGAATTCTTTCCTCGCGGCCGCGGCCGCCGTCGCAATCCTGTGCGTGGCCGCATCCTCGATTCTCGCCGGCGCCGCAGATCGCCCAAGCGCTGCGGCTCCCGCGAGCGCGACGGATCAGGCTGACGCCAGGACCGCGGCGTGGGAGTGGCGCCTGCCGCCGGGATTCCCCGAGCCGCGGGTGCCGGCCGACAACCCGATGTCGGCGGCCAAGGTCGCCCTGGGGCGCCGCCTCTTCCACGACCGCCGGCTGTCGCTGAACGGGACGCAGGCGTGCGCCGACTGCCACCGGCCGGCGCTCGCCTTCACCGACGGCCGGGCGCGCGCCCTCGGCTCGACCGGCGCCGAGCACCGCCGCAGCGCGCCGTCTCTCGCCAACGTCGCCTACGCGCCGTCTTTGACCTGGGCCAATCCGAAGCTGAAGCACCTCGAGGAACAGGCGCGGGTGCCGCTGTTCGGGACCGACCCGGTCGAGATGGGGTTCGGCGGCCGCGAAGCGGAGCTCGAAGCGAGGCTGCGGGGCGACGCGGAGGTCGCGGCGCTGTTCGCGGCGGCGTTCCCCGAAGATGCGGCGCCCGTCACCATCGACAACCTGACGCGCGCGCTGGCGTCGTTCGAGCGGACGCTCGTCTCGGGAAGCTCGCCGTACGACCGGCTGGTCTACCAGGGGAAGATGGACGCGCTCTCGCAAAGCGCCTGGCGCGGCCTGCGCCTCTTCTCAGCGGATCGCCCCGGCTGCGCGCGCTGCCATGGCGGCCTGCTGTTCTCGGGAGCCTTCGACTACGGCCTGCTCGAGCGACCGATGAAACCGCGCTTCGTGGACAACGGTCTGCTCGAGGCGTCGGAGCGCCGCGGCCCCGGCGTCGTCGATGCCGGCCTGGCGCGCGCAACCGGCCGCCGGCGCGACGGCGGCCTCTTCAAGGTCCCGACGCTTCGGAACATCGCGCTGACCGCGCCCTACATGCACGACGGGCGGATCGCGACGCTCGCGGGGGTGCTGGACCACTACGCGCGCCATCCGGCCGCGCACGCGGAAGACGGCGTGGCGGTGGCGCCGCTGACGCCGGAGGAGCGCGACGACCTGGTGGCCTTCCTGGAAAGCCTGACGGACGAGACCTTCGTCTCGGACCCGGCTTTCGCCGCTCGCTAGGGCTGCGCGGCTCCCGGCGCGGGGGTGCGGCCGCCGCCGGAGGTCACCGGCTGGCTGCCTCCGAGCAGGCTGTGGTTGCGGCTGTAGCCGAAGTAGATGAACAGCCCGATGATGAGCCAGCCGATGAGCCGCATCCAGTTTGTCCAGCCGAGGCCGAAGATCATCGCGCCGCAGACCAGGATGCCGAGGATCGGCACCAGCGGCACGAGCGGCGTCTTGAAGTCCCGGTGACGGTTGGGCTCGCGCACCCGCAGGATCCAGACGCCGGCGCACACCAGCATGAACGCGAAGAGGGTGCCGATGCTGGTCATCTCGCCGACGATGTCGCCGGGGATGAACCCCGCGAAAAGCCCCGTCACCACCAGGAAGATCAGGTTCGACTTGTACGGCGTCCGGTACTTCGGGTGCACCTCGCTGAAGACCGGCGGCACCAGCCCGTCGCGGCTCATCGAATAGAAGACGCGCGACTGGCCGAGCAGCATCACCAGGATGACCGACGAGAAGCCCGCAAGAATGGCGACCGTCACCAGGTTGGCCAGCCACTGGTAGCCGGGCATGTAGGTGGAGATGGCGTAGGCCACCGACGCCTCCCGCCCCTGCGCCCGGAAGTCGGCCACCGGCGCCAGCCCGCTGAGCACGTGCGCGAACAGGATGTAGAGGATGGTGCAGACCACCAGCGACCCGAGGATCCCGATGGGCATGTCCTTCTTCGGGTTGCGCGCCTCCTGGGCGGCGGTCGAGACGGCGTCGAACCCGATGAAGGCGAAGAAAACCACGCCCGCGGCGCCCAGGATGCCCATGAGGCCGCCGTAGTGGTGCGTCACCCCTTCCGCATTCGTGTAGGACGTCGCGGCCGGGATGTAGGTCGCGTGGTTCGCCGGGTTGATGTAGGCCCAGCCGAGCACGATCACCATGATGACGATGGTCACCTTGGTGACGACGATGATGCCGTTCACGAAGGCCGACTCGCGCGTCCCGCGGATCAGGAGCCAGGTCAGGAGGCTCAGGATGACCAGCGCCGGGATGTTGATGATGCCGGAGGTGACGACGTTCCCCGACGCGTCGCGCAGCGACTGGAAGGGGGAGTGGCAGAACTGGTAGGGGACCGAGAAGCCGAACAGCTCGAGGAGCTTGTTGAGGTACTCGCTCCAGGCGATCGACACGGTGGCGGCGCCGACCGCGTATTCGAGCACCAGGTCCCAGCCGATGATCCAGGCGACGAACTCTCCCATGGTGGCGTAGGAGTAGGTGTAGGCGCTGCCGGCCACCGGGATCATCGCGGCGAACTCCGCGTAGCAGAGCCCGGCGAAGGCGCAGCCGATGCCGGCGACGATGAAGCCGAGGGTCACCGACGGGCCCGAGCGCTCGGCGATGGCGGCGGCGGTGCGGACGAACAGCCCCGCGCCGATGATGGCGCCGATGCCGAGCGCGATCAGGTTGAGCGGCCCGAGGGTGCGCTTCAGCGCCTTCTCGGAGTCGTCCGCTTCCTTGACGAGCTTGTCGAGCGGCTTACGAATCCACAGATTCGCCATGGGTGGTCGCTCTCCTGCAGGGTTCGAATCGAAGCGCCGCGGGGTCTTCCGTCCGGAGCGCCCATCTGGAGCCGGACTCAGCGTCGCCTAGCCTACCACCGAACGTTCAGACGGCGACCGGCTTGAAGGCGCGCAGGCGGCGGCAGGCTTCCTCGAGGTCGGGCATCTTCTTGGCGTAGCAGAGGCGGATCTGCAGGCGGCCGTCCTGCGGGTCGGCGAAGAAGGACGAACCGGGGATGACGGCGATGCCGGCCTGCTCGAGGAGCACCTTCGCGGCGTCATAGTCGTCCTTGAACCCGAGGCGCGACACGTCGGCGAGCATGTAGTACGACCCCTGGGGGACGAACGGCTCCATCCCCGCGGCGCGGCACGCGTCGGCCATCATGTCGCGCTTCACCGCGTAGTCCGCGACCATCCGGTCGTAGTACTCGGGCGGCAGGTCGAACGCCGCGACCACACCGTGCTGCAGGGGCGACGGGGCGCAGACGTTGATCAGGTCATTGAGGAGCGCCATCTGCGACGCCAGCGCGCGGCGGGCCACGAGGTACCCGAGACGCCAGCCGGTCATCGCGTACGTCTTGGAGAAGCCGCTGATGGTGATGGTGCGGTCCTCCATTCCCGGGAACGAGGCCATGCTCAGGTGCCGGCGGCCGTCGTACAGGATGTACTCGTAGATCTCGTCGGTGACGCACAGGGCATCGTGCTTCCGCGCGAGCCCGGCGATGTGCTCGAGCTCGGCCTTCGAGAACACCTTGCCGCTCGGGTTCGACGGCGTGTTGACGACGACCATCTTGGTGCGGTCGGAGAACGCCGCTTCGAGCGCCTTCGGGTCGTACGGCCAGTCGGGCGGGCGCAGGGTCACGAACTTCAGCACGGCGCCGCACACCTTCAGGATGTTGACGTGGTACGAATAGAACGGCGAGAAGATCACCACCTCGTCGCCGGGGTTGATGAACGCCATGCAGGCGTTCACGAACGCCCCGGTCGCTCCGATCGACACCACCACCTCGCCGTCGGGGTCGCACGCGACCCCGTTGTGGTCGCGCATCTTGCGGGCGATGCGGCGGCGCAGCTCGTCGATGCCGTCGAGCCGCGTGTAGATGGAGTGATCCGCGCCGATGGCGCGGACGGTCGCCTCCTTGATGACCGGCTCGATCGGCTGGTCGCAGATCCCCTGCCCGAGGTTGATGCCGGAGAACTTCGCGCATTCGATCGACATGCGGCGGATCTCCGACTGCTTCAGCCCCTCGATGCGGTCGGCGGTGTACTTCTTCTTCATCAGGCGTCGCTCCGCGCGCCGGCGATGCCGGTGTGCACGCAGACGATCCCGCCGGTGAGCGCGCGCCAGCCCACCTTCTCGAAGCCCGCCGACTGCAGGGCGACTCCGAACGCGGCGGCGTCGGGGAACCCGGCCACCGAGTGGGTCAGGTAGCGGTAGGCGCGCTCGCGTCCGGTGAGGAGGCCGCCGATGCGCGGCAGGACATGGAAGAAGTAATAGTTGTAGGCGCGCCACAGGAGCCGTGACGGCGGCGTCGAGAACTCCAGCACCACCAGCCGGCCGCCGGGACGCAGCACCCGCCGCAGCTCGCGCAGCCCGGCGCGGAAGTCCGGCACGTTGCGGATGCCGAAGCCGATCATGGCGGCGTCGAAGGCGCCGTCGGCGAACGGCAGCGCCTCCGCCGGCGCATTGACCAGCGGGAAGGCGTGCGCGGCGAGCTTCGGCCGGGCGAGGACCAGCATGGCGCGGCTCAGGTCCGCTCCGGTGATACGGGCGTCGGGGCGCCGGCGCAGGAGCTCGAGCGACAGGTCGCCGGTGCCGCACGCCAGGTCGAGCACCCGTCCGCCGCGCGGCAGGTCGGACAGGGCCTTCACGGCGACCTTGCGCCAGTGCAGATCGACGCCGCACGAGATCACCCGGTTGGTGAGGTCGTAGCGCCCGGCGATGGCATCGAAGTTGGCGCGGATCTCGCGATTCCTGTCGGTCAGGACGTGCGGGCTGGTCCGGGGCATCGGGGGGGCATTATAGGCCCCGATCCGCGCTAAACTTCGGCCCATCGCACCCAACGGAGGGCCCACTCATGAAGAAAAGACTCGTGATCGCCGCGTCCGTCCTGACCCTCGCCGTCGGCGCCTTCATCGCGCTGCGCCCGGCCGAGACCGCCGACAAGCTGCCGAAGTGCTCGGGTCAGCTCTGCCAGAAGGCCGGCTGCTCCGCCGACACGCTGTGCGCCCGCGGTGCGGCGGTCGTGACCTGCGCCGACGTCTGCGGCGGTCACTGAGCGGACGACAGGAACCGGTTCCACCGGCGGGGCCCGAACGGGCCCCGCTTTTTTTTCAGCGGGACGGCGGTGTCGCCGCTGCCTCGTACACGACCCGGCCGCCGGCGATGGTCGTGACCACGCGCGCCTCGTGGATGCGCTGCGGCTCGGCCTTGAAGATGTCCTGGCTCAGGACGATCACGTCGGCCAGCATCCCGGGCGCGATCCGGCCCTTCTCCTGCTCCTGGAACTCGGCGTAGGCGGAGCCCTGGGTGTAGGCGGTCAAAGCCTCAGGCAGGGTGATCTTCTGCTCCGGCACCCAGCCGGACGGATTCTTCCCGTCGAGCGTGGCGCGGGTCACGGCCGCCTCGAGGCCGAGGAGCGGATCGAGCGGCGCGACGTCCCAGTCGGTGCCGAACGCCAGGTGCACGCCGCGGTCGAGGAAGGTCCTGAACGCGTACGTCCTCTTGATGCGATCGGGGCCGATGCGCTTCTCGGCCCAGCGGCCGTCGTCGATGGCGTGGTACGGCTGCATCGAGGCGATGACTCCCAGAGAGGCGAAGCGGGCGAAGTCCTTCTCGGCCATGTGCTGCGCGTGCTCGATGCGGAAGCGCCGGTCGGCCGGGCCGTGGGCCGCCGCCACCGCCGCGAACTGATCGAGGATGAGGGAGATCCCCTGGTCGCCGATGGCGTGGATGCACAGCTGCAGCCCGGCGGCGTCGGCCCCCATCATCCGCTCGAGCATCGCGGCCGGGGGAGACTCCTCGTCCGACAGCAGGCCGTGGTTGCCCGGCTGGTCGCTGAACGCGTCGTAGAAGTAGGCCGTCGAGGAGCCCAGTGATCCGTCGGCATAACCCTTGAGCGCGCCGATGCGCAGCCAGGGCGACCCGAAGGCGCGCCCGACGCCGGTCGAGGCGTAATCCTTCCAGCGCATGAGATACGGGGCGGCGTAGATGCGCGTCGTCAGCTGCCCGGCCTTCAGGAGCTCGTCGTAGACCGCGATGTCCTCGCGCTCGGGGTTCATGTCCTGCACGCTCGTGACGCCGAGCGAGGCGGCGTGCTCGAGCGCCTTCTTGATCGCGCGCACGCGCCGCTCGCGTGTCAGCGGCGGCATCGCTTTCGCGACCAGGTTCATCGCGGCGTCGCGGAAGAGCCCGTTCGGCTGCCCGTGCGCGTCGCGGCCGATCTCGCCGCCGGGGACGTCCTTCGTCTTCGCGTCGATCTTCGCCAGGCGCATCGCCGCGGCGTTCGCCAGGCCCATGTGCCCGTCGTAGCGGTAGACGAAGACCGGCACGTCCGCTTTTCCGGCGGCGCGCAGCGCGTCGTCCACGAGCGTGGCGTCGGGCATCACCGCCGGCGTCCAGGCCTGGTCGTCCCAGTTTCCGCCGGTGACCCATTCGCCCGCGGGAATCGCGGCCGCCTTCCCGGCAATGCGGCGGGCGAACTCCTCGCGGCTCGGCGCGTCCTTGAGGTTGATGTTCTCGAGGCCCATCCCGCCGGACAGGAAGTGCACGTGCGCGTCATTGAAGCCGGGGAGGACGAGCCGGCCGCCCGCCTCGATGACGCGCGTCTTCGGTCCGCGCCAGGCGTCCACGTCGCGGCTGCCGCCGACGGCGACGAGACGGTCCCCGAGGATCGCCAGCCCCTCCGCCAGCGGCTGCCCGGCCTCGCCGGTCCACACCACGCCGCCGCGGACGATGAGATCGGCCGCCGGTCCAGCGTGACTGCGCTGAGCGCAGCCGAAGAGCCCCGCGACGAACAGCAACGCGGCGCCAAGCCGGGGCGGGAGGCCAGGGGCCGGAGCGCCCGGGGGCGCCTCGGGCGGCTGCATCGGCGGCACGCGGGGATCGAGCGGGGTCGTTGGCACCGGTGGTATTTCCGGAGGAGTCAGCGGTTCCGGTCCCGGTCCGGGGTCTTCGGGAGGACGCGGCGCGGGCGCACCCGGAGGGACAGGAGGATCCAGAGGGCCCGACGCTCGAACGGCCACGTCTAGGTGTAGTGATCTCCGAGGCCGCGAGGCCGCGGTTCGCCGCGACCGCCGCCGCCTTGCGAGCCGCCGCCCTGTCCGCCCTGCCCGCCCTCGCCGCCGCCGGATCCGCCCCGGCCGCGGCCGCCGCGGCGCCGCCGCCGGCGCCTGCGGCCCGCTTCACCGGAGGTTCCCTGCGCCGAGCCGCCGCCGGATGAGCCGCTCGGCGCGGAGTGCTGGCCTGCTTCGCCCTGGCCGCCCCCCGACGACCCTTCGCCGTGACTGGAGGAGTGGCCGCCTCCGGTGTGACCTCCGCCGGAGTGTCCGCCGCCGTGCCGGCCGCGATCCTCACCGTGCCGGTGCCCGCCGCCGTGGCGCGCCTGACCGCCCGTGTGCCTGCGCCGCTCGCCCGATTGCTCGCGTCGGCCGCCCCCGCCTCCGCCGCCCCGACTGGAGCCGCGCCCGCCTTCGGACCTTCCGCCCGGGGCGGCCTCGCCGGCCGCGTCGTCCTCCGGCAGCCCGGCCTCGTCGAGGACGCCGCGCGCCGCCTCCTCCTCGAAGTGGGCCTTGAGGAGGTAAGCGACGATCGCGACGCGATCGTCCTGGTCGAGGATCCCCTGCGCCATCGCGTCGTACTCGGCGCGCTCCTCGGCCGTCAGCTTCCCGGCCTGTTCCTTGAGGGTGTCCACGATCCGCTTCACCTCCCGCTGCCTGACCTCGTCGTCGGAGGGCAGGTCGCATTCGTAGGCCTTGAGATTGTTCGCCCGCACCAGGCGGTTGAAATTCATCAGGTCGAACCCGGAGACGAGCGAGATCGCCTTGCCGGTCTTGCCGATCCGCCCGGTCCGGCCGGCGCGGTGGATGTACTGGTCGGAGGACTCCGGCGCCGAGTAGATGAAGACGTGCGACAGGTCCTCGATGTCGATGCCGCGCGCCGCCACATCGGTCGCCACCAGGTGCTTCAGCTCCTTGTTCTTGAAGCGGCGCATCACCTGCTCGCGCTTCTTCTGCGGCAGATCGGAGGAGATCATCGCCGCCGGCAGCCCGTAGCGCGCCAGCGACCCGAACACCAGCCGCACCTCCGCCTTGGTGTTGCAGAAGATCATCGACGACGTCGGGTTCTCCCACTCGATCAGCTTGTGCAGGGCGTCGGACTTGCCCATGCGGGGGACGATGTAGAAGAGGTGCAGGACGTCGGAGACGTACACGAAGTCCTGCGACAGCATCAGCCGCTCGGGATCCTTGAGGTAGCGCGAGGCGATCGCCTCGATCTCGGTGGGAATGGTCGCCGAGAAGAGCAGCGTCTGCCGCGTCTTCGGAACGCGGTCGAGGATCTGCTTGACCTCCTTCTCGAATCCCATGTCGAGCATCTGGTCCGCCTCGTCGAGGACCAGCGTGTGCACCGCCTCGAGGCGCAGCGTCCCCTGGCGCAGGTGATCGAGCAGGCGCCCCGGTGTGCCGACGACGACCTGCGCGCCGCGCTTCAGCCCGTCGAGCTGGCGGGTCATCGAGTCGCCGCCGTAGATCGCCAGCGCCCGCACCCCGGCGTGCTCGCCGAGCCGTTCCATCTCGCCGGTCACTTGAAGACACAGCTCGCGCGCCGGCGTCAGGACCAGCGCCTGCACCTCCGGCCTCGAGGTGTCGGTCTTCTCGATGATCGGGATGCCGAAGGCGGCGGTCTTGCCGGTGCCGGTGCGCGACTGCACGACGAGGTCACGGCCGCCGCGCGCCTTCGGGATGGAGGCCGCCTGCACCTGCGTCGCCTGCGTGTACCCCATCCCCTCGAGGGCGCGCAGCAGCGTCTCCGGGAGATCCAGGGACGCGAACGGCACCGGCTGATCCGGGAACGCGGAGAGCTTCTGCGCCTCGACGCCCTCGGGCCGTTCCGGCATGTCCGGCGGCGGCGCCTTCGGCGTGCCGCGCGGGCGGATCTGGACCACCTTGATTTGCCGCAGCCGGCCCCCTTTGCGGGGCGGTGGCGGTGGACCCTGGGGAGGGGCGGGAGGTTCCTGGTCCATCGAAGGGCGGATTCTATGCCCCCGGGGAACGGGCGGTCAACGAATCCCGCGTCGGGGGCCTCCCGACGGCCGTCCGGGTGAGCCCGGAGGCCGAATCGCGGTTTCTGCGTATTTCCCCTCCCCGGTCCGCGACGTATCGTCCTGCGCTCATCTTCAAACCGGGTTGTGGGGTGCAGGCACCCAATTCATCGAAGGAGAAACGGATGCTCAGAGCACGTACCGCCCTTTTCGCACTGGCGGCAGTCGCTGTTTTCGCGTCGGCTCCGGCCTTGGCGCAGGACCACCCAACCGGGCGCCTTTTCATCACCGTGGACTACGTCGCGCCGAACGGCGACGACGACATCACCATCAACTCGGTCACGGACGCCGTGCAGGGAAGCGATGACTTCGGCTACGAGATCGGTTACGAAGGCCGGTTCAACAGGGTGTTCGGCCTCGAGGGGAGCTTTCTCGCCGGCAGCAACGACTTCGAGCTGGACAACAACGGCGGGGACCTCGGCAGCCTCGACCAGCGGGCGCTGACGCTCGCGCTCAACTTCCACATCATCCCGGCCAAGTACTTCGATTTGTGGCTGGCGCCGGTCGCCTCCTGGTACAGCTTCGGCGACCTCGAGGACATCAACGGCAACAACATCGACATCAACGACGAGTGGGGCTACGGAGCGCAGCTCGGGTTCGACATCGGCATCGGCAAGGTGTTCGCCATCGAAGGCGGCGTCCGCTACGTCAAGCTCGACCTCAGCGCCGGCAACCAGGACGTGGCGTTCGATCCGGTGATCGCGCGGGTCGGCGTCGCCTTCCGGTTCGGGCAACACTGAGATCCGCAGTCCGACCTGCTTCCGATTTCCATTCTCATCACGGGCGCCGGGCGTTCCCCGGCGCCTTTTCCCCTCCCTCTGCCATCGATCTTCATTCCCTAAGGAGGAACCGCATGTCCAAAGCACGTACTGCCTTTCTGTTCCTGGCAGCAATGGCTTTCCTCGCGACGGCTCCTGCCCTGGCACAGGACCACAAGCACCGCGCGTACCTCGCGGCGGACTGGGTGTCCCCGCTCGCCACGAATGACATCGACTTCCAGGCGGTGCAGGACGCCGTCCAGGGAACCGATGACTTCGGTTTCGAGGCGGGCTACGAGTACCGGTTCAGCCACCTGGTCGGGCTCGAGGGAAGCTACATGATCGGCAGCAACGACTTCGACCTGCAGGACGCCGACACCCGGCTGGGCACGGTCGATCAGCAGGCGGTCACCGCGGCG
>DASRAU010000045.1:0-70608 GCA_035638075.1 Verrucomicrobiia bacterium
GGGTGCTTGAAGGCCTCCTCGGCGGCGGCGATGGAGTCGACCGGGCGGCCGTTGATCTCCAGCACCGCCACGTCCGAGAGGCCGTGGTAGCCGATGTTGTACGCGTGCGGCAGCACCGACGACAGGACGACGATGCGGCGCGCCCCCGGCTCCTGGTCCTTCGAGTCGAGCCAGTAGCGCAACTGGAGACGTATGGGAGCCTTGCGCCGCCAGTCGTCCCCCCACGACCTCAGGTAGTTGCCGTCCAGCTCGCGCAGCACCAGCCCCCCCGCGACGAGGTAGGGGGGCGGCTGCTCGGGCACCCGGTCCGGGATGAGGTCGCCGGGCGTGTGCGCCGCCTTGAGCGGCAGGTCGAGCTTCACGTCCTTGCCGTCGCGCCACACCTCCGCCTTGATGGTCTCGCCGGCGCGGTGGCCGTCGGTCGTGATGGTGGTGAAGCGCAGGAGCCCGTAGCGCGGGTGGCGGTAGTAGCCGCTGGCGTCGATTTCGTGGCCGTCGAGCCCCAGCAGCAGATCGCGGGGGCGGAGGACCCCGCAGGACGAACCGCCCCAGTTGGAGCCGGTGATCAGCACGCCGCGGGGATCGCCGGAAAGGCGCAGCGATGCCGTGAGCACCGGGTCCTCGTTGATCTGCCAGCGCAGACCCAGGTTCGCGAAGCCGGGATACGGCTTTCCCCCGCGCGCCATGTCGAGGAAGTTGTTGATGATGTCCACCGGCAGGACCCGCGCCACCTGGTCGTCCTGCGACACCGTCAGCCCGACGAACTTCCCGTCGGCGAAGACCGGCTCGGCCCAGCCGCCGCCGCGCAGGTCGGTCGTCACCAGGAGGAACGGGTGCTCGAGCCCGCCGAGCGAGGTCACCTGCACCTCGACGCGCGACACGCGGCTGGTGGAGGCCTCGATCTGCCGCAGGCGCCAGCGCACCGACTGGACGGCCCCTTCCGTCGGCACCGACGAGGCCATGGGCACGGGCTTGAGGTCGTCGAAGAACTTCGGCGCGTCCACGCCGAGGATCGCCAGGTCCACCTCGGGATCCACCAGCACGACCCGGGCGGGAACGCGCACCGAGCCGCCGAGCTTCTCCGCCTCGATGAGGGTCGCGTCCGCGACCATCTGCGCCGAGGTCAAGAGGTACGGACCTTCCACCACCGTCGCGAGGGCCATGCGCGCCTGCGGCGCCCCCTTGGCCCACGGGCGGTCCTGGTCCCAGCCCTGCGCCGACACGGTCAGACCGACGATGCCGTTCTCGAACGACTGCCGCCCCCCGGCGCGGTGCGCCGGCTCGGCCATGGCACGGCCGGCCGTCGCGCCCCCGAGGGCGAAGACGACGAGGAACGCCGCCAGCCTCCGGACCGTCACGGGTTGCGGTCCTTCTCGACGCCGTAACGTTCCAGGATCTTCGGGCTCGCCTCGTCGGCGCCCTTGCGGTCGAGGACGATGAAGCGCCCCGGCTCGCCCAGCTCGAGGACGTGGAACGCAGCCTTGTTCGACTCGATCGCGTCGATGAGCTCGCCGAGCGAGTCGATGTCCTTGCCGTTCGCCTTCGTCACGAGCTGGTTGCGGTACCAGGCGATGTTGATGTTGACCGGATCGTCCAGGCGGCGCAGCAGCACCACGGGCTCGCGCAGGAGCGCCTTCGGGTCGGACAGGGGCCGGAAGATCTGCTCCTGCACCAGGCGCTTGTCGGCGCTGACCACCCAGTCGCGGCCCGTGGTCTCCAGCATCTCGACGTTGAGCGGCTCGAACACCAGGCCCGCATAGATGTAGTAGCGCGGCATGACGTCGTACTGGGACGCGTAGCGGCTGGTCCCCGGGTGGGCGACCAGCGGCACGGTGATCTCCTGGCGCTCGCCGTCGCGCAGGAGCCGCAGCTTCAGATCGCTGCCGATCTGGTGCCGGTCCACCATCAGGCCGTAGTCGAACCGCAGCCCCTCCATCAGCACCGAGCCGTCATTGGCGATGGGGCTCCCGTCCACCGCGAGCAGCACGTCGCCCACCTTGAGCCGGCCCTCGGCGCTGCCGCCGTCGTTGACGAAATCGACGCGCACGCCGCTCTCGTCGTCGCGCATGCCGGCGCGGCGCCGGGCGGCCGGGTTCTCCAGGTTCGACTCGAGGATGGCGAGGTCCGGATAGCCGTCGTACCTGCCGTCCTCGGCGTCCGTCAGGAAGTGCTGCATCACCTCCACCGGGATGCCGAAGCCGGTGTTCTCGAGCTGGTCGGTGCCCTGGAACGCCACCCCCACGACCTTGCCGTCCTGGATCATCGGGCCGCCGCTGTTGCCGGGGTTGATGGCCGCGTCGGTCTGGATGGCGACGTGGCGGTCGACGCCCGAGTGGGCGTAGACCTGCGTCTCGATGCGCGACACCACGCCGCGCGTCGAGGAGATCTGGTCGCCTCCCGCCGGATAGCCATAGGTCTCGACCGTCGTGCGCAGCGGCGGCAGCCGGCCGAGCTCCAGGACCGGGACGTTGCGCAGGAGGCCCGGCTCGTCGGGACGGACGAGCGCCAGGTCGCAGTCGTGCCCGAGCATCACCGCGCGCGCCTTGTGCGGCGTCGGATCGCCGTGCAGGTACAGGAGCAGCAGCCGCGCGTCGCTGACCACGTGGGCGTTGGTCAGGAGCAGCCCGCCGTCGATGACGAAGCCGGTGCCGCTCGAGGCGCGCACGCCGGTGACGTCCCAGGGCGAGAACCAGTCGCCGCGCTGCGAGTAGTTGATGATGCGCACGACCGACTTCTCGAAGCCCTCGTCGAGGATCGGCTCCGGCGCGGCGGAGGTTGCGGGCGCGGACGGCTTCGGCGCGGGAGCCTTCGCGGCCGGCGGCCTGGTCGCGGGCGGCTTCGACGCCGGGGGCTTCGGTGCAGCGGGATTCGCCGGCGGCGCAGCCGCGGTCGGCGCGGCGGCGACTCCCGCGACAAGTGCGAGCAGGAGCGCGCAGCCGATCGAAGTCAGGAGCCTTGCCGGGGAATCGAGGGGGGCGCGCATCCGGCGCATTCTACGGGACGAAGCGGCGCCGGAAAAGCCGGTGAATCGTGCTAAAGTAGCCGCCTCCCTCGCACAACCTTTCCTGGAGGCAGAGCGTCCGCATGAAGTACCGCCAGCCCGGCTACCGCGACAGCGAGTTCAAGGACGAACGGGACAAGAAGCATCGCGACAACGACGGGCCCCGCCCGCCGCGCGGCCCGCGCGGCATGGAGCGCGAGGCGCGCCTCGTGCGGCGCTGCTTCCAGTGCGGGCACCAGGAGACGACGGACGTGGTGGACACCACCGCGCGCTGCCCGACCTGCACGGCGGCCGTGCACTGCTGCCGCAACTGCGTGCACTTCGATCCAGGGGCCCGCTTCGAGTGCCGCGAGCCGATCCCGGCCAAGGTGATGTCGAAGATCGTCGCCAACGAGTGCGTGTCGTTCCGCCCGTCCACGGTCCTCGACGCGACCGGGCGCCGGATCGCCGCGGGCCCTCCGCCCCCCACGGGCGAGCCCGCCATGAGCCCGGGGCGCGCCGCGTTCGAGGCGCTCTTCAAGAAGAAGGAAGGGGCCTGACCGGCCGTCCGCCGCGCGCGGACGACGGGATCGCCCGGGTCTCCGCCCGGATCCCCAGCCTCAGCCCGCGGGTGCGCGGCGAACGGTAGTGGATGCGCCGCGCCCGCACCTGCACCACCTCGTGCTCCGGCCAGCGGAAGGCGGTCAGCGCCCCGCCGTAGCAGCAGCCGGTGTCGATGTTGAGCGTCGCTCCCACCGACTCGGGCTCGCGCACCGCCGTGTGTCCGTAGATCAGGAACGCCCGGCCGCGGTACGCGCGCGCCCAGTGCACCCGCACGGGCAGGCCGTAGCGATCCGTCTTCGGGACGGTGGCGCCGTGCACGGCGAAGCGGCGCACCGTCTCGGAGTCACGCCCGACGTGCTCGGCGAGAAGCCCCGCGTGCGCCACCGCCAGCCGGCCTCCGTCCAGGAGCAGGTGCGACGGCAGCCGGTCGACGTACTCGGGGAAGCACCGCCGGAAGCGGCGGCGCAGCTCGGCCGGCGCCGCGGCGATCTGCGCCAGCGTCAGCACCGTGCCCGGTCCGGGGACGACCGGGGCGCCCCGCAGGAGCGCCGCCAGCTCGACGTCGTGGTTTCCCGGCACGGCGAGGGCCGCGCCGTCGGAGGTCATGTCGACGGCGATCATCGCCGCGTCGATGACGCGCGGGCCGCGATCGACGAGATCGCCGAGGAAGAGCGCGCGCCGGCCGGCCGGATGCCCCCAGCGGCCGCCGCGCCGGCGGTATCCCAGACGGCGCAGGAGCGTCAGCAGCTCCGAGGCGCAGCCGTGCACGTCGCCGATGACGTCGAACGGACCGCGCTCCTGTCGCCTGTCGCACGGCAGCGGGACCAGGGAGACACTCGACGCGTGGAGATCGCGGCGGGTGCGCAGGTGGTGCACCTCCGAGTACCCCTCGCGCCGAAGCGCCCGGCGCACCGCGGCCGGCGCGTCGATGGCCACCGCGATCGCCGGCAGGTGATGGCGCTCGGCGATCGCGCGCGCGGCGCTCCGGTGGTCGGACGCGAAGCCGTGCGCGTCGAGGACCGCCAGCCGGCGCCGGCGAAGCCGCGCCTCGACGCGCTCGTGCGCGAGACGCGCCGCCGCCTCCTCGCGGCGGCGGGCGGAGAGAACCGGGAGCGCCTCGCGGCACTCGTCGAGGGACACCACGGACGCGGAGGGGAAATGGCGGCGGCAGAAGGTGGAACCGGCGCCGTCCGGGCTCACCAGGACGACCAGGGAGGGTGTGGGGATGTTCAGGACCGTGTCCTCGGTCACGACTTCCCTCGTGCCCACGCCCCCCACCGGGCGCGGGCGGTCAGCCGATCACATCAATACGTCAGCAGTTCCTTGATCGCCGCGGCGATCTCCTCCACGCTCGGCAGCACCGCCGCCTCGAGATTCGGGGCGAACGGCACGAACGAGTCGCGGGCGGCGACGCGCCGCACCGGCGCGTCGAGAGAATCGAAGGCGGCGTCCGCGATGCGCGCGGCCACCTCCGCCCCCATCCCCGCCAGCATCGGCGCCTCGTGCGCCACCAGCACCCGGCCGGTCTTGCGGGCCGAGGCGTACACGGTGTCGAGGTCGAGCGGCACGATGGTGCGCAGGTCGAGGATCTCGACCGACGGCTCGGTGCCTTCCGAGGCGAGCGCGCCCAGCGCCTGCTGCGCCATGTTGACCGTCCGCCCCCAGGCGACGACCGTCAGATCGTTCCCCTCGCGCACGACCCTGGCCCGGCCGAACGGCAGCACGTACTCGGGCCCGGGCTCGAGGGACTTGCTGTACACCTGCCGGTACAGCCCCTTGTGCTCGAAGAAGATCACCGGGTCGTCCATGCGGCACGCCGTCTTGATCAGCCCCTTGGCGTCGGCGGCGTTGGAGGGATACGCGACGTACCAGCCGGGGGTGTGGGCGTAGAGCGTCTCCGGGCACTGCGAGTGGAACGGGCCGCCGCGGATGTAGCCGCCGGTGGCGACGCGCACGACCATCGGGGACGTCCAGGCGCCGCCCGAGCGCCAGCGAAGCGTCGGGATCTCGTTGCGCATCTGCATGTAACCCGGGAAGGAGTAGTCGGCGAACTGGATCTCGACGACCGGCTTGAAGCCGCCGACCGCCATCCCGCTCGCCATGCCGACGATGGTCGCCTCGGCCAGCGGCGAGTTCTCGACGCGGCCGGGGAACGCCTCGGTGAGGCCGCGGGTGACTCCGAAGACGCCGCCCTTGGGATCCTGGATGTCCTCGCCCCACATGACGATCTTCGGGTTGCGCGCCATCTCCTCCTGCAGCCCGTGGTTGATCGCCTCGACCATGGTCACCGGCTTGTCGCTCACAGGCTGTGGGTCGGTCTCCTCGAGGACGACGCGGTCGGCCGAGAAGATGTCGCCGGTAGCGCTGGTCTCGGGCGGGAACGGCAGGGCGTCGATCTTCCTCGCAGCCTCCTCGACCTCGGCCTTGGCGCGCGCCCGCCACTCCTCCATCTCCTTGTCGGTCAAAAGGCCCATCTGGCGGATGCGCATCTCCGTGTGCGTCATCGGGTCGCGCCGGCGCGCCTCTTCCATGTCCTGCTCGTCGCGATACTTGGTCTGGTCGTCGGACGACGAATGCGAGTCGAGCCGGACCACCATCGCCTCGACGAACAGCGGCCCCGCGCCGCGGCGCATGGCGCCGACGAGCGGGGAGAGGGTGCGGTGCATCTCGGTGAAGCGCGTGCCGTCGACGCGCACCGACTTCATGCCGAAGCCGCGCGCCACTTCGTGCAGCTGCGACGAGGTCTGCTGCTCCTGCGGCACGCTGATGGCGTAGCCGTTGTTCTGGATGACGAACAGCACCGGCAGGAGGTCGCGCTGCGCCTTGTTGAGCGCCTCGAAGAACTCGCCCTCGGACGTGGAGCCCTCGCCCCCGGAGACGTAGACGATCTCGTCTTTCTTGTCGGCCTGGATGGCGCGGGCCAGCCCGACCGCCATGAGGAACTGGGTGCCGGTGCAGGCGGTCGGCGAAACCACCCGCAGCTCGCGCGACGAGTAGTGCTCGGACATGTTGCGGCCGAGCGAGTTCGGGTCGCCGTCGCGCGACAGGAGCCCCTGGAAGACGTGCTCGAGGGGCATTCCCAACCCCACCATGAGCGCCTTCTCCCTGTAATAAGGAAGGAACCAGTCCTTGCCCGGCTCGAGGAGCATGGCGCAGGCGATCTGCAGCTTCTCGTGGCCGCGGGTCGAGGCATAGAAGGAGCACTTGCCGGCCCGCACGAAGAGGCGGCCCATCTCCTCCACGTAGAACGTCCGCAGCATTTTTTCGTAGAGGGTGAGGAAGAGCTCGGGCTCGATGCCGAGGTTCTTCGCAGCCGCCTTGTTCACCGCCATGCGTTTCCTCCGCGCCACTCGGCGCCATGCTAGCACCGCGCGCCGGGGGGCTCCAAGAGTGGCGCGCCGAAGACGTCGCTCCGTTTTCCAAAGTGAAATGCACGCCGCGCGGAAATGCTTGAGGGGCCATGTTTTGCGCTATTGCCTTCACCTTGACCGGGGCCGGTACGGTCCTCATATTGAGCCGCGGCCGGAGACGCGCCGCCGCGTTCGACCGGGCCCGGAGACGAAGCGGTGATCGGACGAACGCAGCGACTGGTGGTGGGGGCCATCCTGGTCCTCGGGCTCTGCGCTTCGGGTCTTCTCGAAGCTTCAGAAGTCCGCGAGGCCGCGCACCTGAGGCTCGTCGTGCGTCATGCGCTCGACACCGGGCGCCTGATCGTGCGGATCGGCGAAACGGCCTTCTTCTCGACCCCGCTCGCTCCGGCCGGCGCGAACCCGGCCGGGAGTGTCGAGCGGCTGCTGTCGATTCCGTCCGGACTGCAGACCCTGATCGTCGAGCTGCGTGACCAGCGCGGCAAGGTGACGGCCCGCAAGGAAGTGCGCGGCCTGCTGGTGCCCGGCTCGGGAGCCGTCCTCGACGTCGCTGCGGCGACCCGACAGGAGCTCAGCCTCGAGCTGAAGTCGGCGCCATGACGAAGAGATCGCCCGGCCGCGTGCGCGCCGCCAACCGCCAGGTCATCCGCAAGGAGCGGCCGCAGCCTCCCGCGAAGCCCCCCGCACGCCCTCCGTCCCCTTCGGGCATCCGCGCCCCCGGGAACGGCGCCCCGGCGAACGGGATGATCTGCCCCGGCACCAACCGGTAATCCCGGCCTCCCGCGAAACCCCGGACCGCTTCTAGCTGCCGGACTTTGAGGCGGGCTTCGTGACCTTCACTCCCGCGATGGCGCGATCGGCGAGCTTCTTCGCACGGTCGCCGGCATCGCCGGCGATCACCACGACGGTCTCGCCCTTGCGGCGCACCGTCGTGCCGGGGGGGAGCGTGAGGCCGGCCTCGAATTCGCGGGCGTCCTTCTCGGTGTCCCAAGAGGTCGCGAGCACGGTCACCGCCTTCTCCCCGTTGCGGTAGAGGTTCCAATGGTCGCCTCCCCAGCCGGAGGAGGCGGCGTTGGTCCAGCGCTCGAGCGCCCGATCGGGTGACGTCGCATCGCCCGGGTCGACGCCGGTCAGGAGGCCGAGCGTCAGCTCGCCGAGATTGCCTTCGCCGCGGCGCGCCCAGCCGGGACCGAGATCGGCTGCGAGGTCCGGGAGCGCCACGCCGCGCGGCAGGTCGCGCTTCGCCGGGTCCCAGTACTTCTCCGGGTGGAGGATCTGCTCGGTCGACAGCGGCGGATCCGTGAAGGCGTGATCGAGATCGGACGGCGTGATCCCGCCCGTCTGGATGCGGATCAGCTCACCGCGCAGGAGAAACGCCATCCCGAGGATGTACGGCGCGATCAGCGACCGCTGCACGAACAGCGGCGAGGCCTTGAGCCGCTCGGCCTTGCCGACCTCGCTCTCCTGGAAGGCGAGGAGCGACTTGGGGTCGAGCTTCCCCGCGACGATCTGGCGGTGGATGAAGACCGTCATGACGACCGTGCCCGAACCTTCGACCACCGCTTCGAGCGCCCCCGAGCGGTCATCGTCCTGCTCGGCTTCGGAGAGCAGGCGGTCGATGCCGTAGCGCTGGTCGTCGAGCGCGTGCGTCAGCTCGTGCGCCACGATGATCGGCGCCGCGGCGCGCGGCATGTCCCCCAGCACGAAGAAGGTGTCGCGGTCCGGGTCGTAGTAGCCCCCCGCCTGCTCCTCGAGGACGTCGAACACCTCCTCCTCGAGATCGGTCTTCGGCGGAATGAGCCCGAGGTGCGCGTCGACGGTTTCCTCGGCGCGGCGGGCCTGCTCGGGCCAGTGCTCCTGCAGGCGGTTCTTGAAGTGCGCGCGCGCCGCTGCGTCGTCGACGATCTCGACCGGCACCGGGTGGGCGAACTTCGCGCCGCGGATGTCCTCGACGATCGGGCTCACCTCCGCCGCCAGCGCCGCCGCCTCCTCCTTGGACAAAGTGGCCGTGTTCTCCGCCGGCGGCTGCTGACCCGCGAGTGCCGTGAACGTCAGTGCCAGCGCCAGCGAGGCGCCGATTCCGAACCGTGTGTGTCGCATGCGGCCGCCATGATAGCCCGCCGCGCGCGCCGGGCGTTCCGCGCCTCCCGACGCGCCGTGATAGCCTTGCTGCATTCCGGAGATTCCCGTGATCCAAGAGAACCGCCTGGCGCGCGAGACGAGTCCGTACCTGCGGCAGCATGCGCACAATCCCGTCGACTGGTACCCGTGGGGCGAGGAGGCGCTGCAGCGCGCGAAGGCCGAGGACAAGCCGATCTTCCTGTCGATCGGCTACTCCGCCTGCCACTGGTGCCACGTCATGGAGCGCGAGTCGTTCGAGAACGCGTCGATCGCCGCGCTCATGAACGAGCGGTTCGTCAACATCAAGGTCGATCGCGAGGAGCGCCCCGACCTCGACGAGATCTACATGGCGGCGACGCAGATGCTGGCGCGCCAGGGCGGCTGGCCCAACTCCGTCTTCCTGACACCCGACCTCAAGCCGTTCTTCGCCGGGACCTACTTCCCGCCCGAGGCGCGCTACGGACGGCCCGGCTTCCCCGACATCCTGAAGGGGGTCGCTGACGCTTACGCCACCAAGCGTGAGGAGATCGGCCAGGTCGCCACCGAGGTCGCGGAAGCGATCCAGGCGATGTCGGAGATGACCGCCGCGAAGGAGCCGGTGGGGCCGAAGCTCCTGTCACGCGCCTTCGGGGATCTCGCAGGACGCTTCGACCCGGCGCACGGCGGCTTCGGCGGCGCGCCCAAGTTCCCGCACAGCATGGATGTCTCCTTCCTGCTGCGCTACCACAAGCGCACCGGCAACGCCGAGGCGCTGCGCATGGCGGTCGTCTCCCTCGATCGCATGGCGCGCGGCGGCCTGTTCGACCAGATCGGCGGCGGCTTCCACCGCTACTCGGTGGACGCGCAGTGGCTCGTGCCGCACTTCGAGAAGATGCTGTACGACAACGCCCTGCTGGCGCGCACCTACGTCGAGGCGGCGCAGGCGATCGCCCCGCTCGCGCCGTCCCCCGCTCTGCCGGACGGCGCCGCCACGGCGGCGTTCTTCCGGCAGGTGGCGCGCGACACGCTCGACTGGACGCTGCGCGAGATGCTCCTGCCCGAAGGCGCGTTCGCCTCGAGCCTCGACGCCGACAGCGAGGGCGAGGAGGGGCGCTTCTACGTCTGGACCCTCGAGGAGATCGAGGCCGCCGTCGGGCGATCGGAGGCGATGTTCGTCGCCGGCACCTGGGGGGCGACGCGCGAGGGGAACTTCGAGGGGAAGCGCAACGTCCTCAGCCTCCCGGTCGGGCTCGTCGCGCTGGCGCGCGAGCAGCGCTCCGACGAGGCGGAGGTGCGGCTGCGCCTCGCGGGGGCGCGCTCCCGCCTGATGCAGGCGCGCGACCGCCGGGTGCGGCCGGGGCGCGACGACAAGGCGCTCGCCGACTGGAACGGCCTGATGATCGGCGCGCTGGCGTTCGCCGGCCGCGTCCTGGACGAGCGGCGCTACGTCGAAGCGGCGGTGAAGGCCGCCGACCTCGTGCTCGGCCGCATGCGCAGGGACGGACGCCTGCTGCACTCGTTCCTCGGCGGAGAGGCGCGGCACAACGCGTACCTCACGGACTACGCCGCGATGATCGCCGCTTGCGTCGATCTCTTCGAGGCGACGTCCGACGCGCGCTGGGTCGCCGAGGCGGAGGGACTGGCGCGGCAGGCGATCGATCTGTTCCGCGATGCGGAAGGAGGAGGCTTCTTCTTCACCGCCCGCGATCACGAGAAGCTCATCGCGCGCACCCGCGAGGGGAACGACGGCGCGCTGCCGGCCGGCGCGTCGATCCTGGCGCTGGCGCTGCCGCGGCTGGCCGCGCTCAACGGCGACGAGACGCTCGTGCCGATCGCCCACGCGGTCCTGCGCCTCTACAAGGAGCGCATCGAGCGCTTTCCGTCGGCGTTCGGCGCCATGCTGTGCGCCGTGGACCAGGCGCTCGATCCGCCGCGCCAGATCGTCCTCGCCGGCGGCGACGACGCGCCCGGGATGCGCGCGCTCGAGGCGGTGCTGCGCGAGCGCTTCCTGCCCAACACGGTGCTGGCGCGCAGCCGGCCCGGCGGCGAGCCGATCGCCGTCGCGCGCGGCAAGGACGCAGTGCAGGGCCGCGCCGCGGCCTACGTCTGCACCTCGGGCGCCTGCCAGGCGCCGGTCACCTCCGCGGACGATCTCGCGCGCCTGCTGGCCGATGCGATAGCGCGATGACATATTCGCCCGGATCGATTTGCGACCATCTTGACACCGCCCCTGACCGCGCCGACAATCCCACGCGAGCGAACCTTGCACGTGCAGGGTTGTGCAGTCTGAGGTCATCATGGCGCGTGGCACGATTGCGAAGCTGGTCCGCGACCGCGGGTTCGGTTTCATCCGCGGCAACGACGGGAAAGACGTCTTCTTTCACCGCTCCGGTCTGGCGAATCTGAATTTCGACGACCTCGAGCAGGGGACGACGGTCGATTTCGAGGTGGAGAACAGCCCCAAGGGGCCGCGGGCGAACCGCGTCCGCCTCGCCAACGTCCAGAACGCCGTCGAGTAGAGCACCTTTCGTCGGCAGGCCGGTCCGCTCAGCGCAGCGGACGGAGTCGGCGCGTCCAATCCTCGTAGCCCGCGCGCTCGCGCGTCACGCGAGCGAGGTTGTACCCACCTCCGGAGATGCCATACACCGCGTAGCGCGGTCCGCCCTTCGCGGGTCCAGGCCCTGCGGTGAGCAGGAGGGTTCCCGCCGCGGCCGCGACCGGCTCGCCCGCGCCGTACGGCAGCGTCGCGGCTTCGGTGATCTGCCGCGTCACCGGCCCGTGCTCCCCGAACCGCACCAGGAAGATCTGCGAAGGTCCCTCCCGAAGCGATCGCGCGAACAGGACCGATCCGTCGGGGAGGCAGGCGGGCGCGTCGTCGCTCGCGTCCGCCGGCGGCAGGAGCGGCGCCACCGTCGCTTCGGGATCCGCGGCGGCGGAATCGAGGCGGAACAACCGCCGCGTTCCCAGTCGTGTCGACGCGAAGACGATGGTGCGCTGGTCCGGCATGGCGCACGGCGCGCCGTCGTCGGCCGGGTCCCGGGTCAGGCGGCGCACGCCGCGCCCGTCGCGCCCGGCGAGGTAGAGATCGCGGTCGGCATCGTCCACGGCCGCGCCCGCAGCCGTCGCCGCGCGCGCGAACACGATGCGATCGGCGCCGCAGGACGCGGGATCCGAGTCGGCGACGCCCTGCGTCTCCTCCGATGCGGTGAAGAGCGGCCGCGCGGAGGCGGCGCCCCGATCGGCGAGGTACAGGGCGTCACGGCCGTCGCGATTGCTGGTGAAGACGGTCGTTCCGTCGGCGAGCCGCGCCGGCTGCCGATCCTCGTAAGCGGGGCCATCGGCGCGCGGGGAACCGACGAGGCGTGCGCCCCCTTCAGACGAAAGTTCGTACACGCGCCAGGCGCCGCCGCGATTGGAGACGACGAAATCGGCCGTTACGGCCGCACTCGCCGCGCCGTGCGGCGCCCCGCCGTCGCCGCACGCGAGGCCGGCGGCACCGCACGCGACGCCGGCCGCGCCGGCGAGCAGGACGAGGAATCCGCGCAGGCGCTGCACGCGCCGCATCCTAACCGGAACCGACGTGCAGAAGCTGCTTGAGACGATCCTCGGCCTCGTGCTGCTGCTCCTGGTGTTCCGGGTGGCGCTGGCACGCCGCGGGCACGCCATTCGCCTGCGCGGCGGGCTCGTGGCGCTCAACGTCCTGAGCGGATTCCTGGGCGCCGCGGCACTCGGGTTCGTCGCGCGCGATCGGATCCGGGCCCTCCCCTCCGGACCGCCGCAGGAACCGCTGGCCGCCGCGATGCTCCACCTCCTTCCCGTGACCGCCGCGGTCCTCGGAGGGCTGGCGGGGAACGTGCTGCTCGGAGCGGTCTGGCGGAAGCTCTTCCAGGACGGTCCCGCGTCGGCCCGCACCTGGCTGCGGCGCGTCGAGTTCGGGGTCGCCATCACCGCCGGTCTCGGACTGCTGCTGCGGCTCTTCCGGTAGGGGCCCCGAGGCCCGGGCCCCTATTCATCGTGGTCAGGGGTCGGTGCCCCCACCACCTGTTGACGACGGCAACCGCGCTCTGCAATAGTCCCGTCGCCGTTCGGGGTTCCCGTACTCCGATCGGCCGCGCGAGAGCGCGTCCCGCACCTTCCGTACCTTCGACCACGATCGACCCGCCGGGGAGTGCGCCCCCGGAAAGGAGGCAGACGGGCAGGGCTCGGATCCTGGCGTGGCGGTCACGGCCGGCGGAACGGGAGCCGGCGATTTTTCCATTCTTCCGACGGAGGACTCTCGATGCAGTCGCCGAAACGGAACGACCTAAGACGGATGCTGGCATTCGCGGCCGTGGTGGCGGGGCTCGCCCTGGCCGCCTCGGGAAGCCCCGCGATGGCGGCGGGGGCCGACTACAAGGGCTTCTTCGTGGCGCTCGATCTCGCCACGACGCAGCCGACCGGGATGGACCAGTCGGCCGCGAACCTGGTGGACACCACGAACTTCTTCACCAAGCGCGAGGTGATCGACAACGACGCCGACTTCACCTGGGCCCTCAAGGCCGGCTATTCCTGGGGTGAGCTCGGCGGGCTCGAAGTGTCGTACTGGAGCTTCGACAACGACCAGACCGAGGACCACGTCGACAACACGAACTACGTCTACCCGACGGTGTTCGGCTACGGGTACAACGTCGGCTCCTACGGCCTGTTCACGAACCCCGTGACCTACACGACGACCTCGGGGATCAAGGCGAGCGTCATCGACATCGACTACTTCCGCGCCATGGACGTGGGAGAGCGCTTCACGGTGAAGTGGCTGGCCGGACTGCGGAGCGCGTCGTACGAGGAGGACCTCGGCTTCAACGGCACCGACGGCTCCGGCGCCTACTACATCGAATCGAAGCACATCGAATCGGACGCGTTCGGCGTCAAGGTCGGTGCGGTGCTCTCCTTCGGGTTCACCGATCGCTTCGCCCTGCAGGGGAAGATGGCCTTCTCGTTCCTGCAGGGGGACACCGAGTCGAAACGCACCGAGAACGCCAGCGGCACCCTCGACGAGGTGCAGGGAGAGGCGGACAACATCCGCGGCGAAATCCGCGACTACGACCTGCGCGGCGTCTGGATGTGGGAGAACCTCGACGTCTATCTCGGCTACGGCGGCCAGACGTGGGACGGCCTGGTCGCGGACCCGCTGGGCAGCGGCAGCTGCTGCTCGATCTCGACGTACCAGTCGAGCACCCGCGACAGCATCGCCTTCAACTCACTGCATGCCGGGGTCGTGCTCCGCTTCGGCAAGCACTGATCCCAGTACCAAACGCTTTTCCTCCGAGGGGCGGCCCGCACGGCCGCCCCTTTTTTTGTTTCGAGAGTCGCCGCCGATGATCGGAACGATGGGCGGTGACTGAAGAGTCGTCCCGACTATCGCCCGCCGGCGAGACGAGCGCGAATGTCCGGCTGCTTCGGATCGATCGCGAGGGATTTTCGGAAGGCTGCGGCGGCCTGATCGGGCAGGCCGCGCTTGGAGTACACCTCGCCCAGTGAGTTCCAGGCGCGCGGGACCGGCTCGCCGGTCTTGACAGCGGCTTCGAGCTGTTCCTGGGCGCGCGCAAGGTCCCCGGCGCGCAGGTAGGTCTCGCCGAGGGCGACGTGGGCGCGCAGGTTGCCGGGATCGCGCTTCAGGACTTCCTGGAACTGGGTCGCGGCGTCCCGGGGCTGGCCGGAGGCAAGGAGCGTCAGCGCCCAGCCGAGGCGTCCCTCGATGGCGTCCGGCTCGACCTGGACCCAGTGCTCGAAGGCGGGGCGTGCGTCGGCGAAGCGGCCCAGCTCGAACAGGAGCGTCGCCTTGTTTCCCGCCGCGACCGGCCAGTCGGGGTCGGCTTTGAGCGCCTTGTCGGTTTCCGCCAGCGCGTCCTCCTTGCGACCCTGCAAAGCGCGCAGCGTCGCGACCGAGTTGTGCAGCACGGCGTTCTCCGGCCGGATGGCGAGCGCCTTCTGGTACAGCGCCTCGGCCTCGGCGAGCTTGCCCTGCTCCTGGAGACACAGGCCCAGGTTGTTGTAGGCGCCGGCATAGCGCGGGTCGGCGCGGATGGCGTCGCGGTAGGCCTGCATCGCCTGCGGCAGCCGGCCGTGCTTGCGGTGCAGGTTGCCGATGTGGTTGTGCTCGATCGGGCTCAGCGGCGAGATGGCGACCGACCGCTCGAACTCCGCGAGCGCCGCGTCGTCGTGTCCCTGCCTCTGCAGCACCTCGCCCAGCTTGGTATGAGCGACTTGAAGGTTGGGATCGACGGCGAGCGCGCGCCGCAGAGCCGCCTCCGCCTCGGGCAAATGCCCTTCCTTGATGTCGATGACGGCGAGAGTCACCTCGGCCTGCTTGGCGCGCGGGTCCTGGCGTAGCAGCGCCTCCGCCGTGCCGCGCGCCTTCACCAGGTCCCCCTTCTGGATGTAGGCGCGCGCCAGGTTGAGCCGGACCTCGGCGGTGGCCCCCCCTTTGGCGAGCGCCCCCTCGAAGTGGGCGATGGCGCCGTCCACGTCGCCCTCGTCGAGGGCGATGAGGCCGCGGTTGTTCTGCGCGGTGAGCCGCTCGTCGCCGATGTAGCCGATCGATCGCAGCTTCTCGACGAGCTCGTCGTCGCCGGCGGAGGCGACCAGCGTTTCGTCGTCGTCGGCCTTCGCGCCGCCGTAGGTGTCGATCCACGCGACCGGGTGCGCCCGGGTGAAATCCGGGGTGAACGCCTCGGTCAGCGGCTGGCCGTCCATGTCGCGCGCCGCCGGCAGGCCGAGGAGCGCGAGGATCGTCGGCGTGACGTCGAGGATCGACGCGGCCTCGAGGTCGGCGCCGCGGCGCACGTCGGGCCCGGCCATCACCAGCACTCCGACCGGCGAATGCCACTCCGCCGCCTTCCCACGGTCGATGCGCGGGTCGCTGTCCGCCGGGCGATCGTCTCCCGATTTGAAGCCGTGGTCGGAGACGACGATGACCGTGGCGTCGGGACCCGCGTCCTGGACGATCTCGCCGAGGTAGCGATCCTGCGTCTCGTAGTAGCGATCGACCACGGCGCCGAAGAGCGCCGCGTCCTCCGGTTTGACGCCCGGCAGGAGCGGCGGGCGATCGCGCATGAACAGGTGCGACGCGGTGTCGGGCCCTTCGTAATAGAAGAGGCTGACGTGCGGCGCGGCCGCACCCGCCGGGTGCTGCAGCAGGTGCCGGGCGATCGCGTGGTACGTCCGTCCCGCGGCCACCACGGTACGGAACTGGCGCACCAGGTCCGCCTGGTCGGGGCTCAGGCCGGCGGGGATCTTCGCGCCCGCTCCCAGGTACGGCGTCACCTCGGCGTCCGCGACCTCCGACGGCGCCTCGATCATCGGCAGGATCTCCGGGAAGAGATCGGCGGGCGAAGTCTTGCCGCGCGACTTCTCCGCGTCGGCGCTCTTCCAGTCCGGCGCGGCCTGGTCGAAGAGCTGGAACGCGACGCGGTCGGAGACGATGCGGCCGAGGACCGGCTCGGCCGGCCACGACGCCCACCACGCCACCACGTCCACGCCGACCTCCTGCCGGCTGAGGACGTTCCACAACGCCGGCACGCGGCGCATGGCGCTGGTCACCGGGATGAGCGCGCCGGTGTCGCGCGCCGACACGACGAAATCCACGATGCCGTGCCGCGACGGCTTCATCCCGGTGGCGATGCTCGTCCAGATCACGGGCGAGAGGATCGGCGTGATGGTGCGGAGGTTGGCGCGGGCGCCGCGATCCACGAGCGCCTTGAGGTGCGGCATGCGCCCCGACTGCATCAGCGGGTCGGCGATGCGCCAGGTGAACGAGTCGAGTCCGACGAGCACGATGCGGCGCGGCAGCGCGGCGGTCCCGGCGCGCAGGATCGCGCCGCCCTTCTCGCCGGCGGCCGACACCTGGACGATCTTCAGCGACGAGACGGCGACGCCCTCGGGGCCGATGCGGCCTTCGAGCGCCGCGCGCGCCTGGCCCGCCAGCTGCGGATCGCGATCGCGCAGCACGTCGTACGACACCGCCGCGAGACGCTCGCCGACGGCCGAGGTCACGGCGGTTTCGAGCCAGCGCTCGACGTCCGGTCCGTGCGCGCGGTGCAGCGCGAGGAGCGTCGCCTCCGGAAGGGTGTAGGCGAGGCCGGCCTCGAGATCGACCTTCGAACCTTCGCGGCTGTGCGGCGCCCGGTCTCCGGTGAGATCGACGCGCAGCCGCGCCTCGCCCTCCGGATACGTGGTGACGCGGAAGAGACCGCGCGGCATGAGGTGGAGGCCCGGCGCGACCAGGCGCGGCCCGACGCCCAGGAGCGGCGCGTCGATCACCACGCGGCGGCCGGGGGCCTCGATGCGGCGCACCGAGGCGCCGAGAAAGAGCGCCAGCGCGGCCGTCGCGGCCAGCGCGATCGCGCGGGATCGGGTCAGAGGGCTCCGCCTACGGAACCGGGACCACGGGAACGGGGGCGGGATCGACGGCGATCGCCCCGAAGTCCATCGTCGCGTTGCTGCCGCGACGGGCTTTCAGCGAGTAGACGCGGTCGTTGCAGGCGAAGCCGTTGGCCGCCAGGTCGAGATCGATCTTCTTCGGCGGGCCGCCGCCGGCGTTCTGCGGCGAGAACGGCACGAGCCCGCTGTCGAAGCGCACGGCCGGCGCGCCGTTCTCGTTGAGGAAGAGCGTCATGCGCTGCGCCGGGAGGCCGGCGGTGGGACCGTTCCCCGGGTGCGTGCGATAGATGCCGACCCCGGTGACCGGGTACGCGTCGTTCGCCGGCGACGTGCTCGCGGAGCGCACCATCCAGCGGAGGTCGAGCACGGCGTAGTCGGTGCCCGCCACGTCGCTGCGGATCTTCATGAGGCCGAAGCGTCCGAGGAGCGGCTTCGAGACGACCGCGCAGTCGCACGGCCCGAAGCAGCCTTCGAGGTAGTTCGAACCGTACAGCCCGTACGGGGTCAGCCGCGGGATGACCGGCGCGGCGCTGACGTGGAAGACGGTGTCATGGCAGACGAGGTTGTTCATCGAGACGGTGAGGTCGATCGCCGGAAACGCGCCGCCGCCCACGACCAGCCCGCTGTCGAAGTGCTGCTCCGGGCGCCCTTCGATGGTGAGGTCGAGGCTCAGGCGCTGCAGCTTCGTGGCGTCGGTCGCCAGCCGGTAGGTCCCCGATCCGGTCACGCGCAAATCCACGCCCGGCACCAGCCAGTCCACCTGGTCGATGCGGTACACGTCGAAGCCGGGCTCGGGAGGAGCCGGGGTCATCCGCCAGGTGCCGGCGAGCCCGTCGGTGATGTGCACCGGGCACATGCAGGGATCGAAGCAGCCGTCCTCGTAGCCGCTCGCGGGCGCGAGGAGGTAGAGCGAGGCGGCGGTTCCGGCGGCGGTCTGCGCCGGGGCCGAGGTCGCGGAGGCGGCGAGACAGACGACGAAGAGGGAAACCAGCGACAGCGCGCGGCGAAGAGTCATCGGAGACCTCCCCTACTAATAAGGATCCGGATCGATGAGCGAATCCTGCCACAGAATGCGAAAGGGCTCAAGATCCCACCGTGCCTGCGGCCCCGAACGGCCGCCGGGCGCGGTCTTCCGCGGAAGAGCGACCCGTAGAAGGCCGGTGGGAATTCTCCGACAGACCGGAAGCCTTGACAGACAAGGGTTTGACGGAATCCGGTGACATTCTGGTTGACAAGCGGTGACTTGAGGGTAGATTCGCGCATGATGATTCACGGCATGTTCATTCATCCGGCTTGCTGCTCGTGTTGTACGGACGGGGCCGAAACCCCGTCCGCCTGCGTCGGAGAGAAGAACAACTAAGATTTAGCGCAGACGGCAACGGATTTTCGGCCCGAAACCCTCCAGGGTTTCGGGCTTTTTTATTTGGCGCGAACAGCGCGGAAACGAGTGGAACGAATGAGCGAAAGTGCCTGGGGCGAAGGAAGCGCGGCCGCGACGGTCGATGATTTCGACGAGTCCTGGCCGCAGGACGAAGGGCCGCCGGTGGTTCCGGCGGAGCCGTCGTCATTCCCCCTCTACCCGGTGGCCCTGAAGCTCGCGGGCCGACTGGCGGTGGTGGTCGGCGGTGGCGCCATCGCGCAGCGCAAGACGGCGGACCTGCTCCGCGCCGGCGCGCGCGTGTGGGCGATCGCCCCGGAATGGCGCGCCGATTTCTCGGAGCTGGAAGGCGATCCCGGCACGGGCGGGCGGCTGCTGCGCATCACGCGCGGCTTCACCGCCGGCGACCTCGTCGGCGCGTTCGTGGTGGTCGCGGCGACCGACGAGGTGGTGACGCAGCGCGCGGTGGCGCGGGCGGCCGAGGCGCAGGGCGTCCTGTGCAACGTCGTGGACGTCAACGATCTCTGCTCCTTCTACGTTCCGGCGACGCTGCGGCGCGGGGCGCTGGCCATCGCGGTGCAGACCGACGGGCGTTTCCCGCTGCTGGCGGTGGCGCTGCGCGACCGCCTGGCGCGGCTCATCGGCCCCGGGTTCGCCCCGGCGCTGGAGCGCCTCGCCGAGGCACGCGCCGATGTCCGCCGCCGCTTCCCGGAGGACGCCGGGCGGCGCGTGCAGGAGCTGCGGTCGCTGTTCGGCGACGAGGCGCTCGACCTGCTGCTCGGCGATCGCCTCGACGAGTTCGAGACGCGTGTCGACTCCTGGCGCAAGGGATTCGCATCATGAGCGAAGGTCTCGTCAGCCTCGTCGGCGCCGGCCCGGGGGATCCCGATCTCCTGACGCGCGCCGCCGTGAAGCGCCTGCGCCGCGCCGACGTCGTCTACTACGACGCCCTCGTCGCGCCTGCGGTCCTGCGGCTCGTGAGGCGCCGCGCGCGGCTGGTCCCGGTCGGCAAGCGGCGCGGCTACGCGACGCTGCGCCAGGAGGCGATCGAGGCGCATCTCGTGGCCGATGCGCGCCGCGGGCTGCGCGTCGTGCGCCTCAAGGGAGGCGACCCGTTCGTCTTCGGACGCGGCGCCGAGGAGGCCCTGACGGTGACCCGTGCCGGCGTCCACTGCGAAGTGATCCCCGGCGTCAGCGCCGGGATCGCCGCCCCGGCGCGCGCCGGCATCCCGGTGACCCACCGTGGCCTCGCGTCGTCCGTCGCCTTCGTCACCGGGCACGACCTTCTCGACGGGCCCGACGGAGACCAGGTCGCCGCGCGGCTGGATTCGCTCGCGCGCGGCGCCGACACGCTCGTCATCTTCATGGCCGGAGCCCACCTCGACCGGCTGGCGGCCATCCTCCTCGCCGCCGGCCTGTCCGGGTCGACCCCGGCCGCCACCATCGAAAACGGCACCCTTCCCGGCCAGCGTGTGCGCCGCGGCCGGCTGGAACAGCTCGAGGAACTGGGGACCGGCCGGGGGACCGGTCCTCTGCTCGTGGTCGTCGGCCGGACGGCCGGACTCGCGGACGAGCTCGCCGCGCCGCTCGCGGCGGGGGCGCTCTTCGCCGAGGCCGGTGACTCCGGGACGACGACCGAATCAACCGCGATCGCAGCCGCCTCCCCGGCCGCGGCCGCGGCTCCCGTGGCCGCGACAGGCGCGGCCTTCACCCTGCGGAGGACGCGACGATGAGCCGGATGACGACCCTGCCCCCCGACACCGCCGCCGAGATCGACAACATCGAGGCCGAGATCGGCCGCTTCCTGAACGGCACGCTTCCGCCCGAGCGGTTCCGCTCGTTCCGCCTGGCGCACGGCATCTACGGCCAGCGCCAGCCCGGCGTGCACATGATCCGGGTGAAGATCCCGACCGGATCGCTGCAGGCGCAGCAGCTGGCGCTGCTCGCCGATGTCGTCGAGGAGTTCTCGACCGGCTCGGCGCACCTCACCACCCGGCAGGACGTGCAGTTCTATTACGTCCGGCTGGAGCGCGTGCCCGAGCTGCTGCGGCGCCTGGCCTCCGGCGGGCTCACGACGCGCGAGGCGTGCGGCAACAGCGTGCGCAACGTCACCGCCTGCCCCTTGACGGGCGCGCTCGAGGACGAGCCGTTCGACGTCCGTCCCTACGCCATCGCGACCTGGCAGTACCTCGTGCGCAATCCCTTCTGCCAGCAGATGTCGCGCAAGTTCAAGATCGCCTTCTCCGCCTGCCCCGAGGACTGCGCCGCCACCGCCATCCACGACATCGGCGCGCTCGGCCGCGTCGTCTTCCAGGACGGCGGTCGCCGCGCCGGCTTCCGCATCGTCGTCGGCGGCGGCCTCGGACCGACGCCGTTCGTCGCGCAGGTGCTGCGCGATTTCGTCGCCCCCGAAGACCTCCTGGTCACGGTGCGGGCGGTCCTGAAGGTGTTCGCCGAGCACGGCAACCGCCGGCTGAAGAGCAAGGCGCGCCTCAAGTTCGTCCTGCACCAGCTCGGCATCGAGCGCTTCCGCGCCCTCGTCGACGCGAGCGTCGCCGCCATGACGGCGGGCGAGCGCGAGGAGGCGGATCTCGCGGCCTGGCTGCCCGAGGGCGCCACGGTCGATCCGGCTCTCGCCACTGCCAAACCGGCGGAACAGGCCCGCTCCGAGGCGGCGGCGGTCGCCGAAGCCCTGGGCGACGACGTGGTCATCGTCCCCGCCGCGGCCGTCGTTCCGGTGGGAGAGGACCCCGGCTTCGCCCGGTTCCTGTCGCGTTCGGTGCGCGGTCACCGCGATCCGTCGCGGGCCATCGTCACCCTGACCATCCCGCTCGGCGATCTCACGTCCCGCGCCCTGCGCGCGCTCGCCGACCTGACCGCCCGCCACGCCTGCGACGAGGTGCGCATCGGCCGCGACCAGAACCTGGTCCTGCCGAACGTGCCGCGCGCGGAGCTCCAGGCGCTCTTCGAGGAACTGCGGCGTGCCGGGCTCGACGACGCCAGCGCCGGCACCGCGCTGGACGTCACCTCCTGCCCCGGCGCCGACACCTGCGCCCTCGGCATCACCTCGTCCAAGGGCGTCGCGGCGGCGGTGCGCCAGGCGCTCCTGCCGCTCGCGGGCAACGGCGCCGCCGCGGCGCTGCAGGGAGTCACCATCAAGGTCAGCGGCTGCCCGAACTCGTGCGGCCAGCACCACATCGCCAACATCGGGCTGCACGGCGTCGCCCGCACCATCAACGGCGTGCAGGTGCCGGCGTACCAGATCCACCTCGGCGGCGACATCGCCGGCGGCACGGGGCGCATCGGCAAGGCGCTCGACAAGGTGCCGGCGCGCCGCGTCCCCGCGGCGGTCGCGTCGCTCCTCGCCTGGTACGCCCGCGAGCGCGACGGCTCCGAGGCGCTGCCGGATTTCTTCGCGCGCCAGCCCGTTGAGACGGTGCGCGCCGCGCTGCTGCCGTTCGCCGCGGTCGCGCCGATCGGCGCCGACCCGTCCACCGAGGAGGACTTCTCCGGCTTCGAGGAGCGGCTCGACCTCGACTGGGGCGCGGCCGCGCCGTTCACCACCGACGACCTCGGCGCCGGCGAGTGCGCCGGCGCCGGGCTCGACCAGGCGGTCGATCCGTTCGACAACGTGCGGACCGAGCTGCAGCAGGCGCGCCTTTTCCTCGAGCGCGGGCAGACGGTGGACGCGCTCGCCAACCTGAACCGCTCGCAGTATTCGATGGCCCGCGTCCTGCTCGAGGCGGTCGGCAAGAAGCCCGACTCGGACTACGAGACCGTCTGCGAGCTGCGCGCCAAGGTCATCGACCGCGGCCACGCCGACGAGGGCTGGAACGAGCTGCACGAATCCATCGACGCGCTGCTGCAGACGCGCCGGCCGGCCCCGGCCGACGTCGCGCGCCTGCACGCGCGGGCGCTCGAGGTGCTGGAGGCGTCGGTGCCGGTGCACGTCCGGCTGCGCCGCGGCGTCGCCGAGAGCGCCCTCGCGGGCGCGGAAGTCGCGTGAGGAGTGACCCATGTCGCACACCCACAAAGGAGGGACCTTGAAGACGCACCCCGAAATGGAGGAGATCGCGGAGCTCATCGAGTCGTGGAAGGCGCCGGAGGTCCTGCGCTGGGCGCTGGACCGGTTCCATCCACGGCTCGCGTTCGCCTCGTCGTTCGGAGCCGAGGACGTCGTCGTCATCGATCTGCTGTCGCGGCTGCGGCGCGACGTGCGCATCGTCACGCTCGACACCGGCCGCCTGCACGAGGAGACCTACGACGTCATGGAGCGCATCCGGCGGCGCTACGGCGTCACCATCGAGGTGCACTTCCCCGAGCAGCTGGCGGTCGAGCGACTGTCCCGTGATCGCGGCTTCTACTCCTTCCGCGACAGCATCGAGGCGCGCAAGGAGTGCTGCCGCGTGCGCAAGGTCGAGCCGCTGCGCCGCGCGCTCGCCGGCCTCGAGGCCTGGATGACCGGGTTGCGCCGCAGCCAGGGCGTGACGCGCGGCGGCGTGCCGAAGATCGAGTTGGACCCCGCCTTCAGCCTCATCAAGCTCAACCCCATCGCCGACTGGACCGAAGTGCAGGTGTGGGACTACATCCGCGAGCACGAGGTGCCCTACAACGCGCTGCACGATCGGGCCTTCCCGTCGATCGGCTGCTCTCCCTGCACCCGCGCCGTGCAGCCGGGCGAGGACGCGCGCGCCGGCCGCTGGTGGTGGGAGCTGCCCGAGCAGAAGGAGTGCGGCCTGCATGCGGCGAACGCCGGCGCCGGCACGGTCGCCGTCGAGAAGGCGCCGGAGATCCTCGAGGCCGCGGCCCCGGCGCCGCCCGCGCGGCGGTAACACCTGCTCAGCTCGAGTTCCTCCGTGGGAAAGATCCGGATCCCCGTTTGCGTAGGTTGACGGAGAGGGGGTTGGCCGCTAGGATCAAGCCCCGTTCGGGGGGGTGTCCCGCAGATGGAACTCGATCCCAAGCTCGACCGTGCCTACCGGCTCCTGGAGCGCGGCTATGAACGCCAGCGCGCCGGCGACCTGGATGCGGCGCGCCAGCTCTACCAGGCCTCCATCCAGGAGCGGCCGACGGCGGAGGCGCACACCTACCTCGGGTGGACCTACTCGTTCCAGGGGAAGTTCGACCTGGCCATCGAGCAGTGCAAGACGGCCATCCTGGTCGACCCCGACTTCGGCAATCCCTACAACGACATCGGCTCGTACCTCATCCAGAAGGGGGAGCTGGACAAGGCGATCCCCTGGCTGCAGCTGGCGAAGAAGGCGTCGCGCTACGAGCCGCGCCATTTCCCGTACCTGAATCTCTTCCGCGTCTATCTCAAGCAGGGGAGACTGGACGAGGCGCAGCGCGAGTTCGAGCAGGCGCGCTTCATCCAGGAAGAGATGGAGATGGAAGCCGGCGTCCCGCCCGACGACGACGAGCCCGCCATCACCCACTGAATCAGGGGAAGACGCCCAGCTCCATGTAGGTGCGCGCCACCTTGCCGATCGCCACCGCGTAGGCGGCGGTGCGCAGGTCGCCGTGGCGCGGGTCCTGCTCGAGTCCCTGGCGGATCTCCCGGTAGGCGTTCTGCATCGATCCCTCGAGGCCGGAGTTGACCAGGTCCACCTCGTCCGCGCCGTGCAGCAGGTCGCGGCGCAGGTCGTCGGGCACGTGCGCCTTGGTGACGCTCTCGATCGTCGACACCAGCTTCTCGCGGTACATCTCGTCGAGGCGCTTCTCCATCCGGCCGTAGCGGATGTGCGACAGGTTCTTCGTCCACTCGAAGTACGACACGGTTACCCCACCCGCGTTCAGGTAGATGTCGGGGATGACGATGATGTCGCGCTTCAGGAGCGTCTCGTCGGCGCCGAGGGTGGTCGGCCCGTTCGCCGCCTCGGCGACCATGCGCGCCTTCACCTTCGCCGCGTTCGCCAGCGTGATCTGGTTCTCGAGCGCCGCGGGGATCAGGATGTCGCAGTCCACCTCGAGCACGTCGGTCGGCGTCTTGAGCGCCGTCGCCCCCTTGAAGCCGGAGATGCTTCCGGATTTCGCGCGGTGCTCGGTCAGGTCCTGGATGTTGATGCCGCGCTCGTCGTAGAGGCCGCCGGTGACGTCGCCGATGCCGACCACCTTGCAGCCGTCCTCCTCGGACAGGAACCGCGCGACGTGGTAGCCGACGTTGCCGAAGCCCTGCACCGCGATGCGCTTGCCGGCGAGGTCGCCGTCGAGGCCGCACCGCTTGAGGTCGGCCTTGTGCTTGAACGCCTCGCGGATGCCGTACTGCACGCCGCGCCCGGTCGCCTCGCGCCGGCCGCGGATGCCGCCCTGGGTGACCGGCTTGCCGGTGACGCAGGCGAGCGAGTCGATCTGCCCGGGCATCAGCGCATCGTAGGTGTCGGCGATCCAGGCCATCTCCTGCTCGCCGGTGCCGAGGTCGGGGGCGGGGACGTTGATTCCGGGCCCGATGAAGTTCTTGCGCAGCAGCTCGGCGGTGAAGCGGCGGGTGATGTGCTCGAGCTGGTCGCGGGTGTATTTCTTCGGGTCGAGCTTGATGCCGCCCTTGCTGCCGCCGAAGGGGACGTCGACGATGGCGCACTTGTAGGTCATCAGCGCCGCCAGCGCCATCACCTCGTCCTGCTCGACCTGCATGGAGTAGCGCAGCCCGCCCTTGGTCGGCTTGCGGTGCTGCGAGTGCTCGGCCCGCCACCCCTGGAACATCTCGTAGCGGTCGCCGATCTTCACCGGGAACTGGACGTAGTACACCGCGTTGCAGGCCTTGATCTGCTGCAACAGCCCGTCCGGGATGTTGAGGTTCGCCGCCGCCTTGTCGAACATGCGGCCGACGATGTTCCAGAGATTGAGGTCCTCGCCACCCGCCCCGACGTGACTCGCCATCGCTCGCTCCTCGCGTCCGTCCTGTGACTGTCCGGAAGGCGGTAATCCTTGCATACCCCCCCCGTTCCGCTCAAGGGACCGCCCCGGCTGCTCTCCCACGGTGAAACGGGCCCGTGTAGACTCGGCGGCCGTGAGGCGCGTTCGGCTCGTCTTCGGCTCGCAGTTCGGCGCTCGCCGGACGGCTTGGCTCCTCCCCGCCCTCCTTCTTCTTCTCCTGCCCGGGTGTTCCGGGAATCGGGAGGGGAGGTTGCAGGGGTACGTCGAAGGGGAGTTCGTGCATGTGGCGTCGCCTCTGGGGGGGCGGCTCGAGAAGCTGGAGGTGGCGAGGGGGCAGACGGTGGCGGTGGACGCGCCGCTGTTCGATCTGGAAGCCGACGTCGAGACGGCGGCTCTGAAGGAAGCGGAGGAGGCGGTGCGGGCCGCCGAGGCGCACCTCGCCGATCTCGGCACCGGGCGGCGGAAGGTCGAGCAGGACGTGACGCGGGCGCAGCTCGACCAGGCGATCGCCTCCGAGAAGCAGTCGGCGGCCTCCCTCGAGCGGGACCAGGCGCAGTTCGACGTCGGTGGCATTTCGCGGGCGGCGCTCGACGAGACGCAGGCGCGCCACGACGTCGATGCGGCGCGCGTCCGCCAGCTTCAGGGGGAGGTCGAGGTCGCGCGGCTCCCGGCGCGGTCCGAGCAGATCCGCGCCCAGTCGGCCGAGGTCGAGGCGGCGCGCGCCGGGCTCGTCGAGGCGCGCTGGCGCCTGGACCAGAAGCAGATGAAGGCGCCGGTCCCCGGCCTGGTGTTCGACACGCTGTTCCGGGTGGGGGAGTGGGTGCCGGCCGGGGCGCCGGTGGTGCGGATGCTGCCGCCGGCGAACATCAAGGTGCGCTTCTTCGTTCCGGAGCCGCTCACCGCGCGCTATCCGCTCGGGCAGGCGATCGAGGTCCGCTGCGACGGCTGCGCCGCTCCGATCGCGGCGTCGGTCACCTACGCGTCCGCGGAGGCCGAGTACACGCCCCCGGTCATCTACAGCAACGAGAACCGGTCGAAGCTCGTCTTCCTCTACGAGGCGCGTCCCGACGCCGCGGCGGCCGCGAGCCTGCGCCCCGGCCAGCCGGTCGAAGTCGCGCCCCGGTGATCGTCCCGGCGCCATGACCGACCCCGCGGCCCCGGGGGCCGCCCCCGTGGACTCCGGCGCCGCCATCGACGTCCGCGGGCTCAACAAGCGCTTCGGGAAGAAGCACGTCGTGAAGGATCTGTCGCTGCGCGTCGGACGGGGCGAGATCTTCGGCTTCCTCGGGCCGAACGGCAGCGGCAAGACCACGACCATCCGGATGATGTGCGGCCTGCTCACGCCCGACTCGGGATCGGGGACCTGCCTCGGCTTCGACCTGCGCCGCGACCACGAGCAGATCAAGCGCCGCGTCGGCTACATGACCCAGAGGTTCTCGTTCTGGGAGGACCTGTCGATCCGCGAGAACCTCGACTTCACGGCGCGGATCTACGAGATGCGCGACCGCCGCGCCGTCGTCGAGCGGGCGCTCGAGGGGCTCGGGCTCACGGCGCGCGCCGCCCAGCTCGCCGGGACCTTGTCGGGAGGCTGGAAGCAGCGCCTGGCGCTCGCCGCCTGCATGCTGCACGAGCCGGAGCTGCTCCTGCTCGACGAGCCGACCGCGGGGGTCGATCCGAAGGCGCGGCGGGAGTTCTGGGACGAGCTGCACCGCCTCGCGGCGCGCGGCATCTCGGTGCTGGTCTCGACGCACTACATGGACGAGGCGGAGCGCTGCCACAAGCTGGCCTACATCGCCGAGGGGCGCCTCCTGACGCAGGGGAGCGCCGCCGAGATCATCGCCGGCCAGAAGCTCTTCAGCTGGGTCGTCTCCGGAGGGGACACCGCGGCGATCATCGAGGCGCTGCACGGCAAGCCCGGGATCGAGCAGACGGCCCTCTTCGGCTCGGTGCTCCATGCCACCGGGCGGGACGCGAAGGCGCTCGAGGAGACGCTGCGCCGCGAGACGCTGGGGATGCCGGTCCGCCTCGCCCCCGCCGAGATCAGCCTCGAGGACGTCTTCATCCACCTCATGAACCGCCCCGGAGGCGGAGACGGATCCTCCTGGTGACGACGCCCTTCGCGTTCGGGCGCTTCTGGGGGATCGTCCTCAAGGAGTTCCTGCAGCTGCGGCGCGACAAGGTGACGTTCGCGATGATCGTCGGCATTCCGATCGCGCAGCTCGTCCTGTTCGGCTACGCCATCAACAGCGACCCGAAGCACCTGCGCGCGGCGGTGATCGAGGGCGACAAGAGCGAGTTCACCCGCACCTACCTTTCGGCTTTGCGCACCAGCGAGTACTTCGAGTTCGTGGGCACCCTGCCCGACGAGGACGCCGGCCGCGCCGCCCTCGACCGGGGAGACGTGCAGTTCGTCGTCAACATCCCGGCCGACTTCACCCGGCGCCTGCTGCGCGGCGAGCGGCCGGCGCTGCTGGTCGAGGCGGATGCGACCGACCCGTCGGCCACGGGCTCCGCCGTCGCCGCCCTGCGCGAAGTGGTGACCTCGTCCGTGGCGCGCGATCTCGACGGCCCGCTCGCGTCGCTCGCGCCGACCCCGGCGCCGTTCGAAGTGCGGCTGCACAGGCTCTACAACCCGGAGGGGATCACCCAGCGCAACATCGTCCCGGGCCTGATGGGGGTCATCCTGACGATGATGATGGTGATGATGACCGCGCTCGCCATCACGAGAGAGCGCGAGCGCGGCACCATGGAGAACCTGCTGGCGACGCCGGCGCGCCCGATCGAGGTGATGACCGGGAAGATCCTGCCGTACATCGCCATCGGTTTCATCCAGGTGACCATCATCCTGATCGCCGCGCGCACGCTCTTCGGCGTGCCGTTCGAGGGGAGCCTGGTGACGCTCTACGCCGTGGCGCTCTTGCATATCGCCGCGAACCTCGCGGTCGGCATCACCGTGTCGTCGCTGGCGGCGAACCAGCTGCAGGCGATGCAGCTCACCTTCTTCTATTTCCTGCCGAACATCCTGCTGTCGGGGTTCATGTTCCCGTTCCAGGGGATGCCGGCGTGGGCGCGCGGGGTCGGAAACGTCCTGCCGATGTCGTGGTTCAACCGGATGGTGCGCGGCATCATGCTGAAGGGGGTCGGCTGGGTGGATCTCTGGCCGAACGCCTGGCCCGTGCTCGTCTTCACCGGATGCGTCATGACCATCGCCATGCTCTTCTATCGCCGGACGCTCGACTGATGCGCCGCCCGCGGACGTTGCGCGCCCTCGCGCTCGTCAGCGTCATGACCCTGGCGACCGCGTGCGCCGTGGGTCCCGACTATCACACCCCCGACGCGCCGGTCGTGTCGCGCTACACCCCCGAGCCGCTCGCGCCGGCGCTCGTCGAGGGGCGCGATCTGCCGGCCGAGTGGTGGACGGTGTTCCAGTGCCCGGCCCTCGATGCGCTCGTCCGGCAGGCGCTGACCGACAGCCCGACGCTGGCCGGCGCGCAGGCGAAGCTGGGGCGCGCGCAGCAGGATCTCGAAGCCGGGAAGGGAGTGCGCCTGCCGCAGGCGGACCTGCGCGCCTCGGCCACGCGCGTCGACATCGACCCCGAATCGTTCGACACGGATCGGCTGCCGGTGGAAACGCCGTTCACCCTCTACGATGTCTCGGCGCAGGTCTCCTACACGCTCGACCTGTTCGGCCGCACCCGCCGCGAGCTCGAGGGCCTCGCCGCGGTCGTGGATTACCAGCGCTTCCAGCTCGAGGCGGCGCGCCTGTCCATCGCCGGGAACGTCGTGACCGCCGCCATCCGCGAGGCCTCGCTGCGCCAGCAGATCGAGCGCACCCGCGAGGTGGTGTCGCTCGAGGAGAAGATGCTCGAGATCGCCGAGCGCCGCGAGCGCCTCGGCGCCATCCCGCGGATCGAGGTCGCGGCGCAGCGGTCGGAGACGGCGGAGGTGCGCGCCGGGCTTCCCGACCTCGAGCGGCGCCTGGCCGAGACGCGGCACCGGCTCGCCGTCCTGCTCGGCCAGGTCCCCGGCGAAGCGTCGTTGCCGGAGTTCCATCTCGACGACCTGAAGCTGCCGGCGGAGCTGCCGCTCAGCCTCCCGTCCGAGCTGGCGCGGCAGCGTCCGGACATCATGGCGGCGGAGGCGTTGCTGCACGAGGCGAGCGCCCGCGTCGGCGTCGCGACGGCCGACCTGTACCCGCACATCACCCTCTCGGCCACCGGGGGATCGCTCTCGACGGTCTTCGCGAACCTGCTTGGGCCGGGGACCTGGTTCACCCTGCTCGGAGGGAAGCTGATGCAGCCGATCTTCCACGGCGGCACGCTGCGCGCCGAGAAGCGGGCCGCGATGGCCGCCTTCGATCAGGCCGGGGCGACGTACCGCGAGGTGCTGCTCACCGGTTTCCAGGACGTCGCCGACGTGCTCGTGGCGCTCGACGCCGACGCCAAGCGTCTGCGCGACCGTTCGGAATCCGCCGCGGCGGCGAAGACCATCCTCGACGTCACCTCGCAGCGCTATGAGTCGGGAGGCGTGAGCCACATCGAGCTTCTGGAAGCGCAGCGCCGGCTCCAGCGCACCCGCATCGAGGAGACCCGCGCCCTCGCCGACCGCTACGCCGACTCCGCCGCGCTCTTCCAGGCGCTCGGCGGCGGCTGGTGGGTGGAAAAGCCGGCGACGCCGCCGGATCCCGGACCAGAGCCCGGATCGGCGCCCCAGGGGTCCTCCCGCACAGGCGCCGCCTATAATCCCGCGCAGGGCCCATAGCTCAGGTGGTCAAGAGCAGGTGACTCATAATCACTTGGTCCCTGGTTCGAATCCAGGTGGGCCCACCATCGTCTTCCATATTCCATGCGAAACCTGATCGTCGCGGCGTTGGTGTCGCTCGTGATCGCCGGCGGCGGCGCGATGGCGGATCCCCAGGATCCGGCGAAGCGCCCGGATCACTCGGTGGCGCCGGAGCCTTTCGGTCCTGGAGACGAGTCCCGCGTGTTCACGGTCGAAGGATTGAGCGGCGACGATCCCGACGGGGTCTCGCTCCAGGGGCTGCGCGGAGGCTACGGGCTGCACGCCGAGGACGAATACATTGGCCGCGTCGGCTTCTGGGGAGCGTACCAGCGGGGCGAAGGGCAGACGGTTGCGAGCGGGGGGGCGGAGGTCGGGTTCCCGATGCTCCCTTGGGGCCCGGTCCGCATCGGGCCCCGCTTTCGTCTCGGCCTCGAGCATCGCGCCGCCCCTCCCGACGACGGCCTCGCAGCACTGGCCGGGATCGGCTTCGAGGTGGGTCTCTGGTTCGGCCGGCATGTCCAGCTTGCGGTGGCATGGGATCGGGACTTCGGGTTTCCGTCGGGGACGCGTGATGTCACGGGGATCGCGCTGCGCTGGGCGCACGTCCCCGGGCCCGTGCGCCTGAAATCGGCGGCCTCGCGAGGAAATCGCGAGGAAGTGCGACGCCTGATCCAGTCGGGAGTCTCCATGGACAGGACGTCTCACGAGGCGCTGTATTCCGCGGCGATCTGGTGCGATGGAGAGATGATCGACATGCTCCTCCAGGCGTGGGAGGGGCCGGCGGACAACATGTCCGAGCTCGCCTTGCGCCAGATCGTGCAGGGTTGCGGTGCCGGCCTGACCGGGAAGCTGCTTGCGTGGGGCCAGGACCCGAACGCCGACTACTATTGGGGCGACACGATTCTCATGAAGGCGGCTGAACGAGGGAAGATCGACTCGGTCCGTCTCCTCGTCCAGAAGGGCGCGAAAGTCGACGGACGTGGACGCTACGAGGGAAGCAGCCGTGAAAGGTCGTGCCGCGGGACGGCCTTGATGATCGCGGCCGCGCGCGGAGATCAGGCGATCGTCGACCTGCTCCTCGACGCCGGCGCCAATCCGGCTTCGACCGATTCGAGCGGATGCACCGCCGAGGAGGCGGCACGGCGCGCGGGGCACGATGATGTCGCGGATCACATCCGCTCTCCCTCTTCGGAAAGGGTCGGGCCGGCGCCGCCGTCCGGGAACCGATGATCGACGCGGGACGTTGAAGCACCCGAGGGACCCATGGACACCATCCTGCAGGACCTGAAGTACGCGTTCCGGTCGCTCGTGGCGCGGCCGGCGATCTCGGCGGTGGCGATCCTGGCGCTGGCGCTCGGGATCGGCGCCAACAGCGCCATCTTCAGCCTGGTGCACGCCGTCCTGCTGCGGCCGCTGCCGTTCGCGGACCCCGACCGCATCGTGATGATCTGGCACGAGTACAAGGGGATGAACCTCGCCAAGGCGACCATCTCCGCGCCGACCTACCTCGAGTACCGCGATCACGTCGAAGGCTTCGAGAGCGTCTCGGTCGCCACCAACTGGAGCGCCAACCTCACCGGCACAGGCGACCCGGAGCGGCTCCAGGGGGGCCGCGTCAGCGGCAACGTGTTCCGCACGCTCGGCGTGAAGCCGGCGCTGGGCCGCGACTTCCTGCCCGAGGAGGACGCGCCCGGCTCGGACCGCGTCGTCATGATCTCGGACGGCCTGTTCAAGCGGCGCTTCGGCGCCGACCCGGCCATCGTCGGCAAGACGCTGTCGCTCAACGGCGAGACCTTCAACGTCGTCGGCGTGCTGCCGGCCGGGTTCCAGTTCCTGCAGCCGGTGGATGTCTACAAGCCGATCGCCTTCAAGCCCGAGGAGACCTCCTCCGACAACCACGGCTTCGAGTACCTCGTCGGCGTGGCGCGCATCAAGCAGGGCGTCACGCTGGAGCAGGCGAAGGCGCAGCTCAAGGCGATCGGCGAGAAGCTGCAGAAGCAGTTCTACCCGGAGGGTTGGGGCCCGTACCTGGTGCCGGTCCGCGACGAGATCGTCGGCGACCTGCGCCCGGCGCTCTTGATGCTCAACGCCGCGGTCGCGTGCGTGCTGCTCATCGCGTGCGCCAACGTCGCGAACCTGCTGCTGGCGCGCGCCACGGCGCGCGCCAAGGAGATCGCGGTGCGTGTCGCGCTCGGCGCGGGCCGCAGGACCATCGCGCGGCTCCTTCTGACCGAGAGCCTCCTGCTCGGTCTCATCGGCGGCGCCGCCGGGCTCCTGGTGGCGCGCTGGGGGATCCAGGCGCTCGAGGCGCTGGCGCCGACGCGCCTGGTGCAGACGGTGCTCGGCGGCCGGCCGGTGACCATCAACGCCGCCGTGCTCGCCTTCACGCTCGGTGTGTCGATCCTCACCGGGCTGCTCTTCGGGCTCGCGCCGGCGCTGCGCGCCTCGCGCGCCGACCTGCACGACATGCTCAAGGACGGGGCGCGCGGCGAGGCGGTCGGGGCGCGCGGCCATCGCCTGCTCGGCGGCTTCGTCGTGTCGCAGATGGCGGTGGCGTTCGTGCTCCTGGTCGGGGCGGGACTCCTGCTGCGCTCCTTCGCGCGGCTGCGCGAGGTCGACCCGGGCTTCCACGCCGGCCATCTCATGACCATGCGCATCACCCTCCCGTCGAACCGTTACGACGGCGACGTCGCCGTCGGCAATTTCTACGGCGGTCTCATGGACCGGCTGCGGGCGCTGCCCGGCGTGACCTCCGCCGCCGGCGTGTCGAACCTGCCGATGTCGCAGAACAACGCCTCCGGATCGTTCGAGATCGAGGGCTCTCCGACGCCCGACGGGCAGCCGGGACCGCACGGCGATTCGCACTACGTGACGCAGGGCTACTTCGAGACCATGGGCATCCCGGTCGTCGAGGGACGCTTCTTCGACACGCGCGAGGGCCGCGACGGAACGCCGGCGATCATCGTCGACGACGTCCTGGCGAAACGCTACTGGCCGAACGGCGGCGCCCTCGGCCACCGGCTTTCGAAGGCGGGGGAGGGGACCGACAACAAGCCGGTGTGGCGCACCGTCGTCGGGGTCGTCGGCCACGTCAAGAAGTACGGCCTCGACGGCCGCGTCAAGGAGCAGTACTACATCCCGGCCGAGCAGAAGCCGATGTCGGCGATGTCGCTCGTGCTCAAGACCGGGGGCGACCCGAAGACCATCGTCTCGGCGGCGCGGGCCGCCATCCGCTCCGCCGATGCCGACCTGGCGATCTTCGACGTCAAGACCATGGACCAGGTGATCGACGACACGCTGATGATGCGACGCTTCGTGATGTCGCTCATCGCCGGCTTCGCCGCGACCGCGCTCGTCCTCGCCGCCATCGGGCTCTACGGCGTGCTCGCCTATTCGGTGACGCAGCGGACCCACGAGATCGGCGTGCGCATGGCCCTCGGGGCGCGCGCCCGGGACGTGATCCTGATGGTGGTGCGGCGCGGCATGGTGCTGGCGGTGATCGGTCTCGGTCTCGGCGGCCTTCTGGCCGTCGGACTGACGCGCCTCATCCAGAGCCAGCTGTTCGGCGTTGGCGCCGCCGACCCGGTCACCTACGTTCTCTTCGCGCTCGCCCTCGCGGGGACCGCGCTCTTCGCGTGCTGGCTGCCGGCCCGCCGCGCCGCGCACGTCGCGCCGACCGTCGCCCTGCGCTACGAGTAGCCGAATGACCGGGAAACATCACCGAACGGGCGGCTGAATGCCGAAAGCCGTGCCCGGGCGTAACCTTTGGCACCAACATCCCCCGGTCCTGGTCGTATATTCCGATAAACCGCCGGAGGGACACTCATGACACCCGTCACGAAGACGCGGGCTCGCGGAATCGTTGCGACACTCGGACTCTGCCTTCTCGCCACGCGCGGCGCTTACGCGGGGGCGCACACCTGGCGCGTCAACGAGGTCTTCAGCAACGCCGACGGCACGGTGCAGTTCATCGAGCTGCGCGAATCCGGCGGCGGCTCGTTCGAGACCGGCGTCGGAGGCCACCTCGTCACCAGCGAGTCGGGAGGCTCCTTCACGATCACGAGCAACGTCGCCTCGCCGACCAGCTTCAAGTCGATCCTGTTCGGAACCGCGGCCTACGATGCTCTGCCGAACTCTCCGACGCCGGATTACATCATCCCTGCCAATTTCTTCCAGGTCACCGGCGATTCGGTCTCGTACGTTCCCTACAGCACGCTGACCTTTCCCTCGGTCCCGACCGACGGCCAGCTGTCGCTCAACGCCGACCTGACGACCGGCATCAACTCGCCGACCAACTACGCCGGCCAGACCGGGTCGGTCAATGCGGCGCCGCCGCCCACGCCGCCGGGCGTGCCGGACGGCAAGAGCGGCTCGACGCCGATGACCGTCACCACGACCGACCCGACCGGCACGTCGCTCACCCTCAGCTGGGGCACGACCTGCGCGGGCGCCACGAAATACCACATCGTCTACGGTTCGAAGGCGGACCTGCCTGCCACGCCCTCCGGGTCGTTCTCGCTCGACGGCGGCGTCTGCGGGATCGGCACCACCGTCCCGTTCGTCTGGAACAACGTCCCGGGCGACACCGATGGATCGGGCCTCCTGTGGTGGCTGGTCCTCTCCGACGACGGCGGCACGGTCGAAGGCTCCTGGGGGAAGGGGAGCAGCGGCACCGAGCGTCTCGGACCGGGCACGGGTGGCGTGTCGGGCGTCTGCAGCATGGCGACCCGCAACGTCACCAACGTCTGCGGGCACTGACTCCGGTCAGCGGACCGGCTGGCCGCCGCGCCACTGCGTCTTGTCGATGGGGCACTTCGTATCGGTGACCATCGCGATGGCGCACCACTCGCAGTGCGGCAGCATGTCGACCGCACGGCGCAGGATCTGAACCGCCGCCTCGGCGCGCTCCCACGCGGCGCGGTCGCGGAGGGCCACGTTGCCGATCATCCCGGTGCGGTGCTTCGCGCACCAGCCGGTCGTCTCCGTGTTGCGCCGGCACTCGGAGCAATGCAGCTTCGCCGGGTCGATGCGCTCGCCGCGCGCCATCTCGTAGGTCAGCCGTGAGAAGTACGCCAGCTTCTTCACGAAGCCGGTGCGGTGCTGCTCGCAGAACCCCTCCTCGTCGATCGCCTTGCGGCAGGTCGGGCAGGTGAAGGTGGAAAGATCGAGGACGTGCCCGTGCGCGTCCATCGCGTCCCACAGGAGCCGCGAATGGATGCCGACGTTGGCGACGTAGCCGATCCCCTCTTCCTGGCACCAGCCGTCGGTGCGGCGGGCGTCGGCGCACGGGTCGCCCGCCGCCGCGGTCGCGGCGACACAGGCGGCGGCGAGGAGCAGCAGGGCGGGCGTCCGGGGCTTCATGGCCCGTGATTGTCTCAGGGCAGGCCTGAGGCTGCGTACAAGGAGTCCCGCGGCGGCGAGTGACACGAAGCGGCGACGGCTCGGCATCGAAGCCTCAGCGCAGGCGCTTCGTCTTCCAGTCGGCGAGGATCTGCCGCGCGGCGTTCCAGCCGGGGGCGCCGGTGACGCCGCCGCCCGGGTGCGTGCCGGCGCCGCACAGGTAGAGGCCGCGCACGGGGGTGCGGTAGCGCGACCAGCCGGGGAGCGGCCGGCCGAGGAAGAGCTGCCCCAGGTTCAGGTCGCCGTGGAAGATGTTGCCCTCGGTCAGGCCGAAGCGCTCCTCGAGATCGACCGGCGACAGGATGTCGCGCGCGACGATCGAGCGCTTGAAGTTCGGCGCGAACTCGTCGATGGCGTCGGTGACGCGGTCGGCGAGCCGTTCGCGCTCCGTGCGCCAGTCGCCGTCGGCCAGCCGGTAGGGCGCGTACTGCACGAACGCCGTCAGGACGTGCTTGCCGGGCGGCGCGAGCCCCGGGTCGAGGTGCGTCGGGACCACGCAATCGACGTACGGCTCCTGCGACGCGCGTCCGTGCTTGGCGTCGTCCCAGGCCCGCTCGTGCGCCTGCATGTCGGGGCAGATGGTGAAGTCGCTCTTCTCGGCGGGCGAGCCGCCCGCCGGCATCTGCGGCAGCACCGGCGCCTCCGACAGCGCGTAGTTGATCTTGGCGCAGGGTCCGGCCATCTTGATCGCCGCCACCTCGCGCAGGAACTCCGCATCGAAATTCGATTGCTCCACAAGGCCCAGGAAGGTGCGCTTCGGGTCGGCGTTGCTGACGACGACGCGGGCGCGCAGCTCCTCGCCCGAGGCCAGCGCCACGCCGTCGGCGCGTCCGTGGGCGACGAGGATGCGCGCCACGGCGGCGCCGGTGCGCACCTCGGCGCCGAACGATCGGGCCGCCAACGCGAGCGCCTGCGTGATCGCCCCCATCCCGCCTTCGACGTGCCCCATGAAGCCCTGCGCCAGCTCGTCGCCGCCCGACAGCGAGTGGAACAGGAGGCCCGAGGCGGAGCACGGCGTCATCGGCCCGCCGTGGGCCCCGAGGACATTGGAGCAGCCGATGAGGTTCTTCACCTCCGGGCTCTCGAAGCGCGAGTCCACGAGGTCGAAAACGCTCGCGGTCAGGAAGCGCGCCAGGCGCCCGGCCTCGGCCTCGCCGATCGTCCGGAACCGTTTCCCCAGCCGCCACAGCGACGGCAGCGCCTTCGCCCCTTCGTCGAGCGGCGGCGTGGTCTCCATGAAGAAGGGCTCGAGCCAGCGCGCCAGCCCCTTGATCTCCTCGTCGAAGGCGAGGAACGCCTCGGCGTCCTGGCGCGAGAACGCCGCGATGCCGGCGGCCGTCCTGCGCGGATCCTGCCAGAGGTAGAGGGGCTTCCCGTGCCGCGACGGCACGAACAGGATCGGGTCGCACGGCGTCATTCGCAGGCCGTGGTTCTGCAGGCCGAGCGATCGGATGACCTCGGGCCGCATCATGCTGGCGATGTACGCGCCCGTCGAGGCGCGGAAGCCGGGGGCGATCTCCTCGGTCACGCACGCGCCCCCGACGACATCACGCCGCTCGAGCACGACGGTGCGCAAACCGGCGCGCGCCAGCAGTCCCGCCGTGACGAGACCGTTGTGCCCGCCGCCGATGACGATCGCGTCCCAGGGCTTCATGCGGGCGCGCTCCGGCCGCCGGCGCGCCGCCCCGCCACCGGGGTCGATCGCGCCGGGACCCTACGCCATGATCGGGTCATCTTTGTAGCGCGAGCGCAGGAGCGCGCCGCGGCGGAAGCGATCGTGGGCCAGGGGCGCGATGTCGAGGCTCGCCCGGCCGTCGAGGATGAGCTCGGCGATGAGGCGTCCGGTGACCGGCGCCTCCTTGAAGCCGTGGCCGGAGAAGCCGCAGCAGAGCAGGAACCCCTCGACGCCCTCGACCGCCCCGAGGATCGGATGGAAGTCCGGCGACCCTTCGAGCAGTCCGGCCCAGCCGCCGCGCACCGTGCCGCCGCCGAGGCGCGGCATCGATCGCTGCAGCCGCAGCGCCACGTCCTCGACGTAGTCGTCGGACGGCTGCGTCGGGTAGGCATCCGGGTCGAGCGCTCCCTTGTAGTAGGAGTTGCCCTCGGCCATCACCTGGCCGGCCCCCTCCGGACGGTACGACAGGCCGTTGACGAAGTCGTAGACGCTGGGGGTCGAGATCGGATACGGCTCGCCCTCGGGGGCGCGGATGACCGCCTCCTCGATCAGCTCCAGCTTCAGCGCCACCTCGACCCCGGCCCAGCGGGCGACGCGGTCGGCCCAGGGCCCGGCTGCGTCGACGACGGTGCGGCAGGCGATCGCGCCCTCCGGCGTTTCGACACCGGTGACCCGGCGGCCGTCGCGCACGAGCCCGGTCGCGGGCGTGCGCTGCAGCACGGTCACGCCGCGCTCCTTCGCGCCCGCCGCGAAAGCCACCGTGGTGCCGTAGCCGTCGCCGTAGCCGGCGTTCGCCTCGTACGCGAATGCCACCGCACCCGTGGTGTCGAGCCCCGGGACGCGCTCGCGCGCCTCGGCCGCGTCGCACATCGCGACCGGAACGTCGTGCTCACGGCCGAGGGCGACGTTGAGGCGCAGCGCCTCCTCGTCCTTCGGCCCGACCATCAGCACCAGCCCGTTCTCGACGAAGCCCGAGTGCCCGCCGACCTCCCGGTCGAAGGTCGAGAAGAAGTCGCGCGCCTGCCGCGCGATCTCGGTGACGATCGGCGTCGAGTAGTGCTGCCGGATGACGCCGCCGGTGCGGCCGCTGCACCCCGACGCCAGGGTCTCCTTCTCGAGCAGGACCACGTCGGTCAGGCCGCGGCGCGCCAGGTGCCAGGCGATGCTCGCCCCCTGGATGCCGCCGCCGATGATCACCACCTCCGCCGTCCGCACGGCCGGCATCCTAACAGGAGGTGCTACAATTCCGGTCTTCATGCAGCAGGACCTCGCGCATCTCATCCGTCTCCAGGACCTGATGTCGCGGATCGACGCGATCAACGATCAGATCGCCGCGGTCCCGGCCGAGGTCGCCCGCCTCGAGAAGGAGCTCCTCGAAGCCCAGAAGGGGGTCGAGAAGGAGAAGGCCGCCCTCGCCGATCTCCAGAAGGAGCGCCGCCGCCTCGAAGGCGAGCTCATGGGGGTCGAGTCGAAAATCCAGAAGTACCAGGCGCAGCTGGCGGACGTGAAGACCAACAAGGAATACCAGGCGATGCAGCACGAGATCGACAGCTGCAAAGCCGAGCGCGCCGGCCTGGACGAGAAGATCCTCCTGGAGATGGAGGAGCAGGAGAAGCGCAACGCCGAGTCGAAGGCGCTCGAGGATCGCCTGAAGGCGATGCGAGTCAAAACCGAGGAGGGGAAGAAGGTGCTCGCCGACCGCGCCGCGGCGCTGCAGCGCGACCGGGACATCCTCGACGCGGATCGGCAGGCGCTGCAGAAGGAGATCGCCCCCGTCTTCCTCGAGCCGTTCCTGAAGTCGGCCCGCCAGCGGCGCGGCCTCGGCCTCGTCGGCGTGCGCGACGGGCTGTGCGGCGGCTGCCACGTGCGCGTCATGCCGAAGCTCATCCAGGAGGTGCGGCGCTCGACGCACCTCATCTCCTGCGATTCGTGCAAGCGGTTCCTTTACGTCGTGGACGACGTGGTGGCGACCGGTCCGGCCCGCAACGCCGCGCCGGCCGACGCGGATGCCGATACGCCGCCGCCCGACGGCGGCGCGGACGGGGAGTCGCCCGACCCACGGGTCACGTGAGATCCCGGCCCGTGGTCGCCTACATCGACGGCGGGGCGCGCGGCAATCCCGGTCCCGCCGGATTCGGCGTGCACGTCGTTCCGGAAGCGGGGGCCGAGGCCACCGGGCTGTACGGCTTCCTCGGCGTCGCCACCAACAACGTCGCCGAATACGCCGCGCTCCTGGCGCTCCTCGAGCATGCGGTCACGCAGGCGCCGGAAAAGCTCGAGGTTCGATCCGATTCGCTGCTCCTGGTGCGCCAGATGATCGGCGCCTACAAGGTGCGGGACGCGCGCCTGCAAGTCTTGCACGCCGCCGCCCGGAGGCTCGCCGCCCGCCTGCCGCGCGTCATCTATGCGCATGTCCCGCGCGAGCTCAACCGGGAGGCCGACGCGCTGGCCAACCGGGCCATGGATGAGCAGGGTTCCAACGTGCCCATCCCGTCCGCGGTCACCTCGATTCCGCCCGTGGTCGTCCAGCCCAAGCTCGGCGTCTGAACCCGCATCCCCACCCGGCGGGGCGGCGTGCCAAACGTTTGACAGATGGTTGACGCAACCTATATTGATGGGGGCGTGGCGGACGGGCTGGCGGAGCGGCTGGCGCGGGTGCGCGCGAGGATGGCGCGGGCGGCCGGGCGGGCGGGGCGGGACCCGGCGGCCGTGACGCTCGTGGGGATCAGCAAGACGATGCCGGTCGCGCTGGTGAAGGACGCGGTGGCGGCCGGGCTCGCGGATCTGGGAGAGAACCGGGTGCAGGAGGCGCGCGAGAAGATCCCTCAGGTTGATCCGGGCCCGCGCTGGCACCTGGTCGGGCACCTGCAGGCGAACAAGGCGAACGTGGCGGCGCGGCTCTTCGACGTGGTGCACTCGATCGACTCGGGCGATCTCCTGGCGCGGCTCGATCGCGCCGCCGGCTCGGCCGGGCGGCGGCTGCGCGGCTATGTGCAGGTGGCGCTGGCCGGCGAGGAGCAGAAGGCGGGCGTGGCGCCGGGCGATCTCGAGGATGTGCTGCGGGCGGCGGAGGGATGCGAACACGTGGAGGTGCGCGGCCTGATGCTCCTGCCGCCGTTCGATCCCGACCCGGAGCGCTCGCGGCCGTGGTTCCGGAGGCTGCGCGAGGTCGCGCACGAAGCACGAATGAGGCACCCGCGGCTCGGGCTCGAGGACCTGTCGATGGGCATGAGCGAGGATTTCGAGGTGGCGATCGAGGAGGGGGCCACGCACGTGCGCGTCGGCCGGGCCCTGTTCGGTGAACGCGCCGTGAAGGACGCGCCCGGGCGCGTGGAGGAGCCATGAAGATCACCCCGATTGACATCAGCGGCCACGGCTTCGCGACGAAGATGCGCGGCTTCGACCCGGAGGAGGTCCGTTCCTTCCTCAACCTGGTCTCGTCCGAGTTCGAGGCGCTCATCGTCGAGCACAACGCGCTCAAGGAGCGCTTCGCGCACGTGGAGGCGAGCGTCTCCGACCTGAAGGAGCGCGAGCGCATCCTCAAGGAGACCCTGCTGACGGCGCAGAAGCTCGCCGACGAGATCCGCGAGGAGGCGCGCAAGGAGGCGGCGCTCATCGTGCGCGAGGCGGAGGTGAAGGCGTCGCAGCTCCTCGACCAGGCGGCGCGCAAGTCCGGCGAGCTCGAGGGGACGATCCTGTCGCTGCGCGCCGAGCGGGACGCCTTCGCCGCCCGCATCCGGTCCGCCGTCGAGCAGCACCTGCGGCTCCTCGACATGCACAGGAACGAGGACCAGGTCGAGGATCGCCTGCGTTTCATCAAGAAGCCGGCCGAGCCCGCCTCCTGATCCGTCCGGGCCCGGGCGGCCCGCGCCACGGGAGCCCCGCGTGATCGAAGCGGATCTGATCGTCACCGGCGCCGCCGAGGTCGTCACGCTCTCCGGGCCTTCGCCCCGCCTCGGAGAGTCCCTCGCGGAACCCGGCGTCATCCCGGACGGAGCGGTGGCCGCGCGCGGCGACCGTCTCGTCTTCGTCGGCTCCGCCGCCGAGCTCGATCGCCGGGTGCGGCTGCGCCCGGGCGGCCGGAGGCTGGAGGCCGCCGGCGGCACCGTCCTCCCCGGGTTCGTCGATCCGCACACCCACCTGCCGTTCGCCGGTTGGCGGGAGGAGGAGTTCGTCGCGCGCCTGCGCGGCGACACATACGAGTCGATCGCCGCCGCGGGCGGGGGCATCCGCTCCACGGTCGCCGCCACGCGGCGCGCCACGCTCGAGGAGCTCGAGGCGCTGACGCTCGCCCGTCTCGACCGGATGCTCCTGCACGGCACCACCACCGTCGAGGCGAAGAGCGGCTACGGCCTGACCGCGGCGGACGAGATCAAGCAGCTGGAAGCGATCCGGCGCGCGGCTTCGGCCCACGCGGTCGCGGTCGTGCCGACGTTCCTCGGGGCGCACGTCGTCCCCGCGGAGAGGCGGTCGGATCGGGCCGGCTACGTGCGCGAGCTGACCGACGTGATGATCCCCGCGGTGGCGCGCCGCGGGCTGGCGCGCGCCTGCGACGTCTTCGTGGACGGCGGCGCCTTCACGCCGCAGGAGGCCGAGACCATCCTGGAAGCGGCCCGCTCGGCGGGCCTGGCGCTCCGCATCCACGCCGATCAGCGCGGCGACTGGGGCGGCGCCCGGCTCGCGGCGCGACTCGGCGCGCTGTCCGCCGATCATCTCGAGCACGTGGACGACGACGGGATCGCGCGGCTCGCCGCCGCCGGCACCGTCGCCATCCTGCTGCCGGGCGCGGCCCATTTCCTGCGCGATGCGCACGACCCGCCGGCGCGCCGGATGATCGACCGGGGCGTCGCCGTCGCCCTCGCCACCGACTTCAACCCGGGGACCTGCCCGACCGAGTCGGTCGCCGTCATCCTGTCGCTCGCCTGCCTGCGTTACGGGCTGGTCCCGGCCGAGGCGATCGCCGCCGCGACGATCAACGCGGCGCACGCGCTCGGGCTCGGGGCCGGGTGCGGCAGCCTCGAGCCGGGCAAGCGCGCGGACCTGCAGGTGGCCGCCGTGCCGAACCACCTCCATCTCGCCTACCACTTCGGCGTGAATCACTGCCGCGCGGTGGTGAAGTCCGGGCGCGTCGTCGTCGAGGACGGACGGTTGACGCCCCTGGCGCGCGGAGGATAGATTCCGCGCCTCCATGAGGCTCCAGGATCTGAGCGTCGCCGCCTTCCTCGACCGCCTCGCGGCGGGAACTCCGACGCCCGGCGGCGGCAGCGCCGCCGCCCTCGGCGGCGCGCTCGCCGGCGCCCTCCTCCAGATGGTCTGCCGCCTGACCGTCGGCCGCGACGAAGCGCGGCCCCACGAGGCGGCCCTCGGCGCCCTCCTCGGCCAGGCGGCCGACCTGGAGAAACGCCTGCGCGAGCTCGTGGACGAGGACGCGCTGGCCTACGACCAGGTGATGGCGGCGCTGCGCCTGCCGAAGGCGACCGACGAAGAGAAGGCGGCCCGGCGCGCGGCGTTGCGGCGTGCGAATGCCGCCGCGACCGACACGCCGCTCCGGACCGCGGAGGCGTGCCACGCCCTGCTGGGCCTTGCCGCCGAGCTCGCCGCCACCGGCAACCGCAATGCGCTCAGCGACATCGGCAGCGCCGCGCAGCTCGCGCAGGCCGGGTTGCGGGGGGCGGTGATGAACGTCCGCATCAACCTCCCCGGCCTCGGCGACGAGGCGCAGGCCGGGCAGTTCGAAACGCGTGTCGGCCGGCTCGAAGAGGAGGGCGCGCGGCGCCTCGTTCTCTGCCTCGAGCGTCTCGCCGAGCGCACCCGTTGACGCTTTCCGTACCGCATCGCGAAACGCACTGCGACGGCCCCGGGCCGCCCTGAACGGCGGTCTCCGTCTCACGGTGCGGGACGCGCCGCCGGCGCGTTGCGCCATCGGGTGGAACAACTTACGTTGTCCGGGTTCTGGAAAGATTCGCGACCCGAAATGAGTGGTTGACAGGCCTGAACTCGTACCGTACTCAATGCTCCACATTCGTAGCAGCCCCGGGGGGGGATGCGAAGGCTGTCTTCGCCCCCATTTCCTCCGGGGCGGTCGAGGATGGCGGACAAAACTGCACCCCTTATTCCACGTTCTGATCGGCGCACCCGTTTCAGCACGCGGCCGGCACCGGACCTGATCAGCCCGGCGCCTCGTCCCCCTGCGGGAGGTTTCTGATGAGTCGTCCTGCTTCCGTTCGTTCCACGCTGGGAGTGCTCCTGGCTTCCCTCGTGACCGTCGGTCTGCTCGTGGCGCCGTTCGCGCTCACCTGGGGCGCGAAAGGCCAAGGTCCCCTGACGGCAGGGGAGAAAGCCGAGCAGAACGAATGGCGCAAGTTCCGGCAGCTCCCCCGCTTCAACGCGGTGGAGCGCGTCGCGGACCTGTCGCCCTTCGGCCCCACCTTCCAGCCGGACAAGCTCGACCGTGACGCCCGCGGCCGCAAGGGCCTCATCGAGACCGCCATCGGCTACGTCGACCTCAAGCACGTCGACCAGGGCGTGACGAAGCGCATGCCCGCCGCCCTCAAGCACGACGCGGCGGCGATCCGCGCCGCCGGATCGAAGGGCAAGGGCAACGCCCAGGACGTGAACATCGTGCAGGTGAGCGCCGAGGCGCTGCAGGCGCAGGGAGCCGACGCGATCGAATCCGCGCTGCGCCGTCACGGGCGCGTGCTCGAGTCGATCCCGGACCGCGCCTACCTCGTGCGCGCGCACAACGAGCGTGAGCTGTCCGACCTCGCCGCCGAGTCCTTCGTCGAGGCGATCGCGCCCTACGAGCCCGGCTACAAGATCGCCCCCTCCACCGGCCGCATGCCGCTGATGGAGCGCAAGCGCGCGAAGTCCAACGATCTCGACCTCATCGTCTCGCTGTGGGCCGACGCCGACGCCGAGACGGTCCGCGGCGACCTCGAGCAGATCGCCGGCAAGGGGAAGGTCGGGACGTGGAGCCTCGACGGCACCATCCTCGATGTCCAGGGCTCCGTGCAGGCGGCGCAGAAGATCGCCAAGCACGCCGGCGTCCGCAGCCTCTCCGAGCGCCACGAGTACGTCCTCAACAACTCCGAGACCCCGACCCTGCTGATGCTCGGCCAGACGGAGTTCTCGGACGGCATGTCGCGTCCGTACCACGAGCTGGGGATCGACGGCGGCGGCATCGACACCAACGGCGACGGCCGGCGCCTGAACAACGACACCGACACGGTGCCGCCCCAGATCGTCACGGTCACCGACAACGGCATCTCGACCGACGCGGTGCACTTCTCGCAGACGCTGACGCAGGTGGTGACGCTCGCCAGCCCGATCGGCCCGGCCCACCGCAAGGTGCACGCCATCCAGAACGTCACCGACACCGGCCAGACCTGCGACGGCGTCCTGTCCGGCAGCAACACGCACGGCAACGTGGTGGCCGGGATCATCGCCGGCGCGCCCGGAGACTTCGGCCTGACCTTCAGCAAGTCGATCGACCCGGCCGACGGCCCGCCGGTCACCGGCGTGAGCATGGACGCCCTGGCCCGCGGCTCGCGCATCATCATGCAGGACGCCGGGACCGTGGTGCAGTGCCTGCTCTCCGAGCTGGTGGAGTCGGGCGGCAACGTCTCCCCCGGCAACATCCTGGATCGTTTGAACCTCGGGATCTGTCCGAAGAGCGGCGGCACCGGCACCTGCGCCGGAGTCTCGGGCGGCGGCTACGAGGCGCACCTGCACATCCTGCCGTTCGGCGTGCCGAACTTCGACAACATCCTCAACAACCCCGAGAACGGCTCCTACCCGCTCGAGTCGCGCCAGATCGACCTGTTCCTGGTCAACAACCGCGACATGATGGTGTTCTCGCCGGTCGGCAGCCAGGGCAGCCGCATCAACGGCTCGGCCTCCGAGGAAGTCTGGCCCGACCTGTTCGACGGGACCGCGCTCGACAACGACCCGAACGAGGCGCGCCCGCTGCAGGTCCCGCCCCCGGCCACCGCGAAGAACCCGGTGACGGTCGGCGGCTCCAGCTCCGACCTGTGGACCGTGTTCGGCGACTACAACGACGAGGAGAACCCGCTCGGCTTCAGCACCAAGGGTCCGGCCACGGCCGCGTCGCTGCGCACCGTGCCGCTCCTCACCGCCCCCGGCACCGACGGGTCCGGGCTGTTCGCGTACCCGCTGTTCAACGCCGCGGCGACCAACCGCAGCCGTGACAACGACAACAACCCGCCGGTCGAGCAGGAGATCGACGAGGCGAACACCGGGACGTCGTTCTCCGCCGGGTTCGCCACCGCCGCCGGCGCGGTGGTCCGCGACTACTTCGCCCAGGGCTTCTACCCGACCGGCAGCCGCCAGACCGCCGACCGCAACCCGATGGTCTCGGGCTCCCTCGTGCGCGCCGCCCTGGTCGCGAGCGGCAACTTCCTCGAGTACCTGGTGAACGACATCCCGCCGGGCAACGCCACCATCGCGGCCGACATGTCGGTCTTCCAGTCGCGCGGCGCCAACGTCGGGACCGTCTCGGGCGTCCAGGTCGGGCTGCTCGGGAACTTCGTCCAGGGGTACGGCCGCATCGTGCTCGACAGCGTCCTGCCGATCTCGAACATCCCTGTGACCACCGGCTACGGGTCGCCCGACACGGTCGAGTACCCCGCGGCCGGCCTCATCGTCTACGACATGCTGGCGACCGGCGAGCCGCCGATCAACAACACCACCAACACGCTGACCGAGAAGACCTTCACCGTGGACGGCGTGAACGCCGTGGTGGTCAGCGGCAGCCGCGTCATCCAGAACGGCCAGCTGCGCATCGCGCTGTCCTGGCCCGACCCGCCGAGTCCCGAGAACAGCGGCGGGACGCTGATCAACGACCTCGACCTCGAGGTCGAGTCGCCCGGTCCGGACAACAACATCGCCACGACGGCGGACAACGTCGTGTACGACGGCAACAACTACATCACCGGCCAGCCGATGCCGGTCGGGCAGTGGGGCCAGGGCCGCGCCGTCGCCTCGGCCGCCCTCCATGACTTCCGCAACAACATCGAGGCGGTGCACCTGACCTCGTTCGTCAACGTCGCGGTCGGCAACCAGCTGCGCACCGGGACCTGGAAGGTGCGCGTCAAGCGCGGCCTCGGCGGCGCCACCGCCGGGCAGATCACCGCGATCAGCGGCGCCAACGAAGACACCAACGGCAACGGCCGCTTCGACGCGGGCGAGGCCGACACCGACGCCGACGGCCTGCTCGACGCCGGCGGCCAGCCGTACGCGCTGGTCATCGCCGGCCCGGTCTTCGGCTCGGGCTCGCAGTCGTGGGCCTCGGCGTCGCACACCCTCCCGGCGAGCGTGACCCGCCTCGACAAGCTGACCTACTCGTGCTCGGACGACGCGCGACCGTACATCTTCGATCTCGACGCGACGCCGGCCTCGATCCAGACGGGCGTCACCTTCAGCGTGGTCAACGCCGCCGGCGTGGTGCAGGACACCGAGACCGGCTACGCCTGGACGGAGACCGCGGCCGGCAGCCACATCTTCCGGCCGCTGCCGATTCCGATCCGTCTCGCCGCCCCGGGCATCCCGAACAACGGCGTCCTCGAAGGGGACAACGGGATGCAGCTGGTGATGTCGTACAACGACGCGCCGCGCATCGTCGAGGCGCGCTCGAAGTTCCAGTGCTCGCCCGCCATCATCCAGTCGGGGATCAGCCTCGCGGATCGGACCGACCCGCAGGCGGTGCTCATCGGCGGCTGCGACCACGACCAGTACCTCGACTCCGGCGAGCGCATGACCTACGCCATCGCGCTCCGGAACTTCGAGCGCGACGACGATCTGACCGACGTCGTGGCGACGCTGACCCCCTCCGGCGCCTCGGCCGCCTTCATCAAGGTGCTCGACTCGCCGAAGGACATCGGGCGCATCCCGGGCGGACAGACGACCGGGGTGACGTTCACCATCCTCGTCGATCCGGCCCTGCCGCAGGCGACGCAGGCGCAGCCGCTGACGCTGAACCTGGCGCTCGACGGCAAGGCGCGCGGCGTCCGCCTGAACCGCACCACGTACGCCTTCACCCAGGCGGTGAACGCCGACAAGGAGTCGCTGCACTACTCCACCGACTACCCGAACGGCGGCCGCGAGGTGCGCGACTTCAACCGCAACCTCCAGATCGACAAGGCCGACGTGCTCGATCCCTTCAAGGGCGTCTACTGGCCGGACGAGGACATCACGTTCTCGACGATGTTCGTCCCCAACAGCGTCAACGGGTTCATCAGCAACACGCTGGGTGAGGACCTGAACAACGACGGCGACAACCTGGATCCCGGCGAAGGGGACATCGTCCCGAACAACAGCCTCGACCGCGGCATCCTGAGCTCGACGACGCCGCAGCCGGCGACCGACAAGGTGCCGTTCGACTTCGATCGCAACAACGGCGGCTGGCTCGGCCTGCGCCATCCCGACAGCAAGATCGGGATCGGCATCGGCCCGCTCAACATGTGGGAGTACACCAAGACCGGCGCCTGCGGAGCGCAGACGACGATTCCGGACGGCAACGCCACGGCGCTGTTCCAGGCGCCCGGTGCGGCCGGCATCTGGCACACCGGCGACACCAACCCGGCGACCCCCTCGGGCCAGATCTGCGATGAGTACCCCTTCCCGCAGGACCCGGCGACCCCGACGTTCGAGGAGCTGGTGTTCGACATCCTCGTGTCGCCCATCATCGCCAAGGTCAACCAGAAGAACGACGCGCGCGGCTTCCCGTACGTCGTCGAGTTCCAGCGCCTCGGCCTCAACGCCAACATCCAGACGGCCGACTATGCCGGCGCCGACGTGGACTTCGACTCCGACATCGACCGGGACCAGGGCAACTGCCTGCTCTGCAACTACTGGTACTTCCGGTTCGGCGACGTCTACACGATCGCGTCGTTCAACGCGTACAACTACGGCATCGATCCGGCGAGCAACACGCCGCAGCGCACCTTCGGGCCGCTCGTCGACCCGAACGCATCGATCAACTCCGCGACCGGCACGGTGACCGGCGACGAGACCGGGTTCACCGGCTTCACGCCCAACACCAACACCAACAGCACCAGCCCGATCCCGGTCGCGGCCTCGAACTTCCGGCCGTTCCCGTCGCCGGGCGCGCCGCAGGTGTGCGCTCCGGGCTGCGTCAACCCGGCGGTCTGCTGTGAGCAGAACACCGTGGCCGGTCCCGAGCGCAACATGGACATCGTCCTGCTCGACTACGAGGACGGGCTCATCTACCTGAGCCTCGGCCTCGGCCAGGGCGAGCCGACCGGCGCCTTCGCCCCCGGCCCGGCGGGCAACCGCTGGCAGATCGGCGTCGGCTTCTGGGTCAACGAGTCGCCCTCGGCCGACACCGACTACGGCCTCGGCATCGACGACGTCGTCCTCGAGTGGGACGAGACGCACCCGATTCCGGAGACGGGCGGCGCCGCCTGCACCCGGTTCGGTGGCGCCGGCCAGCCGGCCGGCCAGCAGTGCGCCACGCTCAACGTGGACCGCATGGTCCTCTACGAGTGCAACGAGTCCATCGGCATCACCGTCTACGATCCGCGGCGGGCGGGCACCGGCGCCGTCACCGTGTTCGGCGTCAGCGACTCCGACGCGACCACGTTCTCGACCGGTGTCGTCACGGCCAAGCACCCGCGCAAGTCCTTCAGCATTTCCGAGGTGGCGGGAACCCCCGGCCTCTTCAAGGGGAACGTCACCATCGGGACGCTGTTCGACAACCCGTCGCTGCTCTTCACCAACCCGGGCAACGACACGAACATGACGTTCTACTACCTCGACCCGGAGTGCGACGGGGACGGTGACGGCGCGGTCGGCGAGAACTCTTTCAGCAACCTCGACAACGACAACATCGGCGCCGGGGACAACTGCCCGTTCCTCTACAACCCGCTGCAGCAGGATGCCGACAGCGACACCGTCGGCGACCTGTGCGACAACTGCCCGGGCGTGGCGAACACCAGCCAGATCGATTCCGACGCCGACGGCGTCGGGGACGCGTGCGACTTCGACGACGTGGACTTCGACGGCGTCGTCAACGCCCTCGACAACTGCCCGGACGTGTACAACGCCGATCAGACGCCCGCCGGCGGCTCCTCGCTCAAGGGCGCGGCGTGCAACGGCAACGGCGACCGGGACGGCGACGGCGTGGCGGACAAGCAGGACAACTGCGTCCGGACGGCCAACCCGACCCAGCTGGACTCCGACGGCGACCTCGTCGGCAATGCCTGCGACGGCGACTGCGGCAACCCGACGCAGGTGGCGCTCGCGACCGGCTCCTGCCAGCGGACCAGCACCACCACCTGCACCGTGGACGCCAACTGCCCGAGCACCGGCCACTGCAGCCTGACGCCGGCGGTCACCTGCACCGGCTCGAACCAGTGCCAGGGAAACGGCAACACGTGCATCCAGATCGGCCAGGAGCTGTGCCAGAAGCAGGGGGTCACGAACAACGGCACCTGCGGCAACGTCGAGGACGACGAGGACGCCGACGGCGTCACCGACGCGATCGACAACTGCCCGACGATCGCCAACCCGTCGAGCATTCCGGGTGCGGTCGTGCAGGCCGACGCCGACTCCGACGGGCGCGGCGATGTCTGCGACCCGCCGCAGACGGTGGACGACGACAACAACGGCATCCCGGACGATGCGGTCACCTTCAACACCACCATGGCCTGCCGCAAGCTGCCGCTGGCGAGCATCGTCGTGCTGGCGAAGTCGGTGGCCGACGTCGGCGGTGACGGCGATCCGTTCGCGGACGCCGGCGAGACGGCGCGCATGTCGCTCGTCATCCGCAACGCCGGCAACTTCGACCTGACCAACGCCACCCTGGTGCTCGGATCGAGCGATCCGGACGTGGCCTGCATCACGAAGTCCACGATCCTCGTGCCGTCGCTGCCGGCGGGCGCGACCCTCGACACCGCGACGCTGGGCAACCCGGCGGGGCGGTTCGAGTACGTCATCTCGCCGACCGCTTCGACCACGAATCCGGCCAACCCGGCGCACGCCGACTTCTTCCTGAGCGTCGTGTCGGCCCAGGTGGTCGGAACGACGTCGCCGGTGAACATCAGCACGGTCATCGACCTCGACCTGCCGAGCGGCGGGCTCCCCGCCAAGGTGCTCGGGCCGGACGGGCTGCCGAACACCACGGACGACGGCCTCATCGCGGAGAACTTCGAGACCGAGCGCGACGGCACCTCCGGCATCAGCATCAGCAACCTGCCGCGCGGCACCGCCGGCGTCCTCAACGACACGATCGGGGTCTGGGTCGGCACCGCGCCTGGCGGGATCAACACCCTCGCCGGGGTCGGCTGCTCCGGCTTCATCGTGCCGCCGGGGGATCCGGAGTGCCGCATCGATCCGGACAACGACATGGACTGGCACATCCACTGCCCGACCGGCACCTGCGTGAACAGCACCGGACAGATCACGCCGACCGGCGGCCAGATGTCCCACAGCGGCGCCAACTCGCTGCACTGGGGCCACCACTTCGACACGACGACGCGTGACGGCGACAGCACCAAGTTCCGCCAGCTGGCCGCCTTCATGACCGACCCGATCAACCTCACGCCGCTGCCCGGCGTCGGCGACCTGGAGCTGTCGTTCTTCCACATCGTCGACACGATGGACAACAACGCCTTCAACGCGAAGAGCGGGCAGGCGGTCGACTTCGTGGACGTCCACATCCAGGTGTTCGACTCCGGCGCGGCGGGCGGCGGGGCGTGGGGCTTCTGGGATCGGCTGGCGCCGTTCCAGAACGTCTACGACCACATCGCCTACATCTGGTCCACGTTCGGCACGTCGCCGACGTACTGCAACCTGACACCGACCGACACCGGCTCCGGCGGCTTCGCGCCGCGCGGCGTGAAGGAGACGATGTGCTTCCCGAACGGCGTCTGGTCGCACTGCGGCAACTCGCGCGACTCGACCAACACCGGCCAGTGCGTCGGACCGGGCGAGGCGGGCGCCAGCGGCCCCGGCCTGTGGGTGCAGAGCAAGTTCGCCCTGGACAACTTCCTCGGCCAGACGGTCCGCATCCGCTGGATCGCCCAGTCGTGGGAGTTCGACTGCTGCTCGTCGTCGTACTACGAGCTGGGCAGCGGCTGGGCCCCGCAGCTGGGTGACGAAGGCTGGTGGATCGACGACATCCGCGTGACCGGAGCGCTGCAGGCGTCGGCGCTGCCGCCCGCGGACACCAAGGCCCCCGGCCCGGGCGCCTGTCCGGCCCAGGCCTGCAACGCGGCCAGCGGGGACGGCGGGTTCACCATGGACCTGACGCTCACCGAGGCCGACTCCGACAGCCTGATCGTCGGCGGGGAGCAGATCCTCCTGTCGGCCGCGGCAACCACGAACCCCGGCGGGTGCGTCGGTGGCGGCACGCAGTTCCGCTTCTTCAAGAACGGCTCGACCGCCGCGGACGTGGTGCAGGACTGGTCTTCGGATCCCACCTACGTGGACAACCCGACGACCGACGCCACCTACCGCGTTCAGGCGCGCTGCAGCATCTTCCCGGCCTGCTCGAGCACCATCACCTCCGCGGCTTCGACCGAGTCGACCCAGGTCTACAGCGCGGACGGGCAGGACATCACGCTCAACCTGACCCACGCGGCCGGCACCACGACGATCGCGTGGACCTCGCGGGCGCAGTCGATCCTCGTCTCCGGTTACGACGAGTTCGTCGGCACCATCAACAGCAGCGGGGACACCGGCCAGAACACCCTCGCGGGTCTTGCCTGCTCCAACGGCAACATCGCGCAGGTGCTCCCGATCGGCAGCCCGATCAGCCGCACCGACGCCGTCACTCCGGCGGCCGGGACGGCCCGGTACTTCCTGGTCGGCCACAGCCCGCTGGCGGTCGGCGGACAGGCGGCCCTCGGCCGTCGCTCCAACGGCGCCCTGCGCGCCCTCGCGCCGGTCTGCCCGTAGTTCATTCCTCGTCACACTCAGGGGGCCCCGGGAAACCGGGGCCCCTTTTTTTTGGGTCCAAGCGCCGCCCCGGGTCGAAGTGATGACGAACGTGTAATTGGCAGACGGGGTGGCGCAGGAAGAAGGCTCTTCCTATATTGAGTTCGCGGAGGAGCACCCGATGACCGGCAACGCCAGGGAACGACAGCGCGGCGAAGGACGCTTGGGCACGGTCTTCGGTTTGACGGTGCTCGCGGTGACGGTCTACCTGGGCTTCAAGGTGCTCCCGGTGATGATCAACGCGTACGCCTTCCGTGACTACATCGAGCAGGAAACCCGCTTCGCGGCGCTGCGCAACAAGGACGAAGAGGTCGTCAAGCGCGTGCTGAGGAAGGCGGAGGAGCTCGAGCTGCCGATCACCCGCAAGAGCGTGACGGTGAGCCGCACCCAGTCGCACTTCGACCTCAAGGTCGCGTACACCATCCCGATCGAGACCCCGGTCTACACGTACAACTGGGTGTTCCAGGAAGAGTCGAACGCCCCGCTGTTCTAGCGCGCCCTCGGACCGATCCTCAGCGGACCATCCGGCCGGAGCGCTCCCAGCGGGTCAGCCGGAAGATCGCGGTCAGCGAGTCGAGCACCCGCCGCACCCCCGAGTCGTCGCCCGGCGCGAGCTGGATCTCTCCGTCCGGTCCGACCCCGTCGAACGACCAGTAGATCACCAGAGGCTTGCCGACGATGAAGCGGCGGGGCACGAAGCCCCACTCGCGGCTGTCGAGGCTGTCGTCGCGGTTGTCGCCCATCATGAAGTACTGCCCGTCGGGGACCTGCACCGGGCCGTAGTTGTTGAGGCTGTCCGGGACGCCGCCGGGATACTTGTGCACCGTGTACGGCTCGCTCAGCGCGGTGTACCCGGCCGCGTCGCGGGGTTGCACCCAGACCACCTGGTCAACGATCTTCAGGCTGTCTCCGGGAAGGCCGATCACCCGCTTGATGTAGTCCTGGCGCGGGTCGTGCGGGTAGCGGAAGATGACGATGTCGCCGCGCTTCGGCTCCGCCAGCGGCAGGATCGAGCGCTCCCCGGTCAGCACCAGGGGCGCCAGCGAGAACTTGTTCACCACCAGGTGATCGCCGACGAGCAGCGTGTCCTCCATGGAGGCGCTCGGGATCTTGAACACCTGGAAGAGGTAGGTGCGCACGAAGAGCGCGAAGATGAGGGCGACGACGGCGGCCTGCGTGTAGTCGAAGAGCCAGCGGCGCGGCGGCCGCGTCCCCGGGTCCAGGACGCGCGCCGGCGACAGGAGGGAGGCCGCGCGTTCGTGCGGGGAGGCGGCCATCGTCCTTCCGTCCCTACTCGACCTTCAGGAGGGCCAGGAATGCCTCCTGCGGGATGTCGACGACGCCGACCTTCTTCATGCGCTTCTTCCCCTCCTTCTGCTTCTCGAGGAGCTTGCGCTTGCGGGTGATGTCGCCGCCGTAGCACTTGGCCAGCACGTTCTTGCGGAGCGCCGAGACGTTCTCGCGCGCCACGATTTTCCCGCCGATGGCCGCCTGGATCGCCACCTCGAACAGCTGCCGGGGGATCTCCTGGCGCAGCTTCTGCGCCAGCGCCCGGCCCTTCTGCGCGGCGCGGTCGCGGTGCACGATGAGCGACAGGGCGTCCACCGGCGTGCCGTTCACCAGGATGTCGAGCTTCGCCATGTCGGATTTCCACCAGCCGGTGTGGTGGTAGTCGAGCGACGCGTAGCCGCGCGAGATGGTCTTCAGCTTGTCGTAGAAGTCGATGACCACCTCGTTGAAGGGCAGGTCGTACGACACCAGCACGCGCGTGGTGGTGACGTACTTCAGGTCCTTCTGCACCCCGCGCTTGTCCTGGCAGAGCGCCAGGATGCCGCCGAGGAACTCGGGCGGCGTCAGGATGAGGCAGGTGATGACCGGCTCCTCCCACTCCTCGATGCGCTGCGGCTCGGGCAGGCGCGCCGGGTTCGACACCTCGATCACCTCGTTGTCGGTGGTGGTGATGCGGTAGCGGACCGACGGCGCCGTGGTGATGAGGTCCAGCCCGTAGTGGCGCTCGAGGCGCTGCTGCACGATCTCCATGTGCAGGAGGCCGAGGAACCCGCAGCGGAAGCCGAAGCCGAGCGCCTCGCTGTTCTCCGGCTCGACCGAGAACGACGCGTCGTTGAGCCGCAGCTTGTCGAGGGCGTCGCGCAGGGTCTCGTAGCCGCTCTCGCCGATCGGGAAGAGGCCGGCGAACACCATCGGCTTCATCTCCTGGAAGCCGGGGAACGGAGTCCCGGTCGGCCGGCGCGCCTCGGTGATGGTGTCGCCGATCTTCACCTCGGTGGCGTTGCGGATGTTGGCGACCAGGTAGCCGACCTCGCCGGTCGAGAGGGAATCGACCGGCACCGCCTTCGGCGTCATCAGGCCGATCTCCTCGGCGTCGTAGGTCCGCCCGGTGGCCATGAGCATGATCTTCGCCTTCGGGCGCAGCGTCCCCTCGATGACGCGGGCGAGCACGGTGACGCCGCGGTAGGCGTCGAACCAGGAGTCGAAGATCAGCGCCTTGAGGGGCGCCTCCGGATCCCCCTTCGGGGACGGGACCTCGCGGATGATCGCCTCGAGGATCTCCGGGACGCCGGTGCCGGCCTTCGCCGAGCACGGCAGCGCGTTGTCGGCCGAGATGCCGATGATGTTCTCGATCTGCTCCTTCGCCCGCAAAGGCTCCGCCGAGGCGAGGTCGATCTTGTTGATCACCGGCAGGATGTGCAGGTGGTGATCGACCGCCATGTAGGAGTTGGCGAGGGTCTGCGCCTCGACGCCCTGGGTGGCGTCGACGACGAGCAGCGCCCCCTCGCAGGCCGACAGCGAGCGCGACACCTCGTAGGCGAAGTCCACGTGCCCCGGCGTGTCGATGAGGTTGAGGCGGTAGGTCTTCCCGTCCTGCGCCTTGTAGTCCAGGGCCACCGCGTGCGCCTTGATGGTGATGCCGCGCTCGCGCTCGAGGTCCATGCTGTCGAGCGTCTGCTCGTCCATCTCGCGCTTCGACAGCGCCCCGCACAGCTCGAGGAAGCGGTCGGAGAGCGTGGTCTTGCCGTGATCGATGTGGGCGATGATGCAGAAGTTGCGGATGAGCGAGGCGTCCATGTCCGAAGGCCCTGGGGGCGGCTCCTACAGCTCGAGCCGGGGGTCGGCGTTGAGATCCATCGCGGACCGCTGTCCGGCCAGGAACTGCCGGCGGCCGACCTCGGCGATCATCGCCGCGTTGTCCACGGCGAGATCGCGCCGCACCGAGTACATGGCCAGGCCGCGGCCATCCGCCTCCTCGGCGACCCGGCGGCGCAGGAGCGAGTTGCAGGCGACGCCTCCCGACAGGCACACCGCCTTCGCCCCCGCCTGCTCCGCGGCGGTCATCAGCCGGTCGGTCAGGAAGGCCACGACCGAGGTCTGGAACGAGGCGAGCAGGTCGCGCGTCTCCTGGGACGGCGCGTCCCCCTCCGGCGCGGGGTAGGGCCGCGTCAGCCCGCGCGCCTGCGCGTGGCGCAGCGCCGACGTCTTGAACCCGCTGAAGGAGAAATCCAGGCTCCCGTCGCTCATCTTCGGGGCCGGGAGGCGCACGGCCTTCGCGTTGCCGGTCGGCGCCAGGCGATCGACCACCGGCCCGCCGGGATAGGGGAGCCCCAGCATCTTCGCCACCTTGTCGAAGGCCTCGCCGGCGGCGTCGTCGCGGGTGCGCGCGATGCGGCGCGGCGTGCCGTCCTCCTCCATCAGGTAGAGGCCGGTGTGCCCCCCGGACGCGACCAGGTTCATCGACGGCGACGGGATCTCCCCGTGCTCGAGCCAGATCGATCGCAGGTGCCCCTCGAGGTGGTTCACCGCGAGGAGCGGCAGGCCGCGGCCCCACGCGATCGCCTTGGCCGCCTGCAGCCCCACGAGCAGACAGCCGACGAGCCCCGGCCCGTAGGTCACCGCCACCGCGTCGAGATCGCCCAGCCCGACCTCCGCCTTGCGCAGCGCCTGGTCGATGACGAGATCGATCTGCTCGAGGTGGTGGCGCGACGCCAGCTCGGGAACCACGCCGCCGAGCGCCGCGTGGATCGGCGTCTGCGACGCGATGACGTTCGACAGGATCGTCCTGCCGCGCAAAACCGCCGCGGCGGTCTCGTCGCAGGAGCTCTCGATGCCGAGGACCAGCGGCTCGGAGGACGACGAAGCGTTCATGCCGGGTTCGGGCCCTTCCCGGCGCATAGCGCCTCGAGGGCCGGCCCGTACGGATCGCGGGCGACGCCGCGCTCCGTGACGATCGCCGTGACCAGCGCGTGCGGCGTCACGTCGAACGCCGGGTGCAGCATCGGCACCCCCTCCGGGACCATGCGGCGGCCGGCGATCACCGCCGCCTCGGCGGCCGGGCGCTCCTCGATGGGGATCGAGGCGCCGGTGGCGAGGCTCAGGTCGACGGTCGACGTCGGGGCGGCGACGTAGAACGGCACGCCGTGGGCGCGCGCCAGCACGGCCACCTGGTAGGTGCCGATCTTGTTGGCGACGTCGCCGTTTCTCGCGATGCGATCGGCCCCGACGACGCAGGCCCCGATCGCCTTCTTCTGGAACAGGTGTCCCGCCATGCCGTCGCACAGCACCGTGACCGGGATGCCGTCCTTGTGCAGCTCCCAGGCCGTGAGCCGCGCCCCCTGCAGCCAGGGCCGGGTCTCGTCGGCGTAGACCGCGACGCGCTTGCCCGCCTCGATCGCCGCGCGGATGACCCCGAGGGCCGTGCCGTAGCCGGCGGTCGCCAGGGCCCCGGCGTTGCAGTGTGTCAGCACGTTGCCCTCGTCGGGGAGGAGCGCCGCGCCGTGCCGCCCCATGCTGCGGCAGGCCTCGATGTCCTCGGCGTGGATGCCGCGCGCCTCGTGCAGGAGCGCGGCGGCGAGCGCGGCCGGTCCCTCGTGCCGATGCGACTCGAAGCGGCGGCGCATCCGATCGATGCCCCAGAACAGGTTCACGGCGGTGGGCCGGGTCGCGCCGAGGAGCCGGGCCAGCGACTCGAAGCGCTCTGCCGGGTCGTCGGTGCCGGCGCCGCGCACCGACGCCTGGAACCCCAGGGCGATCCCGAAGGCGGCGGCCACCCCGATGGCCGGCGCGCCGCGGATGGCCATGTCGCGGATGGCGGCGGCGACCTCCTCCGGCTGCGTCAGGGTGAGATAGATCTCCTCCCCAGGCAGACGGCGCTGATCGAGGAGCAGAACTCCCCCGTCGCTCCATTCGATGGTCTTGAACACTGGATGGCCCCGCCTCGTCGCGTGAACCCGGGATGTTAGCGTGAGTGGCCCCGGACCGCAATCCAACGTGATGCGAAGAATGGGGGGAGATCCGCCCGAACCCCTTGATTCGTGGGTGGTTGGATGGCCGCCCCGCCGGTTCGAGCCGGCATCGGCCCCGAACCCGTCATCCAGCCGACGGTTCGGCCCGATCCCTCCACAATCTCAGGCGCACCTCGAGGAATCCGGGGAGCGGTATCGGACGGGGGGCGGCGGCAGGCTTCGGACGGCATTCCGGCCCCCCTCGATCCCAAGAAACCGTTGACAGACAAGCGGTTTCAACGTATCACTCCTCGAAAAGCATGCTCTGGCTGATGGAAAGTTGATCGCACGGGCGTCGTCTGTCCGGATCGACCGGATCGATCGGGCGGAAGGCGCCTTTTGTCGTTGGTGGTCGCGAGGGAGCCCGGGGACATGGAACGCTCACGCACGCACGGTACCACTGCGCCTCAGGGCGACGCCGCAGGGGACGGTCGGGAGCCCGTCCTCGCCCGTCCCCGGGGGTTGAAGGAAGCGGCGCTCAGGATCGCCGCGGCCACAGGGGTCGCGGCGCTGGTCCTGCTCAGTCTCACCCCGGTGCGCGCCGGACGTCCCGGAGGGGACGCGCCCGGCCGGCCGGTGGACCCGGCGGGCCGCGACAACTCGGAAGCCTTCTTCCGGCGCTACCGCCTGCCGCACGCGGTCGATCGGATCCCCGGCCTGAGCCCGTTCGGCGACACCGCCGTCGGGTTCACCGGTCCGGCGGGCGCGCCGGGTCTCGTCGCGACCGCCGCGGGCTGGGTGGATCTCGCCCGGCCCGCCGCCATCGCGGCGCTCCCCCCGGGATTGCGTTTGAACCGGGAGGTCACGCTCCCTGGCGGACGCGGCGGCCTCGTCGAGGGTCTGAACCTCGTGCAGGTCCGCGCCTCCGCCTTCGCGCAGGGCGGGGCCGACCTGGAGCGTCTGCTCTCCGCCCACGGGCGCGTGCTGGCGCTGGCGCCGGAGCGGGCCTACGTCGTCGAGGTCGCCAACCGCGGCGCCGCCGAGGCGCTGGCGCGCGAGCCTTTCGTCGAGGCGGCGATCCCGTACCACCCCGCGTTCAAGATCGACCCCAACCTCGGCCGCACGCCCTTCATCGAGGCGAGGCGCGCGAAGACCCCGATCCTGCGGCTCCAGGTCCTGGCCTGGCAGGCGCTCGACACGACGGGTCGCCGGGCCCTGCGCGACGCGCTCGGCCGGCTGACCTCCCCCGGGGCGGTGACGATCGAAGCGGACGACCGGCTGCTCTACGTCGAGGCGAAGGCGGACACGGTCGCGGCGATCGCCGCCCTGCCGGGGGTCGAGGCGGTGGCCGAGCAGCCCGAGATGATGCTGAGCAACGCCGAGGCGCCGAGCGTGGTCATGGTCGGCAGCGTCGAGGACACCCTCGGGGCCCGGCCGTACCAGGACATCGGCCTCGACGGCGGCGGCATCGACACCAACGGCGACGGCGCCCGCGTGAACGACGGCAGCGACACCGTGCCGCCGCAGATCGTCGCCATCACCGACAACGGCATCAGTCTCGACACGCCGTCGTTCTCGCAGACCGCCACGCAGACGACCGATCTCGTCCATCCCATCGGGCCGAAGCACCGCAAGATCCAGGCGATCCAGCTGGTCGCCGACAGCGGCGACGACTGCGACGGCATCCTGTCGGGGTCGGGGTCGCACGGCAACGTGGTCGCGTCGGCGATCGCCGCCTGGCCCTCGGCGCTCGGGGTCTTCGCCACCAAGACGACCCTGCCGCGCAACCCGATCCTCACCGGCATCGCCCTGGACGGCGTCGCGCGCGGAGCGCGCATCATCATGCAGGACGCCGCGGCCGCCTCGCGCTGCACCATCGACGAGCTGATCGAGCAGGGCGGGAACGTCGGCCCCGGGAACCTGACGACGCGCCTGACCGCCGCGCGCGACGGCGGCAACAACGTACACCTGCACGTCCTGCCGTTCGGCGTGCCGAACTTCGACAACATCCTCGACAACCCGCAGAACGGCACGTACACGATGGAAGCGAACCAGATCGACACCTTCCTCGTGAACAACCGCGACTTCATGGTGTTCTCGCCGATCGGCAACCATGGCACGAACCCCAACAACCTGACGCAGCGACGCATCCCCGATCTCTTCGACGGCACGTCGGCCGACAACGACCCCAACTTCCCGGCGGCGGCGCAGATCGCGCCCCCGGCGACCGCCAAGGACATCGTCAGCGTCGGCAGCCACCGCACGGACATGCAGACCTTCGCCGGCGCGTTCAACGAGGAGGAGGTCTCCTCGCCCTGGGCATCGCGCGGCCCCGCGACCATGGCGTCCCTGCGCATGGCGCCGATCGTCGTCTCCGTCGGCGAGGACTTCAGCGGCGTTTTCGGGGCGCCCGGGATCGGCGGCGTCGCCGCCTTCCGGAGCCGCGACAACGACAACGTCGCGCCGATCGACGCGCAGCTCGACGAGCTGAACTTCGGCACCTCCTACGCCGCCGCCTATGCCGGCGGCGCCGCGGCGATCCTGCGCGACTACTTCGCCCAGGGCTTCTACCCGAGCGGCACCCGCCGCGCCGTGGACCGCCAGCCCGCGGTCTCGGGAGCGCTCGTCAAGGCGGCGCTGGTCGCCGGCGCCAACTTCCTCGAGGAGAACGGCACCGGCCAGTACCCGACCCTGAACGACCGCACCATCGCCCAGGGCCGCGCCGGCAACATGGGGAGCATCGCCGGGATTCCCGTCGGCGTCCTCGGCAACATGGAGCAGGGGTACGGCCGCGTGCAGCTCAGCAACGTCCTGCCGATCCCCAACTGGCCGACGGCGATCCCGATCGGCGCGCCGGACACCATCGAGTACCCGGCCGCGGGCCTCCTGGTCTGGGACGACATCGCCACCGGCGAGCCGCCGATCAACAACACCACCACGCTCATCGAGCACACATTCACGGTGAGCGCCCCGGAGACGATCGCCCTCGCCGGGGGAGGGCGCGCCGTCACGCGCGGCTCGCTGCGCATCGCGCTGGCCTGGCCCGATCCGCCGAGCGCCACCCTCAGCGACGGGTCGCTCATCAACGACCTCGACCTCGAGGTCGAGTCGCCCGGGCCGGACGGCAACCTCGCGACCACCGCCGACAACCTCACTTACGACGGCAACGTGTACGTCCTGGGGAGCGGGCCCCGCGCCGGGCAGTGGTCGGCGCCGCGCCTCGGCACCGACCTCGCCGACTTGCGCAACCCGGTCGAGGCGGTGCACATCCCCTCCGACCTCAACGGCGACGGCAATCCCGCCGACTCGCGCCTCTACACCGGCACCTGGCGCGTGCGCGTCAAGCGCGGCCTCGGCGGCGCGGTCCCTGGGAGCATCACCCGCCTCGACGGTCCGAACGAAGACGCCAACGCCAACTTCCGGCTGGATCCGGGGGAGGACCTCGACGCCGACGGCCTGCTCGACGCGGCCGGCCAGCCGTTCGGGCTGGTGGTCGCCGGCCCGGTCCTCGGGACGGGCACGCAGACGTGGGGCGGCCAGCCGCACAGCCTGCCGCAGAGCATCACCCACCTCGACAAGCCGACCTACGGCTGCGCCGACGACCTGGTGGTGGACATTTTCGATCCGGACGGCACGGTCGGCGGGCTCGGCACCGCCGTCACGCTGACGGTGCAGGACGCGCTCGGGAACGTCCTCGACACCGAGCAGGGGTTCGCCTTCACCGAGACCTCCGCCGGCAACCACGGCTTCGTCTCCGCCCGCGTGCCGGTGCGCAACGTCGCGCCGGTGCCGGTGCCCAACAACGGGCTCCTCGAAACCGACACCGGGCAGTTCATCGTGGCCGACTACGCCGACACCCCGGTGCCGGGGCAGGCGCGCGCCACCGTGTCGTGCAACCCGAACCTGTTCGCCGGCGTCCTGCAGATCCGCGACGGCGCGGACGGCGCGGCCCTGTTCACCGGCGGCTGCGACCGCGATCAGTTCCCCGACGCGGGGGAGAACCTGACCTACACGATCGCGCTGCTCAACGCCAACCGCGGCGACGACTACACCGAGGTGGTCGCGACCCTGGCGCCGTCGGGGCCGGGCGCGGCGGCCATCCAGGTCCTCGACTCCCCGAAGACCATCGGCCGGCTGCCGGGCGGGCAGGCCGCCGGCATCACCTTCTCCCTGCGGGTGAACGCCACGACCCTCAACGCCCTGCCGGTCGCCAACCGCGTCGCCACGCTCACGCTGACGCTGGACTCGTCGGCGCGCAGCAAGATCATCGGCCGGCAGTCGTTCGCCTTCACCTATGCCCTGAACTCCGACAAGGAGGTCTTCCACTACTCCACCGATTACCCCGCGGGCGGCCGGGAGATCCGCGACCTCAACCGCAACCTCCAGATCGACCGCCCCGACCAGATCGATCCGTTCACCGGGATCCAGGTGCCGGACGAGGACCTCGTCTTCTCCACCCTGTGGCTCAGCGACGGCGGGCTCGTGCGCAACACCCTCGGCGAGGACCTGAACAACAACGGCGTGCGGGACACCGGCGAATCCGACGTCATCCCCAACAACGCGCTCGACAAGGGGATCCTGGCGGGCGCCGGGGGCCCCCAGCCGGGGGTGGACAAGGTGCCGTTCGCCTTCGACTCCAACAACGGCGGCTTCAACGCCTTCCGCCACCCGAGCAGCGAGGTGGGCACCACCGGCGTGCTGGTGACCTGGGAGTACCACGGCTCGGGGCTCTGCGGCTTCCAGACGGCCATCCCGGACGGCGACGCGAACCCGCTCTTCCAGAACAACGGGGCGGGGATCTGGCACACGGGGGACGGCGACACCTTCACCCCGGACGAGTTCTCCACCGGCTGCGACAACTACTACATGCCGTCGCAACCGGGGACCCCGCTGCAGGCGGAGTTCCTGTTCGACATGCTCGAGTCGCCGATCGTCGCCAAGGTGCACCAGACGGTGGACGTGCGCGGCTTCCCGTACACCGTCGAGTTCCAGCGGCTGGCGATGAACTTCAACCACCAGACGTATGACGCCTACGCCGGCGGCCAGATCAACCTCGACTCCGACGTGGACAGCGACGACCGGAACTGCCTGCTCTGCCAGGTCTTCTACCCGCGCTTCGGCGGCGCCTACTACGGCGTGGCCCGCTTCAACACCTACGAGAACGGCGTCGATCCGGCGGGGGTGGGCGAGGTCAAGCAGCGCACCTTCGGCCCGAAGGTCGATCCGGACAACTCGATCAACGCGTCCGGGTTCGTCTCCGGCGACGAGACGGGCTTCTCGGGATTCACCTCCAGCGGCAACCTGAACTCCTCGAGCCCGATCCCGACCGCGCCCCCGGACCTGCTGCCGTATCCGATCCCCGGCGGGCCGCTGCCGCTCGCCTCCGACGGCACCCCGGCCCTCAACAACGTGCAAGGGCCGACGCGCAACTTCGAGCTGTCGCTGGTCAACTACCAGGACTCCTACGTCTTCTTCCCGACCGGTCCGGGCGCCTTCGAGCCGGGCGGCTACTTCAACCCGGGACCGACCGGCAACCGCTGGATGTTCGGCATCGGGTTCTTCGTCATCGAGAGCGCCGGCGGCAACAGCGACTACGGGCTGGCGATCGACGACCCGGTGCTCGAGTGGGACGAGTCGCATCCGCTCGACGAGAGCCAGTTCGTCCCCGCGCACACGCCGGCCTGCCAGCGCTTCGGCCAGCCGGGGCAGCCGGCGGGGCAGCAGTGCGCCACCGTCGTCGTCGACCGGACCAGCCTGTACGAGTGCGACGAGTCGCTCGACGTGACCGTGGACGATCCGAAGAAGACGGGACAGGGCTCGGTCACCGTCCAGGCGTCCTCCGACAGCGACGGCACGCCGTTCTTCGCCCACAACGGCAACGGCATCCTGCCGGTGAAGACCTTCACCCTGCCGGAGGTCTCGCCGGGGATCTTCCGCGGCGCCATCACCGTCACCTCGCAGTTCAACAACCCGGCGACGGTGTTCGTCACGCCCGCCAGGGATCAGACCATCAGCGTCTACTACAACGACCCGCTGTGCGACGCCGACGGCGACGGGACCGTGGCGGAGTCGGCCTTCGACAACATCGACGGCGACAACATCGCGGCGGCGACCGACAAGTGCCCGGCGGTCTACGACCCCGCCCAGGCGGACGCCGACGGCGACGGCCGCGGCGACCTGTGCGACAACTGCCCGTCCCTCGCGAACGCCAGCCAGGCGGACGCCGACGCCGACGGCATCGGCGACACCTGCGACTTCGACGACGTGGACTTCGACGGCGTCCCCAACGAGGTGGACAACTGCCCGGACGTCTACAACCCGTCGCAGGCCATCGGGGCCCTGCCGGGGCGCGGCACCGCCTGCGACCAGACCTCCGACCGGGACGGCGACGGCATCGCCGACCGCAACGACAACTGCGTGCGCACGCCGAACGCCAACCAGCTGAACCTCGACACCGACCTGCTCGGCAACGCCTGCGACGGCGACTGCACCGGCGCCGTGACCGCGACCGCCGCCACCGGGTCGTGCCAGCGCACGAGCGCGACCATCTGCACCACCAACGCCAACTGCCCGACCACCGGGACCTGCAGCATCACCTCGTCGACCATCTGCACGAACAACGGCCAGTGCCCGGGCGGCGAGACCTGCACCGGCATCGTGCAGGAGACCTGCATGCGGACGACGGTGACCAACGGCGGCACCTGCTCGACCGTCCTCGACGACTACGACAACGACCGGGTGCCCGACAGCCTCGACAACTGCCCGACGATCTACAACGCGGCCGTCATCGCCAACACCAACCAGCAGGCCGACGCCGACCGCGACGGCCTGGGAGACGCCTGCGACCCCGCCGGCAGCAACGACGACGACGGCGACGGCGCTCCCGACGACCTGGCCCGCTACAACCTCAGCGTCGCCTGCCGCGCGCTGCCGCTGGCGAAGCTGGTGGTGCGCCAGGTGCGCGCGGGCGACGTGGACGGCGACCACGACGTCTGGATCGACGCCGGCGAGAAGGGACGCATCTACATCGAGATCCTCAACGCCGGCACGACCGACCTGACGAACGTCACCTTCAACCTGAACAGCGCCGACCCGGACGTCGCCTGCATCACCCTGCCGTCCATCCGGCGCAGCGTCTTCCCCGCCGGCCAGTCGCTCGTTCTCGGGTCCATCGGCGCCGACAAGATCGCGGGCACCGGCGACGACACCGGGGACTACTTCGAGGTCGTGGCGAAGAGCACGCTCGCGAGCACCACCGGCTCGAACCCGGCGCGGCTGGACTTCCTGCTGACGCTCACCTCGTCCGAGACCCTCGGCACCATGGCGGCGATCCCCATCACCCTGCTCGCCGATCTCGACCTGCCGTCGGGTATGACGCAGGTCAAGGTGCTCGGGCCGGACGGCCTGCCGAACACCGCCGACGACGGCCGGATCGTCGAGAACTTCGAGACCGAGCGGGACGGCCAGGCGGGCATCCGCATCGACACCAAGCCGATCGGCACGCCCAGCGCCAAGAACGACACCATCGGCGTCGTCGTCGGCACCGGCACGCTCGGGTCTTCGCAGCTCCTCAAGGGCGTCGCCTGCGGCGGCTTCAACGTGCCGCCGCTCGACCCCGGCTGCAAGATCGACCCCGACAACGACATGGACTGGCACATCCACTGCCCGGCGGGGACCTGCCAGGCCAATGCCAGCCAGACCACGCCGGCCAACGGGGCGCTGGCGCACAGCGGGCCGAACTCGCTGCACTGGGGCGTCCACACCAACGCGGCGAGCCGCACCGGCGACACGACCCACTTCCGGCAGCTCGCGGCGTTCATGACCAACCCGATCAACCTCGCGGTCTTCCCGGATCCCGGAGATCTTCAGGTCTCCTTCTTCCACATCGCCGACATGGTGACCATCAGCGACCTGAACCGCTTCGGGCGGCGCGCGGCGAGCCACGGTCCGCCGACCGGGGGCGCGCGCTCGGTCAACGACGAAGAGGCGTTCGACTACGGCGACGTGCAGATCCAGATCGACACGGATCCGTCCACCTCGGTGGATACGTGGGGCTTCTGGGACAAGCTGGTCCCGTACGAGAACGTCTACGACCACGTCCCGCAGATCTGGAGCCGCTTCGGCACGGCCATCACTTACTGCAACCTGACGCCGGGCGACACCGGCGCCGGCGCCCCCGCGCCGAACGGGGCGCGCGAGACCATGTGCTGGCCGCAGGGCGTCTGGGCGTCGTGCGGCTGGCCGTACGACCAGACCACGACCCTCGGCTGCGCCGGTCCGGGTTCCGCGGGCGCCACCGGCAACGGCAACTGGATCCAGACGAAGTTCGACCTCGCGGCCTACCAGGGGCAGCGGGTGCGCATCCGCTGGATCGGGCAGGCGTGGGAGTTCAACAACGCCGCCTCCTCGTACCAGGAGCTCGGCGGCACGTGGGCCGACCTCGACACCGACGACGGCTGGTGGCTCGACGACATCATCATCACCGGCGCCATCACCCAGCAGATCACGCCGAATCCGGACGTCAAGGCGCCGCTCGCCGGCTCCTGCCCCGTCGCGTGCAATCCGGCGGTCGGGGACGGCGGGACGACGCCGCTGCTGGCGCTGCACGACACCGACGGCGACGGGATCGTCGAGCGCGGCGAGCGGGTCGTCCTCGACGCCAGCGCCTCGACACTGCCCGGCGGCTGCTCCAACGGGGTGGCGCAGTTCCGCTTCGAGCGCGACGGCGCCGTGGTGCAGGACTGGTCCACCAACAGCCTCTACCTCGACGGGCCCCTGAAGGACGCGAGCTACAAGGTGAAGGTCCGCTGCAGCGCCAACGTCGCCTGCGCCAGCGTCACCGGGGCGACGACGAACGCGCCGGTGTACACCGGGGACGGCAACGACATCTTCCTGACGATGACGCACGTCACCCCGACGAACGCCGCGATCAACTGGGCGGCGCGGCCGCAGCTCACCTCGGTGGACGGCTACGACGTCTTCCGCGGCACCTTCGACGTCTACAACGGCGACCCGAACTTCACGACGCTGCAGTGCCTGACCTCGAACGTGCCGCAGGCCACGGTCGGCACGAACATCAGCGTCCAGGACGCGGCGGTCCCGCCGAACCCGAGGCAGGTCTACTACTACCTCGTGGGACACAGCGCCAAGGCCGTCGGAGCGCTCGATGCGCTGGGACGCAAATCGACCGGGGTGATTCGCATCTCGCCGGTGCCCTGCCCGTAGCTCGCTTCATCCCGTTTCGGGCTTGTGGTACGTTTCCGGGGTGAAATCCGCAGAGGACAAGGGGAAACGTCAGCGGCTCGCGGAGTGGGAGGCGGGGACGCTCAAGGAGTCGCTGGCGAAGGTGCCGGAGCGGCGCGAGGAGTTCCGGTTCGATTCGGGAGCGCCGGTGGAGCGCGTGTACACGGCCGAGCACCTGGCGGGCTTCGATGCCGGCGCGGCGCTCGGGATGCCGGGGGAGGCGCCGTTCACGCGGGGCATTCAGCCGACGATGTACCGCGGCCGGTTCTGGACGATGCGGCAGTATTCCGGGTTCGGCGACGCGCGCGAGACCAACCGGCGCCTGCGCTACCTGCTCGATCGCGGCCAGACCGGGCTGTCGATCGCCTTCGACCTGCCGACCCAGATGGGCTACGACTCCGACCACGCCATGGCGGCGGGGGAAGTCGGCCGGGTCGGCGTCGCCATCGACTCGATTGACGACATGGAGACGCTGCTCGACGGCCTGCCGCTCGACCGGGTCTCCACCTCGATGACCATCAACGCCACGGCGGCGATCCTCCTGGCGCTGTACGCCGCCGTCGGCAAGCGGCGCGGCGTGCCGCTCGCGAAGCTCAGCGGCACGGTGCAGAACGACGTTCTCAAGGAATACATCGCGCGCGGCACGTACATCTATCCGCCGGAGGGTTCCCTGCGCCTCGCCACCGACATCTTCGCGTGGGGGCGCCAGGCGATGCCGCGCTTCAACGTCATCTCGGTCAGCGGCTATCACATCCGCGAGGCGGGCTCGACCGCGGCGCAGGAGATCGCCTTCACCTTCGCGAACGGCCTGGCGTACCTCGAGGCGGCGCGCGCGCGTGGGCTGCCGATCGAGGAGATCGCCGGGCAGATCTCCTTCTTCTTCAACGCGCACAACAACTTCGTCGAGGAGATCGCCAAGTTCCGCGCCGCGCGGCGGCTGTGGGGGCGACTGCTCGAGCGCCGCTTCGGCGTGACCGACAAGGCGGCGCAGCGGCTGCGCTTCCATGCGCAGACCGGCGGCTCGACGCTCACGGCGCAGCAGCCGGAGAACAACATCGCGCGGGTGGCGGTGCAGGCGCTCGCGGCCGTCCTCGGGGGCGCGCAGAGCCTGCACACCAACGGCATGGACGAGGCGCTGGCGCTGCCGACCGAGAAGGCGGCGACCATCGCGCTGCGCACGCAGCAGATCCTGGCGCACGAGACCGGGGTCGCCGACACCGTCGATCCCTTCGGCGGCGCCTACGCGCTCGAGGCCGCGACCGACCGGCTCGAGGCCGAGGCGACGGCGTTCCTCGAGGCCATCGACCGGATCGGCGGCACGGTGCGGGCGATCGAGGCCGGCTACCAGCAGAAGGAGATCCAGGAGGCGGCCTACCGCGCCCAGCAGCAGGCCGAGCGCGGCGAGCGCATCGTCGTCGGCGTCAACCGCTACCAGGAGGCGGCGCCGGGCGAGGCGGTCCTCCCGACGCTCAAGGTGGACCCGGCCCTCGAGGAGTCGCAGCGCGAACGGGTGCGCGCGCTCAAGGCGGGGCGGGACCAGGGGGCCGCGCGCCAGGCGCTCGACGAGGTCGAGCGGGCCGCCCGCGGGGATCAAAACTTGATGCTGCTCCTCGTCGCCGCCGTCGAGGCGAAGGCGACCCTGGGCGAAATCTCCGACCGCCTGCGCGCCGCCTTCGGCGCCTACGCCCCGCGCGAGAGGATCGCCTGACGGTGGCGCCGCTCCTCCAGGTCGAAGACCTCGTCGTCGAGTTCCCGGGGGCCCGCGGCTCCTTCCGCGCCGCCGACCGCGTCTCCTTCGCCGTCGAGGAGGGGCAGACGCTGGGGCTCGTCGGCGAATCCGGGTGCGGCAAGAGCGTCACGGCGCTGTCGCTCCTCCGGCTCGTGCCCGAGCCCGGGCGCATCGCCTCGGGGCGGATCCGCTTCCGGGGATCCGACCTGATGGCGCTGACCGAGCGGAAGATGTGCTCGGTGCGCGGCCGCGAGATCGGCTTCGTCTTCCAGGAGCCCGCCGCCGCCCTCAACCCGGTGCTGACCGTCGGGACGCAGATCGCCGAGGGGCTGGTGGTGCACCGCCTCATGAAGAAAAAGGAGGCGCTCGCCGAGGCGGCGCGGCTCCTCGAGCTCGTCCGCATCCCCGATGCGGCGCGCCGCGTGCACGAGTACCCGCACCAGCTCTCGGGCGGCATGCTGCAGCGGGTGATGATTGCCTGCGCGCTCGCCTGCAAGCCGTCGCTCGTGATCGCCGACGAGCCGACGACCGCGCTCGACGTGACCATCCAGGCGGAGATCCTGGCGCTCCTGAAACGGCTGCGCGACGAGCTGGGGCTGTCGCTCTTGCTCATCAGCCACAACCTCGGGGTGATCGCCGGGATGGCGGACCGGGTGGCCGTGATGTACGCGGGCCGCATCGTCGAGGAGGCGACCGCGCGCCGGCTCTTCCGCGATCCGGCTCATCCGTACACGCGGGGGCTGCTGCGATCCATGCCGCGCCCGGGATCGTCGGCGGTCCCGGGGCCGAGGGCGCGGCGGCTGCCGGCGATCGAGGGCGCGGTCCCCGATCTCGCGCGGCTGCCTGCCGGGTGCGCCTTCCATCCGCGCTGTCCCGACGCGATGCCCGAGTGTCGCGAGGTGGTGCCGTCCCTCCTGCCGCGTGCCGCCGACGGCGGACACCAGGTCGCCTGCTTCCTGCACCACGACACCGCGGGCCGGCCGCGGTCGCGGCCGGCGGCGGAGCAGGCCTCGTGAGCGTCCCCGCCGCCGCCGTTCCCGGACGGGAAGCCGCGCCGCTCCTCGAGGTGCGCGACCTCGTGAAGCGCTACCCCGTGCGCCGCGGGCTGTTCGCGCGCGTCTCGTCCTGGGTGCGCGCGGTGGACGGCGTGTCGCTCGAGGTGCGGCCCGGCGAGACGCTGGCGCTCGTCGGCGAGTCGGGGAGCGGCAAGACGACGCTCGGGCGCTGCATCCTGCGTCTCGTCGAGCCGGACGCGGGCTCGATCCGCTTCGACGGCGCGGATTTCCTGGCGCTGCCGCCGAAGCCGCTGCGCCGCGCGCGCCGGAACATCCAGGTGGTGTTCCAGGATCCCTACGGTTCGCTCAACCCGCGCATGACCATCGGCGCCATCGTCCGCGAGCCGCTCGACATCCACGGCATCGGCCGGCGCGGCGCCGAGCGCGAGGGAATGGTGGACGCGCTGCTGCAGCGCGTCGGTCTCGACCCGTCGATGAAGCGACGCTACCCGCACGCCTTCTCCGGCGGTCAGCGGCAGCGGATCGGGGTGGCGCGCGCCATCGCGCTGCGGCCGAAGCTCATCGTCGCCGACGAGCCGGTGTCGGCGCTCGACGTGTCCATCCAGGCGCAGGTGATCAACCTGATGATGGACCTGCAGCAGGAAAAGGGACTCTCTTACCTCTTCATTGCCCATGGGCTCGCCGTTGTCGAGCACATCAGTCATCGCGTCGCAGTGATGTACCTGGGCGAGATCGTCGAGATCGGTCCGCGCGCCGCGGTGATGGACAACCCGCAGCATCCGTACACGAAGCGGCTGATGGCGGCGGTGCCGGTACCCGAAGCAGGACGGCGACGGATACGGCGCGGGCTGTCGACGACGGAAATTCCG
>DASRAU010000046.1:0-189286 GCA_035638075.1 Verrucomicrobiia bacterium
CTGGTTTCGGTGCTGTTCATCGTCGATCCGCTCGCGGCGGTCCCCGCCTTCCTGACGATGACCGAGGGGGATCGCGAGGAGCGCCGGCGCGACATGGCGCTCAAGGCGGCGATCGTCTCGACCGGCATCCTGATCCTGTTCGCGACGGCGGGAAGCGTCGTGCTGCGCATTTTCGGCGTCACGCTGCCGGCGTTCCGGATCGCCGGCGGCGTGATCCTCGGCCTGTCGGCCCTCGAGATGCTGCGCGCCGAGCGGCCGAGCCGCGAGACGCCCGGCGAGATCCGCGAGGGGATTGAGAAGCCGGACATCTCGATCACGCCGCTGTCGATCCCGCTGCTCGCCGGCCCGGGCGCGATCTCGACGGTCATGGTCCTGGCGCCGGCGAACCACACGTGGAGGGCGTCGCTCCCCGTCTACGTGGCGATCCTCCTGACCGGCTTCGCCACCTGGATGCTCCTGAGCCGCTCCGCCGCGCTGCAGAAGATCCTCGGGACGACCGGCATCCACGTGATGAGCCGGCTGATGGGGCTCGTCCTCGCCACCATGGCGGTGCAGTTCATCCTCGACGGCCTGCGCGCCGCCGAGGTGTTCCGCCTCTAGAACGGCTCCTGCCCTTCCAGAGCCGCGGCGATCGTGATTCGATCCCAGAAGTCGTTCGGGTCGGCGGTGAGCGCGGCGGTGAACAGCTCCTTCGCCCTGGCGTCGTCCCCCTTGAGCTGCCGCCAGGCCCCCGCTTCGGCCAGGACGCGGCCGTTTCCCGGCTTCAGCGCCATCGCTTTCTCGTACATCTCCTTCGCCTTGTCCGCCTCGCCGGCCATGGCATAGACGGTGCCGATGCGCGCGTAATCGCTCCACTCCGGCTTCCCGGCCGTCACCGCGTCGAAGAGCGCCTTCCCCTGCTCCTTGCGGCCCGCCAGGTAATGGATGCGGCCGACGGCGATCCGCTCCCAGGAGCCCTTGGCGGCGAGCGTCTCGGCCTCCTTGAGGAGCCGGCCCGCGACCTCTTTCTTGTCGCCGTTCAGGATGGCCGGATCGAACTTCGTCGCCGCCGCGAAGACGGCCAGGCCCGCGGCGAAGCCGACGACCGCGGGCAGGATCAAAGCGAGGCTTCTGCGCATGGTGTTCCCCCCTGTTGAAAGTTACCAGCCGATGCCGTAGTCGTCGCCGTTGTTCGAGGAGCCGCCGCGCATCGTCCCGTGCTCGAGGTCGAGCAGCACGGCGTTGATCGGGCCGGAGTTGCGCTCGGCGAAATCGAGCGTGTAGCCCATGTCGCGCAGCTCGTCGCGCACCCAGTCGGGCGTGCGCGTGTCGAGCGTCAGCCGGCCGGCGCGGATCTCGTGCTCGCCGAAGGACGAATGCATCTGGTACGTCGTGACGTTCGCTCCTTCGGCCGCCTCCTGCACGTCGAAGCCGAACTCGACGATGTCGAGGAAGAACTGCAGGAGGTTCTGGTCCTGCGTGTCGCCGCCCTGCACCGCGAACGCGAGGTACGGACGGCCGCCCTTCAGGGCGAGCGTCGGCGTCAGCGTGACGCGCGGCCGCTTCCCCGGCTCGATGACGTTGAACGGGTTCTCACGCCGGTCGGTGACGAACGACTGGGCCCTCTGGGACAAGCCGATGCCGGTGTGCCCCGCGACGACCGCCGGCACCCAGGCGCCCGACGGCGTCATCGACACGACCCAGCCTTCGGCGTCGGCGGCGATCACCGACGTCGTGCCGGCGCGGAAGGCCTCGTCCGCCGTCATGCGCCCGGCTTTCCTTTCCGGCGCGGGAGGCCAGGCGTCGAGCAGATCGCGGAACGGATTCGTCCCGTCCTGGAACGGATACGGATCCCCGGGCTTCACCTCGGAGCGGTTGTGCTTCGGGTCGAAGCTCTCCCACCGCTTGCGCGCGTACTCCTTCGAGAGCAGTCCCTTCACCGGCTCCTCCGGCGGAAAATCCGGGTCGCCGTAATAGAAGTCCCGATCGGTGAAGGCGAGGTGCATCGCCTGCGTCACCGTGTGGATGTAGCGGGCGCTGTTGTAGCCCATCCCCTTGAGATCCGTGCGCTCGAGCAGGTTCAGCGCCTGCAGCATCGCCGGACCCTGCGTCCAGGTCGTCAGCTTGTAGACGTCGATCCCCTTGTAGTTGGTCATCACCGGCGTCTCGATCTTCGGCTTCCAGCGGGCCAGGTCGTCCGAGGTGATCAGTCCGCCGGCCTCCTTGACGGCGTCGGCCAGCTCGCGCGCGATGGCGCCGCGATAGAACAGATCGTTCGCGGCCAGGATGGCGGCCTTGCGATCCTTCCCCGCCTTGCGCGCCGCCTGCTCGGCCTCGACCAGGCGCTTGAGGGTCCCGGCGAGATCCTTCTGCTGGAAGAGGGCGCCCATCTCCGGCGGCTTGCCGTCGCGCGGCAGGAAAAGGGCCTTCGAGAAGGGCCAGTCCTCCAGTTGTTTCTTCTGCCGGTCGATGACGCGCACCAGCTCGTCCTCGATCGGATAACCCTGGTCCGCCATCTCGATCGCCGGCGCCAGGACCTCGGCCAGCGACAGCTTCCCCCACTCGGAGAGCATCAGCATCAATCCGCCGGGCGTGCCCGGCGTCACCGCGGCGAGCGGCCCGAACTCGGGCGGGTAGTTCATTTTCCTGCCGTGATAGAAGTCGGCCGTCGCTCCGGTCGGCGCGACGCCGAGGGCGTTGACCGCCATCACCTGCTTCGTCTTCGGATTCCACACGAGCGCCTGGGTCTCGCCGCCCCAGCCGAGGGTGTCCCACATGGTGCAGGTGACGGCGAGCATGGCGCACGCCGCGTCCACCGCGTTGCCGCCGCGCTCGAACATGCGCGCGCCGGCCGTCGCCGCGAGCGGTTTGCCGGTGACCGCCACCCACTTGCGCGCCATGATCGCGGGCTTTTGCGTGCGTGCATGCGTCCACCCGAACGCCCCGATGACCAGGACGATCCCCATCACCCATGCGAGCCTGCGCATGACACCTCCCTCGATTCGGCGTTTCGGCGGATTCTAGAGCAAATGCCACGGACGCCGCATGAATCAGGATGCGCGTCGGCGGGCGGCTCTTCGCGATGGCCGGGACGTGGAGGCGTGGAGCGGCGATCGAGCTGTCAGATGGGCTTGGGCGTTTCGCGGAAGCGGCCGGTCAAGAGCACGTAGCGATGGGATCCGATCTCGATCTCATCCAGGTGCCTGAGCCGCTGCCCGGTGTTCGGCGCGACCTTGCGGCCGTTGACGCTGGTGCCGTTGCGGCTGCCGCTGTCGAAGAGGGTGCAGACGGAGCCTTCCACCTTGATGCGGCAGTGGGCCCGGCTGACCTTCTCGTCTTCGATGTTGATGTGGGCTTCGTCGCCGCGGCCGAGGATCGTCTCCGGGCGCGTCAGCCGGTGCGCGGCGGTCGGGTCGTCGCCGTCCACGATCGCCAGGACGAAGATGTGCGGCGCTCCGAACGGGACCGCGCGGCGGGTCCCGTCGGCGGTGCTGGACATGTCGGACGGGGCGCCCTTCTGACTCATGCCTTGAATGTTGCGGCCGGGATGGACCGGTGTCAAGGGCGCCGCGGGCGCGGTGCTCACTGTTTTTCGAGGGTCTGGAGTCCCGCATCGATGGCGGCACGCAAATCCTTGCCGCCGAGAGTCACCAGGTCCTCCATCGAGCGCCCCTTTCCGACCTCTTCGACCAGGCGCAGGCCGACGTAATACGCGATGCGGGAGGGGAGATCCTTCCGTTTCGGGGTGAAAAAGAAGTAATCGCCCACCTCGTCGAGGTTGGTGACGTCGAGACGCTGGCGCAGTTCCCCCGCCACGCGCTTCAGGACCTTGGGCCCCTCGTCCGGGAGCGCCTTCGACGAGAGAACCAGCGACAGGGGCGCGTCCGGGTCGAGGTGGCGCACGGCGTACAGGGCCAGCCCCTCCGACCAGAGGTCGTAATACATCGGGGACTTGCGGGTTTTCTCGAACGCGTCCTTCCCCGCCGCGGCGAACTCCGGGTTCCGCTGCCAATGGTAGGCGTGGAACATCTCGTGATGGACGTCCGGGAGGTGGTTCGTGACATCCGAAAGCACCACCGCGACGACATCGAGCCCGTAGAAGACGATGGTCCGGCCTTCGAAGTCGCGCGACTGTCCCGACGAGGTGAAGAGGGACGGCCCGGCGTAGATGGGCAGCGTCCGGTCCATGTCGGGATAGGTGGCGATGAACGACGCGAATCCCTTCGGGAGCTGGTCCCTGAACTCGCCGTCGATGCGCCGCAGGGCGGGAATCGCCGGCGTCAGCGTCTCGAGGATCTCCTTCAGGCGGTCGTCGGAAGGGACGCCGATCACCTTCTCGTAGAAGTCGTGATGCGGCGCGATCGCCACCTCCTTGAGGAGGCGCACCTGCTCGGCCGGGTCCTTTTTTTCCGCCTGCTCCCAGAACGCCCAGAAGGCCGGCATCAGGTCGATGAGGTTCGGGGCCGCCGGCGGCGTTGCAGCCGCGGCCGGTTCCGCCGGCCGCTCTCCGCCGCAGGCGAGCGAGGCGAGAACGGCGACGGCGAGGACGATGACCACGACGCGGGCGGCGGACAGGATGCTCACGGATGTCCCTCCCGGCGCTTGACACGCCGGAGCGGGCCCCGCGGTTCCCGAAAAGCGACCGAGGACGGCTGGTCGCAGGGGGACCGGCCCGGCAGGCGCCCCGGCGCGGGATCGCGGGTAGGATTGCCGCTCAACGGACCAGAGACGATGCCCCCCTCGGACGACCGCGTCATCCTGCACCTCGACATGGACGCCTTCTACGCGGCGATCGAGGTGCGCGACGATCCGTCGCTTTTCGGGAAGCCGCTGATCGTCGGGCACCGCGGACGGCGCGGCGTCGTCGCGACCTGCTCGTACGAGGCGCGGAAGTTCGGAGTGCGATCGGCGATGCCCTCGGTCACCGCGGAGCGGCTGTGCCCGCAGGCGACCTGGGTGCACGGACGCATGGAGCGCTACGTCGAGATCTCCCGGCGGATCTTCCGGATCCTCGCCGAAGCGACGCCGGCGATCGAGCCACTGTCGATCGACGAGGCGTTCCTCGACGTGACGAAGGTCGCCGCGATCCTCGACCCTCTGGGCCCCTCGGCCGCCGTGCTGCGCCCGGTGGCGAGTCTCGACGATGGGCGGCGGGTGGCGGGGCATCTCAAGCGGCGGATCCGCGAGCAGGAAGGCCTGACCGCGTCGGTCGGCGTCGCCCCCAACAAGTACCTGGCGAAGGTCGCCTCGGATCTCGAGAAGCCGGACGGTCTCGTCCTCCTGCCGCGCGAGGCCATCGCCACGCGGCTGTGGCCGCTGCCCGTGACGCGGCTCTGGGGCGTCGGACCGAAGACGGCGCCGCGCCTCGAGCAGGCGGGACTGCGCACCATCGGCGACGTGGCGCGCGCCGGCCTGCCGCGGCTCGTCTCCCTCGTGGGCGGCAACTTCGCGGCGCACATCGACGCGCTGGCGCACGGTCGCGACGACCGGCCGGTCGAATCCGGCCGGCGCAGCAGGTCGATCTCCGAGGAGCGGACCTACGAGGAGGACCTGCGCGATCCCGAGGCCATCGATCGCGCGCTGCTGGAGCGCTCGGAGGGGGTGGCGCGGTCGCTGCGGCAGGAGGGATTGCGGGGGCGCACGGTGCAGCTCAAAGTGAGAACGGGGGACTTCACCACGTTCACGCGCGCGCTGACGCTCGAGGCGCCGACCGATCTGACCGAGAAGATCGTCGCCGCGGCCCGCGCGCTCTACCGCGAGCGGGTGCAGCTCGGCGGGCAGGGCGTGCGCCTGCTCGGCGTCGGCATGAGCGGGCTCGTGGATCCTTCCGGCGACCCCTCCGGCGGCACCGGTTCGCTCTTCCGCGATCCGTCCGATGACCGGGCGCAGCGCGCCGCCCGGGCGGCCGACGCGATTCGATCGCGCCTCGGCGACGAGGCGATCACGCGCGCGCGGCTGCTGCGGCCGGGAGAGAAACCGAAGAGAACGGAAGGAAACGGAACTTGAACGCTACTTCGTGCCCAGCGGCTGCATGCCGTTGACCACCAGCCGCTCGCTGACCCAGACGGTGGTCTCGCGGCCGTCGAGCTTCATCTCGTAGGCGGCCGACGGGTTCCCCGCCGGGAAGCGGTGCATCGCTTCGTAGCCGGTGATCTGCCCATACGGCTCGCTGTGCCCCTTGAGCGCCACCACCGTGCCGGCGTTGTAGTGGACCATCTTCAGGCGCAGGTTCTTCCAGTTCAGCGCCACGAGGCCGGCCAGCATGGCGACGACCGTGACGGCGAGCAGCGGCAGCGCCACCTTCTTGTCGAAGGCGAAGTGGAACGACTTCTCCTCCTTCGGCTGGTAGTTGCGCTTCAGGATGTCGTAGGCGCGCTTCACCTCCTGCAGGCGCGCCTCGTCCTCCTCGGTCGGGTTCTCAGGGAAGCGCTTGATCAAGGTGTAGTAGGCGGTGTTGATGGCGTCGAACGAGGCGTTCGGCCCGACTCCCAGCACCTCGAGATAGCGGGCCACGCCGCTCGCGGCCGGCTTCGGCGCCACCGGACGCTCCTCGCGCGCCGCCGATGGGCGCGCCGGCGCCGCCGCACGCTCCGCCTCCTTGCGCCGCCGCGTGACGCTGGCGCTGAAGGTCGCCGCCTGGGGCGCCTCTTCGTCGTCGGCCGCGCCGTTCTCTCTCGCCGGGGACGATGCTCTCGCTGCTGCCTTGGTCTCCATGCTCCTCACCACTTGGTCTGGATGAAGGACCCGCCCTCGACGACGATGTCGGTGGTGAAGTCCACCCAGGTGCCGGTGATCACGCCGTCCGCGGACCCGTCCTTGCCGAACGACCAGACGCGGAATGTCAGGACTCCCTGGGCCGTCGTGTAGCGCTCGTAGTAGAGCGGGTTGTCCCAGCCGTCGGTCAGCGCCACCTGCCCGCCGGAGGACCGGATGGCGCTCGCGATGGTGCTCATCGTCTGCAGGCCGCCGGGCGGCAGCATGCTGGTATCCGTCTGGTACTTGGTCAGCGCGTCGGCGACGCCGCGCATGTTGGCGACCGTCCGTCCGAGGCGCGACACGTCGAAGGCATAGAAGCCGGACGACAGCGCGATGCCGGCGATGACCCCGATGAATGCCAGGACCACGAGCAGCTCGACCATCGAGAAGCCGTGATCCGTGCGCGGCTGCGGTGCGTTGTCTCTCGTCATGCTTTCCCCCGGCGAACCTGACGCCTCAGCGGGCAGCAAGAGACATTCCATCCCGGAGCCGGCGCGTCGGCGCGATGGCGGCGCCGGATCCTTGACGGGCCGTCGTCGCGGCGGACTCCGCGTCCGGCGCGGATCCGCCCGCGAAGGCCGCAGAAAGCTCGCGGGGCGATCGAGGCCGTGCGTGTGCGTGAACTGCCCACGGCTCGCGCCCGTGGAGTGACGCTGGGTGTCAGGGGCGGGAACCGGCTCGACAGTCCTTGTCGCCGTTCAGGCGGCGCTGCGCGTCCCGGCGATGCGGCGCTTGCGGCGCGCGGCGACGAAGGCGGCGATGAGCGCGCCGGCGGCCGGGACGACCCAGAGGCCTCGGCGCAGGGGAGTGTCGCGGTCGGCGGCTCCCGGCGCGCCACCGGGAAGCGGCGTGCGGTCGCCGTCGCCGAGGACCACGACGGCCCCCCAGGCGGCGGCCGGCACGCCGCGGCGGATGAGCTCGCGGCGGGCCGCGAAGGCGGCGGCGCCGATCCGTTCGCCGCGCGCCAGCCGGTCGACGATCGCCGCGACGAAATCGCTCGCTTCCTCGTCGCGCAGGGTGAACAGGCCGCCGACGACGGTGCGCGCGCCGGCGCGGAAGAATGCCGGCGCCAGGCCCACGAGCCCCTCGCCCCGCAGCGTGCTCCCGGAGGCGCTCTCGCAGGCGGACAGGAGCACCACCTGGCCGGCGAGCGGCAGGGCGGCGATCTCCCGCGGCTGCACCAGCCCGTCCTCGGACGCGTCTCCGGGCGCCAGCACGATGGCGCTCCGCTCCGGGTGACGCTCGTCCACGACGGCGTGCGCCGCGATGTGCAGCAGGCCGTAGCGCGACAGCGACGCGCTCTTGAAGGCGCGCTCGGTGGCGCCCTTTCCCTCGAGCAGCACTCCCGCCGTTCCGAGGAGGCGCGCCGTCTCTTCGCCCTCGGCGCGCGCATAGGGCAGCGACCCGAGGCGCAGGCCGTCGTACCACGGCGCCGCGGCCCGCAGTCCTTCGTCCCGCTCCGCGCCGGCGAGATCCGGGTCGGCCAGGATGAGTCCCGCGGGCGCCGGCCCGGCCGGCGACTCGCTCCGCCAGCGCCACCACACGGTGATCGACGGGGCGCGGGTGATCTCGTACGCGCCGCCGAGCGGTCCCTCCCCCGCCGCCGGCCGCAGCGCCTCGAAGGGCATGCGGTGCAGCGGCCCGTCCGGGACGAGGACGAGCCGGCGGATGCCCGCCGGCAGCCGATCCCGGACCGCGCCGAGATACGCGCGCCCGACCTCCCCGGCCAGCCGCGCTTCGCCGCCGTCGCGGCGCGCGATGGCGCCGGTCAGGAGCGCCACCGCCCGCTCCGCCGCGGCGCGGTCGGGAACCGGGACAACGTCGGCCCGCTCCCGCGTCGCGACGAAGGCCCACGAACCGCCTCCGTTCGCCGCGCCCAGGAGCTCGCGCGCCTCCGGATCGGTCGTGAGCTGGAACGCGACGAGCGCCTCGTCCTCGTGCAGCGCCGCGCGGATGTCCTGGAGCGAGGGAAAGACCGGACGGCGGAGCGCGGCGAACTCGGGGTCGGCGCGCGCCACGGCGTCGCGCAGGACGGCCTCGCGGGCCTCGAGCTCGTCGAGCGAGGCCAGAAGCGCCGCGCGCTCCTTCGGCGGCAGGGCCGGGTCGCGCAGGCGCCGCTGCGATTCGGCGAGCCGGGTCAAAAGCGCGTCCCGCTCCTGGCGCGCACGTCCCGCGGCGTCCGCGCGCGAGGCGGACGGGGCGCCGGAGGTCTCGAGCGCGTCGAGCAGCACGCGGGCGCGGGCGCGCTCCTGGATGCGCACGCCGCGCTCGAGCTCGTCGGGATCGCCGCGCTCGGCGAAGCGGCGCAGCGCCGCGCCGCTCTCCGCCGCGAAGAAGGAGACGAGCGACGCGAAGGCGCCGCCGCGTACGCCCTCCTCGGGCTGCAGGTCGCGCACCCGTTCGGCCTCGTCGAGACAAGCGTCGTAGGCCTGCCGCGCGCCTTCGGCGTCGCCGGCTTCCTCGCGATCGTGGGCGAGCCAGAACCACGATGCTGCGATGTCGGCGTGCGCCCCGGCGCGGCGGTCGAATTCCAGCGCTTCTTCCCGGAGCGTCCGCGCTTCCACCGCCGCCGTGTCCGGGGCGTCGCGCTCGAGGGCGGCGGCGAGCAGGCGCAGCATCCCGGACAGCCCGGTCTTGTCGGGGTCGCCGCGACGCAGCGCCACGGCGCGACTCAGGTCGTCAATCGCCTCGGGGCCGGCCTGCCGGCTTCCGCGGATCGTCAGGAGCTGCGCCTGGGCGCGCAGGTTGCCGGCGCGCTCGGCGGCCTCGAGGGCGGCGGCGACGGCGTCACGCAACTCCCGGCGCTGCGCTCCGTCCCGGGTCCCGTCGCCGGCGAGGACCATGACCACATTGCTGCGCGCCTGCACTTCGTCGAAGTGCTGCCCGAGACGGTGGTAGAGATCCGCCTGCCGCTGGAAGGCCTCCAACGCCGCCGTGCTGCGGCCGGTCTCCCACGCGATGCTCCCGAGCCCGGACAGGACGTAGCCCTGCAGGCTGCGCGGGCCGTCGGGGAAGGCGATCGCCTCGGCCGCCTTGAAGGCGGCGAAGGCGGCGCCGTAGTCCTCGCGCCCCGACGCCGACCAGCCACGCTGCACCAGGACATAGCCCAGGAGCGACTGGTCCCCGACCGAACGGGCGAGCTCCTCGGCGCGCTGCAGCTCACGGTCGGCCTGGCGCTCGTCCTGGCCGCGCAGCGACAGCGACACCGAGATGCGCGCGCGGGCTTCCGCCCGGGCGTCGCCTTTCGCCGCGAAGCCGTCGGCGGCGGCGCGGGTCAGCTCCGCGGCGCGCGGGGCCCGGCGATCCCACTCGATGAGGGCCAGCTCGAAACGGGCCCAGTGATTGTCCGGCTCGGCGGCGAGGCGCGCGTCGAGCCGTCGTGCCGCCTCGTCCCAGGTCCGGTGCCGGCGCGCGATGTTCTGGTAGCAGTCGTAGGCGGCGAGGTCGCCCGGCTGCTCCCGCGTCAGCCGGTCACAGTCGTCGAGGGTCGGCTCGACGCCGTTGGCCGCAAGGCCTTCGCCCCCGGAGGAAGCGGTCGTCGCCGCGACCGCGTCCCACCACGCGGCGGTCGCGGCGAGGAGCGCCACGAGGGCAAGCGTCATCGCCCCGGCGCGCGCGCCGGTCCGCCGTGCCGCGCGGGAACTCACTCCAGGCTCGCGAAGAAGGTCAGCGACGGCAGGCGCCGTCCGTCGGGGAGGATGGTCTCCACCTGCCACGCGAGGCGCGCCCCCTTCGGCAGGGGGGCCAGCGCCTCGGCGGGAATGCGGTATTCGGGAACGGTCAGCCCCTGCGCCGAGGCCATCGGCCGCAGCGACTCGTCGGTGACGACGACGCCGTAGCTCGAGCCGGCGGGGCCGGCGGTCCAGCGCAGCGTCGCCTCCCGCCGCGACAGCGGCTGCGACTCGTCGAGCAGGGATCGCGGCCCGGCGCTTTCCTGCGTGCGCATCACCTCCGCCCCGGGTCGCTGCAGATACGAGCGGATGGTCAGCCCGGCGAAGCCGACGGCCAGGACGGCTGCGGCGGCCCAGACCACGTGTTGCCTCCAGACGGCGGCGCCCTGGCGACGCGCGCCGCGGAACCGCTCCGGCTCGAAGGCGCGGACGAGATCAGCGGCGACGCGCGAGGCGCGCGCGCAGGCGGCGCAGGCGGCGCTGTGCTCCACCAGGCGCGCGAAATCGGCGTCCGTGATGTCCCCGCGCCAGGCGTCCCACCACGCCTCGGCCGGCGGGCACCCCGGCGCCGCCATGCCGTCGTCGCCCACCTGGGCGTCGCGGATGCGACGCAGATCGTCGGCGCGCGGCTCGCTCATCGCGGCCCTTCGCCGGCGCCGCCCGACGGACCCGGCGCGAGGCCCTTCGAGGCGAGACAGACGCGCAGGTCGGCGAGGCCGCGGTACACGAGATGGCTCGTGCGCTTGAAGGTCCAGCCGAGCGACGCCGCCGCTTCGGCCACGCTCAGGCCGTCGAGGAACAGGGTCACGGCCTGACGCCGCGGCGGCACGAGGCCCTCGAGACAGCCGCGCAGCCCGGCGCCGATCTCCCGCCCCTCCGCTTCGCGGTCCGGGGACGGTTTGCCGTGGGCTCGCTGGTCCAGATCCTCCTCCCCCGCCGGGCGCTCCCGGTCGTGACGCCGCCGGCGCATCTCGTCGACGACGGCGTTGTAGGCCGCCCTGTAGAGATAAGACGGAGGGAAGGGCCGGCTGCCCCACTCTTTCCGCCGCGCCTCGACCAGGCGCAGCAGGACGTCCTGGACCATGTCCTCGGCGAGCCCCCGCAGGCGCAGCGGACACGCGCGTCGCACCGCCGCCAGCACCGGGCCGCGCAGACGCTCGATCTCTTCATCGCTCCCCACCGCAGGAAGTTCGCCGGTCGGAATCAGTGGGCCGTCCCCGCGGGAGGCTCGTCCTTGGGGGCCGCCTTCACCGTCACCGTGGTCTCGGAGCTTTCGGACTTCCCGGTCACGCCGGTGTCGAGGGTGGCCGTGATCTTGTAATCGCCCGCCGGGACGAACTCGGTCTGCCCGAGCCGCCCCGCGTCGACCGTCGGGATGCGGTCCTTGCGATCGGCCTGCAGGTCCCAGAAGACCCGGTTCAGCCCGGCCCGCCCGGGACCGTTCAGGTCGCGCACCTTGCCGCCCGAGGGGCTCTCGATCGACAGGCTGACGCCGTCCGGGTTCGCTTCGCGCAGCCAGTACGTCAGCGCCACCCCCGCCTGCGGGTTGGGCGCGCGGAAGATCCCGGCGCCGCCGCCGTAGTTGCGCCCGGCGTAGAGGCGCGGTGTCGCCGCCATCGGCCTGAAGAGCACGAGCGGTTTCGCACGGTTCTCGGCCGTCAGCTGCGCCAGCGGCGTGGCGTCGTCGAGGATGTAGATCGAACGCCCGTGCGTGGCGACGACCAGGTCACGCTCGCGCGGCTGGATGACGATGTCATCGACCGGCGCCGGCGGCAGCGACTTGCCGTTGAGACGCACCCAGTGGGCGCCTCTGTCGACTGTGACGTACAGGCCGAACTCGGTGCCGGCGTAGAGCGTCTCCTTGTTCATGAGCGCCTCGGTCACCACCTCCACCGTCTCGTTGGGCGGCAGATCCCCGACGATGCTCTTCCACGAGCGGCCGGCGTCCTCTGTCAGGAAGAGCAGGTTGCGGAAGTCGTCGGTGCGGTGGCCGTCCACGGCCAGGTAGCACGCGTCCTGCTGGTGGCGCGACGGCGTCAGGCGCGACACGTACAGGCCGCCGACCTCCTTCGGCGTGACGTCGTTCCAGGTCCTGCCGCCGTCCTTCGTGAGCTGCACGCGGCCGTCGTCGGTGCCGGCCCAGAGCATCCCCTTGAAGATCGGCGACTCGGCGAGCGACACGACGGTGCCGTAGGTCTCGGCGTTCGAGCCCACCGTCTGGGTCTTGACCGGCTCGTTGCGCGTCAGGTCGGGGCTGATGGCCTCGTACTTGTTGCCGCGTTCGGTCAGGCGGAAGACCCGGTTCCCGCCGATGTACAGGACGCTCGGGTCGTGCGGCGACACGAAGTAAGGGGAGTTCCAGTTGAAGCGGATGCGCTCCTGCCCCTCGCGCGCCGCCGGCGCGATCGACGTCTGCACGTTGTTGTCGAGACGGATGCGCGCCACCTCGCCGCCCTGCGCCGTGGCATAGACGACGTTCCTGTCGACCGGGTCGAACGCCACCCCGAAGCCGTCGGAGCCGAAGATGGTCCGCCAGTCGTCGGCGAGGATCCCGTCCCCACGGCCGCCGTCATCACCATCCCCTTCGTCCTCCGACTTGAACTGCGTCTCGGACGGCCCCATGGAAGAGCCGTTGTCCTGCAGCCCGCCGGCGACGCGGTACGGATCGGAGTCGTCCACCGCGATGCGGTAGAACTGCCCGACCGCCATGTGGTTCAGGTAGTCCCAGTTGGCGGCGCGGTCGTGGGAGATGTAGACGCCGCCGTCGTTGCCGACGAGGATCTGGTTCGGGTCGACCGGGTTGACGACGATGGCGTGGAAATCCACGTGCACGTTCGGGCTGCCGGATCCGCGGAAGCTCTTGCCGCCGTCGTCCGAGATCGCCAGGTTCCATCCCGGCAGGTAGACGCGGTCGGCGCTCTCCGGGTCGACCGCGACGCGGGAGAAATAGAACGGGCGGAAATTGAGCGGGCTGACGCGCTTCCAGGTGTCGCCGCGATCGTCGCTGCGGAACAGCCCGCCGGTCTTCGAGTAGTTGTCGCTGATCCCGGAGCCGGCGCCGCCGGTGTCGCTCTCGACCACGGCATACAGGATGTGCGGATCCTTCGGGAAGACGGCGAGTCCGATGCGCCCGGTGCGCGGCGGCAGGCCGCTCGTCAGCTTCTTCCACGATCCGCCGGCATCGTCGGAGCGGAAGATCCCGCCCTTCTCGCTGTTCCCGGTGAAGGACCACGGCGTGCGGCGTCGGGCGTACATGCCGGCCCAGACGGTGTTCGGTGATTTCGGATCGACGACGACGTCGCAGGCGCCGGTGTCCGCGTCGACCTTGAGCGACTGCTTCCAGTTCTTCCCCCCGTCGGTCGTCTTGTAGACGCCGCGCTCGGGGTTGGCGCCCCACAGGTGTCCGAGCGCCGCCACGTAAGCCGTGTCGGGATCGCGCGGATCGACGGCGAGGCGCGGGATGTCGTGGGTGTTCTCGAGGCCGAGGTGGGTCCAGGTCTTCCCGGCATCGGTCGAGCGGTAGACGCCGTTGCCCCACGACGACGAGTTGCGCCCGTTCCCTTCGCCCGTGCCGACCCAGACGATCTTGCCCTTGCCGCGCTCGGCGCGGCTCTTCGCCTCCGGCTTTGCGGCTCCAGCCTCGGCCTTGTCCGTCGCGGCGGCCGATCCTTTGCCATCCGCGGACGCGCTGGGCGCCGTCGGCAACGGATTCTTCTTTTCTTCTTCGGCCCAGCCGGGCCAGCTATCGGGCGCGTCCGCGACGGCGATGGCGCCGATGGAGAGGTTCGGCTGGTCGTCGAAGACCGGCCGGAAGGTGACGCCGAGGTTGTCGGTCTTGAAGACGCCTCCGGTGCCGAAGCCGACGTAGAACGACGTGCGGCTGCCGGGCACGAGCGCGATCGCCGAAGCGCGCCCTCCCATGTTCGACGGGCCGATGCTGCGGAAGGAGAGCCCCTTGAAGTCGTCGGCGGTCAGCGCGCGCGCCGCCGGGTTCGGCGCCGGCGCCTTCGCGGCGAGAAACAGCAACGCGAGCGCGGTCACGGCGGCGGATCGCCGCATGGATGCGGACGTATTCGACATGGGCCCCCCCGAAGTCGGAATGCTGTTCTGGAACGCGGAATCTTACCGCGACGGGGCGTTGCCCGGGGTCACCGGGTGCTCGGGCATGGGCGACTCGCCGGGGGGAACCGTCGGCCTGCGGCTCGGCAGGCCGCCGGGCGTGAAGTGGTACGAGTAGCCCGCCAGGATGATGTACTCGGGGAAGGTGGCGTCCCCCGCGAGGCCAGTGTACGGATCCGGCAGTCGGTTCTGCACCAGCCCGATCGGAACGTACAGGCTCAGCGTCTGCCGGCCGATGGTGTAGACGAACCCCGGCTCGAGGAAGGTCTCGTAGCCCGGGCGGCGGAAGCCGTGGCTGTCGCCGACGAGGTCATAGCGCGGCAGCCCCTCCATCCGGAAGCCCAGCGTCAGGCCGAGCTTCGTCTGGCCGACCGGAAAGAGCGCGCCGGTGCGCAGCAGGTACTGGTCCGGCACGGTGTTCTCGACCCGCGTGCCGAACGCCGGGCTGTTGCCGACGAGCCCCACGATGACCGAGTCGGCGCCGTTGGTGTCGCGCGGATTGACGAGGTACGTCCCGGAGGAATACCAGGAGATCCGCTTCCATGACATGTAGCCCTGCAGGTCGAAGAGATAGCCCCAGCCGCCGTCGCCCGGCTGGATGGAGATATCGGCCACCTTCTCGGTGTCGTTGGTGCCGTTGATGTTCGGGTACGTGTCCTCGTTCTTGTAGTCGCCGGTGGGCGCCTTCACCCCGAGACCGATGGACAGGTTGCCGCGCGGGTGCTTGACCGGATCGAACGCCCAGTACCGCCCGCTGACGATGATGTCGCCGAGGCCGCTGGAGTTCTGCTCGGCGCGCGGGCCCGGCGGCACCGGCGCGATGGGCGTCGGCAGCGACCACGACGCGTTGACGATCGGCAGGCTGAGGCTGGCGCTCCAGCGGTTGTCGAAGAAGTAGGTCGCGTTGAGGTCGTAGAGCTGCTGGGTGTTCTCGACGAAGGTCTCGTTGGCCTTGCGGGCGTACTGGAACTGCGTGCCGCTGTAGTGGTCGTTGGAGGTGAGGCCGCGGTAGCCGAACGAGAAGACCCAGTCCCGGCCCTGCTGCGGGAGCGTATCGGACGCGCCGAACACGGGCGCGTTGTTGCGGATGAGGACTCAGCCTTGCGCCCAGGCATCTCCTGATGGCACCGCGGACGCTGTGACCGCGATGGCTATCCCCATCAGGAGGCGCGCTGGGTTGAATCGCCTGCACCGCATGGCCGCCCGGAAAAGCAATCGGCGGACCAGCGGGGCGAAGCGACCCGCCGGATCGGTGCACGGGCGATTCAATTCGTTGCCCCGCAAGGGCTTTCGCCGCGCCACGACGCCCGGGCCGACCGCGCCGGGCGTCTCCGTCATCATGATTCCTGTGACGAAAACCGGCGAGCCCGCTTACCAGTTATGCACGGCGCATACGAGCCACGACTCCGCGGCGTCTTTTGACTCCCCCCCGGGCGTGCAGTAGCATCCCGGCCGCCTTCGGGGGGCCCCGGCGATGCTCAGATCGGTCCAGAGGTGCGCGGCGATCGTGGTGTGCGCGGGGATCATTGATGCGGCGGGATTCAGGCAGTCTTCAGCTTCCGAGACCGAGGAGACCGCGACCGCCGGCAGCCCGGCCGACGTTGCGGCGCTGCGCCAGGAAGTGGCGGCGCTGAGGGCCGAGATCGAGTCGCTCAAGGCGTCCCTCGCCGCGCTGCAGCAACAAGGTGGACCGGAGGCGATCGCCCCGCCGACTCCGGCGGCCGGCGGTCCCGCCGTGCCGCAGGCGGCCGCCCCGGCACGCAGCCAGAACGTCATGAATCCCGCCATCAGCGCCGTGTTCCAGGCGATCGGCCAGAGCTTCGTGGATGGGCGCGAGGACGCCAACGGCTTCGACCTGAGCGAGGCGGAGGTCGCCTTCGAATCGGTCGTCGATCCGTACGCGAAGATGAACCTCTACCTCACCTTCCCGGCCGACGACTCCCCCGAGGTCGAAGAGGGCTATGCGCAGACGCTGGCGCTGCCGGCGTCGCTGCAGCTCAAGGGCGGCCGCTTCAAGGAAGCCTTCGGCAAGTGGAACACGCTCCACACGCACGCCTTCCCCACCGTCGAGCGCCCCGAGGTGCTGGTGAACTATTTCGGCGAGGAGAGCCTGACGAACGACGGGCTGTCGCTCTCGTGGCTCATCCCCAACAAGGCGGGGCTCTACCTCGAGTCGGTGAGCGAGGCGGGGACGGCGCGCGAAGGCGTCTCCTTCAACAGCGAAGCGCGCGCGCTGACCTGGAGCGAGCGGCTGTCGGCCTTCTTCAACCCGAGCAGCGATGCGACCCTCGAGGTCGGGCTCTCGACGGTCGGCGGCCAGACCGGCCCCACCGACACCCTCCTCGCGGGCCTCGACGCGGCGGGGCTGACCGGCATCGTGGTGCCTGACGAGCGTCTGCCCTCGCAGGTGAACGGCGTGGACCTCACCTGGAAATGGAAGCCGCTCCAGGCCAACACCTCTCGCTCTTTCACCGCGCAGGCGGAGGGGCTGCGCAGCCGGCGCCACGTCGAGACCCTCGCCGGAGCCACGCTCGAACAAGACACCGTCGCGAGCGCCGGCGGCTATCTCTACCTCGAGGGCCAGTGGGCCAAGCGCTGGAAGTTCGGCGTGCGCGGCGACCTGACCGGCTATCCCGACAGCGAGACCGACAGGCTGTGGGGCGTCGCCGGCGTCGCCCGCTTCTCGCCGTCGGAGTTCCAGGAGTTCCGGTTCCAGGTGAAGCGCACGCGGTACAACGAAGGCGCGGCGGCGCGCACCAATGCCGACGGCGACCAGGAAGACACCCGGGTCTATTTCGAGTGGATCCCGATCATCGGCGCGCACGGCGCCCACAAGTACTGAGGTGCTGATGACCCACGCCCGCTTCGCCGCCGCCCGACGCCCGATCGCCCTGGTCGCGGCCGCCTTCCTTCTCGTCGTGGCCGCCGCGCCCCGACCGGCGGGAGCGGCCGCCTCCGTCAAGGTCGTGGCCTCGCTGCCGAACCTCGGATCGATCGCGCACGAGATCGGCGGCGATCGGCTCGACCTGACGGTGATCGCCAGCGGCGTGCAGGACGCGCACTTCGTCGACCCGAAGCCCTCGTACATCGTCAAGCTGAAAGCGGCCGACCTGCTGCTCGTCAACGGTCTCGACCTCGAGATCGGCTGGATTCCTCCGCTGGCGCAGGGGGCGCGGAACGCCAAGGTGGTTCCGGGCGGGGCCGGCTACATCGACGCTTCCACCGGCATCGCGGTCATGGAGGTTCCGACGGGCTTGAGCCGCGCCGAGGGGGACGTGCACCCCTACGGCAACCCGCACTACCTCGGCGACCCGCTCAACGCGATCACCGTGGCGCAGACGATCGCCGACGCGCTCAAGAAGGCCGACCCCGCCGGGGCTTCGACCTACGAGGATCGCCGCAAGGCGTTCGTGGCGCGCCTCGACCAGGCGCTCTTCGGGAAGGAGCTCGTCGATCTCGCCGGCGGCGCCAAGCTGGAGCGCGAGGCCGCGGCCGGCACGCTCGATCGCTTCCTCGACACGCCGATGGGCGGCGCGCCGCTGAAGACGAAGCTCGGGGGCTGGCTCGGGAAGCTGGCGCCGTACCGCGGCCGGCCGATCCTCACCTACCACAAGGACGCCACGTACTTCGCGAGCCGCTTCGGGCTGGTGGTCGTCGATTACGTCGAGCCGAAGCCGGGCATCCAGCCCTCGGCGCGCCACCTCGAGGAGCTGACCGCGCGGCTGCAGCACGGCGACGCGAAGGTGCTCGTGACGCGGCCGTACAACGAGCACCGCTCGACCGATCTGCTGGCGCAGAAGACCGGGGTCGTCGTCGTGACCCTGCCGCTCGAGGCGGGTGGCGATCCCAAGGCGACCGACTACTTCAGCCTCTTCGACCTGGTGACCGAGCGTCTCGCCGCCGCGCTGGAGCACACCGGCGGCGCCGCGAAGCCTCTGGCCGGATCGCGGTGATCCCGCACCTCGAAGTCCTGTTCCTGCCGTTCCTCGCCTGCCTCATCCTGACCGGCATCCACGTCTATCTCGGCATCCACGTCATCAGCCGCAAGGTCATCTTCGTGGACATCGCGCTGGCGCAGATCGCCGCGCTCGGCGGCACCGTGGCGTTCCTGCTCGGGTACGACCCACGCTCCGAAGGCGCCTATTTCTGCTCGCTGGCGTTCGCGGTGCTCGCCGCGATGGTCTTCGCCCTCACCCGCACGCGCCACGAGCGGGTGCCGCAGGAGGCGGTCATCGGCCTGGCGTACGCCACGGCGTCCGCCGCGGCCATCCTGCTCGCCGACATCTCGCCGCACGGGGCGGAGCACCTGCACGACCTGCTCGCCGGCAGCATCGTCTGGGTGACGCCGGCGCAGATCCTCAAGACGTTCATCCTCTACTCGCTGCTCGGTCTCTTCCACTTCGTCTTCCGCAGGCGGTTCCTGCAGATCTCGCTCCATCCCGAGCAGGCGTATGCCGAGGGGAAGCGGGTGCGGCTGTGGGACTTCCTCTTCTACCTGTCGTTCGGGGTGGTGATCACCTCGTCGGTGCAGATCGCCGGGGTGCTGCTGGTCTTCTGCTACCTCGTCGCGCCGTCGATCTTCGCGGTGATGTTCTTCGAGGATCTGCGGGCGCGCCTCATCACCGGGTGGGTGATGGGGACGCTGGTCAGCGCCATCGGGCTGTCGTTCTCGTACGATCGGCCGTCGGGGCCGACCATCATGGTGGCGTTCGCCGTCGCGCTCCTCATCGGTGCGCTCGTCCGCGCGGTCCTGCGCGGCGCGCGTCCGGTGGCCGCTCTCGCCGCGACCGCGGCGGTGGTGCTCGTCCTCACCGCCGGCGCGGCGTCGCTGCAGGCGAGCCATTCCACCGCGGCGGAGCCCGAGGAAGCGGGGGCCGCGGCGGAGGCGGCGGCCGCGCGCGCCGGGCACGAGCCGTCCGCACCCGAGACCGGCGCCGCGCACGAGCAGGGAGAAGGCATCGAAGGTCTCCGCAGCGCCCTGCGCGACGCGCACGCCGAAGTGCGATCGAAGGCGGTCGTCGACCTCGCCCGCACCGGCGACCCGCGCATCGTGCACGACCTGGTGGACGCGCTCGCCGACCAGGACGCGGGGGTGCGCGAAGCCGCCGCCGCGGCCCTGGGACAGCTCGGCAGCCGCACCGCCGTCGCTCCGCTGCTGCAGCATCTCGGCCACCCGGACGAGGACGCCTGGGTGCGCCTGCGCATGGCGCAGAGTCTCGGCTCGCTCGGCGAGCCGGCGTCGCTGCCGGCGCTGGCGGATCTCGCCTCGGGCGGCGAAGGGAAGCTCCTGCGGCTGGAGGCGGTCCAGAGCCTGTCGCGGCTCATCGGTCTCGCAGACCAGGGTCTCGACGATCCCGATTCGAACGCGGCGCGCGAGCGTATCGCCCGGGCGCGCGCCGTCATGAAGTCGCACGGGGGCAAGCCGCGCTTCGATCCGCAATCCAGGACGTTCAGCGACCGCTGAACCTCAGCGGGGCGCGCCCCAGACGAAGACCTTGTAGATCCGGCCTTCGGCGCCGGCCGCGTCGGCGACCATTTCGAGGGCCAGGCCGAACTCGCCGTCGGGGAACATCAGGTGGACGGCGTCGCCTGCCTCGCGCACCAGCTCGGGCGCGGCGACGAGCGCCTCCTGCGCCGCCGCGCGCACGGGGATGAGCACGTCCGGCCCCGCCACCAGGAGCAGGATCTCCCGCCCCTGCGGCAGCCGCGCGGCGAGCCAGCCGAAGAGACTCTCGATCACCAGGCGGTCGGGCGTCGACGTGGCGAGGGCGCGTTCCGGATCCGCCGTGGCGCCCGCCTGTCTCCAGCGCTCCTCGAACCGGGTCTCGAGCCGCGCCCCATCCGCTTCGTCGAGGAGCGCGAGGCTCTCGACCGGACGCTGCAGCGCGCGGGCCAGCGCCTCGATCGCGCCCGCGGGGCGCCCGCTTCCGGCTCCGGACGCGTTTCTCACTCCGCCGCGTTTCGCCGGCGGCGGCACCGGGTCTCCGCGCATCACGCCGCCGGACCGTAGCAGAGACTTCCGCCGCGCGGGAGGGGCCGTTTTCGGACCCGGGGGATCGTTTCGGGACTCCGTGCGGACCTGGCGCCGAGAGTCCTTGCGGCTGGTGGCGCGGCCGACCGCCGCGATCGGCCGCATCACAGCCGCCCGGCGGACGCCACGAACGGCCCGCTTGCCTTGCGGCCCGCGGCGCCGCGCAGCTCGCGCGGCGCCAGCCCGGCCGAGGTGCCGAACAGGCGCGTCATCGCCTGGCGGCTGCTGAAGCCGTGGACCCGGGCGATCTTCGTGAGACTCATGCCCGAGACCATGAGATCGGGAAGGGTTCGCACGACGCGCGCCTGCCGGACGATGGCGGCCGGCGGGTGGCCGAACCACCGCCGGCACAACCGCGTGAGCTGACGGGCGCCGACGCCGAGCGTCGCCGCAGCGTCCCCGACGACGTTGCGGCCGGAGGCGCGCAGCGCCACGCCCAGGAACAGGCGGGCCCGCTCGTGCCGCCCGGCCGCCTCGAGGATCCGCGCCCAGTCGTCCCACACCGGCGCCGCGCCGGCGCCGGAGCCCAGCCGCTTCAAGCTCTCCACCGCGTGCTCGACGTCGAGACACGGGCCGGGATGGATGCGCGGCAGGGCCAGGAGACGGTCGGGCGGGGCCGGGAACGCCAGGTAGACGACGCGATGGGCGGCGCGCGAGCGGCGCCACCCCGAGAGGGTCGTGAGGCACGTGGCATCCACCGCGCGCGGATCGACCATCACGGTGCGCGCCTCCGGCCCGGACGAGCCAAGGCACCGCACCCGTTGCAGCGATCCCGGCGGCGCCGCCGATCGGAGGCGCTGATACAGCGCGCGCGAATGGGTGACCAGCACGACCGGGCTCTGCATGGGGTCCTCCTCACGCCGACCGGAGACCGCGGCGCAACCTCTGTAGAGCAGCGCCCGTGCCAGCCGCCGGCCGCCCGATGCCGCCACCGGAAGGGCCCGGAGGCCGGCGTCACTGTTCCTCTGAAACGCCCGTGTCGCAAGGGTTTGACGCCGATCGACGCGCGCGCGACCGCCCGGTCTCACCCCGGAAACGCCGCGTCTCGCTGCGATACATGAGACTCTCTAGAGACGGTCTCAACGAATGAGATGCCGGGATTCCCGCCGGGCGGTCGAACCCGGGCGCGGGTGCGATACGATGCGCGCGCGTCTTCCCTGGAGGAACCATGCCTCCCTACACCCTGCGCATCAACGGCGGCGCCCGGCGCGTGGACGTCGCGGCCGACACGCCGCTCCTGTGGGTCCTGCGCGACACGCTCGGCCTGACCGGCACCAAGTTCGGCTGCGGCCAGTCGCTCTGCGGTGCGTGCACGGTGCACCTCGACGGCACGGCCACCCGCTCCTGCGTCACCACCGTGGCCGAAGCGGCGCGCGCCAACGCGATCACGACCATCGAAGGGCTCTCCTCCGACCGCAGCCACCCGGTGCAGAAGGCGTGGATCCAGGAAGAGGTCCCGCAGTGCGGCTACTGCCAGCCCGGCATGATCATGTCGGTCGCCGCGCTCCTGAACAAGAAGGCCGAGCCGACCGACGCCGACATCGACGAGGCGCTCGGCGGGCACATCTGCCGCTGCGGCACCTACCAGCGCATCCGGACCGCGGTGAAGCGCGCCGCGCGCAACGCCGCCGGTCCGCAGGGCCCGCGCCAGGGTGGACGTCGCCAGATGCCGCCGTCCCCGCCGCCGGCGAAGCCCGGCGGGGGTGGCCGATGACGCGGCTGGTCAGCGTCCCGCGCCGCGAGTTCCTCAAGCTCGTGCCGGCCGCCGGCGCCGGCCTGGTCATCGGCTTCCATTTCGGGGACGAAGCGCGCGCCGACACGCCGCCGCCCGCGGCGGCCGCGGCGGCACCCGGCGCGCCGGGCGGGACCTTCTCCCCCAATGGGTTCCTGCAGATCGACGCCGAGGGACGCGTCACCGTCTGGTCCCCGAAATCCGAGATGGGACAGGGCGTCGCCACGGCTCTCCCGATGGTCCTGGCGGAGGAGATCGGCGCCGACTTCGCGACCATCAAGGTCGAGCCGACCTGGTTCGATGCGCGCTTCGGCGACCAGGACACCGGCGGCAGCTCCAGCGTGCGCACCTCGTACGACCCGCTGCGCAAGGCCGGGGCGGCGGCGCGCGCCATGCTCGTGCAAGCGGCGGCGACGCGGCTCAACGTGCCGGCCACGACACTCGCGGCCGAGCAGGGCATGGTCATTCACGTCCCGACCAACCGGCGCCTGCCGTTCAAGGACCTGGTCGCCGACGCCGCGGCGCTGCCGGTACCGCAGGACCCGGTCCTCAAGGAGACCACGAAGTTCACCCTCGTCGGCCGACCCATGCCGCGCACCGATACGCCGTCGAAGGTGGACGGCAGCGCCGTCTACGGCATCGACGTCAAGGTGGCGGGGATGCTGTATGCCGCGGTCGCGCTCTCGCCCGTCTTCGGCGGGAAGATGGTGCGCTTCGACGACACGGCCGCGCGCAAGCTGCCGGGCGTCCGCTCCGTGCATCCGATCCGCCGCGGCATCGCCGTGGTCGCCGACTCGACCTGGGCGGCCTTCAAGGGGCGCGACGCTTTGAAAATCACCTGGGACGAGGGCAGCGGCGCCTCCGAGAGCACGCTCGCGCTGCGGGCGCGCTGCGAGGAGCTGGGGAAGAGCCCCGGCAAGCCGTTCCGCCAGGACGGCGACGCCGACTCGGCGCTGCAGAAAGCCCCGTCGCGCATCGAGGCGACCTACGAGGCTCCGTTCCAGGCGCACGCGCCGATGGAGCCGATGAACGCCACCGCCCACGTGGAGCGTGACCGCTGCACCATCTGGGCGCCGACCCAGACCCCCGGCTGGGCCGCCATGGAAGTGATGAAGCTGACCGGCCTGCCGCGCGAGGCCATCCGGCTGAACATCACGCTCCTCGGCGGCGGCTTCGGCCGGCGCATCATGCCCGACTTCGTCCTCGACGCCGTCGAGATCTCGAAAGCGGCGCAGGCGCCGATCAAGATGACCTGGACGCGGCCCGAGGACCTGCAGCACGACTACTATCGCCCCTACTCGCACCACCGGCTCTCGGCGGCCCTCGACGATCTCGGGCTGCCGGTGGCGTGGAAGCACCGCATCGTCTCCACCTCGATCAGCGAATCGATGGAGCCGGGGAACCCGCACCCCGAATCGGACGAGCTGGCGTGCGCTTCGGACCTGCCGTATGCCATCCCGAACATCCGCGTCGAGTACGCACCGGCGCCGAGCGTGGTGCCGCGCGGCTGGTGGCGCTCGGTGGACGCCTCGCAGAACGTCTTCGTCGTCGAGTCTTTCCTCGACGAGTGTGCCGCCGCGGCGAAGAAGGACCCGCTGCGCTACCGGCTCGATCTCCTGAAGGAGTCGCGCCGGGTGCCGTACCCGGGTTCCGACATGGTGCTCGAGACCGATCGCCTGAAGGCCGTCATCGAGCTGGTGGCGGAGCGCTCGGGCTGGGGGAAGCCTTTGCCGGCCGGGCATGGCCGCGGGCTCGCCTGTGCCTTCTCGTATCGCTCCTACTTCGCGCAGGTCGCCGAGGTCGAAGTCACCAAGGGAACCGTGAAGGTCCGCCGCCTCGTGGCGGCGATCGACTGCGGCAAGGTCATCCACCCGGGAATCCTGGCGTCGCAGATCGAAGGCGGCGCCGTCTTCGGGCTGACGGCGGCGCTCAAGTCGGGCATCACGGTGGACAAAGGCCGCGTCATGCAATCGAACTTCCACGACTTCGAGGTGCTGCGCCTCGACGAGATGCCGCGGATCGAGTCCCACGTCATCCCGTCCGAGGCGCCGCCCACGGGTGTCGGCGAGCCGGGCGTCTCCTGCGCGGCGCCGGCGGTCCTGAACGCCATCGCCGCCGTCACCGGCCGGCGCCTGCGGCGCCTGCCCATCGCCCCGGGCGACCTGGCGTCGTGAAAGGCGCGCACCCGAAGATCGCGGCGCCCCCGGAGATCGCGTGAGCCCGCGCTCGAAGCAGAAGGAGGCCCGGACGCGGCGCCGGCTCGAAGTGCGTTACACGGACGGGAGCGGGCCGCCGATGATGGGGTTCTCGGGAAACCTGTCCGCGAGCGGGATGATGATCCGCACCCCACGCGTCTTCCCCCCGGGCGCGGTGCTCGACATCGAGCTGCGCTTCGCGCGCGGCCGCGTGGCCCTGAAGGGACGGGTGATGTGGGCGCGCGAGGGGCCGATGGCCTGGGTGCAGATGGGACGCGTCGGCATGGGGATCGAGTTCATCGATCCCCCCGCCGACTTCGCCGCGATGATCGCCTCGGGACCGGCCGCGCCCGCCCCCGATCCGGAGCGCGCCTCCGGCTGAAAGAGCGTTCCGATCCGGGCGCGAGGCGCGCCCGGCAGCCTCCTACGGGCAGGGGCTCAGGTTCGGCCGGGCCGTTCCGTCCGAACGGGTTCCCAGGCTTCCCTCCACCCCTGCGACGATGGCGGTCATGTAGTACTGGTAGCCGTCGCCGACCGGCGGCGCCGAAGGATCCGTGAACGAGTTCGCCGGCACGTGGCTCTGGAAGCAGGAGCCGTAGTTCGTGAGGCTCTTCCCCGACAGCAGGCCGCGGTAGACGTTGTAGGACGTCGCGCCGGGCACCCCGACGAAGCTGAACAGGTTCGTCTGGGTCATGTAGAACGACGGCGCCTGCACGGTCAGCTGGTGGACGAGGTTGGCCGCCTGCAGCGCCCCCACCTTCCCGTAGCCCCAGTCGTTGTTGGCCGGCGTCGTGACGAAGTTGTCCACGCGCGCGGTGGCGATGAGGATCTGCTTCGCCTGGGCGGCGTCGAGCGTCGGGTTGATCGACAGGAGCTGCGCGTAAATGCCCGCGATGTGCGGCGCCGAGAACGAGGTCCCCGGCAGGATCCAGTGCACCAGGTCCGGCATCTGCAACGGCCGATCGCCGGCCGCGAGCGGGGTCGCGTCGATCGACAGCGTGGAGGAGACGCCGAAGCCGGGGGCGGTGATCTCCGGCTTCAGCCGCCCGTCACGGGTCGGACCGGGGCTCGAGAACGAAGCGAGCGTGCCGTTCGCCGGCGCCGGGTTCCAGGAGTAGTTCATGCCGTCGGCCGCCGTCCAGCTCGGCTTCGTGGTGTAAGCGCCGACCGTCGTGGTCTGCACCGACGAGCCGGGGATCGACAGCAGGTTGGTCGGATCGGAGGAGGCGAGCGTCCACAGCGCCTCGGCCGCGGCCGAGCCGAAGCCGTTGTACCAGATCCAGCCGTCGTAACGGCCGCCGGCGGTGATGTTCGTCCCCGTGACCTGGAAGTTCCAGGTGCCGTCGCAGGGCGGCCTCGCTTCCACCTGGTCGTCGATCTCCGCGTCGAAGAAACGGGTGCCGTTCGGCAGCGGCGAGGCGCTGTCGTCGATGATCATCGTGCCGCTGGCATTGTTGAGCGAGGTCGTGCTGACGGAGCCGCCACCGGTTGTATTGGAGATCGACAGAACGGTGGTGCCGCAGTGGGTCGTCGCTGGATCGTTGATCTTCACCGTCAGGGTGTCGCCGTTGCTGTACCAGATGGTCCAGGCCACCGTGTCGTTGAACGGCCCCAGGAGCTTGGTATAGCTGGGGATGACCAGCTGGTGCGTGATGGTCTGTCCCGTGGTCACGGTGCCGGAGAAGTGGATGCGGTGGCCGCGCTCGTTGCCCGCCGACTTCGCCGTCAGCTTGCCCGCCTTGCCCGGCCCCGTGAGCGTGTCGATGGTGATCTCGTCGAGGTCGGAGCCGTCGTGCGCGCCGTACTGCGACCCGAAGGACATGTTGATCGAGTACGGCTTGCCCAGCTCGGCCGCCTTCGCGTCGATGAAGTCGAGGGCATCGGAAATGGCGAAGCAGGTGGGGCAGTCGCCATCGCCCGGCTCGGGGAAGATCTTCACGAAGACGATGTCCGCCTGCGGCGCCATGCCGACGTAGACGCCGGACGGCTTGCCGTTCCCGGTGCCGCGGCCGTTGCCCGCGCCGACACCGACGGTGTGCGTCCCGTGCCCGTCGGCGTCGGGGGCGGTGATGGTCGGCCCGCCGAGAAGCGCCGCGTTGATCTGTGCCTCGGTGTACAGGCACCCGAAGTCGAACGGCGGCGGCGGGGGAGTGCCGATGCAGGAGTCGTCCTGGTTCCACAGGTACTTGATGCGGGTGGTGCCGTCGGCATTGCGGAGATCCTGGTGCGACCAGTTGATGCCGCTGTCGATGCCGCCGTAGATGACCCCCTGGCCATTGGCGCCGTAGGTGGTGGCCATCCCGGTCGAGCCGGTCTCGTTGCGGCTGATGTCGAGCTCGAGCTTCGGGATGCGCACCGCCTGCATCCGCTCGACCCCTTCGATCCCCGCGACCTCGTCGATGCGGTCGAACGGCACGATCGCCGAGGCGAAGCCGGCCATCTGCCCGTAGGTCTTGATTCCCTTCGCTTCGAGGGCCTGGCGGGCGGCGTCGTCGAGCTGCATGCGGATGCGGACGACCGGCTTGCCGTTCTTCTTGTCTTTACCGGACGCCACGACCTTCTCGTAGAAGGCCATCTCGTCGTTGTCGATGGCATCGGGCCGGCCGTGATCCTGCATGGCCTTTTCCGAGGCCTTCGTCATGCGGCGCAGCATCGAGTCGACATGGGCCTTCTTCGGCTCGGTGCGCGAAAGGCCGGGGGTCAGCAGGGTCAATCCGATCAGGGCGATCAGGGTGCGGGTCGCTTTCCGATCCAGGGGCATCGTCAACCTCATGAACGTCGGCCTCTTCGGGAATCAGCTTGAAAGGGCGCTCCCCCGGGGCAGGGAGAACCCTTAGGTTTGGCTTGGAACCTATTTAGTACGGCCAATTTCGGCTAAATCAAGTGCCAAGTACGCGCCCCAGCGACGGAAGGATGACACCCCGGGCCCGGGCGAGGGCTTCGGAGTCGACCGGCACGGTCTCCCCCCGGGTCCGCAGGGCCTCGATCACGCGCTCCATAGAGACATTTCCGGTGGCGCCCGGGGCGTAGGGGCAGCCCCCGATCCCGCCCGTGCTGGCGTCGAAAATCGTCATTCCCCGGGCGAATGAGGCGAGGACATTCTCCACGGCATGTCCATAGGTGTCATGGAAATGCATGGCGATGCGCCCGGCCGGGAGAGCGGGCAGCAGCAGGTCGAGCAGCGCGTTCACCTCGTCCGGGACCGCCTTGCCGATGGTGTCGCCCACCGAGATCTCCTCGACCCCCAGCGCGTCCAGCCTGCGGATGACCTCGGCCGCCTTTTCGGGAGCGATTCTTCCTTCGTACGGGCACCAGAAGGCGGTCGAGACGTAGCCCCGGACGGGGACCCCGGCCCGGCGGGCCCCGTCGATGACCGGCCGGAAGCGGTCGAACGACTCCTGGATACCGGCGTGGATGTTGTGCCGGTTGAACGTCTCGCTCGCCGCCGTGAACACCGCGACCTTGTCGGCCCGCGCCTTGAAGGCGCGCTCGAGTCCCCGCTCGTTCGGCACCAGCGCCGAGTAGACGACCCCGGGCCGCCGCGTGATGGCGGCGAAGACCTCCTCGGCGTCGGCGAGCTGCGGGATGGCGCGCGGCGAGACGAAGGCGCTGACCTCGATCTCCGGCAGGCCGCTTTCGGAAAGCGCATCGATGAACGCCACCTTCACCGCGGCGGGCACCGGCCGCGCCTCGTTCTGCAGGCCGTCGCGCGGCCCCATCTCGACCAGCCGGATCATGGCCGCGTCGCCAGCGTCACGAGGGGCTTGCCGAGATCCACCATCTCCCCTTCGGCGCAGTGGATGGCCTCGACGCGACCGGCGCGCGGCGCCGTCAGGCGGTACTCCATCTTCATCGCCTGCAGGATGACCAGCACCTCGTCCGCCGCGACGTCGCTCCCCGCGCCGACCGCCACCTTCACCACACGCGCCGTCATCGGCGCCCGGATCTCGGACGGCCCCTCGCCGTCGGCGCCCCGGGCAAAAACACCAGGGCGCTCGGGCTCGAAGAACTTCGCCCCGCCGGGCCAGCCGACCCAGACGCCCTGTGTCGTCCGCACGACGCGGAGCCGCCGGGTCACGCCGCTCATGGACGCAGCCGGTCGCCGGCGGCGTTCGATCGCCACGGGGAGTGACGATCCCCGTCCGCGGGCACGCGACCGTCGGCGTCCTCCGCGGCCGGAGACCCGAGCGCGCTCTCGGCCGCGGCGATCGCCTCGGGCGGAATCGGCGGCTCCGTCCAGCGGGTCGATTCAATCAGGGTCGTGTGCACGGCGCCCGACCGGAAGGGCGCGCTCTCCAGCACCTGGAGCAGGAACGACAGGTTCGTCGCCACGCCGAGGACCGTCGTGTCGCGCAGCGATTCGACGAGCCGCCGGCGGGCGTGCTCGCGGTCCTCGCCCCAGGCGATCACCTTGGCCAGGAGCGGGTCATACTCGGGGCGCACGTCGCTGCCGGTGCGGATGCCGGCGTCCACCCGCACGCCGGGACGCTCCGGCCACTCGGCGAGCAGCACGCGGCCGCTCGACGGCAGGAAGCCGCGGTGCGGATCCTCGGCATTGAGACGCGCTTCGATGGCGTGGCCGCGCGGCTCGCGCGGCTGCGGCAGCGGCTGCCCCTGTGCCAGCGCGATCTGGGCGGCCACGATGTCGAGGCCGAGGAGCCACTCGGTGACCGGGTGCTCGACCTGGAGGCGCGTGTTCACCTCGAGGAAGTAGTGCGCGCCGTCCGGGCCGACGAGGAACTCGACCGTGCCGGCGCTCCTGTAACCGCAGTGCCGCGCCAGCCGCGCCGCGTCCTCGAGCAATGCCCGCCGCGTCTTCTCCGGCAGCCCCGGCGCCGGCGCCTCCTCGACGATCTTCTGGTAGCGCCGCTGCAGCGAGCAGTCGCGCTCGCCGAGCGCCATCGCGTCCTTTCCGTCGCCGAGCACCTGCACCTCGACGTGACGGGCCGGCGCGATGAACCGCTCGACCAGCAGCCGCCCGTCCGCGAAGGCCGCCTCCGCTTCGCGCCGCGCCGCCGCGAACGCCTCGTCGAGATCGGCGCGCCGCTCGACCTTGCGCATGCCCTTGCCGCCGCCGCCCCCCGCCGCCTTGAGCAGCACAGGGTACCCGGCCACCTCGGCCGCCTTCGCCGCATCGGCCACCGTGTCGGCCACGCTCGCCCCGGGGATGACCGGAATGCCGCACTCCTCGGCGGCCTTCCGCGACGCCCGCTTGTCGCCGAGCCGCCGCATCGCCTCGGGCGAGGGACCGACGAACGTGACCCCGGCTTTGGCGCACGCTTCCGCGAATGCCGCGTTCTGCGACAGGAAGCCGTAGCCGGGATGGATCGCCGTCGCCTGGTGCGCCCGCGCCGCGGCGAGGATCGCCGCGCCGTCGAGATACCCGGCCGCTTCGTCTCCCGCACCGTCGAGCCGCGCGACCTCGTCGGCGAAGTCGAGGTGCATCGCCGCGGCGTCGACGCCGGTGTGAACGGCGACCGAGCGGATCCCCGCCTCGCGCAGGGTTTTCAGGATGCGGCACGCGATCTCGCCGCGGTTCGCGACCAGGACCTTCATCAGCGGAGGTCCAATCTTATGTCCGGAGGCGGGACGATGCGAGCCGCCCGGCCGCCGTCAGGCGAGCCAGCGCGGCTTGCGCTTCTCGAGGAACGCGGCGAGCCCCTCCTGACCCTCGGGGGAGACGCGCACGCGCGCAATGGTGCGGATGGTGTACTCGATGGCGTCGTCGCGGCCGCGTGACAGCCCCTCGCGGACGATCTCCTTGGCGGTCGCCACCGCCTCCGGGCCGCACTTGAGGAGCTCGCCGACGATTCCGTCCACCGCGGCGTCGAGCCCCGAGTCGGGGACCACCTCGTGCACCAGGCCCATCTCCTTGGCGCGCGCCGCGTCGAAGCGCTCGCCGGTCAGAAAGTGGCGGCGCGCCGCGCGGGCGCCGATCTTCGGCAGCACGAAGGTGGAGATGTTCGCCGGCACGATCCCGAGGCGCACCTCGGTGAAGCCGAACGAAGTCCCCTCCGCCGCCACGACGATGTCGCAGCAGGCGACGAGCCCGGAGCCTCCCCCGAGCGCCGCACCCCGCACCTTGGCGATGACCGGCTTCGGACACTCGTCGATCGCCCGGAACATCATCGCCATGGCGCGCGCGTCTTCGGCGTTCTCGCGCTCGCTCTTGTCCTTGCTCTTCTTCATCCACTGCACGTCGGCGCCGGCGCAGAAGATGGGCCCCTCGCCGGTGAGCACCACCGCCCGCACCTCCGGCCCGAACGACGTGAAGGCACGCCGCAGCTCGTCGATGAGGACCTCGTTGAAGGCGTTGCGCACGTCGGGACGCGTCAGCGTCACGGTCGCGACCCACTCGCGCACCTCGATTTTGATCGTCGTCATCGGCTGCGTCATGTCGTCACCTACATCCGGAAGACCGGCAGCGGGCCGCGCTTCACGGGCGCGTTGAAGCAGGCCGAAAGCGCCAGCGCCAGGATGCGCCGCGTCCCGGCCGGGTCGATGACTCCATCGTCCCACAGGCGAGCCGAGCCGTAGTAGGGATCCCCCTCGACCTCGTACTTTTCCCGAACCGGAGAGGCGATCGCCTCGGCCTCGGCGTCACCGAGCTTCTTCTTCTCGCGCTCGAGCTGCTCGCGCTTCACCTGCACCAGCACGCTCGCCGCCTGCTCCGCCCCCATCACCGAGACCTTGGCGTTCGGCCAGGTGAACAGGAAGCGCGGCCGGAAGCCGCGGCCGCACATGGCGTAGTTCCCGGCGCCGTGCGACGCGCCGATGATCACGGTAAGGCGCGGCACGCGCGCGGTCGCCACCGCCTGCACCATCTTGGCGCCGTCGCGCGTGATGCCTCCCTGCTCGTAGCGTTTCCCCACCATGAACCCGGTGATGTTCTGCAGGAAGAGAAGAGGCGTGCGCCGCTTGTGGCAGAGGTTGACGAAGTGCGCCCCCTTCTGCGCGCTCTCGCCGAACAGCACCCCGTTGTTCGCGACGATGCCGACCGGATAGCCCCACAGCCGCGCGAACCCGGTGCAAAGCGTCGCGCCGTAGTTCGCCTTGAACTCGTGCAGCCGGCTGCCGTCCACGAGACGCGCGATCACCTCGCGCACGTCGTACGGGTGTTTCGTGTCGCGCGGCAAAACCCCGTAGAGCTCCTCGGCGGGATAGAGCGGCTCCTCGGGCGCCGCGAGGTCCAGCCGGACGCGCTTCACCGTGTTGAGGTTGCCGACCACGTCGCGCGCGAGGCGCAGCGCGTGCTCCTCGTCGTCGGCGAGGTGATCGGTGACGCCGGAGACGCGCGAGTGCATCTCGCCGCCGCCGAGCTCTTCGGCCGTGACCTCTTCGCCGGTCGCCGCCTTCACCAGCGGCGGCCCGGCGAGATAGATGGTGCCCTGCCCCTTGACGATGATGTTCTCGTCCGACATCGCCGGCACGTAGGCGCCGCCCGCCGTGCACATGCCGAGGACGACCGCGATCTGCCCGATGCCGCGCGCCGACATCCGCGCCTGGTTGTAGAAGATGCTGCCGAAGTGGCCGTCGTCGGGGAACACCTGCGACTGCAGCGGGAGGAACACGCCGCCCGAGTCGACGAGATAGACGCACGGCAGCCGGTTGTCGAGCGCGATCTCCTGCGCCCGGACGTGCTTGCGGATGGTCTCGGGGAAGTAGGTGCCGCCCTTGACGGTCGGGTCGTTGGCGACCACGACGCACTCGCGCCCCATGATGCGGCCGATGCCCGTGACGATCCCGGCCCCCGGCGCGTTGCCGTCGTGCAGCCCCCACGCCGCCAGCGACGACAGCTCGAGGAAGGGTGTGTTGTCGTCGAGGAGGCGCTGGACCCGCTCGCGCACCGGCAGCTTGCCGCGCTTTTTCTGCGTCGCCGCCGCCTGCGCCGACCCGCCCTGTCGGACCTTGTCGTGCCGCCCGCGCAACTCCTCGGCGAGCCGCCCATGGTGCTTCGCGTTCTCCTGGAACGTCGAGGATTTCGGATCGAGCCGGCTTTTGATGACGTCCATCGCGGGCGGAGCCTAGCCGTCCCCCCCCGGTGAGGTCAACGCCCCGGAACACCGCACCCGCGAAGCATCGTGCGCAGGAGGCGAGGCCTCAGCGTGACTGGGCGAGCCGGTCCTGGGCCAGCAGCAGCGCGCAGATGCTCTTCGAATCGACGAGGCGCCCGTCGCGGATCATGGCGATGGCCTCGGTGAAGGGCACGCGCTCGACCGTGAGGACCTCGTCGTGGTCGAGGTTCTGCTTCACCGGGGTCAGGTCGCGGCCGATGTAGAGGTGGATGACCTCGTCGGTGAAGCCGGGAGTCGTATAGATGGAAGCCAGGTGCTCGAACCGGGCGGCCCTGTGGCCGACCTCCTCCTGCACCTCGCGCGCGGCGCACGCCTCCGGCGCTTCGCCCTTCTGCAACGTTCCGGCCGGCACTTCGTAGATGAACCCTTTCGCCGCGTAGCGGAACTGGCGCACGAGCAGGACCTCGTGGTCGGAGACGAAGGGAACGACGGCCGCCGCGCCCGGGTGCCGCACCATCTCGAGGTCGGTCGTACCGCCGTTCGGCAGCTCGACGCGGTCGCGATCGATCTTCAGCAGCCGTCCTGAGTAGACCCGCTCGGAGGAGAGACACTTGAAGGACATGGCGCGCCGACTGTAAGCCGCGCGCGGGGCATGGTCAAGCGGCGTGCGTCACTTCTTCGGGCACTCGCCGTCCTTGAACTTCGAGATCCTGGCGCGCTGACGTTCGCAGTCGTTGGAGTAGGTCTTGCCGTCGCAGCCGCAGACCGGCTTGAACTCCTGGGTGCAGACCTCGGGGGCGCGCAGGCAGGTGCCACCGGCGTCGGGGCTGCTGCATAGACCGGCGGAAATCTCGCACCACAGACCGTCGTCGCACACCAGGCCCCGGATGGTGCCGCAGCTCTCGCCGGCCTTGCTCTTCTTGTCCGTCGCAGGAGTGCCGGCCGCGGTGAGCCAGAAGCCGACCAGGAAGAGTCCGAGGACGCAGGGCGGGAACTTGTCCTTCATTCTTCACCTCCGGCGGCGAAGCACCGAACCGGCACTCCCAGAGCCGCGTCGGCGCGAGAAAAGCCTGGCACGGCGCCGGCATCGCGGAATACTTCCGCCGCATCGAATACTTCGGCGGGACCGCGTCGCCGCGGTCCCGCCGAAGCCTCCGTTCAGTCCCCCTCGCCGCCGATGGGACGTGAACGAACTCGCATGGCAGTCGGCCTCCGCGCGCAGCCCGGAGGGAGCCAGAAACAGCGCGCGGAGGCCACGGTCGCCCTCTCCCCGAGCACGACCGCTCCCTCGCACCGGCGGCGCGGGGCATTTCCCGGATGGCGACCCGCACGGCAGTGCGAACCCCTCGATTTCGTCAGGAATTGCGACGAGTCGGCTGGCAACCGGCCCGTCAACGAATCCCCCCTATGCCTGGTTTAGTCGCAGCCCTGCCGCGAACGTTAGGGGATTTTTTCTGCCGTCTCCGTCGTATGCTGTCCGGCGGAAAAGCCTTCGCAATGAGCAACGACGATCCACCCGCGAAGTCCCGAGAGATCGAGCTGTTCCTTGCAGGGGATCCGTCGACCGTCGCGTCGGTCAGGAAAATCATCGAGTCCGTTGTTTCCCATAAAAAATACGGCATCCCTCGCGGCGAGCGTCCGGACATCGTCCAGCAGACGCTGGCCGACCTGTGCCGGGCGGCGCGCAAGCCGGACTACGTCGTCAAGACCCTTCCGTGTTTGGCGGCCTACATGGCGCACTGCCGCTGCGTGGACTGGCTGCGCAAGCAACGGGAGCGGAGGTTCCGGGGGCTGGAACCCGTCCCGGACGGGCTGGTCGACCCGAAGCCGGGGCCCGATCAACAAATCCTCGTAACGGATGACGTGCTGATCACGACAAGGATCATGGAGAGGCTTCCTCCGGCGTGCCGGTGGCTCATGGAGATGGTCATCGGCCTGGACATCCCGTATGCGGACGTCGCCGCGATGACGGGACGGTCGGAGGGGGCGCTGCGGGTGCAGATGTGGTCTTGTATCAGGAAGGCGCGAAAAATCCATCAGGACCTCAACGGCGGCCCGCCCCGGGGGACACATCCGCGCGGAACGACGCCCCCCAGGGACGGGAACAAGCCGTGACGCATGAAGAGGCCGTCGGCCTCCTCACCGACTTCGTCACCGGGCGCCTGGGTGGCGCGCAGCAGCGGGCGATGCAGGAGCATTTCCAGTCCTGCGAGGAGTGCCGCGGACTCGTGGACACCGTGCGCCTGATCCGCGGACCGCTGGGCGCGTCCGAGCCGGAGCGCGGGCCGGCGGGGCACCCGACGAGCGCGGGACTCGTCGGCTTCGCGCTCAGTCGTCACGAGCTGACGGCGGAGGCGCAGCGGGAGCTGGCCGCGCACCTGTCAGGGTGCGCCGAGTGCGCGCGCATCGTCACTCTCGTCGGCGAAACGGCGGACCCGGCCGGAGGTCACGAGGCCTGGTGGCCGCGCGCCGCCCTGGCCGCCGCGGCGATCGCGACGGCCGGGTTGGCGTGGCTCGGTCTCTACCGCATCCCGCAGCTGAAGACGCAGGTCGCGGCGCTGGAGGCGAAGCCGAACCCGGAGGCGCCGGATGTCCTGCGCGGAGGAACGTTGCGAGAGCTCGGAGCGTCCGGAGCGCCCGCATCCGGACCGAGCGGACCGATCCGCGTGCAATCGCTGCCGGCGCCGCGCCGTGGCGCCGAGCCGCTCGCGCAGGTGACGCTGACCGGCGACGACAGCACGCTCTACCTGTCGCTCCCGCTCCCGGACCTGCCCGGCTCCGGCGACCAGATATGGAAGCTCACCGTCCTCGGCGAGAAAGAAGAGTCGCTCTGGTCGCAGACGTCGAGCGCCGACGAGTTGCGCCGCCTGATGAGCGGCACGCCGGACCTGGTCCTCGCCGTCCCGGCCGCCGATTTGCCGGCGGGCCGCAAGTCGCTGCGTCTCGCGGGGGCCGAACCGGGTGCCCCGCCGCTGCTCGAGATTCCCTTCCTGGTCCGGCGGCTGCCGGCGGTGAATCCCGGCCGGGACTGACCCTCAATCCAAGCCGTCCGGCTCCGCCCCGTCGCCTATCCAATGTTTATTGTCCTTGCTCCCGGGTGGCGGTCGTCGTAACTTCCCGGGCTCCGGTCCCCTCCCGGACCCATGGGTTCGCCGCCCGAGGAGCGTGGCATCGATGTCGCGAAAGTTCTTTCGCAGCAGCCTGATCCGTTCCCTGTCCCTTCTTTCCGTCGTGGCGACCATGGCGGTCGTGGCCTGGCTGACCGCGGCGCCGGCGCTGGCGCTCGCCCCGCGCGCGGACGAGGACCTGGACAAGCAGGTGATCCCGGCCCCTTACCTGCTGCCGATCCCGGAGCGGGCGGAGGGCGGGGGGCCCGGGCCGGCCGCCGCCGCGGCGACGGGCTTCAGGCGCCGTCACGGGGGCGCGTGGAACCTGACCTTCGATCGCCGCACCGGCCGCCTGTCGCTGCTCGAAGGGGAAGGGCTTCCCCTCTTCCCCGGACGCGGGAACGGCCTCACGGCGGCGCAGGCCGGCCTCGACCACGCCCCGGCGAGGCTCGAGGACGTCGAGCCGCTCGGCCGCGCGTTTCTCGATGACGAGCGCGATCTCCTGCGCCCGCAGCAGGGGGAGCTGCGCCTCAACCTGGAACGCAGCGCCTGGCTCGAGGACGGAGCGCTCGTCTACCTCGACTACGACTGGTTCGTGGACGACATCCCGGTCGAGGGAGCGCGCGCCTTCCTGCGCGTGAACCACGGGAACATCGTGCAGGCCGGGTCGCAGCGCATCGGCGCGGGGCTGCCCCGTTCCGGGCCGGCCCTCGACGCGGACGCCGCGCTGGCGCGTCTCTTCGAGCACGCGCTCGGCCGCCGCGACAGCGACGTCGTCGTGGAGGAGCCGCACCTGGTCTTCGTGGCCCGATCCGCCGCCGAGGTGGACGTCCCGTGGGGCGGCGGCGTGCGCTGGCACCTCGTCTGGCGCGCCGCCTTCCAGCGCAAAGGCAGCAGCGCCACCTGGAGCGGCGACGTGGACGCGCGCACCGGCGACATCCTGGCGTTCGAGGATCGCAACCGCTACGCGCGGGTCACCGGCGGCGTGCACGCGCGCACCGTCACCGATCCCGAGCAGGAGCGCCCGTTCACCAACCTGCGCGTGGTCACGTCCGCGGGCGGCGTCAACACCGGCGACGCCGGCACCTTCGCCTACACCGGCGGCCCGGCGTTCACGTCGATGGACGGGACCTTCTTCCGCCCCTTCTGCTTCGGGTGCTTCCCCCTGCCGCGGGCCTTCGCCTGGACCGATCGCGGCACCGGCGATCTCGACCTCGGCACCGGCGGCGTGGACCAGTTCGGCAACGGCGTCTCCACCCCGGCCGAGCGCGATGCCTTCTACCACCAGAACCGGGCGCGCCTGGTGGCGTCGAAATGGCTGGCGATCTCCTGGTTCTCGACGACCGTGCGCACGACCGTCAACATCCCGGACGTCTGCAACGCGTTCTGGGACGGCACCGGCACCAACTTCTTCCGCAGCGGATCCGGGTGCAACAACACGGGCGAGATCGCCGACGTCATGTACCACGAGTGGGGCCACGGCCTCGACCAGAACACCAACATCGGCGACGGCTCGACCGGCGAGGCGACCGGCGACATCAACTCGATGTCCATCGTCCACGACCCGAACCTCGGCCCGGGGTTCTCGACCAACGGCGACCCGGTGCGCATCCTCGATTCGAACCTGGTCGGCTACCAGGCGCGCGTCAACAACCTCGACACGTTCTGCTTCGTCTGCGCCGCCGGGCAGTGCGGCAACGGCACGTTCGGCCACGAGGTGCACTGCGAAGGAGAGATCTACGGCCAGACGCACTGGGACCTGGCCCAGGCGCTCGTCGCCCGGTACGGCTTCAACACCGGCTGGCAGGTGGCGGAGCGGCTGTTCTACGCGTCGCTGCCGCAGGCCGACACCATGAACCCGGTGTCGGCCCAGAGCGCCTACAGCGCCTACCTCGCCGTGGACGACGACGACGGCAACATCGCCAACGGCACGCCGAACTGCGTGCAGATCTTCAACGCCTTCAGCACGCACGGCATCGCCCCGAGCACGCCGTGCGCGGGCAACACGCCCGTCTGCACGCGGCCGGCCCAGCCGGCGCTGACCGCCACCCCCGGTCACGGCAAGGTCGTGCTCGACTGGACCACGTCCGCCACCGCCGCCAACTACCAGGTGCTGCGCGCCGAGTTCTCGCCGACCCAGGTGTACCTGCCGACGGGAGCGGTGCAGGCCGGGACGCATTTCGAGGACACGACGGTGCAGCCGGGCGTGAGCTACTCCTACGTCATCGAGGCCCGCACGGCCGGCGGCTGCCGCTCGACCATCGAGAACGCCGTGACGGCGGCGGCGCTGCCGGACGGCCGGCTGACGATCGGCCCGGTGGTCGTGGACGACATCCCGGCCGGCAACCGCAGCGGCGACGCCAACCCGGGCGAGTCGATCGACCTGACGGTGCCGCTCATGAACTCCGCCCCCGCCGGCGCGGTCACCGCCGCCTCCGCGACGATGGCCAGCACCACGCCCAACGTCACGATCGTCAACGGCGCTTCATCCTACGGCTCCATCCCCGTGGGCGCGACGGCCAACGGCGTCGCCTATCGCGCCGCGCTCGGCGCGGCGCTCGCCTGCGGCCAGACGATCAACACGACCCTCACCATCAATCCGGGCGACGGCGGGGGCGCCACCACCGCGTTCGTCCCCGTGCTCCTTGGAACCAGGAAGGTCGTGCGGTATGTCGAGAATTTCGAGGACGAGCTCCCGGCGTGGACGACCACGGCCGGCTCGCCGGCCGCGACGACCGGCGCGTGGGTGCAGGCCTTGCCGTCGCAGCCGGCCTCGCAGGACCCGCTCGCGTGGTCCTGGTCTCCGTCGTGGTGCGCCGGAGGAGTCGGGCAGTGCCTGATCACCCAGCAGAATTCCGGGGCGCTGGGGAACGAGACCATCACCGACGTGGACTCCGGCGAAACGATCGCGACGTCGCCGATCATCGATCTCTCCGGCGCGGTCGCGGCGCGGCTCTCGTACAAGCGCTGGTGGGGCGACTCTTCCCTCACCGACACAGGCGATGCGCTCATCGTCGAGGTGAGCGGCAATGGCGGGACCTCCTGGGTCGCCGCGGAAACCGTCGGACCGGACGCCCGCAACCTCGCCTGGCAGCCGGTCGAGGTCCGCCTCGAGAGCCTCGTGCCGATGACGTCCACGTTCCGCATCCGGGTCCGCGCCCGCGACACCCTCGCCGACAACATCGTCGAGGCCGGGATCGACGACGTCGAGGTGGACGAGGTGCAGTGCGACCTGACGCCGGTCTGCACCACCGCGCCGACCTTCGCCGGGCTCGCGAGCGCCGCGCCGGGCGCGTCCTGCGCCGAGACCGACCTCGCGTGGGGCTCGGCATCGACCAACTGCCAGAACGCGTCGATCCAGTACAACATCTACCGCTCGACCAGCCCGGGGTTCACACCGGCGGCGCAGAACCGCATCGCCTCGGGTCTCGCGGCGCCCGGCTTCCACGACACGCTGCTGCAGCCCGGCACGAGCTACCACTACATCGTCCGCGCCAACGACTCGCGATCCGGCGAGGACGCGAACACGGTGGACCGGAACACCACGGCCCCGACCTCCCCGGACAACGTGTCGCCGGTCTTCCCGGGCCTGGGCACCCTGGCGACGGGAACCGGCTGCGGCGACACCGTCCTGTCGTGGTCGCCGGCGGCGGAGACCTGCTCGACCCCGGTGCACTACAACGTCTATCGGTCGACGACGTCCGGCTTCACGCCCGGTCCGGCGAATCTCGTTGCGTCGGTGCTGGACACGGGCTACGTCGATCGGGCCCTGCAGCCGCAGCAGACCTACTTCTACAAGGTCCGCGCCGCCGACGCGAAGGGGAACGAGGATACGAATGCGCTGCAGCGCAGCGCCGCCGCGCACACGCTGCCGCTCGTCTTCTACCAGACGTCCTTCGAGAACAACGACGGCGGCTGGGGGGTGACCACACCGAACGACGCCACGACCGGCAGCTGGCAGTGGGGCGACCCGCAGGGCACCGGCGCCCAGCCCGAGGACGACGCGACCCCGCCGCCCGGGACCAACGCCTGGGTCACCGGGCTGCAGGGAGGCGGCGTCGGCGATGCGGACGTGGACGGCGGCACCACGACGCTGATCTCGCCCACCCTCGACCTGACCGGCCGGTCGGGTGCGATCCTGCGCATGGCCCTGTTCTACAACAACACCGCGGGCGCCAACCCGGGCGAGGATCCGCTGCACGTGGACGTCACGTCGAACAACGGCACCACCTGGACGCCGCTGTTGAACAGCCCGAGCGACATCGCTCCGTGGACCCGGACGCCGTTCACGCTGACCGGCACGGTGCCATTCACCAGCCAGTTCCGCATCCGGGTCACCGCCGCGGATCTCGGCGTCGGCGGCTCCATCGTCGAGGCCGGCGTGGACGACGTGTCGATCGAGGAGCCCGGGGCGGCCTGCAATGCCTGCAGCGGTGCGGTGGGAACCGTCGGCCTCATCCAGGTGAGCCGTTCGGGCGACGACATCCTGCTCGACTGGAGCGCCGACCCGGTCAACGCCGGCGCCTACGTCGTCTACCAGCGATCGGGTCCGGGCCTCGCGACGCTCGTCCGCGTGGGAAGCACGACGACCAAATCCTTCGTCCACGCCAGCGCGGCGCTGCTGAGCAGCCAGGACTTCGACTACGTCGTCTCCGCCGTCGACGCCTGCGGCCGCGAGTCGGCCGCCTACTGATGCGACCGCGGCGGGGGTGAGAACACCCCCGCGGGACTACTGGGCGGCCGCGGGGTTGGTGCCGGCAAAGGTTGCGCCGGCCGAGCTGGTGCGGGACAGGATCGGGAGCGTCTGGTTCCTGAGCACCTTGCCCGGACGGGCGGCGGTCGCGTGACCGTCCTGGTAGACCAGCTCGCCGCCGACCCAGACGGCGCGGACACCGTCGGACAGCGCATGCGGCTCGGTGATGGTCGCCTTGTCGACGATCGTGGCGGGGTCGAAGAGCACGAGGTCGGCCGCCTGCCCCGGGCGAACGTAACCCCGGTCCTTGAAGCCCATGTGGTCGGCGGCGAGACCGGTGGCGCGGTGCACCGCCTCCTCGAGGGTCAGCACGTGACGGTCGCGCACGTAGCGGCCGAGCACGCGGGGGAAGGCGCCGAAGCCGCGCGGGTGCGAGCCGTCGAGCGATCCGTCGGTGCACAGGTTCATGTGCGGCCAGCGCAGCAGCGCCTCGAAGTCCTCCTCGGTCATGCTGGTGCCGATGATGCCCTCTCCCGCGTCACCGGTCTTCGTCTTGCGCGCCTCGGCGCGGCGGATGAGCATGATGAGGGTGACCGCCGGGTCTTCGTTGCGTGACTTCGCGATCTCGGCCAGGCTCTTGCCGACCCACGCCGGCTCGTCGTCGTACTGCGTCAGGAAGAGCCCCTCGGGCGGAGCGATCTCGTTGACGACCAGGTGCGCCTCGTCGAGGTCCTCGAAGTCGCGCTTCGGGAAAAGGACCGTCAGCGTCGAGTGCCAGTACAGGTAAGGATAGATGTCGCCGGTGATGTCGATGCCCGAGGCGCGCGCCTCGTCGAGGCGCTTCAGCAGCCGATCCGACTGCCCCCACCAGGACTTCATCGCCAGCTTGGTGTGGGAGATCTGCACCGGCAGCTTCGCCTCACGGCCGATGGAGATGATCTCCTCCACCGCCTCCCAGAAATTGCGGTCCTCGCTGCGGATGTGGCTGATGTAGCGCCCGCCGTGCGCCGCCGCCACCTTCGCGAGCGCGATCACCTCCGACGGATCGGAGTAGATCCCCGGGTCGTATTCCAGCCCACTCGCGAGTCCGAGCGCCCCGGCCTGCATGTCCTTCTCGAGCAGGCGCTCCATCTTCTTCACTTCCTCCGGCGTCGCCTTGCGGCGGAAGTCGTCCTTCATCACACGCTCGCGCAGCGTCCCGTGCCCCGAGTACGACGCGAGGTTCACGGTCGCCGGGTGCCGCTCGATCCGGGCGAAGAACTTCTTCAACGGCCAGGAGGAGCCACCGTCCTGGCCACCGACGATGGTCGTGATCCCCTGGCTGACGTCGGCCAGCGCGTCCGGGTGATCGAACAGGTCGTCGTCGGAGTGGCTGTGGGTGTCGATGAAGCCGGGGGCGAGCGTCAGCCCCTTCGCGTCGAAGACCGCCTCGCCCGGCTTCGGGGTGAGCGCTCCCACCTCGACGATGCGGCCGGCGTCGATGCGGACCGCGACGTTGCGCGCCGCGCCGCCGGTACCGTCGAGGACCGAGGCGTTGACGATGAGGGTGAGGGCGGCGATCGCCGCGCCCGTTCCGCCGGGGGACATGACCGGCGGATTCTACGTCAGTCCCGGGCGACCGGGCCCGGGACGATCGGCCCGGCCGGCGCGGCCGGGGCCTCGGCGGGAGGGCCCGCCTTCCAGCCGTTCTCGCTGCGCCGCTTCGCCACCGGGCGGCCGCCGGGGCCGCGCTCGTAGCGCTCTTCCCAGGTGACGTTGTTGGCGGAGGTCGCACCGGGAATCCGCGTCACCTCGAAGAGCGCCGGGCAGGCGTAGCAGAAGTGATCGCGCAGCGCCGGGTCGCGCTCGACCCGCGTCGGGTCGCCCGCCAGGCGGCGCGCCTGCCGGAACCTGCCGTTGTTCCACACCTCCGCCACGCCGGTGGCGAAGACGTTGCCGAGCGCGCGCGCGTCGGCCGACGTCGAGTACTGGTGCCCGATGCGGAACGAGCAGCAGGGAATCACGTCGCCGTTGTACTTGATGACCATCGAGCTGTGCGGCCAATGGCACAGCGGCACGCCGCTCTTCTTGCGCGGCCCGAGAACCTCGGCGTACTCCGGGTCGGTCTCCGTGTAGTTGCCCAGGTCCCCCCAGAAATCCGTCAGCTGGTCGACGCCGATCTCCCGGAACAGGCGGCGGGCCTGCTCCATCTCGTCGAGGTTGTGCTGGAACTTGATGTACTGCACCTCGACGCGCGGGTGGACGCGCCGCTCCTCGTTGCGGAAGCGGATCAGGCGCTGGAGATTGGAGAGCACCACGTCGATCCGCCCGCCCACGCGGGTGCGCTCGTACTGCGCCTGCGACAGGCCGTCGACGCAGACCGACAGGTGCGTCAGGCCGCTTTGCACCATGCGGCGCAGGCGCGCGTCGTCCAGGGTGAAGCTGAAATTGGTGCTGATGTGCACGTTGAGCCCGGCGTCGCGCGCGATCGAGCACATGGCGTCGAGGTCGGGATGCACCAGCGGATCGCCGACGTAGTAGAGGGACAGCGCCGCGGTGCGGCCGCGCACCTCCTCGACGATGCGACGGAACTGCTCCACGGTCATCTTGTGGGTCGGGTCGAAGCGCTGCCGGGCCAGCGCCGGGTCGCCGTTCGGCTCGGCGTGCACGCAGACCGTGCACCGGAGATTGCACAGCGGCGAGATGTCGATCTTGAGGATGGGGGGCAGCGCGTACGAGCGCTCCCGCTTCAGAACGAAGGCGGCGCCGGTCAGCGCCAGGTTGAGCCCCTTGCGGACCGTCAGCCGCTCGTAGAGCCAGCGCTTGCGCCGCCGCGCGCCCGTGACGAGGAGCCGCACGTGTGCGCTGCGCGACGCGGCCAGCGCCAGGTAGAAGCGGGGATCGAGGAAGCGCAGCCGGCCCCGCCGCCAGGTGGCATCATCCAGGCTGTAGGCGTCGATCGTGACCATGTGCGTTTCCGCGTGTCCGCGCCAACCCGCCGGGCGGGTCGCGCGGAACATGGCTCCTGGCGGCGAATCTCTTCCGTGGGCCGAGAATAACACAGGGGGCGACGTGCCCCTCGAAAGGCGCGTCAGTCGCGGGAGGGGCGGAACGGGACGACGTTCGGCGCGGCCTCGCGCGCGGCGCGGCGCGCCTGGCGGTTGCGCGCCCGGTTGAGCGAGGCCCGCTGCAGGAGGTCGTCGACCCCTTCGCCGTCGAGCGGGTAGATGGCGATGCCGACCGACAGCCCGGCGCGGGCGGCGTCACCCTCCCCCAGCCGGAGAACGAAGCCGTCCACCGCCTGCTGCAGCCGCTCGGTCAGAAGCGCCGCGGCGGCGAACCCGGTCCCCGGCAGGAGGGCGGCGTATTCGTCCTCGCCGAGGCGCACCAGCACGTCGCGCTCGCGCAGGTGGCTGCGCAGCACGCGGCCGACCTCCATCAGGAGGCGGTCGCCCGCCTCGCGGCCGTGCCGGCGGTTGACCGCCGCGAAATCCTCCAGGTCCATCTCGACGACGCTCAGCGGCTGCCCCGACTGCTGGCTGCGGACGATCTCCTTGCTGAACGCCTGCCTGAGGTACCGCTCGTTCGGCAGGTGCGTGACGCCGTCGCTGAGGCCCGCCTCTCCCTCCTCGAGACCGAGACGGCCTTCGTGGATCGCCCCCGACGCGAGGCGCGCCAGGATCTCCATGACCCGCACGTGGTCGTCGAGGCACGGCGCGTTCGCCGGGAAGTAGACCGTGATGACGCCGAGCACCTCGTCGGCGTGGACGAGCGGGAAAGCCGCCACCGTCGAATACGCGACCGGATCGACCTCCGTCCCCCCGAGCTCGAGGGCGGCGCCGCCGTCGAAGCGGCTGGTGCGATGCGTGGCCGCCCAGCCGGTGATCCCCTCGCCGAAGCGCAGCCGCCGGCCGCGCAGCGGCGCCGCGTTCGCCCCCGAGACGAAGCGCGCCTGCAGCTCGCCCGGCGACGACACCAGGTGGACGACGCAGGTCCGGAAGGGCACCAGCATGGCGATCTTGCTGACGACGAGATCGAGGACATCGGTGAGCCGCAGGCTCGACCCGAGCGTGCGGGCGATTTCGTACAGGGCGTACACCTCGCGCTGGGCCGCCGCCGCGTCCCTCGGGGCGCCGGACGCCGCGGAGAGGGCGCGCGGCGCGGCCGCGTCCGACTGCGTGACTCCGCCCCGCGCCCGCACGACCCCCTGGTGCAGGAGCGTTCCGAAGCCTCCCGGGTCGGCCGGCTCGGGGACGGCGGCCGCGGCGCCGGCCGCGCTCGCGAGATCGGACTCGCTCCCATCGAGCCGGGGACCCGAAGCCGAGGCGCCCTTCATCGCCGCGGCGATCGCCTCCACCTGCCCGAGCACGACGGCCACGACCTCGGGATCGAACTGCACGCCGGACCAGGTCTCGATGAGTCCCGCCGCCTCCGCGGGCGGCAGGCTCCCGCGCCAGGCGCGCTCGGAGGTGAGCGACTCGAAGGCGTCCGCCACGGCCAGGATGCGCGCGCCGAGGGGAATCGCCGTGCCCTGCAGCCCCTCGGGATAGCCGTGCCCGTCCCAGCGTTCGTGATGGTGGCGGATGATCTCGAGCACCGGCTCCGGAAGACCCGACGGCGCGAGGATCGCCACACCGGCCTGCGGATGTGCCTTCACCTTCTCGAACTCCGCGTCCGACAGGCGCCCCGGTTTGCAGAGCACGTGTTCCGGGACGACGACCTTGCCGACGTCGTGCAGGAGCGCAGCGAGCCGCAGGGCCCGCAGCCCTTCCGGATCGAGACCGAGCGTTCGGCCGACCTCCATCGCCCCCGCCTGCACGCGCCTCGCGTGTCCGCGCGACGACGGGTCGCGCGTATCGAGCGCCTGGATGAGCGTCTCCAGCGTGGCTGCGATCGGATCTTCGGGATCGCGCGGGTCGACGGGCTGGACGCCGGTGGGGGGCGCGGGGACGCCGGCGGGAGCAGCGACCGCGTCGGAGGTGGCGACGGCAGCGAACCTCCGGGCGAACAGGAACCCCAGGACCGCGGCGACCCCGGCGACGAGGAAGGCACCCACGAATTCGTTCACGCCCGGCTCAGACTCCCTGTCCCCGCCCCGGGGAAAGCACCAGAGCCGGCCCCGTGGGGAGGTGACGGGACCGGCTCAGTGCAGGTTTCCCTGCGTGTCAGCTCGCTCGCCCTTCGTTTCGCCCGCCGTCCTCCTTGCGCATCCCACCGATGCATTCCCCCTTATCGCAACGGCCGTACCAGCCGCGGCCAGGCCTCGCCCTGGACCAAGGGAGCGCGCGGAAACCACGGCAGGGAAAAGGGTTGGCCAGTCAGTCGCGGTTCGGTCATCGGATGTGGGCGGGGTTGCGTCAACGAGCCGTCGTCGCGGGACGTCGAGAAGCTGGACGCGAGCCGTTCGGCGGTGACCAGAGCCGGCCAGATAAAATGCGCAAACTGTTGATTCCTAATGATTTATTACTCGTGGCCGAAGACTGGTCAGCCCTCTCCGGGCCGTGTCCATGGATTGATCACGGCCAAATTCGGTAGATCCATCGGCTTGACCGACCATGGGGGGGTCGGTACTATTCCGGCACCCTCTGGGGGGCCGACGAGGGCGGGGTCCTGATGGAAATCGCGTGGTTCAAAAAGATCCGCAAGCCGAAGCAGGCCGTCGAACATCGGCGCATCCAGGTGCCCGAGGGGCTCTGGGTCAAATGCAATTCCTGCAAGGAAATCATCTATAAGAAGGAAGTCCTCCGGAACGCCAACGTCTGCCCGAAGTGCGGCTATCACTTCCGCATCTCGGCGCGCGAACGACTCTCGTCGCTGTTCGACGAAGGGCGCTACCAGGAGACCGACACCGACATCTATTCGGTCGACCCTCTGAAGTTCCGGGACCAGAAGCCCTACCGCGATCGCCTGCGCGAGTACCGCGACAAGACCGGGCTGCACGACGCCGTCATCAACGCGCGCGGCAGCCTCGGCGGATCGCCCGTGATGATGTCGGTCATGGAGTACGGCTTCATGGGCGGATCGATGGGTTCGGCGGTCGGCGAGAAGGTGACCCGCGCCATCGAGCGGGCCCTCGACGAGCGCATCCCGGTCATCGTCATCTCCTGCTCGGGCGGGGCCCGCATGCAGGAGGGCGCGCTGTCGCTGATGCAGATGGCGAAGATCTCGGCGGCGCTCGGCAAGCTCCACGAGGCGCGCCTGCCGTTCGTCTCGATCCTGACCGACCCGACGACCGGAGGCGTGACCGCGTCGTACGCCATGCTCGGCGACCTGAACATCGCCGAGCCGAAGGCGCTCATCGGCTTCGCCGGGCCCCGGGTCATCGAGCAGACGATCCGCGAGAAGCTGCCCGAAGGATTCCAGCGCTCCGAGTTCCTCGTCGAGCACGGCATGCTCGACTTCATCATCGAGCGCCGGCAGATGCGCGACACGCTCATCCAGTGCCTGCGCGTCATGTTCAACCGTGAAATCGCCCGCGCCGGGCACCCCGAGACCGGCGCCCCGGCCGGCGAGACCGGCCGCTCCGACGGCGAAGTGGTGAAGGAGCGCGAAGGGGGCCGCACCGTTCCCTTTCCCACCACCATCGCCCGCAAGCCGCAGAACCAGCCGACCGAGATCTGACGAGCCTGCGCTCGTGACGGTCGCCGTCCCGTGAACGTCGCCGGGCGGCTCGACCCGCTCCCCATCGGTCCCTTCCACCGCCGCCTGCTGCTCCTCTCGGGGCTCGGCTGGCTCTTCGACTCGATGGACACGGGCCTGGTGTCGTTCGTCGGCGAGGAGACGCGCGGCCGGACGCTCGAGCAGATCGCCGCATGACACGGGCGGCGGCCGGCTGCAGAATGCTCGGAGCATGACGAACGCGCAGGCGCTGGCCTGGCTCGACGGCCTGGAATCGCTCGGCATCCAGCCGGGACTCGAGCGCATCACGGCGCTCTTGGAGCGCCTCGGCAACCCGCACCGGGACCTCCCTTCCGTCATCGTCGCCGGCACCAACGGCAAGGGATCGGTGGTGGCCTTCCTCGCGGCCATGCTCGAAGCGGCGGGGATCGAACCCGGCGTCTACACCTCGCCGCACCTCGTGCGCTTCCGCGAGCGCATCCGGGTCGGCGTGGAGAACATCACAGACGACGAGCTGGCCGCGCTCACGGGCGAGGTGCGGCGCGCCGTCGAAGCCATGCGGCGCGAGGGGCTTCCCTCGCCCACCTACTTCGAGGCGACGACGGCGCTGGCGTTCCTGCACTTCCGGCGCCGTGGCGTGCCTCTCGCGGTGCTCGAGGTCGGGATGGGCGGACGTTACGATGCGACCAACGTCGCCACGCCCCTGGCCTGTGCCATCACGCCGATCGCCCTCGACCACACGCAGTTCCTCGGCACCACCGTCGCGGAGATCGCCTTCCAGAAGGCGGGGATCGTGCGGCGCGGGGTGCCCGTGGTCGTGGCGGCGCAGCCGACCGAAGCGGAACAGGTCATCCTCGCCGCCGCCGCAGCGGAGGGCGCGCCGGTGCTTCGGACGAGCGCCTGCCGCGTCGAGCCGGCCGGGGGCTTTTCCGATCCCCCCGACGTCGTCTTCACGACGCCAGCCGGGCATCGGTTTCATGCGCGCCTCGCGTTGCGCGGCGATCACCAGGTGGACAACGCCGCGACCGCGCTCCTCCTCGCCGAGACGCTCCGTGACCTCGACCGCTTCGCAATCGACGACGCGGCGATCGGGCGCGGCCTCGCTTCGGCCCAGTGGCCCGGCCGCCTCGAGCTGCGACCCGGCGGCTCGCGCGGCCCGGTCGGCGGTGCGGCGGTCGATCTGCTCCTGGACGGCGCCCACAACCCGGCGGGGTGCCGGATCCTGGCGGGATACCTGCGGCATCACCAGGCCGCGCGAGCGCGACGCGTGCTGCTGTTCGCGGTGATGCGCGACAAGCCGGCGGCGGAGATGCTGTCGATCCTGCGCGACGTGGCCGACGAAGCGGTGGTCACGACCCTGCCGCTGCCGCGCGCCGCGCCCGCCCCGGACCTCGAGCGCCTGGCGCGCGACGCGGGCCTGCCCGCGACCGTCGCTCCCGATCCCTCCGCCGCACTGACGGTCGCGGCGCGTCACGCGGGGAAGGGCGGCCTCGTCGTCGCCTGCGGCTCCCTCTATCTCGTCGGCGCGCTCACCGGCTAGCGCTTCGCCGGGATCGCAAGCGGGATGAACTCGCGGTCCGTCCCGCTCACCATCTCGACCAGGAGGCTGCCTCCCTTGCGGGGCAGCATCGTGGGGAAGGAATAGGAAGCGCCGGCGCCGCTGGCGCATTCATGGCAGGCGATCGGCACGTTGTTCAGCCGGATCCGGCCGCGGCGCGGGTCGACGAAGTAGAGGTTGAAGGCCCCGACGTCCACCTCGTGGGTCGTGCTCCAGGTCGCCGTGAACGACCGCCGCCCCGCCCCGGGAACCAGGACCGCGTCCACCACGGCCTGGTGGCATGCTTCGGGATCCTGCGTGTGGTTGGCGATGGTGGGGCAGGTGTCGGCCTCGTCGGCCACGCCGTCGCCGTCGCGGTCGAGCGCCCCGTTCAGGTTCAACAGCACGAGCCCCGAATCGCTCGCCAGGTCGACCCAGCCGTCGCCATTGAAATCACCCGGCAGCGTCCTTACTCCGTTTGTCATGAAGTGCCCGACGCGCTCGAACGATCCGTCCCCGCGCCCGCGCATGAGCAGCCCGCCGATGGCCAGGTCGAGCCGGCGGTCGCCGTCGTAGTCGGCGAGCCGCAGCGGCTCACGATGCGTGAGCGAAAGGGCCCCCGCGGAGGATCGATAGTCGGATGGGATCACCGTTCCGACCTGGCCGCCTCCGAGCCCCGGCCACACGAGGAGCGCGTCCTGGCTGAGACCGACGAGGTCCTTGCGGCCGTCCCCGGTGACCTCGGCGCAGCCGAGGGCGATGAGGTTCTCGCTTCTGTTTTCGACCGGGATGATCCCGCCGGCGGCGCCGCGCACCGCCGTCCGCAGCACCCCTCCCGCCGTCTGTTCGTATTCGGTCCAGGCCAGACCGGGACGGACCGCGCCGGAATCGAAGTCGCACACGACGACGCTGTCGGGGTTCGGCCCGGCCAGTGCTGGTCCGGCGGTGAAGTGGCCGTCCGCCATCGACAGCAGCACGGCGACGCGCCCCGGGGCCGGGTGACAGCCGGGATCGCACACGGTCTCGCCTCGCTGGGTGACGATCAGATCGTCCCGGCCGTCGCCGTCGTCGTCGCGCACGGCGACCGACTGCACCGGTGTTCCGAGCGGCGTTCGCGCCACGGGATCGAAAATCCCGGCGCCCCGGTTGAGGAGGGCCCAGATTTCCCCGCTCCGGTCGATCTCCAGCAGGTCGGGCGCGCCGTTGCCGTCGAAATCCCCGTGCTCCAGGATCATCGGCTCGGCGGCCGCGTTCACCACGGCGCTCAGCAGCCGGAAGGCGCCGCGTCCGTCGCCGCGCTCGAGGGTGATGGAGGCGTAGAGGTACGACTCCGCCACGTCGAGCGCGCCGTCGCCGTCGAAGTCGGCCACGGTCATGAGATCGATGTGGCCGTCCTGCGAATAGCGCAGCTGCGGCCCGAACCGCCCGTCACCGAGCCCCGGCAGCACGCCGACGAAGGCGTTCATGAATTCGCCCGGCGCATCCTGCAGGCCGGCGGTCGCCACATCGAGCCTGCCGTCGCCGTCCATGTCCGCGACCGCGATGGGCTGCACGTAGCCGAGCACCTCGGAGTAGCGCGGCGCACCGAAGGTGCCGTCCCCCCGCCCCAGGATCGTGACCAGCTCCACTCCGAGGGGAATTCCCAGCTCCGTCGCGCGTCCGACGATCGCCGCGAGGTCGAGCTTCCCGTCGCGGTTGAAATCGCCGGACACGACACTGAACGGCTGGTCGGGGATCTCGATCCTCAGCGGAGCGCGGAAGGTGCCGTCCCCCTTGCCGGGAAGGAGGTTCATCGCTCCGGGACTGTAGCCATAAGAACCGCGGGAGAAGAGGACCACGTCCGGGATCCCGTCGCGGTCGAAATCCCCCGCCAGGAGCCCGTCGCCGCCACCCCAGATGCTGCGCGGGGGCTGGAATCCGCCCCCGGCCGCGCCGGGAAACACTTCCAGCTCCGAACCGGAGCACAGGGTGAGGTCGATTCGGCCGTCGCGATCGAAATCGGCGGCCACGAGCGCCCGGCCTCCGGAGTGCTCGAAAGTGAGCGGCTCCGCGAAGCCCATGCCGCCGAGCCCGGAATAGACCGACAACCCGCTGCCCCCGACCGCGAGATCGACGTTCCCGTCGCCGTCGAGGTCGGCCGCCAGCAGCGACTGGGGGTTATAGGACGTCTCGATCTGTCCCTTGTCGATGAAGGTGCCGTCGCCCAGCCCGCGAAAGAGGTGAAGGAAGCCGGGAACGTCCCCCTGGTTGCGGAGCGCGACGATGTCGAGATCGCCGTCCCCGTCGAGGTCGGCGAGGGCGAGAGCCTGGGTCGTGTACCCAGACTCGATTTCGAACTCCTCCCCGAACGTGCCGTCGCCGCGTCCGAGCATCACGGCGAGGTCGCCGTTGTACGCGGCGACGAGATCCTGCACCCCGTCGCCGTTCAGGTCCCCCACCGCGAGCGTGTTGACGTAGTAGTCGACCCGGGTCAGGGGCGTCGGGAAGCGCGGCTGCGCCGGCGCAATCCCGGTGAACCCGGCGATCACGGCGGCGGCGCACGCGGCTCGAGGCAACGAAGCTCGCATCATCTCGACGGACCTGTCGCTCAACTCGTGTTGGGGCGGCGAAAGGGATTTACGCGCAAACCGGCCGGGGTTGTCAAGATTGGCGGGCCGTCAGGCGGACCGCGGCGCGGGCCCTTCCCCGCTCCCGCGAGCCCGGCCGAAATGGTAGCCTCTCCCCTGCATGTCCGACCGCCAGGCCTTCCGCGGCCTCCTCGTCTGTCTCCTCCTGTCCGGCATGAGCGGCCTCATCTACGAGGTGGCCTGGGTGCGCTCGCTGGAGCTGATCTTCGGCGCCACGACCTTCGCGGTGGCGACGGTGCTCGCCTCGTTCATGGGCGGCCTGGCCGCCGGGAGCGGCGTCGCGGGGGCCCTGGCGGAGCGCCTGGAGCGCCACCATCCGCTCCGGGTCTACGCCCTGTTCGAGGTCCTGATCGCCGCCACGGCGCTCGCCGTGCCCCTGACCTTCACGCTCCTCGTGCCGCTGTCACGGGGGATCTGGAACGCCTTCCAGGCCTCCTTCGCGATGTTCAGCCTGCTGCGCTTCCTGCTCTGCGTCGCGGTGCTTTTGGTTCCGACCGCGCTCATGGGGGCGACGCTTCCGGTGCTGAGCCGCTTCGCGAGCGCGGGTCTGAAAGCCGATGGCGGCGGCGAGTCGGCGCGGCGCGTCGGGATCCTGTTCGCGGTCAACACGGCCGGAGCCGTCGCCGGGTGCGCCGGCGCGGGGCTCCTGCTCCTGCCGGCTCTGGGACTGCTCGGGACGCAGCGGCTGGCGGTGGCGCTGAACCTGCTGGCGGCCGCGGGCGCCTTCACGATCGCTTCGCGCTTCCCGTTCAAGACGCCGGAGCGCTCGACGGCCGCCGCTTCGACCGCGCCGGCCGGCGCGGCTGCTTCGTCCGCAGCGCCGGGCGAAGCCGGGACGACGAAGGCGGCGCCTTCGACAGGTCCGGCGGTGCGTCTCGAAGATAGGCGGCGCGCCACCTTCCTGGTCGGCGCGTACGCCGTGTCGGGCGGCGTGGCGATGCTGTACGAAGTCGCCTGGACCCGTTATCTCGTCCTGGTGCTCGGCTCCTCCACCTATTCCTACACCACGATGCTGACGACGTTCCTCGTCGGGCTGACGATCGGCGCCTGGATCGGCACGCGGGTGCTGCGCTCGAAGGTGGACGCGATGGTGGCGGTCGCGGTGGCGCAGCTCGCGACCGCGGCCGGCACCCTGATCGGTCTCTATGTCGCCGGTCAGCTGCCGTTCCTCTACGTGAAGTTCTACGGCCTCCTCCAGATGTCGCCGCGCGGGCTCGTGGGCGTGCAGATGCTGCTCGCCTCCGCGGTGATGTTCCTGCCGACGCTCGGCCTCGGGGCGATGTTCCCCCTGACCATCGGCGGACTGGCCCCCGCCGGCGAGCGCGCCACGCGCCTGGTCGGGCGGGCCTACGCCTGGAACACGCTGGGCGCCATCGCCGGCTCGGTCGCCGCCGGGTTCTGGCTCCTGCCGGGCCTCGGAAGCAAAAACGTCCTGGTGCTGGGCCTGCTGCTCAACACGGCCCTGGCGATCGCGGGCTTCCTCCGGACGTCGAACGTTTCGCTGTCACAGGTGCGCCGCATGGCGCTCCTGGGCGTGGCGACGCTGCTCGTCGGGAGCCTCGTCTTCGCCGGCCCCGTGTGGCGCACCGACATCCTCTCGAGCGGCATCTACCGCTACGCCGAGCGGTACCTCGGCCTCGATCACGCCGCGTTCGACGCCCGCGTGCGGCAGAGCCACGGCGAGTTCCTGTTCTTCGACGAAGGGCTGACCTGCACCGTCGGCGTCTTCCGCACGACGCAGTCGCTGACCCTCCAGGTCAACGGCAAGCCGGACGCCTCGGTGCCGCCGGGGGTTCCCGACCCGGTGGCGACCGGCAAGGCGGTCCCCCTCGGCGACATGCCGACGCAGGTGCTGGTGGCGCAGCTGCCGCTCCTGATGGCGAAGCAGATCGACGACGTCCTGCTCATCGGCCTGGGAAGCGGCGTGACCCTCGGCTCCGTGCTGACGCACAAGGTGAAGCAGGTCGACACGCTGGAGCTGGAGCACGCGGTGGTGCTGGCCAGCCGGTTCTTCGACGGACACAGCGGCGCGCCGCTCAAGGACCCGCGCGTGCACTTGATCGTCAACGACGCCCGCAACGACCTGCTGGTGCGCGATCGCACCTACGACGTCATCATCTCCGAGCCGTCGAACCCGTGGATTCCCGGCGCCGCCACCCTGTTCACGCGCGACTTCTTCAGGATCGCCCGGAGCCGCCTCAGGCCGGACGGCGTCCTGTGCCAGTGGATCCAGCTGTACGAGCTGTGGCCGGAGGACTTCCAGGCGATCCTCCGGTCGTTCCAGGAGGTCTTCCCGTCGGTGCAGATCTGGCGCGTCGGGTACGACGCGGTGCTGCTCGGGGCGCCGGCCGACATCCCGCTGCCGGTGTCGCAGATGTTCGCGCGCGCCTCGAACCGGGTGCGCGCCGACCTGTCGCGCATCGGCGTCCGCGGTCCCGAGGACCTGCTGGCCCACTTCTGGATCGGCGGGGACGACCTGAAGGGCGCGATCGCGCCGGGGCCGATCAACACCGACGACAACATGCGCATCGAATTCGCCGCCCCGCTGCGCATGCTGTCCCGCGATCCGAAGCGCCTGGAGCGCCAGGGGGCGGAGCTGGGGGCGATGTTCCGCGGCCGCACCACCGGGGCGCTGTCGCTGCTGCGCTTCCCGGACGCGGATCCCGCCCGGCGCGCCCTCTTTCTTTCGCGGCTCTCCGAAGCCACGCTCGAGCAGGGTCACGCGGACGAGGCGGCGGTCTACGCCACCGAGGCCTGGCGCCTCGACCCGCAGCCCGATGCGGGCCGCGCCCGGGCGGCGGCGCTCGCCGCGGCCGGCCGCGCGGAGGAGGCGCGCGCGGCGCGCGAGGAAGGAACGCGCGCCTTCCCGAACGATCCGGAGATCCGCCGCCTGGCCCTGGTCGCGGCGGCGCAGGCGTCCGATCCCCAGGCCCAGGAGCGGGAGGCGAAAGCGCTGCTCGCGCTCAAGCCGGACGATGCCGAGGCGCGCTTCCGTCTCGCGCAGGCGCAGGAGAAATCGGGTGACGCGGCGACCGCCCTGAAGACGATCGAGCCGCTGCGGCCGCTGCGGGGCGCTGCACCGGCGGCGCCCGCGGCTCCGGCCGCGCCGGCGGACGAGCGCCTCGATGGAGCGGCCCTCCTCCTGGGGCGTCTCCTCGTCGGAGCGGGTCGCGCAGCGGACGCCATCGATCCCCTCACGCAGCACCTGACGCGCCATCGCGACGACAAGGAGGCGCAGGCGCTCCTGGTGCGTGCCTTCAACGCCTCGGGCAGGACCGAGGAGGCGCAGGCGCTCGAGCGTCGACTGGCCCCCGACGCGCCGGCGCAGGCCGAGCGCCGCCTGCAGGAAGCATTGGCTGCTTTCAACTCCCGGAACCTCGCGGCGGCGCGCAGCGCCCTGACGCAGGCGCGCGACTACGCGCCCGAGGATCACCGCATCGCGTTCCTCCTGGCCCGCACCCTGCGCGCCGGGGGCGATCGTGCCGGCGCCATCACCGAGATCGAACAGTTCCTGCACCTTCGTCCGGACACCCCCTGGGCCCTGGGCTTCCTCTCGCAGCTCTTCGGCGAGGACGGACAGACCGAGCGCGCCACCGCGACCGCGGCCCGTTATCGCGCCGTGGCCGGCGGAGAAGACTGGGCGAAGGTGGATTGACCGGGGCCGCCCCGGTCGCGGGCGGGAATCCTAGAGAGTGACGCGCAGGGCCAGCCCGGATCGGCGCACAGGAAACCCCGGCGCCGTCTCCATCGCGTCGTTGGTGCGCAGGTGGTACGCCTCGAGGCGATAGCGCTCGGCGAAGCGCCAGACGATCGATCCCGTGCCGCCGTGAATCGGGCTGTCCAGCGTGGCGACCGGGGCGCGCGGCGCATCGTTCTCGTCGTACGCCTGCCGGCCCCAGGTTCCCTCCACCTTCCACGAGAAGCGGCCGCCGTCGAGCTGGTCGGTGAGCCGCATCCGGAAGTATTCCTGGTCGTAGCGGATCGGGTCGAGGTAGCCGAAGTCCCGATCGTCGTTGTAGCGCATGAGCCGCGCCACGCCCGCGAGGGTCAGGGTCGGTCGTGGCCACGTCGTGCGCCATTCGACGCCGGCGCGCAGCCCCTCGCGCGCGTTGCCGTCCGAGTAGCGTCCCAGCTCGCCGTAGCCTTCGAGGGTCCACGCCGGGGTGAAGCGCCACCAGACGTCGAGCGCCGCGGTGTCGAGCCGGATGCCCCAGTCCACGAGCGCGGCGGAGTCCAGCAGCGGCCGGCGCGACGTGGTGGCGACCATGGTCAGCGACGGGCGCGCTTCCCAGCGCAGCAGCGCGTCCCCCATCACGAAGGTGCGGTCGTCGCCGTCGAGATCCTCCTGGCGCGCGGCGCCGGCGCGCGCCTCGAACGACAGTGGCTTCACCAGGTGCGACGCAACGCCGGCGACGAACGAGGTGGTGTCGAGCTGCGGGTCGCCTGTGCCGGAGAAGCCGGGAGCCGATTCGCTCTCGGTCTCGTTCCCGGTCAGGGCGACCCGCACGTGCGTCTGCGGCTCGGCCACGAACGAGCCGGCGAGCAAGAGCGAAGCGAGGTGGTTGCCGCCGTTGTCCTCCTGGAACGTCGGCGCGAGCTCGAGCGTCGGCTGCTGGCTCAGGTGGATCTCTTTCTGCAGCGCGCGGGCCTCGGCGCTCTCCGGATGATCGAGGACGAGCGTGTCCGATTGCGGCAGCGCCTGCCGGTCGAGGCCGAGCGCGTGCGCCTCGCGCACGGCGCCGACGCGGGCCTCGACGTTCTTCGGGTCGGCCCGGTTGACGTCGATGTAGAAGAGGCGGGCATGCTCGTGATCGCCGATCGCCGCCTTCACGCGCGCCCGACCGAGGTGCGCCTGGATGGGCGCGATGCGTCCCTTCTCCATCTTCACGTAGTGCGCTTCCGCCTCGTCCCAGTGCCGGCGGGCCTCGAGGTTCAGGCCCTGGGCGAGGAGACGCTGCGCCTCGAGATCCGGCCCGGCGTCGGCGGCCGCCTCGGCGTTCGAGGGAGGGGTCGGGGGCACCGGGACCTCGGTGGCCGGAGAGGTCGGATTGGCAGGCGGCGGATCGGCTGAAACCCGCTCCGGATCGGGGTTTCCGGCGGCCCTCGCCGGCGAAAAGACGGCCGGAAAGAAGGCCAGGAAGGCCGCCAGGGCGGCGCCCGCAACTCGAACGTTACGCGTCAGATAGGCCTCTTTCGTCGCTGCAGGAATCGGAGACTCGCCTTTCTAGCCCAAAGGAGGTTCCTTGACAAGCGCCGTATCCTTTTAATACTGTCGTCGCCTCCCGCGTCGCAGTGAGGTGCTCGATGGCGTCCCCTTCCAGGGGCGATTTCGACCGCGCGCGACGGCTGGGGGTCGTGGTCCTGACCCCCGATGACCCAGGATATCCCCCGCTCTTGAAGGGGACGGCCGATCCGCCCGGGGTCCTTTACATGAGGGGCGGGATCTCAGCCGACGACCGGCTGGCGATCGCGGTCGTCGGGGCGCGCCGGGCCACCCCCCATGGGCTGGAGCTGGCCCGGGGGATCGGCGCCGATCTCGCGCGGGCCGGCTTCACCGTGGTGAGCGGGCTGGCGCGGGGCATCGATGCCGCGGCACACCGCGGGGCCCTCGAGGGAGGAGGGCGGACGGTCGCGGTGCTCGGCTCGGGGATCGATCGCATCTACCCCGAGGAGCACGAAGCGCTGGCGCGGTCGATCGCGCAGCGCGGGGCGCTCGTGAGCGAGCGCGCGCCGGGCGATGCGCCGCTCGCGGCGCACTTCCCGCAGCGCAACCGCATCATCGCCGGGATGGCGTGGGCGACCGTGGTCGTGGAAGGGACGCACAACTCGGGTTCGCTCATCACCGCGAACCTGGCGCTGGAGGAGGGACGACTGGTGTTCGCGGTGCCCGGCAACGTCGGCGAGCCGAACGCGGAGGGGACGAACGCGCTGCTGCGTTCCGGCGCGCACTGCTGCCGTGGCGCCGGGGACGTGCTCGAGGATCTCGGTCCGATGATCGTCGAGACCGCCGCGCAGGTCGCGGCCGCTCGCCGCCCGTCCGCGGACGCCGGTGCGGCGGTGCGGAATGGAGACGGTGTCTCCGGCACGCCGTCCGCGGGCGCGGACACGAGTCCGGACGAGCGCGCGGTGATCGCGGCGCTCGCCCGCACGCGCGGCAAGGATGCGGAGGCCATCGGACGCGCCACCGGGCTCGCGCCGCAGGCGTTGTCCGTGGCGCTCCTGGGGCTCGAGCTGCGCGGAATCGTGGCCACGAGCCCCGGTCCGCGCTATTTTCTGAAGGCGTGAGGTCTTTTCTGAAGGCGGCTCCGGAGCGCTCCGGATGGGCACCGGGCTTGCAGGATTTGACAGCCGCCTATATTTGTCCAACGATAGGGACCCCTGCGGGGCCGAAGGAGAGTCTTCTTGGGTAAGTCGCTGGTCATCGTCGAGTCGCCGGCCAAGGCGAAAACGATCAACAAGTTCCTCGGCCGCAACTTCACCGTCAAGGCCTCGATGGGTCACGTGCGCGATCTGCCGAAGCGCAACCTCGGGGTGGACGAGAAGAACGACTTCAAGCCGACGTACGAAGTGCTCCCGGGCCGCAAGAAGGTCATCGACGAGCTGAAGAAGGCGGCGCAGGGGGCCGACAAGGTCTACCTCGCGCCCGACCCGGATCGGGAAGGCGAAGCGATCTGCTGGCACCTCGCCGAGATCCTCAAGAAGACCAACAAGAACCTGCACCGCGTGATGTTCAACGAGATCACCAAGCGCGCCGTGCAGGCGGGGATCGACAACCCGCACAAGATCGACGGCAACCGGGTGGACGCGCAGCAGGCGCGGCGCATCCTCGACCGCCTGGTCGGCTACAAGATCTCGCCGCTGCTCTGGGACAAGGTCCGGCGCGGCCTGTCGGCCGGGCGCGTGCAGTCGGTGGCGCTGCGCATGGTGGTCGAGCGCGAGCGCGAGATCCAGGCGTTCGTGGCCGAGGAGTACTGGACCCTCGGCGCCCACCTCGAGGGATCGGCGCCGCCGCCGTTCGAAGCGCGCCTCATCAAGATCGACGACAAGAAGGCCGACCTGAAGTCGAAGGACGAGACCGACGCCATCGTCGCCTCGCTCAAGGGCGCCGCCTTCACCGTCGGCTCGGTCGAGTCCAAGGAAAAGAAAAAGAACCCGGTCCCCCCCTTCATCACCAGCAAACTGCAGCAGGACGCGTCGCGCAAGCTCGGCTTCACGGTCAAGAAGACCATGACCCTGGCGCAGCGCCTGTACGAAGGAATGGAGCTGGGCGACACCATCGGCACCGTCGGTCTCATCACCTACATGAGAACCGACTCGACCCGCATCGCCCCCGAGGCGCTGCAGGAGGTGCGCGATCACATCGCCCGCGTGCACGGCCCGGAGTACCTGCCCGACGAGCCGCGGCAGTACCGGACGGGGAAAATGGCCCAGGAGGCGCACGAGGCGATCCGGCCGACGTCGATGGAGCTGGCCCCCGACGCCGTGAAGGCCTATCTCCAGAAGGACGAGTTCCTCCTCTACAGCCTCATCTGGAACCGCTTCGTCGCGTCGCAGATGAAATCGGCGGTGTTCGACGTCACCAGCGCCGACATCAAGGCGGGACGGTGCCTGTTCCGCGCCACCGGTTCGACCTTGAAGTTCGCCGGGTGGCTGGCGGTCTACCAGGAGATGATCGACCGCGAGCGCGCCGAGCGCGACCGCGCCGAGCGCGAGCGCAAGGACCCGGGCTCGACCGCCGAGGAGGACGACACGGCGCGCCTGCTGCCGCCGCTGGAAGCCGGCATGGCGCTGGAGCTGAAGAAGCTCGATCCGAAGCAGCACTTCACCCAGCCGCCGCCCCGCTTCACCGAGGCGTCGCTCGTCAAGGAGCTCGAAGAGAACGGCATCGGCCGCCCGTCCACCTACGCGACGATTCTCGCGACGCTGCAGAACCGCGAGTACGTCGAAAAGACGGAAGGGAAGTTCGTCCCGAGCGAGCTGGGGCTCACCGTCACCGACCTCCTCGTCAGCCACTTCGGCGACATCGTCGACGTCGGCTACACGGCGAAGATGGAGGAGGAGCTCGACGAGATCGAGGAAGGCCGCCTCGACTATGTCGCGGCGCTGAAGGACTTCAACAAGCAGTTCTCGAAGGACCTGAAGGCCGCCACCAAGAACATGGAGAACATCAAGACCAAGGAGGAGCCGACCGATCGCGTCTGCGAGAAGTGCGGCAAGCCCATGGTCATCAAGTGGGGCCGCTACGGCCGCTTCCTCGCCTGCACCGGCTACCCCGAGTGCAAGAACACCCAGGAGCTGGCGTCGGTTTTGAGCAGCGGCGCGGCGTCGGCCGCCGGCGGCGCCGCCGGAGCCAACGGGACCGTGTCCGCCGAGGCGCCGGTCATCCCCGAGGACCACGGCACCTGCGAGAAGTGCAGCTCGCCGATGGTGTTGCGCCGCGGCCGGTTCGGTCCGTTCCTCGCCTGCTCGGCCTACCCGGGCTGCCGCAACACCAAGAAGATCGCCCTCGACAAGGAAGGGCGGATCACGGTCACGAAGAAGCCGGACCGGATCCTCGACGAGCCCTGCCCGCAGTGCAGCAAGCCCCTGGCGGTCAAGGACGGGCGTTTCGGCGAGTTCACCGCCTGCTCGAACTACCCCGAGTGCAAGTACATCAAGCTGAAGGAAGTCGGTCTCGACTGCCCGCGCGACGGCTGCGGCGGCAAGATCGTCGAGCGACGCTCGCGGCGCGGCCGCACTTTCTTCGGGTGCAACAACTATCCGAAGTGCGACTTCGTCACCTGGTACCGGCCGATCGCCGAGTCGTGCCCCTCGTGCAATCGTCCCTACACGCTGGAGAAGGTCACCAAGCGCGAAGGGACGACCCGCTTCTGCGACAGCGAAGGCTGCGGCTACAAGAAGGCCGTCAACTCCTGACGGGGCGCCTGCGCGCCCGCGGAGATCCGATGCCCATCGCGCTCGACTACTTCCACAAGCCCACCTGAACGTCCTGTCGCAAGGCGAAGAGCCTGCTCGCCGCCCGTGGGGCGGTGCTCAAGGAACGGGACCTCGGAAAGAATCCGCTGTCCGAAGACGAGCTGAAGGCGCTGTTCGCCGGGCGTGATCCGCGCGACTTCCTCAATCCGCGCAACGAGCAGTACCGCGAGCTGAACATGAAGGAGAAGCCGCCTTCCGCCGCGGAAGCGATCCGCCTCATGGCGAAGAACCCCAATCTCATCCGCCGGCCGCTCGTCCTCCGCGGCAAGCGCATGGTCGCCGGCTTCGACGAAGACGCCCTCAAAGAGCTCACCTCCTAGCCCGTTCCGCAGCGGCTTCGGTCGCCGACACCCGGAGCGGAGCCTCGCTCCGGTCAGTGCGATCCCGACAGGCCGATCGGGAAAAGAACCCGCCCCAGGCGGAAAGCCGCGCATGGTCCGTCTTGCGTCCCGGCGGTAGAAATCTCCTTCATGTCGTTCGTTCTCTGAAGGAGGACCTGCGATGTTCAAAGCCGTGACCGCACGGCACCCCGCAAAACGCCGGAGTGTTCGGCGCCCGGCCGGGTGCCTGCTCGCGATCGTGCTCGTGGCCGGAAGCACCGCCGTTGCCGAGACCCGCATCAAACCCGGATTCAACCTGTTCTCGGTGCAGCAGGACGTCGAGATCGGCCGGCAGTCGGCCGAGGAAGCGGAACGCCAGCTGCCCATCCTGAACAGCCCGGCCGCCCAGGACTACCTCACCGCGGTCGGCAAGCGGCTCGCCGCCGCGGCGCCGGGAGCGAAGTACCCATACCAGTTCAAGATCGTCAACACGTCCGACATCAACGCCTTCGCGCTGCCCGGCGGATTCATGTACGTGAACCGCGGGCTCATCGAAGCCGCGAAGTCCGAGGGCCAGCTCGCCGGCGTCATGGCGCACGAGATGGGCCACGTCGCGCTGCGGCACGGGACCAACCAGGCCTCGAAGGCGTATCTCGGCCAGATGGGACTGGGGGTGATGTCCGGGCTGCTCGGCAGGAACTCCGACACGACCGCGAAGGCCATTGGCGCCGTGGGCGGATTCGGCCTGAACACCCTGTTCCTCAAGTTCAGCCGCACCGATGAAAGCCAGGCCGACGTGGTGGGCGCGCAGATGATGGCGCACGCCGGCTACGACCCGCAGGACATGGTCTCCTTCTTCGAGATGCTCAACGCCCAGCAGAAGAAGGAGCCGGGCAAGGTGGCGCGCTTCTTCTCCTCGCATCCCCCTCCCGCGGATCGCGCTGCCAGGATCCGGGACGAGATGCGGGAGCTGTCGGTCCGGCCGACCGCGCCGGTGGGGGGATTCCGGCAGGCGCGCGCCGAGCTCCAGGGGCTGCCCGCCGCGAAGTCGATGCAGGAGATCGCCCAGGCGACGCCCTCGCCGACCCCGGGTCCGGCGCCGGATTCGACCACCGGCCGCCGGGGAGGTGTCACCGAGGTCCGCGTGGAGCGCCCTTCCGCGACCTATCGCACCTTCGAGCAGCGGGCCGGCTTCTTCCGCATCGACGTTCCGGACAACTGGGTCGCCCACGAGCCCGCGAACGGCTACGGCGTGACGCTGGCTCCGGAAGGCGGCCTCGTGGACTCCGGCCATCAGGAAAAGAGCCTGGTCTACGGGGTGATCGTCAACCACTACGACCCGATCGACCGCGATGTCGACCGCTTCGGGAACCGCGGGTCCACGGGATTCGGACCCGCCTTCATCGAGCGGGACGGCCGGCTCGTCAGCGGCACGCATCTCGCCCAGGCGACCGACGACCTCGTCGCGCAGATTCTCCGCTCGAATCCGAATCTCGAGACGGTCCCGGGCTCGCAGCGCACCGACACGATCAGCGGAAGCGCGGCGCTCTCGCTCGTCCTGTCGGGGCGATCGCCGATCACCGGGGACGAAGAGCGGGTCACGCTGTTCACGCGCGAGCTGACCGACGACGACGTGATCTACGCGATGGTCATCGCCCCGGGACGCGATTACCACCAGCTCTCAGGGACGTTCAACCACATGCTCGACAGCCTGGATGTCAACGATCGAGCGGTTCACCCGTAGTGGTCGAAAATGGGCCATCCCACGCTTTTTCCAGCCCTGTGGGGAAATCCCGGACAGGCGGTTCGGGAAACCAGTCGCGCGAAGCGCGAGCTTCGCGCATGGGCGGCTCTTCGCGCCGCCGGTAATGTCTCGCGCAAGCTCATCGAGGAGGGTGAATCAATGCGCAGACCGAAGACTCTCGTTGCAGGAAGCCTGGTTCTCGCCGCCGCACTCCTGGGCGCGTGCGCCCAGGCCAAGGACGCGACGGTCTCGGGTTCGGTCAAGACGAAACTCGCCGCGGACAGCCAGGTCAACGCCGGCGAGATCAAGGTCGACTCCGTCAACGGCGTCGTGACGCTGACCGGCAACATCGACAGCGAGGCCGCCAAGGAACGCGCCCTGCAGATCGCCCGCGACACCAAGGGCGTGACCCAGGTCAAGGACATGATCTCGGTGCGCGAGAGCGCCCACAGTGGTGACGCCCCCAGCCCGAGCCGCACGATGGGCGAGCGCCTCGACGACACCGCCATCACGTCGCGGGTCAAGAAGAGCCTGCTCGACGATCCCGCCGTGCGCGGGCTCAAGATCGACGTCGACACCCGCGAAGGCGTGGTCTACCTGACCGGCTCGATCCCCGGCTCGGCGGAGCGCGAGAAGGCGGTCCAGATCGCCCGCGCCACCGAGGGTGTCCGGGACGTCGAAGCGAACTTCCAATAACCGGTTTCCCCCCGCGGCTTCGGCCGCCTCCCCGGCCCCGCGCCGGACGCGCCTGCCCCCCCGCGACGCGTCCGGCGCGGGGTTCCTCTTTGCGGCGCCGGTTCCCATGCACGCCTGCGGCGCGGGGGTCCTGTGCGCGCGTGCTAGAATCCGCGCTCCATCGGGACATTCCATGCAAGCGACGCGCGTCATCATCATCGGCGGAGGCCTGGCCGGCTCCGAGGCCGCCTGGCAGGCGGCGCGCCGCGGCGTGCGCGTCGAGCTGCACGAAATGCGCCCCGTGCGGCCGACGCCGGTGCACAAGACGGGTGACCTGGCCGAGCTGGTCTGCTCCAATTCGCTCAAGTCGAACCTGCTCGACACCGCCTCCGGTCTCCTGAAGGAGGAGATGCGCCGGCTCGACTCGCTCATCGTGAAGGTCGCCGACCGCGTGAAGGTGCCCGCCGGCGGCGCCCTGGCGGTCGATCGCGACGCCTTCGCGCGCGAGGTGACCGCCGCCGTCGCGGCCGAGCCGCTCATCCGCCTGGTGCGCGGCGAGGCGACCGGGATCCCCTCCGAAGGCCCGTGCATTCTCGCGACCGGGCCGCTCGCATCCGACGCCATCGCCGCCGCCATCGCCCGCTTCACCGGATCGGAGTACCTCTACTTCTACGACGCCATCTCCCCCATCGTCGAAGCGGACACCATCGACCGGTCGAAAGTGTTCACCGCGTCGCGCTATGGCAAGGGCGGCGACGACTACCTGAACTGCCCCCTGACGGCGGAGGAGTACGGGCGCTTCTACGACGCGCTCGTGGGCGCCGCCGAGGCGCCGTCGCACGACATCGACCGCCCGGCGCACGGCAGGACGCCGTATTTCGAGGGCTGCCTGCCGATCGAGGAGATGGCGCGGCGCGGCCGCGAAACTCTCACATTTGGACCGATGAAGCCGGTCGGCCTGGTCGATCCGCGCACCGGCCGCCAGCCCTTCGCCGTCGTGCAGCTCCGGCAGGACACGCTCGCCGGGGATTTCTACTCGATGGTCGGCTTCCAGAACCACCTGAAGTTCGGCGAGCAGCAGCGGATCTTCCGGATGATCCCGGGGCTCGAGCACGCGGAGTTCCCGCGCCTCGGGCAGGTGCACCGCAACTCCTACATCAATGCGCCCGCCATCCTGCTGCCGACCTTCCAGGCGCGCCGCCGGCCGGATCTCTTCTTCGCAGGACAGATCTCCGGCGTCGAGGGGTACCTCGAGTCGGCGGCCGCGGGGCTGGTGGCCGGCATCAATGCGGCGCGCCTGGCGGACGGGCTGCCGGTCGTCCATTTCCCTGCCACGACGGCCCTCGGCGCGCTCGGCCGCTACATCTCGGCGTCCGAGCCCAAGAACTACCAGCCGGCCAACATCGCCTTCGGCCTGCTGCCTCCCCTGGCGCAGGAGATCCGCGACAAGCGGAAAAAGAAGGAAGCGCTGGTGGCGCGCGCGCTGCGCGACCACGACGCCTTCATCGCCGCAAGTCTCGCACCCGCTCCCGCTCCTATCGCCTGAAGCCGCGCCGAAGACCGGCGTTCAGTTCTTCGCCGCCGGGCCGTACGTGTCCACGACTCCGGTGACGTGGACCAGCTCGATGTAGATCTGGTGCCCGCCCTTGTGCTTGGGGATCACCTGCGCATACGAGACATCGAGGCCGGTCGCACACTGCTGGCACGGGATGAGCACCAGGTTCAGCTGGACGCGCGGGCCCGAGTCGTACGTGACGACGTTGAATCCGAGCACGTCCACCTCGTGCTTCGTCAGCCAGGTGACGAGCCCTGAACCCTTTCCGGCCGGACTCTTGAAGTCGATGGCGACATCGGTCACCCGCTGGACCCCGCAGTGGCAGGGATTCGGCAGTCCGGGCTCCGGCTCGAAGCATTCGTCGCACGCATTCCCGACGCCGTTCGCGTCGCAATCTTCCTGGAACGGGTTCGGAACCGTGCGGCAGTTGTCGCAGCTGTTCCCGAGGCCGTCCCCATCGTCGTCGGCCTGGACATGGTTCGGCACGGTCGGGCAGTTGTCGCAGACGTCGCCGACGAAGTCGTTGTCGCCGTCCGCCTGGTTCGCGTTCGCGATGGCCGGACAATTGTCGCACTCGTCCCCGAGACCGTCCCCATCCCCGTCGAGGTTCGATCCGCTCGGGACGGTCGGGCAGATGTCGCACGCGTCACCGAGACCGTCCCCATCGGCATCGCTCTGCGGCGGGTTCGAAGTCGCCGGGCAGTTGTCGCAGGCATCACCTCGGCCGTCCTGATCCACGTCCGTTTGACCCGGGTTGGCGACCCTGGGACAGTTGTCGCACACGTCCCCGAAGCCGTCGTCGTCCGAGTCCAGCTGGTTCATGTTCGGCACGAGGGGACAGTTGTCGTCCCCGCAGACGAGACCGTCGCCGTCCGCATCCAGGTCGCAGAAGTCGTCCACGATCCCATTGCAGTCGTTGTCCTGACAGTCGCACGTGTCGAAGACGCCGGGATGGATGGCCGGGTCGCTGTCGTTGCAGTCCCCGCACGGGACCGCCGGGGTCTCGCACGCGGACGAGCAGATGGCGTAGCCGTCTTCATCGGCGTCGGGGCACGCAGGGAGTCCCTGCGCGGTGGCAACGCCCGGAAGCAGGATGAAGAGCGCGGCGCCGAGAAGAAGGAGCGGGAAAGAGCGGCTCGGTCCGGACACCATGGTGGCCCTCCTCGGGTTGCGGCGGCGCCCGGAGCTGGGTGTTTGACTGCCTTGTACGACCGGAACCGGGTCGTGTCAAGCGCGCGTCAGGCGCGATCCGGTCAGGGCTCCGTTTCGAGGACGGCCCAGGCGATGAGGGTTTCGCGCGATTCGCCGTCGTCGCGCTTCAGGCGGTCGAGGATGGCGCGCTCGAGCCTGTCCTTGTCCGGCTCGACGCGTGCGGCCTCGATCTGCTGCGGCCCGCTCGTGGTGAAGCACAGCCGGCACGGAGGCAGGTCCTGTCCGTTGAAGCGCACGGGAGGCCCGTAGGTCCGGCACGACACCGGCCGGTGCGCATACAGCCCGCATGTCTGCGTGGCCGGGTCGAGGACAGGGCACGGCAGGTCCGAGTGGCGCTCGAGGAACCGATCCTCCGCCTCCTCGTCCCCCTGCAGCAGGCCGCGCCCGGCGTCCCCGGGGAAACCGTCGCGCAGCGCCTCGACCGCGGTCCGGGCTCGTTCGACGAGGCGCGCGGCCCGATCCGGATCCGCCTGGCGCAGCGCGGCCAGCCCCTCGCGCAGACGCCACGCATCGAGGCGGGTGATCGGGAACGGGCCGATGCAGCACCCGCTGCACCCGGGACGGCAGACGAGCGCCGGTCCCGCCACCCGGGCCGCCCGGGCGACGGCGGCATCCACCGCTCCGGTGAAGTCGGCGTCGGCGCGCAGGAGGTTCCGCCGCGCGATCCCGGCATCGGACGCAGCCGCTGCCGCGCCCGGTGTCGAGGCGGCCCCGGCGCCCGGGGCGGCCACGGTTCCGAGCCTCTTCTTGATGACGGGTCGAAGCGGGCGTCCGCTCATGAGTCGCTGCGCGCCGTCATGAATCCCGGTGCGAGAGCGCGGCCACCACACGTCCGAGCGCCTGCGTCCCTTCGCGGCCCCAGCCGTGCTCGCGCGCCGCCTCGAAGAGGCGGCTCATGATTTCCGTTGCCGGGAGCTCGGCCCCGGCCGCCTCGGCGGTCTCCGCGACGAGCCGGAGATCCTTGAGCATCAGATCGATCATGAAGCCGGGGGCCACGTCGTCCGCCAGGATCTTCGGGCCGAGATTCGAGAGCTGCCACGACCCGGCGGCTCCGCCCGAGACCGCGCGCAACATGACCTCGGGATCGAGACCACCCTTGCGGGCGAAGGAAATCGCCTCCGAGACGCCGAGAAGCGTCACCCCGACGAGAATCTGGTTCGCGAGCTTGGTGAGCTGCCCGTGGCCGACCGGCCCACAGTGGGTGATCGCCTTGCCCAGCTTCTCGAGCAGAGGGCGCGCCTTCTCGAGCGCCGTCGTCTCGCCGCCGACCATGATGGCGAGCGTGGCGTTTTTCGCCCCCACGTCCCCGCCGGAGACCGGCGCGTCGAGATAGTCGGCTCCGCGCTCGCGCAGCAACGCCGCCATGCGGCGCTCGGTCGCGGGCGCGACCGTGCTCATGTCCACGACCACCGCCCCGTGGCCAATCCCTTCGGCAAGACCACCCGGACCGGCGACGACCTCCTCGACGTCCTTCGAGTCGGTGACGTTGACGACGATCACTTCTGCGGCCCGGGCGACCTCGGCCGGTGAGGCGGCGCGGCGCGCGCCGGCCGCGACGATCTCGTCGGCGCGCCCGGCGGTTCGATTGAAGACGGTCAGCGGGAAGCCGGCGCGCAGCAGGTGCCCGGCCATGGGCCGTCCCATGATTCCGAGGCCGACGAATCCGGCCGACGGGAGCGTGGCGGTGGGATCGGCTCCGGCGCGCGGCGGCCGGCTCATTCCACACCCACCTTGCGGCTGCGGCGCTCGAGGAGGAGCACGTCGCGCCAGCGGCCGTTCATTTTGCCGAGCTTCTCCCTCGTCCCCACGTCGCGGAAGCCGAGCGCACGGTGCAACGCCAGGCTCGCGGTGTTCTCGGGGAAGATGCCCGCCTGCAGGGTCCAGTGCCCCGCTTCTTCGGACGCCGCGACCAGCGCGGAGAGGAGCGCCCGCCCGACGCCGCGCCCGCGCGCCTGGGGAGCGACGTACACGCTGAGATCGACGACGCCGCCGTAGACGCAGCGCCCCGACACCGGGACGACCGCGGCCCAGCCGACAATCGGGGCGCCCACCCCGGTCCGGGCCACCAGCCGGGGCGCCCCCAGGTGATCGCGATCCCACGCCTCCCAGGAGGGAGCCTGCGTCTCGAAGGTGGCGTTGCCGGTGGCGATGCCGGCTTCGTAGATCGATCGCACAACCGGCCAGTCATCCGGGCGCATCGGTTCCACGACGAGGGGAAGCGGGACCCCGGCCGGACGCGCACTCATACTCCGGATTCTACACGGCGGGCGCGGAATGCCGGGCGGGCCGGACGCGGGAAAGCAGCAGGGCCGAGAGCACCCCGCACAGCGCCGCCGCGGCCCACAGGGCTCGGGGCGACAGCAGCTCCATGGTGCGCGCACCGAGCCAGGGGGCGATGGCGAAGGCGCCGCTGAACGACATCGAGTAGAGACCGAGATACTCGCCGCGCCGCTCGGAAGGAGCGATGTCGGCGGCGAAGGCCGCGCTTCCGGGGAGCAGGACCATCTCGCCGAAGGTCCAGACGACGACCATCAGCGCCACGCCGGCGGCGGAGTGAACCAGGCCGACGCCTCCGAAGCCGAGCCCGGTCAGAAGCGCCCCCAGCGCCAGCGTCCGCCGGTGCGACCAGGCGGACGTCGCGCCATTGAGCGGCACCTCGAGCGTGATGATGAGCAGCGTGTTGATGGTGAACATCATCCCGTACATCGACTCCGTCAGCCCGAGGTCGCGCACGAGGTAGAGAGGCAGCGTCGAGGCGTGCTGAAAGAAGACGATCTGCACCGGCAGGCAGCCGAGCAGGAAGTAGAGGAAGGACCGGTCGCGCATGGCGCGTTTTCCCTTCGCGCCTGCGCCTGGGCTCGGGCTCGTGGCGGAGTCGGTGCCCGCGCTGACACTGAGGTTGGCGCCGCCCGCCGGGTCGTCGGGCGTTCCCGGAAGAGCCCCGGCGGCCCGCCGCGCCGAAGCTCCGGACGCGGTGGGGAGCAGCTCCTTCGTCGCGAAGAGGACGATCACCCCCGAGAGGATCGAGGTCAGCGCGTCCAGGAAAAAGATGGCCGCGAACGATCGCTCCACGATGAAGCCGGCGACGGCCGGACCGATGCTCATCCCCAGGTTCACGGCCAGGCGGTTGAGCGCGAAGGCGGCGCGCCGCTGCGAGGGCTTCACCACGCCGCTGATCCACGACAGTGTCGCAGGGCGCAGCGCCTCTCCGGCCACCGACCAGATGAAGGTGAGCGCCAGGATCGCCGGGTACGAGCGCAGCCATGGGTACGGCAGCAGGAGCAGCCCCGCCGACAGGAGCGAGGTCGTGACGATGCGCCGCGGCCCGATCCGATCGGCCAGCCGCCCGGCGAAGGGCGCGGTCGCGACCGCCCCGAGGCCGTAGACCGCCATCGCCAGCGCGGCGCGCGACGGCGACTGCCCCAGATCGTGCGTCAGGTACAGGATGAGGAACGGGATGACCATCGTCCCCATCCGGTTGACCAGCACCGCGCCGCACAGCACCCATGCCTCGCGCGGCAGCCCCTGGAGCGACGAGTAGGGATTGAAGCCGCGCCACCGGCTCATCGATGGCCCGTGCGCGGCCGCGCGACCCAAGGTCTCATGCCGCGCGCTTCACGACGAAGAACTGGCGCGCGCGCACCGCGGTGCGCCGGGTGGTCGTGCCGTCCGGCCAGGTGACCAGCACCTCGTCGGCGGTCTCGGCGGACCCCAGGCCGAAGCTCAGGCGCGGGTCATGCGATGACGCGTACGAGTCGCCGGCCTGAACGTCTCGAACGAAAGTTCGGTCTCCCGCCTTGACGTGCACCACGGTTCCGGGAGGCGGCGGTCCGCCGTCCTTGCCCTCCGGCACGACGGTCAGCCACGCGCCCTGTGGCGTGTCGTTGCGCACGAGCGCCGGCGGGGCGTCGAGCCGCAGCACGAGCAGGTCGAGGTCCCCATCGTTGTCGTAGTCCCCCATCGCGAGACCGCGGTGCGCCGCCGGCTCCGCGAAGCCGGGACCGGACGCCTTCGACACGTCGGTGAAGTGGCCGCCCCGGTTTTCCAGCAACGTCATGGCCTGCGCGTAGGGACCGACCAGCTCCGGATGCCGGTCGATTTGCGGATAGATGTGCCCGTTCGCCACCACCAGGTCGAGGTCACCGTCGGCGTCGAAGTCGGCGAAGGCGGTCCCCCACGACAGCGACTTCCAGGTCGCGGGGCCGACGCCGGTGTCCTCGGAGACGTCCTCGAAGGCGCCGTTGCCGATGTTGCGGTAGAGGGTCGAGTAGTCCTCGCTGAAGTTGGTGACGAAGAGGTCGAGCCGGCCGCTGCCGAAGACGTCCCCCGTCGCGATCCCCATGCTCGCCTGCGCGGCGCCGGCCGCGTCGAGCGCGCAGCCCGACCACACGCCTACCTCGCGGAAGCGGCCGCCACCCTCGTTGCGGTAGAGGTAGTTGGGGTCCGAGTCGTTGGCGACGAAGAGATCGGGATCGCCGTCCCCGTCGAAATCTCCGGCGCGCACCGCGAAGCCGAAGCCGAGGCCGCGGTCGGCGAACCCGGCCTCCTCCGTGGCGTCCACGAACCGTCCCCCCTCGTTGCGGAAGAAATGATCCGGCGCGCCTTCCAGGCCGAACGGTCCGAAGGCGACCTTCTCGACTCCCTTCCAGTCGAGCGTCGGCGTCGCCTTCAGCACGTCGTCGACCGACGCCTCGATGTAGGCCGCGACGTAGAGATCGAGGTCGCCGTCCGCATCGGCGTCGAAGAAGGCGGCGGCGGTGTTCCAGCCGGGCGCCTCGACCCCGGCGCGCGCCGCGACGTTCTCGAAATGCCCGTTGCCGAGATTGCGATAGAGGAGGTTCTTCCCGAAGCAGGAGACGAAGAGGTCGGTCCAGCCGTCGCCGTCGTAGTCGGCGGCGACGACCCCGGTCCCCCAGCAGCCCTCGCCGTCGACACCGGCTTCGGCGGTCACGTCGTGGAACGAGCCGTCCGGCAGGCCGCGGTAGAGCGCGTGCCGACCGCGCTCGACGATGCGCCCCGCATCGATGCGCCAGCCGTTCGGCAGGTACACGTCGAGACGTCCGTCCCGGTCGTAGTCGAGGAAGGCCACGCCCGACCCGGCGGAGTCGAGCAGGTGATCCTTCCCCGGCCGCCCCGCGAGGGTCACGCGGTCGAGCCCCGCCTCGCGCGCCACGTTCACGAACGAGAAGCGTGAAGCCCCGGCGGCCGGCTCCGGCGTCGCGGCGGGCTTCACGGCCGGCGCGGCAGACGGCGGCCCGCCGCCGGTCGCAGGGGACGGACCCGCGCCGCCCCGCGAGGCGCACCCGGGGCCGGCCGCGATCGCGGCGAGGAGGACGGCCCAAACGACGAGCGCCGCCACATCGTGGCGGCGCCCTCGGGATGTCAGCACGACGGAGACGGGACCGCGGCTACTTCATCAGGGCCGACCAGGCCGCCTCGACCTTGACCCACTCGGCCTCGAGCGCGTCGGCCTTCGGCGCCTTGGCGAGCTGGCCCAGCACCTTCGCCGCGTCGAGGAACTGCGCCTTCGCCGCTTTCGTCACGATGACGAAGCCCTCGTCGTAGATCCCCTTGGCCTCGCCCTCGGAGTTGTGATGGTGGCCGCCCTCGAGAAGGCGCTTCCTGACGGCGCCGACCGAAGCATCCCCTTCGGATCCGATCTGGCCGACCGCCGCCGCCATGTTCTCGATGGCGGCCTGCGCCCCCTTGGCGTCGTTTCCCTTGAGCGCGGTGCGCGCCCGCATCAGTTCTTCGTACGCCCGGTCGTGCGCCGACGTCAGGATGCTGCGGACGAGATTGGCCTCGGTCTTCTTGGCGCCGAGGATCACGTCGGCCAGCGTCTTGTACGACGCCACCATCGCGGACGGCGTCTCCCCCGCCCCTTCCATCGCCCGTGCCGGGAGCGTCCCCGCGAGGACCAGCCCCAGGCCCAGCCCCGCCGTGATCCCGCTCTGCCACCGTCGTCTCGAGTTCATCGACCCTCCTTGGATGGTGCTGCGGTGGCGAGTCTATCGGTGTGCCGCGCGCCTCCGCAATGGCCGATCAGTCCCACTCGAAGGCGGCCATCGAGAAGGTGCCGAAGGTGAAGGCGGCGTGGATGCGGCGCCCCGGCCCGGACGCGGCGCCGAGCGGCACGAACAGCGGCATGAAGTGATCGGGGGTCGGGTGATTGCGCAGCGGATCGGGGGCGCGCTCACGCCAGGCGACCAGCTCGTCGACGCGGTTCGCCTCGATGCCGGCGCGCAGCCATTCGTCGAAGGCCTTCGCCCACGGCGCGGGCGGTGTCCCCTCGACCGGCGCCTGGCCGAAGGTTCCGAGGTTGTGGACGGCACCGCCGCTGCCGAGAATCAGGATGCCTTCGCTGCGCAGCGGCGCGAGGGCGCGGCCGACCTCGAGATGGTGCCGCGCGTCGAGCTGCGACTGCACCGAGAGCTGGACCACCGGGATGTCGGCCTCCGGATACATCAGGAGGAGAGGCACCCAGCAGCCATGGTCGAGCCCGCGCTTCGGATCGATCGCGGCCGACCGCCCCGAGGCGCCCAGCAGGTCGAGGACACGCTGTGCCAGCGCCGGGTCTCCGGGGGCCGGGTATCTCAGCGCGTACAGCTCCTCGGGGAAACCGCCGAAGTCATGAATGGTCTCCGGCGCGGAAAAGCCGGTCACGCGCAGCGACGGGGTGTCCCAGTGGGCCGAGACGCAGACGATTCCCGCGGGCCGGCCGAGGCGCCGGCCGAGATCGTGCAGGAACGGACCGGTCGGGCCGGGGTCGATCGGCAGCGTGGGCGCGCCGTGCGACACGAACAGCGCCGGAATGGACGAGGAAGAAGTTGCCATGAGGGCGGAACGGCCTGGCCGGGCTCCCTAGAAACGCTGGCCGAGCAGGAAATAGATGCGGTCGCGGCCTCCTTCGGTGAATCCGTATCCAAGATACACCGGTCCGAGGACCGTGCGGGCCCCGAGGAACAGGGAGCCCCCCTTCAGCAGGCTGTCCCAGTCGATCGCATCGTCGCGCTGGTAGACCTGCCCGGCCTCGAGGGACAGGCCGAGGTACACACCCTGGGTCAGCGAGCCGAGGTCGAGGCGCGCCAGGGAGTAGTACGCGATGACGCTGGTGAACACCGACTTGTCTCCGAGCAGCTCGGTCTGCCCGAGCCCGGAGAGCTGCAGGAACCCGCCCAGCTTGCACGAGGATCCGACGGTCGCCGGCTCGTCGAGGTTGATGCAGCCGTCGCCGACCGGGTAAAGCGTCACCTTGCGCATCGCGATCGCTTTCGAGGCGCGCAGCGTGGCGCGGGTGCGGTCGAGATCCGCGCCCCAGGCCTCGCGCGAGTCGTACCAGCGCGCCTGCACCGACGTGCCGCGGTGCGGGAAGACGACGGCGTCGAGGGTGTCCACGTTGAAGCCGAAGGAGTACCCGGCGTCGGTCTCGTGGTAGGAGGGAATGGTGGGATCGCCGACGCGCACGTCGCCGGTCTCGTAGGCGTAGAAGGCGCCGATCCGCGCTTCGCCCCAGCGCCCGAACACCCGCCCGAAATCCACGTGCGCCGAATTGCGGTTCACCCGGAACTCCGCCAGGACCTGCTCGTCCTCCCAGATGTCCCAGTTGGTGCGGCGGGCCTCGGCCCCGACCGAGGTGAACCATTTCATGTGGGCGTCGAACGGCTGGTAGAACTCGGTGCGGGCCAGGTCCACGTCCCCGATCTGGCCGATGTTCTCCCACTCGCCGCCGCGCCGGTTCGCCGCGATGTCCAGGTGGCGGAAGGACAGCGCGTAGCCGGTGTCTCCCTTGAAATCATCGCGGAACGAGGCGCCGAACTGCAGGCTGTTGTGACCGTACACCTTCTCCGGGACGTTCAGCGACAGCGTGTTGCGGACGGGCCCCGCCGGCTGCCCCGGCGCCGAGGCCGGCGTGTGTTCCGGCTGCAGGCGCACGTCGATGGTGCCGCTGTAGTCGAGACCGTGCAGCCGCATCACCTGCTCGTTCACCTTCGGCTCGTCGAACGGCGTCCCGGTGGGAATGTTGACGTGCGCCGCGACGATGTCGTCGTCCACCCAGGAGTGGTTCTCGATGCGCACGGCGTCCACCACGGTCTCCTCGCGCGGGCGCAGGTGATGGCGCTCCTGGAACGCCTTCCAGGTCGCGTCGTCCGCCGCGAACGGCTTCAGCACCGGGATGGCGGCGCGGGCGTACTTCTCGCCGATCTCCATCGCCTCCCCGGCCCGATCGAAGCCGATGAAGGAGATGTCCCCCAGCTCGGGGGTGATGATGACGTCGCCGGGCCGCAGCCGCTTGATGTCCTCGCGCCTATTTCCCTCGGTGATGTAGCCGGTCCACTGGTTGTAGATCTGCACCAGGGACCCCAGGGTCTCGATGTCGCCGAGCGGCGAGGTGATGTCGACCGCGATGATCTTCTCGGCACCGAGCGCCTGCGCGATGCCGATCGGCAGGTTCGACGCCGCCCCGCCGTCGATGAGCTTGATGCCCTCGATGTCCACCGGCGGGAAGAGACCGGCGATCGCCATGCTGGCGCGCTGCGCGGTCGCCAGGCTCCCGCCCTCGATGACGACGCCCTGCCCGTCGGCGAGGTTGGCGCCGACGGCGCGGAACGGAATGGTCAGCTTGTCGAAATCCTGCTCGCCGGTCGACTGGATCTCGAGCGAGCGCAGCAGCAGCGCCATGCGCTGCCCGCCGAGGAGCGACGCCGGCAGGTACGGCTTCCATCCCTTGAAGCGCAGCCGCAGGGGGATGAGGAAGGTCGCGTCGTCCTGCTTGCGGCGGTAGGAGCGGTCGGTGCGGTCCACCTTGTCGATGAAGATCTGCTTCCAGTCGACGCCCTTGAGGATGCCCTCGATCTGCCCCGACGAGTAGCCGGCCGCGTACAGCCCGCCGACGATCGACCCCATGCTGGTGCCGACGATGAGGTCCGGCTTGACGTGCAGCTCTTCGAGCACCTTGAGGACGCCGATGTGCGCCGCCCCGCGCGCCCCGCCGCCCGAGAGCACCAGGGCCAGCTTCGGCCGCGGCGACATCGGCTTCAGGTCTTTCGTGAGGACGCAGGCCCCCTTCGCCGGGTTGATGGCGACGGCGTCCACGTCCGGCTGCTTCTCCTTCGAGCGCTCCGCCGGCGGCGGCGCCTTGGCCCGCGGCGGCGCGGCGGCCTCCTGCGCCGATGCCGCGGTGGCGAGCAGCAGCGGCAGGGCGAGCGCGAGGCCGGCGAACCAGGGGGGAAGGCGCATGAAGGGTGAATCCTAGTCGTCCCGAATCGGCGCGCGCAACCGGCCCGCGCGGTCAGGTGCCGGCCGCGGTGGCGCGCTCGATGAGGACCTGCGCCTCGGCGACGATGCGCTCGAGGTGGTCCTGGCTGCGGAAGGATTCCGCGTAGAGCTTGCAGACGTTCTCGGTGCCGGAGGGGCGGGCGGCGAACCAGCCGCCGTCGGTCGTGACCTTGAGGCCGCCGATCGACGCGCCGTTGCCCGGCGCGCGGGTGAGGATGTCGCGGATCGGCTCTCCGGCGAGACTCGATGCGGTGACCGCCTTCGGCTCCAGGCTCTTGAAGGCCTGCTTCTGCGCCGGCGTGGCCGGCGTGTCGATGCGGATGTAGTGCGGCGCGCCGACCCGCTCGCGCAGTGCTTTGGCGCGCTCCCCCGGATCCCGTCCGGTCACCGCGGTGATCTCCGCGGCCAGAAGACCGAGCAGCGGCCCGTCCTTGTCGGTCGTCCAGACGGTGCCGTCACGGCGCAGGAACGACGCCCCGGCACTCTCCTCGCCGCCGAAACAGCAGGTGCCATCGAAGAGGCCAGGCACGAACCACTTGAAGCCGACCGGCACCTCGTAGATCTGGCGGCCCGCCGCCGCGGCGACCCGATCGACGAGGCCGCTCGTGACCAGCGTCTTGCCGACCACCGCGCTTTTCGACCAGCCGGGCCGGTGCTCCAGCAGGTACTCGATGGCGACCGCGAGGTAGTGGTTCGGGTTGAGCAAGCCCGAACCGGGCGTGACGATGCCGTGCCGGTCGGCGTCGGCGTCGTTGCCGAAGGCCACGTCGAACCGGTCTTTCAGCTCGACCAGCCCCGCCATGGCGTACGGGCTGGAGCAGTCCATGCGGATTTTCCCGTCGTGGTCGAGACGCATGAAGCGGAAGGTCGGATCGATCGCCGGGTTCACGATATCGATGGCCAGGCCGTACTCCTCGCGCACCACCTCCCAGTACGGCGCCGCCGCGCCGCCGAGCGGGTCGATGCCGATGCGCACGCCCCTGGCGCGCACCGCCTCGAGGTCGAGCACGTTCGCCAGATCGCGCACGTAGGGACGGATGAGATCCTCGAAGCGCGTCGTCGAGGCGGAGCGCGCCCGCTCGTACGGCACCCGCCGCACGTCGGCCGCCGCCGCCGTTCCGAGCAGCGCGTTCGCCCGCGCCTCCACCCAGCCGGTGACGTCGGTGTCGGCCGGGCCGCCGTCGGGCGGGTTGTACTTGAAGCCGCCGTCGGACGGCGGGTTGTGCGACGGCGTCACCACGATGCCGTCGGCGAGGCCGCTCGTGCGCCCGCGGTTCCAGGCGAGGATGGCGCGCGAGATCGACGGTGTCGGCGTCGGCTGATCGCGCTCCTGCAGAATGGTCACGACACCGTGGGCCGCCAGCACCTCGAGGGCGGTGCGCTCGGCCGCCGGCGACACCGCGTGCGTGTCGCGCCCGAGGTACAGCGGTCCGTCGACCCCCTTCCCCTTGCGGTACTCGCAGATCGCCTGGGTGATGGCGGCGATGTGGTCTTCGTTGAAGGAGCCGGCCTCCGGCGAGCCGCGGTGCCCGCTGGTGCCGAAGGCGACGCGCTGCGCCGGGACTTTCGGATCGGGATGGAGGGCGTAGTAGTCCCGCTCGAGCCGGGCCGGGTCGATCAGGACGTCGGGCGGGGCGGGCTTTCCGGCGAGCGGATGGATGGCCATGTCACAGGATAGCGCGGCCGCCGCCCGCAGGCCTCAGAAGGCGAAGTTGAGGTAGAAGGACCAGCCGCGCACCTCGTACCGGAAGCGCGCCCGCGTGTCGCCCGATTCGTAACTCTTCAGGTCGATGCTTTCCTTGTCGAGCCCGGCGGAGATCCCGGCGTGCTTCACGTACCACCACTGCAGCCGCGCGGCGGTTTCGCCGATGCCGCCGTTGATCCCCGCGAAGTTGACGTAGATCTGGCGGTTGTAGAGCAGGACCGCGAGCTTTTTCGTCAGGGCCCAGTCGATCTGCAGGCCGAGCTGCGGCACCGGGGCGCTGACGCTGACCTTTTCATTGACGTCCCCGCTGACGGGGGTGCCATTGATGTCGGTGACGTTCCCCGAAGCATCCAGCTCGGCCCCGATCGACAGGTAGTCGATGCCGGCGGAGCCGGAGATCCTCACCTGGGGGAGATCGAGAAACGCGTAGCGCCACGCGACATAGGGGAAGTTGGTGTCGAAACTGGCGGTCACCTTGCCGTTCGCATGGTAGATGAAGTCCCCCCACTGGACGTCTTCCGTCAGGATGCGGGAGCCGGAGCGGTTCAGCTCGAGGTAGCCGAAGTCGAGGAACTGGCGCTTGTTGATCCGCCAGTTCAGCTCGAAGCGGGCGGCCTTCTTGCTTTCAGGCAGGTCGAAGATGTCCTCGAAGTTGATGGTGGCACCGACCCCGGCCGTCGTCGAGCCGAGGGCCGCGTCGGTGTAAGCATCGGCGAAGATGCCCCCGACCGCGATCCGGACCTTGTCCGGAACATCGCCGGGCATCTCGGCGCGCGCCTGTCCCGTCCCCGCCAGACCGACCAGCGCCGCGAACAGCAGGGTCCCGCCCACGCGTCGCCCCATCGCGCGACGCGGCACCACCGGTTCCTGCATCATGAGTCGATTCCTCCGGGCGGCGGTCAGGCTTTCCGCCGGGCGCATCATAGTGCAAGCGCCCCCTCCGGGCGCGATCCGCAATGGTGCTGAGGGCGGCCTGATCCGACTCGTCAGCGGGCGGCGGGGGCGGAGGTTGCCGCCTTGGTCGGAGGATCGAGCTTCGGGTCCTTGTAGTTGCGGTCGATCTCCTTCTGCAGCGCCTTCGCGCGCTCCGCCGACAGGGAGTGGTTGCCGAAGAAGAAGTTCTCCACCTTGCTCTGGTCACCGTACTTCTGGGCGAAGCGGTTCCACAGCGCCGGGGCCTTGCGGTAGTCGTAGCCGGCCTCGTACACGTAGCGCAGCCCGACGCGGTCGGCCTCGTCCTCGTAGTCGCGGCTGAACGAGTTCCCGAAGGTCGTGGTGCCGAGCGCCGTCGCCTGCTGCGCCGCCATCTTGCCGAGATCGTTCTTGATGAGCCCCGAGGCCATGTTCGCCGCCTGGCCCGCGACGCCCGAGGCCATGCCGGCCTTGGCCTGGCGGCGGCTGTGCTCGTAGGTGGCGTGGGCCAGCTCGTGCCCGAGCACGATGGCCAGCTCGTCATCGTCCATGTCCTTCATGAGCCCGGAGAAAGTGTAGATGGAGAAATTCGCCATCGCCATGGCGTTCCATTCCGGGTTGTCGACGACGTAGACGCGCACCTTGCCCGGCTCGACGTAGGACGGCAGAAGGCGATCGACGATCTTCCGGCAACGATCGACCTCGGGCCCGCTGTCGATCAGCTTGCCGACCACCTGCTCCTTGCCGTCCGGGCCGGCATCCGAGACCTTTTTGGCGGAGACGTACTGCTTCTCGGCCTGGTTGGTGCCGGCGATGACGTCGCTCTCCAGGAACTCCGATCCGTTCTTGACCGCCTCGATCGTGCCCAGGACGATCGTCCCCTCCGGGCTGCGGCTCCCCTTCGCCTTGATGTGGTATCCGATGGGGATGTCGGCCGCCTTCTTGAATTTTCCGGCGCTGATCTTCGTCTTCTCGGTCACCTGCAGCCGCTGGCCGTCCACGATGATGTAGCCCGGCTTCTTGAAGTCGAGATAGCCCTGCACGGTGATGGCCCCGGCCAGCACGGTTCCGGCGGTCGCGAACGACAGGACGAGGGCGGTGAGGGCGCTTCTCGAAGGGCGCATGACGAAACCTCCTGACAAGGATGGCCCGATGATAAACCCTCCGGGGGGTCGAGGGGGTCGATATAATTCCGCGCCCGGTGAACCTCATGCGCCTCCCCCGCTGGCTGCTCCGGACCGTCGTGGTCGCGGCGGCGGCCGTGGCTCTCTACGCCGCGGTCGGCTTCCTGATCCTGCCCCGGGCCCTGCGCGGCCCGATCGAGCGTGAGGCGGCGGCCCGGCTCTCCCGCCAGGTCACCTTGCGCCGCCTGCGCTTCAATCCTTTCGCCCTGACGGTGACGGCGCTCGGGCTCGAGGTGATGGACAAGGACGGCACGCCCCTCCTGCGCTGGGAGAAGCTCCTGGTCAACTTCGACCCGGTGCAGTCGCTGTGGCGCCGCGAGTGGACCTTCCACGAGATCCACCTGGCCGGGGCCGCCGGACGTCTCGCCCTGCTGCCGGGCGGCGCCCTCAACATCGACGACATCATCCAGGCGCTCAGCGCACCCGACCCCAACGCGCCTCCCCCCGGACCGCCCCCGGTCGTCACCATCCACCGGCTGGGGATCGAAGACACGTCCCTCTCGTTCGTCGATCGATCGGGGCCGACGACCTTCACGACCACGCTCGGGCCGCTGCGCATCGAGCTGCTCGACTTCACCACGCGGCGGGGTGAGAACAACGCCTACACCTTCACCGGGGCCACCGAGATGGCGGAGTCGTTCTCGTGGACCGGCCATTTCGGGCTCGACCCGCTGCGCTCCGACGGCGAGGTCAGCCTCACCAAGGTGACCCTGTCGAAGTACCAGCCCTACTACCGCGGCGTGATCCCGTTCGACATCCGCGGCGGCGACGCCGACCTCAAGTCCGGCTACCAGGTCGTCTGGGGGCCGAACCAGAAGGTCCTGAAGATCCGGGGCGGCGCCGTCACCCTGCGCGATCTCAAGCTGTCGGAACACGGGAAGGAGGAGATCGCCTTCGACGCGCCGCTCACCCAGGCCGAGGGCGGGGACATCAATCTGCTGACGGGAGAGGCGACGATCGCGAAGCTGGTCACGCGCGGCGGCCATGTCATCATGCGCAAGTCGAAGGAGGGGCGCGTCAACCTGCTCGACATGATCCTCCCCTTCTTCGAGGCGCCCGAGGCGGGGGGCGCACAGGGCTCGAAGACCCTCGCCGCCTCGGAGCCGAAGTCGTCCCCGCCGGCGCCGCCGGCCGCCGCGGCGCGCATCGGAGAGCTCACCTTCGCCGACTACACGCTCGAGGCGGAGGACCTCTCGCCGCCGCGGCCGGTGCGCGTGCGCCTCGATCAGATCGCCCTGAGCGGTCACGGGGTCGACAACATCCCGGGGACCACCGCGAAAACGACGCTCGACCTGCGCTGGAACGGCGGTCCCGGCACCGTGCACGCCGACGGCGACCTCTCGCTCGTCGGGCTGAACGGCCGGTTCAACGTGAAGCTCGACCAGCTCGACGTCGTGCCGGTGGAGCCGTACGTCGAACCGGCCCTCGATCTCCGGGTGGGGCGCGGCACCGTCTACGCCGACGGGCGGTTCCACGCCGACCTCCTGGACAGCGAGCACCCGAAGATCGCCTTCCAGGGGGACGTCCGCATGGACGATTTCACCTCGGTGGACGGCCGCGACAAGCAGGAGTTCCTGAACTGGAAGAGCGTCCGGATGGACAAGGTCGACTACGTCTACGAGCGCGACCGGCTGCGCATCGCCAACATCGCGATCACCGGCGCGCGCGGGACTCTTTCCATCGCGCCCGACGGCATCGCCAATCTCGCCACCGTCCTGCGGCTCCCGCCGCCCGCCCCCGCGCCGCCCGGGGAAGAGGCTCAGGAGGCGGAGGCGCCGGTGCCGCCCCCGGCGCCGGCCGCGCAGGCTTCCCCGGCCGCGGCGGACGAGGGGGACACGCGCATCACGAAGGCGCTCCTCAAGGACAGCGCCATCAGGTTCATCGATCGGACCATGACGCCGCCCGGGGAGCTGCTGCTGCAGAAGCTCGAAGGCACCCTGACCGGCCTCTCGTCGAAGCCGGGGGTGAGCGCCGGCGTCCACCTCCAGGGGCTCGTCGGCGACACGGCGCCGGTGCAGGTGGACGGCCAGGTCGATCCGCTCGGCGCCGACGTCTCCACCGACCTCGCCCTCACCGCGAAGGGCATCGATCTCGCTCCGCTCGCGACCTATGCGGCCCGCTATCTCGGCTACGACCTCGACCGGGCGAAGCTCAGCCTCGACATGAAGTACGTGCTGGCCGATCGAGCCCTCGAGGGGACCAATGTCTTCACCGCCGATCCGTTCCTGCTCGGCGCCAAAACGGACAGCCCGGACGCGACGCACCTGCCGGTGCGCCTGGGGCTGGCGCTGCTGCGCGACCGGCACGGCGTCATCGAGCTTGACGTGCCGGTCAAGGGGAGCCTCGACGATCCGAAGTTCAAGCTCGGCCGCGTCATCCTGCGGGCGGTCGTGAACGTCTTCTCGAAGCTGGTGACCGCCCCCTTCACGCTCCTGGCGCGCGCCTTCTCGGGGGGGAAGGACATCGACATCAGCCTGATCGAGTTCGCCCCCGGCTCGGCGGCGATTGCCGACGGCGAGAAGCCGAGGCTCGAGACGCTCTCGAAGGGGCTGACCGACAGGCCCGGGCTGATGCTGGCGATCACCGGCCGGGTGGCGCCGGAGCCGGGGTCCGGGCCGGGGTCGGACTACGAAGCCCTGCGCAGGAGCAAGCTCGACGATCTCGTCCGCGCCGCCAAGTGGAAATCGCTCCGCAAGTCCGTGCGCGATACGACACCTGTCGAGCAGGTGGTCGTCGAGACGGGTGAGGCGACGAAATACCTCAAGGCCGCCTGGAAGGATTTCCTCGAGGCCCACCCGGAGGCCGCCGGCGAGACCAGGCCCGAGACACCCGAGGAGATCGAAGCGCGTCTGCTGCCGCGGCTGGAGGTGCCGCCGGCCGACCTGGCGGCGCTCGCCGAGGCCCGCGCCGCGGCGGTGCGCGACGCCCTCGTCGCCGCCGGCATCGACGCCGCCCGGCTCGCCACGAAGAGCGACCCGACCGGCGGCGCCCGGGCCACCTTCGAGCTGCAGTAGCCGGCCGAAGTAGAATCCCGTCCCGATGCCCCGGACCCGACGCTGGCCGAAGCCGTCGCTGCAGTGGCTCCTGGTGTTCATCCCGCTCACCCTGTGGGCCGAGTTCACCCGTCCGGAATCGCCGGTGCTGATCTTCTCGGCGGCGTGTCTCGCCATCGTGCCGCTCGCGGGCCTGCTCGGCCTGGCGACCGAGCACCTGGCGACGCGCGCCGGTGAAGGGGTCGGCGGGTTCCTCAACGCCACGTTCGGCAATCTCGCCGAGCTCATCATCGCCGTCGTGGCGCTGCGCGCCGGTCACGCGGAGGTGGTGAAGGCGTCTTTGACCGGGTCGATCATCGGCAACGTGCTGCTGGTGCTCGGCGGGGCGTTTCTCGCCGGCGGGCTCAAGCACCCGGTGCAGCGCTTCAAGGCGGCCGGGGCGCTGGCGCAGACCTCGACCCTGAGCGTCGCCGCCTTCGCGTTCATCATCCCGGCCGGGTTCCACGCCCTGGTGCGCGGCGAGATGTCGCAGCAGCAGGAGCATCGGATGAGTCTCGGGATCGCCGTCGTGCTGCTGGCGGTCTACCTGTTCGGGCTGCTCTTCTCGCTGCGCACCCACCGGGCCCTGTTCACCGCGGACCGCTGCGAGGAGGATCTGCTCGAGCACACGCCGGGCGGCGCCCACTGGGGCGTGGGCCGCTCGGTCGGCGTGCTCCTCGGCGTCAGCGCCCTCATCGCCTGGATGAGCGAGATCCTCGTCGGGTCGGTGGAAGGAGCGGCGCGCACCCTCGGCATGTCGGAGGTGTTCGTCGGGGTGATCGTCGTCGCCATCGTCGGCAACGCCGCCGAGCACTCGACCGCCATCCTGATGGCGTTGAAGAACCGCATGGACCTGGCGGTCGGCATCGCCATCGGCAGCAGCACGCAGATCGCGCTGTTCGTGGCGCCCTTCCTGGTGCTGGTGTCGTACCTCGTGGCGCCGCAGCCGATGGACCTGACCTTCACGCTGCCGGAGGTCCTGGCGGTGGTGCTGTCGGCGCTGCTGATCACCCAGGCGGTGTCGAACGGCGAGACCAACTGGTTCGAGGGCCTGCAGCTCCTCGGGCTCTACGGCATCCTCGGCGTGGCCTTCTACTTCCTGCCCGCCTAGGCTCCTAGAGCCGGTCTTCGAAGATGAGCTGCGTCATCACGTCCTGAACCAGGAAGTTCGCGTCCTTGCGCAGCTTCTTGACCTTCACCGGGAAGCTGCGCGCGGCCCAGATCCGCTGGCCCGTCTGCACGTCCCACAGCGCGAACTCGATGCCGAGCAGCCTGGCGTCGGGGTGGAGGTTCTGCAGCGCCTCGCTGACGTAGGGGCGGATCGCAACGGGAGACTCGACCTCCTTGCGCCACGCTTCGGCCCAGTCCGCCTCCTTGCGATCGTCGAGCGAGACGGCGCGGGCGGTGATGACGCCGTCCACGCCGCCGGCGAAAAGGGTTTCGAGGATCTTGTCGCGGTCCCCCGGGTGCTCGAGGTCGGGGACGATCGGATAGGAGGTGAGTCCCTGCTCTTCGCGGCCGCGGATCTGGCTGACGAAGAGGTCCTCGTACCGGCGGCGCGCCGGGGCATTGCGCGTGATGGCGACGACCAGGACCTTGTGGAACGGGACGCGCCCGGTGCCGGCGCTCCAGCGATCGGCGAGCACCGGCTCCTCCGCCAGCGCCGCGGGGGCGACCGGTCCCGGCAGGGTTCCGCCGGCGAGGGTCAGAAGCGTCAGCGCGAGCGCCGCGGCGGAGCGATTTCGAAGCGTCATGGGTCGCAAGACTCGGCCGGGATCATAGCCCATCGCGCCGCGGGCCGGGGACGAGGAGTCATGCGGCCGCGGCGAAGTGATAGCCTCCGCGCGGCGCCGTTCCCGCACCCTGCGAGCGAGGACCGTGAAGAGATTCCCGCGACTGTCGCCGAAGCAACGCCTCCGCCGCTTCTGGGAGGAGGATCGCGGCCTGAGCGTCCTGCTCGGGTTCATCCTGCTGATCGCTTTCGTGATCGCGCCGCTGGCGGAATCGCGGGCGGGTGGCGGCACCGCGCTGCGGGCCTGCGTCACCATCCTGTTCGCCTACGGCGCCTACGTCCTCTCGGAGCGCCGCGCGGCCCGCACCGCCATCCTCCTCGTGGCGGCGGTGCCCATCGTCCTCGCCTGGCTGGAGCCGTTCCACGCGGGCATCGCCTCGTCGGCCGCCGCGGCGGCCGCCGCGTGCCTCTTCGGGCTCCTGCTGTCCGGTCTCGTCATCCAGCGGGTGTTCCGGGAGGGCCCGATCACCGTCCACCGCGTGGTCGGGTCGATCGTCGTCTACCTGCTGCTCGGAATCGCGTTCGGCGAAGCGGCCCGGTTCGTCGCCATCCTGGATCCGGGCGCCTACACGTCGGGGACGTTCTCGCGGATCGACCGTCCCGAGTTGTACTACTTCAGCCTGGTGACGCTGACGACGGTCGGGTACGGGGACATCACGGCGCTGCACCCGGCGGCGCGATCGCTCGCGGTCCTCGAGGCGCTCACCGGGCAGCTCTTCCCCGCGATCCTGATCGCGCGGCTGGTGTCGCAGGAGCTGATGAGCCGCGAGTCCCGCAAGGGCTGAGGCGGGCCCGAGGCTCGGCCGAGGCCGCGCGGCTTAGAAGGTGCGGCCGAAGCCGAGGATGTACTCGGTGTCGAGGTCATCGCCGCCGCGCGCCTCGAACCAGCGGATGCGTGCCGCCGGCCTCAGGTAGAAGTGATCCCCGAGGACGAGCTTGATGCCGAAGCCGGCCTGGGCCGTGAAGCTGGTTCCGTCGAGATCATCCACCTCGATGCTGCCGATCCGTCCCTCGACCTCGCTGTCGAGATTGGCGAAGGCCAGGCCGGTTCCGAAGGTGAACGAGGGGACCGCCTTCTTGCTGTGCCCGAGCGGGATGTCGAAGAGGAAGTCGACGAAGAAGGCGTCCCAGTCGACGCTTCCCGTCACGCCGCCGCTCGTGGCTTCCCCCGAGAGGCTCACGTAGCCGATCTCGCCCCCGAAGCCCAGCCCGTCCGGACGGCGGATCATGCTGCGCAGACCGAAGGAAATGTCGCTGTCCATGAAGGAGGGATCCGGATGATAGGAGCCGATCCAGATCTCGCCGTCCTTCCCCTGGGCCCACGCGGCCGGCGCGAGGAGCGGGGCCGCCAGGAGCATCAGCGCGGACAGGACCAGGAAGGACGAACGGCGCACGCCACCTGCTCGGATCGATCTCATCGTGTCCTCTTTTCCCCCGATCGGCGCGTGGCGCCGCCGGCGCGGAAGCTCAGTACTTCACCATGTACTTCTTGGCTTCGAGGCAGACGGTGAAGGCCTTCTTGAAGTTGTCCATCTGCTCGGCGGTCGCGGCCTGCGCCTGCTGGCCCTGCGCATCCGCCTGGGCGGCGGCCTCTTTCTTTCCCCGGCGGGCCTTGCTGCGGCCGGCGACCACTCCCGCCGCCGCGCCGTAGGCGGCGCCCTGACCGGCGTCGTCGTTGGCGATTTCGCCGATGAGCGCTCCCGCGGCGGCTCCTTTGACCGCGCCCGCCATGCCGGCGCCGCCGCCCGCCTTGGCGGCCTGCTGCTTCTGGGCTTCGGTCTGCTGCGCCTGGGCCTGCGCCTGCTTCTGCAGCGAGAAGGGGTCCGTGCCGGTCTCCTTGTTCGCCCACGCGTAGCACTCCGCCTCGTCCTTCGACTGCTGCGAGGCATCCTGCCCGGTCGTCGGGAAGACATAGACGTTCATCGTCGCGCCGATCGTCTTCGCCGCCGGCGCGGGGGCCGGCGCCGGGGCCGGGGCGGGAGCCTGGGCCAGCGTCAGGGTCGAAGCCAGCGCCAGGGCGCCGGCCGTCATCGTCAAGGTCCTGTTCATCGTCGATCTCCTTCCGGTCCTATTCTGCACCCGCCCGCCGCTCAGCGCCCCGGGGCGGCCGTATTGATCGTGCACGCCCCGAACACCACCACCGCCTTGCCTTCGGCCGCCACCGCGGCCGACAGCATCCCGGTCCCCTCGCTGATGACGAAGGAGAACGCCCGTCCCCCCTCGAATCCCTGCAGCACGATCACCCCTCCCGTGCGCTTGAGGTATTCGATGGGCGTGGAACGGTTCTCGCCGCTGGCCTTCGTCGTGGACAACCGCTTCGCGACCATGTCGACCTGGATGAACTGCGGCACGTTCAGGTTCCACGGGAGGTCCTGGTAGCAGTCCCCCTCCTCGGCGCACTTGGTCGCCTGCACCGCGGTGCACAGGATCTGCTGCGCGCCGGTCAGATCGTCGGCCCGCACCAGGGCGCCGGCCAGGAGGAAAACCATCGCCGCCACCAGCGTCACGCTCAAGCCGCGCCTCATCGGAGTCTCTCCTCGCATCGAAACGGAAACGGTCAGCGATTCGCGGCCGGCTGCACCTGAACCAGCGGCAGGACGCGCGTCGTCTCGGCGCGGACGATCGCGTCGAGCTTGTATTCGATCTGGAAGAAGCGCGTCACCGTCTTGATCGGCAGCTCCTTCTTCATCTTCCCGAACCATTTCTGCTTGGTCTTCAGCTCGTCCTTCTGCACCACGAAATAGTCGCTCATGAGCTGCGACGCCTCTTCGTCGGTCAGCCCGACGTACTTGCGCGCGTAGTCCTCGATGAGGTGGATCTTGCGATCGGTGATGGCGTCCATCTCGGCGCCGTACTCGCGGAACAGGGGCCAGAAGACCTTCGCCTGCTCCTCGGTGAGGTCGAGGTTGGCGGCGATGATCGCCTGGCGCTCGGTGGTGATGACCGACTTGGTGAGCTCCTTCTCGTCGGTGGCGGTCTGGGCCGCGGCCGGGGCCGCGACGAGCAGGGAGGCGAGCAGCGACAAAGCGAAAAAGGCGTGCGCTCGTGAGGTCATCGTGCTCCTTTCGTCATATCCCGGGAGGCGGCATCTATGTCACAGGGCCATGCGGGTGTCAAGGCGCGGCGCCCGCGCGGGAGCCGGCGGGACGCCTGCGCGACGCGCGATCACGCGCTCCGAAGACGAAAACGCCGCCGCGTCCGGCGCAGAGCAGGCGGACGCGGCGGCGCGAAGTCTGCGCTCGAAAAGTCCTACCAGCGCCAGCCGACGACGATCGGGAACGTCTCGTAGTACTTCTCGACGTTCACCCAGTGGTACTGCGCCTCGATGTAGATGTCGCTGTTCGCGAGCGGAAACGACACGCCGGCGGTGGCGTAGTACCCGAACTTCGTCAGTGTCTTGTTGGCCAGGATCAGGTCTCCTTCGACCAACCCGGGATAGCAGTACCAGTACCAGTAGGGATCGCAGATGTAGCCGGGAACCAGCACCGTCTGGGTGAGGTCGGCGTGCAGCCGGTAGGCGCCGATGCCCGCGCCGCCGATGAACTTGACCTTGTCGCCGTGCGACTCGAACTGGAGCCCGGAACGCAGGCTCCACTGGTCGCCGTCGCCGTCGTCGATGCGCACCTGGTGATCGGGCAGCTCGCCGGTGTTGACGTCCCACCAGTCATAGGCGAAGTCCCAGCGGATGCCGAACGGCTGCTTGGCCCACGGGCGCACGACGCCGCCGAAGCCGATGGTCCAGCCGTCGTCGAACACCTGGCCCGGCGTCCCCTGGACCATGCTGTAGCCGAAGTCGAACTGGTACGTCACCGGCTTGCCCGCCGTGCCGGCCATCGCCTGCGATCCGGCCGCCATCATCACGGCCAGCGCCAGCCCCACATTGACGAAACGCTTCATGACCACCCTCTCCGTTCTAGAACCGCCAGCCGATGACGATCGGCAGGGTCTCGAAATACTCCTCGACATTGACCCGGTGGTACTGCGCCTCGATGTAGATGTCGGAGTTGGACAGCGGGAAAGACACGCCCGCGGTGGCGTAGTAGCCGAACTTGAGGAGAGTCTTGTTCTGCAGGATCACATCCCCTTCGACCAGGCCGGGGTAGCAGTACCACCACCAATAGGGATCGCAGATGTACCCCGGCACGATGACGGTCTCGGAGACGTTGGCGTTCAGCCGGTAGGCGCCGATGCCGACGCCGCCGATGAACTTCGCCTTGTCGCCGTGGGACTCGTACTGGATGCCGGTGCGCAGCGTCCACTGGTCGCCGTCCCCATCGTCGACGCGGATCCCGTCCAGCTCCGGGACGTTGCCGGTGTTGACGTCCCACCAGTCGTAGGTGAAGTCCCAGCGGATGCCGAGCGGCTTCTTCGCCCAGGGACGGACGACGCCGCCGAACCCGATCGTCCAGCCGTCCTCGAGGGCGTCGCTGGCCTTCCCCTCGACCATGCTGTAGCCGAAATCGAACTGGTACGTGACCGGCTTGCCGGCCGTCCCGGCCATCGCGACCGAACCGCCCGCCGCGAACAGGACCAGCAGCAGCGCCACGCTCAGATGCCGTCTCATTCCCACCTCCCGGTCGGACGTACGCACCTTTCGATGATTGGTTCCGCCCCGAACTCGCGGGACGCTAGCACCCTCGTTCCGACCCGGTCAAGCCCGGGCGGATTGCCGGATCGCGCACTCAGCGCGGCCTCAGAACCGGATCACCGGGACGACGGCCGTGTACCAGCCCCCGTGCAGATCGAAGCCCGCGTCCAGCGACAGGTCCAGCCAGCGCTTCGGGCTCCACGAGGCGCCGGCGCCGTAGGTGTAGGCGAAGGCCGGTCCCTGGTCGACCTCGAACTTCAGCGTGCCGCCATCCGGGTCGTCCACCGTCCCGGTCACCTCGGCGAACGTGTCCCAGTGCGTTCCGTTCACCCAGAACCGCAACGGGCGGCCCGCGACCGTTCCGTTCCAGCCGGCGCGGAGCGACGAGACCGTCGCCTTCAGGGTGTCGTCGAAGCCGAGGTCGGCGCGCGCCACGTTGATGTCATAGGCGAAGAAGAACGGTCCGTAGCCGCCCGCGAGCGTCATCCCGAGACCCCCGACGCTCCCTTCCATCGTCGTCGGCACCGTCAGCTGGAACTCGCGCGGCGTGCCACCGGGCAGGATCGGCGGCAGGGTGACGTCGAGGTGCGTGTCCGACTTGTTCCAGATGGAACCGACGATGGCGTAGAGATTGACGAACGGCAGGATCCAGAAGTCGGCCTTGACGTTCACGTTGTCGACGCGCGAGTCCGATCCGAGGTCGGCGAACTGGCTCACCGACTGCGGGTCGGCGCCGTTGCGCCCGACGCGCACGTCGCTGATCTCGATGGCGCGTTCCAGGTGGTAATAGACGAGGCCGACGCCATAGGTGCGAGGCAGCTCGATGCCGCGCTTGCGGGCCTCGGCGGCGAGGAATGGAAGCCTGTGGTGCTTCTCCTCCGTGGCCGGACCCGGGGTCGGAGACGGAGAAGCTCCTGGATCGTCCTCAGCGCGGGCGAGGGATCCCGCAAGCGCCAGCACCGCGACGAGGAGAGCCGGGGTCCCGGGAGTGCGCCGACGGCTCTTCATCGCCAGGCGCTTCCCACTTGAAGATAGACGGCGTGGTCGTCGGGGCCGACGGCATAGTCGACGCCCGACGCGAGACGCAGCCGCCGCGCCAGCAGGTAGCGGAACCCGACTCCCTGGGTGTCGCGGTCGGAGGCCTCGTCGAAACCGTCGAGCCGTCCCCAGGCGCGCCCGAGGCCGGCGAAACCGACGGCGGACCAGCGCGGCGTGATCAACCAGCGCACCTCCGCCTCGGCCATCGCGACGTTCTCGTCCTGGTACCGCAGCGCCGGGATGCCGCGCAGGTCGACGTAGGGGAGCTGGTAGAAGGGGACATCGCCGCGCGCCGTGCGCCCGTCGAGGCGGCCGCCGAGGATGACGTGCTTCCCAGCCGGCACGTAGCCGAAGACCTGCGCGCGGTACACCTGGAAGGTGTTCTCGCCCCCCCATGAAGGATCGTAGAAGAGGCTCTCGACGGCCCCCTTCACGCCGCGCGTGGCGGTGAAGATGGAGTCGCGCGAGTCGTACTCCCACGACAGGCCGATGCCGGAATCGCGCGCCGCGCGCTCCTGGCCGGTGAGCGCCGGCTCGATGTGGTCCTCGTCGAATTCGTTCTGCAGATCGAGCCAGACCCAGCGGAAGGCGAGGTGGTTGTTGCTGTTCCCGAGGCGTCTGAGGATCTGCTGCGACGACAGCCAGCCGTCGAGGTTGAAGCCGATCTTGTTCTCGCCCGTGCCGAGCTCGCCTCCGATCCCGTAGAAGGTGAGGTTGGCGTCGGTGTAGGCGACGCCGCCCTGGTAGCGCCACTGGTCGTCCTTGAAGCTGAGCCGGGCGCCCGTCCCGCCGAAGGCCGTGCCGTTCTCCGTGCCCGCCGCGGCCACGCCGAAGATGCCGGGCGGCGTGAACCGCTTGCCGGACGATTGCGCCTCGGTTTCCTTCTCGCGCAGTGAGCCGCGGAAGAAGACCAGACCGACGCCGCCGCCGTAGCCGACCGCCGGCTCGGTGATGAGGATCGGCACCGGCAGGAAGCCTTTGCGATCGAGCAGCCACTCCGAGGCGTCGAGCTTCTTGTCCTCGGGATCGTGGAAGGCATCTTTCGCGGCCGGCTTTTCCGCCGCGGCGGTTGTCGCGCCGGCCTCTTCTCCGGCACGCGCGGAGCCCCCCGGCGCCGCCGCAGCGAGCAGGGCGGCGAGGGCGAAAGCGCTCCGGACTCGGAAAGGGATCACGCGGCGCGAATTAGCAGACCTGTTCGCGGCGTGTCAACCGGGCTGCTGAGCGGGCCAGCTCAGGAGGCGAGCGGGAGGGTGACGGTGAAGGTGCTGCCCTGGCCGAGGGTGCTCTCGACGCCGATCGAGCCGCCGTGGGCCTCGGCGACCCAGCGCGCCAGCGACAGGCCGAGACCGGCACCGCTGCCGTCGCGCGAGCGGGCCGGCTCGGCGCGGTAGAAGCGGTCGAAGATGCGCGGCAGGCTCTCGGCCGGGATGCCGATCCCGGAATCGCGGATGGAGACCTGGACGGAGGCGCCGTCGCGCCGCGAGCGGATGCCGATCGCCCCTCCCGCGTCGCTGTACTTCACCGCGTTCGACAGGAGGGACCGGAACAGGCGCCGCAGCCGCGCCGCGTCGCCGATCACGGTGGCCGGCGTGTTCTCCTCGACGGTCACGTGCAGCCCCTTCTCCTGGGCCAGGATGCCGGCGTCCTCGCGCAGGTCCTCGATCAGGTCCTCGATGCGCACCGGGCGGCGATCGATCGCCACGCGGGCGGGGTCCTCCTGCGCCAGCGTCAGCAGGTCGTCGACGATGCCCGACAGGCGCACGCTCTCCTCGAGGAAGGTCTGGGCCAGGCGCTGCGATTCCTCCGGGCTGTGCGGCGCGCCAACCGCCAGCTCCGCCTCGCCGCGCAGGATGGTGAGCGGCGTCTTCAGCTCGTGCGCCACGTTGGCCGAGAACTGCGCGACGCGGCGGAGCAGCGCGGTCATGCGATCGGCGGTGTCGTTGAGGGTGCGGATGAGGCGACCCACCTCGTCGTCGATTTCCGGCTCGGGAATGCGCTCGTCGAGGTTGCGGGCGTTGCGGCGCGCCGCCAGGGCGACGATCTGGTCGATCGGGCGCAAGGCCCGGCGCGCCATCAGCCAGCCACCGGCCGCGGCGACGGCCGCCATGACCGGCGCCATCAGGAAGAGGATGCGGCGCGTGTTCGCGAGGACGCGGCGCACCCCCTCCGCGGTGACGCCGACGCGGATCTCGAACGTCTCTCGCGACAGGCTGGCGATGTGGTACGTCCCTTCGGGACCGCGATCGATCGAGGCGAGCACCGTGCGCCCGCTGGCGACGGGAGACCGGGTCACGTCCACGGCGGCCCGATTGCCGGTGGCGAAGAACTCGCGGCCGTCCTTCGATTGCACCAGCACCGAGTAGTGATCCGCCTCGGCGTCGAGATGACGCTGCAAGTCGGCCCGCACCTCCTCGGGAAGGTGCGACAGCGGCTCCGCGGCATCCCCTGGCTTCAGGAGAGTTGCGATGCGGTTGGAGATCCAGATCGCCTGCGCCTGCAGGCCGCGGTCGATGGCGCGGCGGCCTTCCCAGCGCAGGTAGGCGTAGAGCGTGAGGCCGGAGACCGCGAACGCGGCGAGGAAGATGGCCGTGTACCAGAAGGTCAGCCGGGCGCGCAGCGTCCGGAAGCGCGCCGGGAATCTCACCGGCCCGGCTCCTCGAGGACGTAGCCGACGCCGCGCGCCGTCCTGATGAGCGCGTGCTTCGCGCCGTCGTCGATCTTGCGGCGCAGCCGGTTGATGACGACGTCCACGACGTTGGTCCCGCCGTCGAACTGCATGTCCCAGATGTGCTCGACGATGAGGACGCGCGACAGCACCCGGTTCTTGTGGCGCATCAAATACTCGAGAAGCTGGAATTCCTTGTTGGTCAGCTCGATCTCCCGGTCGCCGCGCTTCGCCCGGCGCGTCGCGAGATCGAGGCTCAGGTCGTCGACGCGCAGCGAGGGCAGGACGTCGCCGGCCTGGCGGCGCATCAGCGCACGCACCCGCGCCAGGAGCTCCGCGAAGGCGAACGGTTTGGGCAGGTAGTCGTCGGCGCCGAGGTCGAGCCCCTTCACCCGATCCTCGAGCGCGCCGCGCGCCGACAGGATGAGCACCGGCGTCTTCTTCCCAGCCTTGCGGATCGACTCGAGCACCCCGAGCCCGTCCAGGCCGGGAAGCGTCAGGTCGAGGACGATGACGTCGTAGTCGTTGTCGCGCGCCAGCACCGCGCCATCGCGGCCGTCGCCCGTGACGTCCACGGCGATCGCCTCCGCCTCGAATCCCTTCTTCAGGAACGCGGCGACGCGCGTCTCGTCCTCGACGATGAGGAGGCGCATGGCGGCGTCATGGTAGCCCCGCTCTCCCGCGCCGTGCAATCGCACCCCCCGGAAAGCCCCGTTTGCCCGCGGTTTGGCGAGGATGACAAAGATTTCATCCGCGCTTCATGGTGGCGTCATGCGCGTCCCGTAACTAGGGTCCTCATGAACACCAAGCGGATTCCCCACGGCCCGGCGTTCGATCGGTATCTGCGGGATCTCGAACACTGCCCGCCCCTCACGGCGCGGGAGGAACTCCACCTGGCGCTGCGCATGCGCCGGCTCAAGGCGCGGCTCGTCGCGATCCTCGGCCGGCGTGCCGAGCTGCGGCGCCCGGCCGGGAAGAGCGGCCCCCTCGGCATTCCCTTCGCGCGCCTGGAGGCGGCGGTCGCCGGACTCGAGCGCGCCGCGGCGGAGCGCGCCGGCGTGACGCGCCGCAAGGCGCGCCGGGCGCGCGCGGTCCTCGGCACGCTGCACCGGGTGCGCACTGTCTTCGTCACGCACAACCTGCGACTCGCCTTTCACCTGGCGCGCCGCCTCACCGGGCGCAGCGCGCCGCTGCCGGACCTCGTCCAGGCGGGAAACATCGGCCTGCTCGAGGCGGTCGATCGCTTCGACCCGCGTCGCGGCAACCGCTTCTCGACGTACGCGGCGATGTACATCACCCGCGCCGTGTACCGGGCGCTGCCGCGCCTGACCCAGCCGGTGCACGTCTCCGAGTACCAGCGCCGGCTCAAGAGCCGGCTGACCGAGTCCCGGCGCAGCCTGATGCAGGAGCTGGGGCGCGTCCCGACGCTCTCGGAGATGGCCGCGCGCGCGCACCTCGAGGAGCGCAAGGCGAAGGACCTCATGACCGCCAGCCTGTCGATCCTCGAGCTGGACGCGCCGGTCCCCGGCACGGACGGTCTCTACGGCGACACGCTCCCCGGGGAGGACGGCGCGACGATGCGGGAGCGCCTGGTGATCAGCGACCTCCTGAGGCACATGCACGGCCTGCTGCCTTCGCTCGACCCGCGCCTGCGGATGGTGCTCCGCCTGCGCTACGGACTGGAAGGCGACGAGGCGCACACGCTGAAGGAGTGCGGCGATCTGCTCTGCCTCAGCCGCGAGCGGGTGCGCCAGCTCGAGGAGGAGGCGATCCAGATCCTTCGAGCGCGGCTGCGCAGTCTGGACTACGGCGCCGGCCGCTTTCGGGCCCTGTCGGCCTGAACCGTCGCCGTCCCCGGCCGGCTTTCAGGGCTAGCCGGGAATTCCGGGCTAGAATCGCGCGTCCCTTTTACAACGCCCGATTCGGAGATCCCGGACGATGACCCGACAGCCGATGGCCACCGTGCTCGCGATCGCCCTCGCCGCCCTCGTGGCGGGGACGGCGGTGTTCGCCGTGACCGTGAAGTCCGATTACGACAAGAACATCGATTTCACGAAGTACAAGAGCTTCGCCATGAAGAAGGGCACCGAGGCCCCGACCCCGTTCGCGGAGGAGCGCATCCAGACGGCGGTGAAGAACGAGCTGAAGGCGCGCGGCCTCAGCGAGAGCGAAACCCCCGATGTCTTCGTTTACACGCACGCCAAGGTCAGCACCGAGAAGCGGGTGGACGTCACCAGCTTCGGCTACGGCGGCTACCCGGGCTGGGGCGGCTGGGGCGGATCGTTCGGAACGTCCTCGGCGATGGTGACGGACGTGCCCATGGGGACGCTCATCGTGGACATCGTGGATGCGAAGAGCGATCAGCTGGTCTGGCGCGGCATCGGAAGCGACACGCTCCTGACCAACCCGACCCCGGAGAAATCCGAGAAGCGGATCAACAAGGGCATCGCCAAGCTCTTCACGAAATACCCGGTCGTGCCGGGAGGCGAGAAGAAGAAGTAGAGGCCGGGCTCAGGCTACGGGCCGTGGCTCAGGCCACGCCCGTCCGCTCGATCGAAAGCCCCGGTCAGTGGTGACCGCCGCCGCCGCGGGAACCGCCGCCGCCACCGCGCGGACCGCCACCGCCCATCATCCGGCCGCCGCCACTGAAGCCGCCGCCACGGGGGGCTGACGGCACCATCGAACGGCCGCCGAAGCCGCCGCCACCGGGCATCGACGGGCGGCCGTACCCGGGCATCCCGCCGCCGTAGCCCATGGACGGCCCGCGCATCGACTGGGACGGACGCGACGGCTGCGACGGAGCGGAAGGCTGCCCGCCGGGCCGCGTGTAAACCCGTCCCGGCCGCGGCGTCGTCGGACGCGACGGACCATAGGTCCTGGCGGAGGGCGCCGGCTGAGCCGACGGCACCTGCCCCGTCGGCTGCGAGGGCCGCGGAACCGGCCGGCCGGTCGGACGTCCCTGCTGCCCCGGAGATGAAGGCCGCGCTGTCTGGTTGCCACCCTGTTGCGGCGGTCGGGCCTGCTGCTGCGCACCCGGTTGCGACGGCCGCGCCTGCGGTTGACGGCCCTGCTGGGCCTGGTGACCTTGTCCTTGTCCCTGACGACCCTGACCCTGGGCACCCTGCCCCTGCACGGTCGCGCCGCCCGGAGCCGTGCCGGTCGAAGGCCGGGCCGGGTTGGCCGGCCGGCCGACGCCGCCGTTGCGGGGAACCTGCCGGGTCGAGCTCGTCGGCTGACCCGTCGCGGTCCCGGGGCGGGCGCCATTGCGGTTGCCCGGAGCGGACGTCACCTGGCTCCCGGCGGGTGCCGCGGTCAGGCCGCGGTGCGGCGAGACGCCACGCTGGGCGAACTTGTCGTGCGTCTGCGCCGTGCGCGCCGCGTTTCTCGGCGTTCGATAGAGATTGACGTTCGTCCCCCGGGGCAAGCGCGTCGCGGGAACGCCGGCCACGGCGACCGCGCCCCTCGCATAGGCGCCGTAGTACGGCGCCCCATACGGGGAATAGCAGTGCCCGTACGGTCCCCACCAGCCCGGATAGCCCCAGGCATAGGCCGGGTATCCCCAGTAGTAGGGGTAGGAGGCGTAGTAGGGGTAACCCCAGCCCCACCCGAGCCCGAAGCCGAACGACCAGCCCCAGCCATACGAGTAATGGGCCGAGAAGCCCCATGTCCACGGGTAGGGGTAGTAGGCGCTGCCCCACCAGCCCGGATAGTAGTAACCGGTCCCCCACACGACGGTGCCGTGGTACGGGTAGGAGCCAACGTAGCCCGGCAGGTAGCCGTAGTAGACGACGTCGGGGTTCGAGTCATAGACGTAGACATACTTGGTGTTGTAGGCCGGCGAATCCGGAGGGATCTCCTGGACCTCCTGGGGCACTTCGTCCGACAGCACCCACGGGCCGTCCGGCGCGTCCGACTCGAACCAGACCCCCTGGTCGACCGCGTAGTACTTTCCGTTGATGAGCAGCACCTGGGTGGTGGTGTTCACCGCGTACTCGATGTCCGTCTTGGGGATCTTCTTGAACTGCGGCGAGCCATCGTACTCGACCGTCAGCTGCGCCTCGTCGCGGCGGACCGCGGCGGTCTGCGGGACGGCGGCGTCCTCGACCGCCTCCTCCGCCTGCGGCGTGCCGGAGATGCTCGCCAGAACGCTCCCCTTCGCCGAGCCCGGCGGGATCTTCGCGAAAGCGTCCGGCAGGTTGTCGGCCCGGACGTACTCCCAGGGTCCGGTCTGCATGTCGGCGGTCCGGTACCAGCGGCCCGAGAGCAGGACGTAGTACTTCTGCGATCCCACGTCCATCAGGACGTCGCTCGCCGTGTTGCTGAGGTAGAGCAGGTCGCCGCCGGCGATCGGGGCGAACTTCGGCTCGCCTTCGGTGACGATGAGCTCGGCCGGCTCGGTCGCAACGATCACCTGGGGCGGCGGCCCCTCCTTCGCCTGCGCCTGGTCGGCCTTCGCCTGATCGCCCTGCTGCGCCGACGCCTTGGCCGCGTCGGCCCCGGACTGGTACAGCTTGCGGACGTCGCCGGGCGGGGAATCGATCGGCCTCCACGGTCCCTTCACCGACTTGGCTTCGTACCAGTTGTTGGCGGATTGCAGATAGAGCTTGTTGTTGTCGGTGTCGCGCACCATGAAGGCGGGGGTATTGACCACCCGCTCCAGATCCTCGTCCTTGACCTTGACCGTCTTCGGGCCGCCGTCGAGGACCACGAGAACCGACGGCGTCTTCTCGAAGAGGATGCGCGGCGGATTCATGTTGAGGTTCTCGGCCTGGGTGCGCTCGTCGCGCGTCGCCTCGAGGCCCCGCGTCAGGGTCTCGAGCCCGGTCTTCACCTCGAGATCCTTCGCCACCTTGCGGGCCTGATCGAGGAGGCGTCCTTCCTCGCCCGGCGTCGAGTCGGGTAGGTGGACCTTCATGATCCGCACCTTGTCGGCTTCGACGGTCCCCTTCTCGCGGTCGACCGTCACCTCCGCCTCGATCCAGGCGGCGCCGAAGATCGGCGTCGTGCGGCCGGACTGCGTGACCGCAAGAGCGGAGCGGCCGGAAAGAACGTCCTGCTCGAGGGCGTCCCACTGCGGCTGATAGAACACCAGCTTCGTGCCGTCGACTTTGAACTCCTGCGGCCAGGCCGACTCCTCGGGCGGTTTGGCTGCCCAGGTGGTCGTGCCGGCCATCGGCACGGCGGCACACAAGGCTGCCGCCAGGACCATGAACAGGGAAAGGGACGGACTCCGACGGCGGGGTCGCGCGGGAGACACAACCATGGCAACACCTCGTCCCGCGGAACGGAGGCGACATACGGTCGCCGGAAAATGTCCGTCCAGCGCGGTGTATCAAATATAACACGCGGTGCGGTTGAAGGCCCGCCCGATTCCCATTTCGTCCCCGGCCCCAGCCCTCTTTGCGTCCCCCCCGGGCCTGTAATAGGATGCCTGCCGTCCGGGGACAAGCTGACAGTCCGTCAAACGGTCGACACCCAGAATGGGAGGATGTTCTATGTCCGTCAGAATCAAACAGTTCGCCGCGATCGCCGTGCTTCTCGCCGTTCCGGCGCTGGTCCTGGCGGCCGCCGCTCCCGACAAGGCCGAGAAAGTCGCCGAGAAGATGCTCGGCCTCGACAAGGCGATTCAGCAGGGGGCCGCCCAGATCGACAAGACCCTTGCTTCCCTGAACGCGCTGGCCCAGCCGGAGGGTGACCTCACGGCCAAGTACAAGGACTTCTCGAAGAACGTCGACACGCTCGACAAGATGTCGCAGAAGGCGAAGAGCAACGCCGAGGCCGCGGCCAAGGATCGCGACGCCTACATCGCCCAGTGGAAGGCCTCGCAGGACAAGATCCAGAACCCCGAGCTCAAGACCGCATCCGAGGCACGCCGCGCCGAGCTGCAGCCGAAGATCGAGGCGATCAAGACCTCGCTCGGCGCGGCGCGCGAAACCTTCACGCCGTTCATGCAGGACCTCAAGGACCTGCGCACCTTCCTTGCCAACCAGCTCAACCCGGGGGGCATCGCCGCGGCACAGTCGCTCATCACCAAGTGCAACGAGAGCGGCGAGAAGGTGAAGTCCGACCTGTCGCAGGGCTCGACGGCGGTGAAGGATCTCGCCCAGAGCATCGCGCCCGGCGGCGCCGCGAAGAAATAGTCACGGGCCGCATTTGAAGTCGGCTTCGTTCGTCGCCGCCGCGGCGCTCTCGACGCTCCTGTCGGGCGCCGCGGCCACGGCGGAGAGCGTCTCCTCCTCACCCGCCCCCACCGACCACTGGCAGCAGCAGGTCGCCCTCTACGTCGCGGCCGTCGGCATGTCGGGGCGCGCCGGCGTCGGCGGTGTCGAGGCGGACGTCGACCTGTCCTTCTCGGAAATCATGGACCAGCTCGAGGCGGCCGGGATGATCGCCTACCGCGCCGAGAAGGGGGACTGGGCGATCTTCGCGAATGCCATCTTCATGGGCCTGGGCGCCACGAAGGATCTGCGCTTCGGCGGGACCGCCGAAGCCGATTTCGACGAGACCATTTTCGAGATCGACGGCGCCCGACGCTTCGCGAAGCGCTGGGAGGTCTACGGCGGCGCGCGGGTCATGGACGTCGACGCCAGCCTCGAGCTGCGCCCGGCCGTCGGGCCCGACCTGGGCGCGGACGGCCGCAAGACCTGGGTGGACCCGCTCGTCGGCGTGCGCTACCAGGCGCCCCTCGGCAGGAGCTGGTCGTTCGTCGGGCGCGCCGACGTCGGCGGCTTCGGCGTCGGATCGGATCTCGCCTGGCAGGCGCTCGTCCATTTCGACTGGCGCCTCTCGAAGCACTGGGGCGCCGCCTTCGGCTACGTCGTGCTCGACATCGACTACGACGACGGCGATGGCTCCGACGAGTTCCTCTACGACCTGCGTTCGGAGGGTCCGATCGTCGCCGCGACGATCTCGTTCTAGACCAGCCACATGCCCCACGGGGCGCGGGAGGTGACGATGTTCGCTTCGATTCTGTCGCGTGCCTGGTGGATGATCCTGCTGCGCGGGATCGTCGCCATCCTCTTCGGTGTCATGGTCTTCGCCCAGCCGGGCATCACGCTCGCCTCGCTCGTCTTCGTCTTCGCCTGTTTCGCCGTCTTCGACGGCATCACGCACGTCGGGACCGCGCTCGGAGGCGGTCGCGAGCAGGAGCATTTCTGGCTGCTGCTCCTCACGGGGCTCGCCGGAATCGCCATCGGCGTGCTGACCTTCACGAGCCCGCAGATCACCGCGCTGGCGCTGCTCTTCTACATCGCCCTGTGGGCCATCGCGACCGGCCTGATGCAGATCGTCGCCGCCATCCGGCTGCGCAAGGAGATCGAAGGCGAGTTCTGGCTCGGCCTCGCCGGCGCCGCCTCGGTGCTGTTCGGTCTCCTGCTGGTGACCCGGCCCGCCGCGGGGGCGCTCGCGGTCCTGTGGCTCATCGGTTCGTACGCCCTGGCCTACGGCGTGATCGTGCTGGTGCTGGCGTTCAAGGCGCGCGCCTTCGCCCGGCGCGTCCGCGGCGCGGTGACGGCCACCTAGCAAGCGATGCGGGGGCGTTTCGATCCCGCCGGCCGGTGGCTCCTGGTCGCGGTCGCGGCCGGCCTCTCCTGTCGCGACGGGGGCGCACCCGCCCCGGACCGTGCCTCACAGACTCCGCCGACGTATGTCGGCGCGACGGTGTGCGCGCAATGCCACGCGGACGAGACGGCGGCGTGGCGCGGGTCCGATCATGCCCTGGCGATGCAGGAGGCGACCCCTGCGACGGTGCTCGGTTCCTTCGACGGCGCCCGCATCGCGGCGCAGGGCGTGGAATCGACCTTCCTGAAACGGGATGGCCGCTTCATCGTGCGCACCGACGGACCGGACGGCAAGCCCGCGGAGTTCGATGTCGCCTACGTCTTCGGGGTGCGGCCGCTGCAGCAATACCTGGTTCCGTTCCCGCGCGGCCGCTACCAGGCGCTCGGTCTCGCGTGGGATGCGCGGCCGCGCGGCGCAGGCGGGCAGCGCTGGTTCCACCTCTACCCCCGCGAGACGATCCGCGCCGGCGACGCGCTCCACTGGACCTCTCCGCAGCAGAACTGGAACTTCATGTGCGCCGAGTGCCACTCGACGAATCTGCAGCGTCGCTATGACGCCGGCACCGACACCTTCTCGACCACCTGGTCGGAGATCGACGTCGCCTGCGAGGCCTGCCACGGTCCCGGCTCGGCGCACGCCGCCGCCGACCGCGCCGCGACGACCAACCCGGGCCTGCCGGTGCGGCTGCCCGCGTTCGACCCCGCCGCCTGGTCCTTCGACGGAGCCCATCCGACCGCGCGTCGGGTGAAGCCGGCGCCGCCGGACACCGGGATCGACGCCTGCGGCCGCTGCCATGCGCGGCGCGGCTGGGTCTGGGAGGAGATGCGCGCCGGCGCGCCGCTCGCCGACACCCATCGCGTCGCGCTGCTCGACGCCGACCTCTATTTCGACGACGGCCAGATCCGCGAGGAGGTGTACGAGTACGGCTCGTTCCTCCAGAGCCGCATGCAGCGCGCCGGTGTCGTCTGCACCGACTGCCACGACCCGCACTCCGGCCGCACGCGCGCCGCGGGGAACGATCTGTGCGGCCGCTGCCATCTCCCGTCGCGCTTCGACACGCCGGCGCACCACCACCACGGCGACGGCTCCACGGGGGCGCGCTGCGTCGGTTGCCACATGCCCGAACGCACCTACATGGTGATCGACCCGCGCCGCGACCACAGCCTGCGCGTGCCGCGCCCCGATCTCTCCGTGTCGCTCGGCGTCCCGAACGCCTGCAACGGCTGCCACCAGGACCACGACGCGCGCTGGGCGGCCGCGACCGTCGCGGGCTGGTTCCCGCAGGGGCGATCGGGCACGCCGCACTCCGGCCTGGCCCTGCACGCCGCGCGCGCGGGTGTTCCCGGATCGGCGGCCGGGCTGCTGTCCGTCCTCGCCGACCCGGCGGAAGCCGCCATCGTCCGCGCCACCGCGCTCGCGGCGCTGCCGCACGGCGAGCGCACGCCGGAGGGAGCGGCCCGGGAGCCGGCGATCGCGCGGGCGATCGCGGCGGCGGTCGCCGATCCGAGCCCGCTGATGCGCCGCGCCGTGGCGGAGTGGATCGATCCGCTGCCGCCCGAGGCGCAGGCCCGGCTCGGACTGCCGCTCCTGGACGATCCGGTGCGCACGGTGCGCCTCGCGGCCTCGGCCACGCTCGCGGGGCTGCCGCCGGATCTCGCCGGCGGCGCCGCGGCCGCGCTGGCGCGCGGCGTGGAGGAATACCGGCGCTCGCTCGCCATGAGCGCCGATCGCGCCGAGTCGCACTTCAACCTCGGGAACCTCGAGCGGCAGACGGGGCGTCCCGCCGAAGCGGAGGCGGCCTACAGGAAAGCCGCCGCCCTCGATCCGACCTTCGTCCCGGCGACGGTCAACCTCGCGGACCTGCTCGCCGCGCAGGACCGCCACGACGAGGCGGAGCGCATTCTGCGGGAGGCCCTCCGCCGCCAGCCCCAGAGCCCCGACCTGGAGCACGCCCTGGGCCTCGCGCTCGTCCGCCGGCAGGACCTGCGCGCCGCGCTGCCGCACCTCGCGGCGGCGGCGCGCCTCCGTCCCGCGGACGTCCGCTATGCCTACGTGCATGCGGTCGCCCTGCACGACAGCGGCGACCGGGCGGGCGCGCTGCGGATTCTCGAGCGCGCGCTGGCGATCCGCCCCGCCGACGCCGACGTTCTCGAGGCGCTGGCCGCCTACAGCCGCGAGGGCGGGCCTCGATGACGATTCCGTCACCGGCGGTCCGTATCCTTATTAGTGGCGCGCGCGCCGGGCCGGGGATGCTATCCTCCGCCCTCGCGTGGCCGGCTCGCGTTCTCCCTCCTGGGTCGAGCGTCACCTCGATCCCGGCGAGCGCCTCGGCGAGATCCTCTTCGGTCTCGTCATGGTGCTCACCTTCACCCTGACCGCCGGCCTCTCGGTCACCGAGGGGCGCGAAGGGGTGCGGGCGCTGCTCACCTCCGCCATCGGCTGCAACATCGCCTGGGGGATCATCGACGGCGTCTTCCATGTCATGGGAGGGCTCTTCCATCGCGGCCGGCGGGTGCGCATCGCGCGCGCCATCCGCTCGTCCGCGGACGAGAAGGCCGCGGAGGCGCTGGTCGCCTCCGAGCTCGAGCCGACGCTCGAGGAGGTCGCCTCCCCCGAGGAGCGGCGCCGTCTCTACCGCGACATCGTGCAGGTGGTGCGGCGCAGCGCGCCCGCCAGGGTCGGCATCACGCGGGACGATCTCTGGGGCGCGCTGGCGAGCTTCTGGCTGGTGGTCCTCTCCACCATCCCGGCCGCGCTCCCGTTCCTCGTGTTTCGCGAGGAGACGCGCTTCGCGCTGCGGGTCTCGAACGGGCTGCTCATCGCGCTGATCTTCCTCGTCGGCTTCCGCTGGGCGCGCTACACGGGCGGATCCGGCTGGCGCACCGGCGCGGCCCTGGCGGCGATGGGGATCGCGCTCGTGGCTGTCGCCTTTGCCCTCGGCGGCTGACGGCGCGGCCGCTACGGGGCCGCGGTCGGCACGAGGTAGCAGACCGCGGCGAGCATGATGTACACCGCCAGCAGCTGGACCCCTTTGAACCAGTTCGAGCGTCCGTCCCCGGCGACGAGGGCTCCCAGCAGGACGGAGATGAACAGGCACCCCATCTCCCCCTGGTTGAACGACAGCGTGAACGGCCTCGGCCCCACCAGCCCGCCGACGAGCACCAGAAGCGGCCCGACGAAAAGCGCGATCTGGATGCACGAGCCGAGAGCGATGCCGACCGAGAGATCCATCTTGTTCTTGCGCCCCATGGCGATGGCGGAGCCGATCTCGGCCGCGCCTCCGACCGACGCGAGCAGGATCAGGCCGATGAAGGTCGGCGACATGCCAAGCGACTTCCCCGTCTCCTCCGCAGCGCCAACCAGCACCTCGCTGAGCCAGGCGGCTCCGGCGGACGCGGCGATCAGCGTCGCGGCAGCCCGCGCCGGGCTCCAGCGCGGGCCGTGCCCCTCGTCCGCGTCCCCGGCGCCGGCGGCCCCCGGGACGGGGACCTCCTCGGCGAACGCCTCCTTGTGCGTGCGCAGCTGGTAGACGAGATAGAGCCCGTAGGTCAGCAGCAGGACGATCGCGACGCTCTTGTCGAGCGCCTCGCCGTGCAGGAATCCCTGCTCGACGCCGAAGAAGCGGTGGAAAGCGCTCGGGATCGCCATGCTGATCACCGCCAGGAGCATCATCGAGGCATAAGCGCGCGCCGCCGCCGGGTTGTAGTCCTGCACGTGGAAGAGCAGGCCCCCGAGCAGGAAGGAGAACCCGAGTCCCAGGAGGAGATTGGCCAGGAGCGCCCCGACGAGCGAGGCGCGCACCATCTCGAGGAGCCCGGCGCGCAGCGCCACGAAGGCGATGATGAGTTCCGGCAGGTTCCCGAACGTCGCGTTGAGCAGGCCGCCGATGGCGGGGCCGGTGACATGGGCGATCGATTCGGTCCCCGCGACGATGAGCGAGGCGATCGGGACGATGGCGATGGCGGCGCAGAAGAAGATCGCCGGCGCCGGGGCGCCCGCGTGCTCGAGAACGATCGCCAGCGGTGCGAACAGCAGCAACCAGAGCATCGCCTCACCTCCCCTGGAGACCGCCGCCCCAGCGATGCTGCCACCCGAGGCCGGTCAGGAGAAAATCGTCCCCCACCCGCGTGGACACCCCGTTGCTGACGTAGAACTTGAGCGAATTGCGCCGGTCGATCGGGAACGCCGCCGTGAGGCCGGCGCGCCAGTTGCGCTGCAGGTCGTCGCTCACGACCCCGTCCACCGTGGAGCGGCCGCCGGTGTACCAGGTGGCGTCGAAGGCGGTCCAGATGTTGCGCGGGAAGAGATAGATGACGTGGCCCTGGGCCGAGTAGATCGGGTCCTGCGAGCGGTGCTGCCCCCCGAAGAAGTCGTCGTTGTCGGTGTAGACATTGACCGCCCCGGTTCCCTCGAGAATCCAGTGACCGAGCGCCTTCGACAACCCGAATTCCGGCTTGAACGCCCAGCGGTTCGTCCCGAGGTTGACGAGACGATCCGGGTCGTACTGCCCGAGCGGCGCGCTGACCTGCAGGCTCACGCCAACGACGAGGTCCTGGTGGTAGTCGCGGAACTCCGGCAGTCTCAATGCCGGCGCGCCGTGCAGGTTGATCGCGAAGCGCACCGCCGGATCGCCGAAGCCGTTCACGTCGCGCGTGCGGAACTCCCCGGTCGCCTCCAGCGTCGCCTCCCCCGACAGCCACGCATAGGCGACCAGCCCCTGAACCTGCGCCGAACGCCCGGCGACCGCGATCGAGCGGGAATACGCGACGAACGTCGATTGCACGGTGAGCGAGGCGTCGTTCAGCGGGACGGAGGGATCCAGCAGCACGCCGCCGGTGGAACGGGCGTACCCGCCGATGAGGAAGTTCACGCCGATCGGCGCGTTCGAGAAAAGACGCGGCTCGATCGACTGCCCGCACGCCGGCAGCGGGCTTCCGAAGACGATCGCCAGCGCGGCCAGGAGCATGGGGGCGCGTGGTACCCTCCCGCTCCGATGATCCGGGTGCATACGGCGGCGGCCGCGGTCCTGCTTGGTCTCGCGCTTGCGACCTTCCCGGCTCTGGCCGCCGGCGAGCCACCGGCCTCCTCCTGGGAGACCACCCTGACCGGCAACGGCTATCTCTTCCCGGGCGAAGGGGATTTCCTGCTCGGCATCGCGGCCGCCGATCACGGGCCGCTCCATCTCGAGGGCCGCTTCAACTACGAGGACCGCGACACCGTCTCGTTCTTCGGCGGCTGGAACTGGTCCACCGGCAAGACGGTCGAGCTGACCGTGACGCCGATGCTCGGCGCGGCCGCCGGTGACACGGACGCGGTGATGCCCGGCCTCGAGCTGAGCCTCGCGTGGAAGCAGCTCGACTACTACTTCGAAGGGGAAGTCCTGTTCGACCTGCACGACCACGCCGACGACTTCGTCTACGGGTGGAGCGAGCTGGGCTGGACCCCTTACGACTGGCTGCGGGTCGGCTTCGTCGGCCAGCGGACGCGCGTCTACGACACCGGGCTCGACATCCAGCGCGGCCTGCTCTTCCAGGGCCTCGCCGGGGGCTGGTCCTTCGGGGTGGACTGGTTCAACCCGCGAAGCGACGACGAGTTCACCGTGGCGGTCCTCGAGGTCACCTTCTGACGCCCTCATGGCCGCGCTACCGTGCCGCGCTCGCGCTCGCGGTGCGCCGCTGGATCGACGCGCGCACCCCGCTGTTCTCGGCCGCGCTCGCGTTCCAGGCGCTCCTGGCCATCGGGCCCGCGCTGCTCATGCTGCTGGCGGTGGCGGGGCGGTTCCTCGGGCAGGAGCGGACGCAGCGCAGCCTCTTCGACGCGGCCAACCGCTTCGTCGGGCACGGGGCGGACCAGATGCTGACGGCCCTCCTGCAGTTCATCCAGGCGGGGCGCCCGCACGTGGTCGGCACCATCGTCGGCGCCGCGCTGTTCGTCTACTCCGCCTCCTCCTTCTTCGCGCGGCTGCGCGACGCCTTCGACGACATCTGGGGCGTGCACTCGCCGGGATTCGGCCGGGCGGTTTTGGAGCGGCTCCTGTCGATGGCCGAGGCGGTGGTGGCCGCCGCCGCGGCGCTGTTCCTGCTGGCGGCCGCGGCGCTGCGGACCGTCGTCGGACCCGCGGTGGCGGAATTCGGCTCGGCCGGGGCGATCATGTGGATCGCCTGGACCTACGCCGCCACCTTCATGATGACGTTCGGAGGGCTGACGGCGGCGTTCCACTGGATCCCTTCCGCGCGCCCGCGCCCGGGATGGGGGGCGGCCGCGGCCGGGGCGTTGCCGGCGACCATGCTCCTGAACCTCGCCAGCCACCTGTTCGGCCTCGTCGTCGTGCGCAGCACGATCGCCTCGCTCTACGGCGCCGCCGCGAGCGTCATCATGTTCCTCCTGAGCGTCTACTACAGTGCCGCGATCGTCCTGTTCGGAGCGGAGGTCTGCCGCGCCTGGGAGCAGGTGGCCGGGACCCCCGCGCCGCGCGGCGCCGAAGCCCCCGGCATCTGATCGGCGGCCGCGCCCGGCGAAGATCACGGCTCGTACATGAACGACGCCAGGGCGCGGCGGAGGTCACGGGGCCGGCGGGCGCGGGCCAGCCCCATCGACCAGGCCTTCGCGGCGACGGCGGCGGCTATCGACCGCGAGATCCGGCGGATGTCGCGCAGCGGCGGGTAGAGCGAGCCCGCCTCGAGATCGCGCGGCCGGACGAGATCCGCGAGCGTGCGCGCCGCCGCCAGGAACAGCTCGTCGGGCAGTCCCTTCGCCTTGCAGAAGATCGCCCCCAGGCCGATCCCCGGGAAAACGTAGGCGTTGTTCCCCTGCCCCGGGCGACGGGTCTTCCCCCCGAGCGCCACGGGGAGAAACGGGCTGCCGCTGGCGAAGACGGCACGCCCCCCGCTCCACTCGTACGCCTGCGCGGCGGTGCACTCCGCCTTCGAGGTGGGATTCGAGAGCGCGAAGACGAGCGGCTGCTCGTTGTGCCGGGCCATCCGCTCGATCGCCTCGCGGGTGAAGGTTCCCGGCGACCCGGTGGCGCCGATGAGCACCTGCGGCTTCAGCGCGTCGATCGCCTCGAGGAAGCCCAGCGGCGGGTGCGCGTGCGCGTAGGGGCGGTTGTGCTCGAGCAGGTCGTCCCGTCCGGCGACCACGAGCCCCTTCACGTCCACGAACCACAGCCTTCGGCGCGCCTCCTCGGGTGCAAGACCCGCGTCGACGAAGGCCGCCACCATGAGATCGGCGATGCCGGTCGCCGCCGAGCCGGCGCCCAGGAAGAGGATGGTCAGGTCCTCGAAGCGGCGACCGGTGACGCGGGTCGAGGCGAGCACGCCCGCCAGGACCACGGCCGCGGTCCCCTGGATGTCGTCGTTGAAGCAGAGGAGACGCTCCCGGTATCGCTTCAGAAGCGCGTAGGCGTTCGGCGTCAGGAAGTCCTCGAACTGCAGCAGCGCGTCCGGATACCGCGATCGCACCGCGTCGACGAACTCGTCCACGAGCGCGAAGTACGGACGTGGCTTGATGCGGCGGCGCGGGTAACCGAGGTAGAGGGGATCCTCGAGGAGCGACGCGGTGTCGGTGCCGACGTCGAGCGTCACCGGCAGGCACGCCTCGGGGGGGATCCCCGCGCAGGCGGTGTAGAGGGCCAGCTTGCCGATCGGGATCCCCATCCCGTTGGCCCCGAGATCGCCGAGGCCGAGGATCCGCTGGCCGTCGGTCACGACGATCACCCGGATGTCCTTGTCGGGCCAGTTGCCGAGCATGCGGCGGATGCGACCGCGGTCGTCGGGGGTGATGAAGAACCCCTTCGGCTCGCGCGCGATGTGCGAGAACTCGCGGCACGCCTCCCCCACGGTCGGCGTGTAGATCCACGGCATGACCTCTTCGATGTGGTCGATCAACGTCCGGTAGAACAGGCGCTCGTTTCTTTCCTGCAGCCCGGACAGGAGCATGTAACGGTCGATGTCCCGCGGCAGGCGGCGCAGGTTCGTCATCACCCGATCGACGAGACGCGCCTCGCTCCACACCCGGTGCGGCAGGAGCCCCTGAAGCCCGAGCCGCACCCGCTCGGTGCGCGAGTACGCGATGCCCCGGTTCAGGTGCTTGTCGCGCAGGATGTCGAACCCCTTCTTCATCAGTACTCCTCGAACATCCGCTGGATCTCCTTCGGGTCCTGCGTCTTCGTCATCGCCAGGCGCAGCAGCACGCGCGCCTTCTGCGGATTGTGCTCGAGCGAGGCGACGAACCCGAACTTGTCGTCGTCCACCTCGACCTTGCGCCCCACCTCCCCGGTGGCGACGCGCGAGGAGCGCACGCAGACGATCCCCTTCTTCGCCTGCGCCGCCAGCGCATCGAGCGCCGCCTGCGTCATGTTGCCGTTGCCCACCCCGGCGACGACGATCCCCTTCGCGCCGGCGGCGACGGCGGCGTCGATCAGCTTCCCGTCCATGTTCTCGTAGGCCATGATGATGTCCACCCGCGGCATCGGCGCAACGTTGCCGGCGAACTCCGACCCGGTGGTGTTGCGGCCGACCGGGCCGCGGTACCAGTCGATGTCGCCGTAGGCGACGCGGCCGATGAGACCCGACTGCGGCGACAGGAAGGTCTGCACCGCCGTGGTGCTGGTCTTGGTGAGCGACGACGCGCCGTGGATCCAGTCGTTGACCACGACGAGCACGCCGCGCCCCGCCGCGTCCTTGTTCGCCGCCACGGCGACCGCGTTGAAGAAGTTCAGCGGCCCGTCCGCCGACAGCGCCGTGGAGGGGCGCATCGCGGCCGTCAGGACGACCGGCTTCTTCGACTTGACCACCAGGTTCAGGAAGTACGCGGTCTCCTCGATGGTGTCGGTGCCGTGGGTGATCACCACGCCGTCCACGTCGGACATCGCGGTCAGCTCGTTCACCCGCTTCGCCAGCTTCATCCAGACGTCGTCGTTCATGTCCTGCGAGCCGATGTTGGAGATCTGCTCGCCGCGCATCTTCGCCAGCTTCTGCGCCTGCGGCACGGCGGCGAGGAGCTGCTCCACGCCGACCTGGCCCGACTTGTAGCCGGCCTGCACGTCGCTCGCGGCGGCCCCGGCGATGGTGCCCCCGGTGGCGAGGACGACGATCGACGGCAGCGCCGCCTGTCCCGCCGGAGCGGGCGCGGCGGCCGCGAGGACGGCACACGCCAGGGGGACGAACACGGAACGGGACACACGGGAGAGCGACATGGATTCCTCCTAACGGGTCAGAAGCACGATGACGGGGCCCCACGCGGTCAGCAGCACGTTGCCGATCGCGTACGGGACCGTGTAGCCGAGCACGGGAAGCTTGCTCTGCGCTTCGTCCTGGAGCGAGCGCAGCGCGGCGGTGACCGTGCCGGCGCCGGAGCAGGCGCCGAGCAGGATGACCGGATTCATCTTCAAGAGGAAGCGGCCCACCAGGATCGCCACCAAGTGCGGCACGACCGCGACCACGAAGCCGACCAGGAGCAGGCTCGGACCGGTCTGCTTCAGCCCGGCGACGAAGCCCGGGCCGGCGTTGAGCCCGACGACGCCGATGAAGACGGCGAGGCCGATGGTGTCGAAGACCCACAGCGCCGGCTCGGGGATCCGTCCGAAGGTCGGGCGCACCGAGCGCAGCCAGCCGAAGAGGAGTCCCATGACGAGAGCACCCCCGCTGGCGGTGAGCATGAGCGGCAGACCGGCGACCTCGATTGACAGCAGCCCGAAGAGTCCCCCCACGAAGATGCCGAGCCCGACGAAGACGACGTCGGTGGCGCTCGACGGGCGCTCGATGTAGCCGAGGGCTTTCCCGGCCCGCTCCACGTCGCGCAGCGCTCCCGACAGCCGCAGCAGGTCGCCACGCTCGAGCCGGGTCGAGGCGGAAAACGGGATCTCCTGCCCGCCCCGGACGAGGGACTCGAGCGCGACCCCGCGTCCGTGCCGCTCGGCCACCTGGCGCATCGTCACGTCGACCAGCTCCCGGTTCGTCAGGACGACGTCGAGAGTCGCCACCGGGAAGTCGAGCAGGCGCCGATCGTCCACCTCGGTCCCCCCCTCGAGGCCGCCGGCCAGGACACGTCTCCGGGCGGCGATCGCGACCACGTCCCCCTCCGCGAGCTTCGTCTCCGGGGCCGCGACGAGGAGCTTGCGGCCGCGGCGGATGCGCTCGACGAAGACACGCTCCGGGGCGAACGACTCCTCGAACGCCCGCACCGTCCCGCCGGCGCGCGAGGCGCCGAGGCGATAGGAGCGCATCGACCACTCGCGGTAGGCCGGCTCCTCCCCCTCTTCCTCCTCGGGGCCGCTCCCCTGGAGCTCCTGCTGGAGCTTCTTCGCCTCCGCCTTCAGATCGATCCGCAGCAGCCGCGGCGCGAGGCTCGACAGGAACCAGACGACGAACCCGGTGCCGACGAGATACGAGACGGCATAGGCGATCGGGATGTTGTTGAGCAGGCGCTCGGTCTCGGCGGGGGCCAGTCCCAGCCGGCCGATCGTGTCGCCGGCGGTGCCGATGACCGTCGACTCGGTGAAAGCCCCCGCCAGGAGCCCGGCGGCGGTGCCGCAGTCGTAGCCGAAGACCTTCGCCGCGATGAGCGTCGCGGCCAGGCTCGTGACGCACAGCACGACCGTGACCACGACCTGGGGGATCGCGCCTTTCCCCAGGCCGCGGATGAACTGCGGGCCGACCTTGTATCCCGTGGCGAAGAGGAACAGGTCGAAGAAGACCACCTTGACCAGCGGGTCCACCGGAATCGCCAGCTGCCCGATGACCACCCCCGCGATGAGGGTGCCGACGACGTTGCCGAGGGTGAAGCCGCCCAGGCGGAGGCGCCCGAGGACGAACCCGCACGCGAGCGTCAGGAAGATCGCCAGCTCCGGATGCGTCCGCAGCGCGGTCACGACCCAGGTCATCGCGCCACCATCAGCAGCCACGGCGTCCCAACCGCCAGATAGAGGACCAGGCAGAACGCCGTGGTCAGGGCGCCGAGCTTGTAGAGATCCCCCTGCGACAGGTAGCCGCTCCCGGCGAACAGCAGGTTGGCGCTCGAGGCCTGCGGCGTGATGGAGGAGAACCAGTTGGTCGCGAACAGCAGATGAAAGGCGAGCGGCGCCGGGGCGACCCCGAGCTTCACCCCGACCCCGAGGAAAACGCCGAACAGGGCCAGCAGGTGCGCGGTCTGGCTGACGAACAGGTAGTGCAGCAGGGCATAGGCGACCACGAGCAGGATCCCCGCCGGCAGCGGCGACAAACCCTCCAGCCGGCCGACCAGGCGCTGGCCGAGGAACTCCATGAACCCGAGCTTGTTGAGCTGGTCGCTCATCGTGAACAGGACCGCGAACCAGATGAACGTCGCGAGGACGTCTCCTTCCTTCGCGATGTCGTCGAGGGTGAGCACCGCCGTCGCGAGCAGCAGGCCGAGCCCGAGGAAGGCGACCGCGGTGGCGTCCACTCCGAGCATCGCCGACGTGCCCCACAGGGCGACCATCCCGACGAAGGTGGCCGCGACGATCTTCTCGTCGCGCGTCAAAGGGCCGAGCGCCGCGAGCGCTTTGCGCGCCTCCGCCGGGGCGTCCGGCGTCGCCGTCACCTCGGGCCGGATGACTTTGTAGAGAAAGACGGGAAGAAGCGCCATGGCGGCGAGCGTCGGCACCGAGGCGGCGACGAGCCACGACCCGAAGCTGATCGTGACCCCCAGGCCGCGGGCGATCTCCGCCCCCAGCGGGTTGGCGGCCATCGCCGTGAGCCACAGCGCCGACGACAGCGACAGGCTGGCAATCCCCGAGAACATCAGGAACCGGCCGAGGCGTCTCCGATCCTCCCGGTCCGGCTTCGCCCCCGCCGCCTCGGCCACCGAGAAGACCAGCGGATACAGGACCCCCGAGCGCGCGGTGTTGCTCGGGAACGCCGGCGCGATGATCGCGTCCACCGCGAAGATGCTGTACGACAGGCCGAGCGTCGAGCGGCCGAACAGCGCGATGACGCGGTAGCCGAGCCGCTGTCCCAGCCCGCACTTGACCACGGCGCGCGCCACGAGGAACGCGATGACGATCAGCAGGATGGTCGGGTTGCCGAAGCCGGCGTAAGCGTCCGCCGGAGCGAGCGTCCGCGTCAGCACCGCCGCCGCCACCGCGAGCACCGAGGCGGTCAGGATCGGGAACGCCCCGATCACGACCGACAGGATGGCCGCAGCGAACAGCGCGAACAGGTGCCAGGCGGGCGGGGTCAGCCCTTCGGGGACGGGGAGCACCCACAACCCCGCCGCCGCCGCGAAGGCGGCGAGGCGGAGCCAGGCACTCCGGCCCGGGGGCTTCACGACCCCGGTCTCAGTCGGCGCGCCGCTGGCCGGTCATGGCGGCGGGGTCGAAGATCTCCTTCAGCTGCGCTTCGCTCAAGATCTTCTTCTCGCGCACCAGCTCGACGATGCCGCGGCCGGTCTTCATCGCCTCGGCCGCCAGCGCGGTGGCCTTGTCGTAGCCGATCACCGGATTGAGCGCGGTGACCGTGCCGATGCTGTACTCGACGTAATGCCGGCAGACGTCCTCGTTGGCCGTGATGCCGTCGATGCAGTGCACCCGCAGGGTCTTCGCCGCGTTCATGAACATGGTCTGCGCCTCGAACAGGCACGCGGCGATGACCGGCTCGAAGACGTTGAGCTGCAGCTGCCCCGACTCCGCCGCGAGCGACACGGTCAGGTCGCCGCCGATGACCCGGTAGCAGACCATGTTGACCACCTCGGGGATGACCGGGTTGACCTTCCCCGGCATGATCGAGGAGCCCGGCTGCTTCGCCGGCAGGTTGATCTCGCGCAGGCCGCAGCGCGGCCCGCTCGACAGCAGCCTCAGGTCGTTGCACACCTTCGCCAGCTTGATCGCCAGGCTCTTCATGATCGAGGAGTACAGGACGAACGCCTGGGTGTCCTGGGTCGCCTCGATCAGGTCCTCGGCGAGATGGATCGGCAGGCTGGTGATCTGCGCCAGGTGCGCGGTGCACTTCTCCGCGTAGCCCTTCGGGGCGTTGAGCCCGGTGCCGATCGCCGTGGCGCCCATGTTGGTCTCGCAGATCACTCTCTGGATCGTCTCGAGCGCCCGGACCTCCCCCTCCAGCGTGCGCGCGAAGGAGGCGAACTCCTGCCCCAGCGTCATCGGCACCGCGTCCTGCAGCTGGGTGCGCCCCATCTTCAGAATGGAGGCGAACTCCTTCCCCTTGCGGTGGAAGGCGGCGATCAGCTCTTTCACCTCGGCGATCAGCTCGATGTTTCCCAGCGCCAGCCCCACGTGCAGCGAGGTCGGGTAGGCGTCGTTGGTCGACTGCGAGCAGTTGACGTGATCGTGCGGGTCGCAGTGCGCGTACTCTCCCTTCTTGTGCCCCATCAGCTCGAGCGCCCGGTTGGCGATCACCTCGTTGGCGTTCATGTTGGTCGAGGTGCCGGCGCCTCCCTGGAAGACGTCGAGGCGGAACTGGTCGTGGAGCCTGCCGTCCATCAGCTCCCGGCACGCCCCTTCGATCCCCTTCAGGATCTCCGGCTTCAGCAGGCCGCAGTCGTGGTTGGCCCGCGCCGCGGCCAGCTTCACCATGGCGAAGGCCCTGATGATGTTGGGATAGAGACGCAGCTCGACGCCGGAGATGCGGAAATTGACCAGGGCCCGGGCCGTCTGCACGCCGTAGTAGGCGTCGGCCGGGACGCGCAGGTCCCCGAGCAGATCGTGTTCGGTGCGGAACTTCTCTTCGTGGCTCATGACGAACCTCCCTTCAAACCGCCCGCCGCCGGGACCGGCCAGGTGCCGGACCCGGCGGCGGTTCACATCTTTTCAGCTCACTTCGGCTTCATCGCATAAGGGTTGCCCCCGAGCGCGTTGCTGATGTCGGCGATCGCCTTCTGCGCCCGCACGCTGTTCCCCGCCTCGTCGAGCGGCGGGGAGATGACCGCGATGCCGAATTTTCCCGGCGAGACGGCGATGATGCCGCCGCCGACGCCGCTCTTGCCCGGCAGCCCGGTGCGGAAGAGCCATTTGCCGGAGTCATCGTAGAGCCCGGCGGTCGCCATCACCGCCAGGATCTTCGGAACGTTCTCGGTCTTGATCACCTGCTTTTTGGTGGCCGGGTTCCTGCCGCCGTTGGCGAGCGTCGCCGCCATCATGGCGAGATCCTTCGCGTTGACGCTCACCGAGCACTGCTCGGTGTAGATGTCGGTGGCGCGGTTCGGCTCCGCCTTGATGTAGCCATAGGCGTGCATCAGCATGCCGATGGCCTGGTTGCGCTGGTTGGTGTCCGCCTCCGACTTGAAAACCTCCTGGTTGACCTTGAGGGGCCGCCCGGCACAGTCGGAATAGAAGGACAGGATCTTGCTCCAGATCTCGTCCCGGGTCGCCCCCTTGACGAGCGACGTCGTGGCGATGGCGCCCGGGTTGACGAGCGAGTTCATCTCCGGGCCGCCGAGCACCTTGTTCGCCATCTCGACCGCGACGATCGAGTTGAAGCGCATGCCGGTGGCGTCCACGCCGATGGTGTTGGCGATGAAGTCGGCGCCCGACTCCTCCATCACCTTGGCCATCGTGAAGACCTTGGAGATCGACTGGATGGAGACTTCCGAGGTGATGTCCCCGGTGGTGCTGACCGACCCGTCCACGCCGACGAGCGCGATGCCGTAGATGTTCGAATCGACCTTGGCGAGGGCCGGGATGTAGTCGGCGTTCTTCCCTTCCTTGAGCGTCCTGTACTTGTCGTACGCCGCCTTCATGGCGGCGTCGACCTGGGGCTTGGCGGGCGCCTGCGCGTGGGCGGCCGGAACCGCCGCCAGCGCGAAAACGAGCCCGAGCGCCAGCGCCCGGGTGGGTGTGATGGTCCTGGTGTTCATGCGCCTTCCCCTGCCTTTCTCCCTAGGTGCCGCTCTCGCGGGTGTTCTTCTTGAAGACGTCCTTGGTCGAGAAGGAGTAGTGGAACGAGAACTGGACGCGCAGGTCGTCGCCGCTGTCGTCGTCGTTGTCGGTCCGCTTGCCCCACAGCGCCTCGCCCCCGCACATCACGTTCTTCGTCGGGTAGTAGAGGAGGTTCGCCGAGGCGTACTCGCCGTTGTGGTAGGCATCCACCGCCTGGAGATCCCGGTTGTCCACCTTGGTGAACGAGTAGCCGAAGGCGCTCGAGAACCTGTCGCTCCAGTACTGGTTGTAGTAGGCGCTGACACCGAGGAGCGGCAGCGCCGCCGGCTCGGGGTCGACGAGCGTCCCGTCCGCCGAGAGATCGACGCCGCCGTCGTTCATGTACGAGGCGATCCCCTTCCCCCAGACCACGCCGGCCATGATGGAGTTCTTCTTCTCCTTCCCGAGCTTCAGGGACCCGGTCAGATCGACGCCATAGCCCGTCTCGCTCCCCTTCGGCTCGGCGTCGGGCGCGCCCGGGGTGTCGAAGGCGACCTTCCTCAGGAGGCCGGCCACCTGCCAGTGTCCCCAGCCCTCGACGTTGCGGAACTGCGCCGTGAAGTCGGGGACCTTCTCCGACCCGGTCACACCACCCAGGGCCGGGTCGATCTCCCGGATCTGACCTGGATCGACGTCGCTCGACGGCCTCTCGATGGCGATGGAGAAGGTCCGGTGCTCCGTCTGGACGAATGAATAGCGGATCTGCGGGTTGCGGATGAACACCATCCCGGCCGGGCCCCAGTAGTCGATGACGTTCGGGAAGATGCTGGCGTCCATGAACAGCGTGTTGGTCTGCCCGGCGAGCCAGTGGTTCCATTCGCCGTAGGCGTGCCGCAGGCGGATGGTCGTCTGCCCTTCGTCCACGCCCACGCCGAACATGTCGAACTCGAACTTGGTGTAGACGGGATGGTTGCTGGTCGGGAAGTTCATCAGCACGCCGAGCCGGCTCTGCTTCGCCGACAGGCTGGCCTGGCCGTCCTCGCCGAACTGGTCGTCGGTGGTCGGGATCTTCGACGGGCGCAGCGTGTCGTTCCAGGCCGGATCCACCCGCTTGAAGTCCTGGATGTAGTCGGCCTGCACGAAGCCGTACACCTCGACGTGCGGCGTGTTGTCCTGCGCCAGCGCGGTTCCCGTGCCCGGGAACGCGACCAGAAGCGCCGCCATGACGACGAAAGTCCCTGCCGCCGAGAACCACCTCCGAGTGCTGTTTTCCATCGTGCCTCCTTGCGAGTCTGAGTGGACGGTCGACGTGCCGGAGCCGTTCAACGCTCCGCTGCTCTCTTCACTGGCCCTCACTTCGCGTGCGCCTTCTCCCAGGCCCGCACCTTCATGCGGGCCGCGTCGAACAACCGCTCGTAGTTGCCGCGCAGGAATTTCGCGCGCGCGTCCGGCGTCAGTTTCGCCAGCAGCGGCGCGTACAGGTCATAGGTCTTGAGGTAGCTCTTCTGGTTCGACGGCGCGACCTCGTCGGTGCCGAACAGCACCCGATCGGGGTTGCGGTTGATGAAGTCGGCGGTCGCGGCGATCGACTCGGGGGAGGCCACGGCGTATTTCGCCACCTCGTCCCACGACAGATCGACGTACACGTTGCGGAGCTTCGCCATCGCCAGGGCCCGCTCGATGATGCCGAGCTGGTCGCGGACGGGATGAACGATGCGCCCGAGCCCCATGTGGGCCCAGATGACGGTGGCGTCGGGGTGGCGCGACAGGAGCTCGCGGAGCTGCACGGCCGGGTACGGATCCTGTCCCGGCTTCGGGAAGGGCATGTCGATGTCGTTGTGCAGCAGGACCACCAGACCCGCCTCGGCGGCGAAGTCGAGGATGCGGTCGAGCGCCGGGTTCGTCAGGCTGGCGGTCTCGCCGGCGACCTTCGACGAGACGAACTCCTTGTGGATGGTGAACTCGCCGATGCCGGAGAAGACCCCGGGGAAGGTCAGAAGCACCCGCCGGATGTGATCGGCGGCGTACATGTCGGCCGGGTTGAAGCCGGTGATCATCGGGTCGAAGCGCGCCTGCTCGCTCTTCGCGAGGGAGCGGTACGCCATGGCGATGAAGGCGTCGGTGAACGAGTAGTAGTAGAGAGGCGCGTCGGACTGGAGGTAATACGTGGGCGCGAAATCCCCGCTGTTGCCGTACGACCAGGTCTGCTGCAGCGGGATGCCGAACAGCGCCACCCGGCCCACCTTGTCCCCCATGATCTTCAGGAACTCGCGGATGTCGGTGCCTTCCTGGACGTAGTTGGTCAGGTGGAAGTGGCAGTCGTTCACGACCTCCGCCGAGCCCGACGCCGGGGCCGGAGCGGCGCCCGCGGCGCCGTTCGCCAGGAGCGCCGCGAGCAGGACCGCGCCGGCAACTCGGAGCCGCATCAGAAATTCATCTCCATGTTGACGTGGTAGACATCGCCGTCGCCGCCGACCGGGTAGGGCACCGCCGCGTAACCGACGGGGCAGTTGTTCAGCCGGATCCACTCGGCGTTGAGCCGGAAGCCCCGCTTCTTCAGCGGATACCAGTTCGCCCCGGCGCGGATCTCCGTGCTGTCGCCGAAGTCACCGTTGATCTCCGCGCCGCCGGCGTAGAGTTGCAGCGCGTTCTTGATCACCATGGCGGACGCCTGCACCTGGTAGCCGTCGTCGGTGATCGGCTCGAGCAGGTCGGTGCCGGGGCCCCTGTAGTCGCTCAGCCGGCGCCGGAAGTACTCCGCCTCGACCGAGAACCCCTTGTACTTGAAGCCGCCGTCGAGACTCGCCATCTCGTAGAGGACGTCGGTGACGTTGATGCCGACGCCGAAGAGATCGGGGGTGAAGATGACGCTGCCGTCGGTGAGGCGGATCTGGCTGTTCTCGATCGAGTCGGTCCCCGGCTGCGACTGCTGATTCTCATGACTCTTGGTGTAGTGCCCGGCGAGGCGGGTCGCGGGCTTCTCGTGCCAGTCGTAGTCGCCGAAGGTGCCGTACAAGCCGAACTCTCCCGTCGTCGGCAGCCACTGCAGCATGTACGACATGGTGTTCAGGCCGTTGTCGATCTGCGTGGCGCTGACGCCGAGCGTGCTCAGGTTGTTCCCGAGCATCACCATGTACTTGAGCTTGGTGGTCAGCTCCCCCTTGATCCAGGCGCCGCTCGTGTAGGAGCCGCGGAAGAACTCGTCCGACGTCAGCCGGTCGTCCACCCCGAGCCAGTAGGGGAACTGCCCTTCGGTGCTGCGGGTGCTCGGGAGGCTGGTGATGCCGGCGCCGAAAGTGACGAAGCGGTTGAAGGTCCACGACAGGTTCCCGGCGCCGACCACCTGCGCCGGATCCCCCTGCGAGGTGTTGGCCGACCAGACGTACAGGTAATAGCGCAGGCGCGGATCGAGGAACCAGCCCGAGAACGGCAGGAAGAACTTCACCAGCTGGATGTCCTCGCGCAGCTGCACGTTGTGCTCGTTGCCGAAGAAGTCGGTGTACGACGGCTCGAGGCTTTCCTGGTTCAGGTAGCGCGCGTAGGAGAAGAGCCGCATGTAGATCTGGCCGTTGTCGCCGTCGAAGAGGAGGAACCCGGCGTTCGGCACGTACCGCGGCGCGCGCTGCTTCGTCGCGACCTTCTCCACCGCCTGCGACAGCTCCTCGCCGACCACGAACTCGCCGGTGCAGCCGTCCGAGACCCAGACGCCGTCATCGTCGTAGCCCCAGGTCTTGCCCAAAAGGCAGGACGCCTGTCCCGACGAGCGCAGCAGCGCCACCCCCTTGGTGGTGTTGGCGGGACAGTGGTTGCGCTCGCCGAGCTTCGAGGCGCACGTGATGGTGACCGCCTCCCGGGCTTTCTGCAGCTCGTGCGACTGCGGCTGGTCCACGGGAGGAGGCGGCGCGCCCTGGGCGATCAGCGCGGAGGGGAGGAGAGCCGTCACGGCGAGCCCCAGGAGGCCCGCCAGCGCGGCGGCCGGGACCTTGCCTCGCACCGCTAGTCGACTTTGACGATGAGCGCGTTCGAATAGGTGACGTCGACGCGGTCGCCGGGCTTCACGCCCTTGAGGAGCTTCTTGTCCTCGACCCGGACGCTGACGGTGTGGTAGTCCCGGGCGAGGAAGGTGAGCACGCCCGAGCCGCGATCCACGTCCTTCACCAGCACGGTCCCGGTCATCTGCCGGGTCACGGTACCGCCCGGCTTCGGCCCGGTGCCGCGGACGATCGACGCTTCCCCGCTCGCGGCGGCGGGCAGCGGCTGCCCCGGCTTGCGGACGCTCACCGCGATCGCTTCCGTGTACTCGAAGGTGACCGTGTCCCCGATCTGCAGCTCGTCGAAGCGCTGGATCCCGGGCTCGGCATAGAGGGTCTGGAGGTTGCCGTCTCTGTCCTTCAGGGACACGGTGCGGCCGGCGCGGTCGATCGCCTCGATCTTCGTCTTGAGGGTGATCGTCCCCTTCTTCTCGATCGGCTGCGGTTCCGCGGCGATCGCCGTCAGGGCCACGGCAAGCCCGATGCCGAGCGCGGCGACCAGCAGGATGCCTTTCATGGCTGAACCCTCCTCAGGGGCGATCCCCCCCAGGATCATCGGGGCTTATATCACGGTGAGACCCGCTCCTGCTGCCAGGCGCGCGGGTTTCAGACGGCCTTCAAACCCTGAGAGCGGAACATCGCGACGGCGCGTTCCGCGCTCCCGGACGACGGCGGCTCGGTGGCCTCGAGCGTGTAGTCCATCTTCAGCTCCTTCCACTTGAAGCGCCCCAGCTGGTGGAACGGCAGGACGTCCACGCGCTCGACGTTGCCGAGTTCCCGGCAGAATGTCGCGATCGGCTCGATGTTCTCCACGTCGTCGGTCAGGCCCGGGACGAGGACGAAGCGGACCCAGACGGGACGCCGCTTCGCCGCCAGGCGACGGGCGAAGTCGTGCACCGGGCCGACCGGCTGCCCGGTGAGCCTGCGGTGCCGCGCGTCGTCCCACGTCTTGAGATCGAGGAGGACCAGGTCGAAGGCCTCCAGCTCGGCGTCCGACAGGCGCTCGCCGAGGAAGCCGTTGGTGTCGAGCGCCGTGTGGATCCCCATCCGGCGCGCCGCCGTGGCCAGGTTCACGACGAAGCGGTCCTGCACCAGCGGCTCGCCGCCGCTGATGGTGAGCCCGCCCGACATCACCTGGAGCCCGCTGCGGTACTTCGCCAGCTCCTCCGTGGCACGCGCCAGGGTCACCGGGATGCCGTTGCTCATCTTCCAGGTGTCCGGGTTGTGGCAGTAGAGGCACTTGAACTGGCAGCCGGTGGTCCAGACGACCACGCGCATTCCCGGCCCGTCCACGGCCGACGCGGTCGTGAACGAATGCAGGAACCCCATCTGTCCGGTCTGGAGTGCGGTGCGGACGTCCGCTTCGGGAACGCCCTCGCCGAGATGGACCCGCAGCTCGTAGGGGCTTTTCGCTTCGAGGTCGCTCACGAGGCGCCCGCGCCGTGGAACGTGCGGTTGATGACGTCCATCTGCTGCTCTTTCGACAGCCGCACGAAGTTGACGGCGTAGCCCGAGACCCGGATCGTCAGGTGCGGGTACTTCTCGGGGTGATCCATCGCGTCGAGCAGCGTCTCGCGGTTCAGGACGTTGACGTTCATGTGGAAGCCGGTCGATCCGAAGAAGGCGTCGAGCGCGCCGCGCAGGTTGGCGATGCGATCTTCGGGAACGCGGCCCAGCCCCTCGGGAAGGATCGACGCGGTCAGCGAGATGCCGTCCGCCGCGTCGCGGTAGGGGATCTTCGCGACCGACGAGGCGGAGGCCTGCAGCCCGTGGCTGTCGCGCCCGTGCATGGGATTGGCCCCGGGAGCGAACGGTTCCCCCTGCCGCCGGCCGTCGGGGGTGTTGCCGGTGTTCTTGCCGTAGACCACGTTCGAGGTGATGGTGAGCACCGATTGCGTGTGCAGGGCGTTGCGGTAGGTCGGGTACTTGCGCAGCATGGCCATGAAGGTGCTGACGACCCACGACGCCAGGTGATCCACCCGGTTGTCGTTGTTGCCGAACTGCGGAGACTTGCCCTCGACCTTGTAGTCCTTCACGAGGCCGGTCTCGTCCCGCACGACCGTCACCTTCGCGTGCCGGATGGCCGACAGGCTGTCGGCGACGACCGACAGCCCAGCGATGCCGAAGGCCATCGTCCGCAGCGGCGCGTAGTCGTGCAGCGCCATCTCCAGCCGCTCGTAGGCGTACTTGTCGTGCATGTAGTGGATGACGTTCATGGCGTTGACGTACACGCCGGCGAGCCACTCCATCATCCGCTCGAACTTCTCGATCACGTCCTCGAAGACCAGCGCATCCCCCTGCACCGGATCGAAACGGGGCGCGATCTGTTCCCCGCTCATCTCGTCGCGGCCGCCGTTGATGGCGTAGAGGAGGCACTTGGCGAGATTGGTGCGGGCGCCGAAGAACTGCATCTGCTTGCCCAAAAGCATCGGCGAGACGCAGCAGGCGATGGCGCCGTCGTCCCCCCAGGCGCGGCGCATCATCTCGTCGCTCTCGAACTGGATCGACGAGGTCTCGATGGCCACCTTCGCGGCGTAGCTGCGGAACCCGTCCGGCAGCTTCGGCGAGTACCAGATCGTCAGGTTCGGCTCGGGGGCCGGCCCCAGCGTGGACAGCGTGTTGAGGAAGCGGAAGGAGCTCTTCGTCACGAGCGCGCGCCCGTCGTCCCCCATGCCGCCGATCGACTCGGTCACCCAGGTCGGATCGCCGGCGAACAGCTCGTCGTATTCCGGGGTGCGCAGGAAGCGGACGATGCGCAGCTTGATGACGAAGTCGTCGAGGATCTCCTGCGCCTGCTCCTCGGTCAGCGTCTTCTCCGTCAGGTCCCGCTCGAAGTAGACGTCGAGAAAGGTGGAAGTCCGCCCGAGCGACATGGCGGCGCCGTTCTGCTCCTTCACCGCCGCGAGATACGCGAAGTAGAGCCACTGCACCGCCTCCCGGGCGCTTGTCGCCGGGCCGGAGATGTCGAAGCCGTAGGCTTTGGCCATCTCCTGCAATTCGCCGAGGGCGCGGATCTGCTCGCTCAGCTCCTCGCGGTCGCGGATGATGTCCTCGGTGGACATGCGCGCGTCGAGCCGGTTCTTCTCGTTCTGCTTGCGCTCGACGAGGCGCGCCACGCCGTAGAGCGGCACCCGCCGGTAGTCGCCGATGATGCGCCCGCGCCCGTAGGCGTCCGGCAGACCGGTGAGGATGTGCGAGGAGCGGCAGCGGCGGATGTCGGCGGTGTAGGCGTCGAACACGCCGTCGTTGTGCGTCTTGCGGTATTTCGTGAACGTCTCGACGACGTGCGGGTCGGCCTCGTAGCCGTAGGTCTTCAGCGCCCCCTGCACCATGCGGAAGCCGCCGTTGGGCATGATGGCGCGCTTGAGGGGTGCTTCGGTCTGCAGCCCGACGATGATCTCCCGCTCGCGCTCGATGTAGCCGGGCTGGTGCGCCAGAATACCGCTGGGGATCTGCGAGATGTCGAGGACCCCCTTCTTGCGCTCCTCGACGAACAGGACGTTCAGCTTCTCCCAGATTCCCTGCGTCCGCTTCGTCGCCCCGGCGAGGAACGCTTCATCCCCTTCGTACGGCCGGTAGTTCGCCTGGATGAAGTCGCGGACGTCGATCTCCCGCTTCCACAGGCCGTCGGCGAACCCGCGCCAGGCCTTCGTCGTGTCGATCGGCTTCTTGTCCTCTTTCACTTTCACCGTCTTCATCGCCCTCACCTTCTTCACAATCCCAGAAGCGCGGCGGTGTGCCGCGCGATCATCAGCTCTTCGTTGGTCGGCACCACCCACGCCGACACCCGGCTCTTCGCGGTCGAGATCCGCGGGCCGCCACGCTCGTTCGCCGCCGCGTCGATCTCGAGGCCGAGCCAGGCGCAGGCCTCGACGATGCGCCGGCGGATCTCCGCCGAGTTCTCGCCGATGCCGGCGGTGAAGACGAGACCGTCCAGCCCCTGGAGCGTCGCCGCCATCGCCGCGACGTGCTGCGCGGCCGAGGAGACGAAGTAGTCCACCGCGAGGCGCGCCTCGGGCGCGTCGTTCCCCACCAGGTCGCGCATGTCGTTGCTGATCCCGGAGATTCCGAGCAGTCCCGACTTCTTGTAGAGGAGTGTTTCGATCTCCTTCCCCGACATCCCCATCCCCTGCACCAGGTACAGGACCGCGCCGGGATCGAGGCTCCCGGGCCGCGTTCCCATGCACAGCCCGTCGAGCGCCGTGAACCCGAGCGTGGTATCCAGGCTCTTCCCGTTCTTCAGCGCGCAGAGGCTGGCGCCGCTGCCGAGGTGCGCGACGACGACCCGCTTCAGGGCGATCTCCGGCGCCACCTCGGGCAAGATTGAGGCGATGTACTCGTACGACAGGCCGTGGAAGCCGTAGCGCTGCATCCCGGCATCGCGGAACTCTTTCGGAAGCGGGACCAGCTCGGTGACCGCCGCGCGCCCACGGTGGAACGAGGTGTCGAAGCAGGCGACCTGGGGCACATCCGGGAGCTTTTCGAACACCGCCTCGATCGCCGCCAGGTTGTAGGGGACATGGAGCGGCGCCAGGGGAATGAGCTTCTTGAGCTCCGACAGGCATCGCGCGTCGACCTTGACCGGCGCCGTGTAGGTGGGACCGCCGTGCACGACGCGGTGCCCGACGCCCAGCACCTTGCCTCCTCCGAACTTCGAACGCAGCCAGGTGGCGACGGCGTCGAGCACCGGCCCGCCGTGCTTCAGCGACGCGTCGAGCTCCTGCCCGGCCAGCGGCTTGCCCTGCGCGTCCTTCACCGTGAGCTGCGGCTTGGTGCCGATTCCTTCGATCTGCCCGCGCGCCTCGAGTTCGAGGGCCCCCTGGCGAGGGTGCCCGAAGACGCGGAACTTCAGGCTCGAGGATCCGGCATTGAGAACGAGGAGATGATCGCCCACGGCGCCCCTCAGGCTTTCGGAGCGGGGGTGCCGCGCCGGGCGTGCGCCGCCAGCATGGCGACGGCGCACGAGGCGATGCGGGCCCGCACGCTGTCGGCCCGGCTGGTCAGGATGATCGGCACCTTCGCCCCGAGCACCAGCCCGGCGCTGTCGGCGTTCGCCAGGAAGGTGAGCTGCTTGGCGAGGATGTTGCCCGCCTCGAGGTCGGGGGCCAGCAGGATGTCGGGGTCCCCGGCGACCTCGGACGTGATCCCCTTGATCTTCGCCGCCTCGGCGCTGATGGCGTTGTCGAACGCCAGCGGCCCGTCCAGTATCGCGCCGGTGATCTGCCCGCGGTCGGCCATCTTGCACAGCGCCGCGGCGTCGAGGGTCGCCGGCATCTTCGACGTCACCGTCTCGACCGCGGCCAGGATGGCGACCTTGGGCTTGTCCCGTCCCAGCGACACGACGAGATCGATGGCGTTGCGCAGGATGTCCGCCTTGTCCTCGAGCGTCGGCGCGATGTTGATGGCGCCGTCGGTGACCACCAGGACCTTGTGGTAGGTCGGCACGTCCATCACGAAGACGTGGCTGATGCGGCGCGCCGTGCGCAGCCCTCCCTCGCGCGCCACCACCGCCCCCATCAGCTCGTCGGTGTGCAGGCTGCCCTTCATCAGGAGCTCCGCCTTCCCCTCGCGCACGAGGGACACCGCCTTCTCCGCCGACCCGTGGCTGTGCGGCGCATCGACGATCTCGTACGGCTTCAGGTCGAGCTTCGCCGCGGCGGCGACCGCGGCGATCTTCGCCGCCGGCCCGACCAGGATCGGCTTGATGAGCCCGAGCCGCGCCGCCTCGACGGCGCCGGACAGCGCCGACTCGTCGCACGGGTGCGCCACCGCCGTGGGGATCGGCTCGAGCCTGGCGCAGCGCTCCAAAAGGGCTTCGTATTTCCCGGTTCCGGTCCTGGCGCTCATCGAATGCTCCCGTTCACGTGGGACTGCGCACGGCCGCCGCGGTCGCGGGGAGGGCCCGCCCTGCCCGCCCGGTCTCCTTGAGCAGGAGAGTGAGGACGATCGCCCCGGCGATTCCGTAGAGAAGCGGCGTGAAGGCGGCGCGGTAGTGCTCCAGCGCCATGGTCGCGGCGCCCCCCGAGGCGCGCCGCAGCGCCGCGGCAAAGAGGGGGCCGAGCAGGGCGCTCAGCGTGAAGTTCACGAAATTGATGACACCCGTCGCCGTGCCTCCGAGGGACGGCGGGTTGGCCTCCTTCACGACGGTGTACGGGATCATCGCCGCGCCCGAGGCGACTCCCATGGCAAGGCCGACGACGTACGGCGGCAGCGCGTCCGCTCTGCCGTACAGGGCCCACGCCGTGCACGCGAACACCATCAGGGCGCCGCCGAGAATCACCGGCTTGCGCCGGCCGAGCCGGTCGGAGATGAACCCGAGCAGCGGACAGCCGACGATCCAGCCGAACGGAACCGCCGCCGATCGCAGCACCGCCTCGGCGTACTCGAGGCCGTGCCCCTCCTGCAGGTAGCGCACGCCCCAGACCATGTCGAAGATCGTCGTCGGAATGAAGAGCAGCCCCGCGATGAGCCCGCACAGGATCGACTGCGGGTTCCTGAAGACGAGGCCGAACGCCGCCGCCAGGCCCGGCTTCGAACCTCCCGCCGGGGCGGCCGGCTTCCCCTTCGGCAGGATGAGCATCAGCACCGCGCCGATGAGAAGCCCGGCGACGCCCATCCCGATCCAGAACGCGCGCCAGGTCACTCCCGAGGCGATGAGCGGCCCGACCGCGAACTGCCCCACCGATCCTCCCGCCATGCCGCACATCTGCGTCGCGCCGATGAGGGTCGCGGCTTTCCCGGGAGGGAAGGCGCGCGTGGCGACGTCGATCGCCCCGATCAGGGCGAAGACGCCCCCCGCCCCCTGGAGGAAGCGGCCGCAGCCCGCCGCGGCCGGATGGCCGGTCGCGAACAGCAGCGCTCCGATCCCGACCATCGCCGCCGCCGCCGGGACCACCCGCGCGGCCCCGAGCCGGTCCATGGCGGCGCCGGAGACCAGGCTGAACGGAGAGTAGCCGTAGTAGAAGAGCCCGACGAGGGACGCGACCGCGAGGGCGCTGATGCCGAGCCCTTCCGAGAGCTGCGGCAGCATGACGGCGGGGCAGGAGCGGGCGACGTACTGGTAGAAATAGAACATCGCCAGGACGAACCACGCCGCCATCGCGGCCCCGACGCCGGGCCTGCCGCCGCTCCCCACGACCTGCCGGTCCTAGCAGAGCGTGACGGAGACCGCCAGGCCGCCTTCGGAGGTCTCCTTGTACTTCGAGTTCATCTCCTTGGCGGTGAGCGCCATGGCGTTGACCGTCGTGTCGAAGTCGAGGCGCCGGTTCACGGGAATCTCGTTGCTCGCGATCATGAACCCGGTCCAGGACTTGATCGCGCCGAAGGCGCAGCGCTCGATGCACGGCACCTGCACGTAGCCCGCGACCGGGTCACAGGTCATGCCGAGATGGTGCTCGATCGCCGCCTCCGCCGCGTTGGCGACGACCTGGGGCGGGAAGTCGTGCGCCTGGGCGATGAGGGCGGCCCCCATGCCGGAGGCAACACCAATCTCCGCCTGGCAGCCGCCTTCCGCGCCCGACAAGGTCGCGTTGTGCTTGCACAGGTACCCGACCCCCGCGGCGGCGAGCATGCCGTTGCGCAGCTTCTCCGGGGGGAGCTTGCGTCCCCCTTCGCCGAGGCCGTACAGCACGGCCGGGATGACGCCGGCCGAGCCTCCGGTGGGGGCCGTCACGACGAGGTGGCCGCGGGCGTTTTCCTCCGAACCCGCGAGAGCGTACGCCGCGACGACGCCGAGCCCGCGCTGCTTCTCGTACTCATCGTCCATCGCCCGCTTGTAGACCTCCCCCGCCTTGGTCTTGAGCTTGATCGGCCCGGGAAGCGTCCCCTCCGGCATCGCGAGGCCCGACTTCACGATGTTGCTCATGGCCAGCATGATCTTGTCCACGAAGGCGTTGATCTCCGCCTCGCTCTTCCCGGAGACCGCCACCTCGTTGGCCATCACCACCTGCGCCACCGACAGGTTGTTCTTGGTGGCGTGATCCACCAGCTCCTTCATCGTGGCGTACGGGTATTTCGGCTGCCCCTTCTTCGGCGGCTGGTACCCCTTCCACTCGATGAAGCCGCCGCCGACCGAGTAGTACTCCTGCTCCAGGAGGACCTTGTTGGCCGGCCCCAGGAGCTTGCAGGTCATGGTGTTCGGGTGCGGGAAGGTGCCGTCCTTCTTGTCGTAGATGATGTCCTTGAGCGACATGTTCAGCGTCTTGTCGCCGAACTTCACCGGGAAGGTCTGATCCGGCTTGTCACGCAGGCTGTCGAGGAACTCGGGCTCGACCGTGGCCGGCTCCTTGCCGATGATCCCGGCGAGGCAGGCCCGCTCGGTGCCGTGCCCCAGACCGGTGGCGCTGAGGCTGCCGAACAGGTGCACCTTCAGGCCGGCCACCTGCGCGAGCGTCGCGGCCGGGAGCTTGGTGCAGCGCTGGTAGAAGTCGTAGGTGATGCGCATCGGGCCGATGGTGTGGCTGCTCGACGGGCCCGGACCGACCTTGTAGAACTCCTCGATGGTCGTCATGACCGGCCCCTTCGACTTCTTGACGACGTCGAGCGTCGGCGCCAGGGTGGTGGCGGTCTTGCCGGCCGGCTTGGCGGCGGGTTTCGCCGCGGCCGCCGTGGCCGCCTCGACTTCGGTGGTCGTCTTCCCCGTCAGGACCGCGGCGGCCCCGACGACGGCGGTGCGCAGGATGAACGCGCGGCGGTCGACCCCCTCGGGGACCTCCTCGAGCACTTCGGGCTCCACCGGAACGGGGTTCTCCACGGGTTTCTTCGGATCGTCCTGCATGTTCATCCTCCTCTTTCGTAACAGGTCTGTCCCGCCGCGATCGACTACTCGACGGCGACGAGCAGTGCGTTCGTGTAGGTGATCTCCACTTTGTCCCCCGGGTGGACGTTCTTCACCAGGCTCTTGTCCTCCACGCGGACGCTGACGCTGTGGCCGTCCTCGCCCATGAAGGTGATCGAGCTGTTCTTCGTGTCGACCGCCTTCACGGTGACGGACGCGGTGACCTGCTGGGTCATCGTGCCGCTCGGCTTCTCGGTCGCGCCGCGGACGATCGCCGGCTGGCCGTCGGAGTTCGCCTGGACGGGGTCACCCGGCTTGCGGATGCGCACCGCCACCGACTCGGTGTACTTGAAGGACACCTTGTCCCCGACCTTCAGCTCGTCGAACCGCTTGATCTCGGGCCCGGCGGTGAGCGTCTCGTAGTTGCCGTCCTTGTCCTTGAGCGTGACCGTGCGGGCGGCATGATCGATCGCCTCGATCGTGGTCTTGACGGTGACCGTGCCGGTCTCGATCTTCGGCTTCGCATCGGCCGCGAACAGGGGAGCGGCGGCGAGGAGCACGGCGGCGACGGTGAGCGAGGTCTTCTGCATGAGGCGATCCCTCCTGGGCATCGATGAGTTGTCTGAAACGGCCGAAGCATAGTCCCATTCCTCGAGGCGCGGCGAATCTCTTTTTTTGAGCTCGAGGAGGAGGGTGGCGGGGATGCCAGGATTCGCGCCGGTTTCCCGGCCCCTCCCGGCCGGATGGAGAGTCCCGCGTGCGCAGCGCCATCGACTCGCTCATCCAGACGCAGAGACCTCTCTCCAGTCACTCCTTCCCCGATTCGGGCTGGGTTGCCAGGGTCGAAGTGATTCGATCCCGGATCACCTGGAAAAAAGGATTGCTGCGGAGCCGTGCGAAGGCGCCGAGTGGGACGAGGAGGGCGCCGGACTCGCCGCGGGCCTCGAAGGCGCCGAGCTGGAAGCGCGGCTCGGCGGGCGCCGGGGCGATTCCGTAAACCGGATCGTCGGGGGGGATGGGCAGGGCGACATGGCCGAGGGAGAAGACGCCCTTGGGCCACTCGAACGGCAAGTCCTCGTGACGTTCGCCGCCGGCCGCCGCGTCGGCCGGGCTCGGGGGGGCGCCCGCCTCGCGCTCGAACAGGGCGACGGCGTTCGAGCCGTCGGGGCGATTGCCGACGATCGTCACGCGGAACGGCAGCGACGGAACGGCGCGCAGATTCTGCAGCGTCTGGGTCGGGCCCGGAGCGATGAGCCCTTCCATCTCGCTGCGGCGGTTGATGTCGAAGACGACCAGCTCGTTTCCCGGGCCGGGGAGTCTCGAGAGCAGGCCGTGCACCACCTCCGCGGCGGTCACGGTCGAGTCGACCAGCGACTGGAACACGGTGACGCGCGGCATCCGGTCGAGGCGTTTCTTCTCCCCCGCCTCCACGAGCTCCGCGTTCAGGACGTGCGTCAGCGCGTAGATCTGGTTGCCGGCGTTCACCGGGAACGAGTTGTACTTGTACGGGTCGTATTCCGGCAGGACGTCGATCCACTGCGACTTCTCGAAGGCCGGCAGGAACGACAGCCCCGAGACGATGTTGGTCAGCACCGCGAACGGCGAGATGCCGATGGCCGGCGACACCAGGAAGAGCCGCTCGGGGCGCGGCAGCGAGTCGTCCGCCGCCGCCCGCACGGCATAGAGCGAGAGCAGGGCGGAGCCGGTCGAGTGCCCGGCGGCGAAAAACGGGTGCCCCGCGCCGGCGCGCGAGGCGGTGTAGCGCGCCGCGAGCGCGACCGCGGCATACCAGTCCTGCCAGGTGACGTCCCGCAGCGCCCCGGGGATCGTGCCGTGTCCCGGAAGGCGCAGCACCACGACGTCGAATCCCTGGGCGAAGAAGACCTGGGCGATGCCGCGCATGCTGTAGGGCGAATCCGACAGCCCGTGCACCAGCAGCACCGCCCCGCGGGGCGTCGTCGCGGGGGTCAGCTCGTAGGAATGGTTGTGCTCGGTGTCGAGCGCGAGGCGCTCGGGGACGCTGCCTGGATGGTAGCGGCTCAACAGGAACGGGTCGGCCGCCTTCGGATCGTCCAGCACCTTTTTCCGCAGCTCGGCGAACAGCCGATCCTCGAGCTTGCGGTACTCCTCGAACGTCTTGGGCGCTCCATGGGCACCCTGGGCGCCGGCGCGGAATTCCTCGTCGAGACGCACCTTGTGCCAGGCGTGCAGGTCGGAGAGCCGGACGCGCGCCTGGATCGCGAACAGGAGAACGATGCCGCCGAGGGCCGACAACGCCAGCGCGGCGACGGCCAGGAAGGTTTTTCCCAGCCGTCGCCGCCAGCGGCCCGGTGGAGCAGGGTGGGGGCCCATGCGCGCATCATGTCATGCGAACCACGTCCGGCGGGCGCGCGCCGCCGGCCGTCTTACTTGTGCGAAGGCTTGACGCTCAGGAGCAGAGCGTTCGTGTAGGTGATCTCGACGCGGTCCCCTGCCTTGACGTTGTCCAGGAGATCCTGGTCGTCGACCTTCACGGTCATCGTCCGGCCGTCGTCGGTCTCGAACGAGATCGATCTCTCGCTCGGATCGACGTCCTTGACGGTGACGAGGGACGTGACCTGCTGCGTCAGGGAGCCGGTGTTGGTGCCGGAAGGGCTGGCCGCGCCGCTTCCCGCTCCGCCGCCCGGAGCCCCGGGCTCCTTGGTCGGCGTGCCGGGGGTCGGCGCGCCGGAGGGGGTGTCCATCCCCGACGGCGTCTGAGGCGCACTCGAGGGAGTGTCGGATTCGTCCTCCGGGTATCCGGACGCCGGCCGCGGGGCCATGGTGTCGGCTTCGTCCGCCGGCCGGATCTGGAGAGCCCGGCCCTCGACGTACTTGAACGTGGCCCGCTCCCCGACCTTCAGGGAGTCGAAGGCCCCGATGTCGGAGCCGGCCTGGACCGTCACCAGATCACCGTCCTGATCCTTGAAGGTGACGGTGCGGGTCGCGGGATCGATGGCCTCGACAGTGCTCTTGACCGTGACGGCGTCACCGGACTTTTTCGTCTCCGTCGACTTGTGATCGGGGTGCCCGCTGTCGGCGGCCAGGAGCGGCAGCGCGACGAGGCAGGCGGACAGGAACAGAACCGTTTTCTTCATGATCTCTCCTTCTCTCTCCTTGAATGTTTCGGTGCGACGCGCGCGGCGCCTGTGGTCAGTCTTCAGGCTCGCAGCTGACGAGCACCGCGTTGGTGTAAGTCATCTCGATCTGGTCGCCGGCGTGCAGGTTCTTCACCAGGTCCCGATCGTCCACGTGAGTGCTCACGGTGTGGCCGTCCTCGGTTTCGAAGGTGATCCAGTGTCCTTTCGGATCCACGTCCTTGACCGTGACGACCGACGTGACCTGCTCGCCCACCAGGGAGACGGGTTCATCGCCGGAGGGACCGTACTCCGTCGGGCTGCCCGCCGCCGCGGCGGACTCATCGCCGCCCGGAGCGCTGCCGGACGGACTGTCGTAGGGGGCGCCGCTGGGGTCGCCGCCGGAAGGATTGGTGACATGTGTTCCGGCCTGGCCCGCCGGGTGGGTCTGGAGGACCACCCCTTCGGTGTAACGGAAAGTCACCTTGTCCCCGACCTTCAGGTCGTCGAAGCCCTGCACGTCGGGTCCGGCCTGGACCGTGACCAGGTGGCCGTCCCGATCCTTGAGCGTGACGGTGCGGGCGGTGTGGTCGATCGCCTCGACGGTGGTCTTGACCTTGACGGTGTCGGACTTCGAGACCGAGGGCCGGTCCTCCGCGGCATAAAGAGGCGCCGCCAGGAGGGCGGCGCCGAGAACGAACGCGGCTTTCTTCAGCATGGACTTCATCACGAAACCTCCTCCGCACTCCCGGACCCAAGCAGGGTAAAAGCCGCTCCCGTCCGACTCCATACCCCGGACCACGCAAGCCCGGGACAGAATCCTCGCTATAATCCCGTCCGCTCGAGGATCCGGGGTCAATCGATGCGATGGCGTGAAGCCGCTGGCGGCCTCCTGGCCGCGTTCGTCCTGCTCTCTCCCTCCGCCTGCAAGGAAGAGGCGGCGCCCGAGGCGAAGCCGCTCGAGGTGCCGGTCGTCAAGGTGATCCAGCGCGACACCCCGATCACCGCCGAGCGGGTGGGGCAGATCTACGGCGCCCAGGACATCGAGATCCGGGCGCGCGTCCCCGGCTTCCTGCAGGGGATGCATTTCAAGGAGGGGTCGAACGTCCACAAGGGCGACCTCCTCTACACCATCGACCCGAGCGAGCAGCAGGCGCAGGTGGCGCACGCCGAGGCCGATCTGGCCTCCGCGAAGACGCGCCACGTCAAGGCCGTCGCGGACGTGAACCGCTACCGGCCGCTCGCCGAGATGAAGGCGGTCTCGCAGGCCGACCTCGACTCGGCGGTGGCCGAGGAGGGCGCGTCGCGCGGCCAGGTCGACGCGGCCGAGGCGAGCCTGCGCCTCTCGAAGATCAGCCTCGGCTACACGCGCATCTCGTCGCCCATCGACGGCCTCATCGGCATGACGCAGGCGAAGGTCGGCGACTACGTCGGCCAGTATCCCAACCCGATCGTGCTCAACACCGTCTCGAACGTGGCGTCGGTGCAGGCGCGCTTCGCCATCACCGAGCGCGACTACCTCGACCTGATGCGCAAGTTCGGACCGCCGCACGAAGGCAGCGAGCCGCGCATGCACCACGACAACATCGAGCTGCTTTTGGCGGACGGTTCGGTCTACCCGCACAAGGGATCGCTCGACTTCGCCAACCGCCAGATCGATCCCTCGACCGGGACGCTGCAGCTGCAGGCGACCTTCCCCAACCCCGACGCCATCCTGCGCCCCGGCCAGTACGCGCGCGTGCGCATCATCATCGACACCCGCAAGGGAGCCCTGCTGGTGCCGCAGCGCGCCGTGCAGGAGCTGCAGGGACAGCAGATGGTGACCATCGTCGGCCCGGACGGCGCGGCGGCGACGAAGACCATCCAGACGGGGCCGCGCATCGGGGCCCTGGTGGTGGTGGACTCGGGGCTGCAGCCGGAGGATCGGATCGTCCTTGCCGGAGCGCAGAAGATCCGGCCGGGCGTGAAGGTGATTCCGAAGGAAGTCTCCGCGGAGGAGGCCGCCCCCGAGTCCGCGCCCGGCCAGCCCGCCGCGGCGCCGAAGGCGCCCGCCCCGGCACCACCCGCGTCCCACTGAGCGATGGCGAAATTCTTCGTCAACCGCCCCATCGTGGCGATGGTCCTCTCCATCGTCACCGTCCTGCTCGGCCTCGTCGCGCTGACCCGCGTGCCGGTGGCGCAGTACCCGGACATCGTCCCGCCGATGATCCAGATCACCACCACCTACGTCGGCGCCTCGGCCGTGGACGTCGAGCAGTCGGTGGCGACCCCCATCGAGCAGCAGGTCAACGGCGTCGACAACTCGATCTACCTCAAGTCGATCAACGCCAACGACGGCACGCTGACCATGCGCGTGTCGTTCGAGGTCGGCACCGACCTCGACATCGCCAACGTCCTGACGCAGAACCGCCTGTCGCAGGCCACCGCGTCGCTGCCGACCTCGGTCAAGAACTACGGCGTGACCGTCAAGAAGTCGCTCGCCTTCCCGCTGATGCTGGTGGCGCTGAAGTCGCCGAACGGCACCTACGACAGCGCCTTCCTCAGCAACTACGCCGCCATCAACATCAACGACGCGCTCGCCCGCATCCGCGGCGTCGGGCAGGTGAACCTGTTCGGCGGCAGCGACTATGCCATGCGCATCTGGCTCAACCCGGACCGCCTCGCGTCGCTCGGGCTGACCGTCCCCGACATCGTCAAGGCGGTGCAGCAGCAGAACGTCGTGACGCCGGCCGGGCAGCTCGGCGGCCAGCCGGCGCCGCCGGGCACCGACTTCACCTACATCGTCAAGACGCAGGGGCGGCTGATGACCGCCGAGGAGTTCGGCTCCATCGTGCTGCGCACCAACCCGGACGGCTCGCAGGTGCGTCTCGGCGACGTGGCGCGCACGGAGCTGGGCTCGCTCCTCTACACGGCGCGCGGGCGCTTGAACGGCAACCCGAGCGCCGTCATCGCCATCTACCAGGCGCCCGGGTCCAACGCCCTGCAGGTCTCGGACGCCATCAAGAAGACGGTGGCCGAGGCGGCGTCGCGCTTCCCCTCCGACCTCGACTACGAGTTCTCCCTCGACACGACGCTGCCGGTGCGCGAGGGGATCAACGAGATCCTGCACACGCTGCTCGAGGCGGTCGTGCTGGTGCTGATCGTCGTCTTCATCTTCCTGCAGAACTGGCGCGCCACGCTCATCCCGCTGCTGACCGTGCCGGTGTCGCTGGTCGGCACGCTGATGGCGTTCCCCATGCTCGGGTTCTCGGTGAACGTGCTGTCGCTGCTCGGCCTGGTGCTCGCCATCGGCATCGTCGTGGACGACGCCATCGTCGTGGTCGAGGCCGTCATGCACCACATCGAGCACGGCCTGACGCCGAAAGACGCCACCCTCAAGGCGATGGAGGAGGTCTCGGGGCCGGTCGTGGCCATCGCGCTCATCCTGAGCGCCGTCTTCGTGCCGGTCGCCTTCATCAGCGGCATCACCGGGCGGCTGTACCAGCAGTTCGCCATCACCATCGCCATCTCGGTGCTGCTGTCGGCCTTCAACGCGTTGACGCTGAGCCCGGCGCTCAGCGCCATGCTGCTGAAGCCGAAGGGCGAGTCGAAGTCGTTCCTCGATCCGTTCTACAAGTGGTTCAACCGGGTCTTCGACCGGTTCACCAGCGGCTACGTCGGCCTCACCGGCTTCATGGTCAAGCGGATGGTGCGGAGCCTCATCGTGGTCGCCATCCTCATCGTGGCCACGGTGATGCTGGCGCGGCGCATCCCCGGCGGCTTCGTCCCCGAGGAGGACGAAGGCTACGTGATGGTGAACGTCCAGCTCCCCGACGCCGCGTCGCTCGATCGATCCGACGCCGTCTGCAAGAGGGTGGAAGCGATCCTCGGCAAGACCGAGGGGATCGCCTCGTACACCACCGTCACCGGCTACAGCATGCTGACCTCCGCGTACGCCTCGAACAACGCCTTCTTCTTCGTGTCGCTGAAGCCCTGGCACGAGCGGCACGGCGCGGCCCACACCTCGCGCGGCATCATGGCGGAGCTGAACCACGAGTTCGCGCTGACGATTCCCGAGGCGACGGTGTTCGCCTTCGGGCCGCCGGCGATTCCCGGCCTCGGCACCGGGTCGGGGTTCACCTTCGTCCTGCAGGATCGCTCGGGCCAGGCGCCGCAGTACCTCGCCGACGAGGCGCAGAAGTTCGTCGCGGCGGCGTCGAAGCGCCCGGAGATCGGCCGCATCATCACGACGTATCGCGCCAGCGTCCCCCAGGTCTACGCCGAGGTCGACAGGGACAAGGTGCTCAAGCAGGGCGTGACCATCGACGACGTCAACACCACGATGGGGGCGTTCCTCGGCGGCTCGTACGTCAACGACTTCAACCGCTTCGGCCGCGTCTACAAGGTCTTCGTGCAGGCCGAACCGGAGTACCGCGTGCGCCGGGAGGACCTGAGCCTCTTCCACGTGCGCAACAGCAAGAACGAGATGGTCCCCCTGTCGTCGTTCGTCTCGACCGCGAACGCCGCGGGCCCCGAGTACACCAACCGCTTCAACCTGTTCCGCTCCGCCGACCTGACCGGCATCCCGGCGCCGGGCTACTCGTCGGCGCAGGCGCTCGGCGCGCTGGAGCAGGTGGCGGCCGAGACCCTCGACGCGGGCGCCGGCTACGACTGGGCCGACATGTCGTACCAGGAGAAGAAGGCGGCCGGGTCGAGCGCGGTGGTGTTCGCGTTCGCCATCCTGCTGGTCTTCCTGATCCTCGCGGCGCAGTACGAGTCGTGGTCGCTGCCGTTCTCGGTGCTCCTCGGGACGCCCTTCGCCGCGTTCGGCGCCTTCCTCGGGCTGTGGCTGATGCGCTTTCTGAGCGAGTCGTACGTCAACAACGTCTTCGCGCAGATCGGCCTCGTCATGCTCATCGGCCTCGCGGCGAAGAACGCCATCCTCATCGTCGAGTTCGCGCGCGCCAAGCTGCACGAAGGCATGCCGATCGTCGAAGCGGCGCTCGAAGGCGCGAAGCTCCGGTTCCGGCCCATCCTGATGACGGCGTTCGCGTTCATCCTCGGCGTCGTGCCGCTGGTGCGCGCCTCCGGCGCCGGCGCCGAGGGGCGCAAGGTCATGGGGATGGCGGTGTTCGCCGGCATGCTCGTCGCGACCATCGTCGGCGTCGTGCTGATCCCGGTCCTGTTCACCTTCGTCGAGAAGATCACCGGTGGCGGCAGGCACAAGCCGGCGCCCCCCGGCGGCGAAACCAAGCCGGCGGCGGCGCACTGACATGACTCGCCTCGCGCGCGTCTTCCTCGCGGCGCTGCTGCTGCCGGTGGCGCTCGCCTCCTGCCGGCTCGGCCCCGACTACCAGCAGCCGGAGATGACCCTGCCGCAGATGTGGCGGCAGCAGGCTCCCCCCGGCCAGACCGCCTCCGACACCGCCTGGTGGGATCTCTTCCAGGACGACACGCTGCGCGAGCTGGTCACGATCGCGCTCAACGAGAACAAGGACCTGGGCATCGCCGCGGCCCGTGTCGACGAGGCGCGCGCCCGCTACGGCTTCACCCACGCCGATCAGTTCCCGGTGGTGAACCTGGCGATCGACGCGACCCGCTTCCGCACCAGCGAGCAGGTCGCCGACACCGCCGGTGGCGGCGACACGCACAACTTCTTCAGCGGCCGCGTCGAGGCGTTCTACGAAGTCGATCTCTGGGGCAAGTACCGCCGCGCCACCGAGGCGGCGCGCGCCGAGCTCCTCGGCAGCGAGATGGCGCGCCAGACGGTGGTGCTGTCGCTCGTCTCCGACGTCGCCACCGCCTACGTCGACCTGCTCGATCTCGACAACCGCCTGGCCATCGCCCGCACCACGCTCCAGGCGCGCACCGAGTACCTGCGCATCATCACCGCCCGCTTCGACAAGGGGATCGTCTCGGCCCTCGACGTGCGCCAGGCGGAGATCCAGCAGTCGATCGCCGCCGCCGCCATCCCGCAGTTCGAGCGGCAGCTCGCCGAGACGGAGGATCGCATCCGCATCCTGCTCGGGCGCTTCCCCGGAGACGTGCCGCGCGGGCGGCCGCTCTACGACGCGATCCTGCCTCCGGACGTCCCGGCGGGCATCACCTCGGACCTTCTGGTCCGCCGTCCGGACGTGCAGTCGGCGGAGGCTCAGCTCGTCGCCGCCAACGCCCGCATCGGGGTCGCCGAGGCGCAGCGCTTCCCGCTCATCGCCCTGACCGCTTCGGCCGGCGCCGCCAGCAGCGATCTCTCCGACATCACGAAAGGGGGCGCCGGCACCTGGAGCATCGCCGGGGCCCTGCTCCAGCCGCTCTTCAACTTCGGCAAGAACAAGCGCCGCGTCGAGATCGCCCGCGCCCAGACGCAGCAGGCGCTCTTCTTCTACGAGGGGTCGGTGCAGCAGGCGTTCCGCGAGGTCGAGGACGCCCTGGCGGCGGTGCGCACCTCGAAGGATTCAGTAGCCGCCTACGAGCAGCAAGTGAAAGCGGCCCGGTCGGCGCTCACCCTCTCGACGGCGCGCTACGACCAGGGGGTGACGTCCTACCTCGAGGTCCTCATCCAGCAGACGCAGGCCTTCGACGCCGAGCTGGCCGCCTCGGTGTCCCGCCGCGATCAGCTCGCGTCGGTGATCCGCCTCTACACGGCGCTCGGCGGCGGCTGGGGACTGGAAGCAACCGTGCCTCCGTCCGAAGCGGCCCCGGCCGCCACCGCCGCTCCGCACTGAAAGCGCGCCCCGACGCGCGCGCAGTGTCATCGGGTTATCATCCGCCCCGCTCCAGGGGGAGGACATGAGCGGTCGTCGGGCGACGCTTTGGTCGAGCGGTCTGTGGGTCACCCTCCTGGTGCTCGGCGCCTCCCCGGCGTTCGCCCAGACGCCGCCGGCGACCCAGCCCCCGGTGGAGGAGAAGACCAGCCCCTGGTCGAACTCGACCGAGCTGAGCCTCGTCTGGACCGCCGGGAACTCCGACGTCCAGACGCTCGGCTTCAAGGACACGCTCGAGTACAAGCAGGCGCACGGACGCACCCGGGTCCGCCTCGACACCCTGCGCTCCGACACCAGCGACGACCCGTATCTTCTCGTCGAGCCCGGGCTCACCTTCCTCCCCGGGGAGACCCTGGCAGACCCCCCGACGCACGAGGTGCGCCCGGGGGCCGAGCCGGACGTCGCCCGCTACTTCGCGGAGGGAAAGTACGAAGGGAACCTCTCGAAGGAGGCGCGCTGGTACCGCGGCGCCACGGGGGCCACCTGGAACGCGGGCGCGTCGTGGGACCGCAACGAGGACGCCGGGATCCTCAGCCGCACCATCGTGTTCGGCGGCCTGGGGCACACCTGGCGCGATCGGGACGATCTCAAGTTCCGCACCACGTACGGCTTCTCCTGGACCAACCGCATCGAGGACGTCGACGATCCGGAGAAGGACCAGAAGTTCGTCGGCTTGCGGCTCACCTCCGACTTCACCGACAAGTGGGGGGCGAACACGACCTACGACAACGACTTCACCTACAACGTCAGCTTCAAGGACCTGTCCGACTGGAACGCCGATCTCATCCAGGGCGTCTCGGTGATGATGTCGAAGCACCTGGCTCTGAAGATCAGCCTGCAGCTCACCTACGCCAACGAGCCGGCCCTCGATGAGGTGGACATCATCGTGCGCGGGCAGCTGGTGGACCCGGACGGCATCCCCGGCAGCGGCGACGAGTTCTTCGAAACGGTGGCGTCGGGCGGCAACGAGATCACCATCGGCGAAGGGGTCCTGCGCCGCGAGAAGCTCGACTCGACCTTCCGGACCTCGCTGTCGATTACGTTCTAGCGCTCGGCCTGCAGGTGGGCCTCGACGAACCACAGGTCCTTGTCGACGGCGCGCGAGATCTCGGTGAAGATGTCCGCGGTCCCCTTGTCCCCCATCTCGTCCGAGCGGTCGATCCCCTGGCGCACGACCGAGCCGAAGTACGCGAGGCTGCGCGACAGCGCCTCGACGTGCTCGCGGCCGGAGGCGATCTGCAGCGGGTACTCGGGCAGCTGGGACTGCTTCGCCACGACGCGCGCCGTCGCCTCGACGGTGCCGCCGAGCTGGATGATCCGCTCCGCCAGCAGGTCGGCGTAATCGCCGGCGTGCTCGTACACCTGGTCGAACAGCTGGTGCAGCGCGATGAACGCCGGCCCCTTGACGTTCCAGTGGGCCTGCTTGGCGTGCGTCACCAGGTCCACGGCGTCCGACAGGCGCTCCTGCAGGAGCCCCGCCACCTGGACGCGGACCTTCTCCGAAATGTCGTTCTTCGTCTTGTGCATCGGCATCTCCTCCGGATGGCGACGACAGTAGCCCCGCGCCGGGGCGAGGTCAAGTCCGCGGGCGGCGCAGGGCGCTCCAGGTCCACAGGGCGCCGGCGCCGTCGAGGCCGGCCATCAGCAGGACGAAGCGGGGCGCCGCGCCTGAGACGACCAGCGCCGTGAAGACGACGGCGCCGAGAGCGCGCCCCCCGATGGTCGCGCGGAAAAACGGCGTCACCTCGGCGCGCGCGGCGCTGACGTAGTAGAAGCCGAGGACGAACGACACGACGCCGAGGATCCGCAGCCACGGCTCCTGCGTCGGCGGCTGGCCGAAGATCGCCAGCATGCCGCCGGGCGAGACGAACAGCCCCGCGCCGAGAAGCGCCAGGTAGGCGCCGAAGGCGAGCACGCTGCCCGCGGCGCGGCTCACGTCAGCGACGCCGTCCGCCGCGGCGCGGCCGGTACTTTGCGCCGCGGCCGGCGGCACGGCCATGGCGCCGGCGCCGCGCCACGGAAGCGCGCGGCGCGGCCGCCCGGCGCCGTTTCGGCCTGGTGCCGGTCGCTTTCTGCGGCGGCGCCGGCTCGATCAGCGCCGCGACCGCTCCGGCCGGATCGCGGATGACGGCATAGCGTCCCGCCGAGCCCATCCCCCTGGGGCCGACGAGGACCGACCCGCCGCGCGCGTGGCACTTCGCGACGCTGCGGTCGAGATCGGCGACCGTGACGTAGATCAGCCACTGCGCCGGCAGACCTGCGTTCGTTCCGCGCGCGTGGCAGATGCCGGCGATCGGATCCCCGCCGCCGGGCGGGTGCATGGTGAAGTCGGCGTAGCCGCCCATCTCGACGTCGCCCGCGGTCCAGCCGACGACCTCGCGGTAGAAGTCGCGCACCTCCTGCGCCGCCTCCACCGTCAGGTCGATCCAGGCGATGGCGCCGATCCTCGGCCGGTGCTTGTCGCTCATCAGCCGTTCCGGCGCGAGGTGGCGAAGCGCGGCAGGGAATCCCGAAGCTCGGCCCACGGCAGCATGCGCGAGGCGAAGACATGGTCGTCCGGCGTGATGCTGGACGGATCGTCGAGGCTGCACGTGGTCACGTCGATCTCCCCCGCGTCGTCATGGTTCTCGAAGGTGAGCGGTGTCCCGCAGGTGGAGCAGAAGGTCCGGGTCACCCCCGGACGCGACGCGAACGAGGCGGCCTGCCCGCGCGTCCAGGCGAACGCTCCCGCGGGAAACGTGGACCAGGTCACGAACGCGGCGGCGCTCGTCTTCCGGCAGTGCAGGCAGTGGCAGTGGGTCGAGTTCTTCGGCTCGCCGGTGACCGTGTAGCGCACCGCGCCGCAGAAGCATCCTCCTTCGCGTGTCATGGCGATGGCTCCTTCCGCGCCGCCGCCCGACCACCTCGCGGGGACCGGCGCGGCCGGCATTATCCGCCGGATCGAAGGCGGCCGAGGATCGTCACGTACGAGGCGGGAAGCTCCGAGCCGATGTGCACCGGTTTCCCTGCAGGGGTCCGCACCGCGAGCGACCGCGCGTGCAGCATCAGGCGCTCCGCGTCCACCCGGGTCGATCCTTCCCCGGGAGGCTCGCCGTAGCGGCGATCTCCGGCGACGGGATGCCCGAGGCTGTACAGGTGCACGCGGATCTGGTGACGCCGCCCCGTCACCGGGTGCGCCAAAAGCTCGGTGCACCCTCCGGCGAAGCCGGTGACGCGGTAGTGGGTCAGGCAGGGCTTGCCGCGCCGGCGATCCACCCCCATCCGCCCGGAGCCGAACGGGCGGATGGCCGCGGTGATCTTCCCGTCCGTCGCCGCCATCCGACCCTCGGCCACGGCGGCGTAGGTCTTGCGGGCGCGCCGGTGCTCGAACTCGCCGTTGAGGTGGCGATGCGCCGCGGCGTTCTTCGCGAACAGCAGCACGCCGCTGGTGTCGCGGTCGAGCCGGTGCACGACGTAGAGGCGCGTGCCCGCCTGCGCCGTCGCCACCTCGAGCGCGCACGGGCCGCGCGCGATCCTCTCCGGGATGACCGGCAGCCCCTCCGGCTTGTCCACGGCGTAGAGGTCGTCGTCCTCGTACAGGACCGGCAGCCGGTCCGTCATCCGCGGGCGTGCCAGTCGAGCGCCTCTTCGAGGCGGTCGTTCCCCCAGAAGATCTCGCCCAGGGCGACGAAGGTGGGCGCGCCGAAGATGCCGAGCGACCAGGCGCGCTCCGTCTCCGCACGCAGCAGGTCCTTGGTCGCCTGGTCGGTGGCGCGGTCGAGCAGCGCGCTCGCCGTCGCGTCGTCCGCCGCCGCCCCGGAGCGGCGCAGCAGTTCGAGCATCCGCTCGCGGTCTTCGATGTCCTGATCCTCGGAAAAGTTGGCCCGGAAGACGGCGCGCGCGAACGGCGGCAGCCACGCCTGGCCGTGGCCGAGACAGGCGACGCGGGCCGGCAGGATCGAGCGGCGCGGGAAGACCGAGGGCTTGCGGAACGGCACGCCGTCGCGCGCGCACTGGCGCTCCAGGTCGCGCCACATGTAGCGCCCGCGCGCCGGGTTCAGGTTGTAGGGGCTGTCGTTCCAGCCCTGGCGCTGGAACAGCGGCCCGAGCAGGAACGGCCGCCAGTCGATCGCGATGCCGCGGGCCGCCGCGACGCTCTCGATGCGCTGCGACGCGAGGTACGAGTAGGTGCTGGCGAAGTCGAACCAGAACTCCATCAGAAGACGGGATCGCAGCCTTCGACCAGGATCATCTCGGTGTGGGCGCACGCCTGCCGCAGCTTCTTCGGCTCGGCGTACATCTGCGACGACCACCAGGCCTTCGCCTGCTCGTACGACGGGAACTCGAGCAGCACCACCCGCTTCGGCTCCCACGATTTCCCCTCGAGCTTCTCGGTGCGCCCGCCGCGCGCGACGTAGCGACCGCCGTGCTCCTTGATGGAGATCGGCGCAAGCTTGACGTACTCGGGATAGCGGTCCTTGTCGTGCACGTCCACGTTGACGATGACGTACGCCTTCATGCCTCCTCCTTGCCGGTGGACGCGGTCCCCGGCCGCACGAGATCGAAGCGGATGGCTCCCGGCTCCGCGCCCGCCCCGGCATGCCGGAAGCCGCACTTGAGAAGAACGCCGATGGAGGGCTCGAGTTCCGGCAGCGTCTGCGCCGTGATCCTCTGGATGTCCGGCCGCGCGAAGGCGCGCTGCACGAGCCCGCGCACCGCCTCCGACGCGTAGCCGCGCCGCTGGTGATCGGGCACGACGCCGTAGCCGACCTCGACCGAGCCGTCTTGGGCCGGAGGCCCGGCATACCCCCCGCTGCCGACGAGGGTCCGCCCGCCGTCCGGCTCGCGCTTCAGGATGAAGTACATCCACCAGCCGGCGTGCCGCTCGCCTTCGGCCAGGCGCGCCAGGGTGTATTCGATCGCCGCGTCATCGAGATACTGCGGCGGCCACGACTCCGGCACGCGCGCCCCGAGCGCCGACGCCAGCCGGCCACGCGGCCCGAGGGCGGCGCGCAGGAGCTCCGGGGTTGCAGGCACGAGGTCGAGCCGCTCGGTCGCGATGGGTTGGTTCACGCGCGCGGCCCGGAGCGCCGCCGGCCGCGCGACTCGACAGGTCCGCGGATCGCGGGCGGCGCCTCGGCGCCGAGATCCGCGAGGGCGCGCGCGGCGGCGTGATGCGGGCGCCACGTCTCCCAGACCTGTCCGGCCCAGGCCCGCACCGCCGCGACATGACGGTCCGGAGACCGCGACTCCGCCACGTCGCGGATGTTCAGGCCGCGCGGGCGTGGCGCCGGCGGCTCGAGGCGCGGCCAGGAAGGCGTCGCCGAGGCAATCCGCTGCAGCCATGCCGGGACCTCCCACAGCCGCAGGCCGCGCTCGAGCGACAGGTGCAGCCCGGCGAGATGGATGGCGACCGATTTGTCCGGGTGCGCGCCGCCGGCGTGCTGCACGGCGTAGGCGTCCACGGTGAGCTGGTGCGCCTGTCCGAACAGCACCGCGCTCTCGAACTCGCGACCGATGACCTGTTCGAAGAGCCCCCAGCACTCCGCCGAGGCGTGGAACTTGCGGTCGTACGCAACGCCGCTCGCGGGCCGCACGATGCCACAACCGGGACAGACCACGACGCTCATGGCCGGTCGGCCGAAAGGGGCTTGTGGAAGTTGTACTGGGTCTTGGTCACGGCGTAGCCCTCGCGCTCGTAGAACCCGCGCGTGCGCTCGCGCGCGGTGTTGGAGCGGACCCGGATGGAATCGAAGAGGCGCCCGCGGGCCCAGGCCTCGGCCGCCTGCAGCAGGGCCTTGCCGATCCCGCGGCCGCGCTGCGCCTCGTCCACCACGAGCGCGCGCACCTCGGCGTAACGGGCGCTGACGAGATCCCGCGGCGCCGCGACGTGGATCCATCCGAGCACGGCGCCGCCGGAGTCGCAGGCGACGAAGACCTCGGCATCCGGGCTGCCCGAGAGTCTCTGCAGGCGATCCTGGATCTCCTGCCGATCGACGGGGTAGCCGAGCTGCCCCGACAGCCGCGCCACGTCGGCGGCATCCTCCAGTCGCATCGGCCGGACGGCGGGGATGGTCACGTGGTCCAGTAGCCTCCCGGCCGGTAATCGCCGAAGTACCACTGGTGTCCTTCCAGGTCCTGCGCCATGTAGCCGCGCGCGCCGTACTCCTCGTCGCGCAGCTCGCGCATGATGACGGCGCCCGCCGCCTTCGCGCGCGCATAGTGCGCGTCGGGCTCGGCGACGAAGAGCGACAGAGACTGACTGTGTCCCGCGAGCTGACGCGGCCCGATCCACTTCCAGGCGGGCCGCGGCGACGAGACCATGATCACCGCTTCTCCGAAGGACAGCTCGGAGTGCTGGATCTCCCCGCCCGGCCCGGTCACGATGAGGCGCTTCTCGAAGCCGAAGGCGCGGCAGAGCCACTCGATCGCCGCCGGCGCGTCGTCGTAGACCAGGCTCGGGTAGATGCCCCCGACCCGGGCCACGCTCCCCTTGGCGCGCGTGTCGTGCGCCATCGCCTAGCCCGCCGCGGCGGCCGCGGCCGCCGCCGAGGACGCCGTCACGCCGGCCGCCTCTTCCGAGAGCAGCAGCATGACGTACCAGCCGAGGGTCACGAGGAGCGACAGGTCCTCGAGCGCCAGCGCCTCCGGCTCGACCTTCACGGTCGCGGCATGCTTCAGGAGCGAAAAGTCGGGGGAGAAGCTGACGAGCAGCCGGCCGGTTTCGCTGGCGAAAGCCCACTCCGACCGCCAGAAATCGGTGCGCTGCCACTGGTAGCTGCGGCGCTCGGGGCCGTGCAGGATGCCGTCCCCCTTGAAGCCGACCTGCAGGACCGCGAGGTCGCTGTCGGATCCTGCCCGGCGCACGGTGAGGCGCGGGCTCAGGAAGCCGGCACGCTTGAAGGTCCACGTCCCCTCGGCCGCCTCGGCGGTCGCGAGCGAGCCGAACATGCTCTCCCACCTGAGGCCGCCGACGACGTCCTCTCCCGCCGCCAGCTCGTACTGCCGCGCCAGCATGCTCGGCCGCGTCCACCGCAGGGGGTGATCCGCCGTCTCACGGATCGTCTTCATCCGGTCCTCCGTTCCTCGTCACGATGGGAGGGTCGCCGCCATTCTAGCGCCACCCGCCGGAAGACAGGCGCGGGACGAAGGCGCCGACCCGGCGGGCGTAGGCGTCGTACTCGGCGCCGAACGACTCGCGCAGCAGCCGTTCCTCGACACCGATGCGGAGGTACGTGCCGAGGACGTAGACGACGACCGCGACAGCAATCGCCACGAGCCCGGTCATCGCCACCCCGGTCGCGAGGAGCATGCCGAGCATCGCGGTGTAGATCGGATGACGCACGAAGCGGTACGGACCTTCCGTGACCAGCCGATGGGTCTCGAGCACGCGCGCGGTCAGGCTCCACTGGCGCCCCAGCGTGCGCACCGCCGCGAGCATGAGCCAGACCGACGCGGCCAGCAGCAGGACGACCAGCGACGTGCGCGCGATCGCGGCCGCCGATGGCATCCACGGCTTCGACTCGAGCGACTGCCGGAAGCCCCACGCGATCCCGAACCCGAGCCCCTGGGTCAGCATCCCGACGATCGACAGGCGATCGCGGCGCCTCTCCGGCCCCTGCTCCCCCTTCGGACGGGTCCACAGGATGGCTCCGATCGCCATCCATCCCAGGACCACGAGAAGGCTGTCGACGTTCGTGAAGGCGCGCGCGCCGGTCACAGCGAGATGCGCATCTCGTTGTTGGCGATGAAGCCCAGGCTCTCGTAGAGCGGCCGGCCGGCGTCGCTCGCGTGCAGGTAGAGGTAGCGCAGGCCCTGCGCGCGGCTCCAGTCGATCATCTCCTGCACCAGCCGGCGGGCGAGGCCGCGCCGCTGGTACTCCGGCTCGGTGAACATGTTGACGACCCAGGCGCGCTGCGGCCGCGGATCGATCGGGTGCGGCTGGAAGGTGAGGATGACGATGCCGCCGCCGGCGACGACGCGCCCGTCCGGCGTCTCGGCCAGCCAGGCGCGGTAGGAGCCATCCGCGAGCCCGCGGCCGAGGAGAGTCGACGACACCTCGAGCATCTTCTCGAGCGCGGCCTCGTCCCGGAAGCCCATCTCCTCGAACATCCGCCGCCGGTGGTGCAGGACGATCGCGAGATCGGCCTGGGTCGCCGGGCGGATGCGGCAGTCGTCGGCGCCGCGCGTCGCGTCCGCGCCGCCGCCGAAGCGCCTGGCGTACTCGTGCAGCCGCATGCCGAAGAAATCGCCGACGTGACCCGTCGGCGCGAACCCGCGCCTGCGATAGAAGCGCGCCGCGCGCTCCAGCGGCTCGGTCGTGTCCAGGGTGAGGCGGGTGCAGCCGCGGGCGCGCAGGTCCGCCTCGGCACGGCTCAGGAGCGCGGCGGCGATGTCGCTGCCCTGCCTTTCGGGAAGCACCGCCATGCCGCGCAGGTGTCCCTCCGTCCCCTCGAGCGAGAAGGCGACGGTGCCGACGACCTTGTCGTGCTCGGCGGCGACCAGCACGGTCATCGAATCCAGCCTGCGGCGCAGCAGCTCCGGATCGAGCGTGGTGTCGCGGAACCCTTCCGGTGTGTACTGCGCGCGATACGGCTCGAACGCGGCCTGCAGGCATTCGAGGATTCCCGGCGCGTCTCGAGGGGTGGCCGGGCGGATCGAAATCGTCGGGGGGGCCATCGCGGCGGGCTCCGGGTTTGCCGTGAGTATAGGGCCGGAGCAGCCGGCCGCGGGACCGGACGCCCTCAGCGCCTTCCAGGCCGGGCGCGATTCAGGAACGGACGGGGCGGGATTCCTTCGCGACGATCATCCGGATGCCTCCGACGATGAGGAGCAGGATGCCTCCTCCCATGAGCCCGCCGGCGATGCTCCAGAAGATGGCGCCGAAATCGAGGACCGGAGCCGTGGAGACCCCGCGCACCCAGATGCCGAGCAGCCACAGGACCTGGGCGCCGAGCCCGCCCCCGACGATGCCGACGATCGTGTTGCCGATTCCGCCGAGGCCGAACCGGCCCAGCAGGGCGCCCGCGATGTTCCCTCCGAGCGCGCCGCTCGCCAGCTGGATGAGGACCGCCATCAGGTTCATGAAAACCTCCGCCCCTTCCTGTCTAGGCCCGGCCCGCGCCGAAGTCAACGCGCAGAACTGCGGAAGACGGGGTCAGCGCGAGGCGCGGCCGGCCCGACGGCGGCCGACGAGAGCGGCGATGGCGGCGTCCTTCTGGTCCTTCCCCCACGGGGCGCCGACCGCCTTCCTGAAGGCGTCGACGCGCGCCGTGACGGCGGACCAGGACTCGTGCAGCACGTCCGGCGCGATCTCCTGCAGCTCCTTCTCGGGCACCGGGACGACCGCCAGGCCGGCGTCCTTCGCGCCCGAGGCGAGCGCATCGCGCCAGAGCACGCCCTCGGCCTTGTGCATGCGGAAGTGCACGGCGAGGATCTCGTCCGTCGTCCACGACGGCATCGACGTGCCGACCAGGATGGCGCAGGCGACCGGGTCGTGCCCCGCCGCCCGCAGCCGCGAGACGGTCTCGCGCAGTGCCCGGGCGGCGTTCCGGTGCGCGGCAGCGACGCCGCGATCCACCATCCGCCGCGCTTCCTCGGGCTTCAGGCTCTCGGCGGCGTGGTACGGCGCCTTCACCCACTCGGATCCCTTCTCGAAGAGATCGAGTCGCCGCCGCTCGACGACCTGCGCGCCGGCGCCATCCAGCTCGCGGGCGCCCGGCCGGCGGAACCCGAGCGCGACGAGCGCCGCCCAGCCGGAGTGCGCCTTGAGCCCGAGGACGACCTTCGCGCCCGGGGCGCCGGCTGCGGGGGCGCGGGGACCGCCGGCGCGCGCGGCGCTCATGCGAGCAGCTCGCGCAGCTTGAGCACCGTGTTCCAGTTGCGCGCCGTGCCGCGCGTCCCCAGCTTCGACTCGATGAGGGCGGTCGTCAGTCGCGAGCGGCCGACGCCGTCGGGGTAGACGAAGTAGGCGTGCCGCGTGCCGGAGCGCACGCGCTCGCGCCCGCGAATCGCCTCCTCGAGCGCCGTGAAGGCGGCGGGCTTCGCCGGGGCCTTCAGGCACATGACGAGCAAATGCCCCGGATCCGCCTTCGCTTCCTTTCCGAAGGGGTTGGCCTCGATGAGCTCGTTCCACTCGTCGGCGCTGCGGACGAAGAAGTCGGTGCGGACCCCGAGCGCCTTGCCGGTTTCGTCCTCGAGGCGCCGCTCGAGCGCGGCCGCCGCCTGTCGCGAGGGCGCCTCGAAGACCAGGTTGCCGCTCTGCAGGATCGTGCGGACTTGTCTCAGGTCGAGTCTTTCGCACAGCAGGCGCAGATCCGCCATCGCGACCTTGTTGTGCGCGCCGAGATTCACCGCCCGCAGCAGGGCGACATAGCGGCTCATGTCAATGAACGCGGGTCGCGCGGCCTCGGCCGTTCGCCCGGGGGCGCGACGGAGTCCTGCCGGCTCGCGCACCGGCCGCGCGCCGGCCGCGACCCCGCGCCGCGCGACCAACCGCCGCACGACCGGCGTCGGGCGCGGTCGCGCCGGCGGCGATTTCCGGCGCCTGCTCGGCGGGCGCCTTCTCCAGTTGTTCGATCGCGCTTTGTAGAAATGCGATCATCCGCTTGCGCTGCGTGGGCTCGGTGGCGCTCCACTTCTCGGCGCCGGCGCGCTTGTGGGCGATCTTGAACTTCAGCCCGGTCAGCGACGTCGTGTAGGCGTTCGCATCGAGCTTGGTCACGTTCTGGTGCGCCAGGATGTACCAGTGGTACTCGGTGCCGACGGGAACACCGGACCCCTCCGGCGCATGCCCGACCCGGCGCTTGGTGACCGCGTAATTCACCTGCCAGAGGTCCGGAGTGATCTTCGTCTCCTTCCAGAACCCCTCGTCGTAGTGCCAGCGGTGGCTCCGGCCGATCTTCATGCCGGTGTACCGCATCCCCTCAAACGTCTTGAACTGGTTGTACGACACGCCGGGGTCGCTCTTCTCCTCTCCCTTCTTCTTCTGCGCACTCATGCCTGCCTCCAAGCCCCACCCCGGACGGCGACATGAAAGATATACACCTCACCGCGAGCCCTCTCCGAGTAGTTCCTTGTAGAAGACCACGGTGTCGTGCATCGCGGCCCCGTCCGGGTCGAGGGCGAAGCGCGGGATGGTCCCGACGACGGTCCAGCCCAGACGCCGGTACAGCCGGTCGGCCGGGTCGCCGCGCTTGGTGTCGAGGACGAGCTGGCTGAAGCCGCCACGCCGTGCTTCCTCTTCGATGGCCTGCATCAGGAGCGTCCCGAGCCCCTGGCGGCGCGCGCGCCGGTGCACCAGGAGCTTGCAGATGTCGCCGCGATGCGGCTGGTTCGGGGCCCACGCCGGCACGAAGTGCACCGTGCCGACGATCGCGCCGTCTTCATTGCGTGATGGTCCGCCGGGCGCCGCTTCGTCGCGGGCCACGAGGAAGACGGCGCGCGGATCGGACGAGGCGATCGTCTCCCGCCACCACGCCTCGGCGGTCGCCTGGGTCAGCGTCGCAAGGAAGGATGCGGCCGCCCCGGATGCGACCGCGTCCATGAGCACGAGCGCCAGGCCGCGGATGTCGGCGTCGCCGGCCGCTTTGCCCAGCCGCTCGATTCTCGCCGGCACGCTCCGCCTCCTGCCTGCGCCGGCGCCTCCGGCGCTCATGGACGACCCGTTCCTATACCATAGCCGCATGGACATCCTCGATGCCATCGGCGAGACCACCCTGGTCGAGCTGCGCCGCGTCGTCCCGGAAGAGTGCGGCGCCATCTTCGTCAAGTGCGAGTGGGAGAACCCGACCGGCAGCATGAAGGACCGCATGGCACGCGCCGTCATCGACCGCGCCGCCGCCGACGGCCGCCTGCGTCCGGGCGACGGCGTCGTCGAATACACCGGCGGCAGCACCGGCGCGTCGCTGGCGCTCGTCTGCGCGGCGCGCGGCCATCACATCCGCATCGTCACGTCGGACGCCTTCAGCCGCGAGAAGCGCGACCAGATGGCGGCCCTCGGCGCCGAGCTCGTCATCATCCCGAGCGAAGGGGGCCGGACGACCAAGGCGCTGATCGAGGCGATGATCGAGAAGGCGCGCACCCTCAGCCGCGAGCCGAACACGTACTGGACCGACCAGCTTCGCAACCAGGACAGCCTCGCCGGCTATCACCCGCTCGGCGAGGAGATCTGGCGGCAGACCGACGGCATGGTGGATGCCTTCGTGCACAGCGTCGGCACGTCCGCGTCGCTGCGCGGCACCGGCACGGTGCTCAAGGAGCGCAAGCCCGGCATCCGCATCGTCGCCGTCGAGCCCGCCGAGTCGCCCGTGCTCTCGGGCGGCCAGCCGAGCCCGCACAACATCGAGGGGATGGGTATCGGCTGGATCCCTCCGCTGTGGGACGCCGCGCTCGCCGATCAGATCGTTGCGATCCCGACCTCCGACGCGAAGGAGATGACCCGGCGGCTGGCGCGCGAGGAAGGACTCTTCGGCGGGACCTCCGGCGGCGCCAATGTGCTCGCCGCCATCCAGGTCGCGAAGCGCCTCGGCCCCGGCTCGAAGGTGGTGACGCTCCTTCCCGACTCCGGCCTGAAGTACGTCACGACCGACGTCTACCGCTCCGCGACCTGATCAGGCTGCGCGCCGCCTGGCTCGAGGCGCGAGCGTCAGGCGAGAACGGCGCCGCGGTCCTTCAGGATGGACTTGAGGATCGTCCGGTGGCAGCGCCGCTCGTCCTCGCAATAGCAGCCGACACAGAAGTCGGCGTGCTTCGAGAGCGCCGCCAGCAGACCGAGGAGCCGCCGCCGTTCGGGCGCCGACATCTCCTTGCGGTAGCGTCGCTCGTAGGCGCGCCAATCCGCATCCGTCTTCGCGGCGTGCGCGAACTTCACGGTCGCCGGGCTCGGCGCCAGGTCCGGCATCCACACGTCGTACCAGTTCCCCGACGCGTACCGGCTCTTCGGCACCCCGCGCGGCGGAAACCGCACCGTGCCGATGCGCAACCCTTCGCCTCTCTTCCGCGGCTGCCCCAGCCTCACCACGCGAACCGCCATGCGGAAACCCTACGCCTTCCGCGATGCGACGGCCAGCTCGAGACCGTCCATCGTTGTCAGCGAGGACGTGGACTCGAGGTGAATCACCCTTCTGAGGCCGTCAGCCCGCATTTTCGAAGAAGCGTGGATCAGGAGGGTTCCGGCGATCAGGAGCACTGCAATGGCCATGGCCAGGCTCTTGAGGGTCATTCGTCCTCCCCGCTTCTACCGTTCGTTGGGCGCCAGGTTCTTGATCTCCGCGATGAAGCGAGCGTGGGCGGCCGGATCGATCGGCCGGTGGCGCACCTGGGTGCTCGCCGGGTCCTTGCCGAGCCAGTTGTCGCCCTTCCAGTTGCGCGACGGGCGGACGGGGCGGCGTTCGAAGCCGCCGCCGCAGTTGGGACAGACGTTCTGCAGCACGCGCTCGACGCACGAGGCGCAGAAGGTGCACTCGTAGGTGCAGATGCGCGCCTCGACCGAGTTGGGCGGCAGCGCGACGTTGCAGTTCTCGCAGGTCGGTCTCAGCTCGAGCACGGCTTTCCCTCCTCCCGGCGCGAACGCACGCCGCGCTTCAGACCGGCACGGCTTCGACGAGGCTGACCGCTGATGCCGTCGGGATGACGCGCTCCATGCGGAAGCGCGCCTTGCCGAGCAGGTCGGCGTATTCCTCCGGCGTCCGCTCCTGGCCGCCGGGCATCACGAGCATGGTGATGTCGAGGATCTTTCCCGGATGAAAGGCGTCACCCGGCGGCAGCACCATCTCGCAGATCAGCAGCCGGCCGCCGGCGGGCACCGCCTTGCGACAGTGGCCGAGGATCGTCAGGCACTGGGCCTCGGACCAGTCGTGGATGATGTGCGACAGGAAGTAGCAGTCGGCGCCGGACGGCACCGTCTCGAAGAACGACCCGCTCTCGATGCGCACGCGGTCGACGATGCCGCGCGCCTTCAGGATCGCCGGCGCGTCCCGCACCACGTGCGGCAGGTCGAACAGCAGCCCCTTCGGCGCCTTGTGCCGCGTCAGGATGGCCGCCAGCATGCTGCCGCTGGCGCCGCCGATGTCGGCCACCACCTGGTGCTTCGAGAAATCGTACGCCTCGGCGACGGTCGCCGGCTCTTCGCCGTGCACGCCGATCATCGTCTCGCTGAAAAGCGATGCCTCGTCCGGGTGCTTCGCCAGGTAATCGAACGCGCCCATGCCGAACGCCTTCTCGAAGCCGGTCTTCCCCGTCTTCACGGAGTGCAGGAGCTCCTCCCAGGCCTTCCAGCCGAAGGGCCCGCCGAGCGTCAGCACGGTCGCGCGCGCCGATCCGGGCGCGCCGGTCTTGAGCGTCTCGCCGAGCGGCGTCAGCGCGAAGCGCTTCCCGTCCTTCCCGGTCAGGAGGCCGAGCGCCGCGAGCGCGCGCATGAGGCGGTGCAGCGACGGCGCGTGCGTCTCGGTCGGTCCGGCCAATTCGGCGGCGCTCTTCGGTCCGCCGGCGAGCCGGTCGGCGAGATCCAGCTTGGCCGCGGCATAGATGATGCGCGAGACCCAGTAGCCGGTCGCCATCTGGATCACCTGCACGTGCGGAGGGGGCGCCGGCTGCTCCGTCTCTTGGCTCATCGCTGTCTCTCCGAGGATGTTGGAACGGACGGGATTCTAGCCCGGATTTCCGGACCGGGGCCGCGCGACAGTGGCGGCCCGGGACGCACCTGAAGGGCTGCCTTGACAGGCAAGTATTTACTTGCCTATACTGCTGCCGTCACCATGAAGGCCGCATGAAGGATTCCGATCTCGTCTTCAGGGCGCTGGCCGATCCCGGGCGCCGCAAGCTCCTCGACGTGCTCAACTCCGGAGATGGCCGGACGCTCACCGATCTCTGCGAGCACCTCGACATGACCCGCCAGGGCGTGACGCAGCACCTGGCGCTCCTCGAAGCGGCCGGTCTCGTCGCCACCCTGCGGCGCGGCCGCCACAAGCTGCACTTCCTCAACCCCGTTCCCCTGCAGGAAATCTACGACCGCTGGATCGCCCGCTTCGAGCGCTCGCGCGTGCGCGCGTTGCGTCACCTGAAGGCGCGCCTGGAAGGAGCCGGATCATGATGAACAAGTCCACCTTCGTCTACGTCATCTACATCGCCTCCACGCCCGAGAGGGTCTGGCAGGGACTCCTCGATCCGGAGTTCACCCGCCAGTACTGGGGACACGAGAACGTCTCCGACTGGAAACCGGGCTCGCCCTGGGAGCATCGCAAGGCCGACGGCTCCGGCTCGGTCTCGATCCTCGGGGAGGTGCTCGAGGCGCACAAGCCGCACAAGCTGGTGATCACCTGGGCCGACCCGGCCGAGAAAGGCCTGCGGCACCGCCAGACCCGCGTCACCTTCGACATCGAGTCCGTGGCCCAGATGACCCGGCTCACGGTGACGCACGATCAGCTCGAGCCCGGCTCGCAGATGGAGCGCAAGATCACTTCCGGCTGGCCGCGCGTCGTCTCCAGCCTGAAGTCGCTGCTCGAGACCGGCAAGCCGCTCGACACCTGGGCCGGCCGGTAGTCGCCCGCGGCCCGCGAGGGACTCAGTCCGCGTGGGTGACCATCACGACGTAGCCGTCGGGATCGGTCACGCGGAACTCTCCGCGCGGTGCATAGAAGGGATGCCGGATGGTGCCGGCCTCGATCCCGTCCTGGATCAGGCGCCCCCGGAACGCCTCGACGTCGGCGACGTAGACGTAGAAGAGGACCGCCTGGTCGCTCGCGACGATCGGCGCCGTGGCGCGCGCCAGCATCAGCTGCGCCCGGTGCGACTGGAGCCACGCCCAGTTGGGCTCGGTCTCCCCCTTCAGCGTGTTGGTGTTGCCGACCTGGAACCCGAATCGCGTGTAGAAGGCGATCGATTCCTGCACGTTCCGGACGTAGGCCATCGGCACGAGCGCCAGCGGGCCCTTCGGCGTCGGCCCCTTCGGAGTGGTCATGAGGACTCCATCCTGCCACAACGTGCCCCTGAGAGTGGGGGTGGCCGCTCGTTGAAGGGAGAGCGGCGCCACCAAGCGCCGCATGGCCGCTAGAACGCCAGCTTCAACCTGTGTTGGGAGTTGTTCTTGTAGAGCGGGCTGGTCCAGAGGCGGCGGTAGAGGTGGGCCCAGGTGGGAGGGATGGGGGTACGGCCAGGGAAGAGTCGTCGCGAGAACACCCTGGCCCAGGGCCAGCGCTCGCGCGTCAGGCCGAGACGCATGGCAGGGCTCCCGCTTCGTGAAATCCGCTCGCTTCTTTTCTTGACGAAGTTGCGCCACGCTGCTGTCAGGAACATCTGCTCCATCACAGCATTGATCCGGCGGCCGAATGCAATCGTTTCGCGCCGCTGGTGCGCCAGAGAGTGCCGCAGGATCTTGTGCAGGAGGTCCACAGGGAACAAATGCTCATCGCGGAGGCGCGCCGCTTCACTGCGAGGTGACCCTTTCGGACCACGCGGAGGGTTCGGATAGCTCTCGAGAATGATTCTGCCCTGCAGCGAGGGATCCTGCCGGGCGCGGTCGTACGCCTGGTGCCCGTCTCCGATGACCGTCAGGACCGTCCCCGGCGAAGCCGCGTCCCGCAGGCGCTTGAAGACTCGCCTGGTCGAGCCGAGGTACCCGCCATGCGTCCGGCGCTCTGGACGCCGGTCCACGCGGTGGCGTTGCGTCGGGCTCATATGTCCCGAGCGTCCGTGCGGCGCCGGATCGAGGTCGTAGACAAACCACGATTTCGATCCGACCAGCGTCCCCACACCGAACGGGTAATCCTGCGTGAACTCGAACGTCTCGAAATGATCGAAGACGAACGCCTCGTTCGATAGACGACCCGCGAGCTCGTGCCGGCTCAGCGCCAGCAGGAGAATGGCGTGCCGGCCAAGCCTTGCCGCGTTGCGCGTCACGGTCGAAGGGGCGCATCCGAGCGTTCTCGCGATCTGCCGATGCGCCGACCCGCCCACGATCCCTGCGGCGATCGGGATGAGCAGCTCCGGCCGCTTGCTGTAATACGACACGGCGAACGACTGCCTGGAAAACGATGCGCGGCACACGAAGCACCGAAACCGCGGGATGCGCCAACGCCGGCGCGTGCTGTAGAAGCCATGCCGCTCGAAGCGGAATCCCGGGGTCAGGCGGACGTGTTCTGGACACCCGCGCCGGGGGCAAAAAGCGGGTTGAAACCCCGACAGATGCTCCACCGGTGTCCCGGGCCAGTGCATGAGCCGCCGACAATCACGTGCCGTGCCGTCTCAGAATCTGAGATTCTTCTGAGAGAAGGAGGGCATCCTGCAGGAGGCAACGTCCGCCGCCGAACGAACGCCGGCGACGCTTATCCAGCCGCGGTCACCACATTATCGGGTCCACGTTGTCAGGGGGCGAGGATCGGTTGCAGGCGCGGGAAGTACGCGGCGAACGCTCCGTCCACCGTGCTGTTGGCCTCGTCGGGGCCCGACGAGCACACGTCGGAGACGTCGCTGCCGCACGAGCCGCTGAGCTGGCCGACGATCTGCGCCTGGGCGTTGAACAGGGGCGAGCCGCTGCTGCCGCCGTCGATCGCGCCGACGATGTCGTGGGTGTAGATGAAGAACCCGTGCGGCCAGCCGGCGCACATCGGCGCCGCCGGATCCACGTCGTGCCGCGAATACACCTGGGGCCCGAAGTCGGGATTGCTGATGCGGTAGAGCGGCAGGCCGGCCGAATCGGCCACGGGGTCGGTGCTCCAGCCGAGGAAGACCGAGCCAGCCGGTGGCGGCGCCAGGAGCTGCAGGAGCGTGTAGTCGCCGCGCCTGCCGGTCGCGAGCACCACGGCGCCCGCGGTCCGGAATGGCCAGCCTTCGTTGGCCGGGCACTGGCCGTTGCACGAGGACGTCGCGAACCGCCAGTAGAACTGCACGTTGAGCGCGAACCGATTGCGATCGAGGCAGTGCGCTGCCGTCAGGAAGAGGTTGTCCCGATCCGGATTGTCGTCGTTGATGAGCGCGCCGCTGCACGTGTACAGGAAATGGCCCCTCGGCCACTCCATCTTGGCGACCGCGTTGCGAGCCAGCGTCGCCGCTGAGACCGTCCCCGTGCAGGTCGCGTCCACGAGACAGGCCGGGCTGCCGCATGGGAACGGTCCGCTCGGAGCCTGCAGGGCGATCCCCGCCGCGGAGCCATCGCCGGCCACGGACCCGCCCCGGCCGGCCGGCGGGCGCGCCAGGTTCGCAATCGCATCGGTGCCCGGTCCCGCGAAGCGCGGCAGGACGAGGCCGGCCTCGCTGACCAGGAACGCGACCTGCGCGACCTCGTCCGCCGTCGCGGGCGGAGGCACGTGGACCTGCAGGATCGCCTCGCCGCCGAACAGCGTGTCGGTCCAGAACTCGCCGTCGTCGTTGGGACCGTTCCCGGTGTACGGCCCGAACGCCTCGCCGGCGCGGCTGAAGAGGAACAGCTCGGCCCCGGGCGGCAGCTCCATGCCCTCGATGTGGAAGCGCATCGCGCCCGCCGGCGGCGAAACCACCGCCACCGCCCACTCGTAGCCGCCATCCTTCGTCGGGCCGCCGGCGCCACGCCGGGCGGTCGCGAGACCGGCGATGTCGAGGCGGGCCGACAGGCTCTTCACCACGCCGATGCGCAGCGGTTCGTCGCGCGGCAGGCCGGGCCTCACGACGCTGCGGATCTCCTCGCGGGTCGGCTCGAGGCGCACCGGAGCATCGAGCGCGCGTGCCGGGAGCGCGGTGAGCAGCCGCGTCGCCAGCTCCGCCTGCCGCTGCCGCTCTTCGTCGATGGTCCTGCCTTCGGTCGCGACGCGCATCGGCAGCCCGCCGCCGGCCCCGGCTCCGGCGCCGCTCGCAGCGCCGCCTCCGGTCGCAGCCGCCGATCCGGCCCCACCCTCGGCCGCGAGGGCCCGGCCCGGAAGACGGACCCTCGCGGCACTCAGGAGCAGCACCCCCGCCAGGAAGAGGAGGCCACCTGACGGTCCACGCAAGGCGCCGCTTCGTCTCGTCATGCGCCCATCCGGGCACGCGCGGGGAGGGACGCGCCGCGGCCGTGCATCATGCCGCCGGTTGCAGCACGACCTTGATGCAGCCGTCCTGCTTGTCGCGGAACGTCTTGTACATCTCCGGCGCCTGCTTGAGGCCGACCTTGTGCGTGATGACGAACGACGGATCGATCTCGCCGTTCTCGATGCGCGCCAGGAGCGGCTTCATGTAGCGCTGCACGTGCGTCTGCCCCATCTTGAAGGTCAGCCCCTTGTTCATGGCCGCGCCCATCGGCAGCTTGTCGGGGAAGCCGACGTAAACGCCGGGGATGGAGACGGTCCCGCCCTTGCGCGCGCAGTAGATGGCCTGGCGCAGCACGTGCGCCCGATCGGGGACGTCGTCCACGCGGACGACGCCCTTGCCGTGCCAGCAGAGCGCCTTCATGGGGAATTCACCTCTTCAATTCGGGCCCGCGCGAGCGGGAGGCGGGCCGGTGCGATGCGTCATGTCGTCGCGCGGTCCGGGCCCCTGGCCGCCGGAGTGCGCGCCCTGTCGAGAAAGCGAGACGCGATCGGTGATAGCACGCGCCCCGGGCGCGGCCCATCCGTGGAACCGCGGAGAGAGCGCGCGGTCAGCGCGTGCGGCGCCGGGCTGCCGGGTGCTTCTTCACCGGCGCCGCGGTCCTGGCCGCGGGCTTCGATGGCGCCGCATCGTCCGGGACATCGCCGGGCCGGGAGCCCAGCGTCGCGACCAGGCGCTTCGGCGCCTGCGCGCGGTATGACTCGTCGACCCAGGCCTTCAGGATGTCGAGCGGCAGCGGCTTCCCTTCGGGAAACTTCACGGTCACCCAGCCGCTCTTGCCGAGGCCGTAGGGAGTCGGCTCCGCGCGCGGCAGCATCAGCGCCTTGCCGCCGCTGTGCGGCAGCTTGCAGGAGATGCTGAACGGCTCCCCTTCGAGACTGAGGTAGGCGAACGTTTTGTCGTTCACCGCGAGGTCGAGATGCCCCGGCCACGGGCTCTTGGTGTGCGCCTTCGGATACGCGAGACCGAAGGCGCGCAGCGCCCGCAATCCCGCATCGGTCGCGCTCGACTTCCCTTTTTTCTTCTTCATCCGGGGATCCAGATCTTCTTCGCTTCGATCACCTGGAGCCCGCGCAGCATGACGAGCGGCTCCTTCGACTTGGTGAAGAACGCCAGCCCCTTGTAACCCATGATGTAGCGGTGCTTCGGCTGGAACAGCTTCGGCGCCGAGTGCACCACCAGCCCCTGCGCGTTGTGCTCGACGAGCCGCTGGAAATCCTCCGGCTCGACCTGCACGATCGCTCCCGACGCCTTGATGGCCTGCGCGATGGCCGCCGCCGCCGCGGCCGCTGCTCCGCCCCCCATGAGTCTTCCTCCTTCGAAGGCCCTATCTTGCCCGAAACCCCCTCATGTCGGGACCCGGATCTTCTTTGCCTCGATGACCTGCACGGTGCGCGGCAGACGGAGCGGCTCGCGCGTCGCCGTGTAGAAGGCCAGGCCGCGGTAGCCCATCAGGTACCTGTGCCTGCGGGTAAAGTACTTTGCCTGCGTGTGCACGAGCAGGCCCTGGACGTTCTGCTCCAGCAGGCGCTGGAACTCGTCCGGCAGGACATTCACGATCGCGCCTGACGCCCTGACCGCCTGGATCGCCGCCGCGACGGCGCCCGGTGCCGGTGGGACCATGACCAACCCTCCCGAGAGGCCGGGCATGATACCTTCCGCCCCCGAATCGCCGACCAGGACAGGAGGGATCGATGCGCCACGCCGGAACCGTCGTTGCGGCCGTTCTCTTTGCGTGCACCGCCGCCGTGCAGCCGTCCACCGCGCAGCAGCCGGGGACGACCCCGCCGGCCGCGACCCCCGTCGCCCAGATCGTCATCAAGGCCGGGACCCTCATCGACGGCGCGTCCGAGACGGCGAAGAAGAACCAGCTCGTCTTCGTGCGCGGCGACAGGATCGAGAAGGTCGCCGACGGCGCGACGTCCATTCCCGCGGGAGCGAAGGTCATCGACCTGTCCTCGGCCACGGTGCTGCCGGGGCTCATCGACGCGCACACGCACATCTTCCTGTGGGGCGAGAAGCCCGAGAAGGGCGGCTACGACGCCAACATCCTGAAAGCCGGCATCGCCCTGCGCGCGGCGCGCGCGACGTTCGCCTGCCGGCGCGCCCTCGAGCAGGGGTTCACGACGCTGCGGGACCTCGAGACCGAGGGCGCCGGCTACGGCGACGTGGAGATCAAGGAGGCCATCGAGGAGGGAACGATCCCGGGTCCGCGCCTCTTCGCCGCGACCCGCGCCATCTCGACGAGCGGCGGCTACAACCTCGAGGGTTACGCGCCCGAGCTGACCATGCCGAAGGGGGCGCAGATCGTCGACGGCCCGGTCGAGGCGCGCAAGGCGGCGCGCGAGCAGCTCGAGCACGGAGCCGACTGGATCAAGGTCTACATGACGCACCGCTCCTGGGCGGACAAGCAGGGCAAGCTCTTCTCGCAGCCGACGCTCACCGTCGAGGAGCTGAAGGCCATCGTCGATGAAGCGCACGGCTGGGGAAAGAAGGTCGCCTGCCACGCCTACAACGGCATGGGGCTGCAACGCGCGCTCGACGGCGGCTGCGATTCGATCGAGCACGGCCTGGAGATCACCGGCGCGCAGCTCGCGCAGATGGTGAAGCAGGGCACCTGGTACTGCCCGACGATCGCCCCGTACTACCAGTCGTGGGGCCCGGAGGACAGCCCCGGCGGCAAGCGCGACCGGCTCCGCGCCGAGGTGCACGGCCCGACCGTGAAGGCGGCGGTGAAGGCCGGCGTGAAGATCGTCTACGGCACCGACATGGGCGGCATCGATTGGACCGAGTCCGAGGCGCAGGAGTTCCCCTACCTCGTGCAGTTCGGCCTGACCCCCATGAGCGCCATCCACGCGGCGACGTCGCGCGCCGCCGAGATGCTCGACATGAAGGGGGAGATCGGCGTCGTCGCTCCCGGCGCCTTCGCCGACCTCGTCGCCGTCAGCGGCGATCCGCTCGCCGACGTGAAAGTCCTCGCGGACGTCCGCTTCGTCATGAAGAGCGGCTCGATCTTCCGCGACGACCTGTCCTCATCGCGCGCCGCTCACTGACCCGCGCTTCGCAAGGACCTCCAGGACTTTCTCGGGGATTCTGCGGACTTCGCTGACACGGTTGCGCAGCACCATGGCGACGGGTTTCCGATCCGCAGACTTCCGAGGCTTCACGGCGCTCGGCGGGATTCAGGACGGGCGGTGGTTGCCGTTGTCCATGTCGGAGTTGATGAGCCACCGGCCGTTCGGGCCCTTGCTCAGCGTCAGCGTGAACTTGCCGCTGTCCGGCTGCCCCGCCTCGCGCGCGAACCCTCCGACGATCCAGCCGAGCGCGCCGTCGGTTCCGTAGGCGAACGCGCGCAGCGCCAGCGGCCCGCCGGCGCCCTGGTAGTGCTTCTCGATCTCCGCCCGCCCGCGCACGGGGGCCGAGCCGCTGGACAGGACGAAGCCATCCTCGGCGAACAGGGCCGCGAGCGCCTTTGCGTCGGTATTCCGCCAGGCGGCCTCGTAGTCGGTGAGCACCCGGGCCAGCGCCGCCGGGAGCGTCACCGACGGCAGCGGCGCCGCGGCCTCAGCGGCCGGTTGAGCGGCGCTGGAAGGTGCGGGTGACGGCGTGGCCGGCGGGTCGGCCGCGACCGCCACGGTGGCGCCGAGCAGAAAAGACAGTGGGAGAACGATCGCAGCGCGACGCACGGATGTCTCCTCCTCTTTGCTGGTGACCTGGATCAGACGCGGACGGTGACCGGCCTCAGGCCCGGAGCAGCACGCCCAGCACCACCGCGCCGAACGCGGCGCCCTCGACCGTCGCGGCGAACAGCAGCGCCATCCGCCACGGCCGCTTCGGGGCGAAGATCCCCGCGAGCAGGAAGACGATCGCACAGATCGGCGCCACGAGGATCCGCAGCACCGAGTACAGCGACCACACGCCGATCATCGAGTCGCTCCCCGTGGCGCGGCCGCTCGACCCGAGGAAGATCGCCGAGGCGATGAGGCCCGTGAGCGCGATCGCGGGGGCGAGGACTGCCAGCGCCGACCAGAACCAGCCCTGTCCGCGCAGGAAGTACAGGCCGGCGCTGCTTGCCGGGATCGCCGCCACCGCGAACACCCCGAGGAAGAGGACGAGATCGCCGAAGGCGGACATCCCGCCCGAGCGATCGACGCCGCGCTGCGTCGCCGCATTCAGCGCGACGGCGCCCGACGCGACCCCCGCCGCCAGGATGTAGCCCGCGAGCACGACACCGATGCGCCCGGCGGCCTTCATCGGCGCGGACGCGTCACGGCGCGCCGCCGAGCCGCGGACAGCAGGAGGCGTTGTCCATGCAGGACTGGAGCTGCGCGACCGTGTTCGCCCCCGGCTTCCCGGCCGAGGCCTGCGCGCGGTACTGCCCGTCCATCAGCTTGAGGGTCTCGAGCCGGGTGTCTCCGCCGGCGCCGCTGGTGAAGACCTGGATCGGCGGCCAGCCGGAGCCCGCGGTCTCGACCTGGACGACCGCGCCCGCGAACACGCCGAGGCTCTTCGCCGGCGACGAATCCACGATGCCCCAGGTGCAGTTCCCCGTGGTGCCGCACGTCAGCGGGACGAAATACACCGGGGGCTTGTCCTTGCGCAGCCGCAGCGACACGGCGCGGTCCCCCCACGGCCGGGCGCCGTCGGCCTTGTGCGCCCGCGTGAGCTGCGTGACGATCTGCTTCACCGGCGCCGGCAGCAGCACCGCCGGCGTGGCGCAGACGAACGAGAAGGTCGCGGTGCGCGCCGCCGTCGCGGAGGACTTCGGCGGCGCGGTCTTCGGCTGGGCCGTTTTCGGTTGCGCGGTTTTCGGCGGTGCGGTCGTTCCCCTGGACGTCGCGGGAGACGATCCTTGGGGGGCCGCCGGCGGCGGCGCGGCCGCCAGCACGCATCCCGCCAGCAATGTCACGAGACAGAGCCGCACGATCGGCGGCGGGAGTCCTGCGTCGTGGTCCAAGTTCCTCCTCCGGCGGAGGAAAAGTCTACCCGACGGAAGGCCCGCCGCCGACCCCGGCGCGGGCGGCGTCATGGTGCACCTCGCGGCCGGCGAGCCACAGTCCCGCGAACGCGAAGCCGATCAGGATCGACCCGGTGATCCAGGCGGGCGCGGCGAACGCCGGCCGGGCCGCGTTCGCCATCATCAGGCCGAGGCTGACGAGCGCCGCCGCGAGCACGCCGAACATCGGCATCCCGTAGAGGAAGATGAACGGCAGGTAGTGCGCGCCCAGCAGGATCATGAGCGCGGGATAGAACCACTCCAGCTTCTCCATCGTGGCGGCGCCGACGAGCGGCAGGCAGAGAGGCAGGACGAACGCGACCTGCATCCCGAGCGCGTTGAGCGGATTGCCCGGGCTGAGCTTCCACGGCCCGCCGAGGAGGCGCAGCCCCAGCATCGTCAGCGGAAAGATGAAGAAGCCGCCGCACACCACGATGAGGATCGCCAGGCGCGGCGTTCCCCACGTCGCGGCCGCCGCCGATGCGAGCCAGAGCAGGCCGGACACCAGCTGCCCCACGAAGCCGCCCCGGAAGACCTGCCGAACCTCCCGCTGCGCGTCAGCGACGTCCATGTCGGCCCCTCCCGTGTCAGCGGCGCGCGTCGATCGACTTCACCAGCCAGTCGGCGCCGGTGCGCTGCAGCGTCGCCGACCACGCCGTATGGCTGTCGTCGCCGATCGTCCGCGCCTTGACGACCGCCTCCCCGCCGCTCTTCCAGCAGATCTCGCCAGTCGTGAACGCGACGAGGCCCTTCTTCCGATCGGTGTGGCCCCCGTTCATGGAGAAGCCGCTCGAATACCCGCCGACGGGGGGCGTGTGGTTCGCGAAGTGCGCGGTCACGCCCGGCGACGCATCGTGGACGAACACCTGGCCGTTCGGCATCCGCTGCTCCTCGCCGATGATGATCTCGCCGTGCGGCGTCCCTGCGGCCGCCGCCTTCTGCAGCGATTGCCGGATGAGGGCGTCGAGCACCGCCGAGCGCACGTTGTCCGCCTGCCCTTCGACCTCCGGGCCGCACGACGGGTCGCGTGCCGGCGGCGCCGGGGACGCAGGAGCCGGCCGCGGCGCCTGCCCCTGGGCGGTTGTCGCCTGTCCCTGCGATGCGCCGGCGGCCTTCGGCCCGGCTTCCCCCGAGCACGCGAGGCTCAATGACACCGACAGCAGCAGGATCCAGACTCTTCGCGACATGTCTTGCCGGGCGGCCTCCCGGGCCTGCCGGATTATAGGGCCCCCCCTCCCGCAAAGGGACGCGCGGTTGGGTGAACCACCGGCGCTCCCCCTTCGTTACTATGGGCCATGCTCTCCGACTGCCGGTACGCCGTCCGCCTGCTGTTCAAGTCCGCCGGATCGACCCTGCTCGCGGTGCTCGCCCTGGCCCTCGGCATCGGCGCCAACACCGCGATGTTCAGCATCATCAACACGCTGTTCCTGCGCCCGCTGCCGTTCGTGGAGCCGGAGCGGGTGGTCCAGCTGACGTCGCACCTTCCCGAGCGGCAGCTCGACAACGCCCCCTTCTCCCTGCCGCGCTACGGCGTCGTGCAGGACCACCAGCAGGTGTTCAGCCACCTGTCGGTCGCCGCCTTCACCCCCTTCACGATGACGGGGCACGGCGATCCGGAGCAGCTCCAGGGCGTGATGGTCTCGGCCGACACCATGCCCCTGCTCGGCGTGCAGCCCCTGCAGGGGAGGGACTTCTCCGCGGAGGAGCAGGCCAAAGGAGGGCCCGACGTCGTCCTCATCAGCGAGCGCCTGTGGCGCCGGCTGTTCGACGGCAGTCCGGACGCAATCGGCCGGGCCCTGACGCTCGACGGCAGGCCGCACACCGTCATCGGCATCCTTCCTCCGTCGCTCTCCCGCTTTCCGTTCAACCAGATCGATCTCTGGGCCCCGCGGCCGGAGGAAGTCCCGTTCCTGGTCCCGGCGCAGGTGGACAACGGAGCGTTCGCGTTCCAGGTGCTCGGCCGGTTGAAGCCGGGGGTGACGCTCGAGCAGGCGCGCGAGAACGTGAAGGTGCTGGCGGCCGCGTACAAGGCCGATCACCCGAAGAACGTGGACGCGCCGTCGCAGGCGGTCGTGACTCCGTGGCTCGAGAGCCTGGTCGGCAACCAGCGCCGCACCTTCGCGATCCTGTTCGCCGCGGTCGGCTGCGTGCTCCTGATCGCCTGCGCCAATGTCGCGAACCTGCTGCTCGCCCGCTTCACCGGCCGGCGCAAGGAGATCGCCGTGCGCATCGCGCTCGGCGCCAGCCGCGGCGCCGTCATCCGGCCGTTCCTGATCGAGAGCGTCATGGTCGCCGCCGGCGGCGCGCTGCTGGGCCTGCTGCTCGCGCAGTGGGGCCTCGACGCCTTCCTCAGCGTCGGCCGCGACTTCGTCCCGCGCTCGATCGAGATCGGCATCGATCCCGTGGTGCTCGCGTTCACCGCCGCGCTCGCGCTCCTGACCGGTCTCGTGATGGGCCTCGTGCCGGCGCTGCAGGCGGCGAAGCCCGACGTGAACGAAGAGCTGCAGTCGGCCTCGCGCGGCTCGACCGCGGGCGTCGCCGCGAGCCGCTTCCGCAAGGGACTGCTGACGGCGGAGATCGCCCTGTCGTTCGTGCTGCTCGTCTCGGCAGGGCTGCTGCTCGCGAGCTTCGCGCGGCTGCAGCGCGTCGCCCCGGGGTTCCAGCCCGACGGGCTCTTCGTCGGCGGCATCAACGTCCCGATGAACCGCTACCCGACCGACGACGACCTCGCCGGCTTCTACCGCCGCCTGCTCGAGCGCATGGCGGCGCTGCCGGGCGTGACCTCGGTCGCCCTGAGCGACGCCCTGCCGCTCAGCGGTGCTGTGCCGGTCGCCCCGGTCGCCGTGGTCGGCAAGGACCTCGCGCCGATGAGCGAGCGCCCGAGCGGGCTCCGGCACCTGGTCAGCCCCGGGATGTTCAAGACACTCGGCATTCCGCTCCGCCAGGGGCGCGACTTCGACGAGCGCGACCGTCCCAACATCCCGCACGTGGTCATCGTCAACGAGACGATGGCGCACCAGTTCTTCGGCACCGAGAATCCGATCGGCCGGCACCTGATCACCGGCATGGGGCAGATCGAGTCGGAGATCGTCGGCGTCGTCGCCGACAATCACTCGATCGATCTGACCTCGGCGCCGGTGGCGGAGTATTTCCTGCCGACGCTGCAGCGGCCCGAGAACTTCAACGCCCTCATCCTCCGCGTCGCGGGTGATCCGGCCGCCATCGCCCCGGCGGTGCGCGCCGCGCTGAAGGAGGTCGATCCGACGCTGCCGCTGCTGCAGCCCCAGACGATGAACGCCGTCATCGCGCAGCTGACGGCGGACCGGCGGCTCGTCATGGTGCTGCTCGGGATCTTCGCGGCGCTGGCCGTGGTGCTCGCCGCCATCGGCCTCTACGGGGTGATGGCCTATCTCATCCGCCAGCGCACCGGGGAGATCGGCGTGCGCATGGCGCTCGGCGCGCGCCCGGGCGCCATCCAGGGCATGGTGGTGCTCGAAGGCATGCGGCTCGCCGCCTGGGGCATCGGCATCGGCGGTCTCGCCGCCTTCGCGGCGACGCGCCTGCTGCAGACGTTCCTGTTCGAGGTGACGCCGTCGAATCCGGTGGTCTACGCGGCGATCGCCCTCATCATCGCGACCGTCGCCGGCGCCGCGTCGTGGTTCCCGGCGCGCCGCGCCTCCCGCATCGATCCGCTCGTCGCGCTCCGGACGCCGTAGCGCCCCGCCTTCGCGATCGGCGGCACAGCGGCGCGCGCCCTCAGCGGATCCGGCGCACGACCGCGAGCACCGCAGTCAGCAGCAGCGAGATCAGCACCATCGTGGTGATCGGGACGAAGAGACGGAAGCCCGGCCGCTCGACACGGATGTCGCCGGGCAGGCGGCCGAGCCAGGAGAGCGCGCCGCTCCAGGCCAGCAATCCCAGCACGATGAGCGCGAACCCCGCGCCGACGAGCAGCAGCCCGGCGTGGCGTCCCACGGTCAGTGACCCGGCCCGAAGCTCGGAACGCTCTTCACCCTCACCCCGTAACGCCCTGCGATGAGCAGCGCCAGCTCCTCGGCCGTGCCGGGCAGGACCACCTGCGCGATGTTGATCGGCGCGCACCCGAGCGGTCCGTTGGCCTTCATCGCCATGCGCGCGATCCATCCCGCCCGCGCCATCACCGCCTTCTGGTCGCGCGGCACGATGCCGAGCATCGGCTGGCCGCGAAAGGCATAGGGAACGATGTGGTCGATTTCGTCCCAGCGCAGCCGCCCGACGCTGATCAGGGAGGACTGCTCGACGAGCCCCTCCGCCCCGATCACCAGGATCGGGCGCCATCGCACCAGCCGGTACACGCAGTAGCTGAATACGAGACCGAAGAAGCCGATGCCCGCGATCGCCGCCGGCACCACGCGGGCCTCGGCGATCCAGCCGAGGTGCAGGGTGAGCAGCCACAGCGAAACGGCGACGCAGCCGGCGGCGCCGAGGAGCACCAGGACCAGCTTCCAGCGTGAGGGGAAGACGATCAGGTCGCCGGTCGGAGTGACGCGCGATTCGAGCATCTGTTTATCCCGACCGCTCCGGGCGCACGGTCACGGCGTCGATGACGGCACGACGATCCCCGCGATCCCACGCCTGCATGGCATCCGCGTCCGACTTGCCGGCGATGCGCGCCAGGATGAGATACGCCGGCAGCGCATGCCCCGAGGATTTCCATTCCGCCATCTCGCTCAGCGGGACGAGGGCCGTCTTCCGGAGCGTCGCCAGCATCCCGGCGTCGCGCCCCCGCGTCAGCGCTTCCAGCGCTCCCGACGCCTTGTTGCGATCGGTCCACTCGGGCGAGTGCAGGAACTCGATGAACGGATCCGCCGGCACGCGCGGCACGGCGCGACCCGGCCCCGGAACCGTGTCCGCGAAGACCAGGAGCGCCCGCATGGCGTTGTTGCGCACCGCTTCCTCCGGATCGCTCATCGCCCGGACGAGATCGCCGACGACCGCCTGCTTGTCATGGGCGTAGCCGAGGATCTGCGCCGCGACCGCCCGATGGTCCGCCTCCGAGGAGTTCTTCAGCACGCGGCGCAGCGTCGCGAGATCCCGCCGTGCGAAACCGGGGAACTCCTCCTGGATGGCGCGCGTCGCGGGGTCGTGCATCAGCGAGTGTCCCTGCGACCGGTCCTCGCCGTTGTCGCCGCGCTTCACCGCTTCGGTGAAGGCCTTCCCGAACCTCGCGGCCGCCGCCAGGACGTCCGCCGGCAGCCGCTCCTTGCCCTTCGGGGCGGAGCGCAGGTGCAACGCCGGCGCGTCACGCTCCTCGAGACCGACGTAGACGATGAGCCGGCCCGCGTCGCAGCAGATCGGCGTCATGCTGACGTGGAGGACATCCGGGAGCTGCTTCAGACGCTCGGCCGTGGCCCGGAACGTTTCGGGAGGCGGCCCGTCGGGACTGAAGGTGTCGCCTTCCTTGAACGCCAGCGCCGCGCGCGCCTCGGCCTCGCCCACGCGTTGGCGGCCGTAGAAGTCGATGATGCCGATCGTCATGGCCTCCGGCGCGGCGCTCCTGGCGACATCCCCGCCCGCCCCGACGTCACCATACGCCTTGTCTTTCGCGTCGTGCGGATCGCGGAACACCACCGGAACGGCGGGCGAGCGCACCTCGCCGGACCACGAGTCTCCGGTCGAGCGCACCACGCCCACGAAGCGTCCGTCACCGATTCCCACGTTCAGGACATGGACGTCCGAGGACCAGGTCCGCGACGCGTGCGGCCCCAGGTCGAATTTCCCCCACGCCTCGCACTGGAACGCGCCCTGGACGAAGGTCGCGCGGATCCCCGCCGGCCCCCACCAGACTCCGGCGCTCCAGTCGTCAGCGCAGCCGTGGAGCTCCGTCTCCGTGTCGTTGGTGAGGCTGTACGACACCTTGATCGTCCGTCCCACGACGGCATCCGGCGCCGGAAGCGTGACGCGGAGCGAGAACGGTCCGGGCGGCGGAGGCGGATTCACCATGTCCGCGGCGCCGTCCGGACAAGGAACGCACAGCAGCAGGAGCGCCGCGACGAGATGCGAAGGTTGCAGCGCGGGGCGTGGCCGGGAGCGCCGCACCCCGCGGGCCCGCGAGCTCGAGCCGGAGCGGACGCGGAAGCGCAACCCGACGCTAGGACTCAACGCCCTCGACGACCTCACCGCCCCAGTCTTCCGGGTCGACGTCTTCGATCGACTCCGAGAAGGTCCAGCGATGCCCCGCGGGATCGAGTGCCGAATACTGGCGCTCTCCGAAAGGATAATCGGTCGGCGGGCTGGTGATGCGCGCCCCCGCTCCCTCCGCCCGATCGTGGTGCGCCTGCGCGTCGGCGACGCGGACCATGACGCCGTGCGTCGTGAGCGGCGCGTCACCCGCCTGGCCGGGCGGCGCCTCGATCGCCACGACCGAGGCGTCCTCGAGCGTGAGCTGGATGCGATGGTCGGCGATACGCAGCCGCTCGCGGAACCCGAACGCCCGGCACAGCCACGCCGCGGCCTCGCGCACGTCGGGGTACGCCAGCTCGGGGATGATCGTCCCCGGCGGCATCGATCGGTTGACGAGCAGCACCTGCTCCTCGCCGGCGGACCCGGAGCTCTCGCCGTCGGGCTCGGAGCCGGCACGCAGATCGGCCAGCAACGTGGCGGCCTCCTTCGCGTCGGGGGGCGCCACTTCGAAGACCACGGGACCGGTGACCAGGTTCATCCGCGCCGGGAACCGGCCCAGCCCGAGCGGGTCCTCGGCGCCTTCCCCGCGGGTCCCGAAGGCGATGCCCGCCGCCTCGAGCACCGACTTGGCCATCAGGATGAGCGAGGGTTCGCTCGACTCGAACACGGGGACCAGATCGCCGTCCTCGTGCGCGGGCGCGGGCGGCTCCGCTCCGGGTTCGGGAGCGGCGACGAGGGGACCGTAGCAGTCCGCGCAGGTGGTGAACCCGTCCCGGTACTCCGACTTGCAGCGGGGACAGACCATCATGCGCGGAATCTCACGGCAGCGGGTCTTCGCTGACGGTCCGCTCGTGCAGCGGCTGCACCGGCCGGTTGTTGACGTGCAGGATGCCGCGCAGCCGCTCGAGCTGTTCGGCGGACAGGGTGATGGGCGACTCCAGCACGAACCAGTGGACCCCTTCGGTGCACGGCGGCGTCGTCAGCGAGCCCTCGTAACGCCACGCGGCGTGCTTCGCCGGCAGCAGGCGCGCCGCGTTGAGGTTGCCGGTTTCCTGGTGGACGGGACCTTCCGTGGCGGGAAGATGCGCCCACAGCTGCGCCAGCGGCTGGCTCGCCGCGCCGCGATCGATCAGCAGGCCGATGACGGCCAGCTGCCCGTCGGCGCTCTTGTGCACGAGATGCGCCTCGGCGGCGTACGCCTTGCCGCCGACCGTGTGCTCGCTCGGGATGTGGAAGTGCACCTGCACCAGGTCGTAGCGCACACCGCCCACCGAGATCGAGCTGCCGGCGTCGTAGTTCACCTGGATCGTATGGCCGTTGTTCAGCTCGTTCAGGTGGCTCGGCCGGTAGTGGAACTCGAGCGCGGGCGAAGCCTCCCGTTTCGTGGCGGAGAGATCGATCGGCGACTGCGCGTGCCCCGCGGCGCACAGCGAAAACTCCGGAGCCAGCTCGGACCAGTGCGTGGGACCGGTGTCGCCCTCGTAGGTCCAGTGCGGGGGATGCGCCTCGTGGGCCTGGGCACCCTGGGCCTGCCCCTCGTGAGCCTGCGGCTTCTCCTCGCCCGACGCCCGAACCGTCGGGCCGGTCGTGAGTCCGAGAACGATGACGCTCACGACACCCGCCCGCAAACCCGCCGACAACCGGTTCATTTCCGCCCCCTCGAGAAGTTCCGCCGGGTTCACGATACCTCAGGCGAGGTCGGCGAGGCGCACGCGATCGCCGACGCGGATGGTTCCTGTCTGCACGACCGTCGCGTACACCCCCGCGTTGTTCCGGTTGAGGCGGGTCGCCGTCTTCATGACGCGCGCGTCCTGCGCCGCGGTGTCCGGATCGAGGTTGATCATCACGCAGCGCAGGTCGCACTTCGTGACCCTCACCGCGGGCGGCGGATCGGCCTCCCCGAACAGCAGCGTGTGTCCGACCCAGCCGTCTTCGTGAAACGGCTTCGTCTGCTCCGTGTCGAGCACGAAGTTGGCGCGGAAGCGGCGGGGATCGAGCTCGAGCCCGGCCTCGCGTCCGATCCCCGCGATCGTGGCCAGGCTGATGATGGAGACCGGCGTCTCATCGAAGATGCCCTGGTCGAGGCGCACCAGCTCCACACCGCCGCGGAAACGGCCGGCCAGCTCGGCCCGCAGCTCTTCGCTCTGCAGCTCGAGATGCGCCCCCGACGGCGAGCGCACGTGCGTCGGCAGCGGCTCACCCGAGGCGTCGTCGAATCGGACCGGCTGGTAGAGCAGCAGCTCCGGCAGGCGGCTCGCCGTCAGCCACGGCATGCCCAGCAGAACCCGCTTGCGGCGGAAGGCGTAGCGCCGGTCCCCCGGGAGCCCATGTGCACCGAGAAGGGCCGACTCTGCCGCGACCCCGGCCATCGACTTGATCGGATAGCGCACGATCTCCCGCAGGCGTCCCACGTCCATCATCCGCATCGGGCCATCATCCTCATCTCACGCTACCTCGCCGTCGTCGCGACGACCGGTCCCGTTCGAGTCTGCTGCCGCCGGATGACCCGCTCCAGCCGGCCGCGCGCCAGCCGCAGGTGCAGGATCGGATAGATGTTGCCCAGGAGCTGGATCACGAGGAAGAGCGCGAAGATGCCCCAGCGACCGGAGATGGCGCACCACACCTGCCACGGGATGAGCACGAGGGTGGCCCAGAAGTGGCTCGCCTCCGCCGCTTCGAGCTGCCGGACGAGCCTGACCGGGTCGCGGCGCGAGACGTAGACCTCCGGATTCAGAAGCCGCAGCGGCGTCGTGCGCAGCAACCCGCCGAACTGCGGCACGAGGAGCCTCTCGGAGAAATCCCCGTTCAGCTCCCAGGGACGAACGGCTCTCAGCGCCCACGGCATCCTCAGCTGGCAAATCGGATCCGCGAATCTCGCCGTGCCGAGCAGGCAGAGCATCACCATGAGCCCCATCCAGGGCGACCCGGGGCCGAGGACCTGCTGCAACATCACGAGCGACACGGCGAATGCCGCGACCGTCGCCAGCAGCAGGAGCACGTGCTTCCACATCGGGCGCGCCCGGCTTCAGCGATCCCGCCGCGTCACTTGCCGCCGCGCTTGCGCGGTGCCGACTTGCGCCCGGCAGCCTTGCGCGGCGCCGCCTTCCGCGAAGCGACGTTCACCGCCACGGCGGCCTTGATGAGCGACCTCAGCGCGGTGGCCTTGATCGTCTCGCCCTCCCTGATGTCGATCGCCCGCCGCACGTTTCCCTCGAGGCTGGAGTTGAACAGGCCCGCCGGATCCTTCACGGACGCGCCCTTCGCGAACGTCATCTTCACCGTGGTCTTGTAGGTCTCGCCGGTGCAGACGATCCCCTCGTGCGACCAGACCGGGATGCCCCACTTCCACTCCTCGACGATGTCCGGGTCGGCTTCGTGGATGAGGGCGCGGATCCGGCCAAGCGTCTCGCCGCGCCAGTCGTCCAGCTCGGCGATGCGCTTCGTGATCCGCTCCGAGGCGGATGCGCCCGCGCCGCCCGTGTCGTCCCCGGAGCGCTTCACGGCCGCCTCCGGGCCAGGTACGGCAGCACGAACAGGTAGAGGCCGGTGAACAGCAGCAGGAACAGCGGCGGGAGAGGCGAATAGGTGATCCACGGCGGCGGCATCGCCCCCTTCCCCAGGCCCAGCGCGACGAAGTTGGTGACGACGGTCACGGTGAAAACGACGGACACCCAGCGGTGGAGCTGCCGAATCCAGACGTTCCAGTTCACAGCCGCCTCCTCAGGAATCGAATCGATGCACCGGCCATGCTCCCGTCACAGGTGCGCCGTGAGAAACACCCCGCGCGTGCGCTCCCGGTAGGCCGCGTAATCCGGATAGGCCGACAGGAGAAAGCGCTCTTCGACGCGCACCTTGAACACGATGAAGACCATCACCAGGAGTCCCGCGAGCGCCCCCGCCGCGCGAGGCGACTTGAGCCAAAGCCCGACGACGCACAGGACGATGGCGGTGTAGATCGGATGCCGAAGATGGCGATAGAGGCCGCGCTCGACGAGCTGCCGTCCTGCCTTCGGTTGCGGCTCGATCTGCACGGTGCCCCGGAGCGTCACGAGCGCGGCGGCCAGGATTCCCACGCCGATCGCGCAGAGGACGTTGCCGGCGACGCGCGCCGCCGCCGATTCGAACAGCACCGCCCCGGGCTGCCAGAGGAGGACTGCGGCGAAGAGCAGCAGCACGCCCGTCTGCATGTTCCCGTACAGGCGGCTCGTCCTGTCGGCGGCCTCGGTCATGCGGGCACGGAGTAGCGCAGCTGGACCAGCCCGTCCTCGAAGCGCTCGGTGGATTGCAGCTCGAGGGGCACGTGGCGATGGCGCCGCGCGATCAGAGGAATCCCGTCCCCGATGAAGACCGGCACCACGCTGATGACGAACTCGTCGATCGCCCGCTCGTCGAGGAACGACGCGATGAGCTCGCCGCCTCCCATCAGCCAGAGATCCTTCCCGGGCTGCTCGCGCAGGCGGTGGATGAACGGGCCGATCGGCTCGCCCACGAACTCCACGCCCGGCGGGGCGGAGGAAGGCGCGGCCCGGTGCGAAAAGACGAACGCCCGGTCCTTCGAGTCGAACTTCGCCCCCAGGCGCAGGCTGAGGTCGAACGTCTTCCGTCCGATCAGCCTGGTGTCGATCGTCTTCACGAAGGCGTTCATGCCGTAGAAGCCCGCGGGCGCGGGACGCGACGTCAGCCAGTCGATTTCGCCACCCGGTCCGGCGATGTAGCCGTCGGCGCTGGCCGCGATGTGCACGATGACCTTGCGGCGGTTGGGCATGGGCGGATCCTACCGGAAGAACAGGTGCGCCACCGCGGTCTCCCAGTCGAAGTAGATCAAGGTGACCGCCGCGAGGTCGAAGGCAGCGTGCATCAACATCGGGATCCACAGCTGCCGCGTGGCCGCGAAGACGAGCGCGAACACCAGGCCGGTCATCGCCGCCTGCTCCACCCCGGGCCAGCCCTGGTCGTGATAGTGCGCGAGGGCGAAGAGGGTCGTCGTGATCACGATCGTCCCCGAGAGCGCGGCGCGACCGGGACCGAACAGCCTGCCGAGACGCTCGAAGAAGTAGCCGCGGAACAGCGTCTCCTCGCCGAAGCCCGCGCCGGCGATGACCGCGTAGAGGATGCCCGGCAGCGCGGCCGGATTCCCCGTCAGGTCGTGGTAGTGCGCGTTCACCGCCGGCGCCCCGAAGAGCGGCATCACGAGCGCCTTCATCACGAGCTTCAGGACGACGCCGGCCGGCACGCCGATCCCCACGACGGGGGCCCAGCTCGCCGGACGGCCGAACCCGAGGGCCGTCCACGGCGTCCCGGAGCGCTGCGCCCAGACCAGCACCAGCACGGCGCTGAGCGGAATGAAGAGGATGTTGCCGGCGACGATGACCAGGATCGCCAGCAGCCCGATTGGACCGAAGACGCGCAGCTGCCGCGCGAAGTCGTCCGCCGGCTCCGCCCGGGCTTCAGCGCTGGCCATCTCGGATGCGGTCGCGGTCCAGCCCGACCGTGGTGGCGAACACCCCCGCCCCGAGCGCCAGCAGCACGCCTACGACGAATGCCACTCTTCGCCTACGAGATCCACATCATCTCCTCGGATTTCACCACCCACTTGCCGCCTTCCGATTTCACGCGGTAGACGTTGCCGGAAGCGCTGAGGCCGCCCTCGTAATAGCCGCCGACGACCTCCGCCTCGCTGTCGCTGATCCAGCGAAGTGACTCGACCCTGAAGATGAGGCCGCGCTTCCCGGTCTTCTTGTCGGTCGCGCCGGTCCAGGGCGAGACCGACGCCGAGGAGCCCGGCTCGACGGGAGGCCACTGCTTCGCAAACCGCTCCAGGAACGCAGGCGAGGGATCCTGCTCTCCTTCGACCTTCAGGAACACGATCGGCGCGTTGTTCTGCATGACGGAAGCGTTGTGCTCGAACATGTAGCGGAACACCGCCTCCCGGACGTCGTCCGCCGCATTCGCCTGCTTCTTCGATACCGCCTCCGCGGTCGCCGCCGGTTCCTGACCGACCTGTCCCACGGTCGAGCACCCCAGGCCGAGAGCCAGGACCGCTGCAAGAACACCCTTCTGCATGTTGGTCACGGTCTCCGGAGCGCCGCCCCTACAGGCCCAGGTCCGAGAGTCCGGGATGATCGTCTGGACGCTTTCCCAGCGGCCAGTGGTACTTGCGGTCGGCGGCCGCGATCGGCAGGTCATTGATGCTGGCGATGCGCCGCTTCATGAAGCCCCGCTCGTCGAATTCCCAGTTCTCGTTGCCGTAGGAGCGGAACCAGTGGCCGGAGTCGTCGTGCCACTCGTAGGCGAAGCGCACCGCGATCCGATTCTCCTGGCAGGCCCACAGCTCCTTGATGAGGCGGTAGTCGAGCTCCTTCGCCCACTTGCGCGCCAGGAACTGTCGAATCTCCTCGCGTCCGGCCAGGAACTCCGAGCGGTTGCGCCAGACGCTGTCCGGCGAGTAGGCCAGCGCGACGCGCTGCGGATCACGCGTGTTCCACGCGTCCTCGGCCATCCGCACCTTCTGCGCGGCGGTCTGCGTGTCGAAGGGAGGCAACGGCGGGCGGGGCGCTTCTTCGGAGGACATGGCGAATCTCCTGACCGGATGACCGAGTCTACGGAACAGCGACCTTCTCGGTTCGCACCGCATGGCCACCGCGCCCGACCCGAATTCCTTGCGGCCCACGAGCTCGAGGTCGACGTGTTTCGAAAGCCCCGCGAACAAGGTCGGCCCGTGGCCGGCGAGTCTCGGCTGCACCACGAACTCGTACTCATCGATCAATCCCAGCTCCGCCAGCGCCTGCGGGAGCTTCACGCCTCCCACGAACAGGCCCTGGCCCGGCTCGCGCTTGAGGCGCTCGACCGCCGGCCCCAGGTCTCCGCGCACGAGCTCCGCGTTCCAGTCCGGCCGCTCCAGTGTGCCCGACACGACGTACTTCTTCGCCGCGTCGATCGTCCGGGCGAACGGTTGCATCCAATCCGGCAGCGCTGCGGCTCGCGCCGGGCCCCGGAAAGCCTCCTCCATCATTCCGTAGGTGACGCGCCCGAAGAGGAGGGCGTCGCCCCGCTTGAGGTTTTCGACCGCGTGACGATGCAGCTCCTCGTCCGGGATCATCGCGCGATGGTCGATGCACCCGTCGAGGGTCACGTTGATGGAGTATCGAAGGGGTCGCATCGCCCAGGTCTCGCCGAACTTCATTCCACCGGAACGATCGCCATCGCACCGGATGTCTTCATGTGGTGAAGTCCTGGATGCACGGCTCGAGCTTGTCGCCCCACAGCCGGACATCGCTCAAGGCCCGGCCGTTGAGCTCACCCGTCGCAAACTGTTCTTCCACGCCGTCCCAGTAGAGCACCCGGCCGCCGTGTCTGGCGATCAACCAGTACGACTGACCGTCCGCTCCCGGTCCGGAGTCCGTGGTGAAAGACTCCAGCGCCTCGACGAAGGGCGACAGCGCCGCGAGCCGGTCCTCCGGCAGCGACACGATCTCCGACGTGACGATCGAGGCGACCTCGTCGCGGCTCCACGACCTGGGACTGTTACCGGACACCGTGGCCTCCTCGAAACCAGCCGACGACCAGCAGCGTGACGCCGAGCATGATGGCCATGTCCGCGACGTTGAAGATTCCCGTCCGCAGCGGGCCGATGCCGACATTGAGGAAGTCCACGACGACGCCGTGACCCACGCGATCGATCAGGTTCGAGGCTCCCCCTCCGACGATCAAGGCGAGACCGACCTGGGAGAGCCCGACCCATTCGCTCCGGGAGATCGCGACGAGACAGAGGGCCAGCGCAGCACCGGTCGCAACGGTGAAAAACGCCGTGCGCACCCACAGCGGGAGGTCGGCTCCCAGGCTCAGGAAGGCGCCGGCGTTCTCCGCATACTGGAGGCGAATCAGATCGCCGAGGAAGGAACGGCTGGGAACGCCCTGGAGCTGAAGCGCCGCAACGCGCTTCGAGACCTGGTCGCAGCCAATCGTGGAGGCGACCACGATCAGAAGGCCCGCCTTCAGCCATCGTGCCAGCCAGGGAGTTCGGCGCCTGAGATCCCGGGAATCCTCTTCGTCCATGTCTCACCGATCCGGATGAGCGGCGGCTTGATGGGCCTGAGCCTAGCACCACTTCACATGCTATTTTCCCAAAGCCGGCTTGAAGTCGAACTTGCCCTTGCCCTCCTGGTAGAGGACGCACTCGCTTCCGGAGCGGCAGCCACTGACGTGCAGCCAGTTCGCGGGCAACAGCAACGACCTTCCCGCGCATCAGCGACCTCCTTCTGACAACGGCGCGAAGCGTCCGCTATCCTGCCCGGACACCATTCGGCACGGCCCGCTCCGGAACCGCCAGCACCGGCGTGATTCCATCCGCGAACCCGATGTCGAACAGCATCCCCTCCGACACTTCGCCGGCCATGCGCCTGGGCTCGAGATTGACGATGAAGAGCGCCTGCCGGCCGACGATCTCGAGGGGATTCTCGCGCTCCTGCTTCATGCCGGCCAGGATCGTCCCCCGATGATCCCCGAAGTCGATCGTGAGCTTGAGGAGCTTCGCCGACCTCGGCACCTCGGCGACTTCAACGATGGTGCCGACGCGCACGTCCAGCTTTTCCACGTCCGCGATCGTGATCGCCGGTTTGACCGGCGCCGGCTTGAATCCCTCCGCCACGTTCACCTCCTGCCTCCGCCGCGGGCTAAGGCCGTCGACCCAGGGCCGCTTCGATCTTCCTGTCGGTCTTGTACTGGCTGAGCGAGTAGACCGCCCAGATCGCGGCCGGCACCCATCCGAGCACGGTGAGCTGAAGGATGAGGCAGATGATTCCGGCGAACGGCCGGCCGATGGTGAAGAACGCCAGCCACGGCAGGAAGATGGCGATGAGAAGACGCATGCATGCCCTCCGTCACAGTCAACTGCGGCTCGCGCCCGCCTCCTTCAGCAGCGCGCCAAGCTCGGACAGATCCGCCCGCATTTCGTTCGAGCTCTCCGGGACCGTCTTCATCAGATCTCCGTGCAGCACAGACGCCTCGGGCAGCTTGCCCGCCTGGATGAGCGCATGCAGGAGCGTCATCCCCACTTCGGGCCGGCCACTGTGCGACCGGACCGTCGTCAGCAGATCGACCGCGCTGTTCGGCATGTTCATTCTCATGTAGCACCAACCCAGGCGAGCCTGGAGCAGGGGCGACTTCGATTCCTGCAGCGCCCGAGAATAGGCGCCCGCGGCCGCGGAATAGCGCTCGAGATCGAACAGAAGATTTCCTTTGGACACGTGGAACCACTCCTCGCCCAGTCCCACGATCCAGTACTCGAGGTACAGGACCAGGAGCTTGATCGCCGCCCAGGGCTTCGTCAGCAGGCCCATTTCGGCAGGCACGCCGAAGGCTGCGCGCGAGGGAACGTCAGGCATCAGACACGACACACATGCCAGGCGCCGCCGGCGGCGACCCCGAGCAGGACACCCGTCAGGACATCCGCGGCCACGTGACGACCAAGCGCCAGCCGCGACCAGACCACTGCGGCCGTCATCAGGACACCCGCAACGACCGCCGGCGCGATCGGCCACACGAGGGTCGTGGCGAATGCGGCGAACGCGGCATGCAGGGAGACTTTCACCCACCTCCCGCTGAGCAGGGCCACCAGGACGAGGGTCCCGGAGGCCGCCAGCCCGATGGACATCGAGGGCTGGCGCGACCGGAGCAGCATCGCGCCGAGGAGACACACCACGGCGAGGAACAGATTGAGGCGCCTGCGCTCGTTCCGAACGCTCGCGTCGACATGGGTCCAGCGACCGGCTCGCACCTGCCACCAGCTGAACCCCATGACGATGCCGCCCAGCGCCAGGAACCCTCCACCGACGAGCCGCAGCTGCCTCGGCGACGCTCCTCCTGTCGATGCCGCGATCAGGGCCGCGAGGGGCAGGAGCACGACCGGGTGGCCGACGATCGAGACCGCTCGAGCGAGGGCAACGCGTGTCATCGACGTCCGACGCCCCGGTCAGTCTTCGAGCGCCACGCGCGGCCCGATGCGCGCCGCGGCGATGGCGGGAATCACGCTGGCCGCGATGGTGGCCACGACGAGGACCGCGATCGAGCCGGCCAGCGAGATCGGATCGTATGGAGAGATGTCGAACAGCAGGTGTCGCAGACCGAAGCCGGCCGCGAGCGTCAGCGGGAGACCCACCGCGATGCCGGCGACGGTCAGCCGGATGGCTTCGCGGAGAACCAGGGCCAGGATTTCACGCGGCCCCGCGCCGATCGCGCGGCGCACGCCGAACTCCTGCCGGCGCCGCTGCACACCGTAGCCGATCACGCCGTAGATGCCGACGACCGTCAGCACCAGCGCGACGAGTCCGAAGCCGGCCATGAACCGGGCGACGAAGCGCGCGTTGGACGCGCTCGCGCTCACGAGATCGTCCACGGTGCGTGCGTTGGCGATCGGGATGGTGGGGTCGGCGGCCGCGATCGCGCCCTGCACCTCGCGCAGCAGCGCCGGCCCGAGACTCGAGCGCACGATGAACTGCATCGTGCCGTACGTCATGTACGGATTCTGCGTGTAGGGGACGATCATCTCCGGGCGCGGCGTCTCCGTGAGCGCGTAGCGCTTCATGTCGGAGACGACGCCGACCACCGTCATCCATGGCCAGTTCCGTGTCTCCAGCGGTCGTCCGAGACGGAGGCGCTTGCCGATCGCGCTCTCCCCCGGCCACAGCCACTTCGCCATCGATTCGTTGACGATCACCACGGGCAGGTTGTCGGCGCGGTCGTCATCCGAGAAATCACGGCCGGCGAGCATCGGTGCCCCGAGCGCGCGGATCATCCCGGGGCTCGCGACGGTGAACTGCGCGATCGGCGCCGCGGCATCGGGCCCGATCGGCGGCATCTGTCCTTCCGGCGTGAAGGTGGACGCCTGCTGGGCGCCGCTGAGCGGCAGCGGCTTGCCGATTCCGGCGGCGGCGACACCGGGGAGTGCCCGGATATTGCCGAGCGCGGAAGTCAGGAACTGGACGCCGGCTGCGTGCTCCATGCCGGTGGCGAACGGCCGCTCCGGGTACCGGATCGGCGGAAGCGACACCTCGAAGGTCACGCCGTGGATGGTATCGAACCCGAGTTTGGCGCTGAGCTGCCGTGACAGGTCGCGCACCAGCAGTCCCGCGCTCGTCAGCAGCACGAGCGCTCCCGCCAGCTCGCAGACGATGAGCGCCCGTCGCGCCCTGAACGGGATGCCGCTCTGCGCGCTGCCGCGACCGCCCCGGCGGAGCACGTCGAGGAGCCGGGCGCGGCCGCCCAGGAGCACGGGAACGAGGGTCACGACGAGCGCCGCGGCCGCCATGACACCCAGCGCCGCCAGCGCGGACCGCGTGTCGAACGCCAGCTCCGAAACCCGGGGCAGCTGCCGCGACCCGTAAGCGCGCAGAAGGTTCAGTCCCTCGTTCGCGGCGAAGATCCCCAGCGCGCCCCCGGCGGCGACGAGGAGCGCAACCTCCACCAGCACCTCGCCGGCGAGCCGCCGGGTCGTCGCCCCCAGGGCCGATCGCACCGCCAGCTCGTGGCGGCGCGCCTGGAGCTGCGCGAGCACGAGCTGCGACGTGTTCACGCAGGCGACGACGAGCACCAGCAGGACGCCGGCGAGCAGGCTCGCCAGCATCGGCGTCACGTCTCCGACCACCTGCTGCCGGAGCGGCACGAGCCACTCGCGCGGCCGCGAGTTCCTGATGACGGGAATGGTGCGCTGCACCACCTCCATCACGCGATCCATGTCCTGGCGGGCGCCCTGCGGCGTCGTCCCCTCGCGCAGACGGCCGACGATCGCGAGATCGGCGATGCCGCTCTCGGGCGGGTCGAGCGGGACCCACGCGTCCGCTGCCGCGGCGAACTGGAAGTCGCCCGGCATTTCCGCCCCGCGCGGGAACGCGAACCCCCGCGGTGCGACGCCGATGACGGTGGAGGGCTCGTCGTTGAGCGTCAGAGTGCGGCCGACGATCTGCGGATCGGCGCCGAACCGGCGGCGCCAGAGAGCATCGCTCAGCACGACGACCCGATCGGCGCCGGGCGTCTCGTTGTCGCGCTGGAAGAAGCGTCCGATCTGCGGCGAGATCCCGAAGGTGCGGAAGAACTCGCCGGTGGCCTGGACGCCATTGACGCGCTCAGGGTTGATCGCGTCGCCGAGGTTGAGCGACGTGCCGCGGAACGCCGCGATGGACTCGAAGGTCCGCGTCGTGTCGCGGATGATGCGGAACACCGCGCCGTGCGTCGGCTGTTCCGGGAACCCGAGCCTGGCGTCCGGATAGTCGCCCCACACCATCTCGAGCTGGCCGGGCCGCTCGTAGGGCAGCGGCTTGATCAGGATGGACGACACGAGGCTCATCATCAGGGCGCAGGCGCCGATGCCGATCGCCAGCGTCAGGATGCTCGTGACGGTGAACAGCGGCGCGCGGCGGAGCCGGCGTGCGGCGTGCAGCAGCATGCGGATCATGGTGTCGTGCCGGCGTGCAACTCCGTCCGGTAGGCTTCCCTGTCCACGGCCAGCCCCTCCTTCCAGACGCCGACGATGTCCCGCGTCGCCGAGATATCCTGCGTCGGGTCGCCCCGCACGAGCAACAGGTCGGCGCGCAGCCCGGGCCTGAGGCGCCCGCGATCCTTCAGGTGGAAGGTGTCGGCGGGCGCCGAGGTCGCGGCGCGCAGCGCCTCAATCGGAGTCAGCCCGGCTTCGACGAGCAACTCCAGCTCCCGGTGGAGGCTCGCGCCCTGCGCGGTCCCGGTGTTCGGGCAATCGCTGCCGGCGAGAATCGTCACGCCCACCTTGTGCAGCAGGCGCACCGTGTCCCGCGCCACGGCGTACGAATCCTCGGGTCCGATGGTCGGATTCCTGCTCGCCTTGCCCAGGTTGTCGCGCTGGTCCGGCAGGAGGAAGGGCGCGACACGCTCGTCGGCGGCCAGCGCCGCTCCGCTCGGAACGCCCTTCAGGCTCTGGATCACCGTCAGGGTCGGGATGACGAAGACGCCGCGCTTCTTCGCCAGGAGGGCGAGCTCCTCGTCCGGGCGGCCGACCCAGTACACGTGCGCCAGTCCGTCGGCGCCCGCTTCGATCGCCTCGAGCGCGGAGCCCTGCTCGCTGACATGAACCACGGCGAGCTTGCCGCGCCGCTTCGCCGCCGCGATCACGGCCCGCAGGGTGTCCGCGCTCAGATTGTTGAACGGGTCACGGGCGGTCCCGCGTTCCGAGATGATCTTGATGTAGTCGGAGCCCTCGGCGATGCGCGCGTCGACGAATGCCTGCGCGTCGCCGGGCTCGGTGATCGTCGGCACCGGGACGCCGAATTCGGTGCCGTGACCGCCCGGCGCCGTCACCCCGATTCCGGACGAGAACAGGTCGGCGCGGTCCGACGCTTTCCCTTCGGCCTGCTCCCGCCGCATCCGGGCCGGGAACTGAGGGTCGACGGTGAACATCTCGAGATCCGTCGTCACTCCCAGCACCAGCGCCTGCCGGAGCGGCGGCCGGCCGTCGGTTTCATGGGTGTGCGCGTCGATCAGACCGGGAAGAAGAGTCATGCCGGCCGCGTTGACCACCTCGGCGTCACCCGGTGTGCGCGCGCGTTGACCCACCGATACGATGCGGCCGTCTCGAACGACGACCGTCGCCCTCCGGATCAGATTCTCCCCGTCGAAAGCGCTCACGTGCCTGATGACCAGCGCGCGCATCGGCGCCGCTGCCACGTTGAAGGAACCCGCGGCGATGCACAGAGCCACCAGGATCGACAGAAGGTTCGACCGCCGAATCATGACCCCGCGGCGCTCCGCTGCATCTCGTCCGGCGCCTCGTGCGCGCTGGCCTGCGTGAGCGCCAGGAGGCCCATGGCCAGATCAATCACAAGGCAGGCCAGAGGGTACCAACTGGCGATGTAGGGAGCCGCGCCCTGGTGCCACAGATCCCAGCCGAGTCCATGCGCGGCAATCCCGATCCCGAGGACCGGAAACGACCTGAAATATCCGAACAACGCGAGACCGACGTAAACCGGCACACCCGCAAGCTCCCTCGCCACGTCGGGGCCCGATCCCGACTTCAACGCCGCGGCGACATAGATGAAGGGCATCCCCGCCAGGAAGAGGGCGTAGAGGAGCCGCTCCAGGCGCAGGCGGCGCCGGGGCAAAGACCGAAGAAGCCGCAGCGCGACGGAGACGGCAATCGACGCCCAGGCGGCGTGCGCCTCCGGCGCGGACAAGTCGAAGACCGCCGAGCGTGGCGGCAGGAATCCGAAGGCGTAGTAAAGAGCCATGAAGAGGAGCACGAACGCAAAGGGTTCGAGCCTCTGGAGTTTCGCCATGATGCCCATCAAAGCCGCGCCAGGTGTTCGCGAAGCAGGCTCATTCAGGATTCGTGGCACTGTGGCCACCACAAACACGATGAACCTCCCGCTCGATCGCGTCGGCGGCCCTTCGATAGGCCATCAGGCCCCGGCCCAGCGGATCGGGGATGTCGATGACCTCGATGGCGGACCTGGCGCCCCCCTGCCTGCGGAGGAACTCCGCGATCGAAGGGGTCACGGCGACGATCAGGTCGTAACGACCCAGATCGAGCGAGCGGACCGGACGCGACCGATGCGAAGCGATGTCCAGATCGCGCTCGCCCATGACTTCGACCGCATCCGCCGTGGCCGGGTCTCCATCGTTCGCGGCAGTGCCGGCGCTCTCGACGCGTGCGCCGTCGCCCAGGTACGCCTGCGCCAGCGCCGCCGCCATCGGGCTGCGACAGGTATTGGCGACGCACACGAAGAGGACCGATCGCATGGCTTGACGCTCCCCCGGCTCACTCGACGTTCACGGCCACCGCGATGGTGGGGCTCGCCATGGCGTGTCCGTGGTGCGGGTCCATCTGCCCCTCCGATCGCATCGTTCACTCCTATTGCGGGCGGCCGCCGAACGAGATGATGTTGCCGTCCGGATCCTCGATATGGAAATCCTTCGTTCCCCAGGCCGTCTCCGCGAGCGGCTTGATGATGGTGACGCCGGCGGAGACGCACTGCTCGTAGAACGCTTCGATGCCATCGACACCCGCCGCCGCGTCGAGGTGCTCGTCGGCGCGCCGCCATTGACGCTCCGCCGGGTTCCTGGGCGCTTCTTTCAAATGAAGCTCCAGGCCGTCGAGGAACCCGATGGCATAGAACCCCTCCCAGGGTTTGTCGAAGGTGAAGCCGATCTTCCTGTAGAACGCCATGGAGCGTTCCAGGTCGTCGACGAGGAGCTGTGGCGCGAAGGACGTCAAGCGCGCCTTCCGCGTGGTCGTTGACATGATCAACCGCCCAGCAAGGTGATGAGTCCCGGGAACGCAAGCGACGGAACCATCGGCAACGCCGGCAGCGCGACCACACCGAGGACGACTGCAGCGCCGGACAGGACGACACACCCCATGCACGCCGCCATCATGATGGCCAGCGCAGGCAGCCCGCAGACGTCAATGCCCTCGGCCCTGGCCTGCTCGTAGACGACGGTCATTTCGTGACGCGCCCAGAGCGGAGGCACGACGAGCGCCGCCGTGCCCAGGAACCAGGACACCTGCCGCATCGTGCGCCCCCGGTCAGCGAGCGCGCTCCGCACGCATGCCACCACGCAGCTGCAGCGCGATGACGATGAGGGGGTAGCCCACTCCGACGAGCAACGCCGCCATGCCCACGTACCGAGGCGGCGGCAAGGCCGCGAGAGCGCAGAACCCTGCCACCAGGACACAGGCCGAGAGCGTCAGGCTGCGCGCGCCCCGCCACTTCCTCCACAGCGCGATCCCGGAGAGCGACAGGAGCACACTCACCAGGGTGCCGATGGCTCCGACGACGAACGGAATACGCTCGCCACCGAGGACACCGCGGACGACTACCTCCTGGACGCCACCGGCGGCAAGGAGCAGGCCCACGATCACATTCAGGACGGCGACAACCATACGGAACCTCCGAGTTCTCGCACCGGCCTTCGGGTCAGTCCTGGGCTCCCCTCATGTCTGGGGCCCATGATGATGGAAGTACGCCCCGGAAGCGCCCCGGTCAAGCAAAATGGCGGGGTCGGCTCCGCACGGAGCGCGCGCCGCGGAACCCCGGCGACCCTGGTGCTACGGCCCGAGCGTTCCGGTCACGAACCCGTTCACGAACGCCTGCGCGACGGTGGAGCTCATCAGGTCGCCGGAGCCCAGCCGAAACCGGGCGCTGAGCTGATCGCTGTTCGTGAGCACGACGAACGTGAGCCTTCGGGCCGGCTCCTTGACGATGAGCGACGAGTTGCCGGTCCAGTAGCCATAGTGCCAGACGAGGTCGTGCCCGCTCACCGTGCTGACGAACCAGCCGAGTCCGTAAGGGAGCGTCCGGTCGCCGGCGCCGCGGGAAGGCGTGTAGGCGAGCCGGCGCGTCGCGTCGCTGAGGAACTGGCCCCCGTCGAGGGCCGTTGAATAGCGCGCCACGTCCCTCGCGGTCGATACGAGTCCGGCGGCGCTGCTGAAAGACCCGGGATACGCGACGCGGACCGGACGCTTGCGATCGTCGATCCCGTACCCGGTCGCCATCCCGGTGATGAAGGTCGCGGCATCGCGGCCCGAGGTCGCGAAGGCCACGCGGTCGAGCGGATTCGGGGCCGTGTGGTCCAGCGCGAGCGGCGTGACGATGCGCTCCATCACGCGCTTCGCGAACGACTCGCCGGTCGCCCTCTGGATCACCCGATCCAGGAGCGCGTAGCGGTCGCCGTTGTAGCGGAACTCCGCGCCGGGAACTCCCTCGGAGGTGTGCGACAGAAGGTGGCGGACGCGGATGACCCCTTCACCGGGCAGGGAGATCCCGAACTTGCCGATGGGGTCGTCGAGACTGACGAGTCCCTGCTCGACGAGCTGCAGCACGATGGTCGAGGCGAAGGTCTTCGTCAGAGACGCCAGGTGGAACTGGGTCGCGGGCGTCACGGGCCGTTGCGCCGCGATGTCGGCGAGCCCCAGGGAACCCTCCCAAACGACCGTCTCCTTCTCCATGACGATCGCTGACATGCCCGGAATCGCGAGCTGCAGGCGGATGTGGTCGAGCTTCGCCTCGAACTGCGCGAGCGTTCGCGGCGCCGCGAGCGCGTCGATGACCGTGAACAGGAGACACGCTCCTGTGCCGAGAGCGATGGCGCTGGCCATCCGCCAGCCGTTCCGCCGGCGGTGCTCCTCGACAACATCCATCGCATCCCCCGAAGCGTTCACACACGTCTGGTTCGGTCACTTCGCCGCCGCAGGATGCTACCGCCGGGGCGGCCCCACCCGGAAGAGCCTCCCCCTTGCTTCCCCTTGCTTTCGGCCCTCCGTTGGCGCTATACTGAACCATATGGTTCAGTTACAAGAGGTCCACCTGGATGCCTCGTTCGCCGCGCTCTCGGACGCCACCCGACGCGGCATTCTGCAGCGGCTGGGGCATGCGGACGCTTCGATCACGGACCTCGCCGGCAGGTTCCGCATGACCCTCACGGGCATGAAGAAGCACGTCGGCGTCCTGGAGCAGGCCGGGCTCGTCATCACGGAAAAGGTCGGGCGGGTGCGCACGTGCAAGCTCGGCATGCGCCGGCTGGAGGAAGTGTCGGCCTGGATCGAGAGGTACCACCAGCTCTGGGATGCACGCTTCGACGAGCTGGACAGGATCGTTGAGGAATTGAAACGGAAGAAACGAGTGGATGGAAAAAGAAAGGGAAGGTGAGCGCGACCCCATGAAGAACCCCACGACGGTTGAACGACAGTCTGAGCGTGAGCTGGTCGTCACGCGCACCTTCAACGGCCCTGCGCACATGGTGTTCGAGGCCTGGACCAATCCCGAGCTGCTCAAGCGGTGGTGGGTGCCGAAATCGTTCGGAATCTCCTTCGTGTCCTGCGAGGCCGATGTTCGCACGGGAGGCACGTACCGTTTCGTTTTCAGCCACCCTGACTTCGAGCAGCCCATGGCGTTCTTCGGCAGGTACATCGAAGTGACGCCCCACTCGCGCATCGTCTGGACGAACGAGGAGAGCGCCGATGGTCCCGTGACCACGGTGACCTTCGAGGAAAAGGACGGCAAGACGCTTCTTGTCCTGCGCGAACTCTATGCTTCCAGGCAGGCCCTCGACGACGCTCTCGCCTCCGGCAGCTCGAGCACGGGCGGGGCGGCCGAACAGTTCGAGCTGCTGGACGAGCTTCTCGCCACCCTGGCCAGGTCATGAGAGAGCCCCGGCGTCGGCCTGCACCCTATTCATCATTTTCTTCGGACTTGCGAAGGAGCGCGCCGGTCGTGACCTCGCTCACGGTACTAGGCATGCGCGTCGCCGATATAGACCTCGTCGGCGTAGCGGAGCGGGGGATTCACATCTTGCGCTTCAGCTCGTCGCGAACATGAGGCCAGCTAAGCGTTGCGCCCGGGTCCTTGCGATGAGCGGCCATCCGCCGGTCTAACTCGGCCCGCTGGGCACCTGTGACCGGCAGCGATTCGGGGTGGTCAGCGATGCTGTCCCAGATGGCCTCGACGAGTTGGATGCGCTCTTCGACACTGAGGCTCAGGCTGGGCCATTCGCTCATGCAGTCGCGAAGGAGATGTTGACCAGGTCCGGACCCGCTTCCCCATGTTCGAGCCGATCAGCCAGCACCCGGAGGGCCAGCGCCTGGACCTTGGCTCGAACCTCGTCGCGAGTGGCCCCGTAGGCTAGAGCGCCCGGAAGTTCAACGACTTCCGCGAGCCAACGACCGTCGTCTTCTTGTTCGATTTCGACCTTGAACGTCATCTGGCCCGGGTCCCCGTGGCCGCCATTCTACCCGGGTGCACCGGGTTCTGGGAGCCTACGACTAGTCCGCACAACGCTTCGTTAAGCTGCGGCGTGCGAGCGCCGGCGAGATTCGCCGTAGCGCGAGCCTGCCACACGCCGTCAGCTTCAAGCAGCAGTTGGGCAGCCCGCCTTAGAGTGGTCTTGACCCGGTTTTGCGCACACGAGGTTAAGTTAGTTTCGCCATGGTCTCGAACTGCACCGGACTCACGCCTCCGAGCTCCGAGTGACGCCGCGTGAGGTTGTAGAAGCCGTCGATGTAGTCGGCCAGGTCTTCCGTGGCCTCGTCCCGGGTCCAGTAAAGGCGCCGGTGAACACGCTCGCGTTTCAGGGTGCTGAAGAAGCTCTCCATCGGGGCGTTGTCGTAGCAGTCGCCCCTACTTCAGCTTGGCTCGAGCGGCACGGAGAACGGTTGAAGCCGGGCGGCCCGCACCAGTGCGCGCGTTCCATTCCGCATCGCGACGCTCGGCCTCGTCGGCCCAAAGCCGTGCGTTCTCGGATTCGGACAGGTCCTCGAGGCTCTCAACCAGCTTCTCGGCCAGCCGGGCACGCGCCTTCGGATCGAGCTTCAGGGCTTCCGCTTCGATTTCTTCCTTGCTCATGGCGTGATTCTACACCGGCCCTGCCCAGGGTTAACCCGCATCGGCCCAACGCATGCGTCAGCTGCGGCGGGCCAACGCCGCCGTAGAAATTGCCCCGGCCAACCGGCCCGCCGTCCGCTGCATGCAGTAGTTATGCGACCGACCCACCACAACCATCGTTGACATGTTATACGAATACTTGCATAATGAGTCGTGCCCGATAAACGGGTGTTCTGGCTTGGGTCGTCCCGTGCGGACTTGAGGGCGTTTCCAAGCCTCGCCCGGCGGGTCGCCGGCTTCCAGTTGCGTCGAGTTCAGCAGGGCCTCGAGCCCAATGACTGGAAGCCGCTGGCTACTGTCGGCCCCGGTGTTCGGGAGATTCGGGTCCGGACCGGTCTTGAGCATCGGGTCTTCTACGTTGCGGCGTTTGCCGAAGGCGTCTACGTGCTGCACGCTTTCGAGAAGCGCACCCGCACGACAACGAAACGTGACTTGGACCTGGCCCGGAGTCGCTACCGCGCTCTCGTCGCTGGAAGAAGAGGTTGAAATGACCAAGAAACTCAAGCTGGATCGAAATGTTCGGGTAACACCGTCGACAGGCAACGTGTTCCGCGACCTTGGCTTCTCGGATGAGGAGTCGGCCCACCTGTTGGTACGGTCGGATCTGATGATCGAAGTACAGAAGTTCATCGCGTCGCGCCGGCTTACTCAAGCTCAGGTAGCGAAAATTCTCCATGTCACACAACCGCGAGTCAGCGACCTCTTGCGCGGCAGAGTCGACCTCTTCAGTACAGACACCTTGCTCGACATGCTAGGACGGCTCGGCGTCCAAGTGCGATTCGTTCTCAAGCCGTCCAGACGGAAACTGCAGGTCGCATAACGCATGCATCAGCGGCGACGGACCACCTAGTCGGCCCATCCGACACATCCTGATTAGGTGGAAGTGTCTACCTTATCGAGGGAGGATCCGCCGTCCGCTGAATGCAATAGTTAGGTCGATGGTCGGTACATCCCGGGTACATAGATGACAGCTGTCCGGGGACATGGTTGACACTTCTCCGCCCCACGCGGGAGGAGAGGCGATGCCCTGGAAGGAGACCAACCCCGTGATCGAACGTCACCACTTTGCCCAAGACCTCGAGAGCGGCCATTGGACCATGACGGAGCTCTGCTCCCGGTACGGCATCAGCCGCAACACCGGCTACAAGTGGCTCGATCGATACCGCCACGACGGACCCCGCGGGTTGCTCGATCGCAGTCGGGCGCCCCGTCTCATTCCGCATCAGACGCCCGGGGACGTCATCGCGCTCATCCTCGAGGAGCATCGCCGCTACGGCTGGGGGCCTCGGAAGATCCTCAAGCGCCTGCGCACGCGCGACCCGTTGCGCTCGTGGCCGTCTCGCAGCATCATCTTCGACATCCTCGCCCGCCACGGCCATGTCCATCACCGCCGGCGTCGCCGCCCTTGGAAGCATCCGGGGGCCGCTCCATTGCGCACGACCGGCCCGAACCAGGTCTGGACGATCGATTTCAAAGGCCAGTTCCGGATGCGCAACGGCATCTATTGCTATCCCCTGACCGTCATCGACCACTTCAGCCGCTACTTCCTCGGCTGCCAGGGGCTCCTGGATGTCGCTGGTGACGGCGTGAAGCCCCATCTCCGCCGGCTGTTCCGCGACTGCGGTCTCCCGGAAGCCATCCGCTCCGACAACGGCGCTCCGTTCGCCTCCTGCGGCATCCATGGACTCAACCGCCTCAACGTCTGGTGGTTGCAGCTCGGGATCGCTCATCAGCGCATCACTCCCGGCAGTCCGCAGGAGAACGGCGCCCATGAGCGACTCCACAAGACTCTCAAAGCGCAGTCGACGCGCCCGCCCGCCGCCAACCTCAACCTTCAACAGCGCGTCTTCAACCGGTTCCAGGACACCTACAACGATCTCAGGCCTCATGAGGCCTTGAACGACGAAACCCCGGCCTCGCGGTGGAAGCCCTCACCCCGCTCCTATCCGGAACGCATCGCACCGCCGGACTACCCCGGACACTTCGAAGTGCGCAAGGTCAGCGGCGCCGGCACCTTCCGTCTGCACTCGGGACAGCACTTCCTCAGCCAGGCTCTCAACCACGAATACGTCGGCTTCGAAGAAATCGAGGATAGCCTCTGGAACATCCTCTACTACAACACCCTGCTCGGACGCTTTGACGAGCGCTCCGGCATCATCACCGGGGCTCCGTCCCTCAGGAAAAAGTGTTAACCATGTCCCCGGACGATCTGTCACCTATGTTCCCGGTTGCTCACCGCGAATGGGTAGCGCCGCTTGAGGTTACTGACGATGTCACTCGCCTCTCCTTCTTGAACCGCGCTGCCAAAGCGTATTGTGCCCGCGCCATAGTCGAATGCGATCAGGCCACCGCCGATGCCCCAGAACTGAAGGCCGGATCTAAAGTCGAATGGATTGAACGGCGTGGCCGCAACGCGGAGGTTCCGTATTGCGTTCAAGTCATACTCGCGACTACGACCTAGATTGAAAACCTGGCTACGAATAACCAGCGCGTCTGGTCTGAGCAGGACCACCTCTCGACCAACAGCGGTCCATAGGAATGCATAGATGGCGAAGGCCCCACCCAGGGTCCAGAACGTAAGCCACACCACCAGAAACAAGATCGGAGCCGGACTGCCCCCAGGTGGAACTACTATCGTGCGTGCGACGAAAAACTCACCGAACGCCCAACCAACGAGCCACACGGGCAGGAAGATGAGCATAAAGGGGTTCTTGCGTGACGGAATCGAGATCTTGAGGCCGTTGGGCGTCTCGCCCAAGATTGCACGGGCACGCATTGGCGCAACTCGAACCATCTCTCCTCTTCTGCCTAACGCATGCGTCAGCTGCGGCGGGCCAACGCCGCCGTAGAAATTACTTCAACCAACCGGCCCGCCGTCAGCTGCACGCAGTAGTTAGGCGACCGCCCGACGCTCACTCGCCCGCCCCTAGTGCCTTGAGCGCAGCGGCT